>NZ_OX044366.1:1408945-2817891 GCF_943846705.1 uncultured Pseudomonas sp. | reverse complement strand
GGGTGGGCATCACTGCCATTGACGTCGACCTTCTTGAACAGCGGGAAGCTCACGCCAAAGTTCAGCTCGCAGAACTCAGAAATTGCGCCGTCATTGCCCGGCTCCTGCTTGCCAAACTGGTTGCAGGGAAAGCCAAGCACCACCAGCCCCTGATCCTTGTACTGCTGCCAGACGTTTTCCAACCCCTTGTACTGCGGGGTAAAGCCACACTTGCTGGCGGTATTGACGACCAGCACGGCCTTGCCGCCGAAATCGGCCAGGGTCTTCTGCTCGCCTTTAATAGTGGTAACGGGAATATCAAAAAGGGTGTTGCTCATGGTGGCTCATCCTGGTGAGTGGCAATGCACGCAAGATAGCGACCAATCAAATTGCGCGCAATCTAATTGGTCGCTAATAAACAACCCTGATAATCGCTCACAGCGTCATCACCTGGCCACACGGGTCACTCGCCGGCTTTAGCGACCAGCTTGAGCGATGCCGAGTTGATGCAGTAGCGCAGCCCTGTCGGTGCCGGGCCATCTGGAAACACATGGCCAAGGTGGGCGTCACACTGGGCGCACTTGACCTCGATGCGGTGCATGCCGTGATTGAAATCATCCAGACTGGTGATGGCTTCACTGCTGACCGGCTGAAAATAGCTGGGCCAGCCACTGCCGGAGTCAAACTTGGCGTCGGAGTCGAACAACTCAGCCTGGCAGCAGGCGCAGTGGTAAACACCCGGCACCTTGCTGTCATGGTACTGCCCCGTGAAAGCGCGCTCGGTACCACCGAGGCGACACACATGGAACTGCTCCTCGGATAGCTCTTCACGCCAGGCATCCAGTGGCTTCTCTAACTTGTTCATAGACAAAATCCTCAATAGAAAATCGCCAGAAGCGATTTTTAACGGCGCACAACTACGACCCACTAGGTGACGACCATGGATGGCACGCCACAAAACGCCGGGAGCGCTCTTTGCGCGTAAGCCCCGAAGGGGTCAAGCACATGGATGTGCTGAGCACAAAAAAGCCCGACCAGTACCTTTGCCAAGGTCGGGCTGCCACGTATCATTCGCCCCCAGTCTGTCACCGGCATTACAACCTGCCAAGGCGCGTCATCCGCCGCTTTTTTGCAGGGTAATTCAACGGCGCTTCACCATTCGGGATCACTTACATGCAGTTCAGCAAATCGAACAAGCTCGCCAACGTCTGCTACGACATCCGCGGGCCGGTGCTCAAGCACGCCAAACGCTTGGAGGAGGAAGGCCATCGCATCCTCAAGCTGAACATTGGCAACCCGGCACCGTTCGGTTTCGAAGCGCCGGAGGAGATCCTTCAGGACGTGATCCGTAATTTGCCCACAGCGCAAGGCTATAGCGACTCCAAGGGTCTGTTCAGTGCGCGCAAGGCGGTGATGCAGTACTACCAGCAGAAGCAGGTAGAAGGCGTTGGCATTGAGGACATCTACCTCGGCAACGGCGTCTCCGAGCTGATCGTGATGGCCATGCAGGCGCTGCTCAATAACGGCGATGAAGTGCTGATCCCGGCTCCGGACTACCCGCTGTGGACCGCCGCAGTAGCTTTGGCCGGCGGCAAGCCGGTGCATTACCTGTGCGATGAGCAAGCCGGCTGGTTCCCCGATATCGCTGACATGAAGGCCAAGATCACCCCGAACACTAAAGCGCTGGTGTTGATCAACCCGAACAACCCCACCGGTGCGGTGTACTCCAAAGAAGTGCTGATGGACATCGTCGAACTGGCGCGCCAGCACAATCTGGTGCTGTTCTCCGACGAGATCTACGACAAGATCCTCTACGACGAAGCCCAGCACATTTCCACCGCCTCGCTGGCCCCGGACGTGCTCTGCCTGACCTTCAACGGTCTGTCCAAGTCCTACCGTGTAGCGGGCTTTCGCTCTGGCTGGGTGGCAATTTCCGGGCCCAAGCACCGCGCACAAAGCTATATCGAAGGCATCGACATACTCGCCAACATGCGCCTGTGCGCCAACGTGCCGAGCCAACACGCGATCCAAACGGCCCTGGGCGGCTACCAGAGCATCAATGACCTGGTGTTGCCACAAGGCCGCCTACTGGAGCAACGCAACCGCACCTGGGAGCTGCTCAACGACATCCCAGGCGTTAGCTGCGTCAAACCCATGGGCGCGCTGTATGCCTTCCCGAAGATTGATCCAAAAATCTGCCCGATCCACAACGACGAGAAATTCGTTCTCGACCTGCTGCTTTCGGAAAAACTGTTGATCGTGCAAGGCACCGCCTTCAATTGGCCATGGCCGGATCACTTCCGCGTGGTCACCCTGCCGCGCGTGGATGAGCTGGAAATGGCCATCGGCCGGATTGGTAGCTTCCTCAAAACTTACCAGCAGTAACCCCATGGACCTGCAGATCGACGACTTTTACAAGGACGCCGCCGCCGGCATGCTGACCCTGTACCAGGCGTTTCCCAGCAAAGCCGCGCTGTATGTCGAAGACCTGATCGGCCGTGAAGAGCCTGACGAATTCGGCCTGCCCACGCCACGCCACCAAAGCTGCCTGGGCGCGCTGTTGTGGCTGGCCGAGGAAGGCTACATCCGCTTCGACACCACCATTGGCTACGACGCCCTGGATCAGGCCGTGCTCAGCGAAAAAGGCTTTCTGCGCCTGACCCGCGGTGTGCCCCACGCCTTGCGTGAAGGCGATGCGCTGCCGCCCAGCGTGCGCCGCGTCCATGCCACCCTGGCGTTCCAGCTGCGTGAAGCGCTGGGCCAACGGCACGGCGAACGCGTCGCCCGCCTCACCCGCCTGCTGTTTGAAAGCAGCCTAAACGGTACAAGCGACATAGTTTGAAATAGTCGCCGGGTTGAAGTGCCGGGGGGCGCGCCCTTATATAGCCGACATAACTAACAGCAGGCCGCTGCACAACCAGGCGAAGCAGCCAATCCATGGTTGTACAGCGGTCTGATAGCTATTCCCCTTGAGGAGTCTCAATACACCATGATGCGCATTATGCTGTTCCTGGCCACCAACATTGCGGTGTTGATCATCGCCAGCATCACCCTGAAGTTACTTGGGGTTGACCGCTTTACCGGCCAGAATTATGGCAGCCTGCTGGTTTTCTGCGCCGTGTTCGGTTTCGCCGGCTCGCTGATCTCGCTACTGCTGTCCAAGTGGATGGCGAAGATGAGCACCAAGACCGAAATCATCACCCAACCACGCACCCGCCACGAGCAATGGCTGCTACAGACCGTGGAAGAGCTGTCCCGCGAAGCCGGAATCAAGATGCCGGAAGTCGGTATTTTCCCGGCGTACGAGTCCAACGCATTTGCCACCGGCTGGAACAAGAACGATGCCCTGGTTGCCGTCAGCCAGGGCCTGCTGGAGCGCTTCTCGCCCGACGAAGTAAAAGCCGTTCTGGCCCACGAAATCGGCCACGTGGCCAATGGCGACATGGTCACCCTGGCGCTGATTCAGGGCGTGGTGAACACCTTCGTGATGTTCTTCGCGCGGATCTTCGGCAACTTCGTCGACAAGGTCATCCTGAAAAACGAAGACGGCCCAGGCATTGGTTACTTCGTCGCCACCATCTTTGCTGAGCTGATACTCGGCATCCTGGCCAGCATCATCGTCATGTGGTTCTCGCGTAAGCGCGAATTCAAGGCCGACGAAGCCGGTGCCCGCCTGGCCGGCACTGGCGCAATGATCGCCGCCCTGCAGCGCCTGCGCGCCGAACAGGAAGTGCCGGTGCACATGCCCAACAGCATGATGGCCTTCGGCATTAACGGCGGCCTGAAAAACGGCTTGGCTGGCCTACTGATGACTCATCCGCCACTGGAGCAGCGTATCGAAGCCCTGCGTCAGCGCGGCTAAGTCAAGCACAGACTATAAAAATGGCGACCCTCGGGTCGCCATTTTTATTAACCCGCGCAGACGTCCTCAGCTGCGGGCCGTGGGCACTAAGCGAACTTAAGCCACCACCCCGAGTCGGATTTTAAGAAGGTTAAACCCAAAGATTGATTAGCTCTCGGACAGGCACCGAGCTCAACGATAACGGGAGACACTCACATGAAATACGACTGGGATCTTATCGAACGCTTGCTGCATGAAGTGCAAAACACTGCCGATGAGCGCTTTGCCCCACGCGCCTATGCCGAAGAATTAGCCGCCGAAGCGGGCCAAGCCGGGCATCCTGTCGATGATCTGGATGCGCTCAAGGCCCAAGCCACAAAATACGAAGCTCAATTGCTCAAGGCTGGGTTTATTGCCCCGCGCCCGGAGAGC
The DNA here is from genome assembly GCF_943846705.1 of uncultured Pseudomonas sp. NCBI lineage: Bacteria > Pseudomonadati > Pseudomonadota > Gammaproteobacteria > Pseudomonadales > Pseudomonadaceae > Pseudomonas > uncultured Pseudomonas sp. The sequence goes on along the minus strand of NZ_OX044366.1, from coordinate 2,813,639 downwards.
CAAGGCGGTAACGGTGAAAACTTTGTGCTGACCGATCGCGGCCTGCAACTTCTGAGCATGATCGACAGTAGCTTCCCCGGTGAGCAACATCCTCGCGAGGTGCTCGACAGCTATGGCTTGGCAGCGCTGACGCCGGAGGTATTCGAGAAAATCGCCATCGAGGCGGTATGACCCGCCAAGCCGCCAACACAACGCGTTAAGCCATCAGCAGACGGCTTAACGCTAGAGCAAGCACACTGATTTATTGACGCTGCAGTCGATACACCCGCTCATCCAGGCGGCTGAGCCCACGCTGCAAAAACCTCCAGTTCTGCCCCAGCACATCACACTCTTCCAACAGCTCAATCTGCCAATGCCTGGCGAGCAAACGTTGCACTTGCGCTTCATTCACCGCAAAAGGCGGCCCGTCCATTTGCCCCTGATCGTAGTCAAGCGCGACTAGTAACGCCTGGATAGAGCCCGGTAGCAGCTCAGCCAAGCGGGCGACATAGCGCTCACGCATGGCTTCGGGCAGGGCAATCAAGGCGGCACGGTCATACAGCGCGCTGCACTGCGCCACATGCCGAGGCTCCAAGGCGAACAAATCCCCACAGTAAATCGTCACTGCGCCGGCTCGGTAGACCTGGAACACGCCATCCTGACTGATCTGCGGCTCAAGCCCATGCTCAGCAAAAAAGTCTTCCACGGCGCGCTGCGCCAACTCAATACCGATCACCTGATAACCCTGCCCAGCCAGCCAGGCCATATCTACGCTCTTACCGCACAACGGCACCAGCACCTGCGCACCCTGAGCCAACTCCAGCGCCGGCCAGTAACGCTGCAGGTAAGGATTGACCTCGGAGAGGTGGAAGCCAATCTCACTGCGCGACCAACGCGCCTGCCAAAACTCTGCGTGCATAACGACTCCTGTAAATATTCAGATGAGGATCCTGGCGCAAAGCAGCCAACAAGGTCAAAAGATTCGTCCCACAGACAACTCATCTACAAATACGATGAAAACACTGGGATATTTGCGCTTTTATGCACAGCCTGACTGATAGAAGATACAGATAACTGCTCAGGAACTCGCCATGTTATTACCCAGCCTGTTTATCTCCCACGGCTCACCCATGCTCGCCCTGCAACCCGGCGCCAGCGGCACCGCCATCACCCGCCTGGCTCAGCAGCTAGCGAAACCACGCGCCATTGTGCTGGTTTCAGCGCACTGGGAAAGCCGCGAACTGCGGGTCGGCAGCGCTGGCAAACCGGACACCTGGCATGACTTCCATGGCTTCCCGCCTGAACTCTATCAGCTGCACTACCCGGCCCCTGGCGATCCCCTGCTAGCGGGCGAGATCGTGCAGCTGCTGGCCCAGGCTGGCCTGCCTGCGCAACTGGATGCCGAGCGGCCACTGGATCACGGCGCCTGGGTGCCACTGCGATTGATGTACCCGCAAGCCGATATACCGGTGGTACAGGTTTCCCTTCCCAGCCAGCAGGGTCCGGGATTGCAGCGCCAAATCGGCCAGGCCCTCGCCAGCTTGCGTACGCAAGGTGTGCTGCTGATCGGCTCAGGCAGCATCACCCACAACCTCGGCGAGCTGGATTGGCAAGCGCGGCCAGAGAGCATCGAACCCTGGGCCCAGGCCTTCCGCGACTGGGTGGTCGACAAGCTGAGTCAGCAGGATCACGCGGCCTTGCAAGACTATCGCCGACAAGCGCCGCATGCCCTGCGCAACCACCCCAGCGACGAGCACCTGCTACCACTGTTCTTTGCCGAGGCTGCCGGTGGGCAGTTCAAGGTCGAACACAGCGGCTTCACCCTGGGCGCCCTGGGGATGGATATTTACAGCTTCACCTGAGCCCTAGCCGGCAAACCGCAGACATAAAAAAGCCCCGCACTAGGCGGGGCTTTTTATTTAGCGAAGGATCAATCTTCGCGATAACGACGCAGCTTGAGCGGCTTGCCACCGACGCGGGTGTCTTTCAGCTTGCCCAACAGACGATCGAGACCCTCTTCCGGCAGCTCGACCAGGCTGAAGCTCTCACGCACCTGAATGCGCCCGATGTCTTCGCGGGCCAGACCGCCTTCATTGAGGATCGCGCCGAGCAGGTTCTTCGCGGCGATACCATCACGCGCACCCAGCGCGGTACGGCAACGTGCACGACCTTCACCCAGCGGCACTGGAGCACGACGCTCGCGGCTGCCTTCACGATCAGGACGCTCACTGCGCTCGCTGCGTTCACGCGGAGCACCACCGCTACCAGGTACCAGCGGCTGATCACGCTGAACTTCAGCCAGGGTCAGCGCCTGACCGTTAGTGGCCTTGCGCAGCAGGGCCGCAGCCAAAGCACGCGGGGTGCAACCAATGTCAGCAGTCAGACGATCCAGCAGCTCACCGTGGCTGGCTTCAGCATCCGCCACCAGTGGTGCCAGGCTGTTGGTCAGCTTCTTGATGCGAGCGTCCAGCACTTGCTGGGCGTCCGGCAGTTTGACCTCACCGACTTTTTGCCCGGTGACGCGCTCGATCACTTGCAGCATGCGGCGCTCACGCGGGGTGACCAGCAGCAGCGCACGACCGGTACGGCCGGCACGACCAGTACGGCCAATACGGTGCACGTAAGACTCTGGGTCGTACGGCATGTCCACGTTCATCACGTGGGTGATGCGCGGCACGTCGAGGCCGCGAGCGGCAACGTCGGTGGCAATGACGATGTCCAAACGGCCATCTTTCAGCGAGTCGATGACGCGCTCACGCTGGTTCTGCGCGATGTCACCGTTCAGGGCAGCAGCCTTGTAACCCTTGGCTTCCAGCGCGGCGGCCAGATCCAGGGTGGCTTGCTTGGTGCGTACGAAACCGATCAGCGCGTCGAACTCTTCGACTTCCAGCAGTCGCAGTACGGCAGCATGCTTCTGGTCGGCGTGAACCATCAGATGCACCTGCTCAATCGCAGTTACGGTCTGGGTTTTGGTTTCGATCTTGACGTGCTTGGGGTCACGCAGGTGCTTTTCCGCGATGGCACGGATCGAGTGCGGCAGCGTGGCGGAGAACAGCACGCTCTGACGGCTTTCCGGCATGGCCTTGAAGATGACTTCGAGGTCATCCATAAAGCCCAGCTTGAGCATCTCGTCGGCTTCGTCGAGGACCAGGTGCTGAATAGTCGACAGCACTTTCTCGTCACGACGCAGGTGGTCAACCAGACGCCCCGGCGTGGCCACAACAATCTGCGCGCCATTACGGATCGCTTTAAGCTGTGGACCCATCGGTGCACCGCCGTACACGGCGATGACATTGACGCCCGGCATTTGCTTGGAATAGGTTTCAAACGCGGTGGCAACCTGCAACGCCAGCTCACGTGTCGGGGCGAGGATCAGCGCTTGTGGCTGACGCTTGGCCGGGTCGATACGGCTGAGAATTGGCAGGGCGAAGGCAGCGGTTTTACCGGTACCGGTCTGCGCCTGGCCGATCATGTCGTGGCCAGCCAGAATTACTGGAATCGCTTGAATCTGAATGGCCGACGGCTCTTCATAGCCAGTAGCAATTACAGCAGCGAGAACATTGGGATGGAGATCGAGAGCGGCGAAGCCGCCGGTTTCCTGGGTCATGGGTCTGCCTCAAGTGCATCCGCAAAGACCCATATTCCAAAGCTACGCATGCCGTGTAAGACCCGAAAGTCACCCTGGCAGCCATGTCGGCGGGGATTTGCGAAAACGTGTGATAAATGAATCGTCAAGGATAGTCCGCAAAACGGACTAACTGCCAAAGTTAACCTTCGGGCGAGCTGTACTACCTGAACGTGGCCAAGAATTGACCGGCGCGCACTATACCGGAAAAGCGGACTGATGTGCCTGCTTTTCAATAAAAATGCGTAAGCAACACCTCTCGCGTGCCATACCGCGATCATCTGATAGCCTCAAACTGAAACGCCACAACAGCCGCAAGCCCCAATTCACTCACCCTGCGCACAAGGACTCCTAATCATGTCTTCTAGCACCAGCGGTCGCGTCAGCCGTGAAAAACGTGGCCATATCATGTTGATTGGCCTGGACCGAGCGAACAAACGCAACGCCTTCGACCTGCCCATGCTCGATGACATGTGCCTGGCCTACGGTGAATTCGAGCGCGACAGCGAAGCGCGGGTGGCGCTGATCTTTGCCCACGGCGAGCATTTCACTGCGGGTTTGGACCTGGCCAATGTGGCGGCGCAGTTTGCCGCCGGCTGGCAAATCCCCGCTGGCGGCTGCGACCCCTGGGGCGTATTCGGTGGGCCGCGGGTAAGCAAACCGGTGATAGTCGCCGCGCACGGTTACTGCTTCACCATCGGTATCGAGCTGATGCTGGCCTCGGACATCAACCTCTGCGCGAGCAACACCCGTTTTGCCCAGATGGAAGTGCAGCGCGGCATCTTCCCATTTGGCGGCGCGACCTTGCGCATGCACCAAACGGCGGGCTGGGGCAACGCCATGCGCTGGCTGCTCACCGGTGACGAGTTCGACGCTCACGAGGCCTATCGCCTGGGGCTGGTACAAGAAGTGCTGGCCAGCGAGGAGTTGCTGCCCCAAGCCCTGTGGCTGGCCGAACGAATTGCCGCCCAGGCACCACTGGGCGTGCAGGCCACCCTGGCTTCGGCCCGCCAGGCGGTGCACGAAGGTCCGGCCGCCGCCGCTGCCAACCTGCACCCGACCATCACCCATCTGATGGTCAGCGAAGACGCCCAGGAAGGCGTCAAGGCCATGCTGGAGCGACGCCCGGGCGACTTCAAAGGTCGCTGACCAGGCCGCCCGGCGCTCTGCTCAGGACGCCGGGCGTACCGCTTTAATCAATGACTCCAGCGAGTAGCCCAACTGCGGGGCGAGCAAGGCATCACGGCGGCGCAACTCGTCGAGATCGAGTTCCTGGTCCATATCAGCCGGCACCAGCAACACCACGTTGCCCTCCTTCACCGGGCATTCCCAGTAATGCCGATGGTAAAGACCGCGCAGCAGCGGTGCGCCAAGCGGCTTGCCGTCGCTGCCGGCCCATTGATTGATGATCAACCAACCACCAGGGTTAAGCTGCTTCTGACAGTTTTCCAGAAAGCGCCAAGCCAGATGCCCAGTCGCCGGGCCGTGGTCGGTGTACAGATCAACAAACAACAAATCAGTCTTTTCCGCGCTTTCCAGCAACTCCAAAGCATCACCAATGCGAATGGTCAGCCGAGGGTCATCGGCCAGACCCATATGCTCCATGGCCAGACGCGGCACATCGGCGCGCAGCTCGATCACCTCGACATCGTCCAACGGCAGAAACTTCAGGCACGCCTGGGTCAGGTTGCCGGCACCCAACCCGAGAAACAGTGCCGTTTCCGGGTATTCATGGCACAGCGCACCAAGCAGCATGGCGCGGGTGTAGTCGTACTCCAGCCAACTTGGGTCCGGCATATAGATGCAGCTCTGCTCGATGGCCTCGCCAAATTCGAGAAAGCGATAAGCTCCCATTTCAACCACTTGAATCACACCGTGGGCATCGCGAACTTCGGCAATCAATACTGGTTCTGGCATTTGATCGACCGGAGGTAAACCTGGCATCCCGCACTCTCCACCGTGACATCCCCGACCGCTTCAGGCCGAGGAAAGGCGGCAATTGTCATTGAGGTGCCTGGCCTGGGTCACGCAATAATTAGCCAGCAGGCGTTTCAAGGGCTTAAAGCCTGGGCAACTACAGCCATAAAAATACCGCAACTGGCCCCGCACGCGACTATCACTGCCAACCTATGAGGCGGTGCACAGCACGCCAAAGGCACAGGCACAGGCACAGGCATGCGTTTCGGCTTTGTCGGTTACACGCAAGCGCGCCAACCGATACAGCAGCTCTATCACGGCTATCGGCTTACTGGGCGAGGCGTATCGGTTACCATGCAGGTCCGCCTGATTTGACTAAAGCCGAGAGCCACGATGTCGCAAGCCTGGAGCCCTGAAAGCTGGAGAAGCAAACCCATCCAGCAACAACCGCAATACCCGAATGCCGCGCATGTACTGGATGTCGAGCAAAAGCTTGCCAGCTATCCGCCGCTGGTATTTGCCGGTGAAGCCCGCGAACTGCGCCGTCAGTTTGCCGAGGTGACTCAGGGTCGCGCGTTTCTGCTGCAGGGCGGCGACTGTGCCGAGAGTTTCGCCGAGTTCAGTGCGGCGAAAATCCGTGACACCTTCAAAGTGCTGCTGCAGATGGCCATCGTCATGACCTTTGCTGCCGGTTGCCCGGTAGTGAAGGTCGGACGCATGGCCGGGCAGTTCGCCAAGCCACGCTCGGCCAACGATGAAACCATCGACGGCGTGACGCTGCCGGCCTACCGCGGCGACATCGTCAATGGCATCGGCTTCGACGAGAAAAGCCGCGTGCCAGACCCAGAGCGACTGCTGCAGGCTTACCACCAGTCCACCGCCAGCCTGAACCTGCTGCGCGCCTTCGCCCAGGGCGGCTTTGCCGACCTGCATCAGGTGCACCAGTGGAACCTCGACTTTATTGCCAACTCCGACCTTGGCGAGAAATACAGCCAATTGGCCGGGCGCATCGACGAGACCCTGGCCTTTATGCGTGCCTGCGGCATGGATGGCGCGGCGCAAGTACGCGAAACCAGCTTCTTTACCGCCCACGAAGCATTGCTGCTGAACTACGAGCAAGCCTTTGTACGCAAGGACAGCCTCACCGGTGACTTCTACGACTGCTCGGCGCATATGCTGTGGATCGGCGACCGCACCCGTCAGTTAGATGGTGCGCATGTCGAGTTCCTGCGCGGCGTCGGTAACCCGATCGGGGTTAAAGTCGGCCCGAGCATGGACAGTGAAGAACTGATCCGCCTGATCGACATCCTCAACCCAGACAACGATCCCGGCCGCCTCAACCTGATCGTGCGCATGGGCGCAGACAAGGTCGAAGCGGGCCTGCCGCGCCTGATCCAGACCGTGCAACGCGAAGGTCGCCAGGTGCTGTGGAGCTCCGACCCGATGCACGGCAACACCATCAAGGCCAGCAGCGGCTACAAGACCCGCGACTTTGCGCAGATCCTCAATGAGGTGAAGCAGTTCTTCGCGGTACACCAAGCTGAAGGCAGTTACGCCGGCGGTATCCACATCGAGATGACCGGGCAGAACGTCACCGAGTGCATCGGCGGCGCACGACCGATTACCGAAGCGGGGCTGTCGGATCGCTACCACACCCACTGCGACCCCCGGATGAACGCCGACCAGTCGCTGGAGTTGGCCTTCCTCATCGCCGAAACCCTCAAGCAGGTTCGCCGCTAGGCCAGTGTCAGCGGCTGATCTGACAGACCAGCCGCTGGCAGGTTATGGTGAACACTCCCCCACACACGAGGAGCGCCCCATGACTTGGTATATCTGGCTATTGATGCTTGTGGTGCTGGGCTCCATCGTCGGTGGCCTGATGGTGCTGCTGCGCACCGCCAAGCCACTGCCGTTGAGCGAGGAACAGCTGAGCAAGATTCGGCAGCGCGAGCTTGAGCAAGAGGCCAAGGACGCTCGCGAGGGTTGATGCCGAGGGGCCGTCAATCTGTTGTAGCGGTGGTTGAGCTATCCGCTGCAGCGGGTACGACGCGGATCTGATAACGACTGAAAATTTTCTCCAGCGCCCCATTATCATGGAGCGCCTCATACAGCGCCATAAACTGCTCAGGCTGGATGGGCGCTCGAGGACGCAACAGTGCGTGATGGCGATAGTACTGATCGACGCGCTCGGAAATCAGCAAGGCGCGGCTCTGCTCCGGGTAGCGCTGCTGGTAGGCGCGCAAGTAAGAGCGGGTGATTACTGCCACATCGGCTCGGTCGCGCAGCAGCATATTCAGGTTGCTGTCATGTGAATAAGTCAGCACGGCACGGAAGTTATCCGTCAGGAACTGCTTGTCCGAGTTGAACCCGGCAAAGCCATAGTGATAGCCACTGTAAAGGGCCATACGCTTGCCCTTGAGATCATCGAAGTAGCTCTCGTCACGCCCCGCCTGCTGGCGTGTGACATACACCTCGGCATCTTCGATGCGCAAATCCAGCGGTGCATGCGGGACACCCTGCCAACCCCAGCCTGGCGACTCGAAGAACATCAGATCGAAGCGACCACTTTGCATATCACGGTAACGGCGCATGACCGAGGTGGCGACGAGGGTGAAGCGGTAGTCGCTCTGCAATTGATTAAGCGCTTGCAGCAACTCCGGCAGCAGGCCGCCTACCTGCTGACTTTCCGGTTTAATTGCATAGGGCGGGAAATGATAGGCCCCCACTCGCACCTCTTCTACAGCCTGCGCAAAGCAGGCCGCAGAGAGCATCAAGCCAAGTAGTAACGCTTTTAACAGCATGGCCAAGCGAAAACCTCGGAGCAGACAAGGTATTGCAACTGCGTGGGTGCACCGGAAAATCTGCAGCCCGTTGACGCCAAAATACTATCAAAGTGCCATCTAAGCGTAGCTCAATTTGCTCAGGCTTCCTTAATAACCAGTGACAGGGCTTCTTCGGCTAGCTGATCGAGCGATACCGCGCCCTCGGGACGGAACCAGGTATTGGTCCAGCTGAGCGCCCCCATAAGCAGGCGCCGCATAATAAAAGGGTCGGCCTTGAAATAGCCGGCCGCACTAGCCTCACCCAGCACCTCAAGCCAGAGCTGCTCGTAGTTGTCACGCAGTTCGAGGATAAACGCCTGGCTAGGCTCTGACAGCGAGCGCCATTCATACACCAGCACCGCCATCGCCTCGCCAGTGCCGCCCATGATCGACTGCAACTCACAGCGGATCAGCGCCAGCACCCGGCCGCGCAGATCGCTCGCTTCAGCCAGCGAGGCATTCATCAGCGCGGTGTTGTAGCGGATGGTTTCCTCCATCACCGAGCGGAGGATTTCGTCCTTACTCTTGAAGTGATGAAAGATGCTGCCGGACTGAATGCCCACAGCGCTGGCCAGATCACGCACCGTGGTGCGCTCATAACCCTTACTGCGAAACAGGTGCGCTGCGGTTTGCAGCAGTTTGCCGCGCGCACTGTCCGGATCGGTGACCTGCCCACTGGCCACCAGATCCTGCATCACCGCCTGCGCTTGTTGATCATCCACGCTAAATACTCTCCCGCCTTATCGCCTTGAATCCAACACCCTCTGCGTTTGCATCCAAGTGCTTGTCGTTATTGGTGAAATTTATGCTGAGCCGGCCACCCAAGCAAGCGCTTGGGTGCATTTGAAGCAGAAAGATTCACCCAAGGGCTTTTCAACCAAGCGCTTGCTTGGTAGCCTTCAAATCACCTTATTCATGTGTGGCGGGACCTATCGCAATGACTAAAACCGTACGCATCGGCTGTGCTTCCGCGTTTTGGGGGGATACCAGCACCGCCGCCGCCCAGTTGGTAAATGGCACCGAACTGGATTACCTGGTATTCGACTATCTGGCCGAAGTGACCATGTCGATCATGGCCGGGGCGCGGATGAAGAAACCCGACGCCGGCTACGCCACCGATTTCGTCGAAACCCTCGCGCCGTTGCTGCAGGACATCGCCGCCAAGCAAATTCGTGTGATCAGCAACGCCGGCGGGGTTAACCCCAGCGCCTGCGCGGCGGCCCTTGCCAGTGCCTGCGAGCAGGCCGGGGTCGAGCTGAAGATTGCCGTGCTGCATGGCGACAACCTGCAAGCCAAGCTCGGCGAGTTGGCCAAGGCCGGCACCGTGGAGATGTTTAGCGGCGCCGCGCTACCGCCCTTCTGTGTGTCGGTTAACGCCTATCTGGGCGCACCGGGCATCGTCGAAGCATTGAAACTCGGTGCGGACATTGTGATTACTGGCCGCGTGGTCGACAGTGCGGTGGTCAGCGCCGCGCTGGTGCATGAGTTCAACTGGGCCTGGGACGACTACAACCAGCTGGCTCAAGCCGCACTGGCCGGGCACATCATCGAATGCGGCGCACAGTGCAGCGGTGGAAATTTCACCGACTGGCAAAGCGTGCCGGACTACGAACACATCGGCTTCCCGGTGGTGGAAGTGGCCGCCGACGGCAGCTTTGTCGTGAGTAAACCAGAAGGCAGCGGCGGCCTGATCAGCACCTTCACCGTGGGCGAGCAAATGCTCTATGAGATCGGCGACCCACGGGCCTATTACTTGCCTGACGTGGTCTGCGATTTCACCCAGGTCGAGCTGAGCCAGGTTGGCCCGCATCGGGTTGAGCTAAAAGGCGCACGCGGCCTGCCGCCGACCGATCAGTACAAGGTCAGCGCCACCTACCCTGATGGTTTCCGCTGCACCGCCAGCTGCCTGATGGCCGGCATCGATGCGCTGAAAAAAGCCCAACGCGTCAGCCAGGCGATCATCAACAAGACCGAAGAGCTGTTCGCTGAGCGCGGCTGGGGGCCGTATAAAGAAGTCAGCATCGAACTGCTGGGCTCAGAAGCCACCTACGGCGCTCACGGCCAACGCACCGACAGCCGCGAGATCGTCATCAAGATCGCCGTGCGTCACGCCAAAAAAGAAGCCCTGGTGTTGTTCTCCCGCGAGATCGCCCAAGCCGCCACCGGCATGGCACCCGGCCTAACGGGCATAGTCGGCGGCCGCCCGAGTGTTTACCCAGTGATCCGCCTGTTCAGCTTCCTTGCCGACAAAAGCGCCTGCGCGCTGGAAGTGGAACTGAACGGCGAACGTACCCCCGTCGCCCTGCCGCAAATCGAGGCTCTAGATAGCACGCAGATCGCCACGGATATCGCCGCGCCACTGCCAAGCACTGAGGCTGACGCCTGCGTGCCGCTAATCAAGCTGGCCGTGGCGCGCTCCGGCGACAAGGGCAACCACAGCAATATCGGCGTAATGGCCAGAAAGCCCGAGTACTTGGCCTGGATCGCCGCTGCGCTGAGCGAGGCGGCCGTGGCCGAATGGATGCAGCACGCCCTCGACCCACAGCACGGCAAGGTTACGCGCTGGTACCTGCCCGCCAGCCACAGTTTGAACTTCCTGCTGGAGAACGCCCTGGGCGGCGGCGGCATCGCCAGCTTGCGCATCGACCCGCAAGGCAAGGCCTTTGCTCAGCAGCTGCTGGAGTTTCCGGTGCCAGTGCCACAGGCGCTCGCCGCCAGCCTCGAACAAGGACAATAAGCATGCGCTACGACTCGGTATTTAAACCCGGCTTGTTTAGCGGCCAGACCATCATGGTCACCGGCGGCGGCAGCGGTATCGGCCGTTGCACCGCTCATGAGCTGGCCCACCTGGGCGCGCATGTGGTGCTGGTCGGACGCAAGCTGGAAAAACTCGACGCCACCTGCAGCGAAATCAGCGCAGACGGCGGCAGCGCCAGCTTTCAGGTCTGCGATATCCGTGACGAAGACGCGGTCAAGGCCATGGTCAAAACCGTGGTCGCCGAGCGCGGGCAGATCCACCACCTGGTCAACAATGCCGGCGGCCAGTTCCCTGCGCCGCTGATCGGCATTAACCAGAAAGGCTTCGAGACCGTGGTGCGCACCAACCTGGTCGGTGGTTTTCTGATTGCCAAGGAAGTGTTCCTGCAAAGCATGAGCAAGCACGGCGGCAGCATCGTCAACATGCTCGCCGACATGTGGGGCGGCATGCCCGGCATGGGCCACTCCGGCGCGGCGCGCGCCGGCATGGAGAACTTCACCAAAACCGCCGCCTACGAGTGGGGCCACGCCGGCGTGCGGGTAAATGCCGTAGCGCCGGGCTGGATCGCCTCCAGCGGCATGGACACCTACCCCGAATCCATGAAAAGCATGATCCGCTCACTCAAGGATCACGTGCCGTTGCAGCGCATCGGCAGCGAATCAGAGGTGGCCGCGGCCATCGTCTTCCTGCTCACGCCAGGGGCCAACTTTATCAGCGGCAACACCATCCGCATCGACGGGGCCGCCAGCCAGGGCACCCGTGCCTGGACGCTGGGCAAGGCGAAAAACAGCGAGACCTATAACGGCTTCCACCGGGCCTATATGCCCGATGTGCTGAAAGATCAGGAGTAAGCCCCTATGCCGGTTATCCAATCCGAGATCGATGTGCATGGCGACGATTTCGCCAAGAACCGCGAGGCGATGCTCGCCGCTGTGGCGAGCTTTCGCGAGATCGAGCAGAACTGCCTGAACAAGGCCGCTGCCGCCAAGGAAAAATTCAACAAGCGCGGCCAACTGCTGCCGCGTGAACGCCTTAATTTGCTGCTGGATCCCGGCGCGCCGTTTCTTGAGTTGTCCTCGCTGGCCGGCTACAAGCTGCACGATGACAAGGACGGCACCCAGGCCGGTGGCGGGATCATTTCCGGCATCGGCTATATCGCCGGGGTACGTTGCCTGATCACCGCCAGTAACAGCGCGATCAAAGGCGGCACTATCTCCCCTACCGGGCTGAAGAAAACCCTGCGTCTGCAACAGATCGCCGTCGAGAACAAACTGCCGCTGGTAACCCTGGCGGAAAGTGGCGGCGCCAACCTCAACTATGCCGCCGATATCTTCGTCGAAGGCGCACGCGGTTTTGCCAACCAGGCGCGCATGTCCGCCATGGGCCTGCCGCAGATCACCGTGGTACACGGCTCGTCGACTGCTGGCGGGGCTTACCAGCCGGGGCTGTCAGACTACGTGGTGGTGGTACGTGGTAAAGCCAAGATGTTCCTCGCCGGCCCACCGCTGCTAAAAGCTGCCACCGGCGAAATCGCCACCGATGAGCAACTGGGCGGCGCCGAAATGCACGCACAGGTCGCCGGCACCGCCGAATACCTGGCCGAGAACGATGCTGACGGCGTGCGCATTGCCCGCGATATTCTCGCCATGCTGCCGTGGAATGCCCAGCTACCCGCACGCCCGGCCAAGCGCTACAGCGAACCGCTGTACCCGGCCGAAGAGCTGCTCGGCCTGGTGCCGTCAGATCCGAAAAAACCCTACGACGTGCGCGAAATCATCGCCCGTATCGCCGACGGCTCGGCCTTTCTCGACTTCAAGAACGAGTTCGACAACCAGACCGTCTGCGGCCATTTGCAGATCGAAGGCCAGCCCTGTGGCTTTATCGGCAACAACGGCCCGATCACCCCGCAAGGTGCGGCCAAGGCGGCGCAATTTATCCAACTATGCGAGCAGAGCAACACGCCGATTCTGTTCTTCCATAACACCACCGGCTTTATGGTCGGCACCGAGTCGGAACAGCAAGGCGTGATCAAGCACGGCTCGAAGATGATCCAGGCAGTGGCCAACGCCACGGTGCCGAAACTGACCATTGTCGTCGGCGGCTCTTACGGTGCTGGCAACTACGCCATGTGCGGCCGTGGCCTGGACCCGCGCTTTATTTTCGCCTGGCCCAACAGCAAAACCGCGGTGATGGGCGGCGCTCAGGCCGGCAAAGTGCTGCGCATCGTCACCGAGGAAAAACACCTGAAGGAAGGCAAAGAAGCCGACCCGAAGATGCTCGACATGCTGGAAACCGTCACCGCGCAGAAGCTCGACAGCCAGTCGACCGCCTTGTACGGCACGGCCAGCCTGTGGGACGACGGCCTGATCGACCCGCGCGACACGCGCAAACTGCTCGGCTACCTGCTGGATATCTGTGCCGAAGCCGCTGTACGCCCGCTTAAAGCCAATTCATTCGGCGTAGCCCGCCTGTAATCATTCGGAGAATAAAAATGATCTTCACCCAAGAACACCAAGAGCTACGCCGCACCGTTCGTAACTTCGTCGACAAGGAAATCAACCCACACGTCGAACAGTGGGAAAAAGACGGTCGCTTCCCGATTCACGAGATTTTCAAGAAAGCCGGTGACCTGGGCCTGCTGGGCATCTCCAAGCCGGAGAAATTCGGCGGCATGGGCCTGGACTACAGCTACTCGATCGTCGCTGCCGAAGAGTTCGGCACCATCCACTGCGGCGGCATTCCGATGTCCATCGGCGTGCAGACCGACATGTGCACCCCTGCTCTGTCACGCTTCGGTTCCGACGAGCTGCGTGAGGAGTTCCTCAAGCCGGCGATCAGCGGCGAGATGGTCGGCTGCATCGGCGTCTCCGAAGTCGGCGCGGGTTCGGATGTGGCCGGGCTGAAAACCACCGCCAAGAAAGACGGCGATGACTACGTGATCAACGGCAGCAAGATGTGGATCACCAACTCGCCTTCAGCCGACTTTATGTGCCTGCTGGCCAACACCAGCGACGACAAGCCGCACGTCAACAAATCGCTGATCGTGGTGCCGATGAACACCCCGGGCATCAGCGTCAGCCCGCATCTGGACAAACTCGGCATGCGCAGCTCGGAGACCGCCCAGGTGTTCCTCGACAACGTGCGCGTGCCGCAGCGCTACCGCATTGGCCATGAAGGCGCGGGCTTCATGATGCAGATGCTGCAGTTCCAGGAAGAGCGCCTGTTCGGCGCGGCCAACATGCTCAAGAGCCTCGAGCACTGCGTCAGCGCCACCATCGAGTACTGCAAAGAGCGCAAGACCTTCGGCAATGCGCTGATCGACAACCAGGTCATTCACTTCCGCATGGCCGAACTGCAGACCGAAATCGAGTGCCTGCGCGCCCTGGTCTACCAGGCCACCGAGCAGTATGTGCACGGCAAGGATGTGACCAACCTGGCGTCCATGGCCAAACTCAAGGCCGGTCGCCTTGGCCGTGAAGTCACCGACAGTTGCCTGCAGTACTGGGGCGGCATGGGCTTCATGTGGGACAACCCGGTATCACGCGCTTACCGCGACGTGCGCCTAGTGTCGATTGGCGGCGGTGCCGACGAAATCATGCTCGGCATCATCTGCAAGCTGATGGGCATTCTGCCGGGCAAAAAGAAAGGTTAAAGCCAGGCAGCCGTAGGATGGGTAGAGGCGCGCAGCGCTGATACCCATCGCCACCGACCTGATGGGTATCGCTGCATTCAACCTGCGCGGCCCGCCCATCCTTCGCCCCCTTGTATCGGAACACGTACATGCCATTACCGAACTGCGAAACCCTGCTGCTTAACCTCGACGCCGGCGTGCTGCACGTCACCCTCAACCGTCCGGACAGCCGCAACGCCATGAGCCTGGCCATGGTCAGCGAGCTGCGCGCGGTGCTGGACAGTCTGCGTGGCGACATGAGCGTGCGCGCCATCGTGCTGCGCGGTGCCGGCGGACACTTTTGCGCCGGCGGCGATATCAAGGATATGGCCGGTGCCCGCGCCAAGGGGGGCGACGCCTACCGCGACCTGAACCGCGCCTTCGGCAACCTACTGGAAGAAGCGCAACACACACCACAGGTGCTGATAGCCGTGCTGGAAGGTGCGGTGCTCGGCGGCGGTTTTGGCTTGGCCTGCGTCTCGGATATTGCCATCTGCCAGCAAGACGCCAAGTTCGGCCTGCCGGAAACCACCTTAGGGATTCTGCCGGCGCAGATCGCACCCTTTGTGGTTAAGCGCATTGGCCTGACCCAGACCCGTCGCTTAGCCCTTACCGCCGCACGCTTTAACGGCAGCGAAGCCGAACGTTTGGGCCTGGTGCACTTCAGCGAAGCCAGCAGCGCCGCGATCGACACGCGACTGCAGCAGGTGCTGGGCCAAGTGCGTAGCTGCGCACCGCAGGCCAACGCCCAGACCAAGGCCCTGCTGCTGGCCAGCCAGGATGAAGCCCTTGGCCCGCTGCTGGACCGCGCCGCCGAACAGTTTGCAGCGGCCGTCACGGGGCCCGAAGGTGTTGAAGGCACCATGGCCTTTGTAGAAAAACGCGCGCCGAAGTGGGCGCAGTAGCGGCATAACTACAGACGGTCGGATGGGTGGAGCGCAGCGATACCCATCAACCAACCACGATGGGTATCGGCACTCCGCGCCTCAACCCACCCTACAGTGCGATACAACCTAGCCAGCAGGAGCACCCAGATGCCCGCTTTCAACAAGATTCTGATCGCCAACCGCGGGGAAATCGCCTGCCGGGTGATGCGCACCGCCCAGGACCTCGGCTACCGCACGGTCGCCGTGTATTCCGCGGCCGATGCCGACGCCCGCCATGTGCAGCAAGCCGATGAAGCCGTGTGCATCGGCCCGGCGCAGGTCAATCAGTCCTATCTCGTAATCGACAACATCATCAAAGCCGCCCAAAAGACCGGCGCCGATGCGATTCACCCCGGCTATGGCTTTCTCTCGGAAAACGCCGATTTTGCCCGCGCCTGCCAAGCCGCCGGCATCGTGTTTATTGGCCCCACCGTAGAAGCCATCCACTTGATGGGCAGCAAGCGCCTGTCGAAAATCGCCATGCTAGAGGCCGGAGTGCCGTGCATCCCAGGTTTTGAAGGCGCAGCCCAGGATGACGAGACCCTAAGCCGTGAAGCCGAACGCATCGGCTACCCGCTGATGATCAAGGCCAGCGCCGGCGGTGGCGGGCGTGGCATGCGCCTGGTGCATGAGTCCAGCGAACTGCTGGCGCAGATCCGCACCGCACGCTCCGAGGCGCAAAACGCCTTCGGCTCTGGAGAGCTGATTCTCGAACGCGCGGTGATCCAGCCGCGTCATGTGGAAATTCAGGTGTTCGGCGATAGCCAGGGCAACATCGTGTATCTGGGTGAACGCGACTGCTCGGTGCAGCGCCGCCACCAGAAAGTGGTCGAAGAAGCGCCCTGCCCGGTGATGACGCCCGAACTGCGCCAAGCCATGGGAGAGGCCGCCGTTAAGGCCGCTGCATCGGTTAACTATGTCGGTGCCGGCACCGTAGAGCTCTTGCTCGATCAGAGCGGCGAATTCTTCTTCCTGGAAATGAACACCCGCCTGCAGGTCGAGCACCCGGTCACCGAATTGATCACTGGGCAAGACTTGGTTGCGTGGCAGATTCATGTTGCCGAAGGCCATGCGCTGCCGCTCAAGCAAGACGAAATCCGTCTGAGCGGCCACGCTATGGAAGTGCGACTGTACGCCGAAGATGCCACGCAAAACTTCCTGCCGCAGACCGGTACCGCGCTGCGCTGGGAGCCGGCGCTGCGTGACGGCATCCGCATCGACCACGGCCTGCTCGAAGGTCAGGTTATTAGCCCGTTTTACGACCCGATGCTGGCCAAGGTCATCGCCTACGGTGCCACCCGCGAAGAAGCACGGCGCAAGCTGGTGCGGGCAGTCGAGGATTGCGTGCTGCTCGGCGTCAACGGCAACCAGCGTTTCCTTGCCAACCTGCTCAGCCACCCAGAATTCGCTGCCGGTAACGCCACCACCGCGTTTATCGCCGAGCATTTCGCCACGGACCCGAGCCTCAGCCCACAACCGCCACACGCCGCTGAACTGGCTGCCGCTGCCGCCCTGCTATTTCAGCAATCAGCCAATGCCCGTGCCCATCAAGGCGGCCTGGCCGGCTGGCGTAATGCCGGCAGCGCGCCCTGGCACTTTGTGCTTAAACACGCCGAGCAGTCTTTCAATGTAGCGCTGGACGTATTGAGCGATGGTGCGCAGCCCAGGCTACTGGCCACCCTCGGCGATCAGCAGGTCAGCCTCACGCTGCTGGCCAGCGACGGCCGCTGGGCCACGCTAGAAGTGGACGGCATTCGCCAGCGTCTGGCCTATCACCTGGAGGGCGACAACCTCTGGCTGTATGGCCATAACGGCAACCTGCAACTCATCGACATCACCCACCAACCGGTCAGCAGCGCGGCTGGCGCTGGCTCGGGCAGCGTCAAAGCGCCGATGGATGGGGCAATTGTCGAGGTATTGGTCGAGGAAGGCAGCCAGGTCAGCAAGGGCCAACTGCTGGTGGTACTGGAGGCGATGAAGATGGAACACCCGCTCAAGGCCAGCATCGACGGCGTGGTACGCCGCATTAGTGTAGGGCGTGGCGACCAGGTGAAAAACCGCCAGCTGTTGGTGGAAATCGAAGCCGCAGAGGCTTAGTGACAGAACCGTAGGATGGGGCGGGCCGCGCAGGTTGAGCGTAGCGATACCCATCCGACAAAAGCAACGCAGACGAATAACAACAAATCACGGAGCACGCCCATGTCATTGCAAGATAAAACCCTGTTTATCACCGGTGCCAGCCGTGGTATCGGCCGTGAAATCGCGCTGCGCGCTGCGCGCGACGGTGCCAATATCGTCATCGCCGCAAAAAGCACCGAGGCGCACCCCAAACTGCCGGGCACCATCCACTCGGTAGCGGCCGAGGTTGAAGCCGCTGGCGGTAAAGCCCTGGCCCTGCAACTCGACGTGCGTGACGAAGAGGCCGTGAAAACGGCCATGGCCAAGGCTGCCGAACACTTTGGCGGCATCGACGTACTGATCAATAACGCTGGCGCAATCAAGTTGATGGGCGTCGAGCACTTGCCGCCCAAGCGCTTCGACCTGATGTTTCAGATCAACACCCGCGCGGTGATGGTCTGCAGCCAGGCCGCACTGCCCTACCTGAAAAAAAGCCAGGGCCACATCCTCAGCCTGTCGCCACCGCTCAACCTCGACCCCAAGTGGTTTGCCAACTACGGCCCCTACACCACCACCAAGTACGGCATGAGCATGCTCACCTTGGGCATGCATGAGGAATTCAAAAAATACGGCATCAGCGTCAACTCGCTATGGCCGAAAACCGTGATAGCCACTGCCGCCATCGAGTTCGAAGCCGGCGGCCCCGCGGTGATGAAAGCGGCGCGTCTGCCCGCGATCATGGCTGACGCGGCGTATGCCATTCTCTCAAGCCGTGAGCGCAGCATCAGCGGCCGGTTGCTGATCGACGAAGAGTTGCTCCGTGAGCAAGGGGTGAGTGACTTCGAACACTATCGCTATGACCCGAGCGGCAAACTGATGACCGACTTGTTTGTCGACTGACTCAGCGAAACAGCCCTGATCGCCGCACGTTCAGCCAGTGCCATGCGCTGGCTTGAACGTGCATCCCCAGCGTTTGGCGGCAAACGCCCATCGCATATAAAGTTGAGCCTTGAACCCAGCCATCTGGCTGCCGCCATCTGACTAAAACTCGCCAACAGTGCCGCGCAAACTTGGCTACTGCTTGAACTCGAACTGCAACTGCGCCCCTTCAATCGACTGCCAATAGTCACCGTCACGCTCATTGCTGATCAGTTTGCCATTGAGCTGAAAGGGGCTGTCGGGCTCGACCTTTTCCGTAAACAGCGGCGGCAGTAAGGTGCTCTCCTCGCTGAGCGGTGCCACAGGCTGCAGCGGATCAAACACGTTAGGCCGCAGCTTCAGGTCCAGCGGGTGATTTGGCTCTGCAGGCTCGACCTCAGGTAGCTGGGTAACTTTAGGCTTGCTTTGAACCGCTTCGGCGGGAGCAGCGCGTTCCTCTGCGCGCCTCAGCGCAGGCTTTTTCGGCTCAGCCTTAGCGGCACTGTTATCGCTTGCCGCTTGCACGGGCTGCACCGTGACGGCTTCGGGCTTGGCCGGCGCAGGAGGATTGGCAGTTTGCTCGCAGGCCGCTGATAACAGCAGCGCCAGTAGCAACAAGGTGCTTCGGATAGAGGGCATTAGCAGGTACAAAGGCAGTGGTATAAGCCGCTATGCTCGCCCCTACCTCTGGCGCTGGCAAGCCTGCAATGCGTACCAGAGGTAACAACGCCGCGCCCTGGCAAACCAGAGGCGCTGCCACACCGCGCTCAGTCTGCCTGCTGTAACTGCTGTAACTGAACATCTACATCCAGCTCAGGGTACTCACGCATCAGTTTTAACAGCAACGCATCGGCTTCGTCCGTCCAGCCATCACTCCGTAGCTTGAGTAAGCGCTGCAACTCACTGCGCAGTTGCCGCTCGGCTTGATTGGCTGAGGGCGCAACCGTTTTGCTTAAGGCGCGCTGGGCGGGTACGCGGTCGGCCGCTGGCGGCAGTTGCTCATGCAGCGCCTCGGCTGTTGGCGCTTCACCTAACATGGGGCTCGACGCAGCAGCCGAGCGTTTTTTCTCAGCCGTGGCAGCATCGGCGCTGTAGCCCTGAAGCGCCGGGGCGGGCTGGGCCGTCCGCGAGCGCTGGACTGGCTCAGCCGTGGCAGAGTCCGTCAGCGGTGTCGCTGCAGGTAACGACTGCGGTGCCATCCGGGCAGCCGCTGGCGCCGTGGGCAAGCCGCTGGGCACGGCATCAAATGCATCGGGGGTTTGTTCCAAGGTACGCCAGGTCAGGCTGACACCGATGCCCAGGCACGCGACGCCCGCCAAGGCCAGCGACCAGCGTGGCCGGCCGCTTGCACCGAATAGCCAATGGTGCAAGCGGCCACTCAAACCCGACTTGGCGGCTACGGCAGCCTTACTGCGCACTGCCGCGCTGGCTGCCGCCAGAATCTGTGCATCCAGCTGCGCGCTGGGCTCACCGCCACTGTGCTGGCGGAAATGCTCAAGCATCTGCCGCGCCTGCTCATCAGCTGTGTGTTGATCGTGATTCATACGGACAACTCCTCGGCGGCCGGGTCAGCCAGCAGCCGACGTAACTTCTGTAGGGCATAACGCAAGCGACTTTTCACCGTCTCGGCGGGTATCTGGGTCAGTTCGGCGATCTCCGCCAGCTCTAGGTCAGCATGGGCACGCAGCAGAAACACCTCGCGCTGTTCCGCCGGTAAGTCTGCCAAGGCGGCCTGCAAACGCTGCTGATCGCGGCTCAGGCTGAGCTGCTGTTCAGGACTCGGTTGCGAGTCGTGCGGGGCATGCCGCTGTTCATCATATTCAGCATGCCCCGCTTGGTGGCGAGCGTACTTGCGCCAGTGATCAATCAATCGATTGCGGCCGATCTGGTACAGCCAGGTTTTGAACAGTACCGCTTCGCGCAGCGCGCTCTGGCTGCGGATCAGGTTCATCCAGGTGTCCTGAAACACTTCTTCGGCCAGCGCGTGATCGCCACACAGGCCAAGCAGAAAACGAAACAGGCCGAGCCGATGGCGCTGATACAGCTCGGCGAAAGCCGCCGCATCACCGCGGCGGTAACGCCGCAACAGGGCGGCATCGTCACCCATGAGAGGTCGATTCACTGCTGCACTCGTAAAGGTGTTGTACGGGAATCCGCAGTTTGCAGGCTCTGCGCCAGTTCCACCAGCTGCACGAACTCGCCGCGCAGGCCGAAGCGATCCTCCCCCTTGGCGTTACGCGCCAACTCGGCGCTGTCCGCCAGACTGAAATGCCCGGTGTATTGCTCACCCTTAAGCTGCTGGGCAAACGCGGCCACGGCGGCGGCAAAGCGCAGGTCTTCACTGGCGCGACTGATAACTGGCACATCAGCAGCCTTAATGGCTTGCTCAAGCAGCTTACTCGCGCCCTGCCCCGGCGCCTTGTAACGAATCCGTAGCCACGCCAGTTCGCCCGCCTTGCTATCGGCTTTTATAGCCGTTTGATAACGCAGCGGCTCCAGCCAGCCGTTGCTACCCACCGGCACCACTTCATAAAGCGCAGTCACTGTATGGCCTGCGCCGATTTCGCCGGCATCGACCTTGTCGTTACTAAAGTCCTCGCGCTTTAGTGCGCGGTTCTCGTAACCCAGCAGGCGATATTCACTGACCTGCGCCGGGTTGAACTCGACTTGAATCTTTACATCGCTGGCCACCGTGACCAGGGTCGAGCTGAGCTGATCGACCAGCACCTTGCGGGCTTCGCGCAGGTTGTCGATATAGGCGTAGTTGCCATCGCCGGCATCGGCCAGTTGCTCCATCAGTTGCTCGTTGTAGTTGTCGGTACCAAAACCGAGCGTGGTCAGCGATACGCCGGTTTGGCGTTTGTCGGCGGCCAACTGCTTAAGGCTTGCAAAGTCACTGATGCCGACATTGAAGTCGCCATCGGTGGCCAGCAAGATGCGGTTGATGCCTCCCTCGATAAAGCCTTGCTGCGCCTGCTGGTAAGCCAGCTGGATGCCCGACTCACCGGCGGTGGAGCCGCCGGCAGCCAGCTGATCAATCGCCGCGCGAATCTTGGCTTTTTCGCTGCCCGCAGTCGGTTGCAACACCACGCTGGAGGAACCGGCATAGACCACCAGCGACACCTTGTCTTGTGCACCCAGCTGATCAACCAGCAACTTCAGGGTGCTTTGCACCAACGGCAACCCATCGCGACGATCCATCGAACCGGAGACATCCACAAGAAACACCAGATTGGCCGCTGGCAACTCGTCTACCCGCAAATCCGATGCTTTGATGGCAATGCGCAGCAGGCGACTCTGCGAGTTCCACGGCGTGGCTGCTAGCTCGGTATGGATACCGAAGGGTGCATCACCCTTCGGCAGCGGGTAGGCATAGGGAAAGTAGTTAACCAGCTCCTCCAGACGCACGGCGTCCTGTGGCGGCAGCTGCCCACCATTGAGAAAACGCCGCACATTGGCGTAACTGCCGGTATCGACATCAATGCTGAAGGTCGACACCGGAGTTACGGCGACGGCATGTACCGGGTTGTCTGCAAGTGCCTGGTACTGCTCGCGGCTCTGCGCTCGATAGCCCGGCAGCGCGGCATCAGCCTGCACCCTTGATATGGCCATGGCCCCTGGCATCGGCGCATAAGCCGCGCTGGGCATAGCAGCCTTACCCAACACCTCGCGCTTGCGCTGCGGCTCAGCCGGAGCGGCCAGTGTTTCATGCAACGCAGCAGGTTCGCTTGCACGGGCCTGGTCGGCCAAAGGGCTGTTACCCGCCGCCTTAGCGGGGGCTTCAGGATTGGCGGCGCTACACGCGCCCAGGCTGAGCAAAACGCCAGCGGCAAAACCGGCAAGTAAAGGACGGGTAAGCAGTACGTGAAAAGCAGACATGGGCGCAGCTCCTGAGCGATTGAATACACCATTCGCTCAGGTAGACGCAGGCTTTGTCTAAATCGGGTTAAACCGGGTTAAAACTGGCCGCCCCGTCCTGACACAGCTGCCCGGCGAGCATGCCCAGGGTCATCAATGCACGCTCGGCTTCGCGGTTCCACGGGATGCCGCAGTTCAGGCGTATGCAGTGGTTGAACTGCTCGGTATTACTAAAGATCAATCCCGGCGCGATGCTGATGCCCTGCTGCAAGGCGCTCATGTGCAGGTCCTTGGTGTTGACCCGCGCCGGCAGGCTGACCCAGAGAATAAAGCCGCCTTTGGGCCGGCTCATCTGTGTGCCTTCGGGAAAATACTGCTGTATCGCCAACTGGAAAGCGCTGAGATTCTTGCGGTACTCCTGCCGGATAAAGCGCAGGTGACGGTCATATCCGCCGTTCTCCAGATAAGCCGCCACCGCCATCTGCGTCACGCTGCAGGCCGAGTGGGTGCTGAAGGTCTGCAGGCGCTGGATTTCATCCTGGTACTTGCCGGCCACTATCCAGCCGATACGCACCCCCGGCGAGAGAGTTTTCGAGAAGCTTGAGCAGTACACCACTCGGCCGTCGCGGTCATAGGACTTCAGGGCCTTGGTCGGCCCTTGCTCGAACATCAGCTCACCGTAGATATCATCTTCGATGATCTGAATATCGTAATCGCTGGCCAGGCGCAGCAACTGCCGCTGACGCTGCTCAGGGATGGTGCCGCCCAGCGGGTTACTCAGGCGTGCGGTCAACACCAGGGCCTTAATCGGCCACTGGTTGGACGCCAGCTGCAGGGCTTCCAGGCTGATGCCGGAGGTCGGATCGCTGGGAATCTCGATGACTTTTAAGCCGAGCAAATCCGCCAGTTGCAACAGCCCGTAATAGGTCGGTGATTCGGTGGCAATCAGGTCGCCCGGCTTGGTCAGCACGCGCAGGCTCATCTGCAAGGCATCGACACAGCCGTGAGTGATCACCACCTCGCTCGGATCGACCACCACGCCGGCGTCACGCATGCGGATCGCCACCTGACGACGCAACGGCTCGAAACCTGGGCTGAACATATAACTGAAGGCACGCGCACTGTGAAACCGGGTGACCTTGGCCAGTTGCTGGTGCAACGCGCGCACCGGCAGATAATCCACGTGCGGCACGGCGGCCCCCAAGGGGAACACACCTTCTCGGCGCGACTCAGCCAGTACCTGATTAATGATGCTGCTGCGCGTCACCAGGCCAGGCCGCTCGACCCTGGCAATATCGGGTGTGGGTGCGGTCAAGGCTGGGGTCTGGTGAACATAAAAGCCGGACTGCGGCCGCGCGCGGATCAAACCCTGATCCTCTAGATTGGCGTAGGCCTGCAGCACAGTGGCATGGCTGACGCTGAGCTGCGCACTCATTTTGCGCACCGAGGGTACGCGCTCACCCGGCTGGTAAACGCCACGGCGAATGTCTTCCGCCAGTTGTTGAGCAATGCGCTGATAAAGCAACAGACTGGTCATAACCACGTTCCTGCTTGACTGAACCGTAACAGTAAACCGACTCATCGAAAGTTCACCGGTACAACTCAGTCAATTGTGAGCGTTACAGTGCCTCCACGCCAGCGACTGTTACGGTTCACTTAACACTTAAGCTGATTGTGCCAGGCGTATCAGCGGCAATAAAAAACCTGGCGAACCAGGTTTTTTAACAATCGGCAAAGACTCAACGAGCTGAGCCGAGACGACCCTGCTCGTCGGAGAAGACAATTTCAACCCGACGATTCTGCGCCCGGCCTTTGGCCGATGCATTTTCAGTCACCGGGAAGCTCTCACCGTGGCCCTGTACCTCGATGCGTTTGGCATCAACGCCTAAATCGACCAGCGCATCCGCAATCGCTTGCGCACGCATACGCGACAGCTCGAGGTTTTCCTGGGCATCGCCGCGGCTGTCGGTATAACCCTCGATGCGCACGATACGGCGTGGGTTTAACTGCAGGAACTGCACCAGTTTCAGTACAGTGCGGTTGGCTGAAACGTTCAGATCACTCTGCCCAGCATCGAACAGCACATCGCCCAGGGTCATCACCAAACCACGCTCGCTCTGGGTGGTGGCCAAGCTGATCATCTGCTCCTCAAGCCAGCTGCTCTGATCCTGGAGACTCAACAACTTGGCTTCGCGCAGCGCCAACTGCAGGCGCTGACGCTCCAACTCCAGTTTGACCGCGCGTTCCTGATTCAGGTTGAGGGTGCTCTTCTGCCGCGCAATCGCACTGTGCTGCTGGCTCAGATAGGCATAGTGCAGCACATCAGCAGAGCTGCCCCAATAGCTCGACAAGCGATCGGCTTTAGCCAGCGATTCACCGGCGCGAATCAGGTCCTTAGGCGCGCTGCGGAGTACATCCGCATCTTCCCTAACCTGCTGATAAGCCGCGTGGGCGGCATCCAAGGCCTGGTCACTGGAACGCTGCGATGATGCGCAACCGCTCAACAGCAGCGCACTCACTGCAACACTTAAAGCAGCCTGAAAACGCTTCATTGCAAACCTCCCAACTGTTTACGCAGGCGGTTAATTGCGTTGTTCAGTGCTGCCAGCTGTTGCAGGCTTTTTGCATTCAGGTATTCAGCTTCAGCCAGGCGGGCGTCCAGCTCTGCCTGCTCGGCATACACCCGCGCCTGCTTGTAGTCTTCGTCCTGCATGGCGGTTTGCGCCAACGCGAGCTTGTCTTCGGCGAGATGCAGGGCGGGCGATTGCTCTGCCGATAACCCCAGTGCTGCCGCCTGGCTAAGGGCTTGTTCAGTTAAGCGTACCTGCTCATGAGGGGCCGGGTCAGATACGCAGGCGCTGAGCATAAGCGGCAGCAAGACCGCACAAATAAATCGATTGATCACGGAGTTTCCTACTGTTTGGCCTCAGTGGCGAGGGCGGGCTGTTGATCGGCCCAGCGTTGCAGGTTGCGTTGCAACAAGGCTTCAGGCAAATCGCTGGCAACTGCTTCAGTCATTTTCTTCGCTAGCATGCCGCGTAGCCAAGGGTCATTACAGGACGAATTATGCGACAAGCTCAGGTGCAGCCCCTCGCTGGAGATTGGCGGGTCAAGCACCAACAGCTCATCTTGAATACCTAGGCGATCAGCCAGTGCCTGGCCTGGATAACGCTCGTACAAAACATAATCGGTGCGCCCCAGCAGCAGTTTCTTGAAAGCCTGGTTCAAACTGGACACACCTTCCACAGCGAGGTTGTTCTTGCTGTAGGCATCAAACTGTTGGCCAAAACTGTTATTGACCAAGGTACCACCTGTGCGCTCACGCAGATCTTCCCAGCCAGCATAAGGAAATTCAGCCCCACGGTGCACCCACACCACACTGGGCGTCAGGTAGAAGGCAGGGTGAACATAGTCCATCACCTCCAAGCGCGGCAGTGTAAGGAAAGCCCCGGCAAGCAAATCGACACGACCTTGGCGAACCTCATCCTGCGCGCGCGACCACGGCCCGGTATAAATGACGTCCACCACTACGCCCAGTTCCTTGGCCAGGTGCTGCAGTAAATCGGCATTAGCGCCGATGAGCTTCTGCGGGTTCTGCGGGTCGCGCCACAAATAAGGCGGATACTCCGGATTACCAGTGGCCACCAAGCGCTCACACTTACCTGCGGCAAGGGCGAAACCCGGCATCAGCAGCACGCCGAGCAACAGCAAAATCGATTTGTATAAACCACGCTCAAGCATTGGCGAACTCTCGACTTAACCTTTGGAAGGGTGTGGGCAGGTGCAGACAGGAATGTATCGCATTCATGCTAGCTTAATACGCATTCATACTAATTTGCGATAAAGACCTTTTATGAAAACTTATCGTTAGCTTGATTCTCATGCTCATGACCGGCGCAACTCTGCTCTATCTATCGCCAGCCAGCTTGTTAGCCAGTATGCAGTTCATAGAGAGGCAACGCGCAGAGCTGAATCTCAAGCAAATCAACGTTGGCGATCTTAGCATTCATTACTACGAAGGCGGCCCAAGCGACGCACAAACCATCCTGATGGTGCACGGCTTTGCCGCCAATAAAGACAACTGGCTGCGCTTCGCACGCCACCTTCCTCAGGATTACCGAGTCATAGCGCTCGACTTGCCAGGATTTGGGGCAAGCAGCAAGCCAGCCGGTAGCTACGATGTCGGCACACAGACTGAGCGCCTGGCGGGGATTATCGACGCGCTGGGTGGCCACATCAGTACGCTGTATGCCTCGCGCTATCCGAACCGGGTAGCCTCACTGGCATTACTCGATAACGCCGGCATCACCTCGCCACACCCCAGCGAGCTACGTCTGCGCCTACAGCGCGGCGAAGCCAATCCACTGGTAGCAAGAAGCCCCGAGGATTTTCAACGCTTACTGGCATTCATCTTTGTAAAACCGCCCTACCTGCCGGAATCGCTCAAAGGCTATTTCGCCGAACAGGCTGCCAGCAACAGCAGCCATTACGACCAGGTCTTTGCCCACCTGGTCGAGCGTTATGTCCCGCTGGAACCTGAGCTGAGTAAGATCCAAGCGCCAACGCTGATCATCTGGGGAGCCGAAGACTGCGTATTAGACGTATCCAGTGTCGAAATCATGCGACCACTCCTGGATAAACCCAGTGTGGTCATCATGCCCAATACCGGCCATGCGCCGATGATTGAACAACCGCAGTTGACCGCCCAGCACTACCGAGCCTTCCTTAAGGCGCTTGTGCAATAGGTGGCGCCAGCCAATAGCGTTGGATTGACGGACAGCAAGGGCACGCGACTTTCGCAAACAAAAAACCCGCTCAATGAGCGGGTTTTGTGTGAGCGGAGAACGCCTGGTTTAAACCAGTTTTTCCAGCTCAGGTACGGCGTCGAACAGGTCAGCGACCAGACCGTAATCGGCTACCTGGAAGATCGGCGCTTCTTCGTCCTTGTTGATCGCAACGATCACTTTGGAGTCTTTCATGCCGGCCAGGTGCTGGATCGCGCCGGAGATACCGACGGCGATGTACAGCTGTGGCGCAACGATCTTGCCGGTCTGACCGACCTGCATGTCGTTCGGCACGAAACCGGCGTCAACCGCGGCGCGCGAAGCACCCACAGCAGCGCCAAGCTTGTCGGCCAGAGCGTAGAGGTGCTTGAAGTTGTCACCGTTCTGCATGCCACGACCGCCAGAAATGACGATTTTGGCAGCGGTCAGCTCAGGACGGTCGGATTTAGCCAGCTCTTCGCCGACGAAAGCCGATTTGCCAGCATCCGCTGCGCCGCTAACGGCTTCAACAGCAGCACTGCCGCCTTCGGCAGCAACTGGATCGAAACCAGTGGCGCGCACGGTGATGACTTTGACAGCAGCCGAAGACTGCACAGTGGCGATAGCATTACCGGCGTAGATCGGACGCTTGAAGGTGTCAGCGCTTTCAACCGCGATGATTTCCGAGATCTGATCAACGTCCAGCGCAGCGGCTACGCGCGGCAGGATGTTCTTACCGTTGCTGGTAGCAGCAGCCAGAATGTGGCTGTAGCCCTTGCCCAGTTCGGCCACTAGCGGCGCGACGTTTTCCGGCAGCTGGTGCGCGAAAGCCGCGTCGTCAGCAACCAGCACCTTGGCCACGCCAGCGATTTTGCCAGCAGCTTCGGCAGCGGCGGCGCACGCGGCACCGGCAACCAGAACGTGAATGTCGCCGCCGATCTTCGCAGCAGCAGCCACGGTGTTCAGCGTGGCTGGAGCCAGGGCGGCATTGGTGTGTTCAGCGATAACCAGGATAGTCATTTAGATTACCTTCGCCTCGTTCTTCAGTTTCTCGACCAGTTCAGCCACGGACTTGACCTTGATGCCGGCGCTGCGGGTAGCAGGCGCTTCGACTTTCAGGGTCTTCACAGTGGAGGCAGTGGAAACGCCCAGGTCGCCCGGGGTAACAGTTTCCAGCGGCTTCTTCTTGGCCTTCATGATGTTCGGCAGCGACGCGTAGCGCGGCTCGTTGAGGCGCAGGTCGGTGGTCACGATAGCCGGCAAGCTCAACGCAACAGTCTGCAGACCGCCGTCGATTTCGCGGGTGACGTTGACCTTGTCGCCGGCCACTTCCACTTTGGAAGCGAAGGTGCCTTGAGCGAAACCAGTCAGGGCGGCGAGCATCTGGCCAGTCTGGTTGTTGTCGCTGTCGATGGCCTGCTTGCCGAGGATAACCAGCTGTGGCTGCTCTTTATCAACAACCGCCTTCAGCAGCTTGGCGACAGCCAGGGAGTTCAGCTCATCGGCCGATTCAACCAGGATGGCACGGTCAGCACCCAGCGCCAGCGCGGTACGCAGCTGCTCTTGAGCAGTGGTCGGGCCGATGGTTACAACAACGATTTCGCTCGCTACGCCTTTCTCTTTCAGGCGTACGGCTTCTTCCACGGCGATTTCGCAGAAAGGGTTCATCGACATCTTGACGTTGGCAAGATCAACGCCGCTGTTGTCCGCTTTGACGCGAACTTTGACGTTGTAGTCGACCACTCGTTTGACAGCTACAAGAACCTTCATGGATTCCTCGTTACTCTCCGGTGAATAAGAATGTCGCCAGAAGCGAACATGGCGGGAACTGCAGACCGGCCGGAACCGGGAGTCAACCAATTAACGGCAGACACAAAACCGCTCGTATCTTGAACGCACGACCTAGGCTGGTCAATACAACGAGGCGGCCAATCGCAAGCGATGTAGTAAGATTCTACCAGCCCTACAGAAAATTCAAACAAACGTTTGTATTGGACCGTTGGAAGGCTGCGGATATAATGCGCCAGCATCGCTCACGGAACGAGCTCGATCGCCAAATAAAATTAGAGAGCCTTGAGTAGGAGATAGCCTGTGGAACGCGAGTTTATGGAATTCGACGTCGTCATCGTCGGCGCCGGCCCTGCGGGTCTGTCCGCCGCCTGCCGACTGAAGCAGAAAGCAGCCGAAGCCGGCAAAGAAATTAGCGTCTGCGTGGTCGAAAAAGGCTCCGAAGTCGGCGCACACATTCTTTCCGGTGCCGTATTTGAGCCCCGCGCCCTGAATGAGCTGTTCCCCGACTGGAAAGAGCTTGGCGCGCCGCTGAACACCCCAGTCAAGCGCGATGACATCTATGTACTGACCGGTGCAGACAAATCCACTCGCGTGCCTGACCTGTTTGTGCCCAAGACCATGCACAACCATGGCAACTACATTATTTCCCTCGGCAACCTGTGCCGCTGGTTAGCTCAGCAAGCGGAAAACCTCGGTGTAGAAATCTACCCAGGCTTCGCCGCCCAAGAGGCCCTGATCGACGAAAACGGTTCGGTGTACGGCATTCTCACCGGTGACCTTGGCGTTGACCGCGAAGGCAACCCGAAAGAGGGTTACTACACCCCCGGCATGGAACTGCGCGCCAAGTACACCTTGTTCGCCGAAGGCTGCCGTGGCCACATCGGCAAGCAGCTGATCAAAAAATTCAACCTCGACTCCGAAGCCGATGCCCAGCATTACGGCATCGGCATCAAGGAAATCTGGGACATCGACCCGGCCAAGCACGAGCAAGGCCTGGTGGTGCATACCGCTGGCTGGCCACTGGACATCGTTGGCAGCGAGAACACCGGCGGCTCCTTCCTTTACCACCTGGAAAACAACCAGGTAGTCGTGGGACTGATCGTTGATCTGTCGTACAGCAACCCGCACCTGTCGCCATTCGATGAGTTCCAGCGTTACAAGCACCACCCGGTGGTTGCTCAGTACCTGGAAGGCGGCAAGCGTGTGGCATACGGCGCTCGCGCCATCGCCAAGGGCGGTCTCAACTCGCTGCCGAAGATGGTCTTCAACGGTGGCGCGCTGATCGGCTGCGACCTCGGCACCCTGAACTTCGCCAAGATCAAGGGCAGCCACACCGCCATGAAGTCCGGCATGCTGGCCGCTGAGGCGGTAGCGGACGCGCTGTTTGCAGGCAAGGAAGGCGGCGACCAGCTGACCGGGTACGTCGATGCATTCAAAGCCAGCTGGCTGTATGACGAGCTGTTCCGCAGCCGTAACTTCGGCCCGGCGCTGCACAAGTTCGGCCCACTGGTTGGCGGCGGCTTCAACTGGCTGGATCAGAACATCTTTGGTGGCAAGATTCCTTTCACCCTGCACGACACCAAGCCGGACTATGCCTGCCTGAAGCTTGCCGCAGACGCACCGAAGATCAGCTACCCGAAACCCGACGGCAAGCTCAGCTTCGATAAGCTCAGCTCGGTATTCCTCTCCAACACCAACCATGAAGAGGAACAACCCTGCCACCTGAAGCTCACCGACTCGAGCATTCCGCTGGGCAAGAACCTGCCGATGTACGACGAACCGGCGCAGCGCTACTGCCCCGCCGGGGTTTATGAAATCGTCACCCAGGAAGACGGCGAGAAGAAATTCCAGATCAACGCGCAGAACTGCGTGCACTGCAAAACCTGTGACATCAAGGACCCTGCCCAGAACATCAACTGGGTGGCCCCTGAAGGCACAGGCGGGCCTAACTACCCCAATATGTAAGACACTAAAAAGGCTCCCTCGGGAGCCTTTTTTATTTGGGTCTAAATCACAGTAATGGTCAGTCTGGCTGTGGACCAATCGGGAAAAACTCACCGCTACTCCACACCCCCAGCCACGCTTTACCATCAATCTGTCGCACAACCGCCAGCTCGATCAACTGATAGAACACATTACGGTGGATCAGCGCCTCAAGGTTAGTCCGCACCAGCAAGTAGGGCGCAGGCTCTTCGGTCAGCGCATCCAGCTCAACCCGCAGCGGATGCTCGCTACCTGCCACCACCTCATCCTCGACATTGGTGACAAAGCGCAGCACCTGCGCCTCGCCCACGCCTTCCACGTGCAGACTGACTGCGACAAAAGGCGCGTCATCCACCTGAATGCCAACCATCTCGACCGGCGTCACCAACACATATTTATCGCCGTCGCGGCGAATAATGGTGGAGAACAATTTAACCATCGGCTTGCGGCCAATCGGCGTGCCCATGTAATACCAGGTGCCATCACGGGCGATACGCATGTCGATATCGCCGCAGAAATCCGGGTTCCACAGATGCACTGGCGGCAAACCTTTGCCCTCAGCTTTGGGTATCTGTGCCAGCAAATTGCCGGCCTTGTCTGTGTCAGTCATCAGCCTTCCTCAATGCCCCAAACCTAACAAGCGCCGCGCATAGTCCTGCAGCGCCGGCCCGATCATGTCCTCTGGCTTGGCATCATAAAGCGTCATGAAGCCACCGCGGCTGCGAATACGTGCAGTATCGACCATATAACGCGTATTGGTTTCAATCAGCATCAACTGGATCACCCCGCGATCGATGCCCAAACGGTCCAGCGCCTCCTGATCTTCCCACTCCTCAACAGTGCCGATGCGGTCATCGGCAAAGGCGAAGCGGCTATACAGCAGATAGTGGGCTCCAGCTGCACGCGCCTCAGCCAGCGACTCCTCAAGACCTAACGGCGACTTGGCACGACGGACCATGGGAAAATATTCAACGAACCCCTTATAGGCTTCTTCCGCCACCACATTGGGCCGTGGATAGGCGCCGCCTGGCGGTACGAAATGCCCTTGAGCGATATAAATGAAGGAGTCCGCCTGTAAGCGCCAGGGGCTGGCACGGCGGGTCTGGCTGTGGTCGAGCACACCGACATCGCGCAGTTGATAAATCGCGCTGTCGGCCATATCGCTGACTTTCATACAGCCGCCCAGCAGCAACACACCCACTAACAACAACAGGCTACGCATCACACTTCTCCTGCAGCCGGCGACGGAAAACCGGCAGATAGGGCCTAGATGCAGGTTTCACGCCAGCCACATCGTTTAAAGGCCGCGCTGCCACTCCTGACGCAAATGCGCTTGCTGCGGTTGCTCAATGGCCTGACGCACCTGCGCCAGCAAGCGCTGTTTATCGGCACCGAGCGTACCCTTG
The DNA here is from genome assembly GCF_943846705.1 of uncultured Pseudomonas sp. NCBI lineage: Bacteria > Pseudomonadati > Pseudomonadota > Gammaproteobacteria > Pseudomonadales > Pseudomonadaceae > Pseudomonas > uncultured Pseudomonas sp. Next base: position 2,781,105 of record NZ_OX044366.1, on the reverse strand, counting down.
AGCACCAGGTAGTTGGACGCATGATCGCTACGAAACACCGTATCGCGCAGCTCTAACCCTTGCAGCAGACGCTCCACCTCAACAAATAATTGCTGCTGATTCAACGCCTGGAAATCGGCAAAGTTTTGCCGAAAGCGCACCTCGCCCTGGGGAAAGCTCACCACTAGGGTCGAAAGAAATTCAGGCTGAGACTCGTTCATCAGGCGCGCCGAATTATCCGCATGCTGCTCACTCAACACGGTGCCACCCAAACCATTAAGGATCATCACCGAACGGGTGATACCGGCCTGGCCGAGCTTGTCCAAGGCGCTCAGGCTGGATTCGAAGGTCTCCCCCTTGTTGACCCGCGCCAGCACTTCATCATCACCCGACTCACAGCCAACGTAAGCCATTCCCAGTCCGGCATCAGCCAGCTCCTTGAGCTCAGCCACAGATTTTTTGCGTAGGTTGCGCGGCAAGCAGTAGCTAGAGACGCGCGTGACTTCAGGCATGTGTTCACGAATTGCGGTAAGGATGGTCAGCAAACGTCGCGTGGGCATGACCAACGCATCACCGTCAGCCAGAAATACCCGCTGCACGATCATCCGCTCGCCCGTGCGGCGAATCTCTTCAAGCACCTGCGCCTCGTCACGGGCACGGAACTTCTTCTGCTCTTGGGTATACATTTCGCAGAAGGTGCAATTGTTCCAGGAGCAACCGTTGGTCACCGGCAGGATCAGCGAATGGGCTTCGCTAGGTGGACGGAATACCGGCTCGATGTAGCTGATGGGGAAATCTTGCATGCTCTTCACTCAAGGCAAACGGCGGATTTAGCCGCCAATAATCTTCATCACAGTCGCGCCGCCGGAGAACGCCACAGCCTGTTTGTCACCCAACGCCTTGACCAACAGACCCTGCAAGGCCGGCAATGCCTGATGGCGGGGCTTATCGAGCAGATCAGCGACATAGTGGCGATTGCTCGAGGACAGGCAGCCATGCAGCCAGCCGGTCGACGACAAGCGCAGACGCGAGCAGGTGCGGCAGAACGGCACGCTCTCATTGGCGATCACGCCAAAAAAACCCAACCCGGGAATCTCATAGCGCAGCGCCGTCGCATCCACGGGGGCTGCCGCCTGAATAAAGGCATAGCGCTCGGCAATCATTGCCAGCAACTCGGGCATCCCCACGAACTGACGCTGGAAGCCATTGCCGTCGCGCGCCAGATGGCCCATGCGCATCAACTCGATAAAGCGCAGCTCGAAGCCATTGGCCAGGCAATAATCGAGCAACGGCAGCACCTGATCGAGGTTCTGCCCACGCAACGGCACCATGTTGACCTTAATCTGCAGCCCCGCCGCTTTAGCCTGCTGCAGACCGTCGAGCACTGTCGCCAGGTCGCCGCCACGGGCAATCGTGCGAAATGCCGCAGCATCTAGGGTATCGAGGGAGACATTCAAACGGCGGATACCGCACTCCAGCAACAAGGGCAGCTTACGTGTCAGCAGTTGAGCATTGGTAGTCAGGCTGATATCGGCCAAACCGAGATGGCTGACGCCGCGCAAAAAGGCGTCCAGCTTCGGGCTGAGCAGTGGTTCGCCACCGGTGATGCGCAGCCGCTCGATACCGGCAGCTTCGATCAGATAAGCCACGCCACGCAGCATGGCATCGGCCGATAGCTCATCCTGCGCGGCCACCAGACGCTTGCCGTCGGGGACACAGTAAGTGCAGGCATAGTTACAGGCGGCGGTCAGGCTGACACGTAAATTGCGAAAGCGTCTGCCCTGGCGGTCAACGATCATGCACGACTCCAGCAAAGGTAGGCGTCGAGTATAGGGTCGCCGCCAGCGCAGCAGATCGGTTATCCACTCGCTGAATACCTCAGCTAGCCGGAGTGTCGCCCTCACGCTTGCGCTTGTTGCCCATGCGCACGCCGATGTCCATGAGGAACTGGAAAAAGCCTTCCTGATCTTCCAGCACATTACTCCAGAACGGCGAGTGATACAGCGCCACAGCGCCGTGCACCAGCGCCCAGGCCGCGCAGTAATGGAAATACGGCGGTACGTCTTCCAGCTTGCCTTCGGCGATACGGCCCTTGATCAACAGGGTCAGTCGCTCGAAGTTGGAGGCGCGAATTTTGTGCAGCTGCTCGACCATCTCCGGCACTTGATTGCCCTTGACCACCTTCTCTTCCAGGCGATCAAACAGGCGATAGCGCTGCGGGTCACGCATGCGGAACTCAAAGTAGGCACGCGACAAGGCTTCCTTATCGCGATCGACGTCAGCCGAGTGAAACAACTCGTTAAGGTCACGCTCGTAGTCGAGCATCAGGCGTAGATAGATCTCCGCCTTGGATTTGAAATGTTTGTAGATAGTGCCTTTGCCAATACCAACCGTGTCGGCAATCATCTCCACAGTGACGCTGTCTTCGCCCTGTTCGAGGAAAAGCTTCAGTGCTGTGTCGAGAATTTCCTGTTCGCGGCGGCGAAACTCACGGACCTTGCGGGGTTCTTTATGCATAAAAGGACTAGAGGGTCAAAAAAACGAAGGCGCGTATTATGCCTAACTAACGACAAATTGCACGGATCATCCGACCATGTACGCAGTTCATGACGAGTTCCCACAACTTCCCGGCCTGCGCTATCTGAACCACGCTGCCGTCTCCCCCTGGCCACAACGGGCCGTCGATGCGGTCAGCCGGTTCGCCAGCGAGAACGCTCGCACCGGTGCCCGCGACTATCCATCCTGGCTGCAGGTCGAACGCCGCCTGCGCGAGCGTTTGCAGCGCTTACTCAACGCACCGACCTGCGCCGATATCGCCCTAGTCAAGAACACCTCCGAGGCGCTGTCCTTTGTCGCTTTCGGCCTGGACTGGCGGGCGGGCGACCAGGTGGTAATCAGTGACGAGGAGTTCCCCTCTAATCGGATAGTCTGGGAGGCACTTGCGCCCCTTGGCGTCGAGGTGGTGCAAGTCAACCTGCACAACGGTGATGCAGAAGCCGCCTTATTGGCCGCCTGTGGCCCGCGCACCCGATTGCTGGCAATCAGCGCGGTGCAATACGCCAGCGGCTTGCGCCTGGATCTGCCGCGCCTGGGTCACGGCTGCCGAGCGCGTGGCGTACTGCTGTGTATCGATGCGATCCAGCAACTTGGCGCCCTGCCCCTCGATGTACAGGCCAGTCAGTGTGACTTTGCCATGGCCGACGGCCACAAGTGGCTGCTCGGCCCAGAAGGCCTCGGGGTGTTCTACTGCCGCAGCGACCTGCGCGCGCAACTAAAATTGCATGAATACGGCTGGCACATGCTCGAACATGCTGGCGACTACCAGCGCCGCGATTGGCAGCCAGCACGCAGCGCTCGACGCTTTGAATGCGGCAGCCCGAATATGCTCGGTGCCATGGCACTTGAGGCCAGCCTGTCGCTGCTCGAGGAAGTGGGTATGCCCCAAGTCGAGCAGGCGCTACAGGCGCGCATGCAATGGTTGATCGACGGTCTGCAAAAATGCGCGGGCATCCACTTTCACAGCCCACTGGCACAGCCGCTACGCGCTGGCATTCTGAACTTCAGTCTGGATGGCTGGGCACAGCCGGCTTTATTCGAGCGTTTGAAACAGCAACAGGTGATCTGCGCGCAGCGCGGCGCCGGCATCCGCCTGTCGCCGCATTTCTACACTACACCGCAAGTAATTGAGGACACGCTGCAGCTGTTACAGCAGCTGGCCACTAGTTGAGGACTCAGCAGCACGGTCTGTATTCCAAATCCGTTTAAGAATCAGCGCAATTGGCCTGGACGATCGCCAATCTTCACCAATACTCATGAGTACTGGTGTGCGGCGTACCCCCCAAGCGTCCCACCAGGCAAGGTACCGTGGACCGCGTATCTTGATTTACTCCTAATGGTCTTAGCCCGGTCTCCCCCCCAGAGCCCGGGTTTTTTTATGGCAACCATCCTTCGCGCAGTCGCTGGGCGACGTTAACAGCTTCCCTAGGCAATTTTTGTCCTGAACCTGCGGGGGCTAGCTCACACGCGCCAGAGGGAACAGGCGCTTGAAGTTAGCCGTGGTCTGCTCAGCCAGCTGCTCGAAGCTGACGCCGCGTAGCACCGCCAGGTATTCGGCCACATCACGCACATACTCGGGCAGGTTCGGCTTGCCGCGGTGCGGGATTGGTGCCAGGTAAGGTGCATCGGTTTCCACCAGCAAACGATCGGCAGGCACTTGTCGCGCCACCTCACGCAACGCCTCAGCATTGCGGAAGGTGACAATCCCCGACAACGAGATGTAGAAGCCGAGATCCAATGCCGCCTTGGCCATTTCCCAGTCTTCAGTAAAACAATGCAGCACACCGGCTTGCGCCAGTGCCGCCTCACGCAGCAGCGTCAGCGTGTCCGCTCGCGCCTCACGGGTATGCACAATTACCGGCTTACCGGTAATGCGCGCCGCATCCAGGTGCAGACGGAAGGAGGTTTGCTGCAGCGCAGCGGACTCCGGCTCATAGTGGTAATCCAGTCCGGTCTCACCAATGGCCACCACCTGGGGATGATTCAACTCAGCAAGCAGCCAGTCCAGCGCCGGCGTAACACCGGGCTCTAGATCCAGCGGATGCACACCGACCGAGCAATCAACATCGGCATAGCGCTCAGCCAGGCCTTTGACCGCGGCAGCATTGTCGGCACTGACGCCGATACACAGAAAATGACCAACGCCACGCGCGCGCGCAGCATCCAGCGCCGCATCGAGCGAACCGCCGTGGGCGGCCAAGTCGAGGCGATCAAGGTGACAGTGGGAATCAACGAGCATGGGAAGCAATCACTTGAGAGTCGGTGGCATAAAACAGTCACCGTTGTACGGAGGGAAAACGCTTACATGGTGTGGGTCGGACGATCCGAGGTCAGGGCACCCGCCAGGTAGGTTTCGATCTTGTTGCGCGCGGTGTTGTCGCCATCATTGAACTGCACACCCACACCAGCGGCGCGGTTACCTTGCGCACCTTTTGGGGTAATCCAGACCACCTTGCCGGCAACCGGAATTTTTTCCGGCTCATCCATCAAGTTGAGCAACATGAACACTTCGTCGCCGAGCTTGTAGCTCTTGTTCGTCGGAATAAACAGGCCGCCGTTCTTGATAAAGGGCATATAAGCGGCATAAAGCACGGATTTGTCTTTGATTGTCAGCGACAAAATTCCGTTACGCGGGCCCAAGTTAGGAGGCAGACTCATGCGGCATTCCTGATTTTATTCACTTAATGGCCGATTCTAGCCCGGCCCGGGCAAGCTTGCCCACTGCACCAGCAAGGCTTCGAGAAGCAAGACACGGTTAAGGTTAGCCTTGCCGATAACTTTCTGACGCTGCGCCAGCAGCCAGTCTTGCATGTTCAACACCTTCGGCTGCGGGGTTTTCTCTGCCAGGTACTGCACCACCTTGCGCATATCAGCTTGCCCCAGCCCGCTTTCATCCCGCGTCAGCTGGTAGCGCAGCATCAACTGTGACCACTGGCAGAACCAATCGAACAGCAATTGCAGGGATACCGTATTCCAACTCTCGGCAAGCTGGCTAGGCGAAATCTGCTGTTTGAGTAGCTTCTTGACGCCATCCACCACCTGAGCACGCTGCGCGATTACCCCTTGCTCATGCATCTTGGCCGCCACCAGCGGTGAGCCTGCCGCGAGGAACAGCAACTCCTGATGCTCTTCGGCAGTACAGTCGGGCAATGCCTGCTGCAACCACGCCAAACTCATCGCCTCACTCGGCAGCGGGCACGCCTGCTGCACGCAGCGGCTTTTCACCGTAGGTAAAAGACGACTGGGTTGATGGCTGATCAGCAGCAGCACTGTCTGGCCGGATGGCTCTTCCAGGCTTTTTAGCAGCGCGTTGGCCGCATTGATATTCATCGACTCGGTCGGCTCGACCAGCACCACTTTGCGCCCTGCCAGTTGCGCGGTCTGCACCACAAAACTGACCAGATCACGCACTTGGTCGACCTTGATCGCCTTGTCCGCTTCTTCCGGCTCGAGGATGTAGTTATCCGGATGAGTACCCGCCGCCAATAAATAACAGGACTTGCACTGACCGCAGGCATCCAGACCGGCGGGCTGCTGACAGAGCAAGCGCGCCATCAAGCGCTCAGCCAGGGCGCGCTTGCCAATACCCGCCGGGCCGTGCAGCAGATAAGCATGGGCGTGCTGCGTACGCCCAGCTAACTGCTGCCAGAGCGCATCCTGCCAAGGGTAGGCATCAGCCACGCTGCAGCTCCAGCAGCTGCGGCAACAGCTTATCCAACGCCAGCTGTACGTCACTCAAGGATTGCGCGGCATCGATAATGCGGTAGCGCTCTGGCTGCTCTGCGGCGCGGCGCAGGTAGGTATGGCGCACCGCATCAAAGAACTGCCGGCCTTCCTGCTCAAAGCGATCCAACCTGCCACGCGCGGCCGCGCGGGCCAGGCCGACCTCAATTGGCAAATCAAAAACCAGGGTCAAGTCCGGGCGTAACGTCCCTTGCACAAACTCTTCCAGCAAGGCGATACGCGCTTCAGACAGGCCGCGACCGCCGCCCTGGTATGCGTAGGTGGCATCGGTAAAGCGATCACAGAGCACCACACAGCCACGCGCCAACGCCGGACGAATCACCTGCGCCAGGTGCTGAGCACGCGCCGCAAACACCAATAGCAGCTCGGTATCAGCCGCCATCGACTCATCACTGGGCGCCAGCAACAGCTCGCGCACCCTCTCAGCGAGGGGCGTGCCACCCGGCTCACGGGTCAGCAACACATCAACACCCTGCTCACGCAAGTGCTCGGCCAGGTAGTCACGATTGGTGCTTTTACCGGCACCCTCTGGGCCTTCCAGGGTGATAAACAAACCGCTCACAGGCTGTCCTTACTGATATTGGGTGTGACTGGCGCAGGGCTCGAACGATAGTCCGCACGGCGTTTGAGCTGATACTCACGTACGGCTCGATTGTGCTGTTCAAGGCTGTTGGAAAACACATGGCTGCCGTCGCCCCGCGCCACAAAATACAAACTGCTTCCCGCCACCGGGTTCAGCGCGGCATGGATCGCCTCACGACCGACCAGTGCGATGGGCGTCGGCGGCATGCCGTCGATGGTGTAGGTGTTATAGGCCGTGGGCTGGCGCAGGTCATTGCGGGTAATTCGGCCGTTGTAACGCTCCCCCATGCCATAGATCACGGTCGGATCCGTCTGCAGGCGCATACCGATACGCAAACGACGGACAAATACGCCAGCAATCTCACCGCGCTCTTGCGGCACACCGGTTTCTTTTTCGATCATCGAGGCCATGATCAAGGCGTCATAAGGCTCTTTGTAAGGCAGGTCCTTGGCACGCTGCGCCCACTCTTCAGCCAACACCTGCTCTAGCCGCACATGCGCCTGCTTGAGCAATTCAAGGTCGCTCATGCCGCGAACAAAGCTGTAAGTATCCGGAAAGAAGCGCCCTTCCGGGTTCAAACCGGGTAAGCCAAGTGCCGTCATCAACTCGGCATCGCTCAGCTCACTCAAGGTCAGATCAAGCCGCGTTTCACGCGCCAATGCGGCGCGCACCTGGCGGAAATTCCACCCTTCAACCAGTGTCAGGCTGTATTGCAGCACTTCACCGCGTCGCCACATGCCGAGCAGGTCGACCGCCTTAGAGCCAGGCGTCAGACGGTATTCGCCGCTATGCAGCGGTTGATTACGCAAGTTGAAGCGCCAGTAAAGGCGCAGCCAGAAGGCCTGTTCGAGGACACCATCAGCCTCTAGACGATTGAGCACGCCACCTGGCGTCGCTCCAGCGGGCACGTCAACCAGGTATTCATCGGTAAGTTTCAAGGTCTGGTGCAACGCGGCATGTTGCTGCCAGGCAGCAAACGCAACCAGCAAGCCAGCCAGCACCACGCCGCCTTCCAGCAGCAGCAATAATTTGCGTATCACGAATCAGCAGTCCAGTAGATCGCGGGCAATGGCCTGCAGTTTACGGGTGAGCGGGCCGACCGGCCAGTCGTGCGTAAGCAAAGCGCGCACAGGCCAGACACCATAGACACTGTTGCACAGCATCACCTCGTCGGCAGCGAGCAACTCGGCCTGGCTGATATCACGCACCTGACATGTGATGCCCAGCGCCGCCGCCCGCGCTAACAACTCCGCACGCATCACACCGGCAACGCCACAACGCGTTAGATCGGCAGTAATCAGTACGCCCGCGCGGACCAGTAACAGGTTGCTGTAAACCCCTTCGATCACCCGACCACTGGTGTCGAGCATCAACCCTTCCGCATGCTCAGCGTCATGCCACTCGCTACGCGCCAGCACCTGTTCAAGTCGATTGAGGTGTTTCAAGCCCGCCAGCAAAGGCTGCTCGGCCAGGCGCGTGACACAGGGGAACAGTCGCACGCCCTGCTCGGCATAGGCGGACGGGTAAACGGGTTTAGCGCTGGCTTGTAAAATCAACCGCGGCTGAGCCGGTTGCGGCGCTGCGTAGCCCCGCAACCCCTCACCGCGGGTGATGATTAACTTGGCCACACCCTCGCCCAACTGCTGACTGAACGCCGCCAGCTGAGTACGCACTACGGGCAGATCAATCGGGATGTGTAGCCGCGCACAGCCTTCGCTCAAGCGCGCCAGATGACGCTCAAGCAAAGACGGCTCTCCGCCACTGATGGCGATGGTCTCAAACAGCCCATCGCCGTAAGCCAAGCCACGGTCCTTGACGGACAGCAGCTCGGCCGGCAGGCCATCCACCCAGCTCAGCATTAATCAACGAACCGGCGGAACACCAGCGAACCATTAGTGCCACCAAAGCCAAAGGAGTTGGACAGCACCACATCCAAGGCCATGGCCTTGGCCTGGTGAGGAACGAAGTCGAGGTCGCAAGCATCGTCCGGGTTATCCAGATTGATGGTCGGCGGCGCCACCTGATCACGCAGCGCGAGGATGCTGAAGATCGCTTCCACCGCACCGGCAGCGCCAAGCAAATGACCAGTCATGGATTTGGTCGAGCTGACTGCCAGCTTGTAAGCATGCTCGCCAAATACCGACTTCACTGCCGCCACTTCAGCCTTGTCACCCGCCGAGGTCGAGGTGCCGTGGGCATTGATGTACTGCACCTGCTCAGGGTTCAGGCCCGCATCGCGCAGCGCATTGGCCATGCAGCGCGCCGCACCGGCACCATCTTCCGGTGGCGAGGTCATGTGGTAAGCATCACCGCTCATACCAAAACCGATCAGCTCGGCATGGATGGTCGCCCCACGCGCCTTGGCATGTTCCAACTCCTCCAGCACCAAGGCACCGGCACCATCGGACAACACAAACCCGTCGCGGTCCTTATCCCACGGACGACTGGCCTTGGTCGGCTCGTCATTGCGGGTAGACAACGCACGCGCGGCACCAAAGCCGCCCATACCCAGGCCACAGGCAGCCATCTCAGCGCCGCCGGCAACCATTACATCAGCTTCACCATAGACAATATTGCGCGCTGCCATGCCGATACAGTGCGTGCCCGTGGTACAGGCCGTGGCAATGGCGTAGTTCGGCCCCTGTAAGCCCCAGTGGATCGACAGGAAGCCGGAAATCATATTGATGATCGAGCCCGGCACGAAGAACGGCGAAATGCGCCGCGGCCCCTGCTCGTGCAACGATTTACAGTTGTTCTCGATATTGGTCAGGCCGCCGATACCGGAACCCATGGCCACACCAATACGCTCACGGTTGGCATCGGTGACTTCCAGACCGCTGTTACGCATCGCCTGGAAACTGGCACCGAGACCGTACTGGATAAACAAATCGAGCTTGCGCGCCTCTTTGGCGGACAAGTACTCCTCGACATTAAAATTCTTTACCGCCCCACCAAAACGTGTGGAGTAAGCGGAAAGGTCCATATGCTCAAGCAGACCGATGCCACTGCGCCCGGCCAAAATGCCCTGCCAGCTACTCGGCACATCGTTACCCAATGGCGACAGCATGCCCATACCGGTAACCACGACGCGTCTACGCGACACAGCAATCTCCTTTTCTAGTTTTCAACGCTTGGAATGCGCTTAAAGAAAAGCCGCACACCTGATGAAGGGAGTGCGGCTTTTCCGAGTCGGGAACCGACGATTACGTTTTACGCGTGAGCGGTAACGTAGTCGATCGCTTCCTGAACGGTGGTGATCTTCTCGGCTTGCTCGTCCGGGATTTCGGTCTCGAATTCTTCTTCGAGAGCCATCACCAGCTCAACGGTGTCAAGAGAGTCGGCACCCAGGTCTTCAACAAAAGAAGCGCTGTTGGTTACTTCTTCTTCTTTAACGCCCAGCTGCTCGGCAACGATTTTCTTGACGCGCTCTTCGATGGTGCTCATACCTTGTTCTCACTCCTAATGGGACAAATCTTGGCCACTGTATCTGCGGCCAAGTGTATAGAAAGGGTTTTTAGCATTTCAAGCTGAATGCCGGGTGCTCCACGAACACTTCAACGATCTGTCTATAAACCTGTTGCAGCTTTATAACGGATTTTAGACAGCACCTATGACAGTTTTCTGAAGCTATCCGTCACATTCAGCTCATGTACATTCCGCCATTCACAGGGATAGTAGCGCCTGTGACGTAAGCTGCGCCATCAGAAGCGAGGAAAGCGACCACTTTTGCGATCTCTTCAGCCTGCCCCAAACGGCCCAACGGAATTTGAGTCAGCAGTGCATCACGCTGCGCATCAGGCAATTCACGGGTCATATCGGTGTCGATAAACCCAGGCGCCACCGCATTCACGGTAATCGCCCGCGAGCCCACTTCACGTGCCAATGCACGCCCAAAACCTTCAAGACCTGCCTTGGAAGCCGCATAGTTGACCTGCCCGCCATTGCCCATGGCACCCACCACCGAACCAATATTAATGATCCGCCCGTAGCGCGCCTTGGTCATCCCGCGCAACACAGCTTTGGTCAACCGATACAGGCTGCTCAAGTTGGTATTGATGACATCGAACCATTCGTCATCTTTCATCCGCAGCATCAGATTATCGCGGGTGATACCGGCGTTATTGACCAAGATCAACGGCTGACCAAGGTGTTGCTGAATATGTTCGAGGGTGCTGGCTACCGACTCGCTGTCACTGACATCCAGCACCAGACCTGCACCCTCAATACCGTTCGTCTTGAGAGTTTCAGCAATGCGCTCAGCACCTGAAGTCGACGTCGCAGTGCCAATCACTACCGCTCCCTGACGACCCAGCTCCAGGGCAATTGCCTGACCAATACCACGGCTCGCGCCAGTGACCAATGCAACCTTACCTTGCAGGCTCATAACGTTTCTCCTTAATCAGACCAGAGCCGCATTCGCCGCAGCGAAGGCGTCTGGGGTGTCCAAGTTGTGGGTATTGATGCCCTTGACGCAGCGCTTGTTCAAACCAGACAACACTTTGCCCGGCCCACATTCAACCAAATCAGTCACACCTTGCGACGACAGGCAAACGATTGACTCAACCCAACGCACCGGACTGTACAGCTGAGCCAGCAAATCACGCTTGAGCCCCTCCAGATCAGTCACCGCAGCAGCGCTGACGTTCTGCACCAAGGCGATTTTCGGCGTCTGCCAGTCAACCGCCGCCACTGCCTCGGCAAAGCGCTCAGCCGCTGGACGCATGAGCGCGCAGTGCGATGGTACGCTCACCGGCAATGACATCGCACGCTTGGCGCCGCGGACCTTACACGCCTCAATGGCGCGCTCAACGGCAGCTGCACCGCCGGCAATCACTACTTGACCCGGCGCATTGAAATTCACTGCACTGACCACTTCACCCTGCGCCGCTTCGGCGCAGGCGGCCAGTACATCAGCATCTTCCAGACCGAGAATAGCCGCCATACCGCCCTGCCCGGCCGGCACCGCTTGTTGCATCAATTGACCACGGTGCTCGACCAACTTGACTGCGGCGGCCAGCGACAAGCTACCGGCGGCAACCAGAGCCGAATACTCACCCAGGCTATGACCTGCAACGAAAGCCGGGCGCACTGCGCTCTCGGCTAGCCAGGCACGCCACAGCGCCACAGAGGCGGTAAGAATTGCCGGCTGGGTTTTGTCGGTTTGATTGAGTTGCTCTTCAGGACCTTGCTGGGTCAACGCCCAGAGGTCATAACCAAGGGCTTCGGAAGCCTCGGCGAACGCATCAAGGATCAGCGGCCGCTGCGCACCATGCTCGGCGAGCATGGTCAACGACTGGGAACCCTGACCCGGAAAGACGAATGCGAGAGATGCAGACATGGGAACCTGTTCCTAATGATCGTGATCGTCGGTAATACGCGCTCAACCTAGCCAAGCGCAAGAAACTGACAGTTGGATGACAGGCTGGCCGCTGCAGTCACATTCTAAGGCAGGTGCTCGCCTAAGCGCCCCTGCAATCGTTGCGGCAGATTTTCTTCGATCTCCCGCAACGCTCGGCGAATAGCACTTTTAAAGCCCTCATGACCGGCTGCGCCATGGCTCTTCACCACAATGCCTTGCAGCCCTACCAGACTGGCGCCATTGTGCTTAGCAGGGGCCAACTCACCCCGCAAGCGCCGCAACAGCGGCAACGCCAACACCCCAACCACTCGCGCCGCCAGGCTGGATTTGAACAGCGCCTCTAACCGTGCACCAATCATCAACGCCAGACCTTCGCTGGACTTGAGCAGCACATTACCGACAAAACCATCACACACCACCACATCGGCCTCGCCCCGATAAAGCCCATCACCCTCAACAAAGCCGATGTAATTCAAGCCATCCGCCTGCTGCAGTAAGCCAGCAGCCAACTTGACCTGCTGATTACCTTTAATCTCCTCTGTGCCGACATTCAGCAACGCCACACGCGGGCGAGCAGTACCCAGCACTTCAGCCGTTACCGAGCCCATCACCGCAAATTGATAGAGATGCTCGGCACTGCAGTCGACATTCGCCCCCAGATCGAGCAAATGACAGAAACCTGCCTGCGTCGGGACAGCCGCAACCATCGCCGGACGATCAATACCGGGCAGGGTTTTCAGCACATAACGCGACAACGCCATCAATGCCCCGGTATTGCCGGCACTGACGCAGGCTTGCGCCACACCATCGCGAACCAACTCAAGACTGATACGCATCGATGAGCCAGGCTTACCGCGCAGCGCCTGGGCAGGCTGCTCAGCCATACCAATGACTTCATCGGCGTGCTCAACACGCAGACGTGCACGATCGACACCGGAATGGCGGGCAATCAAGGATTCAATAAGGCTGGATTGGCCAACTAGGACCAGGTGTAACGAAGGGTTTTCAGCCAGACAAGAGATGCTAGCTGGAACAATGCAGTGGGGACCGAAGTCCCCACCCATTGCATCAATCGCGATGATCGGAGCGGACAAGATTTACTCGTCAGCGCCCTTGTCGATCACTTTACGACCACGGTAAACGCCTTCTGGCGATACGTGGTGACGCAGGTGCATTTCACCGGTGGTTTTCTCAACCGACAAGGTGCTTGCAGTGAGAGCATCGTGCGAACGACGCATGTCACGGGCGGAACGGGATTTTTTGTTCTGCTGAACAGCCATAACTAATTAACTCCTAAACGTTTGGGTCACGCTTTAACTGCGCCAATACACTGAACGGGTTGGACCGCGTTACCTCGTCCTCGCTCGACTCGGGCTCTTCGAGGCCGGCCGGCTGCTGGCAATCTTTAGGGTCATGAGCCGGGACAATGGGCAAGGCAAGCAGAAGCTCCTCCTCAACCAGCGCCAGCAGATCCAATGGGTCTTCATCCAACTCAATCACGTCATAGCCCTGCGGCACTGACTGGGTATTCCCACCTACTTTCACCACAGCGTAATCACACTCGCTGTAGATCGGTAAAGTGACCAGCTCTAAACAACGCTGGCAAACCATCTTGACTTCAACCTCGAGCTCGCTGTGAAAAACTACAGCGTTGCGCTCGTCGCGCTCGAAAGAGAACTTCGTACGCACCATGCCTTGGTTATCGGCAAGCGGGCCGCAGAGACGCTGCAAATCTGCAAGTTGCAGCTTACCTTCAAGGGTAGCGCTGCGATCGGCTAATTTGCGCGGATCAACGTGAGGTGGAATCGGGTCATTTGACATAGGCGGCGCATTCTAGGGATGCAACCCAGCCCTGTCAAAGGAAATTCGGCCTGTCCAGCATTTGAGGTGACGGATAGAATCACTACCCTCCAGACAACCCCTACAAAGGAAATCACCGTGCTGCCTTTGGTGCTTGCCTCAAGCTCGCCTTACCGCCGCGAACTCCTCACTCGCCTGCGCTTACCGTTCACTTGGAGCGCCCCGAGCATCGACGAAGCAAGACACACCGATGAGGACGCAGAAACCTTAGTACGCCGACTATCCCAGGAAAAAGCCCAAGCACTGAGCGCAACTCACCCACAACACCTGATCATCGGCTCGGACCAGGTCGCCGTGCTTGACACACGGATCCTCGGCAAGCCCCACACCCTGGAGCGCGCTCGCGAGCAGTTACTGGCCGCCAGCGGCAACAGCGTGACCTTCCTGACCGGACTCACACTCCTCAATAGCGCCAGCAGGCAACAGCAAACCGACTGCGTACCCTTCACCGTACATTTTCGCCCACTCAGTGAGGCGCAAATCATGCGCTACCTGACAACCGAACAACCCTTCGACTGCGCCGGCAGCTTCAAAGCAGAAGGCTTGGGCATCAGCCTGTTTCGCAGCACAGAAGGCAGCGACAGCAACAGCCTGATCGGCCTCCCCCTGATTCGTCTGGTGGACATGCTGCACGCCAGCGGCATCGAGATCCCGTAACGCAAAAGCCCGATCAAGTGACCGGGCTTTTTGCAACCACATCACACGCTAGCGCAGCGCTGGCCCCTGGAAACCCATCCACAGGGCAATACGCTCAGCAATGCTGGCCCCCAGGGTTTTCGTGAAGCGATCCAGAGGCGATTCCTGCACCGTGAAGTCGACGATCTCTTTCTCACCGATCACTTCACGCGCCACATAACTGGTATTACCCAGCGCATCAACCAAACCCAACTGCAGCGCCTGCTCGCCCGACCACACCAGGCCAGAGAACAATTCTGGATGCTCATCATCCTTCAAACGCTCGCCACGCCCCTGCTTAACACTGGCAATAAACTGACGATGGGTGGTTTCCAGCACACCCTGCCAAAACTTGGTTTCTTCAGCTTTCTGCGGCTGGAACGGGTCAAGAAAAGCCTTGTGCTCACCAGAGGTATACACCCGACGATCAACCCCCAGCTTCTCCATCACCCCAACAAAACCAAAGGTGGCCGCAGTCACACCGATAGAGCCCACCAAGCTGGCCTTATCGGCATAAATCTCATCGGCTGCACTGGCGATGTAATAAGCACCCGAAGCGCCGAGATCAGTGATTACTGCATACAACTTGATCGCCGGATACTCAGCCCGCAGACGGCGAATCTCGTCATAGATATAACCTGACTGCACCGGACTACCGCCCGGACTATTGATGCGCAGCACCACACCCCTGGTGTTGGCATCTTCAAACGCTGCACGCAGACTGCTGACAATATTGTCAGCACTGGCCGACTCCTGATCCGCAATCATCCCGCGCACCTCAACCATCGCGGTATGACTACCGGCAGCCGCACCCTTCTTCATCGCCAACATTGGCGAGAACAGCGCCAGCGCCGCAAAGATATAAATAAATGTCAGTAATTTGAAGAAAATCCCCCAACGCCGAGACCGGCGCTGCTCCTGCACGCCAGCCAGCAGGGTTTTCTCCAGAAGCTTCCAGCTTTTCCCGTCATCATCAGCCGCGGCCGACGCCTTCCATTCATCTGCCATGCAACACCACCTCAACTGACTGATTAGACGCACGCCGACCCAGCCAGGCGCGCAACTCGGTAAAACATTCTATTGCCAGGGTTGGCTGACACTCACGCAGCGCCAGCAAGGGCTGCGCACCATAGCCGACCGCCACACAATCCATGCCAGCATGCTGCGCCATCAACAGATCAAAAGACGAGTCCCCCACCATCAACGCTTGCCTGGCAGCCACACCGCTTTGCGCAAGGATTTCATGCAGCATCAATGGATCAGGCTTGCTCGCCGTCTCATCGGCGCAGCGGCTGTAGTCGAAATAATCCAACCAGCCACGATCAGCCAGCACTCGCTGCAAACCATGCCGACCTTTGCCGGTGGCCACCGCCAAGCGATAGCCTTGTGCACGAAACGCCTCCAACCCCTCCGCCACACCATGAAACAAGGGCGACGGCTCAGACTCCAAGGCCAGATAATTCTCGCTGTAGCTCTTGCGCAAGAGTTGCCCCAAGGCCGCACTTTGCATTTCAGGGTAGAGACAACGAATGGCCTCAGGCAACCCCAGCCCGATAATGCCCCGCACCTGATCATCCGTGCAGCGCGGCAACTCACACGCATCCGCCGCCAGGTGCATAGCCAAAACAATTCGACTGATGGAGTCAACCAACGTGCCATCCCAATCGAAGATTAGCAGCTGATAATCACTCACTCAGCAGCCGCTCCACAGTCCGCTCCCACATATCATCGACCGGAGCCTCCAACTTGAGCTTGCCACCCTCAGGCAAAGGCACAATTAGCTCATACGCATGCAAAAACAGACGCTTGCCACCCAAAGCACGAATTTCCTTGGTGAAATCATCATCGCCGTACTTGCCATCACCGGCAATGCAATGCCCGCCATGCTGCGCATGCACGCGAATCTGATGAGTACGCCCAGTGATCGGCCGCGCCTCGACCAGCGTGGCAAACTCACCAAAGCGGCGCAGCACACGGAACATAGTCAGCGCCTCCTTGCCCTCAGGATTCACTTCAACCATGCGCTCACCGGAGCGCAGGTTGCTTTTAAGTAGCGGCGCATTGACTTGCTTCTTCGCGGTCGCCCAATGGCCGCGCACCAACGCCATATAGCGCTTATCCACGCCATCGCCACGCAGGGCCTCATGCAAATGGCGCAACATGCTGCGCTTTTTGGCAATCATCAACAGGCCCGAAGTGTCGCGATCCAGGCGGTGAACCAACTCAATATCCTTGGCATCCGGGCGCAGCTGACGAAAAGCTTCGATCACACCGTAATTCAGCCCACTGCCGCCGTGCACAGCGATACCCGCCGGCTTGTTGAGTACGATAAGCGCCTTGTCTTCATAAACAATCGCCGCTTCAAGGCGCTGCAACAGCCCCTGCGCCAGCGGCTCAGGCTCATCACGCTCAGCCAAACGCAGTGGCGGCACGCGAATGATGTCGCCAGCCTGCAGCTTGTACTCGGGCTTGATCCGACCTTTATTCACGCGCACTTCGCCCTTACGCAAAATCCGGTAAATCAAAGTCTTGGGCACACCTTTCAACTGCGTGCGGAGGAAGTTATCAATGCGTTGGCCGGCAAGTTCCGGCGCAACCTCGAGCAGCTGGACGCCGGAGGTTGGAGGGGAAGGATTTGTCATCGCGCAATCATAACAATTTTTATGGAATTGAAGCACTTAATCATTGCTGCTATAGTCGGGGACGCCGCCAAAAGTGGCCTGGTTTGCGGATGCTCGTCAAAATTGCCATCCCCAACCAATGCAGCTCATTTGGGACGCAAGGCCGTCCAACGGGTTATTCGATTGAAAGACAGCCACTTAGGCTTTGAATAACTCGGAAACAAAGCCTTTAAGCCATGATGCGCAACCTGCCCCTTTGGACGGTTGCAATAATAGTTAACCCGCTGCGGATTTTCGCGAGCGGCACCCGAGTTTCAGCGATACGTGTAGGGTGGAGATGTACAACTGTTGGTCCGCGTAGCAGCTCGCTTTACCAAGACGCTTTATCTCGTCCGCTACCAACAGCTGATTCCTCCTCCTGACTTAGTGCTTTCTGTTAGTTACAGCGAGCAGGAGACGTCCGTCGCGGCCCAGCACAACAGGCTGATAGCCGCTAGACACTGGAACGTTTTACGACCGTTCCTGACGCACCTAACACCGACCCCTGAAGTCGTGTGTGCCGAACGCCGCTTCCGCCAGCACCGGAAACCGACGGTATTACATGAAAAGAATGCTGATTAACGCAACTCAACCTGAAGAGCTGCGTGTCGCCCTAGTAGATGGGCAAAAACTCTACGACCTGGACATCGAGTCCGGTGCCCGCGAGCAGAAAAAATCCAACATCTACAAAGGCAAAATCACCCGCGTAGAACCCAGCCTCGAAGCCGCTTTCGTTGACTTCGGCTCTGAGCGTCACGGCTTTCTCCCCCTCAAAGAAATCTCCCGCGAATACTTCAGCAAGGCCCCAGAAGGCCGCGTCAATATCAAAGACGTGCTCAAGGAAGGTCAGGAAGTCATCGTTCAGGTCGAGAAAGAAGAGCGTGGCAACAAGGGCGCAGCCCTGACCACCTTTATCAGCCTCGCCGGCCGTTACTTGGTACTGATGCCAAATAACCCGCGCGCCGGTGGTATCTCGCGCCGCATTGAAGGCGAAGAGCGTAACGAACTGCGTGAAGCGCTCAACGGCCTGGTTGCCCCAAGCGACATGGGCCTGATCGTGCGCACTGCCGGCCTGGGCCGTAGCAGTGAAGAAATGCAGTGGGACCTCGACTACCTGCTGCAACTCTGGACCGCCATCAAAGAAGCCTCACTGGATCGCGCTGCGCCTTTCCTGATTTATCAGGAAAGCAACGTGATCATCCGCGCCATCCGCGACTACTTGCGCCAGGACATCGGCGAAGTGCTGATCGACAGCATCGAAGCGCAGCAGGAAGCCCTGAGCTTCATCAATCAGGTGATGCCGCAGTACGCCAGCAAGATCAAGCTGTACGAAGACAGCGTGCCGCTGTTCAACCGCTTCCAGATCGAAAGCCAGATCGAAACCGCCTTCCAGCGCGAAGTGAAGCTGCCATCCGGCGGCTCCCTCGTCATCGACCCAACCGAAGCCCTGGTGTCCATTGACATCAACTCGGCGCGTGCGACCAAAGGCAGCGACATCGAAGAAACCGCCCTGCAGACCAACCTGGAAGCGGCCGAAGAAATCGCCCGCCAACTGCGTCTGCGTGACATCGGTGGCCTGATCGTTATCGACTTTATCGACATGACCCCGGCGAAGAACCAACGCGCCGTGGAAGAAAAAGTTCGTGAAAGCCTCGAAGCTGACCGCGCCCGCGTACAAGTCGGGCGCATCTCGCGCTTCGGCCTGCTGGAAATGTCGCGTCAGCGCCTGCGTCCATCGCTCGGCGAAAGCAGCGGCATCGTCTGCCCACGCTGCAACGGTCAAGGCATCATCCGCGACGTCGAATCGCTGTCGCTGGCGATTCTGCGCCTGATCGAAGAAGAAGCCCTGAAAGACCGCACCGCCGAAGTTCGTGCACAAGTGCCGATTACCGTCGCGGCCTTCCTGCTCAACGAGAAACGCAACTCGATCACCAAGACCGAACTGCGCACCCGTGCACGCATCGTGATCATCCCGAACGATCACCTGGAAACCCCACACTTCGAAGTCACGCGCATCCGCGACGACAGCCCAGAAGCTCAATCCACTCAATCCAGCTATGAAATGGCGACCATTGAAGTGGAAGAAGAGAAGCAGGCCGCTGCCACTCGCACCCTGGTTCGCCAGGAAGCAGCCATCAAGACCGCGCCACAGCGCACCGCGCCAACCCCGGTTGAAGCTGTTGCCGCCCAGCCTGTTGCAACCGCTGAGCCGAGCCTGTTCAAGGGCCTAGTCAAGTCGCTGGTCAGCCTGTTCGCCGGCAAGGAAGAAGAAAAGCCAGCTGTAGTTGAGAAAAAAACCAGCGAACGCCCACAGCGTAGCGATGAGCGTCGCAATGGTCGCCAGCAGAACCGCAACCGTGGCGGTCGTAACAACGAAGATCGCAAGCCACGCGAAGAGCGCGGCCCACGTGAGGAGCGCGCACCCCGCGAAGAACGCCAGCCACGTGCAG
This sequence comes from uncultured Pseudomonas sp., assembly GCF_943846705.1. Lineage (NCBI taxonomy): Bacteria > Pseudomonadati > Pseudomonadota > Gammaproteobacteria > Pseudomonadales > Pseudomonadaceae > Pseudomonas > uncultured Pseudomonas sp. The sequence continues at coordinate 2,761,239 of NZ_OX044366.1, read as the reverse complement.
CCCGTGAAGAACGTGCCCCGCGCGAAGAGCGCGCCCCTCGCGAGGAGCGCAGCCCACGTGACGCCGTAGAAGTCCGCGAGCCACAGGAAGTCCGTCAGTCGCGTCCACCGCGCGAGGAGCGTCAAACACGTGAGCGCAAGCCACGTGAAGAGCGCCAGACGCGCGAACTGCGTGAACCACTGGATGCCGTACAAGGCGACAGTGCTGTCGCGAGCGAAGAAGTCCAGGCTGAGCGCCCACAACGTGAACCGCGCCAGCCGCGTCCACCACGTGAAGAACGTAAGCCGCGCGCCGAACAGGCTCCCGCTGCAGCTGTGGCCGATGAAGAAGTGCTGAATGCTGAAGAAGCACAGCAGGATGATGAGCAGGACGGTAGCGAAGGCGGTGATCGCCCACGTCGCCGCTCCCGTGGTCAGCGTCGCCGCAGCAATCGTCGCGAACGCCAGAGCGATGCCAACGGCAACCCGATCGAAGGCAGTGAAGAAACCACCGAAGCTGCAACCGATGCCGACAAAGCAGTGGTTGCAGCAGTCACCGCCGCCGTTATCACTGACGCGAACGAGGTAGCCCCAGTAGCAGCCGAAGCCGAGGCCGCACCGGTTGTTGCCGAGCCAGAACAGCCGCGCGAAGTCGTTGCCGATGAAGCGCCGCAAGCTGTTGTTGAAACAACTACTGTAGAAACAGCGGTTGTAGAAACGCCAAGCAGCCCGATTGCCGAAGCCAGCGAAGCACCGACACCAGCCGCCGAGGAAAGCGCAGCGACACCGACACCGACACCTGCTGAGGTTGAGGTTGAGGCGCCAGTTGAGGTTGTTGTTGAAGAGCCTGCCGCCGTCGCTGCACCAGAGCCGGCGGCCGAGGTTGTGACTCCTGAAGCCGAACCTGCGGTAGTCGTCAGCAGCGGCGGTCGCGCGCCTAACGATCCGCGTGAAGTGCGTCGTCGTAAGCGTGAAGCCGAGCGTCTGGCACGTGAAGCGGCCGAAGCTTCCGCCAGTACTCCAGTAGAACCTGCTGCTGAAGCCACTGCTGAAGCAGCGAGCGAAACGCCGGCAGAAACTGAAGTAGACGCTGATAAGCAGGATAAAGAAGCGGCCAAACCGCAGATCTAATCCGCTTAGGCAATAAAAAAGGGGATGCTTCGGCATCCCCTTTTGCGTTATTACGCGATCAAATCATCAGCCCTGACACCACTCAGCCATGCGTTACAGTACGTTTGGTTCGATCTCTAGCTCAACCGCAAAACGCAGGGCAATGTCTGCCTGAATACGCTGCGCCAGACTCAACAACTGCACACCCGTGGCGGCCCCGTAGTTAACCAGTACCAGCGCCTGCAAGCGATGCACACCGGCATCACCCTCGCGAAAACCCTTCCAGCCCGCACGCTCAATCAGCCAGCCAGCCGCTAGCTTGACCTGCCCGTCTGCCTGCGGATAAGCCACCAAATCGGCATGCTCAGCGCGCAAGCGCTGCGCCAACTCGGCAGAAATCAGAGGGTTCTTGAAGAAACTTCCGGCATTGCCCAGCTCAGCTGGGTCCGGCAGTTTTTCACTACGAATGGCACAGATTGCACGACTCACATCCTGTGCATTCGGCGCGGCAATCCCCTGCTCCACCAGGCGCTGACTCACCGGCCCGTAGCCCAAGTGCAGCGTCGCCGAGCGACTCAAGGCAAAGCGCACACGCAAAATCACCCAGCGCCCGCTTTCACGCTTAAATAGACTGTCGCGATAGGCAAAGCCGCACGCCTGCAGAGAAAACTCGCGCAGCTCGCCACTATGACGATCGAGCGCCGTTAGGCCGACAAACAAATCTTTCAGCTCGACGCCGTAAGCGCCAATGTTCTGCACGGGAGCCGCACCCACGGTGCCAGGAATCAGGCTGAGGTTTTCCAGCCCAGCAAAGCCCTGGGTCAGCGTCCACTGCACAAACGGATGCCAGGGCTCGCCTGCCTCCGCTTCAATCAATACGTGTTCGCCATCATCCTCAAGCACACGAATACCACGACTGGCCATGCGCAGCACCAATGCTTCGACATCCGCCGTGAGCAGCAGGTTGCTGCCGCCACCCAACAACAGCAGCGGCAACTGCTGTGCTTGCGCATAGCTCAGCGCCTCACGCACCTGCTGATCATTTTCAGCCTCGGCGAAATGGCTGGCGCAGGCCTCGACAGCAAAACTGTTATACGGCTTGAGCGATACCTGAGTACGCACCTGCAGGCTCATAAGCGCCCCTTGAGCTCAAGCACCAAGGCATCACAGGCCTGCTCGATCAAATCCAGCACCTGGGTAAACCCGGCTTCGCCGCCGTAATAAGGATCAGGCACCTCATCCAGTTCAAGCTGATAACGCCGAAGAAACAAATCCAGCTCGGCCGGCGCATTGCCCGGACGCAATTGCTGCAGGTTGCGCAGGTTGCTGTTGTCCATCGCCAGAATCAGGTCAAACGCGTGAAAATCTTCAGCCGTGGCCTGCCGCCCGCGTAGCGCCGACAAGTCATAGCCGCGCTGTTGCGCGGCCTGACGCGTGCGCATATCCGCAGCCTTGCCCACATGCCAGTCACTGGTACCGGCAGAATCAACCTCGATACGCCCTTCCAGCCCCGCCGCACGCAGCTTATGGCGCAACACGCCCTCAGCCGTGGGCGAGCGGCAGATATTCCCCAGGCAGACGAACAGAACGCGCATCAGGCCTCCAATAGGCGGCGAACCCGCTGCAGATCTTCTGCGGTATCAACGCCTGCTGGCGGCGCCTCCAGGGCATCGGCAACATGAATGCGTACGCCATGCCAGAGTGCGCGCAACTGCTCCAGGCACTCGGTGTCTTCAAGCCAGCACGGCCCCCAGCTGACGAAGTCATGCAGAAACTGCGCGCGGTAAGCGTAGATACCGATATGCCGGCGATACGGCACACCCGCTGGCAATTGGTCACGGCTCTTGGCAAACGCATCGCGAGCCCAGGCCAGCGGCGCACGACTGAAGGTCAAGGCCAAGCCCGACTTGTCGCTGACCACCTTGACTACATTGGGATTAAATAACGCCTGCACATCGTCAATCGGCTCAGCCAGGGTGGCAATCGCCGCTTGTGGGTTAGCTGCGAGATTGGCCGCTACCTGATCGATAATGGCCGGCGGAATCAGCGGCTCGTCGCCCTGCACATTAACCACGATGGCATCCGCGGCCAGGCCTAGGGCCGTCGCCACTTCAGCCAGGCGGTCGGTGCCGGAATTGTGGTCGACGCGGGTCAACAGCACCTGCGCACCAAAGCCACGGCACACCTCAACAATCCGTGCGTCATCAGTGGCCACCACCACTTGCTGAGCACTGCTGCGGCAGGCCTGCTCCCAGACATGCTGAATCATCGGTTTGCCGGCAATCTCCTGCAGCGGCTTGCCCGGCAGGCGACTGGAAGCGAAACGCGCCGGAATCACAACGGTAAAGGCAGTGCTCATTTACTTGTCCAAACGCTCGTCGACGTTGAGGGTGCGGGCTTCGGTCTCCAGCATCACTGGAATGCCGTCGCGGACCGGAAAGGCCAGCGCATCGGCCTTGCAGATCAGCTCGCTCTTGTCAGCCACCAGCTTCAACGGGCCCTTGCACAGCGGGCAGGCGAGAATATCGAGTAGTTTCGGGTCCATGGGAGATCCTTGATGTAGAGCAGCTGCGGGGGCGAGATCGCTCGCCAAATGATCGGGGCACTCAGGTGCGCGGCACAAGGCGCTGCAATTGCTGATCAAACCAGGCGACAAACGCAGCCGAGGGTTCGGCATCCACCGCCAGGTACCACCAATCGTCAGCCGCAAAGGCACGGCACTTAACCGCATCCTTTTCCGTCATCACCAGTGGCAGTGTCGGGCTGAAATTCAGCAACTCGGCGCTGTACGGTGCATGGTCGGCAAAGGCATGCGCGACAGGTCGCCAGTGTAGCCCTTCGAGGGTAGTGAAGAAACGCTGCGGGTTGCCAATACCGGCCACTGCATGCAAGGCCTGGCCAGGTGAGAAATGACTTAACGGGCGCTGCTCGCCACTGCGCAGGTTGACCAAGCTGCGCGGTCGCAAGGTAAAGCCGTAGCCGGCTGGCGGGTCACTGGCCGCGCCGTTATAGAGCAATGCATCGACGCTCTGCAAGCGCTCGACCGGCTCGCGCAATGGCCCAGCAGGCAGGCAATGCTGGTTGCCCAGGCCGCGAGCCGCATCGATCAACACCAATTCCAGATCACGGGCCAGTCGATAGTGCTGCAAACCATCATCACTGAGGATCAAGTCCAGCGGTTCCGCAGCCAGCAAGGCGGCCACGGCGCGACTGCGATCAGGGTCGATCATCAACGCTACACCACTGCGCTGCACAATCAGCAAGGGTTCATCGCCCGCGACACTGGCGTCCTGATCGGCTTGCACCCGCCAGGGCAACTGCGGCGGCTGCGCGCCGTAACCGCGACTGACCACACCGACGCGCAGGCCTTGGCGGCGGCAATGCTCGATCAACCAGAGAATCATCGGGGTCTTGCCGGTGCCACCCACGGTGATATTGCCCACCACCACAACCGGTACAGGTGCGCGGTAGATCGCCCCCTCACCGGCGAGAAAACGCGCACGCTTGCGCTGCACCACACTGCGATACAACCATTCCAGCGGGCGCAGCAGGCCTAGCGCCGGATGACCGGCATACCAGGCAGCCGTGAGGCGATCAGACAGGCTCATTGGCAGGCAGCCCTCAAGGCGCGGCTTGCGCCTCGACGGTGGTCATGCGCAGATGGGCAAAGCCAAGCTTGCCGGCGGCATCCATGGCGGTGATAACTGCCTGATGCTGCGCCTTGGCATCAGCACTGATGATCAGCGGCAGGCTGTTATCACCATCGGACTCTTTCTGCAATGCCGCCATCAGGCTTGGCAGGTCGCTTTTCAGCAGCTGCTTGGCATTCAGCGAATAGCTGCCGTCGGCGGCAATCAGGATTTCCAGCTGCTTCAATTCGGTCTGTTCCGGCGGCGTACCGCTGGCCGCTTCTGGCAGATCAACCTTGAGCTGGGTTTCCCGAGTGAAGGTCGTGGTGACCACAAAGAACAGCAGCAGGATAAATACCACGTCGATCAACGAGGCCAGGTTGATCTCGACGTTTTCCCGCGGTTTACGCCGGAATTTCACGCCTTGTCCTCGCCCAGATCGACATCACGGTCACCCTGCACCACTTCCACCAGGCGAATCGCTTCCTGCTCCATGCCGACCACCAACTCATCGACGCGGCGCTGCAGATAACGATGGAAGAACAGTGCCGGAATGGCCACCATCAGGCCAGCAGCCGTGGTGATCAGCGCCTTGGAAATACCGCCAGCGAGCAACGCCGCATTGGCCATACCCGAGCCCATAAAAGAGCTGAAGATTTCGATCATACCCAGCACCGTGCCAAGCAAACCCAGCAGCGGCGCGATGCCGGCGATGGTGCCTAGGGCATTGAGGTAGCGCTCCAGGTCATGAATCACCCGCGCGGCCGCCTCTTGAATGCACTCTTTCATGATCTCGCGACCATGCTTGGAGTTGGCCAAACCCGCCGCGAGAATCTGCCCCAACGGTGAGTTGGCGCGCAGCTCCTTGAGCTTCTGGTTATTGAGCTTTTTCTCTTTGATCCACTTCCACACCTGGCCGAGCAGGTTGGGTGGGGTGATGCGACTAGGCCGCAGCGTCCACAGGCGCTCGGCAACAATGCCGGCCGCAGCGATAGAACACAGAATGATCGGCAGCATCATCCAGCCGCCAGCTTTTACCAGTTCCCACACGGTGGCAGATCCCCTTCTCAAAAGTGGCGCCACTCTAGCATAGGGTCGCGGCCTCGCCGACCGTCGCCGTTCTCATTTTTACCGCCAAAACCGTGCATGTTCACGCAAACCCTGTGCAGGCTCGAATGCACCCAGGCGAATCCGTACCGCGCCGTGCAAAACGCTGTCATACAGCCGCATATCCTGCGCACGGTAGCGAGCCAGCACTGCAGCATGCGGGTGGCCAAAAGCGTTGTGCGCACCACGGGAGATCAGCACAGCCGCCGGCGCGACCTGTGCCAGCAGCGCAGCGGAAGACGAGCTGCGACTGCCATGGTGGGGGGCCAGCAACCACTGCGCTGGCATGTCCAGACCGCTGTTAAGCAAGGCGCGCTCGGCCTGGCTATCGATATCACCGGTCAGCCACAGGCGCTCGCCGTTAGCCTCGATGCGCAACACACAGGACGCCTGATTGCCATTGGCCGCCCCCGGCCATTGCCAGGTAGTGAAGTGCACGCCATCCCACTGCCAATGCTCACGCCCGCAAGCGTCAGCCCGCAACGAGCGTGGCAACTTGTCAGGCTCCCCACTGAGCACACGCCTAACCGGCAAACCACGCGCTATCGCCACGGCACCGCCGGCATGATCATTATCGGCATGGCTGAGCAACAGTAGATCTAGCCCGCGCACATCCAACGCGCGCAACGATGGCAGTACCACCCGCTCCCCCGTGTCGAACTCGCCAAAGCGTGGGCCGGCGTCATACAGCAGGTCGTGCCCCTGGGTACGCACCAGCACCGCAAGGCCCTGACCGACATCCAGCATCAACACCTCGGCCCGGCCATACTCAGGCCGCTGCTGCGGGCTGAACAACAAGGGCAGCAACAATACAGCACCCAGACTGCGCATCGGCAATGCAGCGGGTAATAGCAAGACCAACGCACCCAGCGCCACCAACAGCCAGGCCCAGAATGGCAACGCACTGGGCAACCAAGCAGGCAGCCACATGGCAAGCCGTGCAAGCAACTCGAATAGCAGGTCCAACACCCAGCCTGCGATCTCGAGCAGCGCAGGCCCCAAACCAGGCAAAGCCAGCAAGAGTGTGCCGAGCAGCGCCAACGGTACGACCAACAAGCCGACGACAGGCACGGCGATCACATTGGCCAACGGCCCGCTGGCGCTCACCGGCAAACCCAGCGCCAGCAATAACGGCAGCAAACCAATGGCCATCCCCCACTGCGCACGCAGCAGGGTGCGCCACCAAGACCAGGCACCTAAGCGGCCACTGAAGATCAGCACTAACAGCAACACCGCGCCAAAAGACAACCAGAACCCTGGCTGCAAACTGGCCAGCGGCTCCACTAGCAACACCACAAGCAATGCCAGCAAGACGGGCAACCGGACGCCCAGATGGCGGAAACGCCAACGCCATAACAACACCAGGCCGACCATCACGCAGGCACGCTGCACCGGCACCTCGAAACCTGCCAGTAAGCCGTACGCCAATGCACCGGTAAAAGCCAACGCACTGGCGCAGGGCAGCCAGGGCCAGCGCCGCGGCCACCATCCCAAGCGCGCCAACCCCGCAACCAGCCCATACAGCAGCGTTGCTAAAAGACCGATATGCTGGCCCGAGATGACCATCAGGTGCACCGTGCCGGTGTCCTGCAGCACCCGCCAGTCTGCCGTCGACAGCCCCGAGCCATCCCCCAGCACCAAGGCGGCCAGTGCACCCGCGCGGCCATGTGCCGGGGTTGCCAGCAGGTGCTGACGCAAGCGGTCACGCCAGGCACCGGTGCCACTGGCGGGATAAATCAGCTCACCGGCCTTCACCGTGCCGCTGGCTCCGACGCGTTGCGCCAGCAACCAGGCTTCATAATCAAATGCCTGTGGATTGACCAAGCCATGCGGGCGCTTGAGGCGAACGGCTAAGCGCCAGGTCTGCCCCGCCTGCAACACAGGCCCGCCGTACCAAGACAGACGCAACCGTTCGGGCAATGCCGCGCGGCGTGAAACCGGCCGCTGCAACTGAAAACGCACCACCCCCTCACTGACCTCTGGCAGGCCAACCACTTGCCCCTGCAGCCACAGGGTGCGCGCGTCCAATGCATGCGCCAGACGCTGATCCAGCGCCCACTGTGCACTCACGCAGGACCAGGTAAAACCAAATAGAAATAAGGCGATGGGATAACTGCGATACGGCAGCAGCATCAAGCCCACAACCGGCAGCAGCGCCAGCAGCCAGAACGGCGGCAAGGCTGGAAGAAAGCGCAGCGTCAACAGCCCGGCCACCAACGTTAATATCCCTAGGCGCATAGACTCGCTCCATGAGTCGGGTAGAGCAATTAACCTGCTGATCAGCTTTTGCATATTTGCTGTCACAAAGTGTGAAAGCAGGCGCTGATCAATGGGTGCATAATGTCGGCGCTTTTACCTGCCAGAGAGCCTTCATGCCGCGTCGTTTATTCAAGCGCTACATGCCCCACCCAGACCGCATCAGGGACAATAAGTCGCTGCGCTTTCTGGGGAGCCTCATTCATGACCCGAACCTCTGGCACCTGAACCGCCATTCTGTTTCACGCGCCATGGCCATCGGCCTGTTCTGGGCGATGATCCCCATGCCCATGCAGATGCTGGCCGCAGCGGCCGTGGCTATTCCTGCCCGGGGCAACCTGCCGATTTCGATTGGCCTGGTCTGGCTGACCAACCCGATCACCATGCCGCCGGTGTTCTACTGCAGCTATAAGTTCGGCGCCTGGCTGATGAATACGCCGACCCTGCAAATGCCTGATCACATCACCATTGGTTGGGTCGGCCATGTCCTGCAAACCCACTGGCAGCCACTTTATCTCGGCTCCCTGGCAATTGGCCTGATACTCGGCCTGATCGGCTATTTCGGCACCAACGCTTACTGGCGCTGGTGGGTGCAACATAACTGGCGCAAACGTCAGGAAAAACGTCAGCAGCACAACGCGCAACACTGAAACAAAAAAGCCGTTACTGACTCAGTAACGGCTTTTTTGTTTCTGCCAGCGTAGCTTATTCGTAACGCAGTGCATCGGCTGGCTGAATCTGCGCAGCCCGCCAGGATGGATAGACGGTGGCCAGAAAGCTCAGGGTGAACGCCGCCCCGCAAATCAGCAGAACATCCGACAGCAACAGTTCAGATGGCAGATTGCTGATGAAGTAGACATCCGAACTCATCACCTGCTGCCCGCTCAAGCGCTCGATCCAGCCCACCAGCTGGCTGACATTAAGCGCCGCTAGCACCCCCAGCACCGCGCCGATCACCGTACCAATCACGCCAATCACCGTACCCTGGACCATAAAGATGCCCATGATTTGTCCCGGCGTTGCACCCAGGGTGCGCAGGATGGCGATGTCTGCACCTTTGTCCGCCACCACCATAATCAGTGTGGCGATGATATTAAAAGCGGCCACCGCGACGATCAGCAGCAGCAACAGGCCGATCATGGTTTTTTCCATTTTCATCGCGCTGAACAGGCTGCCCTGGGTCAGGGTCCAGTCGCTGGCGATGTACCCGGCACCCAGACCGCTGACAATCTGCGCAGCCACCTGCGGGGCCTGATAAAGGTCCTGCAGTTTTAGCCGCACGCTTTGCACCTGCCCCGGTTGCATGCGCTGGATGTGCGCGGCATCAGCAACATGTATCAGCGCCAACGAGCTGTCCAACTCGGCGCCAACCTTGAAAATACCCACCACATTGAGGCGCTGCATGCGTGGGCTGATGCCGCCCGGCACGCTACTCAGTTCCGGCACAATCAACGCCAGCTTGTCGCCAACACCCAACTGGAAACGCCGCGCAGTGATCTCACCGAGCACCACACCAAACTCGCCTTCACGCAAGTCGCTCAGGCGGCCTTGCTGCATGTGTTGGTCGATGATCGACACCTGTGGCTCAAGCGCCGGATCAATACCGTGCAACTGCACCGGCTGCATCACCCCGCGGGCCGAGAGCATGCCCTCCAATTCGGCAAACGGCACCGCCGCCTGCACCTGCGGGTTCTGCCGGGCTACAGCGGCCACCGCCTGCCAATCATCCAGCGGCTTAACCCCGGCAATACTGGCGTGCGGCACCATGCCGAGGATGCGTGTGCTCATTTCCTTCTGAAAACCATTCATCACCGACAGCACCACAATCATCGCCAGCACGCCGAGAGCCAGGCCGATCATCGAGGTCATCGAGATAAAGGAAATAAAATGATTGCGCCGCTTGGCCCCGGTATAGCGGATACCGATAAAGATACTCAGCGGACGAAACATCAGGCGGCCACCAGCTTGCCATCTTCCAGGCGCAAGATACGGTCCATCTGCTGGGCCAGCGCCATGTCGTGAGTCACCACCAAGAAGGCCGTTTGCGAGGACGTGCTCAGTTCCTTCATCAGGTCCTGAATACCTTGCGCGGTGTGGTGATCGAGGTTGCCAGTAGGCTCATCAAGCAGCACCAGCCCAGGCTGGTTGACCAGCGCGCGGGCAATCGCCACCCGCTGCCGCTCACCGCCGGACAACTCCGACGGCTTGTGCGCCAATCGATGACCGAGACCCACCCGCTCCAGCAGCGCGGTGGCGCGCTGACGGGCTTCGCTGATCGACGTACGACCAATCAGCAAGGGCATGCAGACGTTTTCCAACGCGGTGAATTCCGGCAACAGGTGGTGGAACTGATAAACGAAGCCCAAGGCGCGGTTGCGCAGCAGGCCGCGCTGCTTTTCATTCAGCGCCGACAACTCTTCGCCTGCCAGCCAGACACTGCCGGTGCTCGGCGTATCCAGGCCGCCGAGCATATTCAGCAAGGTGCTCTTGCCCGAGCCAGAACTGCCGACAATCGCCACCCGCTCGCCGGGGTGCAGCTCCAGCTGCAAACCCTCCAGCACCACCACTGATTGCGGGCCCTCGTCGTAGCTTTTACCGAGGTTGCGACAACTCAACACTGCACGATCTTGCATAACCTGATCACTCATAACGCAGAGCCTCCGCGGGCTGGGTACGTGCCGCGCGCCAGGCCGGATAAAGGGTGGCGAAGAAACTTAGAACCAGCGCCGCGCCGCACACCAGCAGCACGTCTGCCAGCATGAGCTGCGAAGGCAGGTAGTCGATGAAGTACACATCGGCATTGAGAAACTTGATCCCCAGCAGCCCTTCCAACGCGGCAATCGCAGCGCTGATATTCAGCGCGGCCAGGCAACCCAGCACAGCGCCAATGACCGTGCCGAATACGCCAATCACCGTACCTTGAACCATAAAGATCGCCATGATCTGCCGCGGCGTCGCACCCAGGGTACGCAAAATGGCGATATCACCTTTCTTGTCGGTAACCACCATGACCAAGGTAGAAATGATGTTGAAGGCGGCGACCGCCACAATCAGCAACAGCAGCAAGCCAATCATCGCCTTCTCCATGCGAATTGCCTGATACAGGTTGCCGTGGGTGCGGGTCCAGTCGCGGGCATAGTAATCACCCTCACCGAGGGTTTGCGCCAGCGCCCAGGCAGTGCGCGGGGCTGCGAACAAGTCGGCGAACTTGAGGCGAATGCCCTGCACCTGATCAGGCTGCCAACGCTGCAAGCGCGCCAGATCCTGGACATGGGTCAGGGCCAAATGGCCATCGATCTCGCCCGCGCCGACATGGAAGATACCGACCACGGTAAAGCGCTTGAGCCGGGGGAACATGCCGGCCGGGGTGACCGTGACTTCCGGCGCGACGAAAGTGATTTTGTCACCCATAGCGACGCCGAGCTTAGCCGCGGCTTTATCGCCCAGCACCATGCCGAACTCACCCGGCTGCAAGGCATCTAGACGCCCCTGCTGAAAGAAATTGTCGATGATCGAGACCTTGCTTTCCTCAAGCGGGTCGACCGCATTGATCAAGACTTTCTGCACCTTGCCATCGTTGCTCAACAGGCCCTGCATCTGACTAAACGGGGCAACTGCCAAGACCTGCGGATTGCTTTGGGTTTTCTCGGCCAGGCTGCGCCAATCACTGATCGGCGTGGCACTTTCGACGGTAGCGTGCGGGACCATACCGAGCACGCGGGTGCGCATTTCATGGTCGAACCCATTCATCACCGACAACACCAGAATCATCACCAGCACGCCAAGCGCCAGCCCGATCATCGAGGTCAGGGAGATAAAGGAGACGAAGTGATTGCGACGCTTGGCCCGCGTGTAGCGCGTGCCGATAAATACGAACAAAGGTCTGAACATGTCGGGGCTGATTCGAGGGGAAAAGAAACGTCCTTGTGGCGGGGCTTGGCAAGCAGCCTTACACTCTGACCACTACTGCTGCCATGGGTTCGCTATGCCGACTCAAGATGAAGATGATCGCCGCGAATACTATCGTATCGACGATACGATCGCACTGGAATTCACCCTGCTCTCAGGCCCAGAAGCCCTGGCCAGTGATGAACTTCACGACAATTCACCGCTGTTCAACCTGCTCAGCGATCTGCATTTGATGGACTTCGAGTCGCAGCATTTGCTGCGGCATATTAGTGAGCGCGACCGCACGCTGGCCAATTACCTCAAGGTGATGAATAAGCGCATTGATCTGCTCGGCCAGGCGGTGGCGCAAAGCCTGCTGCGTGACATTGGCTCACCGCGCCGGGTTAGCCTGTCTGAGGGCGGTGTCAGCTTCAACAATCACCAAGCCGTTGCCGTCGACTCGCACTTGGCACTGAAAATGGTGCTGATGCCTCAGGCCCTTGGCCTGCTGTTAAGGGCTAAGGTGGTGCATTGCCAGGCATTGCCGTCGCAACAGTTCGAAATCGGCGCCGAGTTCGAAGCCCTCAGCGACGCCCAGCGCCAGTTACTCGCCCGGCATATCCTGCAACGCCAGGCCCTGGAGCGCCGCCAGGCCCGTGATCAGCCCCTGCAACCGTGATAGGAGCCACCATGCCACGCCTGCTTGCCCTTCTCGCCCTACTAATGTCTTTCAGTGTATTCGCCGAGACCCTGCACATTCCCGTCGGCCAACAAGGTTATGGGAATGTTGCACTGCCTCAGTTCGGCGAATCACAGCGCGCCGTACTGGAGCGCTTTGGTCTGGCCGATACAGAGCACCCCAGCGTCGGCAACCCGCCAATCACCCGCTGGGACTACCGTGAATTCAGCGTCTATTTCGAACACAGCCATGTCATTAACAGCGTGCGCCACCATCAACCCGGCGCAGCCAGGCCCAGTAAGGAGCAACAGTGACAGTCATCTACGGACATCGCGGTGCCAAAGGCGAGCTGCCAGAAAACACTCTGGTCAGCTTCCAGCAATGCCTGAAGCATGGTGTGAACCGCTGCGAGCTGGATTTGCATTTATCGCGCGATGGCGAGTTGATGGTGATTCATGACCCTACGCTCAAGCGCACCACCGGCCGCCGTGGCAAAGTGGTTGAGCATGACGCCGCCGAGCTGGTGACCTACGACGCACGCCTAGGCGGCCCTGGCGCGGTGATGCCCTGCCCGATTCCACGCCTGGAAGAATTGTTCCAACAGTGCGGCTTCGAGCACTGGCAACTGGAAGTTAAAAGCGCCTCAAAGGTTCGCTCAGCACGCATGGTCAAGGCGATTGCCGAACTGGCCGAACGCTACAAGCTGACTGACAAAGTCACCGTCACCTCTAGTTCACGCGAGGTGCTCAGGGCCTTACAGCGCCAGAGTCCGCACTTACAGCGCGGCCTGGTCGCCGAATACGCCTGGCTTGACCCGCTGAAAGTCGCCAAGCATTACGGTTGCCACCTACTCGCCCTGAACTGGACGCTGTGCACCCCGGAACGCCTGCTAAAAGCGCAGAAAGCCGGCTTGCACGTCTCCGTATGGACGGTCAACGAACCTGCCCTGATGCGGCGTCTGGCCGACTTCGGGGTGGACAGCATCATCACCGACTTCCCTGGCTTGGCCGTGGCCGCGCTGCAATAGCGCCCACTGCAAAAACGAAAAACCGGCCTAATGGGCCGGTTTTTCGTTAAGCCTGTCAGAAACTCTCGCGATTCGGCCAGCGCCAGTCGCAGGAGTCACTGAACGGGTCCTCCCCAGCCGGCTCAGGCCACCGGCCGGAGCCGCTCAAAAAAGCCGGTTGAGACCGTCAAACGCCGCCACGCGATAGGCTTCCGCCATGGTCGGGTAATTGAAGGTGGTGTTGACGAAGTACTTGATGCTGTTGGCTTCGCCCTTCTGGTTCATGATCGCCTGGCCGATATGCACGATCTCCGAGGCTTGGTAGCCGAAGCAATGCACGCCGAGTACTTCCAGGGTCTCGCGGTGGAACAGCAGCTTGAGCATGCCCACTGGCTCGTGGGAAATCTGCGCCCGCGCCATGCCCTTGAAGAACGCCTTGCCGACTTCGTAAGGAATCTTGGCCTGGGTCAGTTCGCGCTCGGTTTTACCAATCGAGCTGATCTCCGGAATGGTGTAGATACCGGTCGGCACGTCATCAACAAAGCGCCAGCTGCCATTATCGACAATGCTACCGGCAGCCGAACGGCCTTGGTCGGCGGCCGCACTGGCCAGGCTCGGCCAGCCAATGACATCACCCGCCGCGAAGACGCCCGGCACTTCTGTGCGGTACGCCTGGTCGACTTCGACTTGGCCACGGCTGTTGACCTTGATGCCGATATTCTCCAGACCCAGCTGGTCGGTGTTACCGGTACGACCGTTGCACCAGAGAAAGGCATCGGCCTTGATCTTCTTGCCAGACTTGAGGTGCAGAATCACCCCGTTCTCCACCCCTTCAACGTGCTCATACTCTTCGTTGTGACGAATAAGTACGTTGTTGTTGCGCAGGTGATAGCTCAACGCATCGGAGATTTCCGCATCGAGGAAGCTCAGCAACTGGTCACGGTTGTCGATCAGGTCGACCACCACCCCCAGACCACTGAAGATCGAGGCGTACTCGGAGCCGATTACCCCAGCGCCGTAAATGATGATCCGCCGTGGCGTATGTCCCAGGCTGAGAATCGTATCGCTGTCGTAGATCCGCGGATGATGAAAGTTTACGTCCAACGGGCGATAAGGCCGCGAGCCGGTCGCGATGACAATCTGCTTGGCTACCAGCTTCTCTACCACGCCGTTCGAGCAGACCACTTCGATGGTGTGCTCATCAGCGAAGCTGCCGGTGCCGAAAAACAAGTCGATGCGGTTGCGCGCGTAATAACCGGTGCGCGAAGTCACCTGCTTGGCGATCACCCGCTCGGCACTTTTCAGCACATCGGGAAAGGAGAACCAGCGCGGCTCGCCGATCTGGCGGAACATCGGGTTGGTGTTGAACTGCATGATCTGCCGCACCGAGTGGCGCAGCGCCTTGGACGGGATAGTGCCCAGATGGGTGCAGTTGCCGCCGACTTCACGGCGGCTGTCGACCACGGCCACCTTGCGCCCGGCCTTGGCCGCGTTCATTGCCGCGCCCTCACCCGCAGGGCCAGAACCCAGCACCACTACGTCGTAGTTGTAGACCGCCATGTTTACTCCTTTGGATCATACCGGAGCACTTATTCCGCGCTCTCGGCAGGGTCAGCACCGTGTTGCACACAGCCTGACAATCAATACATCAGCTGCGAACCGAGCGTTGGCCGGCCGCAGAACGATTAGCGTTTTGTCGCGTCGTAGGCCAGCGCTTGAGTATCGGCTGGCGCGTCACTGTTGATTTCTTCGCACTTCTCGCGGCTACCCCCACAGATCGAGCACTCCTTCTCGATACCCAGGTTGGCGATCCCCCCGCAAGAGCCGGCGATCGGCTTACGGCCCATAATCACGCCGACAGCCATCATGCCTACCACCAGCACCATAGCCAGAAACACCACTAAAAAAGTCATTGCTCGTCTCCTGCAGCAAATAGCTGCTCAAAAGCCTGAGTACCCTGTGTGACGAAGGCGTCACCTTCGCGGGTCACGAAAAACGCGGCGATAGCCATACGCTCAGCAAACTCCATACCACGCTCAGTGCCCATGACCATCAGTACGGTAGACAAGCCATCGGCGCGTAAGGTCGATTTATCGACCACCGTGACGGCCGCCAAGGAGTGGGTAATGGGTGCAGCGGTCAATGGGTCGAGGGTGTGCGAGTAACGCCGGCCATTCTCCTCGAAGTAATTTCGGTAATCACCTGAAGTAGAAACCCCGTAACCATCGAGTGCGAGTATGCGCTGGGCAACACGCTCACCCTCTTGCGGCGCTTCAAGGCCAATACGCCACGGCTGGCCATCGGGCTTTTTACCGGCAGCCTTCAGCTCACCGGTTATTTCCACCAGGTAGCTGCTGACGCCTAACTGCGTCAGGCGCTGCACCACACGGTCTACGGCATAACCGGCGGCAATGCTGTTGAAATCCACCTGAACATCAACGTCCTTGCACAACTGCTCACCGACACGCCGCAGATGCTGCATACCGATACGCGCACGCGCAGCTGAGAGCTGCTCAGGCGTTGGGACTTTCTCCACGCGCGCCTTGGGGCCAAAGCCCCAGAGGTTGAGCAAAGGTTCAAGGGTCAGATCGAAAGCACCCTGACTCTGCTCATTGAGCACACGCCCCGCTTCGACCAACTCCAACACTGGCCCCGGCATGCTCTGACAGCTGCCGGCCGGGGCCTGATTGAATTGCTCGATAACGGAATCGTCACGGTAGGTCGACATCTGCTGGTCGACCTCAGCCAGGATGGCGTCAGTCTCTCGCTTGAGAAGCTCCGCGCTCGGCGAGTCCTGGGTGCGCACGTACTTGATCGTGTACGTGCTGCCCATGGTCGGGCCAGTGAACTCTTCTACCCGATCTGAAACCAAGCAGCCCGTTAAGGCTGCCAGCAAGCTGACAGCAATAACGGGCCTTAGTAGCACTGAGCTCACGCTTAGCCGCCGAAGTCGTCGAGCAGGATGTTTTCCTCCTCCACACCCAGGTCAACCAGCATCTTGATCACCGCGGCGTTCATCATGGGCGGACCGCACATGTAGAACTCGCACTCCTCAGGTGCCTTGTGGTCCTTCAGGTAGTTTTCGTACAGCACGTTATGGATAAAGCCTTTGAGGCCCGTCCAGTTGTCTTCCGGTTGCGGGTCAGACAACGCCAAGTGCCAGGTGAAGTTGGGGTTCTCGGCCTGCAGCTGATCGTACTCTTCGTTGTAGAAGGCCTCGCGCATGGAGCGCGCGCCGTACCAGAAGCTGATCTTGCGGGTCGATTTCAAACGCTTGAGCTGGTCGAAGATGTGCGAACGCATCGGCGCCATACCGGCACCACCGCCGATAAACACCATCTCGGCTTCGGTTTCCTTGGCGAAGAACTCACCAAACGGACCGTATACCGTGACCTTGTCACCTGGCTTGAGGCTGAACACCCAGGAGCTCATCTGGCCCGGTGGCAAATCATCTTTGCCTGGTGGCGGCGAAGCAATACGGATATTGAACTTCACCAAGCCCACTTCTTCCGGATAGTTGGCCATGGAGTAAGCACGGATCACGGTCTCCTCGACCTTGGATACGTACTTCCACTGGTTGAACTTGTCCCAGTCGCCGCGATACTCAGGCTGAATATCGAAGTCTTTGTAATGCACTTCGTGCGGCGGGCATTCCAGCTGCACGTAGCCACCGGCGCGGAAGTCGACGTTCTCACCTTCCGGCAACTTCAACGTCAATTCCTTGATGAAGGTAGCCACGTTAGGGTTGGACTCAACGGTGCACTCCCACTTCTTCACACCGAAAACTTCTTCCGGCACCTCGATCTTCATGTCCTGCTTGACCGGGGTCTGGCAGGACAGGCGCCAGCCAGCCTTGGCCTCGCGACGGGTGAACGCCGCCTCTTCGGTCGGCAGCATTTCACCGCCGCCGTGCTCGACCACGCACTTGCACTGGGCGCAGGTACCGCCGCCGCCACAAGCCGACGACAGGAAGATATTGTTGGCGGCCAAGGTCTGCAGCAACTTGCCGCCGGCTGGCACCACAATGGTTTTTTCGCCGTTGATCTCGATGCTCACGTCACCGCTGGAAACCAGCTTGGCGCGCGCCGCGAGAATGATCAGCACCAACGCCAGCACAATGGCGGTGAACATGCCGATGGCGATGAAGATTTCTAAATTAATCATCTATTCATCCCTTCCTTACAACTGCACGCCGGAGAAGGACATGAAGCCCAGAGACATCAGACCGATGGTGATAAAGGTGATGCCCAGCCCCTGCAGACCCTCAGGCACATCGCTGTACTTGAGCTTCTCGCGAATACCGGCCAGTGCAGCAATCGCCAAGGCCCAAGAGACACCGGCACCCACACCGTACACGGTACTTTCCGCCAAGTTGTAGTCGCGCTCGACCATAAACAGCGAGCCACCCATGATGGCGCAGTTCACCGTGATCAACGGCAGGAACACGCCGAGGGCGTTGTATAGCGAGGGCACGTACTTATCCAGGGCCATCTCGAGGATCTGTACGATCGCCGCGATCACGCCGATAAAGGTCAGCAGGCCGAGGAAGCTCAGATCGACTTCGGGGTAACCGGCCCAGGCCAGCGCACCATCCTTGAGCAGGTTGGTGTAGATCAGGTTGTTCACCGGCATGGTGATGCCCAGCACCACCACTACAGCGATACCGAGACCAATCGCCGTTTCGACCTTTTTTGAGATGGCGATGAAGGTACACATGCCAAGGAAGAACGCCAACGCCATGTTCTCAACGAACACCGCACGGACGAACAGGCTGATGTAATGCTCCATTAGTAGGCCTCCTTGTTGGATACCTGAGGTGCCATCTTGAAGCTCTCTTTTTCAATCTGGTCGCGTTTCCACACACGAATGCCCCAAATAAACAGGCCAATCAGGAAGAACGCCGAAGGCGGCAGCAACAGCATGCCATTCGGCTGGTACCAGCCGCCGTCGTTGATCAGCGGGATGATTTCGTAGCCCATCAACTTACCCGCGCCAAACAGCTCACGAATGATGCCAAGGGCGATCAACATGGCGCTGTAGCCCAGACCATTACCAATACCGTCGAAGAACGACAGCACCGGTGGGTTCTGCATGGCGAATGCTTCGGCGCGGCCCATCACGATACAGTTGGTGATGATCAAGCCGACGAACACCGACAACTGCTTGGACAAGCTGAAGGCATAGGCCTTGAGCACCTGGTCCACCACAATTACCAGCGAGGCAATAATCACCATTTGTACGATCATGCGGATCGAACCTGGGATCTGGCTGCGAATCATCGAAATAAACAGGTTGGAGAACCCGGTTACCAACGTCAGCGCGGCGGACATCACCAGTGCAGTTTTCAGGTTAGAGGTCACCGCCAGAGCGGAACAGATACCGAGGATCTGTAGGCCGATGGGGTTGTTGTTGAAAATAGGGTCTAGCAGTACTTGTTTGATCGTGGGTTGCGACATGATCAAGCCTCCCCTGCGCGCAGGTTCGCAATAAACGGACCGAAGCCATTCTGGCCGAGCCAAAATTTCAGCAGATTGTCCACACCAACACTGGTCAGCGTGGCGCCTGCCAGGCCATCAACCTGATGCACTGCATTTGGGCTCTGTGCATCGACACCACCTTTGACGATTTGCACGGCCAGTTTGCCGTTCTCATCAAACAGGGTTTTGCCTGGCCATTGGCCTTTCCACTTCGGGTTGTCGACTTCGCCACCCAGGCCCGGCGTTTCGCCATGCTGGTAGAAGCCCATGCCCACCACGGTATTGAGGTCGCCCTTGATGGCGATAAAGCCATGCAGGGTCGACCACAGGCCATAGCCACGAACCGGCAGAATCAGGGTTTCAACTTGACCGTCTTTTTCAACCACATACACGGTGCTGAAATTTTCCTGACGCTTGATCCCGGCAATGTCATCACTGCCCTTGAGCACCGAGGACATTTTCGGGTCCTTGGAGGCTTTCAACGGGTCGAAGGTGACCGGGTCTTTAGCATCAGAGAACTTACCGGTTTCCAAGTCCACCAGCTTGGCGCTGATGGTGCCCTTGAACATGTCTTTGACCTGAGCGCTGGACATGCTGGCATCGCCCAAACCGGCAATTGCCAGAATGCTGCGCTGCTTATCCAGCAGACGGTTGTCCACTTGAGTTGGTTTCAGTGCAATGGCTGCACCGGCGACGAACACCGAGCACACCAGGCACACCAACAACGCCACCACCAGGGTACGGACGGTGGATTCTTTTTGACTAGACATTGCGCGCCAGCCTCCGCTTGATATTGGCCTGAACGACAAAGTGGTCGATCAACGGTGCAAACAGGTTGGCGAACAGAATCGCCAGCATCATGCCTTCAGGGAAGGCTGGGTTGACCACACGAATCAACACCACCATGACGCCGATCAGCGCACCAAAGATCCACTTACCGGTGTTAGTCATGGACGACGACACGGGGTCGGTGGCCATAAAGAACATACCGAAGGCAAAACCGCCGACGACCAGATGCCAGTGCCACGGCATGGCAAACATCGGATTGGTGTTGGAACCCAGTGCGTTAAGCAGCAAGCTCAAGCCGATCATCCCCAGCATGACGCCGGCAACGATGCGCCAACTGGCAATTTTGGTGATCAGCAGCACGCCGCCGCCAATCAGAATCGCCAGGGTGCTGGTTTCGCCCAGGGAACCGTGAATGGTGCCAACAAAGGCGTCCATCCAGGTGATGCCACTGCTCACCACGTTTTCAATGCCGCCAGCTGCCGCCAGACTCAACGACGTGGCACCGGCGAAACCATCAACCGCCGTCCATACCGCATCACCGGACATTTGCGCCGGGTAGGCGAAGAACAAAAAGGCACGCCCCGCCAACGCCGGGTTGAGGAAGTTCTTACCGGTACCGCCAAACACTTCCTTGCCGATCACTACGCCGAAGCTGATACCCAGCGCCACCTGCCATAGCGGAATGCTTGGCGGCAGAATCAGGGCAAACAACACCGAGGTAACGAAGAAGCCTTCATTGACTTCATGCTTGCGGATCGAAGCAAACAGCACTTCCCAGAAGCCGCCAACGATAAAGGCCGTGGCATAAACCGGCAGGAAATACGCGGCGCCCTGGATAAAGTTATCCCACAGGCTGTTCGGGTCAAACCCGGCCAGCGAGCCGATCAGCGCGAAGCGCCAGCCTTCTTGAGCAGCCAGCAGCTCAGGGCTGTTAGCGAAGATCAGGTTGGCCTGGTAACCGGTGTTCCACATGCCGAAAAACATCATCGGGAAGGTACACAACCACACGGTGATCATCATGCGCTTGAGGTCGATGCCGTCACGCACGTGAGCGGTGGTCTTGGTTACGCTACCGGGGCGGTAAAAGAACGTGTCGACAGCCTCATAGAGGGCATACCAGTTCTCGTACTTGCCGCCTTTTTCAAAGTTGTGCTCGATTTTATCGAGGAATGCACGGATACCCATGACTTAACCTTCCTTCTCGATGCGCGCGAGGTTGTCGCGCAGGATCGGGCCGTATTCATACTTGCCAGCACACACATAGGTGCACAGCGCCAGGTCTTCTTCGTCGAGTTCCAGGCAGCCCAGTTTCTGAGCCATCTCGGTGTCACCGACGATCAGGTAGCGCAGCAGTTGTGTCGGCAGAATATCCAGCGGCATCACGGCTTCGTAGTTGCCCACCGGCACCATGGCGCGCGGGCTGCCATTGGTAGAGGTGGAGAAGGCAAACTTCTTCGCTGCCATCAGCTTAGAAACGAAGATGTTCATCACCGAATGCTTGTTCACCCCTGCACGCAGGTAATGCATCAGCTCACGCTCGTTACCTTCAGTCAGGCAGGACACCTGCAAGTGATAGCGACCGAGGAAGGCAAAAGCGCCCTGCGCAGTACGGCCACCCAACACCGAACCGGAAATAACCCGGTTGAAGCCAGGCTGCAGTTCACCGGCCGTCAGTTCGCTGAGGCTTGCACCCAGGCGGGTACGCACCAGACGCGGTTTCTCGACCACCGGGCCGGCCAGCGCCACAACGCGCTCGGTCCACAGTTGGCCCGTGGTGAACAGCTTGCCGACGGCGATTACGTCCTGATAGTTGATCGACCAAACGCTCTTGGTGGCGTTGACCGGATCGAGGAAGTGAATATGCGTGCCTGGCAAGCCGGCAGGGTGAGGACCGGCAAAGGCTTGAGTTTGCACCTTGCTCAACTGCTCGCCGGGCAGCGCTGCGCCCTCGGCCTTGCACAGGAACACCTTGGCCAGATTGCTCAGTACCTGCAGACCGTTCTGGAAGTCGGCGGCGTACTCGGCAATCACCACAGCCGGATCGGCTGCCAACGGGTGCGTATCAATGGCCGTCACGAAAATCGAGCTGGGCTGCGCGTCTGCTGCCGGCACCTTGCTGAACGGACGGGCGCGCAGCGCAGTCCAGAGACCCGACTGCAACAAGAGCTCACGCACTTTCGCGTCGCCGACTGTCGCCAGCTGCTCTGCTGCGATCTGATCAAAGGTAACTTGCTCATCGCCTTCGACATCGATCACCACCGACTGCAGCACACGCTTTTCGCCACGGTGGATCGCGCTGATCACCCCTGCGGCAGGTGCGGTGTACTGCACGCCTGGCGACTTCTTGTCCGAGAACAGCACCTGGCCAAGCTTGACCCGATCACCGACCTGAACCTCCATCGAAGGTTTCATACCGTGATAATCGAAGCCTATGACAGCGACGCTACGCACAGGCCTTGCAGCCTCAATACGCTGCGTCGGCACGCCAGTTATGGGCAAATCAAGCCCATTTTTAATCTTGATCATAGGTTTGCCTAACCACTGATTTATAAGCTTTTTTAGAATACGGACGACATCACCGCAGAAAAATACGGCGCAACGCCAAAATAGATAAGGCGCTGTGCAAGATGTCGGTCGCGAGAAAAAATCTGGCCGATTATAAGTCGCACCTTCGGCCACTGGCCACCCAAGCGCTTGCTTTTATCTGGTTTAACGTAACAGAAGGCAACAGATGACGGCTTGACGCTGAATGCCAGCAGACCACATAACGATCAGTCACCTAACGAGACGCCACTATGCGCCTGCCACTGATTCTCATCTGCCTACTAGCCCTAAGTGGCGAGTTGTTCGCCAGCAACCGCGAGCGACTGCAAGAGGCTAACTTCCCGGCAACCCACGAGCTTGAGCAGAGCAGCCTTGAGCGCAAAAACCAGAGCGTCCTGACCTACCTGTGGATCGACGTGTACGCCGCCGCGCTCTATGCCCCGCAAAACGCCAGCGCCAACCAGGCGATCAGCCAGTCATTGACGCAACGCCTGGAGCTTTACTACTTGCGTGCCATCGACAGCCAAGACGTGATTAAAGCAGCCTGGGTCACGCTCGAGCGCCAGCACGACGCTGCCACACTGCAGCGCCTGCGTGCAGATATCGATGCGCTGCACGCGACCTTTTGTGACATTCGCCCTGGCGACCGCTACGCCCTGAACTTCAACACGGAGCGCGGCCTGACGCTAGAAGTAAATGGCCAAGTCGCCTATACCAGCCAGAATCCAGAACTGGCCAAGGCGTACCTGGGTATCTGGCTGGCACCCAATGGCCTGTCAGATAAATTACGCCGCCGCCTGCTCGCCGACTGACTCACGAGACGCATAAAAAAACGGGAGCCGAGGCTCCCGTTTTTTTATGGCTTACTCACGCTTAGCGCGGGAAAGCTGGCGGGTTGACCCCAGCCATGTCTTCCATCACACGAATCACCTGGCAGCTGTAACCGAACTCGTTGTCGTACCACACGTACAGCACAACGCGGTTGTCATTACAGATGGTCGCTTCAGCATCGACGACACCGGCGTGGCGCGAACCGACGAAGTCAGTCGACACCACTTCCTGCGACTGGACGAAGTCGATCTGCTTCTGCAAGTCCGAGTGCATGGCCATCTGGCGCAGGTACTCGTTGACTTCTTCGCGGGTGGCAGCCTTCTCAAGGTTGAGGTTGAGAATCGCCATCGACACGTTCGGCGTCGGTACGCGAATGGCGTTACCGGTCAGCTTGCCCTTCAACACTGGCAACGCTTTAGCAGCAGCTGTGGCGGCACCGGTCTCGGTGATCACCATGTTCAGCGGCGCGCTGCGACCACGGCGATCGCCCTTGTGGAAGTTGTCGATCAGGTTCTGGTCGTTGGTGTACGAGTGAACGGTTTCAACGTGGCCGTTGACGATGCCGTACTGATCATTGATCGCCTTGAGCACCGGCACGATGGCGTTGGTGGTGCAGGAAGCAGCCGATATGATCTTGTCGTCAGCGGTGATTTCACCGTGATTGATGCCGTGCACGATGTTCTTCAGCGCGCCTTTACCCGGCGCGGTCAGCACCACGCGATCAACACCCGGGCACGCCAGATGCTGGCCCAGGCCGTCAGCGTCACGCCATACACCGGTATTATCCACCAGCAGCGCGTTTTTGATGCCGTACTGGGTGTAATCGACTTCAGTCGGCGACTTGGCGTAGATCACCTGAATCAGGTTGCCGTTGGCCGTCAGGGTGCTGTTCTCTTCATCGATGGTGATGGTGCCATCGAACTTGCCGTGCACCGAGTCGCGGCGCAGCAGGCTGGCGCGCTTGACCAGGTCATTGCTCGCGCCTTTGCGCACAACGATGGCGCGCAGACGCAGGCCGTCGCCACCACCGGTTTTCTCGATCAGGATGCGCGCCAGCAAACGGCCGATACGGCCGAAACCGTACAGCACCACATCAGTGCCTTCACGGGCTTCGCCATTTTGCTTACCCACCACTTCAACCAGCTCGTCTTTGACGAACTGCTCGACGCTGCGGCCTTGGCCTTCAGCTTTGAACTTGGTGGCCATTTTGCCCAGGTCCACGGAAGCGGCGCCCAGCTTGAGCTCGCTCATGGCCTTGATGATGGGGAAGGTATCGTGCACCGACAGTTCGCTGCCATTAGCCAGGCGATGGCGGGCGAAGCGGTGAGCTTTGAGAATGTCGATCACCGAACGGTTAATCAAACCGCGGCCGTAGATCGAGGAGACCACGTTGTTGTTACGGTAGAGTTGGCCAATCATCGGAATCATCGCTTCCGCAAGGGCTTCTCGATCGATCCACTCACCGAGACACTGGTCGGGCTTCTGAGTCACGGGCAGTACCTTCCACATGTAGGGGCTAAAAAAAGGGGCTACATTATGACGGCGCAAGCACGCATGAGCAATGCACGACTGTCGTAACTGACACCACGCATATTCGCCCGTTACAATCGGCGACCTTGTGATTTGACCGTGAGCCGCCTGTGTCCGTACTGCGCCTACCGTCCCTACCGGCCACGGCCGGAAAACAACACTGGGGCAACCTGCCCGGTGCCGCGCTGAGCTTGGCGATTGCCGAAGCCGCCAGCAATGCCAAACGTTTCACCCTGCTACTGACCGCCGACAGCCAGAGCGCTGAGCGCCTGCAGGAGGAGCTGAGTTTCTTCGCCCCCGATCTGCCGGTCTTGCATTTCCCCGACTGGGAAACCCTGCCCTACGATGTCTTTTCGCCGCATCAGGACATCATTTCGCAGCGTATCGCCGCCTTGTATCGCTTGCCGGAGTTGAAGCACGGCGTCTTGGTAGTCCCGATCACCACCGCCCTACACCGCCTGGCACCCAAGCGCTTTCTGCTGGGCAGCAGCCTGGTATTGCAGGTGGGCCAGCAGCTTGACGTCAATCAGGTGCGCAGCAACCTGGAAGCCGCTGGTTACCGCTGCGTCGACACCGTCTACGAGCATGGCGAATTTGCCGTGCGCGGCGCGCTGATCGACCTGTTCCCAATGGGCAGCAGCCAGCCCTATCGCATCGATTTGTTCGATGACGAGATCGAAACCCTGCGCACCTTCGACCCGGAGACCCAGCGCTCCATCGACAAAGTCGAGTCGATCAAACTGCTGCCGGCCCGTGAGTTTCCGCTGGAGAAAAAAGCCGTCACTGATTTTCGCGGCCGTTTCCGTGAGCGATTTGACGTGGATTTCCGCCGTTGCCCGATTTATCAGGACCTCAGCACCGGCATCACCCCTGCGGGTATCGAGTACTACCTGCCACTGTTTTTCGAAGAAACCGCCACCCTCTTCGATTACCTGCCCAGCGATACCCAAGTGTTTTCCCTGCCGGGTATCGAAAAGGCCGCCGAGCAATTCTGGGTGGATGCGCGCAGCCGCTATGAAGACCGCCGCGTCGACCCGGAACGCCCGCTGCTGCCACCTGCCGATATCTTCCTACCGGTAGAAGACTGCTTCGCCAGGCTGAAGAATTGGCCACGTGTGGTGGTCAGCCAAGACGATATCGAAACCGGTGTCGGGCGCACCCGCTTCGACGCCAAACCGCTGCCGGACCTGGCCATTCAAGCCAAAGCCGGTGAGCCACTGGCGGCGCTACGGCGCTTTATCGAGGAGTATCCAGGGCGCGTACTGTTCTGCGCAGAATCCGCAGGCCGCCGTGAGGTGCTGCTGGAACTACTCGCCCGCCTCAAGCTCAAGCCCAAGGAATTCGACAGCTGGCCCGCTTTCACCGCCAGCAAACAACGCATCGGCATCTGTATCGCGCCATTGGATGACGGCCTGCAGCTGGAAGACCTGGCATTGGTGGCCGAAAGCCCGCTATTTGGCCAGCGCGTCATGCAACGCCGTCGCCGCGAGAAAGCCCGCGACGGTGGCGACAACGTCATCAAGAACCTCACCGAGCTGCGTGAAGGCGCGCCGGTGGTGCACATCGACCACGGCGTGGGCCGCTATCTGGGCCTGGTGACCATGGAGTTCGACGGTCAGGCCGCCGAGTTCCTCGCCCTGATGTACGCCGAGGAAGCCAAGCTGTATGTCCCGGTAGCCAGCTTGCACCTGATCGCCCGCTATACCGGCAGCGACGACGCCTTGGCTCCACTGCACCGTCTTGGCTCGGAGATTTGGCAAAAAGCCAAACGCAAGGCCGCCGAACAGGTGCGCGATGTCGCCGCCGAACTGCTCGACGTCTACGCCCGCCGCGCCGCTCGCGAAGGCTATGCCTTTGCCGACCCAAAGGCCGACTACAGCACCTTCAGCGCCGGCTTCCCCTTCGAAGAAACCCCGGACCAACAAACAGCCATCGAAGCGGTGTACAGCGACATGCTCTCCGCCAAGCCGATGGACCGCCTGGTGTGCGGCGACGTGGGGTTCGGCAAGACCGAAGTGGCCATGCGCGCGGCCTTTATCGCCGTGCATGGCGGCAAGCAGGTGGCGGTACTGGTGCCCACTACCCTGCTCGCCCAGCAGCACTACAACAGCTTCCGCGACCGCTTCGCCGATTGGCCGGTCAAGGTCGAGGTGATGAGCCGTTTCAAGAGTGCCAAGGAAGTCAGCGAGGCCATGACGCAGCTGGCCGAAGGCAAGGTCGATATTGTCATCGGCACCCACAAGCTGCTGCAGGACGACGTCAAGTTCAACAATCTGGGCCTGGTGATCATCGATGAAGAGCACCGTTTCGGTGTACGCCAGAAAGAACAGCTGAAAACCCTGCGCAGCGAGGTCGATATCCTCACGCTCACGGCCACGCCGATTCCGCGCACCCTGAACATGGCTGTTGCGGGCATGCGCGATCTGTCGATCATCGCTACGCCGCCGGCACGCCGCCTGTCGGTGCGCACCTTTGTGATGGAGCAGAACAACCCGACCATCAAGGAAGCACTGCTACGTGAATTGCTGCGCGGCGGCCAGGTGTATTACCTGCACAACGATGTGAAAACCATCGAGAAGTGCGCCACCGACCTGGCCGAACTGGTGCCGGAAGCACGCATCGGCATCGGTCACGGGCAGATGCGCGAGCGCGAGCTGGAACAGGTGATGGGCGACTTCTATCACAAGCGTTTCAACGTACTGATCGCCTCGACCATCATCGAGACCGGCATCGACGTGCCGAGCGCCAACACCATAATCATCGAGCGTGCCGACAAATTCGGCCTGGCCCAACTGCACCAACTGCGTGGCCGTGTCGGCCGCAGCCACCACCAGGCCTACGCCTACCTGCTGACGCCGCCACGCAAGCAGATGACCGACGACGCGCAGAAGCGCCTAGAAGCCATCTCCGGCGCGCAGGACCTCGGCGCAGGCTTTTTGCTGGCCACCCACGACCTGGAAATTCGCGGCGCTGGCGAATTGCTCGGCGACGGCCAAAGCGGGCAGATCCAGGCGGTGGGCTTCACCCTGTATATGGAAATGCTTGAACGTGCGGTGAAATCGATCCGCAAGGGCGAGCAACCCAACCTCGACCAGCCGCTCGGCGGCGGCCCTGAAATCAACCTGCGTGTGCCAGCACTGATCCCCGACGACTACCTGCCGGACGTGCACGCCCGCCTGATCATGTACAAGCGCATTGCCAACGCCGCCGACGAAGACAGCTTAAAAGAACTGCAAGTGGAGATGATTGATCGCTTCGGCCTGCTACCGGAGCCGAGCAAGCACCTGATACGCATCACCCTGCTGAAATTGCAGGCGGAACAGCTCGGCATCAAAAAAGTCGACGCTGGCCCGCAAGGTGGGCGCATTGAGTTTGCCGCCGACACCTGTGTCGACCCACTCACCCTGATCAAGCTGATCCAGGGCGCACCGAACCGTTACAAGTTCGAAGGCGCAACGCTGTTTAAATTCCAGGTACCAATGGAGCGCCCAGAAGAGCGCTTCAATACCCTGGAAGCGCTGTTTGAACGCCTGACTCCGGCCACTTAAAGGAATAACCATGCACGCACTCCGCACCCTGGCTCTGCTGCCGCTTGTGCTGCTATGCATGCTCAGCAGCACGCCCGCACTGGCCGAAAGCCTGTACCAAGTTGAAGTGATTGTATTCCGCCAGTCGGCGGAACCGGTCTCGGCCGGTCAGCTGGCGCCCGACAACTGGGCGCAGAACGCGCTGGTGGTGAATGACAGCAACAGCCGCAGCACGGCACTGAATGCCGAAGCAGGGACACTCAACGCCGCCAGTGACTACCAGGTCTTACTGCACAAAGCCTGGTCACAGAGCCTGGGTGAGTCGAGCAGTCGCGCCGCCATCAGCAGCGGCAAGCAACAGTTCGGCCATTACCCAGTAGAAGGCACCATCAATCTCAAAGCAGGCCGCGTGATCGAGCTGGACAGCGACATCTGGGTCAACCAGTTTGACGCCAACGGCAACATCACCGACAGCGAGCGCATCAAGCAAAGCAGTCGCCTGAACAGCGGTGAACTGACCTTTATCGATAACGGCAGCTTGGGCCTGCTGATTCGCGTCAGCCCTCTGTAAATACCCCAGATACACAAAGGGCCGCATCGCACGGCCCTTTATTGTTTGCATCAAAACCAGCTCAACTGCTTAACACCCGCGCCAATACGGCCTTAACCGTATCCATCCCATCGTCCAGCGCACGCTCAATTTCCGCCATGGTAATCAAGGCGCGGGACTTGCCAGCAGCCGGGTTCACGACCAGCGCCAAGCAGGCATAAGGCAATGCCAACTCACGCGCCAGCACGGCTTCCGGCATGCCGGTCATACCGACAATATCGCAGCCATCGCGCTCCATCCGGGCGATTTCAGCAACGGTTTCCAGGCGCGGCCCTTGGGTGCAGCCATAAATGCCATGGCTGCTGAACGCACAGCCCTCGGCAGCCAGCGCATTGCTCAGTTTGCTGCGCAGCCCGGCATCATAAGGGTGACTGAAATCCACATGGGTGACATGCTCCAGCTCACCCTCGAAATAGGTGTGCTCACGCCCGCAGGTGTAGTCGATGATTTGATGCGGCAGGCAAAAGTGCCCGGTCCCCATGGCGGAGTGAATGCCGCCCACCGCATTCACCGCAATAATCCCCTTGGCCCCTGCCTCGCGCAGTGCCCAAAGATTGGCGCGGTAATTGACCTGATGCGGCGGGATCCGATGCGGGTGTCCGTGGCGCGCCAGGAACAGCACTTCCCGGCCGGCGTAGTCACCTTTGAGCACCGCAGCTGAAGGCGCACCATAAGGCGTATCGATATGCAGCGCGGCTTTGATGGTCAACCCGTCCAGCTTGGTCAGGCCAGTACCACCGATAATCGCGTAAACCGTCATCCATTACTCCTCAATCGATCAATTGCGCGTCGCGCAGGCTGCCAAGTGCAGCCAACCAACGTGGGTTTTGCCGGTACTCAACCCCGGGGAAAGCTTGCCGGCGCATACGCGCCAAGCCTTGCGGCGGGGTTACCTTGAGCCGCTGCAAAGCGCTGAGGGCGAGTTCTGCGGCGGCCCGGTCATTGCACACCAAGCCCATATCACAACCCGCAGCCAGCGCCGCCTCGATACGGCAGGCCGCATCACCGACCACATGAGCACCCGCCATAGACAGGTCGTCACTGAAGATCACGCCAGCAAACCCCAGCTCGCCACGCAAAATGTCCTGCAGCCAGCGCCGGGAAAATCCAGCCGGGCCGGCATCCACTTGCGGATAGATGACATGTGCGGGCATCACCGCCGCCAACTGTTGACTCAACTGACGGAATGGCAGCAGATCCTTGGCACGTATTTCGTCCAGGCTGCGCTCGTCTACCGGAATGGCCACATGGGAATCAGCCTCGGCCCAACCATGCCCAGGGAAATGCTTACCGCACGCGGCCATGCCGGCCGCGTTCATCCCACGAATAAAAGCACCGGCCAGCCACGTCGCACGCTGCGCATCGCCTTCAAAAGAACGACTGCCAACCACCGCGCTGCGCTGGTGATCGAGATCCAGCACCGGGGCAAAGCTCAGGTCCAGGCCGGCAGCCAGCACTTCAGTGGCCATAACCCAGCCACACTGCTCGGCCAAGTGCTCGGCATTGGCGTTATCGGCCAGCGCGCGCATGGCCGGCAAGCGTACAAAGCCCTGACGCAGGCGTTGCACGCGGCCACCCTCCTGATCCACCGCCAGCAGTAAATCCGGGCGTAGCGCACGAATCGCTGCAGACAGCTCGCGTACCTGACGCGGATCCTCAATATTGCGGGCAAACAGAATCAACCCGGCGACCTGCGGCTGACGCAGAAGCTGTCGATCCTCAGCTGTCAGCCAAGTGCCGGCAATATCGAGCATCAATGAACCTTGCATGGGTGAACTCACAACGGATCCTTAAATAAGAGGCGCAGCCGCCCAAACGGGGCAAGCAGCCTCGTCAATCTGAACGACACAATGGGCCGGCACCCGCGCAAACAGCGCCAACAAATCACTGTTACGCATGCGCACACAGCCATGCGACAACGCTACGCCCATGGGCTCGCTGTCCGGCGTACCGTGTATATAGATATAGCGGCGAAAGGTATCGACATTACCCAACCGATTGCGCCCCGGCTCACAACCGCTAAGCCAGAGAATGCGCGTGAGGATCCAGTCGCGCCCTGGGAATTGTGCATGTAACTGCGGCGACCAGACCTCGCCCGTCCAGCGCCGCCCGCGCAGCACGGCAGCTTCTGGCAGGCCATCACCAATTTTTGCCCGCACCTGGTGCAGGCCGCGCGGCGTGCAGCCGGAGCCATTGCGCTCACCGGCGCCATTGAGTGCGGTGGAAACAGCCAACCGCAGTTGCAGCTGCCCATTGGCAAAGCCATACAGGCACTGATCG
This sequence comes from uncultured Pseudomonas sp., assembly GCF_943846705.1. Classification (NCBI taxonomy): domain Bacteria; kingdom Pseudomonadati; phylum Pseudomonadota; class Gammaproteobacteria; order Pseudomonadales; family Pseudomonadaceae; genus Pseudomonas; species uncultured Pseudomonas sp. The sequence goes on along the minus strand of NZ_OX044366.1, from coordinate 2,729,998 downwards.
GCGAGGGAAATATGCAGGAAATCGAGAGCAGCCATGGGCGGCTAGCTTAGCGGATCACACCCATCAAGCCCACCCGCCGCACTCAAACTTTGCTGGCAATCACTGGAGTTTTACTGCGCGGCTTAAGCTGCGCGCTGGCTTGGGCAGCATCGGTCAAGCCGGTTTCAGAGCGCATCCCGGCAGCCAAGAACGGCACCATCAAGCGCATTACCTGCTCAATCGACGTACTGACCCCGAAATCAGTTTCCGACATAGCGCGCAAGGCCTTGATCCCGGACATGCTAAACGCCGCAGCACCCAGCATAAAGTGCACACGCCAGAACAGCTCCAACGGAGGAACGCGCGGAGCCGCTTCATGCACCAGCTGCATGTAGCGGCGAAAAACCTTGCCGTAGACCTCTTCCAGATACTTACGCAAATGCCCCTGGCTCTGACTGAACGCCAAGCCGAGCAAGCGCATAAAAATTGAAAGGTCATTACCGCTACGGGGTTTGACTGCCAGTGCCTGCTCGACCAGTAGCTCAAGCAACTCTTCCAGATTGACCTTAACCTCTGGCTTGGCCTGACGACGGTCCAGCTCACGCTCCAAACTGACACAGAACGGCCCGAGGAAGCGCGAGAAAACGGCCTGTATCAGGGCTTTTTTCGAACCGAAATGGTAGTTCACCGCGGCCAGGTTCACGCCGGCTTTGCTGGTGATCAAACGCAGAGAGGTTTCTGCGAAACCTTTCTCCGCAAAAAGCTGCTCTGCCGCATCGAGAATGCGTTCAACGGTTTCCGACTGGGCCATGACTTTTTTCATCTGAACAAACACTTGTTTGAAACATACGTTTCAGCTGCCCGCCTTGTCAAGCCTGGCCAACCATCTTGTGGCCGGCTGGTCACACATCGTTGGCAAATCTACGTAGTAGCCCTTAGTAGACGTCAAGCGAGCAACCCGAGTAACAGGGCAATACAACAGCAAGTACGCGACTGTAATGAGTACAGATCGAAACGTAAGGATTGCCAACCCTCGATCACTGTATATAATCCCAGTCACTGTACAAAAGAACAGAGTCGATCATGCTAAAACTGACGCCGCGCCAAGCTGAAATTCTCGCTTTTATCAAGCAGTGCCTTGAAGACAACGGCTACCCGCCCACCCGCGCGGAAATCGCCTTGAAACTGGGGTTCAAATCACCCAACGCAGCGGAAGAACACCTCAAGGCCCTGGCCCGTAAAGGTGCCATCGAGATGACCCCGGGCGCCTCCCGCGGCATTCGCATCCCGGGTTTCGAGCCTAATACCGAGGAAGAACCAGGTTTGCCGGTAATCGGTCGGGTCGCCGCTGGTGCACCGATCCTGGCGCAGCAACATATTGAAGAGTCGTGCCGCATTAGCCCAGAATTTTTTCACCCCAAGGCCGACTACCTGCTGCGTGTACGCGGCATGAGCATGAAAGACATCGGTATCTTCGATGGCGACCTGCTGGCCGTACACACCACCCGCGAAGCGCGTAATGGTCAGGTGGTAGTGGCACGCCTTGATGATGAAGTCACCGTCAAACGCTTCAAGCGCGACGGCAACAAGGTCTGGCTGATTGCCGAAAACCCCGAGTTCGCGCCCATCGAAGTGAACCTGGAAGAACAGGACTTGATTATTGAAGGTTTGAGCGTCGGCGTTATCCGCCGCTAGTGGAGGATTTATGCAGTTCCCGCAATCACTTAACCGTACACAACTGCCGCTGTTCGATGCGTTTTTGCTATCGCCAGTGAGCCCGCTGCTTGCCGATGATGCTGAGCGGCCGTGGCAGGATGAGGCAGAAGCTTTTAGTGAAATGTCGTTACGTGGTGCAGCCGGGCACTGCTTGAATCTACTCGCGCCGATTCTGCGTGAACTCAGTGACAACCACGATGAGCGCTGGCTGACCCTGATAGCCCCGCCATCGAGCCTGACCCAGGCCTGGTTACGCGACGCCGGGCTGAATCGCGAACGCATCCTACTGTTGCATCCACGTGGCGAACAGAGCGCACTGCAGCTGGCCCAACAGGCCTTGTTGCTGGGCCGCAGCCACACCGTCGTTAGTTGGTTGCACCCACTGCAACGGCAAGCGCGCCTAAAGCTGGAACACGCCGCACGGCAAGGCAAGGCGCAGAGCCTGAATATCAGTTTGGGATAGTGGCTAGAGAACGCGCACGAGAGATGTGCGCATCAGCCCGTAGCAGCTTGAGGCAAGAACAATCTGCCCCAGAACACGCTCTAGATCAAAACCAGACGGAACTCTGCAATCAGTGCAGCACCCGCGGCCCTTCTTCATCCTGAAAATTATTTTCAGCCAAGCGTCCGGCCATTTGCACACCGACATTGAGCATGGCTTTGGCCACTTCAACATGCTGCCCCTGCAAAAAGGCTTTGGCGTCAGCAGAAAAATCCAGCACGACCAACGATTCTTCATCCTCTGCGCGGCGCAGGGCGATGCGCCCATCAGGCAGTTCGACAATTTCCAGGAAGGATGTAGGCATTGGTTGGCTCTCCAGGTAAGACCGGCATTGTACCAGCCAGCCCCGGCTGACCCTAGCCCAGCGGTCGAATCAGCGTGTTACCACTCGCTCAAGGTTTCGCGAAAACGCTGCGCCAGAACCTTCAAATGCTGCCGCCACACCTCAAGAGCCTGATGCGTCAAGGGTTCAATATCGTCATCCAGGCTGACTGCGGTGATCAGCGGCGTAGCAGGATCAACCTTACTCTTCTTACCTGCTTGCGGCGGCTGAAACAGCGCAGCATAGGCATTAATGAGTTGAGCAACCCAACTATCTGGTGACTGCGCCAGCTCAACCAGCTCGCCCAACTCCTGACTCGGCGCTGCAGCCAGCACGCTGGCGGTAAGAAAGCTTTCAGCGCGCGGAGCCGCACTGTCGGGCAAACGATAATAACCGGCAATCTCATGGCACAGCCCTAACAGGGCACCATAAAGATGAAACAGTGCCGCTTCACGCTCAGCCTGGATCAACGCCAGCGCGTTCATGTTTTGCGCTTGCTCAGCCTTACGCCAAGACTCTAGCGCCAAGCCTGCATAGAAGATTTTCTGATTGGTACGGGTATAGAGCTCATTGGCCATCGCGGCATCCTCGATAACGGATCGATTAAGCATACGCGCGCCTAGCAACAGGCGCGCGCTCAGCCAGATCAGCTGCTGCTCTTATCTTCGACCTTCCACTTACCGCCATCAAAGAACGCGCGCCAGCCTGTCGGCTTACCATCGACCTCAGTCTGCACGTACTGTTCCTTGGTCTTACGGCTGTAGCGAATCACCGCCGCGCGACCTTGAGGATCCTTCTTCGGCGCATCACAGAGGAAGTGATACTTAGGATCGATCTCCTCGCGATGAGGAATTATTTCCAATACCAGCGGAGCGCGCGTTTCACGGTTCTTCGGGAACTGGCTAGCAGCCAGGAACAGGCCCGATGCGCCGTCACGCAAAATGTAGGTGTCGTTGACCTTCTCGCACTTGAGCTCCGGCATTTTCACCGGATCCATCTTCGGCGGTGCAGCCTCACCGCTTTTCAGCAGCTTGCGAGTGTTCTTACATTCGCTGTTGGTGCAACCGAAGAACTTACCGAAGCGCCCGGTCTTGAGCTGCATCTGGCTGCCACACTTGTCGCAATCCAGGCTCGGCCCTTCATAGCCCTTGATGCGGTACTGACCCTGCTCCACTTCGTAGCCTGCGCAATCCGGGTTATTACCGCAGATGTGCAGCTTGCGTGTTTCGTCCAGCAGATAGGCATCCATGGCGGTCGAGCAGATCGGGCAGCGATGCTTGCCAAGCAACACGCGGGACTCGGACTCACCCTCGTCATCTGCGGCGATTTCATCGCCCGGCACCAGGTTGACGGTCGCCTTACAACGCTCTTTTGGCGGCAGCGCGTACCCCGAGCAACCGAGGAACACGCCGGTGGAAGCCGTACGAATGGTCATCGGCCGCGCGCAATCACGGCAGGCAATATCCGTCAGCGTTGGGGTATTGGCGCGCATGCCGCTATCGCTATCGCCTGCTACTTCAAGCTTCTTCTTGAAATCACCGTAGAACTCGTCAAGTACGTGCTTCCACTCGCGCTCGCCCTGAGCCACATCGTCGAGATTTTCTTCCATGCCGGCGGTAAAGCCGTAATCCATCAGATTGGAGAAACTCTCGGACAGGCGTTCAGTAACGATGTCACCCATCTTCTCGGAATAAAAACGCCGGTTGTGCAATGCCACATAACCGCGGTCCTGGATGGTGCCGATGATCGCTGCGTAGGTTGACGGGCGGCCGATACCACGCTTTTCCATCTCTTTAACCAGGCTGGCTTCCGAGTAACGCGCCGGTGGCTTGGTGAAGTGCTGGCTAGGGTCAAGCTTGACCAACTTGAGCACTTCGCCTTGATTCATTTCCGGCAAGACATCGTCATCGCCTGGCTTACTCAGCTGCGGCAGAGCACGGGTGTAACCGTCAAACTTGAGAATGCGACCCTTGGCACGTAGCTCGAACTGCGCAGCGGTCACCGTCACGGTGGTCGACAGGTATTCAGCCGGCGGCATTTGGCAGGCCACGAACTGACGCCAGATCAACTCATACAGACGCTCTGCATCGCGCTCCATGCCCGACAGCTGAGTCGGCTTGAGGTTGACGTCGGAAGGACGAATCGCTTCGTGCGCCTCCTGAGCGCCCTCTTTGCTGCTGTAGGCAATCGGGTTAGCGGGCAGGTACTTCTTGCCGAACTCACCTTCAATAAAGTCGCGCACCATGCTCACAGCATCAGCAGAGAGGTTGGTCGAATCCGTACGCATATAAGTGATGTAACCCGCCTCATAAAGACGCTGGGCCATCATCATGGTCTTCTTCACCCCAAAGCCCAGGCGGTTACTGGCGGCCTGCTGCAGGGTGGAGGTAATAAAGGGCGCAGACGGCTTGCTGCTGGTCGGTTTGTCTTCACGCTTACTGATGCTGTAACTGGACGCTTTGAGCGTCGCCAGAGCGGCCATGGCCTGGGCTTCATTCAGAGGCTTGAAGGCGCTGCCATTCTCGCGGGCCACTTCAAAACGCACATTGGCGCCTTTGGCGGTACCGAGGTCGGCGTGCACTTCCCAGTATTCTTCGGGGACGAAAGCGCGAATCTCTTTCTCACGCTCGACCACCAGCTTCACCGCTACCGACTGCACTCGACCGGCAGACAGACCGCGGGCAATCTTAGCCCACAGCAGCGGCGAGACCATGTAGCCGACCACGCGATCAAGGAAACGACGCGCCTGCTGAGCGTTGACCCGGTTGATGTCCAACTCGCCAGGCTTGGAAAACGCCTCTTGAATGGCTTTTTTGGTGATCTCGTTGAACACCACACGCTTATAACGGCTGTCATCACCACCAATGGATTCGCGCAGGTGCCAGGCAATGGCTTCCCCCTCGCGATCCAAGTCGGTTGCGAGATAGATGGTGTCAGCATCCTTGGCCAAACGGCGCAACTCTTCGACCACCTTCTCTTTACCGGGAAGGATCTCGTACTTGGCTTTCCAGCCGTGCTCGGGATCAATCCCCATGCGCGCGAACAGCTGACGCTTGGCTTTCTCCTTGGGCGACAGCGCCGGCACTTCTCCGGCAGCGGCTTTACCACGCTTGACGGGCTCTTTGGCGGTGCTTGCCGAGCCACTGGTGGGTAGGTCACGGATGTGGCCGATGCTCGACTTCACCACGTACTCGTTGCCCAAGTACTTGTTGATGGTCTTGGCCTTGGCCGGGGATTCCACGATGACCAGCGATTTGCCCATGGATTGGAAAATTCCTGAATTCGGTAAATAAATGCGGGAGGCGCTGTACTGCCTGCTAGCGCGGCACCGCTATATATAGTGGCGGTCCGGCCGAGGTCAAGCGCAGCAATGGCCCGATGTCAGCTCAAGGCCGATTGAACAGTGTGCTTTCGGCCTGAATCAAAGCAAAGCGTGGAACGTTCTCGCCGTCCACTTCGACGCTCTCGCAGAACATCTGCAACGGCCTCACCCACAGGCCAAACTCGCCGTACAGCGCTTGATAGACGACCATCTGCTGTTCCGTTTCGGAATGCTGGGCCACGCCAAATACCCGGTATTCAGGGCCTTTGTAGTGACGATAGAGGCCTGGCTGTACTTGCATGGATGAATTCCTTGAAGATTTTTCCGCTAAAAACAAAAACCGGGGCACTTGGCCCCGGTTTTCCACCTTCTACATCGACTAAAACTTAGATGCGTTCGAAGACGGTGGTGATGCCTTGGCCGAGACCTACGCACATGGTCGACACACCGAAGGTGCCACCATTCTGCTTCATCACGTTGAGCAGGGTACCGGAGATACGCGCACCGGAACAACCGAAGGGGTGACCCAGAGCGATTGCGCCGCCGTGCAGGTTGACCTTCTCTTCCATCTTATCGAGCACTTTCAGGTCCTTCAGCACAGGCAGAGCCTGGGCAGCGAAGGCTTCGTTGAGTTCGAAGAAGTCGATGTCGTTGATGGTCAGGCCAGCACGCTTGAGGGCTTTCTGAGTCGACGGTACTGGACCGTAACCCATGATCGCCGGGTCAACACCCGCCACCGCCATGGCACGCACCACAGCCATCGGCTGAATGCCGAGGTCTTGGGCACGCTGGGCGCTCATCACGATCATGCAGGAAGCGCCGTCAGTGATCTGCGAGGACGTACCAGCAGTCACGGTGCCGCCTTTCGGGTTGAACGCAGGCTTCAGCGCCGCCAGGCTTTCCAGGGTGGTTTCCGGACGAATGGTTTCGTCGTAGTCGAAAACCTTCAGGAAGCCATTCTCGTCGTAGCCTTGCATCGGGATGATTTCATCCTTGAACTTGCCTTCGAGCGTGGCTTTGTGGGCCAGGCGGTGCGAACGCTCACCGAACGCATCCTGCTGCTCGCGGCTGATGCCGTGCATCTTGCCAAGCATTTCAGCAGTCAGGCCCATCATGCCCGAAGCTTTGGCCGCATACAGCGACATGTGCGGGTTTGGATCAACGCCGTGCATCATGCCAACGTGGCCCATGTGCTCCACACCACCGACAACGAATACATCGCCGTTACCGGTCTGAATGGCCTGCACAGCAGTGTGCAGAGCGCTCATGGACGAGCCGCACAGACGGCTCACAGTCTGGCCAGCAGCGGTGTGCGGAATCTGGGTCATCAACGACGCCATGCGCGCGATGTTCCAGCCCTGCTCCAGGGTCTGGTTAACGCAGCCCCAGATCACGTCTTCCACTTCAGCCGGATCGAGCTTGGTGTTACGTGTCAGCACGCCACTGATCAGGTTGGCCGACATGGTCTCGGCGCGGGTATTGCGATGCATGCCGCCCTTGGAACGACCCATCGGGGTACGACCGAAGTCGACGATGACTGCATCTCTAGGATTCAGGCTCATAAATTTACTCTCGCTCTAGTCTGTCCGCGATTAACCGAAAAACTTCTGGCCGTTAGCGGCCATTTCGCGAAGCTTGGCAGTCGGGGTGTACAGCGCGCCCAGCTCGGCATATTTGTCGGCCAGGGCAACGAACTCAGCCACACCGATGGAGTCGATGTAACGCAGCGCACCACCGCGGAAGGGCGGGAAGCCAATACCGTAGACCAAGCCCATATCGGCTTCAGCAGCGGTATCAACAATGCCGTCTTCCAGGCAACGAACAGTTTCCATGCACAGCGGGATCATCATCCAGTTGATGATGTCTTCGTCGGTGACTTCACGCTGCTCAAAGACGATTGGCTTAAGCACGTCGAGAACAGCCGGGTCGGCAACTTTCTTCTGCTTGCCGCGCTTGTCCAGCTCGTAGGAGTAGAAGCCCTTACCGTTCTTCTGACCCAGGCGATCAGCTTCGTACAGTGCATCGACTGCCGAACGACGATCGTCTTTCATACGATCCGGGAAGCCTTCAGCCATTACGTCGCGACCGTGGTGACCGGTGTCGATGCCGACTACGTCCATCAGGTACGCCGGGCCCATTGGCCAGCCGAATTTTTCCATCACTTTGTCGATACGCACAAAGTCGACGCCAGCGCTGACCAGCTTGGCGAAACCGCCGAAGTACGGGAACAGCACGCGGTTGACCAGGAAGCCTGGGCAGTCGTTAACCACGACCGGGGTCTTACCCATCTTCTTGGCGTAAGCAACAGTGGTCGCAACAGCCACTTCACTGGACTTCTCGCCGCGAATCACTTCAACCAACGGCATCATGTGCACGGGGTTGAAGAAGTGCATGCCAACGAAGTTTTCCGGACGCTTGAGGGCTTTAGCCAGCAAGTTGATGGAAATGGTTGAGGTGTTCGACGCCAGGATTGCATCCTCGCGCACCACGCCTTCCACTTCAGCCAGCACGATCTGCTTGACCTTAGGATTCTCGACAACCGCTTCGACAACAATATCGACAGCGCCGAAATCGCCGTAAGACATGGTTGGGCGAATGGCGGTGAGGGCTTCTGCCATCTTCGCCGGGGACATACGCCCCTTGGCAACACGACCGCCCAGCAGCTTGGAAGCCTCCGCCAGACCCATCTGGATACCCTCTTCACGGATATCCTTCATCAGGATCGGGGTGCCCTTGGACGCGGACTGGTAGGCGATACCGCCACCCATGATGCCAGCACCGAGAACGGCAGCCAGTTTCACGTCTTTGGCGACTGCGTCGTACTGCTTGGCTTTTTTCTTCAGGTCTTGGTCATTCAGGAACAGACCAATCAGGCTTGCCGCAACCGACGTTTTAGCCAGTTTGACGAAGCCGGCAGCTTCAACTTCCAGAGCCTTGTCGCGCCCCATGTTGGCCGCTTTCTGGATAGTCTTGATCGCTTCAACGGGCGCCGGGTAGTTCGGGCCAGCCTGACCTGCAACGAAACCTTTGGCAGTTTCAAAGCACATCATTTGCTCAATAGCGTTGAGCTTGAGCTTTTCCAGCTTCGGCTGACGCTTGGCCTTGTAATCCAACTCACCAGAAATAGCGCGCTGCATCAGGTCCAGTGCAGCAGCTTGCAGCTTGTCAGCGGCAACCACGGCATCCACTGCACCCATTTTCAGGGCGTCAGCAGCTTTATTTTCTTTACCACTGGCAATCCACTCAACCGCATTATCGGTACCGATGACACGTGGCAGACGCACAGTACCGCCGAAGCCTGGGTAGATGCCCAGCTTGACTTCTGGCAGGCCCACTTTGGCGCTTTCGGCCATGACGCGGTAATCCGCTGCCAGGCACATTTCAAAACCACCGCCCAGAGCGATGCCATTGATCGCGACAACAGTCGGAACATTGAGGTCTTCAAAATCACTGAAGATCTTGTTGGCTTCGAGGTTACCAGCCACCAGTTCTGCGTCAGGCAACTTGAAGTTGTCGACGAACTCGGTGATGTCGGCGCCGACGATAAACACGTCCTTGCCACTGGTGACAATCACGCCCTTGATCGAACCATCAGCCTTAATCGCATCAACGGATTGACGCAGCTCATTGAGGGTAAGACGGTTGAATTTGTTGACGGATTCACCCTTGAGGTCGAATTTCAATTCGACGATGCCGCTCTCAAGAGCCTTAACCGTGATGGCTTTACCTTCGTAAATCATCAACTGATCTCCACGGTATGGAAGCTGAACAGTACACATCGGAGCCAACCAGCAAGTTACTCCACGGCACAGCCGTTAAAGAGTAACCCCAATCAGCCTGGCACACCCACCGACGCGATATTCGGGCTGTAAAGGCGCTGCATTAAGTAAGCAAACGCTCAATTCATACGCCCGTTTGATTTGGGTGTGCACACCTTCAAGGAAAAGCCATGACTTGTCAATTAGCCTGTCACAGCGCTTTGCACATACAAAAAATTACGCGTTTACCGGCCCTCACGCGCAATAAATTCTGCCGCGATCAAGCGTCCATCCACCACGAAATGTAGCGAATTAACAACAGCCCAGCTACAACCGAGCGTTCTCGCGCATGCCTAGCAAAATAATTTAGCTACAGGTACAGTCGTCTCAATACAGCCGTTTACAGGCCGTAATTAATAACAAAAACAATTACAGCCCGACCCAGGGCGCACGGAGTTTCGCCATGCCGAGCCGCATGCTTGCTATTGCCTTGAGCACCCTGCTCGCGACCACCCTCCCCCTCTTCAGCGCCGCCGCCCTAGCCGCAGACACAGCCACCAGCCTGCTTAAGCTGCACCAGCTGCGCCTAGCCGCACAAAAAACCCTCGGCGATTTTTATATGTTTAATGGCATGGAAGGTGATCAACGCTATGCGCGGATGATCAATGAGTCGCAGAGCGAGGTGAACACCCACCTGAGTGCGCTCACAGAGATGCCCGGCGAGGGCGCGAAAGCCCTGCGCTCGCAACTGGATCAACATTGGCAGGGCTATCAAGCCAATCTCAGCAACCTAACCAGCGCACTGAAAACCCAGGGCTATACCGACCTGCAACCAGTGGCAGATCTGGCCGTACGCAACCAGCAATTAATGGCTCTGAGCCAGGCGCTGTACAGCAAGATCCAGCAAGAAGGCAGCTACAGCGTGCCCGCGCTGACCCAGCATAGCCGCGAGCAAAGCCTGCTGATGCAAGGTATCGCCGTGGATTACGCTTCGCGCAGCGCCTCGGTGGGAGCCACCTTTATGGGCGGCGGCGATGCACGCCCGATTGAGGACATGGTCAGCGAGTTCGCCAGCACGTTGGCGACACTGGAGAATGATTCGAGCAACACCCCACAACTCAAACAATCCTGGGGCGAGGTAGCCACCAAATGGCGCTATATCGAAAATTCGTTGATTAACTACAACGAAAACAGCGTGCCATTTTTGGTTAACAAGTATTCCAACACCATCATTGAGGGCATCGAACAGATTGCCACCCAGTACGCAGCGACCAGCCTCTGAGCATGCGCACCGCCCTCTGCATTCGCGGCATCGGCCGACTTAGCCGTAGCCCGGCCCAGCGCTTGCACTGGGCCGGGCTTTATTCAGGCGTTAGCCTTAAGAAAGCCGACAATTTTCTCCAATGCCGCGCTCGCCCCGCGCTCGCCCCAGCATATCGACAGCATCTGATCGGTCGCCTCGACCTTGAACGCATCCGCCGGCAATGCCTGCAATTGGCCCAACAACGGCTGATCGGCGCAGGGCTCACGCCACTTATTGACCCATTGCCCCGGTTCCAGCTGCCAATAGCACCAACTATCGACCCGACCTCGACGGCGCGCGTGATGATATTGCGGACACGACTCTGGCGGCTGCCGCAGCAACCAATGCGGCCATGCCTGCGGCGACAGTTGCATAGCCACACCCATACGCCGAGCCTGCAGACGCACATCCATTTGCCCGCGCTGACGTCGTGACGGGGCCAGCCAGGCCAACGGACTTAACATTACAGCCAGGAGCAAAACCACAAACCAAGGACTCATATCGTTATCTCGCAGGCAAAAGCCTGTTATATGCACTCAAGAAGGCCATACTAAAGCCATCGATCCCCTTGTAAGGAGCTACCCATGCCCTACCTGCACATTCTGGTCGCTGTCGACCTTACCGAGGAATGCGACCCGGTCATGCACCGCGCGCAGAAACTAGCTACCAGCAGCGGTGCCAAGTTATCCGTGGTGCATATCGTCGAGCCCATGGCCATGGCCTTTGGCGGTGACGTACCGATGGATTTGTCGATGCTGCAACAACAGCAGTTCGATCAAGCCCGCGAGCGCCTGGACAAATTTGCCGACAAGCATCCTGACCTAGGCGCCGAGCAGCGCCACCTGGCTTATGGCCAGCCGCGCCAGGAAATCCATCGCCTCGCCGAAGAACAACAGTGCGACCTGATCATCGTCGGCAGCCACGGCCGCCATGGCCTTGCCCTGCTACTCGGCTCGACCGCTAACGACGTACTTCACGGCGCCCCGTGCGATGTTTTGGCCGTGCGACTGAAGAAAGCCGAGTAACGCGCGCAAGCAAATAACGCCAGTGCTACTGCACTCGCGTTATTTGCTGTTATCGCCTGAGCCCATGACCAACGGGCGGATTTTTTGCAGCTGGGTCTCCAGCGAATAGGTCATGCTCGAGGCCATGGAGAAGAAGGTCAGGAATGCCTTGAGGTTAGAGTCACCCTCACAGGTCGCATGAATGCGCTGCCAGAACGCCTGATTAACCAGCTGCAACTGCTGGAACATCCGCACCAAACCCTTCAGCTCCCAATCAGCCGCATGCCCTTCACGCAGATTGAAGTATTGCTGAGTGAGGTACAGCGACACTGCCCGCAGAGTGAACTCCTGACTGTTGGCGAATGGCAGATGGTGCTGCGCCATGGGCTTAAGCTTGCCCAGCACCGGACAGGCACTGGTCGCCATGATCACCCCAAGCAAGGCCCGCAAGCCTTCCTCCAGGCCAACCTGCTTGTTGTACTCACGCTCCGGCGTGCGCACCCACACAGCCGCCTTCTTGAACGCCGGGAGCCCCTGGAAATCCTCCACCACCCGGTGCAAGTCAACAGCCGCCGGGCAATGGCTGAAGTTGCCTTTACTCAGCGGGCAATTACTGCACTGCTGATATTCAAGACGCGTCCAGGCCGGAGCGCTTTGTGCAGCCTCTACCGCATACACCCGATCCAGCTCGATTCTGTAGCTGAACTGGTGATCGTCGTCGAGAGTAATGCTGTACTCGATGGCCATGACTGTCTCCGCCAGAAGCCTGAAGTCCTACTTGAGCATGCTGGCTATTTATTAGCCCGCGAGATTAGCCTTCCAGCTCAGCCCAACGCTCAACCAACTGCTCCAGCTGATGCTGCACTGCCTGCAATTGCGCCAACACCTCAGCGGTCTTTTCCGCAGGCTGCTGATAAAAGCTCGGTGAGCCGATCTGCTCTTGCAAGCTGGCAACCTGCGCCTCCAGCACATCGATCTGCCCAGGAATGGCTTCAAGCTCGCGCTGTAATTTATAACTGAGCTTTTTCTTGCTCGCTTCGGCAGCCACAGGCTCCGCAGCAACCGGCGCAGGCACCACGGCGGAAGCCAACTCCGGCTTACCCGTCTTGCTTTCGCCAACACCGAGCAAACGCGGCGAACCGCCTTGGCGCAGCCAGTCCTGATAGCCACCGACGTACTCACGCACCTTGCCCTCGCCTTCGAAGACCAGGGTGCTGGTCACTACGTTGTCGAGGAAGGCCCGGTCGTGGCTGACCATCAGCACTGTGCCGGGGAAGACCGACAACACCTCCTCAAGCAGCTCCAGGGTTTCTACGTCGAGGTCGTTGGTCGGTTCGTCCAGCACCAGCAGGTTGGCCGGCTTGCTGAATAGCTTGGCCAGCAACAGGCGTGCCCGCTCACCACCGGACAGCGCCTTGACCGGGGTGCGCGCACGCTGCGGGCTAAACAGGAAGTCACCCAGGTAGCTCAGCACATGACGGTTCTGCCCGTCGATCTCGATAAAGTCACGACCTTCGGCGACGTTATCGATCACGGTCTTTTCCAGATCGAGCTGGTGACGCAACTGGTCGAAATAGGCCACATCGATGCGCGTGCCCTCGGCCACTTCACCGCTGGTAGGCTGCAAGCCGCCGAGCATCAACTTGAGCAAAGTGGTTTTGCCAGTACCGTTAGCCCCGAGCAGGCCAATACGGTCGCCGCGCTGCAGCACCATAGAGAAGTCTTTGATCAGGAACGGGCCGCCCGGATGGGCAAAGCTGACGTTTTCCAAGACCATCACCTGCTTGCCGGATTTCTCCGCAGTTTCCAGCTGGATGTTGGCTTTACCCGTGCGCTCACGGCGCTCGCTGCGTTCAACACGCAGGGCCTTCAAGGCACGCACACGGCCTTCGTTACGGGTGCGACGGGCTTTAATGCCCTGACGAATCCACACTTCTTCCTGGGCCAGACGCTTATCGAACAGCGCATTGGCGGTTTCTTCGGCCGCCAGCGTGGCTTCCTTGTGCACCAGGAAGCTGGCGTAGTCACCGTTCCAGTCGATCAGGCCACCACGGTCCAGCTCGAGGATGCGCGTGGCCAGGTTCTGCAAGAAGGAACGGTCGTGGGTGATAAACAGCACCGCGCCCTGGAAATCACTCAAGGCCTCTTCCAACCAGGCAATCGCACCGATATCCAGGTGGTTAGTCGGCTCATCGAGCAGCAGCAAATCCGGCTCAGAGACCAGCGCTTGCGCCAGCAGCACGCGACGACGCCAGCCGCCCGAGAGCTCAGCCAGGGTTTTGTCGGCCGGCAACTGCAAGCGGCTCAGGGTGCTGTCGACCAGCTGCTGCAAGCGCCAGCCGTCGCGGGCCTCAAGGTCCTGCTGGACGTGCATCAGCTTATTCAGGTCATCTTCGGTGACACAGTTCTGCGCTAAGTGGTGGTACTGCGCGAGCAGCTCACCGACACCGTCCAGGCCCTGGGCAACCACGTCGAACACCGTACGCTCGTCGGCCAGCGGCAACTCCTGCGGCAGTTCACCGATTTTCAACCCAGGCGCGCGCCAAACCGCGCCGTCATCGGCTTTTTGGTCACCCTTGACCAGCTTCATCATGCTCGACTTGCCGGTGCCGTTGCGGCCGATGATGCACACCCTCTCACCCCGGGCAATCTGCCAAGACACCTTGTCCAACAGCGGCATTGCGCCGTAGGCCAGGGAAATATCAGTGAACTTGAGCAGGGTCATGGCACGCCTCAACAAAAAACGACGGGTGAAAGCCGGTATATCCGCAGCTGAACAACGAGCTTCGTTGTATCTAGCGCACAGCGGTAACCTGAAACACCCAGAAAATCATCTGCGGCCGCCCGAGGCACCCGCAAAACAGGGCGCGTATTCTAACCGAGAAGCGCGCGGGCCGAGCAGGCAATTTCGCTGGCACGCCGGGTAAATCCTGACTTTGCTGCCCAGCACTCAGGCACCAAGCGCTCTAGCACGCCCGCAGTGGTTTGGCGGCGATCATTGCCAACAATTGTCCGCAGCCACGTATTGATCCTTCACCCCACATAGGCAAACGACTAAGCTAGGGCTTTACGCACTATTTGCCTGGAAGTGTCATGCGCGGTCCCCTGTTCAGCCTATTGTCATGTCTATTGGTGTCCTCACTGGGGCTCTCTACGGCCCACGCCGCGACTCTGACGCAACAGCGTCTGTATTACGACCAAGCCAAAGCCGCACTGGCCAAAGGCGACCAAGGCCCTTACCAGCGCTACGCCAGCGCCCTGCGCGACTACCCGCTGGAGCCTTACCTGGCCTATGACGAGCTGACGGCGCGGCTGAAATGGGCGAGCAACGACGAGATTGAAAAATTCCTCGCCGAACACGGCGACCTGCCGCAGATCAGCTGGATGAAACTGCGCTGGTTGCGCTGGCTGGCCGAACGCGGTGAATGGCAAACCTTTATCAACTACTACGATCCGGCGCTGAACTTTACCGAGCTCGACTGCCTGTACGGCCAATATCAACTGAGCCATGGCATGCGCGCCGAAGGTAACGCCAGCGCCGAAAAACTCTGGCTGGTGGGCAAATCGCAACCCAATGCCTGCGACCCGCTCTTTGAGCGCTGGGCCGCCGAAGGTCAACTCACCGAACAGAAGCGCTGGCAACGCGCCAAACTGGCCGCCGAGGCGCGTAACTATGGCCTGGTCACCTACCTGGGCAAGACCATGCCGACCCTGGGCAACCAAGGCAAAGATCTGCTTGAGGTCGCACAAAAGCCCGAGCTGCTGAAACAGACCGGCCGCTTCACCCGCACCGACCCAGCCACGGCGGACGTCGTTGGCCTTGGCCTGCGTCGCCTGGCGCGCCAGGACCCGGAAAGCGCCCTCAAACTGCTCGATCACTATGCCCAGCGCATGAAGTTTTCCAGCGATGAGCAGGTCGCTATCGCCCGTGAAATAGGCCTGACCCTGGCCAAGCGTTTCGATGCTCGCGCCCTGCAGGTCATGGCTAAATACGATCCAGAACTGCGCGACAACACGGTCAGCGAATGGCGTGCACGCCTGCTGCTGCGCCTGGGCCGCTGGGAGGAAGCCAACCAGCTGACCCGCAAGATGCCGGCCGAGTTGGGCAACACCAACCGCTGGCGTTACTGGCAGGCACGCAGCCTGCAACTGGCGCAACCCAACAGCCAAGAGCCGAAAGCACTCTATCAAGCGCTCTCCAAAGAGCGTGATTTCTATGGCTTTATGGCCGCCGATCAAGTCCAGGCGCCCTATCAGCTGAATAACAAACCGCTGGCTCTGAGCCCGCAAACCATTCAAAAAGTGCGTAATTCGGCAGCCATTCGCCGCGCACTGGAATTCCACGCCCGCGGCCAGATCGCCGATGGCCGGCGCGAGTGGTACAACGTCACGCGCCTGTTCAGCCGCGATGAAATGGTCGCCCAGGCCCGCCTAGCCTATGAGATGGGCTGGTACTTCCCGGCCATCCGCACCATCAGCCAGGCGCAGTACTGGGATGATCTGGATGTGCGCTTCCCGATGGCCCACCGTGATCAACTGGTGCGTGAAGCGCGTAACCGCGACATTCATGCCAGCTGGGTATTTGCCGTCACTCGCCAGGAAAGCGGCTTTATGACCGACGCCAAGTCCGGGGTCGGGGCCATGGGCCTGATGCAGTTGATGCCCGCTACAGCCAAGGAAACCGCCAAACGCTTCGGCATTCCGTTGTCATCACCGCAGCTGGCCTATCGACCGGAGGTCAATATCCAGCTGGGCGCCGCCTACCTGAGCCAGATTTACGGCCAGTTCAACGGTAACCGCGTGCTCGCCTCCGCCGCTTATAACGCCGGCCCAGGCCGCGTACGCCAGTGGCTGCGTGGGGCGGATCACCTGTCGTATGACGTGTGGATCGAGAACATCCCGTTTGATGAAACCCGCCAGTACGTGCAAAACGTGCTGTCCTACTCGGTGATCTACGGCGACAAGCTCAATGCGCCGCAGCCGCTGGTGGCCTGGCACGAGCGTTACTTCGACCAATAGTCGTTCACCCTGCACGCGCAACCGCAGCGGTTGAGCGTGCATTAGCCGCCCTACGCCAGTACCTCAACCGGCATATCCAAGCGTAAATGGCCTGCGCCACACGCGATCAGGTTCTGCCCGAAATACACCTGGCCTTCGCGCTCACGGTAGGTTTTTAGGGTGGTCAGCGGCTCACGGTCTGCACTGCGCTCGCCAGTTTGTGGGTCGAGGGTGGTCATGATGCAGCGTGAACAGCCCTTGACCACGCGAAACTCCAGCTCGCCAATACGAATCCGCTTCCAGCTGTCTTCGGCATAAGGCTGGCCGCCACTGACCACCAGGTTCGGACGGAAACGCAGCATCGACAACGCCTGCCCGACGCGGGCAGAGAGGTCATCCAACGACGCCTGGCCAATTAGCAACAAGGGGAAGCCATCGGCAAACGCCACCTTATCGCCGACATTGGCATAGCCCGGATCGACCTGCCGCGCACGCGCGTGCGGCACTTGCACCAGGCGACAGGCGCGGCCGAGCCACTGACTCAACCACTGTGCCGCTTGATCCCCTGCATCCGGCACCTGCAGGCTGTCGCTCCAGATCGTCACAGCACGCAGCGGCGCATGCTCACCCGGTACCGCCACCGTTACGTCGGCCATGCCGGGCGCACTCAACTGCAGGTGTGTGCTGCCCAGCCAGCGCGCCTGCAACTGCGTCAGTTGCGCCAGCAAGCGCTGTGTAAGGAAGCGCCCCGTTTGCGTATCGACTACCATCCAGCGGCGATCGCCCTTTACCCCCAGAGCATCCAGCGCCGTTTCGCGCAAAGCCTCGCCCGCTGCTGACTTCAGTGGATAACGGTACAACCCGGAGAGATGCAACATGAACCCAGCTTCCCTTTGGCAAACCACATTTATACGAGTAACCCGCCGCACCCACAAGCCTGCACTCGCCCTGCCTTTGGTTCTATTGTTGAGCGCTTGCAGCGGCAGCCCGCCCGACAACCTGGGCATTCATGACGGCCGCCTGGCCGCCTGCCCGGACTCACCAAATTGCGTGAATAGCCAGGCCAGCGATACTCGGCACGCCATCGAGCCGCTGCCGCTCAAGGGGTCTGCCGAACAAACCCAGGCGCGCCTCAAGGCGCTGCTCAGTGAAGAACCACGGGTGAAGCTGGTGGCGGAAGCGCCAGGGTATTTGCGCGCAGAATTCAGCAGCAAGCTGATGCGCTTTGTTGATGATGTGGAGTTTATGGTCGGCGAGGCCGCGGTGGATGTACGCTCGGCGTCACGCCTGGGTCATGCGGACTTCGAGGTCAACCGCGAGCGCATCGAGCACTTACGCAAGCGTTTGAGCGAGTAACCCGGCAGCGCCAGTTGGCCTGACGCTGCCCTCTGGCCTATTCGGTTGGATGCAGCAGAGCCAGGCGCTCGCACACCACATCCACCAGTTTGTCCGGCTGGAATTTAGAGAGGAAGTTGTCGCAACCGACCTTCTTCACCATGGCTTCGTTGAAGCTGCCGGACAATGAGGTGTGTAGCGCTATGTACAAGTCCTTGAGGCGCGGATCGTTGCGGATCTCGGTGGTCAGACGGTAGCCATCCATCTCCGGCATTTCCGCATCGGTAATCACCATCAGCAGTTTTTCAGGCACATCTACCCCGGCATCCGCCCAGCCTTTCAGCAGGTTCAAGGCGCGTAGGCCATCACTGGCACAATGGCAACGGATATCCAGCTGCGCCATGGTGCCCTTGAGCTGACTCATGGCCACAGTGGAGTCATCCACCAGCAGCACTTCGCGCCCCCTGGCGTATTCCAGCAGCGGCTCGGCCAGCTTTTCCGGAGAAACCTTGGTACTCATCGGGGTGATTTCCGCCAGCACCTTTTCCACGTCGATGACTTCGACAATCTGCTCGTCAACCTTGGTAATTGCCGTCAGGTAATGCTGCCGACCGGCCCCACCCGGTGGCGGCAGGATGGATTCCCAGTTGAGGTTAAGAATGCGCTCAACCCCACCGACCAGAAATGCCTGCACCGAGCGATTGTATTCAGTGACGATAATGGTACTGCGCTCATCCGGCACAATTGGGCGCATGCCAATCGCCTGTGACAGATCGATCACCGGCAGGGTTTTCCCGCGCAGGTTAACCACCCCGCAGACAAACCGGTGGCGCTGCGGCATCAGCGTCAACTTGGGCATATGCAGCACTTCCTGCACCTTGAACACGTTGATCGCAAACAACTGCCGGCCGGCCAGACGGAACATCAGAATTTCCAGGCGGTTCTCGCCCACCAACTGGGTGCGTTGATTCACTGCGTCGAGAATACCGGCCATCATGCGCTCCTGTTCACTGATCGATTTAACCTAGCTCAAATAGCCATGGCCTAGTGTATCGGCCATGTGCCTCGCATCTGAAGGTAAATAAGCAATGCCTGAGCTGCACACCCGCGTGGTGCAGAACTTACCAGGCCTGACTTAACTCACCAGCAGTGGCGAGTTTTCCGGCAAATGCACGCGCAGGGCGGCGGGCATTGCAGCAAAGCGCAGTTTTCGACTCTCCATCGGCTCGCCATCCAGGTTGAGGTCCAGGCCTTGCGGTGCGTCGACTTCCAGCCAAGCCAGTCGCGCGCTAATGGCCACGCTCTGCAAGCCATTAATCCCGCCAGACAAGAACGTGCCCAGGGTGCCGACCACATCAGTCGCGGCCGGAACAATGCACACATCCAGCAAGCCATCATTAACCCACGCCTGCGGGCACAGCACATGGCCGCCACCGGCTTGGCGACCGTTGCCAATGCCAAGAGCCAGAAACTCGCCTTCCCAGTGAAAATCCGGGCCGCTAAAACGGCCAAACGAGGACTGCACCTCAGCAAACCGGGTGAGCCCCGTCAGGAAGTAAGCCGCGCCGCCGAGGACCCGTTTGAGATCTTCCGAGGTATTGGCGGTGACGTTGGAACCAAACCCGCCAGTGGCCATATTAAGGAACACCAGGCCGTCGGCTTCGCCCAGGTCAATCGGCTGCGCCGGCACATCCAGCAAAGCCAGAGCCGCCCAAGGCTCAATTGGCACACCTGCAGCACAGGCAAAATCATTGGCGGTGCCCAGTGGCAACAGCACCAGGCTGGCGTTGGTTTTGGCCTGGGCCATGGCTTCGGCCACATCACGCAGGGTGCCATCGCCGCCGCCAGCGATCAGCGTCGGGTAACCCGCCTGTAACGCTTCACTCACCAGGCGCTGGGCGTCACCGGCCTCCCAAGTGACGCGCACATCCAGCTGCCAACCGTCTTTGCGGCGCGCCTCCACCGCCGCCCTCACCTCAGCATTAAGGGCTTGTTTGCCGTGCAGGATTAGCAGCGCTTTACGTTCGTGGACTTCAAGCATCCTTTTCTCCAAGACCCGATGAGCCAACACATGAAAGATGCAGACCACAGCGGCCGCGCATTGGTTGCTGAGTAAACCGCCAGACCGATAAAGATCTAATAATTAGATTATTTACAGCAGAAAACACGCATTTTAAATCATCATATTTTATCTGATTATCCTCACACGACAACCGAACGCTGTAACTGACCCGTCCAGCGTTGATTTATGAGGATACGCAGATGATCGAAGTACGTCCCTTTGCCGAGCTCGGCGCTGCCGACCATGGTTGGCTGAATGCCCGTCACCATTTTTCCTTCGCCGAATATTATGAGCCGACACGCATGAGTTGGGGCCCGCTGCGGGTCTGGAACGATGATGAGATTGCCCCGCAAACGGGTTTCCCAACTCACCCGCACCGCGACATGGAAATCATCACCTATGTGCGCCAAGGAGCCATCACCCACAAGGACAACCTGGGTAACCAAGGCCGTACCGAAGCGGGCGATGTGCAGGTGATGAGCGCCGGTACCGGAATTGCCCACAGTGAATACAACCTGGAAGACAGCACCACAAAAATCTTCCAAATCTGGATTCAACCCAACCAAGCCGGTTTGCCTCCTTCCTGGGGCGCCAAGCCGTTCCCCAAAGGCGAACGCGCCGGGGCCTTCGTCACTCTGGCCAGCGGCTTTGCCGATGACCAGGACGCGCTGCCTATTCGCGCCCACGCCCGGATGGCCGCCGCCACCTTGCAGGCGGGGCAAAGCGCCGAATATCCGCTTGGCGCGGCGCGCAGGGCTTACCTAGTCGCCGCCAGCGGTAACATCGAGGTTAACGGCGTTGCGGCCCAGGCCCGTGATGGTGTCGCGGTAAGCGATGTCGAGGTGATCCGCGTAACCGCCATTGCGGACAGTGAGGTCATCTTGGTGGATGTGGCCTAATCGCCCCCATACATCTGGGCAAAGGCTCGCGAGTCGTAGGATCGGTTAGCCGAAAGCGTAACCCTTCGATATGCCCGATGGGCAGCACTACGCTCAAGCCATCCTACGCCGGATAGCCGGTGATCTTGCGAATGCTCTGGTACAACGGCTTAAGCTGCTTGTACATGCGCTGATAAACCTGGGTGTACAGCTGCTGATAGGTGCGCTGCGCCTCGGGGTTGGGCGTAAACACCCGGCCAACCCGGGTCATGGCTTTGATTGCAGTCGGGTAATCCGGATGCAGGCCCAGGCCCACGGCGCAGTTGATCGCCGCGCCCAGCCCACTGGTTTCATACAGGTGCGGGCGCTCGGCCGGCAGACCAAAAATATCCGCGGTGAGCTGCATGGCGGCATCGCTCTGCGAACCGCCACCGGACACCCGCAGCCGGGTGATTTTAGTGCCCGAACGCTTCTCGATCTTCTCCTTACCCTGACGCAGGGCATAGGCCAAGCCTTCCAGAATCGCCCGATAGATATGCGCACGCGTGTGCACATCGCCAAAGCCGATGATTGAGCCCTTAGCCTCCAGGCCTGGCTCACGAATACCCGGCGACCAATACGGCTGCAACATCAGCCCCATGGACCCGGCCGGCACGCTGTTGACCAGTTCATCGAACAGCGCTTCGGGCTCAACATCCAGCGTTTTCGCGCGTTGCATTTCGCGCAGACCAAACTCCTGCTTGAACCAGCTGACCATCCAAAAACCGCGATAGATCATCACCTCGGTATTGAAATGATCAGGGATCGCCGAGGGATAAG
This sequence comes from uncultured Pseudomonas sp., assembly GCF_943846705.1. Lineage (NCBI taxonomy): Bacteria > Pseudomonadati > Pseudomonadota > Gammaproteobacteria > Pseudomonadales > Pseudomonadaceae > Pseudomonas > uncultured Pseudomonas sp. The sequence goes on along the minus strand of NZ_OX044366.1, from coordinate 2,708,000 downwards.
GCGGGATCAGCGGCACGGTTTCCAGGTAACGACTGCGCGTAGTATTGATGGTCGCCGTGGTGCCATAAGACAGGCAGGCCGTGGAAGGCTCGACACCACCCGCGCCAAGCACCTCGCAGGCTTTATCCGCACCGGCGGCGATCAGCGGCAAACCCTCGGGAATCCCGGTGTGTTGGCTGGCCATGGCGCTGATATGGCCAAGCACTTCACCAGGTTTGTACAACTGCGGCAGCTGCTCACGGCGTACGGGCATGGCCTGCCATTTCCAGTCACCGGCTTTGGCCCACTGCAGGCGCTTATAGTCGAATGGCAAATAGGCCACGCAACTGGTTAACGAGTCAACAAAACGCCCGCACAGACGGTGAGTGAGGAAACCCGAAAGCAGCAGCACTTTATCGGTCTTCGCCCAGATGTCCGGCTGGTTCTGCGCGACCCAGTTGATCTCGGCCTGGGCGCGAAAGTGGTCCACCGTGGCCTGCAGCCTCAACAGTTTGAACAGCCAGCCCCACGGACCTTTGATCGGTTCACGCACCTCGGCTTGGCGTTGATCCAGCCAGAGCATCGCCGGACGCAGTGGCGTTCCCTGCTCGTCGACATTGATCAGCGTGCCGCGCTGGGTAGTCAGCGAGACGCCTTTGATCAGTCTGCGATCGATGTCGATCTGCTGCCAAAGCTGCTCGCAGGCCTGGCCCAGACTGGCCCAGTAATACTCCGGATCCTGCTCGGCCCAGCCGGGCTGCGTGGAGTAATAGGCCTCAAGCTCGACCTTGCCCTTGGCGAGCAGGTTGCCCTGGAGATCGAACAACAACGCCCGGATACTTTGGGTGCCATTATCGATGGCCAGCAGGTAGCTTTTCTCGCTCAAGACGCAATCCTTCTTATTATTTCAGGTGTATATCGCTGCGCTTAGGCCCGTCCTAGGGTCGAACCATGCTTTGTAGGATGGGTGGAGCAAGGCGATACCCATCATTTCTCTGCCGGCAGGCTGTAGCACTGCTGCCACAACGCCAGATAGCGCTGCTCTTCCTGCTGCCAGCGTGCGTCATCCCAGCCTAGGCGGGTTTGGCACAGCGCGCGGATACGCGGCAGTTCAGCAGCGGCACCGTGGGCCAACAGCAAGCCAAGCCGGGTACGCCGTAGCAGTAGGTCATCCAGATGCAGCACCAGCTCCTGCTCGGCGGCCCAAGCCAGCTCGGCCCAGAGCGTGTCCGTGCCTACAATCGCCTGATTACCCAGCTGCTCGAGCAACGCCAGCAGCTGCGGCAGCGCCCGGCCATATCGGCCTGCTAGACGCCGCTGTTGAGCGGCGCTAAGCGTGGCCATCGGTGGACTCACCACGGCTGCGAAAGTGGCTGCGCCATGGTCCGCCACCGTCCGCCCAACCATCGGTGCGCAGGCTTGCAGCACCTCCAACGCCAGCAAACGGAAGGTGGTCAGCTTGCCGCCGGCCAGCGTCACGCAACCGGGCTCGACCCACAGTGCATGCTCACGTTTTTCATCAGAGGGTTTGCGCCCTGTCTCGCCATCGCTGACCACCGGGCGTACCCCTGCCCAAGTCGACAAGACATCGGCAGCCGCAATCGCGGCGGCGGGAAACTGCTGCGCGCAGGCAGCGAGCAGATAGTCCACTTCATCCGCACTGATCCGCGCCTCTTCACTCAGTGGAGCAGGATGATCGAGGTCGGTGGTGCCGATCACGGTCGCGCCTTCCCAGGGGAAGACAAACACCGGGCGTTTGTCAGCTGCGTGCATAAAGCTGAAGGCATGCGCCACCGGCAAACGCCAGGCGGGCAATAACAGATGGCTGCCACGCAGCGGACGGATATGCTCCAGGCCGGTTTTCTGCCGCAGCTGATCAGCCCAAGCGCCAGTGGCCTGGGCGACGGCGCGGGTACTGAAACCATGCCGCTGAGCGGTTTCCACATCTTCAGCGATCAGGCCAGTCACCCGACCACCCTCACGCAGCAGCTCGACTACGCGCATGCCGTTGAGCGCCTCGCCACCTTCGGCGCGCGCCTCGCCGAGCACTCGCTGCACTAAGCGTGCGTCATCAGTTACCGCGTCATAAAACTGGGTGCCGCCCAGCAGCTGGTCTTCTCTCAGGCCTGGGGCCAGGTAACGCAGTTGCTGCAGCGGGTAATACAGATGGTTGCGCTTGCCGGCCAAGGCGTCATACACCGCCAACAGGCCACCGAATACCCGCGGGCCGGGGAAGCTGCCCTGGTAATGCGCCATGATAAAGCTCAAGGGGTCGACCAGCCCCGGCGCTTCCTGCAGCAGGCGCTGGCGCTCGCGCACCGAGTCACGGGTCAGGCCGAACTGGCCCTTGGCGATATAGCGCAGACCGCCATGGATCATTTTCGACGAGCGGCTGGAGGTGCCCCAGGCGAAATCGCGCTGTTCCAACAGCAGGCACTTCCAGCCGCGCCGCGCCGCCTCACGCAAAATACCGGCACCGCTGATGCCGCCACCGACGACGATCAGGTCCCAGTCACGGACGGCCAGTTCGGGGATTGCCTGTGCGCGCCAGGCGGCGTTCCAGTGAGTCATGATCAATCCTGCAACAACACGCCGGGTGCCAGGCGCTGCTCGGGGTCGAAGTGCCCGGCCAGGCTCTTGAGTGCTGCCATGCCCAGCTCACCCTTCTCCACGGCCAAATACGGCGCGTGATCACGGCCGACGCCATGTTGATGGCTGATGGTGCCGCGATTCTCGGCGATGGTCAGGCAGGCGGCGTGCTTGAGCTTCTGCCAGCGCGCCATGGCCTCGCTATAGTCGCTGCCGGGGCGAAACACGTAGGTGGTGTAGATGCTCGAGCCTTCGTTATAAACATGCGACAGGTGAGTAAACACATGCACCTGCTCGCCCTCTTCACTCAGGCCATTGCGCAGGCTGGTTTCGAGCTTATTGAGCAGGTTGTCGACATTGCTCCAGTCGGTGGCGGTTTCCAGAGTATCCACCGCATAACCTGCGGCCCACAGGCCATGGCGCAGGTAAGGAAAACGGAAGCGGTTCTCTGCCCATTTTTTACCCAGCAAGGTGCCGGTGAAAATGCCGCCGAATCCCTTGAGCAACTTTTTCGCCTGCCTCAGTGAGGCGGCGTTCTGCGTGCGGCTGCCGGTGACGCCGAAGGTCAGCATGCACTTGCCCTCGCGGGCACCGCGCAGGGCCAGGTATTTTTCCAGCCAGGCAATCTGTTGCGGATGGCCGGCCAGCGCCAGCTGGGTTTTGGTTTCAATCGCGTTGGACAGGCGCAGCATCGACAGCGGCACCCGCGCCTGGGCCAGGCTACGAATCGCTTCCAGCGCCTGTTGCCAACTAGGCAGGAACACCGCGTAGAAATTTTCCTGCTCGGCCAGGCGGGTGATGCGCACCTTGACCTCGGAGATGATGCCGAAACGCCCTTCCGAGCCCATCAGCACTTCACGCAGGTCCGGGCCGGCGGCGGAGGCCGGGAAGGTCGGAATCTCTAAGGTGCCGGCAAAGGTCTCGACCTTGCCGCCGGCGAACAGCTGCTCAATCCTTCCATAACGCAGCGACTGCTGGCCGCTGGAACGACTGGCGACCCAACCACCCAAGGTCGACAGCTCCCAGGATTGCGGGAAGTGGCCCAGGGTATAGCCCTGCGCGCGCAACTGGCTTTCCACTTGCGGGCCATTGGCGCCGGGTTCGAAGGTGGCGATCAGGCTGGCGTGATCAATCTCGACCAGCTTGATCATGCGCTCCAGCGACAGGGTCAGCACCGGCTTATCCCCCGCCTGCGGGTTGATATGCCCGGCCACCGAAGTGCCGCCGCCATAGGGGATCACGATGAGGTCCTGGGTGCTGGCCCAGGCCAGCAACTCGGCAATCTGCGACGCACTTTCCGGGTAGGCCACGCCGTCAGGGAACACGCCAAAATCACCGGAGCGCATCGCCAGCCAGTCCGGCAGGCTTTGCCCGCGGGCATGCCGTACGCGGTCTTGTGCCTCCAGGCTGATCAGCCGGTGCGACTGCAGGCGTGAAGCCGGCACCTGAGCCAGCACCTGCTCCAGGCTGGCATCGGCAAGCACCTGGCCCGGCCCGACCAAATCAGCGAGAAATGCCTCGCCATGGGCCGGCAGTTCCACCACTGTTGCTTCATCACCCCAGCCATTCCAACGTCGCATCTGCTTCTCCCGGATATTTCAGTCACTCTCAATGGCTGCCTATACTAGCCGGCCGCTTCGATGCGTCACTGTCGAATCGGGCCAGGCGCTATCGCTAATCAAGACATTCAGAATAAGACGATGACCGACAACCTCGGCTACACCTCAGTCCCTGCCCTGCTCAAGTATTTACGCCACGCCGAACAGCTGGGGTTGGATATCGACCAGGCCTTGAGCGCGGCCGGACTCAAGACTGAAGACCTGGCCGACAATAGCAAGCGCATCCCCAGCGAAACCCATGAGCGCCTGCTCGCGCATTTGCTCAAGGTGTCTGATGACCCGCTATTTGGCCTGAACTGCGCGCGTTTTGTGCAGCCCGGCTCATGGAGCGTGCTGGGTTACATCGCCATGAATTGCGCCACATTGGGCGAGGCCATGAGCCGCATCGTGCCCTATGAAAAACTGGTCGGCGACATGGGCGTGAGCCGGATTGAAGCCTCTAATGCTCAGGTCAAACTGATTTGGAGTTGCCGCCATCAGGCCGAACCGATTCGCCGGCATATGGTGGAAAACGTGTTGGCGTCCTGGCTGCTGTATGCCCGCTGGATCGCCGACATGCAGCGCTCACCAGCTGAAGTCTGGTTTGAGCATGCGCAACCGCAAGGCACCAAACTGGCGGACTACCAGGCGATTTTCGGCTGCCCGATTCGCTTCGAGCAAAGCTGCAATGCCTTGGTCGTGCCGCAGGAATACCTCGCGCTGCCACTGCGTCAGGCCGACGCCAACCTGCTGCGCACCTTGGAAGAACATGCACTGACCCTGATGGCCGGACTGGACGGCAACGAGCCGCTGCCGCAACGGGTAAAGAACGCCCTGCGCCTGCTGCTCAAGGACGGTTTACCGCGTAAGGAACGGGTCGCCGAGAAATTCAACATGACCGTGCGCACCCTGCAGCGCCACCTGCAACTGGCCGGCACCAGCTACCAACAGATTCTCGATGAGCTGCGTCAGGAGCTGGCTGAGCACTACCTGCTGCGCAGCGAACTGGCGATTCAGGATATCGCCTGCTACCTGGGCTTTAGCGAGTCGCGCTCATTCCACCGCAGCTTCAAAAGCTGGACCGGGCAAACGCCCGGCGAATTTCGCGAAAGCCAACGCAATCCGTAGGATGGGTTAGCCGCGCAGCGGCGTAACCCATCATTGATCAGCGAATCAACAGCATGGGTATCGCTCTGTTCAACCCATCCTACGCCGCCTTATCCGAGGATTTCGCTCAGTGGAATAAAGCGCAGGCTGTCACCTTCGGCCAGTGTCGTGTCTTCCAACACCTCGGCAAAACCCTCGGCCCAGGCGGCGCTGCGCAGCACCCCGGAACTCTGATTGGGGTAAGGCACCACCCGGCCATTTTCTACACGCGCACGCAGGTACTCACGCCGTTTGCCCGGTTTGTGCCAGGTGAAGCCCGCCGGCAGCGGAAAGCCCAGCGGCTCGACCCGCTGCACACCCAAACGGCGCAGTAGATAAGGCCGTGCCAGCAAGCCAAAAGTCACCAGCGTCGACGCCGGATTGCCCGGCAGGCCGATCACCGGTACGCCACGAAACTGTCCGCAGGTCAGCGGCTTGCCCGGTTTGATCGCCAGCTTCCACAACGCCAGTTCGCCTTCTTCACGCAGGGCTATGCCGAGAAAATCTGCCTCACCCACCGACACGCCGCCGGTGGAGAGGATCAGGTCAACGTCGCTCAGTGCGCCGAGCGCCGCGCGGGTCAGCTCAAGGTCATCGACCAGGATGCCGGCGTCCACCACCGCGCAGCCCAAGCGCTGCAACCAGGCCATCAGCAGCCGCCGATTGCTGTTGTAAATCTGCCCCGGGCCGAGGGGCAGCCCTGGCTCGACCAGCTCATCGCCAGTCGACAATACCGCCACCCGTGGCCGCCGGCGCACCGTCAACGCTGCCACACCGAGGGAGGCAGCCAGGCCCAACTCAATCGGCCCTAAACGTGTGCCAACAGGCAGTACGCTGTCGCCAATGCGGGTTTCCTGGCCCTGCGCGCGCACGTTCTGCGCCAGCTTCAGCGGTTCACTAAAAGCGACGCGACCGTCATCACCGAGCACGGCGTTTTCCTGCATTTCCACGGTATCCGCGCCCGCGGGTAGTGGCGCGCCGGTGAAGATGCGCGCACAGGTACCCGGCTGCAGCGGCATGGGTGCACTGCCAGCCTGAATGCGCTGACTGACCAGCAGCGGCTCCCCCGTCCAGTCGGCCAAGCGCAGGGCGTAACCGTCCATCGCACTGTTGTCCCAGGGCGGCAGATCCAGTTCGGCAAGTAACGGCTCAGCCAGCACCCGGCCATCGGCTTCGCTCAAGCTAACGCGTTCAGTCTCAACAATTTCCGAGGCCTCTGCCTGCGCCAGCAATCGCGCCAATGCCACCTCAACGGGCATCAGCCCTGGCTTGTCAGCGCTGCTCATCCACGGCTCTCGCAGGCCGCCACTGGCTTCAAATGCGCGACGAAATTGCACGGGCGATGACGGTTATCCAGTTGTTCGGCAAGGATGCCATCCCAGGCCGTGCGGCAGGCGTTGGTCGAGCCCGGCAGGCAGCACACCAGGGTGCCATTGGCCATCCCGGCCAAAGCACGGGATTGCACAGTTGAGGTGCCAATATCTGCCACGGAAATCTGCCGGAACAGCTCACCAAAACCATCCACCTGCTTATCCAGCAAGCAGCTCACCGCTTCTGGCGTGCTGTCGCGACCGGTGAAGCCAGTGCCACCGGTGATCAACACCACCTGCACCTGATCCTCAGCAATCCAGGTGGCCACCTGGGCGCGAATTTTGTACAGATCATCCTTCAGCAAGGCCCGTGCAGCGAGCTGGTGGCCGGCGGCCTGCAGACGGTCAACAAACAGCTGGCCGGAGGTGTCGGTTTCCAGGCTGCGGGTGTCGCTAACGGTCAAAACCGCGATATTCAGGGGCACGAAATGTGCCTCGGCCTTGTGGCTCATGGCAGGCTTCCAGTTATGGAGATAATGCCCGCCGTTATATCACAGGGGCGCTTTCGCAGGCTCTGCATGCCCGCTCTTAGCCCCTTCCAACAGGCTCGATGCTACTAGTCGGTGGCGGCTGACGTCCTGAGCAACGTGAATACGCCGACGTTACTAGCGCAGCGCTCATAACCATCGAACAGGGAACTTGCCCGGCGAAACTTCGTCTCACGCAGGGTAAAAACCTCTATCAATCAAGGAGAACCCCATGACTCAGCGGATTATTCCAGCATTGCTGCTTACCTTGGGCCTGGTCGCGCTGACCGGTTGCGCATCGCCAACGGTAATCACGCTCAACGATGGCCGCGAAATTCAGACCATCGACGAGCCAGTATTTGACGAAGAGTCGGGCTTCTACGAGTTTGAGCAACTCGATGGTAAACGCGCCAAGGTCAACAAGGACCAAGTGCGTACCGTCAAAGAGCTGTAACCGATAGCCCAGGTATCGTCGCTGCTTGGCCCGCTACCTGGGTGCAGACATCCCGCTCTAAAGCCAAAACCCCAGGTCGGTGACTATGCACCAGCCTGGGGTTGCTGATTACCGCCTGCATCCTCAGTGGGCATAGCCCACCTACGGAGCGCTTGCTCTGGCATCTCGGCGGCCCATCGCTGCCGCGCTTACAAAATCACCGTGCGATTGGCGTTGAGAAAGACCCGCCGCTCAAGGTGGTAACCGATCGCCTTGGCCAGCGTCAGGCATTCGATATCACGGCCCTTGGCAATCAAGTCTTCCGGATAATGGGCATGGTCCACCGGCTCCACGTCTTGGGCGATGATCGGCCCTTCGTCCAGATCGTTATTGATGTAGTGAGCCGTGGCACCGACCAGCTTGACGCCCTTCTGGTACGCCTGATGGTAGGGCTTGGCGCCCTTGAAGCCTGGCAATAGCGAGTGGTGAATATTGATCGCCCAGCCGTCCAGCTTGCGGCATATCTCCGGCGACAGCACCTGCATATAGCGGGCGAGCACCACCAGTTCGGCGCCGGTGTCCTCGATCACCTGCCAAACCTTGCGCTCCTGCGCCGGCTTGTCGTTGGGATCCAGGGGGAAGTGGTAATAGGGTATGTCGTGCCAGCGCGCCAACGGCTCCAGATCCGGGTGGTTAGACACCACCGCGACCACGTCCATGGCCAACTGGCCGATACGCTGGCGGTAGAGCAGATCGTTCAGGCAATGGTCCGCCTTGGACACCATCAGCACCACCTTGGCCCGATAGCCAGCTGGGGTCAGCTCGGCGTGCATATCGAAGGGCGTCAGGCGCTCATCGATACCGGCACGGAAGGCTTGCTCATCAAACCCCGCGGGCACGCGAAACTCCACGCGAATGAAGAAGCGAGAAGACAAGCGATCATCGAACGAATGGTGCTCAGTTACATAGCATTGCTGCTCAAAGAGAAAGCGCGTCACAGCATCCACGGTGCCGAGTACGCTCGGACAGTGGGCGGTGAGAATCCAGGTATCGGGGGTGCGGCTCATGGCATTCTCCATTCAAGGCGTAGGGTGGATCGAGGCGTGCCACTGGCAATGCCTCCATCCACCTGTGCTCTCTTGCGGTGGGCAAACAACGCGGCGCCCACCGTGTGGCTCGGCTCAGGCATTGACCGCCAGGCCGTACTCGGCGCTGGCGTCTTGCAGCCACAGCCAGACATAGTCGGCGAAGCTGCGCCGCACCAGCAATTCCCAAGTTTCCTCACCGGTACGGCGGATCACCAGTTGCGACTTGGCGAACACCGTGCCGACGGCCTTGCCCACCGGAAAATTGCGCGGATGGACGTCGTAGCTGCTCGACTTCATCAGCAGTTCGCGGACTTTCGGCCCGCTCAGCTCGACGATGGTCTGCCCACCGCTGACGTTGACCACCTGGTAGTGCTGCCCGACCAGTGCCTCACGCAGCTTCTGCTCGATAGCGAACTCCGTGCCGCCGGGCACGATCAGCAACCACTCATCCGGGCCCAGCCACTGCAACGAGGTGTCGTCACGGCTGACCAGGGCCAGTGCGCCCGGCAGCTCCAGGCCGGTGACCTTGTGCACGGCACCGGCGAAAGCGGCATCGCTGGCTTCGCCGCGCAGGGTCAGGTGACCCAGTAGTTTTTTCTCGCGCAAGGTCACCCCGGCGCTGCCGCTCTTGTTCAGTGGGCCCTTGCGCGACAGCTCATTGAGGCTGGCGTGGAACAGCGGCGACTCGGCGTGGCCACTGTCGGGGCGTTGCTTATAGACGTTGATCGCGGTCATGTTGTTAACCTGTCGTGTTGTCTGGTTGGCCTGGCGGAGCCACTAAGCGGGCTCCGCCGGTTAAGTACTGAATGGTCAGATGTTCTGCCGCTCGCCTTTCGGATCGAGGAACACCGCACTGACGATTTCGGCCTCGATCATGCTGCCATCCGCCAGCGGTGCGAAAACCCGCTCGCCCATGCGTGTAAGGCCGCCCTTGACCAGGGCCATGGCAAAGCTGTGGCCCATACAGGTGCTGAAGTAGCTGGAGGTGACGTGACCAACCATGCTCATCGGCACCGGTTGTTTCGCATCGAAGACCAGCTGCGCACCTTCCGGCAACACCTTGTCCGGGTTCAGCGGTTTGAGGCCGACCAGTTGCTTGCGATCCTCACGCACGCAGTCCTGGCGGTTCATCCCGCGCCAGCCGATCCAAGAGAATGGCTTGGTCCGCCCCACACACCAACCCATATTCAGGTCATCCGGGGTCACCGAGCCGTCAGTGTCCTGACCGATGATGATGAAGCCCTTCTCAGCCCGCAGCACGTGCATGGTCTCGGTGCCGTAAGGGGTCAGGTTGTACTTCTTGCCAGCCTCGACGATCTTCTCCATTACGCCCATGGCGTAGTCGGCCTGGACGTTAACCTCGTAGCTCAACTCGCCGGTGAAGGAGATGCGGAACACCCGCGCCGGCACGCCGCCAACCAGACCCTCCTTCCAAGCCATGAACGGGAAGGCTTCCTTGCTCAGGTCGATGTCAGTCACTTCCGCCAGCAGCTTGCGGCTGTTGGGGCCGGACAGGGTCATGGTCGCCCAGTGATCGGTGACCGAGGTGAAGTACACCTTCAGCTCTGGCCACTCGGTCTGGTGGTAAATCTCCAGCCATTGCATAACGCGCGCGGCGCCACCGGTGGTGGTGGTCATGACGAAGTGGTTGTCGGCCAGGCAGGCCGTCACACCGTCGTCGAAGACCATGCCGTCTTCTTTGCACATCAGGCCGTAACGGGCTTTGCCCACGTCCAGCTTGGTCCAGGCATTGGTGTACACGCGGTTAAGAAACTCGCGGGCATCCGCGCCCTGGATGTCGATCTTGCCCAGGGTCGACGCATCAAGGATGCCGACGCTGTCGCGTACCGCCTTGCATTCGCGGCCGACCGCGGCATGCATGTCCTCCCCGCGCTTAGGGAAGTACCAAGGGCGCTTCCACTGGCCAACGTCCTCAAACTCGGCGCCGTTCTTCAGGTGCCAGCTGTGCAGCGCGGTGTAGCGCACCGGGTCAAACAGCGCGCCGCAGTTACGCCCAGCCACCGCACCGAACGTAACCGGGGTGTAGTTCGGGCGGAACATGGTGGTGCCCATCTGCGTGATGCTGATGCCCATGGAACGGGCCGCGATGGCCAGGCCGTTGATGTTACCCAGCTTGCCCTGGTCGGTGCCGAAACCCAGCGCGGTGTAGCGCTTGACGTGCTCGACCGACTCAAAACCCTCACGGGTGGCCAACTCGATGCCGGCCGCGGTGACGTCGTTCTGCAGGTCAACGAATTGCTTCGGTGCGCGCGCCGTGGACTTGTCATGGGGTACCTGGAACAGCGCGATGCTCGGCTCTTCGTGGCGACCGAAGACTTTCGGCAACTCGCCGCTGACCGGCTTGAAGCCCGCCTCGGTGGCAGCCTTGGCGCCGGCTTCGAAACCATCGGCAAGGACATCGCCGATGGCAAACACACCATTCACCGCACCGGCACAGACTCGCTGCTGGAAACCTTCACCGGGTACGAAGGCGAGAATGTCCTCACGCCACACCGGCCGACCACCCAGGTGCGAAGCCAGGTGTACCACCGGGCTGTAGCCACCGGAACTGGCCACCAGATCGCACTCCAGCCAGTCAACGGCGCCAATAACCTTGTGTGCCTGCGCATCAATCCGCGCCACACCTGCCGCGCTGACGCGCTTGCTGCCACGCACTTCGATCACCGCACTGCCGGTCATCACACGCAGGCCCTTGGCCCGCGCTTCTTCGACCCAAGCGCCCTTCGGGTTAGGCCGTGCATCGGCGATCGCCACCACCTGCAGGCCGGCTTCCAGCCAGTCCAGGGCGACACGGTAGGCATAGTCGTTGGTGGTCGAGAGCAGCAAGCGCTTGCCCGGTGCCACGCCATAACGGCGCACGTAGGTGGACACTGCGCCGGCAAGCATATTGCCCGGCACGTCGTTGTTCGCATACACCAGCGGCCGCTCGTGAGCGCCGGTGGCCAGCACCACACGCTTGGCGCGTACCCGGTGCAGGCGTTGACGCACCTGTCCCAGCGGCGCGGTCTCGCCGAGGTGGTCGGTAAGACGCTCGTGAATGGTCAGAAAGTTATGGTCGTGGTAGCCGTGCACGGTGGCCCGTGGCAACAACGTCACCTCAGGCATGCTAGCCAATTCGGCGAGCACCTTGGCGACCCATTCACAAGCCGGTTTACCGTCAAGGGTTTCGCGGCTGTCGAGCAAGTGCCCGCCAAACTCTTCCTGTTCGTCAGCCAGAATCACCCGTGCCCCACTGCGCCCGGCAGCCAGGGCGGCGGCCAGACCAGCGGCGCCGCCACCGACCACCAGCACGTCGCAGTGCTGGTTTAGGTAGTCGTAGCTGTCGGGATCATTTTCCTTCGGTGCGCGGCCAAGACCTGCAGCCTTACGAATGTACTTCTCGTAGGTCAGCCAGAGGTTTTGCGGGTACATGAAAGTCTTGTAGTAGAAGCCCGGCGGCATCATCTTCCCGCCAACCTTGCCGAGAATGCCCATCAGATCAGTGTTGACGCTCGGCCAGCCGTTTACGCTGGTGGCCGTGAGGCCGGGGTACAGCGCCTGCTGGGTGGCCCGCACGTTAGGGATGGTGACTGCTTCGTTCGAGCCGATCTGCAGCACGGCGTTGGGCTCTTCGGCACCGGCAGCGACGATGCCGCGTGGACGCGAATACTTGAAGCTACGGCCGACCACATCAACACCATTGGCCAGCAGAGCAGCGGCCAGGGTGTCGCCGGCATAACCCTGGTAGGTCTCGCCGTTGAAGTTGAAGGTCAGCGGCTGGCTGCGGTCGATGCGCCCGCCCCGGGAAAGACGATTGATCTGGCTCATGCCTTTGCTCCTGCCGTGCGGCGGGTCTGCGGAGCGCTCTCGGCCTTGGCGGTCACGCTCGGCTTTTCACCGATTTTGTAGGTTTCGAAAATTTCATAGCTGATGGTGTCGCGGGTGGCGTTGAAGTACTGCCGGCAGCCCGCCGCATGGATCCACAACTCGTGGTGGATACCGCGCGGGTTGTCGCGGAAGAACAGGTACTCGCCCCACTCCTCATCGGTGCAGGTGCTTGGGTCCAGTGGACGCGGGATGTGCGCCTGACCGGCCGAGTGGAACTCTTCTTCGGCGCGCAGCTCGCCACAATGGGGACAGAAGATATTGAGCATTTCGGATTTCTCCTGTTAGTGGGCGACGCCGGCAGCGCCGTGCTCGTCGATCAAGGCACCGTTATAGAAACGGTCCATGGCGAAGGGTTTGGCCAGCTCATGCATTTCGCCTTTGGCCAGACTGGCGGCGAATACGTGACCGGAACCGGGGGTGGCCTTGAAGCCGCCAGTGCCCCAGCCGCAGTTGAAGAACAGGTTCTTCACCGGGGTCTTGCTGATGATTGGGCAGGCGTCCGGGGTGGTGTCGACGATGCCGCCCCACTGGCGGTTCATGCGCACGCGCGAGAGCACCGGGAACAGCTCAACAATGGCTTGCAGGGTGTGTTCGATGGTCGGGTAGGAACCGCGCTGACCGTAACCGTTATAGCCGTCGATACCGGCGCCGATAACCAGGTCGCCCTTGTCCGACTGGCTGATATAGCCGTGCACCGCGTTGGACATGATCACGCTGTCGATGATCGGCTTGATCGGCTCGGACACCAGTGCCTGCAACGGGTGCGATTCCAGTGGCATGCGGAAGCCCGCCAGCTTGGCCATGTGTCCCGAGTTACCCGCAGTGACCACGCCGACGCGCTTGCCGCCGATAAAGCCCTTGTTGGTCTCCACGCCGATGCACACGCCGTTTTCCTTGCGGAAGCCGGTCACTTCAGTCTGCTGAATCAGGTCAACGCCCAGGGCGTCAGCGGCGCGGGCATAACCCCAGGCCACAGCATCGTGACGGGCAACGCCGCCACGCCGTTGCAGCGAAGCACCCATTACCGGGTAACGGGTGTTCTTGCTGCAATCCATGTACGGAATCAGTTCCTCGACCTGCTTGGCATTGAGCACCTCGCCGTCGATACCGTTGAGGCGGTTGGCGCTGACTCGACGCTCGATGTCGCGCATGTCCTGCAGCGAGTGGCCGAGGTTGAACACCCCGCGCTGGGAAAACATGACGTTGTAGTTGATGTCCTGGGACAGGCCTTCCCACAGCTTCATGGCGTGCTCGTAGAGCTGCGCCGACTCGTCCCACAGGTAGTTGGAACGCACGATCGTGGTGTTGCGCGCGGTATTACCGCCGCCCAACCAGCCCTTCTCGATCACCGCGACGTTCTTCACGCCAAATTCTTTGGCCAGGTAATAGGCGGTGGCCAGACCATGGCCGCCACCGCCGACGATGATCACGTCATAGACCTTCTTGGGGGTCGGGTTGCGCCACATGCGCTGCCAGTTTTCATGGTGGCTGAACGAGTGTTTGAACAGGCCGAAGCCGGAATAACGTTGCATGGGATACTCCTGAAATCTGTTCCCCTGTCCTTCTGGGATGGGGGCTAAGGGTGAGGGCTGGGCATACGCGCCTCACCCGCCCGTCGGCAGCCTCGCCCAGACTCGGGCGAGGGGAAACGGCTCAGCGATACACCGGGTAATCCGCACACAGTCCGGCCGCCAGCTTGGCCACCTGGGCCTCGACGTCGGCATCACCAAGGTGATCGAGGATGTCGCAAATCCAGCCGGCCAAGGCGATGCTCTGCGCTTCCTTGAGACCGCGTGTGGTGATCGCCGGCGTACCGATGCGCAGCCCGGAGGTGACAAAGGGCGACTGTGGGTCATTCGGTACGGCGTTCTTGTTCACCGTGATACCCGCCCGGCCGAGCGCCGCGTCGGCGTCTTTGCCGGTGAGGCCCTGACGGATCAGGCTGACCAAAAACAGGTGGTTGTCGGTGCCACCGGAAACCACGTCGAAACCGCGCTCGATAAACACCTTGGCCATGGCCTGGGCGTTATCGATCACCTGCTGCTGGTAAGTCTTGAACCCCGGCTCCATGGCCTCTTTAAAGCACACCGCCTTGGCGGCGATCACGTGCATCAGCGGGCCGCCTTGCGCGCCAGGGAACACCGCTGAGTTGAGCTTCTTCTCGATGTCAGGATTGGCCTTGGCCAGAATCAGGCCGCCACGCGGGCCGCGCAGGGTTTTGTGCGTGGTGGTAGTGACCACATCGGCGAAGGGAATCGGGTTGGGATACAGACCGGCAGCGACCAGACCAGCAACGTGGGCCATGTCGACGAACAACAGCGCTCCGACCTTATCGGCGATGGCGCGAAAACGCGGGAAATCCAGGGTCTTCGAGTAGGCGCTGAAGCCGGCCACGATCATCTTCGGCTGGCACTCGACGGCCAGACGCTCAACCTCGTCGTAATCGATCAAGCCGGTGGCCGTGTCGATGCCGTACTGCACCGCGTTGTACAGCTTGCCCGAAGACGACACCTTGGCACCGTGGGTCAGGTGACCGCCGTGGGCCAGGCTCATACCGAGGATGGTGTCGCCAGCATTGATCAGCGCCAGGTACACCGCGCTGTTGGCGGATGAGCCGGAGTGCGGCTGGACGTTGGCGTAATCGGCACCGAACAGTTGCTTGGCGCGGTCGATGGCCAGCTGCTCGACCACGTCAACATGCTCACAACCGCCGTAATAACGCTTGCCCGGATAGCCTTCGGCGTATTTGTTGGTCAGGCCGCTGCCCTGAGCTTCCATCACCCGCTGGCTGGTGTAGTTTTCCGAGGCGATCAGTTCAATGTGATGCTCTTGACGCGCCTCTTCGGCGTTAATCGCGTTAAGCAGTTCGTCGTCGTAGCCCTGGATTTGATCTTGTTTACTGAACATCTCGAATCTCCTGCGGCAGTCTTGGGTCGCTTGTTGTTATTGGTCAGGACGTGCCTGCAGCCTTCTCCCTCCTGGGAATCAGCGCCTGGCGCAGCATTGGCTGCCCTTGGCTGAAGGCTTAATGGATAACGCCTGTTGCAACCGATTGTGCGAAATGCACCTAGGCACCGTTTGCTCATTTCCGACATAAAAGTGCTCAAACTGGTCCGGGCTTGCGGCGGCGACTAAAGCCACGCTCAGCAGCACGCCATCCAAGAATTGTCGATAGAGCGCGTCACGCGCTGCCTGGCGGCGCTGCAACAGCGGTCAGTGCCCAGGCGGCTCAACGCGTCCGGCAATCGGTGTAAGATGTGTGACTGGCGGGTCTAACCTGCTGCCCAACAACAATAAAACGCAAAACAGCCCTGCTCGCGGCCCATGCCCGGCAAGCACTCAGCAGCGGCTGCAGTAGAGGAGTAGCACCCAATGGCACAAGCCTTTTCCGCCTTGGCGCCGGCTGATAACGCACCTGGAACGGTGCCAGCCCCACAGGTGAAAACCTTTGGCTTCCTGCTGAGTGAAAACTTCACCACGATCGGCTTTGCCTGTGCGATCGAGACACTGCGCATGGCCAACCTGGCCGCCAAAAAGCCCCTCTACCGCACGCTGTTGATCGCCGCCGAACGCGAGCCGGTATGTGCCAGTAACGGCATGTGGGTGGTACCGGATCACTCGATCAGCGATGCCCCCGCGCTGGACACCCTGTTCGTAGTCGGTAGCAACCCAATCCCGGCCAAGCACAATCGCAACCTGCTCAACTGGCTGCGTAAGCTGTCCCAGCAGCATGTACCGCTGGCCGGCATCTGTACCGGCAGCCACCTGCTGGCCAGCGCGGATCTGCTCAAGGGTTACCGCTGCACCATCCACTGGGAAGACATCGAACAGCTCAAGGAAAAATTCCCCGGCATCATCATCTCCAATCAGCTGTTCGAGCTGGATCGAGACCGCTACACCTGCTCCGGCGGCACCGCGTCCATGGACATGACCCTACAGCTGGTCGCCCGCGAACCAGACGGCGTGGAGATCGCCACGCGCGCCGCCGAACTGCTGCTCTGCGACCGCATGCGCGGCTCGCGCGAACAACAACGCGTGCCCTTGCGGCAGAAACTCGGCAATGCCCAGCCAAAGCTGAGCCAGATAGTCGCGATTATGGAAGCCAACCTGGAAGAGCCGCTGGAGCTGGAAGAGCTGGCCCAACTCAACGAGATGTCGGTGCGCCAACTGGAGCGACTGTTCCACAAATACCTGGAACGCAAGCCCAGCCAGTACTACCTGGAACTGCGCCTGAACCGCGCCCGTGACCTGCTGTTGCGCAGTGAGTCTCAGGTGCGCGACATCGCCCTGCTCTGTGGTTTCGCTTCGCCGGCGCATTTCTCCAAGTGTTACAGCCGTCTCTTCGGCCACTCACCACGCGGCGAACGCAAACAGAACGCCTTGAGCTGACGACCACGGCCCTCAGGCCAACCAGCTGTCACGCCCCACAACAGATCCTGCCGGGCCACCTGCTGCCATTAAGGCTGAGTGCCAGCATTTTCTGGACTACAGACAGCAAAAAGCCACGAACTCGGCTGAGTCCATGGCTTTGCTTGATCCGCTAAGGCTTAGTGCCCGTTCTGCAGCACCGGCACTCGCGTGCGGGTCATGATAGAGACCAGCACGTAACATAAGGACGAGGCCACACAGCCGACCAGCGGCCCCTCGACCCAGCCAATATCTGTGGTCAACAGCAGCCCACCGCTGGTGAAGAAGCCCACCAGCATGGCGGTCAGCGCGCCCGCCACATTGCCCTGCCAGAAGGTGGAAATGAACACCGGACCGATCATTGCCGCCAGCAGGGTGCCGGACCCAAGAATACCCAACCAGGACAACATGAACGGCGGCGCGTACATCATCATCAACAGACCCAACAGGCCCAGCGCAACGACCGCCACACGGTTGATGACCAGCGCTTGTGCCGAGTCCACTTTGGCGTTTTTATTGAAGGCCAGACGCAGGTCATGCGAGGTGGCCGAGGCCACGGTGTGCAGCATCGAGTTGGCGGTGGACTTCATGGCGAAGATGATGAACAGGGTGATGATCCCCTGCAGCGCCGGGTGCATGAAGGTCTGCAGGTACATCGGCATCGTATTATCCGGGTCGGCCAGTTCCGGGCCGAAGGCGCGCATATACAGGCCAACCAGCGGGATCAGACTGAGCAACAAGCCGAGAATCGCTACATAAATGCCGACCTTGTGCATCTTCACCTTGGGCTTGAAGGCCAAAAAGCGAATCGCCATGTACGGCAGTACCGCGGCGAACAGGAAGGCATAGGGCAGCACCAAAAACACCGAAGCCTTGCTGTCGCCATAGGGCGCCGCCGTGCTCGGATTGAGCAGGTTCGGGTCGATGGCATTAAGGTTGCTCTGCCACAGGCCCAAATCGACGCTGGTGAACATCTGGATCATGATCACAATCGCCGCCACCGCCATGCCGCAGACCATCACGGTGTCGGTCCAGGCCACTGCAGCCAGGCCGCCGAGCATGGTGTAGAGGATGATGACCGAGATCATCAGCCAAGCGCTGCTGGTCATCTCGATATTCAGCCAGGAGGCACCGAGCATGCCGACCGCCTTGATCTGGCTGACCAGGAACACCATCAGCAGGATGATGGTCATCAGCGCCGCCACGCCCTGCAACAGACGCCCACCGTTACCACTGCCGTGAATCTGCGCGATGTACTCGGGAATAGTGTTGCTGCCCATGGTCAGCGCGCGTTTCTGCATGTGATTGGCGAAGAACAACACCGCAATCATCATCGCCGGGGCGAAGAAGAAGTTACCCAACAACTCGATGGCACCAAACTTGTAGGTCACTGCCGGGGAGCCCATAAAGCCCCAGCCACTGAAGCCGGTGGCAACAATGGTACTGGCGCCGACAAAGGCACCGAGGCTACGACCAGCAAGCAAGAAGCCACCTTCGTCGCTGTCTTTGACTTTGCGTGAGGAGAGAAAACCGATACCGATCATGACCGCGAAGGTCACGATCAGCAGGCACCAATTGAAAATCTCATAAAAGTCCATGCGCTTAGCCCCTCTGCCCGGATTTTTCTTTGGCGTTGCGGCACAGATAGGTTCCACCTGCGATCATGAGCATGGCGATGTTTAGCGCGATGAAGAGCGTGAGTACCCAGGAGGTCATGATTTAAGCCTCTGTAATTGTTCTTGTAGGAGTTTTTTGACTGGTGACGGAGGGTGTGCCGGCCGCCAAACTGGCGGCCGGCGATGCCTTAACCGGCAGCCGAGGTTTCTGCCCGAACCGGGACCAGCGCCACCGGCGCCTCTTCATGCAGCGCCTTGATCAGGCTGAAGCACATCAGCAGCATGATGAAAGAGAATGGCAAGGCACTGGCGATGGCCGCCGTCTGCAGGGTGGCCAAGGAAGCTGCGCCACCGACAACCAGCAGCACGCCGGCGACTACGCCCTGCATCCCGCCCCAAAACACCCGGTGACGCTTGGCTGGGTGGATAGCACCATGGGACATGATGGTGGTCAGTACTAACGTCGCGGAGTCGGCCGATGTGATGAAGTAGGTGGCCACCAACAGGGTGCCCAGCCACAGCGCCAAGGTGCCAATGCCGCCGAGGTTCATGGAGTCAACCGTCACGAAGAACGCGCTGGCGACATCCTTGGTCACAGCCACCGAGATGCCTGCCTCGCCGAACAACTCATTACTCACGGCGGTACCACCAAAGGCGGCGATCCAGATGAAGGTCAACAGTGTCGGGACCAGGATCACGCCCAGAATGAACTCACGGATGGTGCGACCACGGGAGACTCGTGCGATAAACACGCCGACAAAGGGCGCCCACGACAACCACCAGCCCCAATAGAACACTGTCCACCAGCCCTGCCAGCTTGATTTCCAACCTTCCCAGGCGGATGGATCCTGCTTGCTGGCGTCGGTCCAGAAGCTCATTTCGATGACGTTCGCGAGATAATCACCCGTGGCATCGACCAGCGACATGATGATGTAGCGGCTCGGACCCCAGATGAAGAAGAACAGGATCAGGGCGATGGTCAGGATAATGTTCAGCTCGCTGAGCTTCTTCACTCCGCGATTGACCCCGGACACCGCAGAGAACACGGCGACCGCCGTAATCACTGCGATCAAGCCCAGCTGCACCAGCACCGAGCTTTCCAAGCCGAGCAGGCGATTCAGACCGGCATTGATCTGCTGCGCACCCAATCCCAGCGAAGTGGCCACGCCAAAGATGGTCGCCATGATCGCCAAAATATCTACTGCATGCCCCCATGGGCCATCCATGGCGCGACCGAACAGAGGACGCAAAGTAGAGCGGATGGTTAGCGGCAGCCCCTTGCGAAAGGCGGCATAAGCCAACGCCAGGGCGACGATGCAGTAGATCGACCAGGCATGCAGGCCCCAGTGGAAGAACGTAATGCGCATCGCGGACTCCGCCGCTTCAGCGCTCATGGTTGAGGTGCTGAAGGGGTTTCCCTGCATATGGAACATCGGCTCAGCGATACTCCAGAAAATCAGGCCGATGCCCTGGCCTGCGGAAAACACCATGGCAAACCAGGAGAAGTAGCCGAACTCGGGTCGTTCGTCATCGCCCCCTAGGCGGATGCGACCGAAACGGCTACAGGCCAGCCAGCCGTTGAAGAATAGAAACAGCGCGGCGATCAGTACGTAATACCAGCTGAACGCATAGGTGATACCACTGCGCACCCGGTCGAAAAACGCTGCCGCTTGCTCCTGAAACATCAGCAGACCAATGACCACACCGGCGATCACCAGAAGCGATCCCAGCGTAACCATCGGATTCAGGCCCTTCAGCCAAGTACTCTGGGAAATAGCCACTCGCGGTTCATATGGCTCCTCCCTGTGAAAGGACGCAGCCGCAGCCGCGCTTTGTTCAGTATTCATGCTGTTAGCCTCTCGATCATTCTTATATTTGTCAGAATCATTGGGCAAAACACTTCATGTCGCTGGCAGGTGCTCAGGAGGGAGCGTTGAAGACTTCCTCGACGGCACTAGCAATACCCTCTACGCAGACACGCAAAATCAACTCGCCCTTCTCGCGGCTGGCGCCGACAGCGGAAGACAGTGTGCCGGCAGCCGGCGTGCGCTCAGGAATAATGGGGAAGACGTCATAGGGCGGGAAGCTTGCCGGCGGGTGGTCAACCACTCGATCCATGTCGACTCGCTCAGGGTAGAGCGCCAACATCAGCGAGGTTTCGAATACCCCACCATGCTCGATATCCCAGCCGAGAAAACCATCCGGGTAGAGCTGTGCGATCACTTCTGGATCTTTGATGAAGTCCCAATAGGACAGCACTACTACGCGAAAGTCGTTGATCCCCGCGTAACGCAGTTCCCGCAACGCCAGATCGATACCCTCGACGATGAACATCGAGTTCTCGTAATGCCCGTTCATCAGCACCAGGCGGCGTACGCCGTGGCGTGCTAATTCACGAATGATGTCCTGAACGCTATGGGTCAGAGTGGCCCCGTCCAGGCTGGTAGTACCGGGGAAGTGGTTGCCGCCGCCGGACTTTTGCTGCGACTTGTAGCCGTAATGCAACGCCGGCAACACCAGCGCATCAATACGTTGCGCCACCCGCTGACTAACCGCAGTGGGCAGTAACACATCGACATCCATGCACATGTGATGACCGTGCTGCTCAAGCGCGCCGACCGGCAGAAACAGTACTCGCTCACCACCGGCAATCGAAGCTTCGTACTCCTTCCAAGTGAGCTCGCCTACAAAAACACTTTTATTCATTGCCTCTGCCCTCTAACGAATCCGCCAGTATGCAGGAACACTGCTCAGCCAGCTGCCCTCCGAATAGATCAGGCCTCTGACCAAGGTGCGGAGGAAACTGCAAGAGCGCGATAGCTTCATCCGGCAGTACCACCTGCCCAGTAGCAACGAACCACGAGCAAAGCTGCCTGTATACGCAAGCCCCTGCCTGCCATGGACTGAAGATGAAGTTCCGGAGAAGTCGATTGCTACGTGTGTTCACGCTGTTGCCTCCCGGCCTGAAGGCCTAGGTTAGAAACAATGACAACAGCGCAGTAGAGGCTTGCCCCGACTGCGCCATCGCCTAGCATTACTTGCGGATAATGTTGTGCTCAGGGCCGTACGGGAACTTGGTGATGTTCTCGGCACCTTGCTCATTAACGATCAGGATGTCGTGCTCGCGGTAACCGCCAGCACCTGGGCGCCCTTCAGGCAGCATGATCATCGGCTCGATGGACACCACCATGCCTGGTTCCAGCACTGTATCGATGTCTTCACGCAGCTCCAGACCGGCCTCGCGCCCGTAGTAGTGGCTGAGGGTGCCGAACGAGTGACCGTAACCGAAGGTGCGGTACTGCAGCAGGTCGTGTTGCATGAAGATTTCGTTCAGCTCGTGGGCGATATCGCTGCAACGCATGCCTGGCTTGATCAACTTCAGACCCGCTTCGTGAACTGCAACGTTCACTTCCCACAGACGCAGGTGCTCGTCTGAGCAATGGTCGAGGAACAGGGTGCGTTCCAGCGCGGTGTAGTAACCGGCGATCATCGGGAAGCAGTTCAGGCTGAGGATGTCGCCCTTGTTGACCTTGCGGCTGGTCACTGGGTTGTGTGCGCCGTCGGTGTTGATGCCGGACTGGAACCAGGTCCAGGTGTCCATCAGCTCACCGTCAGGGAAGGTGCGGGCGATTTCGCGGACCATTGCCTGGGTAGCGTGCAAGGCAACTTCGTACTCGGGCACCTGATCACGCAGGGCTTCGATGACTGCGGCACCACCGATGTCGGCAATGCGCGCGCCGTGACGGATGATGGTGTGCTCTTCGGCGGACTTGACCAGGCGCATCTTCATGCACGGCGCAGCGACGTCAACCAGCTCGGCGGACGGATAACGCGCGGCCAGCTTGTCGCGGTTCTGCAGGTTCAGGTGATCGTACTCGATGCCGATGCGGCCGGCCTTCGGCAGTGCCTGCTGAATGGCGACGAAGAAGTTATCGCGCTGCCAGTCGGAGTAGACGATGTTGTCGGTGCCGACGGTACGACGCCATGGCTGGCCACCGTCGATGTTGGCGGTGATGGTCACTGCTGCGTCTTGGGTGATCACCACGGCATAGGGACGACCGAAGGAGCAGTAAACGAAATCGGTGTAATAGTTGACGTTGTGGTACGAGGTGAAGATCGCCGCATCGATGTTTTCTGCCGCCATATGGGCGCGCAGCTTGGCCTGGCGAGTAGCGTATTCCTGCGCCGAGAAGGTCGATTTTACTTTCTGGCCGTTTTGAATTCGAAGCGTCTGGGGCATTTGCATGACGGGAACCCTTATTATTTTCCAGTGACTCGGCACTGCCCACTTGGTAGCGCCGTTGGAAAGCATTGCAACAGATACAAACGCAGCCTTTTTGTACGATTCCGACCTGAAGTTGGTCAGATCCGCTTCAGACGGATGGCCACTCACGACGCCTGACAATCTTGCTCAAGCCGCCAGCCGCCGAGTACGGCGCAGGGCTTGCGCACGTTAGGCGAAGGTCAGGCTTTTTCAGTTGCTCGCACAGGCCATCACAGACAGTCGCCCGCGTAGCCACTAGAGAGAGTGCACGGCACGCGTAAGGACAGACGCAAAGGCGGGGATAAAGCCGAATCGACTATAGGAGGGAGGGCAGACAAAGCCGGGTCAGTGCATGGCCTGACGGCTGCGCTGGGGCTTACCCTGGCGCTCGTTGCTCGGCGCAATGCCGAAGTGATCGCGATAACAGGTCGAGAAGTGTTGCGGCGAAAGGAAGCCGCAATGGCTGGCCACCGCCTGTATCGGCAACGCCGTCTGCTTGAGCATCTGCCGCGCCCGCAATAAGCGCAGCTTCAGGTAGTAGCGCGACGGCGAACAATGCAGGTATTGGCAAAATAACCGCTCAAGCTGGCGCCTCGACAGCTCGACAGAGCCAGCCAGCTTGTTGAGTTCGATGGGCGCCTCGAGATTACCCTCCATCAGCGCGATCACTTCCTGCAACTTCGGCTGAGCACTGCCGAGTGTTTGACGGAATGGCATGTGCGCCTCGCCAAGCTCGCTCAGCACCTGCTCGCGCACCAGCGCTTCGCTGATCGCACCCAGCAGTACCGCACCATGGCTGCGCCCGATCAACTGCAGCATCATCTCCAGCCCAGCGGTGCCCTGCGCAGCGGTGTAACGCTCACGGTCGAGCACAAAGCGCTGTGGGCACAGTGAGACGCTGGGGAACGTCTCGCGAATATCCGCCTGATAATCCCCACTTACACAACATTGGTAGCCCTGCAACAGGCCGGCATTGGCCAAGACCCAGCTGCCACTGCCCAGCGCGCCCAGGTGCACGCCTCGGTCCGCCTGATTCTGCAGCAGGCGGATCTGTTCGTGATCGCAGTCGCGCGGCACACCTTCAGCACCACACACAATCAAGGCATCTAACGCCGGCTCCATATGGGCCGGGCCATCGGGCGTTACCAGCAGGCCATTGCTGGCACGCACGGCACGGCCGTCCGTGGTCAGGGTGCGCCAGCGATAGAGGGGGCGTCCCGAGAGTTGATTGGCCCGACGCAAAGGCTCCAGCACCGCCGCCAGACTGACCAGACTGAAATTCTCAGCGAGCAGAAAACCTATTGCCGACAGCACCTTCTCGGCGGGCTGCGGCAACGCCTGGTAATTGGACATGCTGACCTCTCTTCGGCAATGGCCTACCAGCCAACTTTCAAGCAATTAGGCTGGCGGCCTGACGCCGCGCCCTCCGGCAAACACGCTCAAGCCCGATAAATGGCCAGGGCAGATGACGCCACTCAACACTCAACAGCACTGACCGCCAGGCCACCGCGCGAGGTTTCCTTGTACTTGTCGTGCATGTCGGCACCGGTGTCGCGCATGGTGCGGATGACTCGATCCAGCGAGATAAAGTGCTGACCGTCGCCACGCAAGGCCAACTGCGCGGCGTTGATCGCCTTCACAGCAGCAATCGCGTTGCGCTCGATGCACGGCACCTGCACCAGCCCGCCGACCGGGTCACAGGTCAGCCCGAGGTTATGCTCCAGGCCGATCTCGGCGGCATTTGCCAGTTGCTCCGGGGTGGCACCGAGGATCTCCGCCAGCCCGGCCGCCGCCATCGCGCAGGCCGAACCGACTTCGCCCTGGCAGCCGACTTCGGCGCCGGAGATCGAGGCGTTCTTCTTGCACAGAATGCCCACCGCCGCCGCTGCCAGCAGGTAGTCGACCACATCAGCCTCGCTCACCGCCGGGCTGAAACGCACGTAGTAATGCAGCACCGCCGGAATGATCCCCGCCGCGCCATTGGTTGGCGCGGTGACCATGCGCCCACCGGCGGCGTTTTCTTCGTTGACCGCCAGGGCGAACAGGTTGACCCACTCCATACCGCTGAGGGTCGAGCCGATCACGTTGGGTTTGCTCATTTCCTGCAGGCTGCGGTGCAACTTGGCCGCGCGGCGCTTGACGTTGAGCCCGCCGGGCAGGATGCCTTCATGCTTGAGCCCTTGCTCGACGCAATCGCGCATGGCCTGCCACAGGCGCATCAGGCCGCTGCGAATTTCTGCTTCGCTGCGCCAGACCTTTTCGTTGGCCATCATCAGTTCGGACACCCGCAGGCCATGCGCCTTGCACAAGCGCAGCAACTCGTCGCCGCTGGCGAAGTTGTAAGGCAACTGGCTGCGATCCTGATCCAGCTGGCCACTGGCCGCCTGCTCGGCGTCGACCACAAAGCCGCCACCGACCGAATAATAGGTGCCGCTGCTCAACTCGTGGCCGTCGACCGCGTAGGCCGTCAGGGTCATGGCATTGGGGTGATAAGGCAGGTTTTCGTCGAGCAGCAGCATGTCGCGCTGCCAGTCGAAGGCAACCGGCAAGCGTCCATCGAGCTGCAGGGTGCCACTGCTGCGCAAGGCTTCGATGCGCGGGGCAATGGTCGCGGGGTCGATCTGGTCGGGCCACTCGCCCATCAACCCCATGATCACTGCGGTATCACTACCGTGACCGATGCCGGTGGCGGACAGCGAACCGTACAGGCGCACTTCCACACGCTGTACCCGCTCGAGTAAGTGACGTTCGCGCAGGCCGCCGGTGAACAGCGCAGCGGCGCGCATGGGGCCGACTGTATGGGAGCTAGATGGGCCAATACCGATCTTAAACAGGTCAAACACACTTATTGCCATAGCCGACTCCTCAACCATTGTCGCGCCATAGGCGCCTAGTTTTGAGGATTGTCTGTCGCTACAAGGCTATAAAGCTGTCTAACTTCGACCCAAAATTGTTCGCAGAGCACAATTTTTGACAGACACAAAAATCACCCGCGCACGCGCTACCGGCGGACACATCAAGGCGTACAGAGTCTGCAGGCGGCTAGCCGCACGGCCCGCTGTGATCACCTATTACGCAGGTCATCCCAGCCGTTCAGGCCGTTACGGCCTCGCCCTGTTTCCAGCAACCAAAACCGCTCTTGCTGATTTAGCTTTCGGCCATTTGCGTCACGCTATACGCTACTGCAGGCTTTCAAACGCCCGCACTAGGGCCTTGCTCAGGTCGACGATGGAGAATTTAGTCAGCACGTCGTTGGCACCGACTGCCTTGGCTTTTTCGGTGTTCATGGTGCTGTCGAGCGAGGTGTGCAGCAGCACATAAGTCTGTCCAATATCAGACATCTTGCGCACGGTGCGGACCAAGTCGTAGCCGTCCATTTCCGGCATTTCGATATCCGACACCAGCACCTCGATCGGTTGCCCGGCAACATATTGCGCTTGCAGCAACTCAAGGGCCGCTGCGGCGCTGCGCACCATCTGGCAATCCAGCTGCAACTTGCGCAGGGTAATTGTGGTTTGCTGCAGCGCCACATGGGAGTCATCCACGACCAAGACGCGACGGCCTTTTAGCAGCGCACGCTGACGCTCGGACAACAAGTGCTCGTCGAGTTCTTCGATAACCACCGGCGCGAGTTCGTGCAGCACTTTCTCGATATCGAGAATCTGCACAATCTTGCCGTCAATTTGCGTGACCCCAGTAATAAAAGCTTTGCTGCCAGAGCCGGCCGGCGGTGGACGCACATCGCGGGTGGAGCACTGCACGATGCGCTCTACGCTTTGCACATGCAGGCCCTGACGTGAGCGACTGAGCTCAGTGACAATCAGGCAGCCATCATTGCTGCCGGGAACACCATGCTCGCCGATGGCCTTGCCCAGGTCGATTACCGTCAACGCCGAGCCCCGCAGCGTGGTCACGCCACGCACATGCGGATGCCGACTGGGCAGCTTGGTCAGCGTCGGGCATGGAATGATTTCCTGAACCTTGAGCAGGTTGATCCCCAGTAAACGGCCGCTGTGCAAACGGAACAGCAGCAACGACAAGGCGTCTCCATGCACCATGCTCATCAATCTTTATCCTTCAATAAATCATTGGCCCGCGCGCACCATGGACATCAGGCGCTACGCAGAAATTCGACAATCTCATCGGCCTCAAATGGCCAGTTCAACTCAGCCCCGGTATCGCAGCGGCGCAGCACTGGGATACGCAGCGCGTATGCCTCGACGATTTGCTCATGCTCAGCAATATCGATCAATTCGACCAGCAGGCCATTCTCGACAAACGGCATCAGCAACGCTTCCGCCACCTCGCAGAGGTGGCAGCCAAGCGTACCGAACAGTTGGCATTCCGGGAGCATTTGCACACCTCCATAAACGACTGGACGGGCAGTTTAGCACCGCCCTAGGTTCAGGCACCCGTGGACTTACTACTGTCTAGCGCGGGGTTACCCAGGTTTTGCAGGCCTTCAAGCAAGCGACTATTGAGCTGCTCGGCCTTGTCCAGGCGAGCACTGTCAAAACGCTCATCCAGCGAGAAACCGCCTTTAAGCAGATCCAGCAGGCTGGTCTTGCCGGTGCCTGCTTCAACCACCTGGTTGACGTTGCGCAGGGCGTCGAGCAGACCCTGGGCGTAATCAATTAGCGAATTATTAACCGCGCTGGCGGCCTGCCCGCCTTCTTGCGCCACCGAACTGTAGGCATCGGTGGCCTGACGCACAGTGGTCTGCGTGAGCCGCAGGGACATGGACGCCAACTGCTCACCATCCATTTCCAGCGCCATGGCTCGGTCAAAGGCCCCGGACAGGTCGCCGGCATAGAACTTATTGGACAACGCCTGCACCTGGCCGAAGAGCTGCTCCAGCGCGCCGCGCTCCTCGTCATCCAACTCACCGTCAACGCTGACCTGCCACGCGCCGATCTGCAGGTTGCCGGACTGGTTGCTGGCAACCATCGAACTGCCGTTGCCATTACTGCTCGCCACTACGCTACTTTGCGACCAGTTGGCCGAAGCCTGGGCGATGGAGATACGTAGGCGATCACCGTCGCGGGTGGTGACCGACATCTCGAAGGTTTGCGCTTGAGCGGCAAAGCGTTCGCTATAAGCCGCAACGCTGGCTGAGCCCTCAACCGCAGCAGCATCGGGATTAAAGCGCTGGTTCAGGCCACTGAAGCCGTCCTGAATGTTCTGGTAGGTGCTGTCGATATCGGCTGCCACTTTGCCTTGCAGCACGCCCATGCCATCAAGGATCTTGCGCGCCTCGGCAAAGCCCTTTTCAACCCCATCACGGGCCTGATCGAGGAGCTTTTGCAGTTTGCCGCTATCGGCGCCGGCAGCTTGCTCGCTTTGCAGGCGCTGCTCGATAAACCCGAGAATGCGCCCGGCGACTTTCTCCGGGCTGAAGTCGTTGGCCTTACCGGCCAGCGCGCCGGGCTCAAGACCCAGACGTTCGGCCAGACGATTAGCTAGCGTTGCTTGAGCATCAGGCACATTGCGGATAACCGGCTGAGCAGTGACGGAAGACGGGCGCGAGGCTGACGATAAGTTAGCGGCCAGAGGGTTCATGGCAAAATACCTAGGCGGTGTATTAATAGGTTGGCGGCCCGACGCAGTGAAACTTTAACCGCGCCACGGCTAATCCGATCAACGGCGCGCCACGCAGGCTAGAGCGCCTGCAAAGGCCGCAAGCGGCTCACCAAACCCTACCCAGCCACCCGCACCGACCAAAGTCTAAAGGCCAAGCACCAACGCCCATGCTTTATTTCGCCTCGCTGGAACAGATCGGGCACACGTCGACCCGAACACACGAGGAGCTAACAATAATGACCCACACTCCACTTGCTCGCGCTGTGGCACTCGCCGCACTGGGCACCTGCCTCACCCTGCCATCGCTGGCTCAGGCAGAATTTATCAAAGACAGCAAAGCGACCCTTGAGGCACGTAACTTCTACTTCAACCGCGACTTCCGCGAAGGCGCTGGTGCGGCCAAAAGTGAAGAGTGGGCGCAGGGTTTTATTCTTCGGGCTGATTCTGGCTACACCGAAGGCACCGTCGGTTTTGGTCTCGATGCCATTGGCATGCTTGGTTTCAAACTTGACTCTGGCGACGGCACCGCAGGCAGCGGCCTGCTGACTCCTGACATCTCCTCAAAAGGCTCTCAGGATTATTCCTCGGACTTGGCCGTTGCCGCTAAGGCCAAAGTGTCCAATAGCACCCTGCGCGTCGGCAGTATGCAGTTCAAGAACATGGCCATCGGCTCCAGCGACAGTCGCTTGACCCCGCAAGTATTTAGCGGCGGCCAACTGATCTCTCAGGAAATCGACGGCCTGACACTGGATGCCGGACGTATCCGGGAAGTGAACGACCGTAACTCGGGTGATTTCCAAGACCTGTCCATGACCACCAGCATCAATGCCAACACTGGTGCGCTTGGAACGCGCGGGATCCGCGTGACGGGCGGGAACAAGACAGATGCGTTCACGTTCCTCGGCGGCACTTACAAGCTCACCCCCAACCTGACCGGCGCTTATTACTACTCCAACCTGGAGGACATGTATAAGCAGAACTCCTTCAACTTGGTTCATGTCCTGCCATTGGCAGACAAGCAGACCCTGAAGACAGATCTGCGCTACGCGCGCTCCACCGATGACGGGCGCAGCAATATCGATAACAAAGCGCTGGGCGCCATGATCACCTACGGTATCGAGGGGCACAGCTTCGGCCTGGGTTACCAGAAGATGAGCGGCGACACCGGCTTTGCCTATATCAATGGCACTGACCCGTTCTTGGTCAACTATGTACAAATTGGTGATTTTTCCAACAAAGATGAGCAGTCCTGGCAAGCACGCTACGACTTCAACTTTGCCAGCATAGGCATTCCCGGCCTGACCTTTATGACTCGTTTCTTGAGCGGCGATAACATCGACCGTGGTAGCAACGTTTCTGAGGGTAAGGAGCGTGAGCGCAACACCGAGTTGATGTATGTATTCCAAGAAGGTGCGCTAAAGAATCTGGGTGTGCGCTGGCGCAACGCGACAATGCGTAACAACTTCGGTCGCGATATTGACGAAAACCGTCTGATCGTCAGCTACACCCTGCCGCTGCTCTAAGCCTCATTTATTTGCGGCCGCACTAAAAAGGCCCGGACATTTGTGCGGGCCTTTTGTATTACTCCGTAGCCATCAGTCCTGGCTGGTCGAACCGATCTTGTGCACCGAGAGGTCGGCGCCGTAGTACTCCTGCTCCTGGCTCAAGCGGATACCAACGCTGTGTTTCAGCACACCGTACACCAGCAGGCCGCCAATCAAGGCCACCAGCACGCCCAGCGCGGTGCCGATAAACTGGCTGATCATGCTAACGCCACCGAGGCCGCCCAATGCCTGCTGACCAAAAATGCCGCACGCAATGCCGCCCCAGACGCCGCACAGACCATGCAGCGGCCACACGCCAAGCACGTCGTCGATCTTCCACTTCACCTGAGTTGCGGTAAATGCCCAGACAAACAGCGCACCAGCAATAGCGCCGGTGGCCAGAGCGCCGACTGGGTGCATCAAATCAGAACCGGCACACACCGCCACCAGACCGGCCAGCGGGCCGTTGTGCAGAAAGCCTGGGTCATTGCGCCCGACCAACAACGCCGCCACGGTGCCACCGACCATCGCCATCAACGTGTTGACGGCTACCAGACCGCTGACGCTGCCGAGGGTCTGCGCACTCATCACGTTAAAGCCAAACCAGCCGATGATCAGAATCCACGAACCGAGGGCGAGAAACGGGATGTTCGACGGCGCAAACGCCACCAGACGACCGTCGCGATAACGCCCATCACGCTGGCCCAACAGAATCACCGCGCCAAACGCCAGCCAGCCACCCATCGCATGCACCACCACCGAGCCGGCGAAGTCATGGAAGGCGGCACCAAACTGCGCTTCCAGCCAAGCCTGCACGCCGTAATTGCCATTCCAGATCATCCCCTCGAAGAACGGGTAGATAACGGCCACGACCAGCACCGTCGCACACAGCTGCGGGCCGAATTTGGCGCGTTCGGCGATGCCACCGGAAATAATCGCCGGGATGGCCGCCGCGAAGGTCAGCAGAAAGAAGAACTTCACCAGGCCGTAGCCATTTCCCTCAGTCAGCACACTGGCCGGCTCAAGGAACGTCACGCCGTAAGCGACCCAATAACCAACAAAGAAATACGCCAGGGCCGACACCGCAAAATCGGAGATGATCTTCGACAAAGCATTGACCTGGTTCTTCTGCCGCACGGTGCCGACTTCAAGAAAGGCAAAGCCGGCATGCATGGCCAACACCATCACCGCGCCGAGCAGAATAAACAGGGTATTGGAGCCGTGAATCAGGGTTTCTACAGCACTGTTAATGTTTTCCATCTGCGAAGAGAACTCCGTAGCGGGGAAAAAGCACCAAAGCGGATCACCAAGCGATAAATGCGCACCAGATAGCAGCATTAATCCTCATCCACTCTGCCAACGCCGGGCCTACACAGCACCACATGAGTGCTACCTAGACCTGACCTCGATGTACTTATTCCATAGTTATTAATAAGTTAGTGGTGCACCACGGCGTCCCGGCCAAAACCCTTGCAGCGCTATAAAAGAGCATATAAACAAGAGTGCGCACCAAGGTAATGCAAGTGCTATACCAGTCGTTACTGAAACCGCAGCTGCCGCACGCTGAAGAAAAAAGGAACCACTGCTCTACAAGGTACTCGAACCCCCTACACTGCTCTGTAAGAAAAGGAGAGACACCATGGCCCGTAAGACACCCGCCTCGTCAAGCCAAGATCAGTTACTCGAAGAATTCCAGGCACTGGTACGCGACACCGAAAGTTTGCTCCAGCATTCCGCCAGCCTCGCAGGTGAGCAAGCCGAGGAATTACGCGAGCAGATCCGCAGCAGCTTAGGCCGTGCACGCGGCACCCTGCATAATGCCGAAGACGCCCTGCATGCACGCGGTAAAGCCGCCCTTGAAGCCACCGAGGGCTATGTGCAGACTCACCCTTGGCAAACCCTCGGCGTTGCTGCCGCTATCGGCTTACTGCTGGGCATGCTGATCTCCCGACGCTAAAGAGAACCTCAATGGATGCAGCCCCACCTACCCCGTCAAGTCGCGGCAGTTCGCCACGGCGCTTTGCCAGCGCCTTGCTGGGGTTACTACAAGGTCATATCGCGCTGTTTGCTGAGGAACTCAAAGAGCAGCAAAGCCACACCCTCAGCCTGCTGGTGTTAACCAGTTTAGCCCTGCTGTTTGGCCTACTGCTGATCATCGGCCTGTCAGCGGCGCTGTTGATTGCCTTCTGGGAAAGCCATCGCCTGTTGGTTATCAGCGGTCTGTGCGCCTTCTATGCACTGGGCCTGTTAAGCGCCTCGATTGCACTGCTGCAGCGTATACGCAACGCGCCAGCACCTTTCAGCGCCAGCCTTGAAGAGCTGGCCCGCGACCGTGAGCAACTGCTGCCATGAATACCCACGAGCTACCCGCCAAAGCTTCGCGCCGCGAGCTGCGCAAAACCTTGCTGCGTATGCGCCTGGAAATGCATCGCCAGGAACTGCGCCACGAAACCCTGGTGATGCTGCAACCGCTGCGCCAAGCGCAGCATTTACGCAAGCACTGGCGCGAAGAACTGGGCAACAGCAATGCACCGTTTTGGGTCGCAGGCAGTGCGCTGTTGATGGCCACCGTGGGCATTCGCCGTGGCCATTGGCGACGCTGGCTGCGTATCGCGCTGATCGCCTTCCCGCTGCTCAGACGCAACCCGCCACGTCATGCAGATGCCCCTCAAGGTCCAGATACTGAGCGTTGATCTAGCCACTGCGATAACGACGCACGGCCGCTATTCAAGAGTGCTGCGGCGGGCTCTCTGCACGTAATCTGCTCGACTCACACAGCCTACTCACAGGCTCACGCATAACAGCTAGGCTGAATACACAGACCTCTAATGGGAGGTGGGTCGTATGCCCGCTGCAGTGTTGCCACGTTGGCCGCTCTATTGGCTGGTATTGCTGGTGGCTAATCAGAGCCAAGGGCAAACGCCAGTGACTTACGGCGATCTCGCACCGATTTTGCACAGCCGCTGCGTACTGTGCCATGCCGGCCCACAACCACCGCTGGATCTGGCCCTGGATAGCTTGGAACACTTGCTGAGCGGCAGCCGCCGCGGGCCTATCGTCAAGCCGGGTGATGCAGAGGGCAGTGAGCTGATCCAACGCCTAAAAGGCAGCAGCCTGCCGCGCATGCCCATGACCGGCCCGCCGTACCTTGGCGATGAACAAATCGAGCTATTCGAGCGCTGGATCAACGACGGCCTGCAACCAGGCCCAACAATCTCGCCAGCCACCACGCCAGCTCGCCCTGCTGCCGGTGAGCCGGTTAACTACAGCCATGTTGAGCCTCTGTTCACCTTACGTTGCGCCAAGTGCCATTCGGCCTCCGGGCTGCTCGGCTCTGCGCCGGAAGGTTACATACTGGCGTCTTACGCCGAGGTTATCCGCAGTGACGAACGCGCCCGCGTGGTTCCGGGTGCACCGGAGGCCAGCGAACTGGTGCGACGCATACGCGGTCAAGCACGGCCGCGCATGCCGCATGACGGCCCGCCGTTTTTCGATGACGAAGACATCGCGTTGATCGTGGCCTGGGTTCAACAAGGTGCCAGGGACGCACAGGGCATTCCCGCCGTATTGCCCGCCGGCAGCAAAGTGCGCCTGCATGGCACACTCGAGCCGAACTGGACACTGGATGGACTGCCGCTACAGCTCAGCCCCGCCACACGCATTGATAACGCCCCGCAGCCTGGCGACTACGTGCAAGTACGCGGCCGTACCCAGCGTGACGGCACGCTTAGCGTTGAGCGTATCCGGCCACGCTGACAGCTGCGCCCAAGCGGCTTGAGCACTCACTGTGCGCCGCAGCCGCAAGCGTGGCGAGCCTTACTCTAAACAACCACTGATTGGCGAAATGCCGTGTGCACCATGGCCATGTCCACATGGTTGATGGTACTCAGAATCTGCTCGGGCGTGGTCAAGGTCGGTGCCATCGTCCAGCGATCAAAGGCATCATTACCCACCCGCAGCATGCCGGTGTGGTTGGCATCGTTGAAGTCCACCAACGGATCCGGATCGTAAAAACCCAGACGATAGCGCACGAGGTCAATATCCTCGCGGGCGCCGGTGAGGAACACCCAACCCGGCTCGATATGATGCCGCGCCACGTACTCGCGCAAACGCTCCGGAGTATCCAGCTCAGGCTGCAGCGAAATCGAGTACATAAACACATCACGCCCCACCCGCTCGCCGAGCATTTTCTGCACCAGGCGCAAATTCGCCGTACTCGCCGGGCAGCTGCGTTCACACTGGGAGTACATCATATTGAAGGTCACCACCTTGCCGCGAATCAGGTCGTCATAGAACTTCACGGGCTGACCTTCGTGGGTGTACAGCGTGACATTGGGGAAATTTTTAGTCCCTGCCGAACTGCGCACGATTGCTTGTGGTGCATCACTGCCACGGTGCCATGCCGCCACACCCAGCGCGGCCACACCCAGGCCCATGCCTGCCAGTAATTTTCTTCGCGTACTCATCGAACACCCTCCTGCATTTCTTCAACCGCCTGCGCAGCGTCCATCAGACAATGTCCCAGCGCAGCATCATCGAGTGATCCTCATGGATGAGGTTGTGGCAGTGCATCACGTACTTGCCCTTGTAATCACGAAACCGCAGCAACACCCGGATGGTCGTGCGCCCGTTGACCACAAACACATCCTTACGGCCGCGCTCATGCGCAGGAATCACCACGTTTCGGCCATCGGTGGTCTTGCTTAAAATCCGGCCCTCCTCGAAGTGGATGTGAATCGGGTGATCCCAACCATTATCGACGCTCGACAACTCCCAAATTTCCATACTGCCGAGGGGGATTTGCGCGCGCGGCACGTTGACATCGACGAACTGACCATTGATCGCCCACATGTTTTGCCGGCGATCAAAGTTAAAGCGCCGTACCGGCAACGCCGCCAATTGCGCGGTCGTCGGCAAGGGACGCAGTGGACGCAGAAAGCTCGGCACCTGGCTCAGGTCCTGCTCGGGCGGCTCGCGATTGACCACGATTTTAAGCACGCGCTCACCCGGAGCGACCACCCGATCAGGACGCCGAGTGTCATCTGCAACGTGTGTCAGGCGGTTAACCACGTAAAGCTCGGTGCCCACCGGATAACGGGAAAAATCCACCACAATATCGCCCCGTTCAGCCACGCCTAAACGCACGGAGGTCTGGTTGAGTAGCGGTCTTTCCAGCAGGTTGCCGTCATTGGCGATGTAGGTGAACGGCTGAATCACATTGTTCGGCCGCACCAAATAAAATTGGTAGAAGCGACTCGGACCTTCGTTAAGCAGACGCAAACGGTACTTACGCCGCGCCACGCGCAGTATTGGTTCAATCTTGCCGTTGACCACGACTTTGTCGCCGAGCACACCGTCCGGGTTGACTTGGTCGTAATAGAGTATGCCGTTCGCATCAAAACGCCGATCGGCAAAACCCAACGGATAATCGTAAGGATGGCTGGGTAAGCGCAGCGCACTGGGGCTAGGATCGCGCTCATCACCTGAATCCAGCTCATCAAACAGGCAGTAGAAACCGACCAGCCCGCGGACAATATTCGGCGCAGTGAAGTCGGTGGTGTGGTCATGGTAAAACAGCGTACCCAAGGCCTCACGGTAGTCACCAATGCCATTTTGCATTTCGTCATAGCCGGCATAGATGTTCGAGTAGAGATGGTCTTTGAAGCCTCCGGGTGCTGTCAGCGTGGGGCCAGCCTTGGTGGCGCTGTAATAGTCACCGGGGAAGCCGTCACTTTCCGAACCGCAGTGCAGGTTATGCAGGTGGGTGGAAATTTCCGGGCTACCAAAGCCAACATGATTGGCCGGTAAATCGTTGTATATCCGGCACAGAACCGGATGACCGTAATGGGCAAACACCACAGGGCTAAGAATGCTCAAGTCCGGCTCTTTAGCCTGATAGGTCCACACAGATTGCGCCGGGTAGGACGGACTGAACACCCAGTTTTCACGCTGCGCGGCGTGCAGCTCGTAGGGCTCGGCCCTGGCGGCGAATTCACTCCAACGCTGATGTGGCAAACGCCCAGCTTCACCACCGGCGAGGTTCGCGATCCCGGTGGGTGGTGGATCTAAGGGGCTGGCGTCCAGCACGCTAATAACATCAGGCAGAAACTCCTGCCAAGGCACAGTCGGCGGGCTGGCCGGCACTGCCGCAACACTTTTCCCGGGCGTTAGCAGTAATGGCGCAGCTATCAGGGCGGCGCTGCCCTTAAGAAAATTACGCCGCGACTGCTGCTCCGCTGCATCGCTATCGGTCGACGCCTCCGGCCGCTGCTCTGCGGGTGTCACCAAGAATGAAGTCTTCATAAATATCCACCTCCCCGGCTCCCGGCTCGCCACCCTTCTGCGGTATTACTTCGACAGATTCACGGGTAACAAACGTGCGCCGTATGCTGAGCACAACATCAATAGCGAACGCTCAAGACAGACTTCACAGCCAGGCCTCAAAGCGAGAGCGCCGCGCGCAGTTTCAGCGGATAGGTGGTCCATGCGAGTGCAACAACGCACCAAGCAGAGGAAACAACAGGGATGCTCGGCGTCTCATCGAGTCAGTAGACATAATGTTCTCCCTAGCGATACCACTTAAACCGAACTCAGAGCGCTCCCCCACACACTGAGCCCATCAGCTTTCAAGCTCCTACTGTTGTAACTAAAGTACCAAGTACGAAGAATGTCAATTAACCGTCAAATAGCCTGATAAACGGAATTTAATGTTTTAGGTTACTGATTTTAATGAACATTATTTAAACGAAATCGATAAAACCCGAAGCCTATCGACATGCGCTACTCGCGCCAGCGCACTGAGCTGCACGCCACCCCATCGCTGTCACCGCCAGGCTTCTAGCACAAGGCTTGCAGCCAGCCGCATGAACACCGAAGCTAGACCCCTATTCAGTGATGCCATGGTGAGGATTAGCTTTGGATTGGCCAACCCTGCTCAACCGCGAACGACTCGGCAAACCAACGCACAGTGCCGATGAATTGGGCCGCACGCCCTTCCACAAAGACCATGACCGCATCATCTTCTCGGGTGCCTTCCGCCGCCTGGGGCGTAAGACCCAGGTGCACCCGGTGTCCAGCAATGACCACATCCACACCCGCCTGACCCATTCTCTGGAAGTCAGCTGCGTAGGCCGCTCCCTCGGCATGCGCGTCGGTGAAATGATCCGTGGCGCGTTGCCCGGCTGGTGCGAGCCAAGCGACCTGGGCATGGTCGTGCAATCGGCCTGCCTGGCCCACGACATCGGCAACCCGCCGTTTGGTCATTCCGGCGAAGACGCCATTCGCCACTGGTTTCAGCAGGCCGCCGGGCGCGGCTGGCTGGACGACATGAGCGCAACCGAACGCGGGGACTTTCTCAGCTTCGAGGGCAATGCCCAAGGCTTTCGCGTGCTCACCCAGCTGGAATACCACCAATTCGACGGCGGTACTCGGTTGACTTACGCGACGCTGGGCACCTACCTGAAATACCCCTGGACCGCACGCCACGCCGAAGCATTGGGCTACAAAAAGCACAAATTCGGCTGCTACCAAAGCGAGCTGCCACTGCTTGAGCAAATCGCCAGCAAGCTGGGCCTGCCGCAGCTGGAAGAACAGCGCTGGGCGCGCCATCCACTGGTGTACCTGATGGAGGCCGCGGACGACATCTGCTACGGCCTGATCGACCTGGAAGACGGCCTGGAAATGGAGCTGCTGGAGTACCGCGAAGTTGAAGCGCTGCTGCTCGATCTGGTCGGCGATGACCTACCGGAAACCTACCGCCAGCTCGGCCCCGATGACTCCAAGCGGCGCAAGCTGGCGATCCTGCGCGGCAAAGCCATCGAACACCTGACCAATGCCGCCGCCGAAGCCTTTGTCGAGCAGCAGGACGCCCTGCTTGCCGGCACCTTGCACGGTGACCTGGTCGAGCACATGCACGGCACCGCCAAGCACTGCGTGCAGAGCGCCAAGGACATGGCCCGGCAGAAAATCTTCCAGGACAAGCGCAAAACGCTGCACGAAATCGGCGCCTACACCACCCTGGAAATTCTGCTTAACGCCTTCTGTGGCGCGGCTCTTGAGCAACATGGTGGGCGCACGCCGTCCTTCAAAAACCGGCGCATCCTCGACCTGCTGGGCAATAACGCCCCCGATCCACACTGGCCGTTGTACAGGTCATTTTTGCGCATGATCGACTTTATCGCTGGCATGACTGACAGCTACGCTACTGAAATGGCCCGCGAGATGACGGGCCGTTCAAGCCCGGTATAAGCCATGAGCAGCCTATTGCGACAAACCTTTAACTGGCATGCAGGCCCGCCCGCCTGGGGGCCAGCGGTGGTTGCGGGCCTGGGTTGCGCACTGCCCTTGCTGCTCGGGCTGTTTAGCGCGCACCCAGGCTTTCTCTGGGCTTCGGCGGGGGCTTTTCAGGCTGCGCAGGCCAACCCACTGCATCGCCTTGGCATGCTGCGCATGCTCATGCTCTGCGGCCTGGGCGCCTGCAGCGCGGGCCTGGGCTTTTGGTCGGCCAGCCACCCACATGCCAGCTTTCTGATCTTCGCGCTGTTCGGTTTTCTCCTGGCCTGGTTGCAACGCTTTGGCAGTGAGGCCGGCAAGCTGGGCATCGGCCTGGCCATCTGCTTGTGTCTGGGTCAAGGCCAGCAAGGCCTCGGCACCCTGAACAACCCCTACGCCATCGCCATGCTGTTTATCCTCGGCGGCCTCTGGGTCATGCTCCTGGCCTTCGGCCTACGCGGCATGCATGGCCTGCGTATGTGGCCGTACATGCCGCGCTTTATCAGCATCTTCAAGGTACTCAGGCGTCACGCCAAACGCCTGCCACAACAGAAATGGCGCCTGCATGCGCTGGGCTGCACCTTGGCATTCGCCCTTTCCGGGCTGATCGTCAACCTGGCAGAACTGCACCGCGGCTACTGGCTGACGATCACCGTGGTCACCACCTTGCAACTGGAGTTTCAAGGCAGTCTGGTGCGTGCCGTACAATCAATCCTCGCCAGCCTGGGAGCCGCAGCATTGTTGATCCTGCTAGGCCACAGCTTGCAGGACCCAGGGCTGATGGTGCTGACCCTGTTGCCGCTGATCGCCCTCAGCCGCGCCCTGCAGGCCAATCACTACGGACTGTTTGTGCTGCAGACCAGCGTATGTTTTGTGTTGCTGGCAGAAAGCCTGGCACATGACTGGCAGCTGCCGCAGGTGCGGTTGTTCAACAGTCTGATCGGCGTGGTGCTGGCCTTACTGGTGGCACTGATGGTGTATGGCCTGGAGCGCTGGCTGGAGCACCGACAGCTGCTGAAAAAGCTCAGCACCCGCTGACCCTAGCAGAACCACCTGACGCCACAGATACAACAGTCACCACTACGCCGAGGGCTTTGTGCGCCGAGAGCAAATTGAGCAGATCGATGAGGCCGCGCTGCTGGCCAAGGCGAGCTTGGGTGGCTAACGGGAATATTGCGAGGGGAGAGGAAACAGCAGCGGGACATGCGCGATGCATGCCCCGCTTAGAGCATCAAGCCTGATTAAGCTGATTGTCTGGGTACCAGACATCAAGCAGCGGGCTGGCGGTGAACTCCACCAACTCGTCACGGCCTTTGAGCCAGGCTTCAACGGCAGCGCGCTGCTCTTCGTTGACCGAGCCACGCTTGGCCAGGCAGACCAGGCCGAAGTCATCGCCGCCAACATAGCCAAGACCGTTAGCGGTCATGGCGTCACGCAGGAACTCCTCAAGGAAAGTATCGATGGCTGCATCAGCCAGATCTTCCTTGAAGGTCAGGTTCAGCTCAAAACCCAGCTCCTGGAATTCATCCACGCAGAGTTTTTTGCGCAGGCGGCGGGAACGGTTAGTAGCCATGGAACAATCCTCAAAAGTGATAACGCGCGGCACTCTAGCAGTTTCGCCGCTTGTACGCCCGCCTCAAAGACGGCAGGTCATCAAACGGCCTGTAAAAAAGCCCTGCTACTGGCAATAACGGCCACTGCGCCAGCCCGCTCTTCGGGCATAATTGCCAACTTTATCCCAACCCGCGATGGGAGCCCTTTACTTGTCTCGCGTCATCTTTTTTCCCTCAGCTGGAGGGTAGCCACCCATGATCAAAACCCTGCGCCGCCTGGCCATCGCCGGCCTGCTCCTGCCTGTTTGCCTACCGCTGGCAGCGGCCAACAACGGCTTGTCGAACAAGGTTCAACAAGCGTTGAAAGTTAACAAGATCAGCAGCCAGTCACTGTCAGTGGTGACCATCCCACTCAACGGCCCGGGCAGCAGCACCTTTTTCAATGCCGATATTTCCGTCAACCCAGCCTCGACCATGAAGCTGGTGACCACCTATGCGGCGCTCGAACTGCTCGGCCCAACTCACCAGTGGAAGACCGAGTTCTTCACCGACGGCCAACTGAAAAACGGCGTGCTTAACGGCAACCTGTACCTCAAGGGCGGCGGCGACCCCAAGCTGAACATGGAAAAGCTCTGGCTGCTGATGCGCGACTTGCGCGCCAATGGTGTGCTGCAGGTCAACGGTGACCTGGTGCTCGACCGTAGCCACTTTGTGCAACCACAACTGCCGAGTTTCAATGACGACGGCGGCGACGCCAATAAGCCTTACCTGGTGACGCCCGACTCGCTGCTGGTCAACCTCAAGGCCTTACGCTTTATTGCCCGCACCGAGGGCGGCAAAGTCCTCATTGCCGCTGAACCGCCGATTGCCAATATCCGCATCGATAACCGCGTCAAAGCCCTGCCCGCAGCCAAGTGCCCGGGCTGGCCGGATGTGCGCTACAACCCAGTGACCGAGTTCGACGGCACCACGGTGATTGTCAGCGGCCAACTGGCCGAAGGCTGCAGCTCGCAAACCTACCTGTCGCTGCTCGACCATCCGAGCTACGCCGCTGGCGCGATCCGCGCCATCTGGCAAGAACTGGGTGGCAGCATCATAGGCAAGGACCGCCTCGCCCCGGTGCCGGAGAAAGCCCGCCTGTTGGCTCGCACTTTCTCCCCGGACCTGACCGAGATCATCCGCGACATCAACAAGTACAGTAACAACACCATGGCCCGGCAGCTGTTTCTCAGCATCGGCGCGAAGTTTCGCAACAGCGCCGACCAAGACGACAGCAAAGCGGCGCAACGGGTGATTCGCAGCTGGTTGGCGCGCAAAGGACTGACCGCGCCGCACTTGGTGATGGAGAACGGCTCCGGGCTGTCGCGCGCCGAGCGGGTCAGCGCGCGGGAAATGGCAGCGCTATTACAGGCCGCCTGGAAGAGCCCCTACGCCGCCGAATTCATGGCCTCGCTGCCGCTGGTGGCAATGGACGGCACCATGCGTAAACGCCTGCACCGCACACCACTGGTGGGTGAGGCGCGGATCAAGACCGGTACGTTGAACAACGTGCGCGCCATTGCAGGCTTCAGCCGCGACAGCAACGGCAAAAGTTGGGCGGTGGTGGCGATTCTCAACGACCCACGCCCGTGGGGCGCCTCGTCGATCCTCGACCAGGTGCTGCTGGATTTGTATAAGCAGCCCAAGCTCAGCGCGCAGCGCTGAGCCACCCTACGCCGCACCACCTACAGCTGTTGCGGCGCGCCACCGCTACTCCATCTCCCCACACAGCTGCGCCGCGCGTAACAGCGCGGCCGTCAGGCTGTGGCGCTCCCACTCCTCCAGCCCGGCAAAGCGTGCGACGAACTCGGGTGGCAGCAAGCTCGGTGCCTGCTGCACCAGCGCCAGACCTGGCTCGCTGAGCAGCAACCACTGCTTGCGACGATCCTGGTCATCACGTTGACGCTGTAGCAGCCCGCGCTCCTCCAGACGGTCGAGCATGCCGGACAAGGTCGCCGCCGTCAGGCTGACGCGGCCACTCAGGTCACTGGCCGTCAGCCGCTTCTCCCCTGCCAGCACCTGCAAAATCAGCAGGTGCATAGGCGTCAGCCCGCCAAACTTGCTGACACGCTTGGCATGCACCTCACCGGCTTGCTGCAAGCGCCGCAGCGCCTGAAACAGCGGCAACTCAAAAGCAGAAACAGATGACAAATCTATTTCAATAGAAACCTTTTTACCTGGCATATAGGCCTTCATAAGCATCTTTAAACTTTGACATCAAAGCATTTTTTTGTTCTCCTGTAAAAGGTTCGGCAGCCCCGAACCACTCCCCAACGGCAATACCGGTAAGGAAAATTATGTGCGGAATAGCTGGAGAACTACGCTTTGATCAACGACCGGCCGACCTGGCCGCAGTCGAGCGGATCACCCATCACCTAGCCCCGCGCGGTCCCGATGCGCACGGCTTCCACAGTCAAGGGCCGATTGCCCTTGGCCATCGTCGGCTGAAGATCATGGATCTCGCCGAGGCCTCAGGCCAACCGATGATCGACAGTGATCTGGGCCTGTCCATGGTGTTCAACGGCGCCATCTACAACTACCCGGAACTGCGTGACGAGCTGAAAGCCCTGGGTTATCGCTTTTTCTCCGGTGGTGACACCGAAGTGCTGCTCAAGGGCTATCACGCCTGGGGCAAGGACCTGCTGCCCAAGCTCAATGGCATGTTCGCTTTTGCGATCTGGGAACGTGACACCCAGCAGCTGTTTATTGCCCGCGACCGCCTCGGGGTAAAGCCGCTGTACCTGTCACGCACCGGCCAGCGTGTACGTTTTGCTTCCAGCCTGCCGGCGCTGATGGCCGGTGGCGATATTGGCAAGACGCTCGACCCCATCGCGCTCAATCATTACCTCAACTTCCATGCCGTGGTGCCCGCGCCGCGCACCCTGCTGGCAGGCGTGGAGAAGCTGCCACCGGCCACCTGGATGCGCATCGACGCCCAGGGCAACTGCGAGCAGCAAACCTGGTGGAACCTGGAGTTCGGCCCGCAGCGCGATGAAATCAGCTTTGGTCTGGATGAGTGGAAAGAGCGAGTGCTCGACGGCATGCGTGAGGCGGTGTCGATCCGTCAGCGCGCCGCGGTGGATGTCGGCGTGCTGCTGTCCGGCGGGGTCGATTCGAGCATGCTGGTCGGCCTGCTGCGTGAAGCCGGGGTGGAAAACCTCTCGACCTTCTCCATCGGTTTCCAGGATGCCGGCGGCGAGCGCGGCGACGAGTTTCAGTACTCCGACCTGATCGCCGAACGCTTCAATACCCAGCATCACCAGCTGCGCATCGGTGAGCACGAGATTCTCGAACAGCTGCCTGCGGCCTTCCGGGCGATGAGCGAGCCGATGGTCAGCCACGACTGCATCGCCTTCTACCTGCTGTCGCGCGAAGTGGCCAAGCACTGCAAGGTGGTGCAAAGCGGCCAGGGTGCCGATGAACTGTTCGCCGGCTATCACTGGTACCCGCAGGTGGATCAAGCTGATGATGCGTTTGCCGCCTACCGCGCCGCGTTCTTTGACCGTGACTACGACGAATACACCGCCTGCGTACAGCCGGCCTGGCTCACCGGTGATGCCGCCGGGGACTTCGTCCGTGAGCACTTCGCTCAACCTGGCGCCATTGCGGCAGTCGACAAGGCACTACGCCTCGACAGCACGGTGATGCTGGTCGATGACCCGGTCAAGCGAGTCGACAACATGACCATGGCCTGGGGCCTGGAGGCGCGCACGCCGTTCCTCGACTACCGCCTGGCCGAGCTTTCTGCACGGATTCCAGGGCGCTTCAAGCTGCCCGATGGCGGCAAGCATGTGCTCAAGGAAGCCGCGCGCCAGGTTATCCCCAGCGAAGTGATTGATCGGCCCAAAGGCTACTTCCCGGTGCCCGGCCTCAAGCATCTGGAAGGTGCCACCCTCGGTTGGGTACGTGACCTGCTGCTGGACCCCAGCCAGGATCGCGGCCTCTTCAACCCG
This sequence comes from uncultured Pseudomonas sp., assembly GCF_943846705.1. Lineage (NCBI taxonomy): Bacteria > Pseudomonadati > Pseudomonadota > Gammaproteobacteria > Pseudomonadales > Pseudomonadaceae > Pseudomonas > uncultured Pseudomonas sp. Next base: position 2,664,215 of record NZ_OX044366.1, on the reverse strand, counting down.
GCCATGCTCGACCGCCTGCTGACGGACCCGCATGGCCAGCTGACACCGCTGCGCGGCTCCAAGTTGTGGCAGATGGCCGCGCTCAATCTGTGGCTGAACGAACACGGCCTGTAAGGCTGCTCGTTCGCCCGTTTCTCTGAACACCCTGGCCTGTCCGGGGTACGCAGACAGCAAAGGATGCCTCCAATGCGTGCCACTGCCTTTAACCAACGCCTGCTACGCGGTCAGACACCGTCTTACGAACGCCTGCAGGCGCGCTTCGCCGAAGAACCCGACAGCGAAATGGGCCAGCCCAGAGCGCTGCACTGTGGCTGGGGGCGCCTGCTGATCGGTCACACCTACCCGGACCCCGCAGCCCTGGCCGGCGACCTGCTGACCGAAAAGCCTGGCGAACGCGACATTGCACTGTATGTCGCTGCCCCCCACCAGGTACTGGCACAGGCTCCGCAGCAGCTATTTCTCGATCCCTCCGACACCCTGCGCCTGTGGTTTAGCGACTATCGCCAGGCACGCCGTAGCTTTCGTGGCTTCCGCATACGCCGCGCGCACAATGCTGACGATTGGCAGGCAATCAACACCCTGTACCAGTTGCGCGGCATGCTGCCGATCGACCCCAGCAAACTCACCCCACGCCACTTGGGTGGCCCGGTGTATTGGCTGGCCGAGGATGAAGACAGCGGCGCGGTGATCGGCAGCGTGATGGGCCTCAACCACCATAAAGCCTACAAAGACCCGGATAACGGCAGCAGCCTGTGGTGCCTGGCAGTCGACCCGCGCTGCAGCCGGCCCGGGGTCGGTGAGGTGCTGGTACGCCACCTGATCGAGCACTTTATGAGCCGTGGTTTGAGCAGCCTGGATTTGTCCGTGTTGCATGACAACGAGCAGGCTAAAGGCTTGTACGCCAAGCTCGGCTTTCGCGAGTTGCAAACCTTCAGCATCAAGCGCAAGAACGGCATCAACGAAGCGCTGTTTATCGGCCCCGGCCCACACACGCCGATGAATCCCTACGCGCGGATCATCGTTGATGAAGCCCTGCGCCGGGGGATCGAGGTGCAGGTGGACGACGCCGACGCGGGCTTGTTTACCCTCAACCACGGCGGCCGACGCATCCGCTGCCGCGAGTCACTGACCGATCTCACCAGCGCCGTGAGCATGACCCTCTGTCAGGACAAACGCCTGACCCACCGCGTCCTGGCCCAAGCTGGCCTGCGTCTGCCAGCCCAGCGTTTGGCCGGGAACGCCGAAGAGAACGCGGCATTCCTTGCCGAACATGCCAGCGTGGTGGTCAAGCCGGTGGACGGTGAGCAGGGTCAAGGCGTGGCGGTAGACCTGCGCACGTCACTCGACGTGCAGGACGCCATCGAACGCGCCAGCACCTTCGACAGCCGCGTGCTGCTGGAGAGCTTTCATCAAGGCTGCGACTTGCGCATTCTGGTGATCGGCTTTGCCGTGGTGGCCGCCGCCATCCGCCGTCCCGCGGAAGTAGTCGGCGATGGCCAGCACAGCATCGGTGAGCTGATTGATGCCCAAAGCCGCCGCCGACAAGCTGCCACCGAAGGTGAAAGCCGCATCCCCAAGGACGCCGAGACCCTGCGCACCCTGCATGCGGCCGGGGTTGATTACGACAGCGTACTGCCAGCTGGCCAGCGCCTGGCGGTGCGCAAGACCGCCAACCTGCACACCGGCGGCAGCCTTGAGGATGTCACCGACATCCTCCATCCGGTGCTGGCCGATGCAGCGGTAAAAGCCGCGCGCGCCCTGGACATCCCGGTGGTTGGTCTCGACCTGCTGGTGCCGGCTGCCGATCAACCCGACTACGTGTTTATCGAAGCCAACGAGCGTGCCGGGCTGGCCAATCATCAGCCACAACCCACCGCAGAACGCTTTATCGACCTGCTGTTTCCACTTAGCCAGGTGGATTGAAGCCTCATCAGCACCGCGATAGGCGGCGTACTCCGGGTCACTCCGGTTTGCGCCAAGGCTTATCGGCGGCCAGCAGCACTGTGCAGGGTGGATAACCCGTCATCCACCCCTATGAGAGCACTGGCCGCCCAGACAATTTTCGCAAGGAGACTTTGTATGCAGCAACTTCCCGAACCCGACCTCGCCTACCTGCAGAAGGTTCTGTTGGAAATGCTCGCCATTCCCAGCCCCACCGGCTTTACCGACACCATCGTGCGCTACGTAGCCGAGCGCCTGGAAGAGATCGGCATCCCTTTCGAGATGACCCGCCGCGGCACCATTCGCGGCACCCTCAAGGGCAAGCAGAGCAGCCCTGACCGCGCCGTATCGGCACACCTCGACACCATTGGCGCAATCGTCCGCGAACTGCAGGACAACGGGCGCCTGGGCCTGGCCGCCGTCGGCTGCTGGTCCAGCCGCTTTGCCGAGGGCAGCCGCGTCAGCGTATTTACCGATAACGGCGTAATTCGCGGCAGTGTGCTACCGCTGATGGCCTCTGGACACGCCTTCAACACCGCCGTGGATCAACTGCCAATCAGTTGGGACCATGTCGAACTGCGCCTGGACGCCTACTGCAGCACCCGCGCCGACTGCGAGTCGCTGGGTATCTCGGTGGGTGACTTCGTCGCCTTCGACCCCCTGCCAGAATTTACCGAAAGCGGTCACATAAGCTCTCGCCACCTGGACGACAAAGCCGGTGTCGCCGCCCTGCTCGCTGCACTAAAAGCCATTAAAGAAAGTGGCATTGAGCCGGAAATCGACTGCCATCCACTGTTCACCATCACCGAGGAAGTCGGCTCTGGAGCCGCAGCCGCCCTGCCCTGGGATGTCAGCGAGTTCGTCGGTATCGATATCGCCCCGGTCGCGCCGGGCCAACAGTCCAGCGAACACACCGTCAGCGTGGCCATGCAGGATTCCGGCGGGCCGTACGACTATCACCTGTCGCGACAACTGCTGCGCCTGGCCGAGGAAAACGAGGTGCCGGTACGCCGCGACCTGTTCCGCTACTACCACAGCGACGCGCAATCAGCGGTTACCGCCGGGCACGATATCCGCACCGCCCTGCTGGCCTTCGGCTGCGACGCGACCCATGGCTATGAACGCACGCACATCGACAGCCTCAAGGCGCTCAGCCGTCTGCTCGCCGCCTACCTGCTCAGCCCACCGGTATTTGCCAGTGATGCCCAACCGGCGCAAGGCTCGCTAGATCGCTTTAGCCACCAACTGGAGCACGATGCACAGATGGAAAGTGATACCCGTTTGCCAACTGTCGACAGCCTGTGGCGAGCACGCGACAAGGACGCTTGAAGGGCCACGCGCATCCGGGCAAAGTGACGGCATGATGCGGGGCCGGATCAGGCCTCAGATAATAATAATGAGGTCGATGAATGCCGCGGATATGGCTAGCGGTGCTGCTCCTCTGGCTCTGTGGGCCGGCGTGGGCGCTGCTGCCTGCAACGCTGGACAGCACCGACCTGCGCTTGCCCTTGGGGCCTTCGATGGCCTACCTGGAAGACCCCCGAGGGCAACTGAGCATCCAGCAGGTCGGCGCCTTGGCCGACGCGCGCTTTACCCCGGTAGAGGGGCCACACGCCAACCTCGGCAAGAATGATTCAGTCTGGTGGTTCAAAGTACAGCTGCACAACCGCCTGACGCAAAACCTGCCTGGCTACCTAGAAGTCAACTACCCGCTGCTCGATCACCTGCAGGTGTTTGTAGGCACAGGCGACAACCAATGGCAGATGCAGGAAAGCGGCGACCGCTACGCCTTCTCCCAACGGCCGGTGCAAGTGCGCAACTTCTGGTTCCCGCTAGAGCTGGCACCCGGCGCAAGCACCGTACTGATCCGCGTCGAAAGCACCAGCACAATTTTTATTCCACTGTTCTTCAGCACTTACCAAGCCAGTGCCGCCGCCCAGGAAAACCTCATGGGCATCAACGGTGCGTTCTACGGTGTGCTGTTTGCGATGTTCTGCTACAACCTGTTTCTGTTTATCTCGCTGCGCGAATCGGCCTATTTTTGGTACCTGGTATACAACCTGAATATTGGCCTGTTTGCCGCTAGCTTCGACGGCATGCTGTTCAAACTCTTGCCCGAACACGTCGGCCTGCAGTCGGTGAGCATCTACATCCTGATGTACATCCACTGCCTGACGGCGACCCAGTTCAGCCGCCACTTCCTGCACACCGCGCAATACTTCCCACGCTTGGATCTTGCTCTACGGCTATTCATGTTGTTGGTGGGCGGCTGCCTGGTGTCAGCGCCGTTAGTGGGCTTTCAGGCCTGGAACATCCTGGCCAGCCTGACCGTACTGGCGGTGTCGTTGGTGCTGCTGCTGTGCGGGGCCTATGTGTGGCGCCAGGGGCTGCGCTACGGTTCTTATTACATCCTGGCCTGGGGCATCCTGCTGGCCTCGTTCATCATCGCCACCTCAGGCTCGCTAGGTATCGAACTGTTTGGTTTGTATGGCGCCACGGTGGTGAAAATCGGCGTAACCGTTGAGCTGATCACCCTGTCCATCGGCTTGGCCGACCGCATCAATATGCTCAAGGAGGAAGGCTTCCAGTCGCGCCGCGCCGCCGAGCAGGCAGAAATCGAAAACCAGGCCAAGAGCCGCTTCCTGGCCAAGATGAGCCACGAGATCCGCACCCCATTAAATGGCGTACTGGGCATGCTGCAACTGCTTAAGGAAACCTCACTGGACCGCAGCCAGAGCTTTTATGTCGACACCATTTCCAGCTCCGGTAGCTCGTTGATGGCGGTGATCAACGACATTCTCGACTACGCGCGTATCGAGTCCGGCAAGCTCAGCCTGGAGCACATCGAGTTCGACCTGGAAGAGTTGATTTCCGACACCCTTAGCTTATTCACCGGGCAAGCACTGGATAAACGCCTGCGCCTCTACGTCAGCCTGGAAAACGGCGTACCACGGCGTATGCAAGGCGACCCTACCCGGCTCAAACAGGTGCTGATGAACTTGTTGAGCAATGCCCTTAAGTTCACCGCCGAAGGCCATGTGGCGCTGAATGTGTGCCTGCGTAATGACTCCCAAGGCAACCCGCATCTGGTGTTCGCCATCAGCGACAGCGGCATCGGCATCAGCGACCAGGTGCTGACTCGCTTGTTCGAGTCCTTTGCCCAGGGCGACTCCAGCACCACCCGCCGCTACGGTGGCAGCGGCCTGGGCCTGTCGATTAGCAAAGAGCTGGTGGAAATGATGGGCGGCCGTATCGAGGTGCAGAGCACGCCAGGGCAAGGCACGCGCTTCGCCTTCGATATTCCGCAAGTCGACGAGCCGCTGCCAGCCGACCCGCTGTACGAACTGCTCAAGGGCCGCACGGCCCTGCTCGCCTCCCTCGACGGCCTCGGCCTGGATGCAGTGAGTCGCCTGCTCGGCCGCTGGGGCATGCGCACCGAGCGCTGCCAGAACCCTGAGAAGCTGCTCGGCTATCTGGCGGACTTCAGCGCAGCGCCGTTATTGGTCGTGATGACGCCCTGGCCGGGAAGCACTCAGCACTGGCTGGAATCGCTGCGCCCGCAGCTGCAGCCGGGACAACGCGTGCTCTTGCTTTGCGCCCCAGAGCAATGCCAGCAACTGCCCAGCGCCGCCGGCTTGCGCCTACTGGGGCTGCCGCAGCCGCTGGCGCTCAATGCACTGCGCAGTGCGCTGCAGGAGCTCTATGAAGAACCGCCCATTGCCGAGTTTCAACCGCCAGCCAAACCCCACTGCAACGGCGCTGTCGCGCCATGCATTCTGGTGGCCGAAGACAATCCAGTGAACCAGCTGGTGGTGCAGGGCTTTCTGAAGAAGCGCGGCTACAACATCCGTCTGGTGCCCAACGGCCTGGCTGCGCTCAACGAATACCAGCGCGACCCGAGCGCCACACAGTTGATCCTGATGGACTGCGAAATGCCGGAGATGGATGGCTTTGAAGCCACCCGACAAATCCGCCGCTTGGAGCGCCAATACAACCTGCCCGAAGTGCCGATCATCGCCCTTACCGCGCACATTCTTGATGAGCACCGCCAGCACGGGGTCGAATCCGGCATGAATGACTTCCTCGGCAAACCACTGGACAGCAGCACGCTCTACCACACCTTGGAAATCTACCTGCAGCCAGTCGGCTAAACGCACCCCAAACATGGCCAGCCAGACCTGCGCACGTTAGCATCGCCGCTGCGCTCTGGAGACCATACCGTGCTGATCCCTTATCACCTGCTCGAAGCTGACACCCTGACTCACCTGATCGAAGATTTCGTCACCCGCGACGGCACCGACAACGGCGACGAAACCCCACTGCACACGCGTATCGAGCGCGTGCGCCACGCCTTAAGCAAAGGTCAGGCGGTGATTGTTTTCGATGCAGAAAGCCAGCAATGCCAGCTGGCACTGAAACGCGATGTACCCAAGGAGTGGCTGGAAGCGTTGGAGCAATAGCCGGGCTGACAACTCAGATAATCCTGCGCTAGCCGCGCAGGCCGCCCTCACGTTCCCACGCACAGCGCACGCGCAACTCACCTTCTTGCGGGCTATGAAAGCCGTTATCTGACTCCCAACGAAAGGTGTGCGTGCCGTTCAGTTCGGTCTCTAGATGCACCACTGCACTGGCCCAATACAGACGCTTAAGCAGCGCTTCGAACTGTTGAATCCACAGGCTCCACTCATACTCCACAGTACGGTAGCTGGCTCCGAAGTGGATCACCTGGGTCTGGTACAAGCCATCGCCCGGCTGTTCGCAACAGGCGAACATCTCTCGTCCAAGCAAGCTCCAGGCATCGCCCGCCGGCAGGTCGGCAAGCACCTGCTGATTGATTTCACGGCGCAAACGGCTTTCTGCCGGACTGTCCGACGGCCAGTCACGGATACAACCATAAACGATGGACTCGGACTCCACGCGGGCACTCCAGCAAATCAAGGCTGCCTTCTATCACAGCCGCAAAGGCCAAGGAAGGAACGCGGGCTAATTAAGCGTCATCGCACCAAAAACAACGCTCAGCTGACCTTAGCTAGAGGCACGTACTGAGCCGCGCCCAAGCACCCAGGCCAGCAGCGTCATAACCAGTGCAAGGGCCGTCAGCACCATAAACGGTAGTTGATAATTACCCGCCAGATCCCGCGCCAAACCCGTCAACACGGGCGTTAAACAAGCCAGGCTGTAGCCCATGCACAGCATCATCGCGGTCCAACGACTGACTGCCAGAGGCGATGCAGCCTCATACAGCGGCAACACCAATGACAAGGCAAAGGAGCCGCCCAGACCGAAACCGATAGTCACCGCCCACAACTCAGGCAGCACGGTGGGCTGAAAGGTGATCATCATCAAACTGATCGACGCCAACAGCCCGCAGCCCATCAGCAGCGCGTAGCGGTTCTGAAAGCGCTGCGCCAACCAAGGCAACAGGAACGAGCTGGGCAAACCCATCAGCATCGACACACTGAACAGGCTGTTACTGTGGATCAGACTCAAGCCCGCCTCGTGATAACGCGCAACCGCCCAGGTAGCGAGGGCATAGAACAACCCGGCCTGAAGGGCAAAGAATCCACTGATCAGCCAGGCGCGCGGTTGCCGCCAGGGTAAGCCGCCTGCCACTTCAGTGTCGGCCTCAATCCGATTGGGCAGGCACAGCCACAACATCAAGCCCACTAAGGCCGGCACCGCCCAAACGGCCAAGCCCCAAGTCCAGTCGCCACCCAACACCTGCGTAGCCGGCACTGTCAGCACCGCACCAGCGGCGCCGCCAATCGCCATACTCAGTGAGTACCAGCCGACGACACTGCCCATGCGCCCGGCAAAATAGCGTTTGATAAAACCTGAAAGTAACGGCCCAGCGACCGCAATCCCGGCCCCCAAGAGCACCGCACTGCCAATCAGAATCACACTGCTGTGAGCCATTACACGCAGCACTAGCGCCAGCACAATCAGCGCCATGCAGAAGGCGATCGTGCGTTCAAGGCCCAGGCGTATCGCCAAGCGTGGCGCGAAAGGTGCCAACAGGCCCATGCACAACACCGGTAGCGCAGTGGTAAGGCTGATCAGGCTGCGGCTGAGGGCCAGCTCTGTGGCAATTCGCTCGATCAGTGGAGCCAGAGAGGTGATGCCGGGCCGCAAGTTAATTGCCGCCAGAACAAGGGCCAGCAACAGCAAGGCCCGGGGGAAAGGTTTCACAGAAAATCCATCAGTTTCGCGGCCATGCCGACATGACCGCAAACCTTAGAGCGCCAGCCCAACGCAAACAAGCCCGAACGGCAATAAAGCTGACCGTTAAATCAGCAATGCATGATCACTTACTGCGCGGCGCGCGCATTTTATCGGCCATAGTGCTCATTTCGTTGTACAGCAACTGCGGGTTCTTCTGCTTCAACGCCCAAGCCATGCGGCCCTGCTCATGGGGCAGAATCATAAACTCACCTTTAGCGATCTCTTGGTAAATGTAATCGGCAATATCCGCAGCACTGATCGGCGAACTTTCCAGTAATTTCCCGACCTGCGCCTTCATCGCCGGCGTCGGGCCGCGGAAGGAGTCCAGCAGGTTGGTCTGGAAGAACGAGGGGCACACCACATGCACGCCAACCTCGTGCATCTTCAACTCGATCAACAGGCTTTCCGAAAGCGCCACCACACCCGCCTTGGCCACGTTGTAGTTGCTCATCGCCGGGCCCTGCATCAAGGCCGCCATGGAAGCGATGTTGACGATTTTGCCTTTGCTTTTTTCCAGCAGTGGTAAGAAGGCCTTACAGCCCTTAACCACGCCCATCAGGTTGATCGCGATCTGCCAGTCCCAATCTTCCAGCGACAGCTCACTGAAAAAACCGCCCGAGGCAACACCGGCGTTATTAACGATCACATCAATACCGCCGAGCTTCTCCTCACAGGCCTGAGCAAACGCAGTCAATTGGCTGTAATCACGTACATCACAACGCTGGGTGAAACCATCACCGCCAGCCTCACGCACCATCTGCAGCGTTTCTGCCAGGCCCGGTTCATTGACATCAGAAAGCGCCAACTGCCAGCCCTCGCGCGCCCAGCGCAGGGCAATCTCACGCCCCAAACCCGAACCTGCGCCGGTGATCATTATGCGATTTTGCATAGAAAAGCTGCCTTTGCTGCTGTGATTGATGGGCCGAGTGTAGCTGGGGAAATTGTCCAGCCCGCATACCATCAGCAATCTGAATAAGGCAGCCTAAGCTCAACTCACGGACGTCACCCCGAAGCAAAACAAAAAGCAAAAAGCTGCGCGCATAAAAAAGCCGGTAGTTCACCGGCTTTCTTGCTCATGACAACTTAGCGCGTTAGTTGGTACTTAACTTAGCGCGATTCTTTGCCAAGGTTGCTTCGCCTATCCCTTTAACTTCCAGCAACTCATCCACCGAAGCAAAGTCACCGTGTTCCTCACGATAAGCCACAATGGCCTGCGCCTTAACCGCACCAATACCCAACAACTCACGCTGTAAAGTGGCAGCATCGGCAGTATTGAGATTAATCTTGCTGACAGTGGCGACTTCAAAGCTCTGTGCTTCAGCGCCAGCGGGGCTGGACACCTCCGCAGCCGAGACCGTGAGCGAGAAAGAAGCCAGCAAAGCAAACAGCAGAGAAGCTATTTTAGCGTTCAGCATGTGCGCGTCCTTCCGTAGTTTTATAGAAACGCGTGGGACATCCCGCTCCACGCTTTCTCAAAACTAGACGCTGTTACACAACTGTCAAACCACTCAGACAGAAATTTTTTACTTTGCGACTCATGACGCTTTCAAACAGCATCCACGTGCTGCATGAGCAGGAGCATAACTCGATTGCAGCCCGCGAATTCGGGGAAGCCTCCATCGCCAACAGCAACTATGAACCGTCATTGAACGTTGTCACGGCCGATCTTGCAAATTGAACACAAGGTATCTGTGAGTATTTCGTTATGGCTCTATTCGGCGCTGCTGATGAATCCAGTCGACAATTTCGCCTTCGGGCTTGTAGCCACTCACCGTCTCGCGCAATAGCTGACGCACGCGATCATAATCATCGCGCTCAACGGCATCCAGCAACTCAGTCAAGCGGACCTTGAACACGTCCCAAGGCAGGTGCTCTTCATTGGCCCGCATGATCATCGGATGCTCAGTCGGGCTGACGTTGTCACCAATCAGCAACTCTTCATAGAGTTTCTCGCCTGGACGCAGACCACTAAACTCGATGGCAATATCACCGTGAGGCGCTCTATCAGAACGCACGCTCAAGCCACTGAGATGGATCATCTTTTCCGCCAGCTCAGCAATTTTGACCGGCTCGCCCATATCCAGCACGAACACATCACCACCTTCCCCCATGGCACCCGCCTGGATCACCAACTGCGCCGCTTCCGGGATAGTCATAAAGTAACGGGTGATATTGGGATGGGTGACCGTAACCGGCCCACCTTTACGAATCTGCTCGTGGAACAGCGGGATTACCGAGCCGGATGAGCCCAACACATTGCCAAAACGCACCATGGTGAAGCGCGTCTTGTTTAACTGGCGTAGCGCCTTGTCATCATCGAACAATACGGGCGCAGCCTCGCGGCTAAGCGCCTGCAGCACCATCTCGGCTAAACGCTTAGTGCTGCCCATAACATTGGTGGGCCGCACGGCTTTGTCAGTGGAGATCAGGACAAAATTGCTCACCCCTGCCCTGATCGCCGCCTGCGCGGTGTTCAGCGTACCCACTAGGTTATTCAGCACGCCTTCGGCAATGTTGTGCTCGACCATCGGCACATGCTTATAGGCGGCAGCGTGATAGACGGTATCCACCTTCCAGGTTTGCATCACGTCCAGTAACCGACCGGCATTGCGAATCGAGCCAAGAATCGGCACCAAGCGAAGCGGCAACGACTCACGCTTGATACGCGCCTGCAGCTCACTGTGAATACTGTAAAGGTTGAATTCACTGTGCTCGAACAACAGCAGCGTTGCGGGCTCGTTAAGCATTATCTGCCGGCACAACTCCGCGCCAATCGAGCCGCCAGCGCCAGTGACCGCCACCACCTGTCCACGAATACACCGCTCAAACAATACCTGCTCCGGCGGCACCGCATCGCGCCCGAGCAAGTCGGCGATATCGACTTCCTGCACATCCTCGACCTTAACTCGGCCGCTGGCTAAATCCATAAAGCCGGGAATGCTGCGCACATGCAGGGGATATTTTTCTAGGGCTTCAAGAATTTCACGCCTGCGCGAGCGTGATGCGGAAGGCAGCGCCAACAAAATTTCATTGGCACCGGTTTCGTTGATCATCTGCTGGATGTGTTTAGAGGTGTAAACCCGTAGCCCGGCAATGCTGCGATTGGCGATACCTGAGTCATCATCAATAAAGGCCACCGGGCGCATAGCACGCCCAAGCCGCAAGGCCGCAATAAGTTGGTTACCCGCAGCGCCTGCGCCATAAATAGCCACTTTCGGCAAACCGCGCTCACTTCCTTGCAGCCTGCTCGGTTGCTCGGCGGAAAACCAATCTCCCATAAAATACTGGCGCATCAACAAGCGCAGCCCACCGAGCAACACCAGGCTCAGCCACCAATAGTTGAGCACCATCGAGCGCGGCACGAGCTTGGGTGCTCCCTGATACCAATACACTGCCAGCGCCAGTATTAACGCCGACAGCGTAACGGCCTTGCCAATGGCCAGCAGTGCATCGTTACCGAAATAGCGCATCACGGCGCGGTACATGCCGAAGCGGACAAACAGCGGTATAGCGATGACCGGTGCCAACGCAAATAACCAAGCATGCCCAGCCAAGGGCTCGACAGCCTTGCTATCACCCAGACGCACCACAAAGGCCAACCAAAGCGCACTCCAGACAAGCACCACATCCATGGCGACCTGAATCAGCCGCTTCTGACGTCGTGGCAAACTCACCAGACGACTGCGCAACTTTTCAGCAAGTCTTAACACAACACGCCCTCAACTTCTCAAACTGGACAAGAACCAATGACTACATCCTATGCTGCGATGAATGGCCAAGCGCAGCTATATAACCAATCAGAGTCGATAAACAGCCAAAGAAAGAGCACTTAACGCGACTCCAACTCGCCCGCCTTGTACTTCACCGCCAAGCCAATCAGCGGAGCATAGGCGATGACCAGACCAACTAAACCATCCAGCCCACCCCAACCAACCCAAAGCGCAATGGGCAGCAGCCAGAACAGATTAAGCGCTGCAACCGCCAGCGTCACCGGCAAGTGCCGGCCAAACCGCCGCGACGCATACTGATATGCATGACTTCGATGAGCCTCATAGACCTTATCGCCACGCATCAAACGGCGCAGCAAGGTGAAGGTGGCATCGACGATAAACACCCCAAGCAGGATCAACCAACTCCATAAAAACTGCGGCGCGACCCAAGCCGCCTGCAACGACAGCACGCCCAGGGTGATACCTAGAAAGCCACTACCCGCATCGCCCATAAAAATCCGCGCCGGTGGAAAGTTCCAAAAAAGAAACCCCGCAACAGCTGCAGCCAAAAGCAAAGGCGCAACGAACTCCGTAGGTTGGCTTGAGCCGGCGATACCCAACAAGGCTCCACCCAAACAAACACAAATCGCCTCGACACTGGCAATCCCGTCGATGCCGTCCATAAAGTTGTACAGATTGAGCAGCCAAACCAGATACACCGCAGCCAGCACATGACCTACCCAACCCAGAACAAGGCTGAAACCCAAAGCATCAATTGGTGGTAGACCGTTCAGCCAGAACAATGCCCAGATAGCCGCCGCAAAATGCCCGAGCAAACGCCAGCGGGCGGCAATATGACCATGGTCATCGAGAAAACCCAGTACCGCAATACTGCCACCTGAGCCCAACAATGCCCATGCCAGAGGCCAAGCAATCAAGCCCATAGCAGCCAGTAAGGGCAGAGCCAACAGAAAGCTCACAACTATCGCCACGCCACCACCACGCGGAGTAGGCACCGTGTGCGAGCTACGGGCATTAGGTATATCGATCAAGCTGCGAACTAAGGCATACCGACGCAAGGCGCCAGTCATAAAAAGCGCAACGCCGACCACTGCCGGCAATAACCACCAGATACTCATTTGCTTTGCTGTTCCAGAAAATGCTTGGCCGTCTTACGCAACGCCTCATCGACGCTGACAGGCGGTGTCCAGTTGAGTAGCTCACGGGTTTTACTGATATCGACTTGCAGGGAGCCGCACAGCCTTTGGGCAAGCGCTTGCTTACCCAACATTGCCGCACCCACCTCAATCAGCCGACTAGGCACCGGCAATAATCGGGCTGGCTTGCCCAAGGCAGTACCCATTCTGCGCAACAACTCGGTAGTCGAAAGATCCTCACCATCACTGATCAGAAAGGTCTGATTCGCGGCGGCTGGATGATCAATGCAGGTCACGATCAGATCGACCAAATTATCCAGGGCAACCAGGCTGCGCCGGTTATCTATCGCCCCAAAAGGCAACGGCACACCCTTGTTCAACCAACACATCATGCTCAGAAAGTTAGCTTTCACCCCCGGCCCATAAACCAGCACAGGCCGGATAATCACTACTTCCATCCCAGTTTCATCTGCCAATGCGCGCAAACCCTGTTCGGCTTCCATCTTGGAAATACCGTACGGGTCCACCGGCAGCGGTTGAGTATCGGCGCAATAGGGAACCCCTAGCGGCGCGCCCTCACCGTTGACCTTAATTGAGCTGATAAAGATAAAACGGCGCACACCCGAATCTGCAGCCTGGCGAGCAAGGTTCAACGTGCCCTCAACGTTTACCTTGCGAAACTCGGCAAATGGGTCGAACGACTCATCGTGCATGACATGGACGCGAGCAGCACTGTGAATAACCGCCTCAACCCCGTCGAGTGCAAGTTCCCAGCCTGTATTGGAGTCGAGTCCAGCCACGAACAGGTGCCTAACGCCGCGTGGAACACTCATCGTCTCAGCTCTCGAACAGACGAGTACCTGCATACCATCCCTGCAAAGACGGTTAAGTACGGATCGTCCGACAAACCCAGTACCACCAGTCAATAGCACTTTCTTCAGCATGGTTTGCCGTCCCTGCGAGTGGCCTGACGAAACAAACTCACCAGAATCGAGAAGAGTTTTCCCTTGGAGAAATGCTCTTCATAGTAATGTTTACCTAACGCCCCCATCGCTTCGCGCTGCGGCGAGTTCATGAGCGCCATCTGCTCGACAATACTTGCGAACGCCTGACGATCACCTGAAGAGCAGGCAAGACCGGCACCAGCCTCCTCAATGACACGGGCCGCTTCTCCATCGATCATTCCCAGGATCGGCTTACCGGAAGCCAAGTAGGCCTGTACCTTGCCGGGGATGGTTTTTTCGAATACTTCGTTAGTTTTCAGTGAGACCAACAATGCATCTGCCGTCGCAAAAAGAGGAGGCATGGTGTCGAGAGGATGGCGTCCCAACAGAAACACATTGTCCAATCCCCGTTTGGCGACCTGCTGCTCTAGCCACTCACTCATTCTGCCGTCGCCCACGATCACCCAACGTATGGTCAACTTACCGCGCAAAGCCTCGGCAACATCGAGAATGGCGGGAAAATCCTGCGCCTCACCCAAGTTGCCGGCAAACAGAATGGTAAAAGACTGCGGATCACGTTTGATCAGAGGCGATCCTTTTGCCGGAAAACTAGAAAAGCCATCTTCGGCCCAGCTTGGGAAATACACGAGGCGCTCGGGAGGCATCTCCCGCGTACAGTACTTCGTCACACTGGAGCTAAAAGCTTTCGATTGGAGGAGCAAATAGTCGGCCCTGTTATAGATCCAGGACACCCCTTTACCCACTAGAGCGAGCAGGCGTGCATTGCTCAATACTCCAACCGCCTTTAATGTCTCGGGCCACAGATCCAAAATCCAGATAAACACAGGCACCCGCTTAAACTTGCCGATCACCAACGCGGGAATAGCCGACATGATCGGCGATACCGCATAGACAAAAATCGCGTCGAATTCTTCTCCGCGCAACTTCCAACAGCCCAACACAGAACCGCTAACGAAGAACGACACGTAGTTCAGGATGAGAGTGAGGCTGCGTTTACCACGCGCAATGAACGGCACTCGTACAACCTTTGCACCACAATACTCGGCGTACTGATCAGGCGACCGGCGGTAATCCTCAAATACGCGCCCTTCCGGATAATTGGGCAAGCCAGTCAATACCGTGACTTCGTGGCCACGCTGAACCAATCCCTCAGCAAGATCATTGACTCGCATGTTCTCTGGCCAGAAATACTGGCTAACGATCAGAACCTTCAACTTTTGCTCAGGCATATAAAGGCTCAGTTACTCTGTTTCCATACAGTACGCATCACATAATCACGATAACTGTGCACGATGCGCACTACCTTGTCGGCCACGTTGGGCATGCTGTAGTCGCCAACCAGGCGCAGACTTCGCTCTTCACCACGGGCTTGGCTTTCCAGAATCTGCAGCGCCTGCATAACACGCTCGACCTCTAGGCCGACCATCATTACCGCGGCCTCTTCCATACCTTCCGGGCGCTCATGAGCCTCACGGATATTCAATGCCGGAAAGTTGAGGATCGAGGACTCCTCGTTAATGGTGCCACTGTCCGACAGCACCGCTTTAGCAGTGAGTTGCAGCTTGTTGTAGTCCTTAAACCCTAGCGGTTTGAGCAGGCGAACGTTTTCATGAAACTGCACACCCATAGCATCCACGCGCTTTTGTGTACGTGGATGGGTGGAGATAATCACCGGATAGCCGTAATGCGCAGCCACGGTATTGAGTACATCGACCAACTTGAGGAAGTTCTGGTCGGAATCGATATTTTCTTCGCGGTGGGCACTGACTACAAAGAACTTCCCTGCTTCCAGCCCCAAGCGCGCGAGTACATCCGAGGCCTCGATGCCATCACGATAGTGGTTCAGCACCTCAAACATCGGGCTACCGGTCTTGATCACCATCTCTGGTGGCAGACCCTCACGCAGTAGATAATCACGCGCAATAGTGCTGTAGGTCAGATTAATATCAGCGGTGTGATCGACGATCCGGCGGTTAACTTCTTCTGGCACGCGCATATCGAAGCAGCGGTTGCCAGCTTCCATATGAAAAATCGGGATCTTGCGACGCTTGGCTGGAATTACCGCCATACAACTGTTGGTATCGCCCAACACCAACAAGGCCTCGGGTTGCACCTCAGCCAGCACACGATCCACAGAAATGATTACATTACCGATAGTCTCGGCACCTGATGCGCCAGCAGAATTAAGAAAGTGATCCGGTTTACGAATACCCAGATCATCAAAAAAAATCTGGTTCAGTTCATAGTCGTAATTCTGACCGGTATGCACCAGCACATGCTCACAATGCTCATCCAGCTTGGCCATGACCCGCGACAAGCGAATAATTTCCGGGCGAGTGCCGACCACGGTGACAATTTTAAGCTTTTTCATTGCAAATCCTTGTTCAAAGCGACTTAGGCTTCGGTGCCGACCGGACGAGTGAAGGTGTCTGGATGCTCACGGTCGAAAATCTCGTTAGCCCAGAGCATCACAATCATTTCTTCATCGCCAACATTGGTGATGTCATGGGTCCAGCCGGGTACTGTTTCGACGATTTCCGGTTGCTCACCATCGGTGAACAATTCATAAAACTCGCCCGATACAATTTGGCGAAAACGAAAACAGGCCTTGCCTTTGATGACCAGAAACTTTTCGGTCTTGGAGTGATGGTAATGTCCACCACGGGTGATACCAGGATGAGCGGTAAAGTATGAGAACTGCCCGGAGTCTTTAGTCTTAAGCATTTCCACGAACACGCCACGCTGATCGCCGTACTTTGGCACTTCATAGGTGAAGCGCTCGGGTGGCAGATAACTAAGGTAAGTGGAATACAAAGCCCTCACCAACCCAGTACCAACTGGCTCGGTGATCATCGACGCACGACTGTCGCGGAAGGTGTGAAGTTGCTTAGCCAGTTCGCCAACGGTAATGCTGTACTCAGGCGAGACATTTAAGAGGGATTGACCAATCTGCTTACCCTCCATTAGGGCAATGAAACACTCAATTACATCGTCAATGTACACAAGGCTAATGCGGGCCTGCGGATCATTGATCTGTAACGGCAAATCACGCGCAACGTTGTAGCAAAAAGTCGCAACCACCGAGTTGTAGTTGGGGCGCGCCCATTTGCCAAATACATTCGGCAGCCGAAATAGATGGACCGGCGAACCCTGCTGGGTAGCCAGCGCTTGAAGGGCTTCTTCAGCACCACGCTTGCTAATCCCATAGGGATTGTTGCGTTCCGCCTGAATGGATGAGGTATACAGCAACGGAGTCTGGCGACCACTGGACACAATCGCATCACAGAGCGCATGAGTCAGATCTGTATTTCCGCGCTTGAATTCATCAGGATCCTCAGGGCGATTGACCCCTGCCAAGTGGAAAACGAAATCTGCTTCAGCCACCAATGCCGGTAACATAGACATTGAGTCATCGCGAGTGAAGCGCAGCACCTCAACGTCGTTGCGCTCGCCAAGGTGAGCCTGCAGGTTTTTTCCGACAAAACCATCAGCCCCCGTGATTAGCACTTTCATCGCTTATTCCTCAGCAGCAGCGTGTTCGCCACGCTGAATGGCGCGTATAAAATCCAACTTAAGGAGCAAGCGCTGCATACCCTCAACATCCAAACGCTCAGTGTTATGGGAGTTGTAATCTTCTGTGCGGGAAATCTTCTCCTCGCCCTGCTCCACAAACTTAGAGTAATTCAGGTCTCGTAGGTCTGGTGGCACACGGAAGTACTCACCCCGGTCCTCGGCACAGGCCATTTCTTCGCGACTAAGCAATGCCTCGTAGAGCTTCTCACCATGCCGAGTACCAATCACTTGAATTGGATGTTCAGGCTTACCAACCAGTGCAGTCAGCGCCTTGGCCAAAACTTCCACTGTAGCGGCCGGGGCCTTCTGTACGAACATATCGCCATTATTGCCATGCTCGAAGGCGTACTGCACCAAATCTACAGCATCGGCCAGCGTCATCATAAAACGGGTCATGTTAGGGTCGGTCAGGGTCAACGGTGTTCCCGCACGAATCTGCTCGACAAACAGTGGGATCACCGATCCACGAGACGCCATGACATTACCGTAACGAGTACCGCAGATAACCGTTTTACTGTCATCGACGTTACGCGACTTTGCCACCATAACTTTCTCCATCATCGCCTTGGAAATACCCATCGCATTGATTGGGTAAACGGCCTTGTCCGTACTTAGGCAGACGACTCGCTTAACTTCGTTCTGAATCGCAGCCTCGAGCACATTTTCAGTCCCAAGCACGTTAGTCTTGACCGCCTCCATAGGATGGAACTCACAAGACGGCACTTGCTTGAGCGCAGCTGCATGAAAGATGTAATCAACACCACGAGTGGCATTCAAAATGCTCTGATAATCGCGAACATCGCCGATGTAAAATTTAAGCTTCGTACTGGCATAGCGCTTACGCATGTCATCTTGTTTTTTCTCGTCACGGCTAAAAATACGGACTTCGCCAATATCAGCACCTAGGAAACGGTTAAGAACAGCATTACCAAATGAACCAGTACCGCCGGTAATTAAAAGCACCTTACCTTTAAAGCTCATACACCCTCACAAACACTTATATTTTTCTTGACAGCACAATAGTATTTAATTTTACGCCGAGAATACTTACGAAAACATACTAATTAAAATAAAAAACATCAATACAAGAACCTCAAAGCAGACTGCACAAGTGGGCACCCTTGCAAAAAATGACCCTCTCGAAAAGCACCCGCCCCAGAGTCGATAGCCATAAAAAATTTTTGACAAGCCATGCAATTGTGGCCATCAGCGCTATTAACATCAAGCAGATCAACGCAATAAATATACTCAGCACTCCATACAAGACCAAACACAACGCTAAACCAGGGCTTTCCAGCTATTTCAACTGGATCGGAGTTCAGTTCTTCAATGGTCTGGCGGCCTTGGTTGATCTGGATATCAAGGTCGCAGTGTACGACCCAGCATGTGCATCTTATTCATCGCGCGGGCAGCCAAGCTGCTCCGGCTGCCCGCGCCCAACGTTAAAGCCTGACTTCAACTGTCAAGACTAATAACCAAAAGCTGCACGCTTAACTGCGTCACATCCTCGAACGCCTGACTAAAACCAACAGCGTAGAAAATTACGAAGCGTTGCCGACATGGAAGTGCAGAAAAACACTGCCAGTGTAAAACGCAAAACTTCACCTGCCGGAGGTAATAACTATGGAACGCGCACCTGGGTTATTGCTTTCGGTTTTCCGCCAAGGCGATAAAGAGATCACGACTCTTACTTACCGATTCAGGATCGCAAAGTTTCGATTTAGCGTATTCAAGTATATGGCGACGCTTAGCATGACGACGCTGAATAGACAAACCTGAAAAAAAGTCAATCTTTTCTGCGAAGGATTGGGGAGTTTCCAACGGCAATACCCACCCCAGATCATCCTCTTCAAGCGTCCGCCAAGGAGTACGATCACTTAACAAAACTGGAGTGCCCGCACTGATACTCTCAGCGATGACATGTCCATAGTTTTCACCACGAGTAGGGAATAAAAACAGATCATACTTAGAGAATATATTCTTTACATCATGCGGCAGTACATTCCCACAGTAGTTGTATGTAACATGCTCAGGAAGTTGATTAAGTAACTTTTCACACAGAACCCAATAAGAATCATCCTCTTTAGGCCCATATATATCAAAATCAACCCGAGAAGTAACGGACATTAATGCCCTAATAGCAAAGTCAAGATTTTTCATGGGCGATATTCTTGACAGAAAGATCACGCGCAATGTTTCTCTCTCCGTAAGATCAAATGCGGATAATCCCAAAGACACATTACTGTGGTGGCTTGGCAGATCTGGGGCAATCATTATCGAGGTTATGTTGACACCCAATGCGCGCTGGATGTCGCTTTGCTCATATTCGCTGGATGCCTGAAACACCACATTTTTTGTCAGGCACAGCAACCGGCTTGCAATGAGATAGCACGTTTTTTTGAATTTTTTCAGGGTGAGCGCTGCAATCGCGAACTCTCCCCGCGGAGCAAGTAAAAATGGTTTTTTTTTCAATTTTCCAAAAAAACGATGCAACAGTGGGTAAATTGTAAATACAGGGTCAAAGAAACTATTCAGGTAAACAATGTCGTGGGGCGTGTTATTTATTAAATCACCTACCGCCGTGAAGTTTACAGCTTCAGCGGGAAGGTAATAAACGTATGCGCCTCCTACCTTTTGCCATATACCTCGTTTGATAGCCGGGTAGGGGACTGTGTCACCCAAGTCACGATCACGGGTGACAATCCAGAACTCGATTTCCTGATCAAGGTGCGACACCATGTTCTCAATGGTTCTTACCGGGCCACCGCCTTTGTATCCGGGCAGGTAGTAGACAGAAAATGTAAGTATCTTTACCTTGTCCAATTGGGCACCTACTGTAATTTCTTAAATTTTCCGGCAAATAGCGTAGTTACGAAAAAAGAACATTGAATTAAATACAAAGTCAAAAAACCTATAAAGCAGAGAAACAAGAAAAATATAAGCCCAGGAACATTTATACCCATTTGCGCGAAAGAAGTTGCAAGTATGCTACCCCATAGCGCAGCCAATAATGGGTTTAGCAAGAGCCTATAGATTAAAATCTCGCTGGCTAATACTAACAATGTCAATACACCCATACCTATAAACACGAACCACAAACTGTTTGAGAAATAGAAAAATGAAATCGGTCCGGGCAGGCTTGCAAATACAAATTTGCTAAGGTCCATAAATCTGTAATGCGATAGCGCAACATCTTGAAATATAGATGCCTTACCTATTACAGCTTTTTCCGTGGCCGCAGATATAAAAAGAGAAATATTTTTGTCTGGGTATGCTGATGTAGCCATTAACCCTTCCAGACCAACCCAGCGGTCTACGGAAAACATTGCAAATTTCGTGAACCCCTTCACTAACATGGATTCATCATCGGACCATGACTCGGCATTATTCAAAGGCATGGTTAAAGGAACTCCAGAATAATGGTAATCACGTATCGAATTTACGAGAGGGTAGCATACCAAAAACGTCAAGAGGAAAGAAGCAAGCAATATACCAGTCCACTTGATGTCCACACCGCTTAAGCGCTTTCGATTTAATAACAAGGCAAAAAACAACGGTACGAAATGGAAGATATATAAGCCTCTACTGAGAAGCGAGACAGAAGCAGCCACCCCCTCAAGAAGTAGAAAATAAATAGTGTTTATATTGTTGTTATTTGAGCAGAACTCCCACCATAAAAGCGTAGCTACAACCATTGCAAAACCGGTAGACAGCAACCAATAAAATAGAGCATTGAGAGGCCATATTATTGTTTTAGGGACCAAGCCAATTTGCTGGAATGAAAAAAATAAATTTAGCGCAGCGAAAATAATGATGCATGAAGCCAGAGCACACCACAGATAAACCCTATAGCGGCTGTACCAGCCTGGAGGTAGAATCGGCGTATCGCTTCTCATTGTTGACTGTTTGCCGAAAACGCAGCCATATATTAATCGAGCGATAATGACACCTAGCGCACCTAAGCTCGCCACAATGAACACATGATCCCATTCCGGTCCGCTACCGTTAAACAGCCCAGTCGGCTCGACAAAAGGATAGTCAAAAATCAGATGGACTACTGTTTTTAACCAGAAACCAAGCCAAAGAATTATCGTTAAAAAAGTATACCCATATGTTACTTTTATAAAAACCCCAGACACCAACAAAGCCAGATAAATGAAAGAAAAAGAACTGTAGACATACCAAGAGCCTTGATACAAAAAAGCCCCGACAACAAAAATAATGGACCAGCAAGATAAAGACAAAATGAGTGCTATCTGTTTTAGTTGCGGGTTGAGCGTTGTGGTTCTACTTAATGCGTCCATTCTTATACCAAAAATAAAATTGAGGACTGGGCCTCATTATTTGTGAGTGTTAAACCGGGAGCAATCCAGTGCAACCGCTTACCGAGCCTGAAAAAAGACTAACGCGGCTCTGATGCCAATAAAAAAATTGCTTTCCGGCCTAATTCTAAATAAGCGTAACCCTCCTAGCATTATTTTAGTTTTCAGCCGGGGCGGGGTTGAGAACTTGCTACTCAGCCTGGTCCATTTCGAAACAATGCTAGGGCAATCTGCTGCGACTCTAAAGTATATTTTCAGAGCATGGCTAATAACAACCTCTCGAGCCTCCCCCTGACAATGCAGAAGCACCTCGGACAACGCTGATTCTATTTCTTCAATATTGACTTTGACAGCAACTGCTCGGGCATTCAATACAGAATCGATACACGATTTATCTTTCCCCCATAAGCCAAAAACATAATTCCAATATGTTTTTCTGATGCCTTGAGATAGTTGCATTTGTCTGTTCGATGCAGCTGTGGATATCTGTGCTCCATGCACTCGATATTGAAGTAAAACTTCCGGAACGTTTGCCATTTTCCAACCGGCAATAGCCGCCCGAACCCAAAGGTCGTAATCCTCGGCTTTGTCCCAGCGGGGTTGATAGCGTAGCTCTTTTACCAGCGCGGCGCGCATCATGACGGCTGGGTGCGCAAAAGGAGATCCAAACAGTAATGCCATTTTGATTGCATTGTCAGATTCAGGTAGTTTAACAATTCGCCTGTCTCCAGCGCCGAAGCGTTTAACCCAGCTCCCGACCATATCAGCCCCGGAGGATTTCAAGTAGGCCAGCTGCTTTTCAAATCGGTGTGGATGCGCTATGTCGTCTTGATCCATTCGTGCAATCCACTCGCCTGTCGCGAGGGTAAGAGCCTCGTTGAGCGTATTGGCCAACCCCTTGTTCGCACGAGTGACAACTTTGATGCGAGAATCCTTTTTTTCGTACTGCTGAAGAACAGATAAAGAACTGTCTGTCGATCCATCATCAACCGCTATCACCTCAAAGTCGTTAACCGTTTGATTGAGGATGGAGTCAAGCGCTTCCGAAAGGTATGCGCCAGCGTTGTAAATAGGCAAAACTACCGAAATGAGCGGCGTGCTAATGAAGGTGTTAGAAGTCACGCTTGTTGCTCCAGAGCCAGTCCCGTGTTGCCGACAAACCGTCGTTGAAACTTACCAGGGGGTACCACCCTGTATCTTTTTTAAGTTTTGACGCGTCCAGAACGTTAGCCCTTACATCGAATGCACGTTCAGGAAGATGCTCAGAACTAACACTGCACCCGATATCGTGCATCAACGGAGTAATCGCATTAATCACGTCAAGGTTGCTCAGGCCGACCGATGAACCGAGGTTGTATGTTTCGGAAAACCTTCCATATT
Organism: uncultured Pseudomonas sp.; assembly: GCF_943846705.1. Lineage (NCBI taxonomy): Bacteria > Pseudomonadati > Pseudomonadota > Gammaproteobacteria > Pseudomonadales > Pseudomonadaceae > Pseudomonas > uncultured Pseudomonas sp. The sequence continues at coordinate 2,640,945 of NZ_OX044366.1, read as the reverse complement.
TCAAAGCATGAACAATGCCGGAAGCAACGTCACTGATATTAAGGTAATCACGGATTGAGCCTGTTTCCCCAAATATTTTGATCGGTATTTTTTTGATTGAAGAGGCTATTGCGGTTGCGATGAAACCTTGCCCAATAAACGGGCGCTGGCCCACGCCATAGGCATTGGCTGGGCGGACGCAAATAAATTGTAGTCCATGCGTCTTTGCGTAAAGATACGCGTAGCACTCCAGTGTGAGCTTAGTAACACCGTAAGGAGATATCGGTTTAGTCGGATGTGTTTCGTCTATGGGTAATGTGAATGCTTCGCCATAAACTGTGCCACCTGATGAGATCAACACCAATTTCCGATTGCGTAGTGCGACCTCGGTAAATAGTTGTACTGCCGCAGGCAGGTTCTGCTGCAAGTCAGCAAGCGGGTTCTCGAATGATGTGTTCGGCACTGTTGCGTAGGCGAGTTGAATCACCTCCTGATGAGTATCCAGCAAGCTGCAAATCAGCTCTTGTTGTGCAAAATCGCCGCTCATATATTTCGCTTCAACCGGGAGGGGGAACCGCGGTTGTGGACTCCGCCCCAAGACAGTGACCCGCCTGCCGGACGCGATTAGCTGAGGTACGAGAAAAGCTCCAATATATCCACCTCCGCCGATGACCAGCGTGCCGATTTTTGAGGGGGTCTGGACATTCATAGCGTCACCCATGCAGAGGGGAACAAATCGTTCACATTTGTATTATTAATAAACCATTTTTTTGGTGCGACAACGACTTTATCCGCGCTAGGGTTGAGCCATGCGCCCCACCAGCTAAACGAACTATTTGCGATAATATTATGCTGGCACATACTCATGAGGCGCATATCGTTATAGCTTTCACTGCCCTTGTTATGGTTCACATAGTGAAGCGGGAAGTCTATATCCAGGTTGTTTTTTACCCAGTCGATATCATCAGAAAAAACAAAGAATGTGGGGGCGTTGACGTGTTTCGACAGGTGCAGGATAGCGGTTCGATAATAGTCCCGCGTGCAAGTTGCATAGACTGAGTTATTAACATAGTCCCCCCGCCTCACATGCAGGCTAACTGCATTGGTATTTCGTATTTTATCTGCAGTTTCAATATTCTGTGGGCTCATGTCGAGCTTGAAAGTAAAATCCTTTCGAACCTCTTCCGCCACGTCAAAAAAATAACGTTCACTCTGCCAGTAGCCCATCAAGTAACAATCGTCTGGAGCTCTTTGCAGGCCACTCCAATAATGAAAAGATGGTTCTATGATTAAGCTGGCTTTGCGCAGCCAGGCGAGCTTAGGGCGATGTAAGTAGTTTCGAATCCGGGGAGCTGTTTGCCAACCGAGAACATGTTTAACATCTGTGTCGCGGGCAATACATATTTCGCCGGCAAATAGCTTGCTCAGTTCGAATCCCTGATGCAGGGTGTATGATGCGAAGGACGAAGTATCGAGCAGCAGTGTCTCTTTTTTTGCGGAGGAAAGGGCCCGGGCAGCGGCATATTGAAACATTTGATTGCCTAAACCGCCAATAAGGTGTGCGATAACCATCTTAACTGTTCCTTAGTTGCACATTGAGCAGTCTGACAGTGGCAGGGTTATTCCATAGCATAAGGAAGAGAATCACTGCGACTAAGGTTGATAGTATAAAAAGATAACAGATGGCCATTAACCAATCCGTTGCTGGAGGTAAGTACATAACGAGACTTGCCATGCCTATCATAAGTACCAATGCACTTGAACAGCGCAGGCTGTCTAGTTTAAACCTTACTTGTTTGTACATATTTATCGACATAGCTGTAAGCATTGTCACCGCGCCTGAAATCAACGCAAGACCGGCGTAACTGATGTCTGCTTTTAACTCACCGGCAGACACAATAAACAGCAAAATTACAGTGGCGCCTGTCGCGTAAGGTAACGCCAATGAAGTGGTTTTTCTTTTGATGTGTGCGGCATTGCTCAGCACATTGCCCAGCGCGCGACACAGCTCAACCACAGCACCCATAACTATAAATCCCCATGCATTGCTGTACTCGGGGGCAACCAGTATTTTAAGCAGATAAGGCGCTGCCAGAATTGTCAGTCCAGCTAGAAGTAAATAGACCGGCACCAGCGTATTTAAAAGATCAGAAACAGCGAGTTCGACCTCAGTATTGTTCGACTTTTCGCTCACACGGCGAAAGAAGAAAGGATACAAGAACTGCATAGCAAGCGACTCTGCCAAAGCCCAAATCTGCCCTGCCAATTGCAACCCCACCACAAAAAAACCGAGTTGGGCTAGTCCCCAATAATGCTCAATTGCGAAACGGTAGCCGCTGAGTTGTATCCACATCAGACCTGTAGCCAATGACAATGGCAAGCAGTATGCAAGGACCGTCTTTTTGTCGAGCAACGGTAGACGCGATTGGCTGTAAATAGGCGAGGAAATGCGGAATTTGAAGTAATATCGAGCACTAACGGCTCCGACCAGCATTCCCAAGGCCTGGCCTGCGAACCAGGCAATCGCCGAGCCCCACAGCGTAACAAACAGTATCGAAGCAATCAGAGCAGCTATCGATGAGACTACGGAGCAACTTACGGACGACGCACGAAAACCGAGCATATTCAACGCTGGAATAAACGTGGAATTCCATGTGCTGGCTGCAACCATTACAAAGACAACGACCATGATGGAAATAGCGCCCATAGTTGATGCCGGATTCGTTACGCCTAAGGCTACAAAAGCTCCTAACGCAGAGACTAGAATGATGTAACCGCTGTAGGATTTCAGCCTGCGAATCAGCGTTCCATCATCCCACCAAACATGTATATGCAGGCTTATATGCTGGCCGACAGGATTGATGAGGATAAGACCGCAAAACATTTGCACGGTTATCAGAATCGCCAGCTCCCCATACTTCTCGGGGGTGAGAAAGGACGTCACTGCACGGATCGATACGAGCGCTATCACGGTTGTTGCGATGCGCCCGAAGCTTATGACCAATAAATCACGCTTAAATGTCAAGGTCTTCAACTATCGTTTTAACGATAGCCTCCATAAAAACAGCCCTGAGTTCCAAATACTCTTTTCATTATAGGGAAGCGCTTTTGGCTTTCCAGTTCCCCAAAAAATTTCGTAGTTCCATGTCTCAAAATGTGTGCACTGAAGTAAGCATCTTAGTTCGTTTCTTTTTTCAATGGCGTCATCAACAAAATCATGAAACTGAACTTTAAGGCTTTCAATTCTTTTTATGAGGCCGAAAAGTGATGAGAGTTGGTAGCATATCGCCCCCGCTCTCAATATTATCTTCATTAAATCTTTTTTAACACCAAGGTGCTAATACTCGACACTATAGAAAATACTTCTACGCGTCCTGCATTTCTCTTCGCATGGGGCGATTCAAAGCTGGAAGCATTGTCAGCCAGGCCATTATCTAGCCGCCCATCAACAGCTGCAAGTCCGTAATTCAAGCAGATGGTTCTTGGCTTGCTTGAAAAACGACTGTCGCATTTAATGCTTCTTGCCTGAGTCCACATTACGCGCATGTATCTATACACCATTAAATAAAAATAAATCTCTCAGCGAACCTAACCTACCAGACCATCATCTACATTATACTTACCGGAAAAATTAAATACTTGATCATTGGACATACCTTTTATAACGACACTACCAAGACTTATAATTTCACCAACCAACTCTTTAATTGAGCTATTTTCAGCAGAAGGAGTCTATACAAGAGTCGCGGGCGATATCCAACCTGCTCAGCAGCAGCCTTTATAGCCTCAAACGAGCCTTCCAACATGAATGCGGTAGAGACATTTTGGTCCATAATATTAATCGTTGACGGTTTGGGTAGATGACAAAAACTACTCACCCCTCCTCTTGTCAACCTAATATAGTACTCATAATCCATTGAATACTTCAAATGAACGGCAAATTTATTATTCACAACATGCTCAGACCTGATATAGATATTTTGCAGCCCAACAATAGTCCCGAATTTCAAAAGATTATCCAGTGAAAGCGTTGAAGTTGGACACTTTCTATACGACAATCTATTCCCCCCTACACTATAACTAACTGAGTCAAAGTAAAATCCATCTATTTTGGGCGCTACAGAAGCCAAATTAGCAACCTCATCCAAAACACCAGGCATTAATATATCGTCACACCCCAAATAGCCGAAAATTTCTTGCTTGTTTAGGTGCCGAATACCTATATTAATTGCATCTGATATCCCCATATCCGGTGTTTTATCCCACACCAGTGGAAAACCCTCGGCGATGTACTCGGAGAGTATTTCATGTGAGCAGTCAGAGCTTTTACTATCTACCACTATTATTTTCTTACGCGGGTAGCTTTGAGAAAAAAAAGCGTCTAATGCCCCCCTGAGGTATTTCCCACCATTGTAACAAGGCATAATTATAGTGATAAAAGGAGCCACGGTAGTTTTCATAGCAATCGTAAAACCTCTATCGCTTTAGTAACTGGGTAGTGATGATTACCCACAAATAGACCAAACTTATCGATGTACTCTGCATTCTTCAACGTACCATGAACTTCAGAGTCGAAATACTTGACCACTTCGTTTTTGGCAAAGTTGCCTGCCACAATCGGGCGGCATTCAAAACCTAGTTCATCTAGTTTGAAAACCAACTCTTTACGCGTTAATTTGCTTCCTGGGCGAATGACCAGACTGAAACCGAACCAACTGGAGTTACCGATTTCATGTTGAATAATGATGTCCGGGTGGCCACTCATGGCCGCTTGTAGAAGCGCGCCGTTTTTGCGCCGTTCTTCAACCATTTTTGGGAGGCGCTTGACCTGTTCTACACCGAGAGCTCCTTCCAGTTCCAGAGGGCGGACGTTGTATCCCGGCAAAACAAATCGGAAGGACTCTTCGAACGGGTCGTCGCTTTTTTCGCTGCACACCAGGTTTTGCTTCGGAAGGTTGCGTGTCCAGCCATGAGCCCGTAGCGAAAGCAGAATCTGATACAACTCCTCATCGTCGGTCACAATCAAGCCGCCTTCCATAGTCGAAATATGATGACTGAAGAAGGAGCTGAAGCTGCCCATGACACCAAAGGTTCCCGCCTGTTTGCCATTGTAAGTGGCACCCATGGATTCACAGTTATCTTCAATCAAGACAATATTACGATCACCAACAATTTCCTGGATGCGACCGAAATCGTTAGGATTCCCCAAGAGGTTCACGGCCATGATGGCCCGGGTTTCATCAGTGACGGCAAGTGCAAGTTGCTCAAGGTCGTAGTTAAGCGTTTGAAGGTCGATATCGACGAACTTGATCTTGAGACCGTATTGATATAACGGGTAGTAAGTAGTGCTCCAGGAAACAGCAGGTACGATAATTTCATCGCCACGCTTAAGCTTTAATGAAGAATTCTGAGTGTAGAACAATGCTGCAACAATCAATAAGTTTGCGGAAGAACCGGAGTTCACCATTATGCAATGTTTACTGCCTACGTACTGCGCAAAGTCCCGCTCAAATGCTTTAACCTGTTCGCCCATGGTGAACATGCCGGTGGCGATAACACGTTGCATGGCGTCGAGCTCTTCTTTCTCCCAAGAAGAGGCTGCCAGCGGAAATTTTATACTCATTGCTGATGCTCCAGATAATAGCTATAGGTCTTTTCGACGCCTTCTTGCAGGGTGTGGCGCGGGCTCCATCCCCATAATGTCTGACGCTCGATGCTCACTAATTTGCGCGCCATTCCTACAGGTCTTTCGAGGTTGTGCTCGAACCGTCCGTCATACCCCATCACTGCGGCTACAGCTTGATAATACTGATTGATAGAGAAGTCGTGCCCTAGCCCAATATTCAGATAGGGTGGCATTGAATCAAACCCCTTTATCGCTTGCACGATAGCGTCTGCCAAGTCGCCGCCATACATGAATTCACGCCTGGCGTTGCCGTCGCCCCAAATCTCCACCGAATGCTCGCCATTCTTTTTCGCCAGGTGGATCTTGTGAATGATCGCCGGCAAGAGATGTGAGTGAATGGGGTCGAATTTGTCATAGCGACCGTAGATGTTGCATGGTATCAGTGTCTTATATTGAAAGCGGGCGTCTTCGCGCATGATGTATTCGCACAGGCGCGCGGTCGCAACCTTGGCTAAAGCGTAACCTTCGTTCGTCGGCTCCAGTTCTCCTTTGAGAACCATGTCTTCGCTCAATGGCTCGGAATGATTGCGCGGGTACATGCAGGAACTGCCAAGGTTAATCAGGCGTGTTATGCCTGCCTTGTAGGCCGCCCACGCGATATTGCGGCCCATATCCAGATTGTCCAGCAAAAAGCTTACTGGCTCCTTGATGTTGGCCTGAATACCACCCACTTTACCCGCGGCGTGAATCACTAGATCAGGTTTATGCTGCTCCAGATAAGCCTGAACCGCGTTGTAGTCACGCAGATCCAGTTCGTTGCTGCGCGGTGCCAGCACTTCAAAGCTGCTGATCTCTGGATGGTCAAGCACGTTGCGCCCGACCATCCCCCCTCCCCCAGTCAACAATATTCGCATTTTGCTCATCTAATGGCTTGCCAAGTAATGTTATTCATTGCCACTGAAAGTGGTGTAGCCGTGTTTGCGAGTCAATTCATCGCGCTCGGCGGTTTTCAGGTCTTCACGAACCATTTCGCTAACGAGCTCAGCAAAGGTGATTTTTGGTGTCCAGCCGAGCTTGGTTTTAGCTTTGGAAGCGTCACCCAGCAAGGTTTCAACCTCGGTTGGGCGGAAGTAGCGAGGATCGACTGCCACAATGCATTTACCGGTTTCGTCGATGCCTTTTTCTTCTTCATCTTTGCCCTGCCAGGTAATTTTAATACCCAGTTCCTGAGCAGCAGCATTGACGAAGTCGCGCACGCTGTACTGCACGCCAGTTGCTATCACGAAGTCTTCAGGATTTTCCTGTTGAAGCATGAGCCATTGCATCTCGACGTAGTCTTTGGCGTGGCCCCAGTCGCGCAGCGAGTCCATGTTGCCAAGATACAGGCAGTCTTGCAGTCCCAGCTTGATGCGCGCGAGTGCACGCGTAATTTTACGCGTCACAAATGTTTCACCACGGATAGGGCTTTCGTGGTTAAACAAAATGCCGTTGCAGGCGTAGATGCCATAGGCTTCACGGTAGTTGACGGTGATCCAGTACGCATACAGTTTTGCTACGGCATAAGGGCTACGCGGATAGAACGGTGTTGTTTCTTTTTGCGGGGTTTCTTGAACCAAGCCGTAAAGTTCGGAAGTTGAGGCTTGATAGAAACGGGTCTTTTTCTCGAGGCCCAGAATTCGAATAGCTTCGAGAATACGCAAGGCGCCCAGAGCATCGGAGTTTGCAGTGTATTCCGGCTCTTCGAATGAAACAGCAACGTGACTTTGTGCCGCCAGGTTATAGATTTCATCTGGCTGCACTTTTTGAATGATTCGAGTCAGACTGGAAGAGTCTGTCATATCACCATGATGCAAGAAGAATGGCAGGCCTTCATCGTGGACGTCATGGAACAAATGATCAATGCGAGCGGTGTTGAACGACGAACTGCGGCGTTTTATGCCGTGCACTTCGTAGCCTTTGCTCAGCAGCAGTTCAGCAAGATAGGCGCCATCTTGTCCGGTAACGCCGGTTATAAGTGCTTTCTTAGTCATTTGCTCTTCCATAATTATCTTCAAATCTAACTATATCGTTTTCGCCCAAATAACTACCTGATTGAACTTCTATTATTTCGAGTTCAACCATCCCAGGGTTTTTCAGGCGATGGAGTTCCCCAATGGGAATGTAAGTGGATTGATTCTCTGTCAAAAGAAAGGTTTCGCTTCCTCGCGTCACCTCAGCCGTGCCTTTTACCACAATCCAATGTTCAGCTCGGTGGTGATGCTTTTGCAAGGATAAGGATGCACCCGGTTTGACACCGATTCGTTTTACCTGGAAGCGATCTCCCATATCAATACTGTCGTACCACCCCCAAGGACGTGAAACCTTCCGATGAGAAATGGCTTGACTACACTTTTCATTTTCAAGTTGCACAACGATGTCTTTGACATGTTCTGCATGGTCCTTGTGTGTAATTAGCACAGCATCCAGTGTGTCTATAATCAGCAGATTCTCGATACCTAGAGCGACAACCGGCCGATGAGGGGCATGAATAAATGTATTGCTTGACCGGCTGACAGTTCCTTGTCCGTGGATTCTGTTTCCGGCATCGTCCGCCTTCGTCAACTCGGCCAGAGCGTTCCAGCTACCCACGTCGCTCCACTGACCATTGAAAGGTACTACCACCACATTCTCGTGATGCTCCATAACGGAGTAATCAATACTTTGTGATCTGCAAGTTGCAAAAATGGTGGCGTCCGGCCGAGTAAAGATCGTATCTCTTGAGAGCTCCTCGCATTCGGCTGCTTCAAGAGATGCGCGACATACAGCTAGAATATCGGAAGCATATTGTTCAAGGGCATCGATCAAAACAGTAGCTTTGCACATAAAGATGCCCGCATTCCAAAAGACATTTCCAGCTAGTAGTAGCTTTTGTGCTGTGGCTGCATCAGGCTTCTCTACGAATTTCTCGACACATCGACCACCGTTTTCTTCAATGCCGCCTTGCTGAATGTACCCATATGCCGTGGAAGGAAAGCTTGGCACAATACCAAACGTCACTATGGCCCCAGCTTTGGCCTGGTCGATACCTTCCCAAACGGTTTTCGCAAAACTCTCACTGTCAGGTATATGGTGATCCGCCGGACAGAAAAGAAGAAGATCACGCCCCTCTTTTCCACAGGTCAGCGCTGCCAGCGCCATAGCCGCTGTGGTATTGCGAGCACAAGGCTCTAGTATTGCGCACCCTTTTAGCTGTGCGAGATTAAGATTGTCAGATACTAAAAAACGGTGCTCTTCGGAAGCAACCAGCAGCACATTATCTGCGAGACAAGAAACTCGCTCAAGCGTCAACTGCAATAGACTTTTACCGCCTATCAGCGGCACAAACTGCTTTGGAAAACTCCTGCGTGACAACGGCCACAATCGAGAGCCAGAACCACCACAAAGAACAATAGGGGTAATTGAATTAAATGTCATTACTCTTCTACTTACATAGCAATATATCCTGAACAAGGTGAATGTAATTTATTTTCCACCCACATCATATTCATTTAGACATATCAAATAATTATTAAGAGCGGTCACTACAAGTACACAACCGTCAAATCAAGTATTGAATTTTGGCTACTGCAACAATTACATAATACCCCTACCCACCCTAACCTCTTCCGAGACATTTGTTTTAATATATAGATAGACCCAAACCACTTTCAAAGTTTCATAATATATCAAAAAGCTTTCCCGGTAAATAACTTCTTCATGTATTAGAAAGTGAGGTATGCGCGATACGGCTATTGAGTTGGGTCGGCACATAATGCCTCATAGGCAGACTGCATAAACTCCTAACACTACGATCTGATACTCGAAGTCAAAGCACTACACGTATTCAGTTGCAGAGCAAGAGCACACAAACCTTCTTAGGGATGGCCTGAAGCATGAATCATTCATGGATTTTCACCCCCCCCCCCGGAATTGAATAGCTTTGATCTAGAACCAAGCCGGCCGCTTCAAGTTTGAGGCCTAGACCGAATGACCTTCTGATCACGTAAACACCTCATTACTGGGCGAAGCTTAGCACCATATCGGGGCGTCCTGAATCACTGAGCCTCAACAGCTTGAGCGAGGAGATAGTACGTAACGTATTTTCAGATGAGGGATATGCGCGCCAGACGCTACAGCAAACCGCATATATCGATGGGATGCTGCACAAACGACCAAAGCATAAAGAGCAAATCGTGCTCAGGCCCCCGCCTCGTGACACGGTAACTTGGGCCAGCCATACCGGCATCAGAGACTTACAAGATGGTCGACTCCTTACACCTTAGACACTTCATTTTCTGGAAGATCTAGGACCTAGATATCGCTACCGACTTAGCCGCCTGTTAATGATTGAGTAAACCAAAACACCTTACTCATCCTCATTCACCCGATCCCGCAACTCCTTGCCCGGCTTGAAATGCGGTACAAATTTCCCATCCAAGCGAACAGAATCCCCCGTCTTGGGGTTACGCCCTACCCGTGGCGCGCGGTAGTGCAGCGAGAAACTGCCAAAGCCGCGAATCTCGATGCGATCGCCTGTCGACAGGGCCTGAGACATTTGCTCCAGCATGGTCTTGATCGCTAACTCGACATCCTTTGACGAGAGCTGCCCCTGATGGGTGACAATGCGCTCGATCAACTCCGACTTGGTCATGTTTTTCCCTTCTTTTTCAAGCGGCTAGATCACTAGATAGAACGGTTTTAGCATGCCTGGTTGGATTTGAACAGCCTATAAAACAATACCTTAGCGATTTTCAGGCACAAAAAAGGGCGACCGAAGTCGCCCTTTTTTGTGGATTAGCTGAACTTAGTTCTGCTTTTCCATTTGCGCGCGGAGCAGATCACCAAGAGTGGTCGGGCCCGCAGCAATGTCAGAGGCAGCTGGCTTGTCGCGCAGGCTCTGGATTGCTTCTTTTTCGTCTTCAACGTCTTTCGACTTGACCGACAAGCTGATTACGCGGCTCTTACGGTCAACGCTGATGATCTTGGCTTCTACTTCTTCGCCTTCTTTCAGCACGTTACGCGCGTCTTCAACGCGGTCACGGCTGATTTCGGAAGCTTTTAGTGTAGCTTCGATGCCTTCGGCCAGGGTGATGATTGCGCCCTTAGCGTCAACTTCTTTAACGATACCGCGCACGATGGTGCCTTTATCGTTAACAGCAACGTAGTCGGAGAACGGATCTTCTTCCAACTGCTTGATGCCGAGGGAAATACGCTCACGCTCCGGGTCAACGGAGAGGATCACAGTTTCCAGCTCATCGCCCTTCTTGAAGCGGCGTACAGCTTCTTCGCCTACTTCATTCCAGGAAATGTCGGACAGGTGAACGAGGCCGTCGATGCCGCCATCCAGACCAATGAAGATACCGAAATCGGTGATCGACTTGATGGTGCCGGAGATCTTGTCGCCCTTGTTGAACTGACCGGAGAAATCTTCCCACGGGTTAGTTTTGCACTGCTTGATACCCAAGGAGATACGACGACGCTCTTCGTCGATATCGAGAACCATAACTTCCACTTCGTCGCCGACGTTAACGACCTTCGAAGGATGGATGTTTTTGTTGGTCCAATCCATTTCGGATACGTGCACCAGGCCTTCCACGCCTTCTTCCAGCTCTGCGAAGCAGCCGTAGTCGGTCAGGTTGGTTACGCGCGCAGTAACACGGGTGTCCTGCGGGTAACGCGCCTTGATGGCAACCCATGGATCTTCGCCCAGCTGCTTAAGGCCGAGGGAAACACGGTTGCGCTCACGATCGTACTTGAGGATCTTGACGTCGATCTCGTCACCAACGTTGACGATTTCGGACGGATGCTTGATACGCTTCCACGCCATGTCGGTGATGTGCAGCAGGCCATCGACGCCACCCAGATCGACGAATGCGCCGTAATCCGTGAGGTTCTTAACGATACCTTTAACTTGCTGACCTTCCTGCAAGGATTCCAGCAGCGCTTCGCGCTCTGCGGAGTTCTCGGCTTCGAGGACGCTGCGACGGGAAACAACAACGTTGTTGCGCTTCTGGTCCAGCTTGATGACTTTGAATTCGAGCTCTTTGCCTTCCAGGTGAGTGGTATCACGCACTGGACGGACATCGACCAAGGAACCTGGCAGGAACGCACGGATGCCGTTAACGTCGACTGTGAAGCCGCCCTTAACCTTACCGTTGATAACGCCCGTAACCACTTCCTCAGCGGCGAAAGCTGCTTCCAGAACGATCCAGCACTCAGCACGCTTGGCTTTTTCACGGGACAGCTTGGTTTCACCAAAGCCATCTTCAACCGCGTCCAGCGCTACGTGAACTTCGTCACCGACCTTGATAGTCAACTCGCCAGCGTCGTTGTGGAACTGTTCCAGCGGGATGAGGCCTTCAGACTTCAAACCAGCGTGAACGGTTACCCAACCAGCTTGGTAATCGATGTCAACGATGATGGCGGTGATGATTGAGCCTGCCTGAAGGTTCAGGGTTTTTAGGCTTTCTTCAAACAGTTCAGCAAAGCTTTCGCTCATTTTAATTCCTGTTGATTCAGGGCAGGGAATCCGCCCAAACCACACTCCAGACAATGTGGGTACGTTTATGTAAAAAGAAGCAGACGGGTCTAGGACTGGGTTCCCGAAAGTTTCCTTGGCGAGCCGGTCAGCTTAAGCAGCTGTGGCTCTGGTCATCCAGCAAGGTCGCGATCGGCGACCTCACTGAGAATTCGTTCAAGCACTTGTTCAATCGAGAGTTCAGTGGAATCCAGCTGGATTGCATCGGCCGCTGGCTTGAGCGGGGCCACTGCACGCTGAGTATCGCGCTCATCGCGCGCCTGAATCTCATCAAGAAGACTCGCGAGATTAACATCATCGCCTTTTTCCTTCAACTGCAAGTAGCGTCGACGGGCACGCTCCTCGGCGCTGGCGGTGAGGAAAACCTTCAGTGGCGCATCGGGAAACACTACGGTGCCCATGTCGCGACCATCGGCAATCAGCCCCGGCATTTCCTGAAATGCTTGCTGGCGTTGCAGCAGCGCATCACGCACCGCCGGCAAGGATGCGACGAGCGAAGCACCGGCACCGACCTGCTCATTACGAATCAGATCAGTGACCTCTTCACCTTCGAGAATAATGCGCTGACCATGACCCTCACCGGCAGCAATAAATTGCACATCCAGATGAGCGGCAAGCAGCTTCATCGCCTCTTCGTTGGTCAGGTCGACACCATGATTGCCCGCAGCAAACGCCAGCAGACGATAGAGCGCACCCGAGTCCAGGAGATTCCAGCCCAGCTGCTTGGCTAGCAAGCCGGCAACCGTACCCTTGCCCGAACCACTCGGACCGTCGATGGTGATAACCGGAGCGACGATCATAGCTTGCCCTCTTCAGCGACACGGATGCCGACCTGAGCCGACAGCGCCAGAAAGTTGGGGAACGAGGTGGCGACGTTAGCGCAGTCGTGGATGCGAATCGGCGCAGTCGCACGCAAGGAGGCGATGCTAAACGACATAGCGATGCGGTGATCACCATGCGCCCAGACCTCACCACCACCGATGCTGCCACCGTCGATGATGATGCCATCCGAGGTAGGCTCAGCCTTAACGCCCAGCGCAGTCAGACCATCTACCATGACCTGAATACGGTCGGACTCCTTGACCCGCAATTCTTCGGCACCACGCAGCACCGTGCGCCCTTTGGCCACCGAAGCGGCGACGAACAGTACCGGGAACTCATCGATAGCCAGCGGCACCAAGTCCTCAGGGATATCAATACCTTTGAGCTTAGCACTGCGCACGCGGATATCCGCCACCGGCTCGCCACCTACCTCACGCTGGTTTTCCAGGGCGATATCGCCACCCATCAGGCGGAGAATATCGATCACCCCGGTGCGGGTCGGGTTGATCCCAACATGCTCAAGAACCAGCTCAGAGTCTTCAGCGATGCTGGCAGCAACCAGGAAGAAGGCGGCCGAAGAAATATCCGCCGGTACCTCAATATGAGTGGCGACCAGCTTATGACCCGACTCCACGGTAGCGCTATTGCCCTCGACAGTAACCGGATAGCCGAAGCCACGCAGCATACGCTCGGTATGATCACGGGTCGGTGCAGGCTCAATCACTGTGGTCGTACCGGCCGCATACAACCCCGCTAACAACATGCAGGATTTGACCTGAGCGCTGGCCATCGGCATTTCATAAGTCATACCGCCCAGACGACCGCCGGCACGAATGGTCAGCGGCGGATGCCCTTCCGGCCCGGTTTCAATAATTGCACCCATGGCCCGCAATGGCTTGGCCACGCGATTCATCGGCCGCTTGGACAGCGAAGCATCACCGGTCAAGGTGGTATCGAAGGACTGCGCCGCCAGCAGGCCCGCCAGCAGGCGCATCGAGGTACCCGAGTTACCCAGGTAGATCGGCCCAGGCGGCGCCTTGAGACCACGCATACCGACACCATGCACAGTGACGCGACCATGGTGCGGGCCTTCGATGACCACACCCATGTCGCGGAACGCTTGAATGGTCGCCAGAGCATCCTCACCTTCAAGGAAGCCCTCAACCTCAGTCACACCCTCGGCTATCGAGCCGAGCATGATCGAGCGGTGCGAGATGGATTTATCACCTGGCACGCGAATTCGCCCAGAGAGTTTGCCGCCAGGGTTAGCCAGAAAAATCAGATCGTTCGAGTGCATAGCGTCCACATAGGCCCTACGGGCGAGAATTTTGCCGAAATGCTCACGGGCCACGCGGGCGCGGGTAAATACGCCCAGCAATTGATGCCCGTCCCCAGCGTCAACCGCGTCGCGCAAGGCGTCGAGGTCGTCGCGAAATACGTCCAGCGTGCGCAGTACTGCCTCGCGATTGGCGAGAAAGATGTCATGCCACATGACTGGATCACTGCCAGCGATGCGCGTGAAATCACGAAAGCCGCCGGCAGCGTAACGAAATATCTCCAGGTTCTCACTGCGCTTGGCCAGCGAGTCCACCAGCGTGAAGGCCAGTAGGTGCGGCAGGTGGCTGGTTGCGGCCAGCACCTGATCGTGATGCTCGACCTCCATGTGCTCGACATCCGCCCCCAGCTCGCGCCACAGGTTATCGACCAGCGCCAACGCCGCCGCATCACTCTGCTCGCTCGGCGTCAGGATCACTTTATGCCGGCGAAACAGCTCGACATTGGCCGCCTCGACGCCACTTTGCTCGGAACCGGCAATTGGATGCCCCGGCACAAAACGCACCTGTCGATCAGTAAAGGCCAGGCGCGCAGCGCGCAGCACATTACCCTTGGCGCTGCCGACATCGGTCAGCACCGCTGCGCCGAGATCAAGCTTAGCCAGTTCCGCTAGGAGCTTCTCCATGGCCAGGATCGGCACCGCCAATTGAATCACCGCTGCACCCTGGCAGGCCGTTGCCAGGTCGGTTTCACAGCGATCAACCACGCCCAAGGCAACGGCCAGGCGCTGGGACTCGGGGTCCAAATCGACCCCCACCACTTCACTGAACAGGCCGCGCTCACGCAGCCCCTTGGCAAAGGAGCCGCCAATCAGCCCCAGGCCAATAACCACCAGGCGCCCGAGTTTAGGCGCGGCAGATGGCAACGGAGTGGCAGCCGCGTTGAAATCACTCACGCGCTCAACACCCCGGTCAACACTTCAAGGAAGCGGGCATTTTCAGCCGGCAAACCAATCGATACCCGTAAAAAAGTTGGCATGCCATAGCCGCCTACCGGCCGCACGATAACCCCGGCGCGCAGCAGCGCCTGATTAATCGCAGCGGTATCACGGGCAAAATCCACGGCAATAAAGTTGCCCTTGGACGCAATCCAGCTTAACCCCAATGCACTCAACCCCGCCTCAAGCTGGGCCATGCCGGCATCATTGAGCTGACGGCTTTTGGCTAGGTAATCGGCATCATCCAGCGCCGCACAAGCCGCCGCCAACGCCAGGCTGTTGACATTGAACGGCTGACGCACACGGTTAAGCACATCGGCAATCTGCGCCGAGCTCAGCGCATAACCAACGCGCAGTGCCGCCAGGCCATAGGCCTTGGAAAAGGTGCGCGAGACCAGCAGGTTGTCGTAACGCGAAAGGTATTTAAGGCCATCGGGCAGCTCATCACCTTCGGCATACTCGATATACGCTTCATCCAGCACCACCAGTACATTGCCTGGCACCTGCGACAGGAAGCGCTCTAGCGCCTCAGGGCCGAACCAGGTGCCCGTCGGATTGTTCGGATTGGCGATAAACACCACGCGAGTATTTTCATCGATGGCGGCGAGCATGGCCTCAAGGTCATGACCATAGCCCTGAGCCGGCACCACCTTGCCCTGCGCGCCGACGGCCTGAGTGGCAATCGGGTAGACGGCAAAGGCGTACTGACTAAACACCGCATTCAGCCCTGGAGCCAGGTAGGCACGTGCGACCAGGTCGAGAATGTCGTTGGATCCATTGCCCAGGGTGACCTGATTAACCTGCACAGCGCAGCGCGCAGCCAGGCGGCTTTTCAGCTCAAAACCATTGCCGTCGGGGTAACGCGTCAGCTCGACCAGCTCGGCACGAATCGCCTCCAGGGCTTTAGGGCTGGGGCCGAGTGGGTTTTCGTTACTCGCCAGCTTGACGATGCTGGCCGGATCCAGGTCCAGCTCACGGGCCAGCTCATCCACCGGCTTGCCTGGCACATAGGGCGACAACTGCTGTACGCCTGGCTGGGCCAAGGCGAGGAAATCGGTCATAACAAAGCCTCACGCTTAAAGCCGCAAGCCCCAAGTACAGCCCGGCGTCGATGCGCGTGTAGCTTGAAACCCGAGGCGTGCCGCAGCAGTTTTAAAGTACCGCTTTGGGGTAGGAGCCCAGCACCTTGAGCGCCACAGCTTCCTGATTGATCTTTTCCAGCACGTCCTTGATCAGCGGGTCGCGGTGGTGGCCAACGAAGTCGATAAAGAACACATAGGTCCATTTACCGCTGCGCGACGGGCGGGTTTCGATGCGAGTCAGGTCGATGCCGTTATGGTGGAACGGCACCAGCAACTCATGCAACGCGCCCGGCTTGTTGCTCATGGAAATGATCACAGAGGTCTTATCGTCACCGGTCGGTGGTACTTCCTGGCTGCCAATAATCAGGAAGCGCGTGGAGTTGTCCGGGCGATCCTCAATCTTTTCGGCAATTTTGCTTAGGCCGTACAAGCTGGCCGCCATGTCACCGGCAATCGCCGCGCTGTTCCACTCGCTTTTTACCCGCCTGGCGGCGTCGGCGTTGCTCGAAACAGCCACACGCTCGACGTTGGGGTAATGTGCATCCAGCCACTTGCGGCACTGCGCCAACGACTGGGCGTGGGAATAGATGCGGGTAATCTTGTCGGTCTTGGTGGTTTCGCCGACCAGCAGGTGGTGGTGAATACGCAGCTCGACTTCGCCACAGATGACCATGTCGTGCTCAAGGAAGCTGTCGAGGGTATGGTTGATGGCACCTTCGGTGGAGTTCTCCACCGGCACCACGCCGAAGTTCACCGCACCGGCTGCCACTTCGCGGAACACTTCATCGATAGCCGCCATCGGCACGCTGATCACCGCGTGACCGAAATGCTTCATTGCCGCCGCTTGTGAGAAGGTGCCTTCCGGGCCGAGGTAAGCAACCTTCAGCGGATTTTCCAGGGCCAGGCAGGAGGACATGATTTCACGGAACAACCGCGCCATTTCCTCGTTGCCCAACGGCCCCTTATTGCGCTCCATGATGCGTTTGAGCACCTGAGCTTCACGCTCGGGACGGTAGAACACCGGCTTCTCGCCTTCCGGCAGGGCCTTCATCTTCACTCGTGCGACTTCTTCGGCGCAGCTTGCACGATCACTGATCAGCGCAAGAATCTTTTCATCGAGGCTATCGATGCGCAGACGCAGGGCCTGCAACTCCTGCTCGGAAACTACGTCGCTCATCAGCCGTGCTCCTTTTCGAACTCTGCCATATAGGCAACCAGCGCCTCAACAGCCTCCAGGCCCACCGCGTTATAGATCGAGGCACGCATGCCGCCGACCGAGCGATGCCCCTTGAGGTTAAGCAGGCCACGCGCGTCGGCACCGGCGAGGAAGGCCTTGTCGAGCTTCTCGTCAGCCAGACGGAACGGCACGTTCATCCAGGAACGGGCATTCACGGCAATCGGGTTGCTGTAGAAATCACTGGTATCGATGGCTTTGTACAGCAGGTCTTTCTTGGCGCGGTTAATCCGCTCCATCGCCGCGACACCGCCCTGCTCTTTCAGCCATTCGAACACCAGGCCGGAGAGGTACCAGGAGAACGTCGCCGGCGTGTTGTACATCGAGCCGTTATCGGCGGCGATTTTGTAGTTGAGCATGGTCGGGCAGACGCTGCGGGCACGGCCGAGCAGGTCTTCGCGAACAATAGTCACCACCAGGCCGCTGGGGCCGATGTTCTTCTGCGCGCCGGCGTAAATCAGGCCGAACTTCGACACATCAATCGGCCGCGAGAGGATGTCGGAGGACATGTCCGCGACCAACGGCACATCACCTAGCTCAGGGACCCAATCGAACTGCAGACCACCGATGGTTTCGTTGCTGGCGTAGTGCAGGTAGGCGGCGTCTTTCGACAGCTGCCAGTCGTTCTGCCCCGGAATGGCGAAGTAGTCATAGGCTTTGGCACTGGCGGCGACATTGATGTTGCCGTAGCGGCTGGCTTCTTCGATGCTTTTCTTCGACCAGATACCGGTGTCGATATAGTCGGCGACACCGTCTTCGGGCAGCAGGTTAAGTGGGATTTCAGCGAACTGCTGGCTGGCGCCGCCTTGCAGAAACAGCACTTTATAATCCGATGGAATGTCCATCAGGTCACGCAGGTCTTGTTCGGCTTTTTCCGCGATGGAGGTGTACTCCTCGCTGCGGTGGCTCATTTCCATGACCGACAGGCCTTTGCCTTGCCAATCGAGGAGCTCCGCCTGGGCGCGTTGCAGAACAGCTTCAGGAAGCGCGGCCGGGCCGGCGCAGAAGTTAAAGGCTCGCTTGCTCACATCCACTCTCTCTCAGATTCACCGAGCGTCAACGCACCTCGCATTGACGCATCCACTGCCTTAATCACCGCCCGTAGGATGGGTTAGACGCGCAGCGACGTAACCCATCATTGCTGCCGACTGGCGGGTTACGCCTTCGGCTAATCCGCCCTACGCACGCGGTGGGTATCGCTGAGCTCAACCCACCCTACGACTCACATCAATCACTCTTCGCTGATTGGGCTTTCGTCAGCTGCGGCCTCGGGTGCATCACCTGCATCCGCCATCGCGCCATCAACAACCTCTTCGCCTTCCAGCAGCTCTTCGTCATCGTCCGCCGACGGCTCCTGCACACGCTCAAGACCGACCAGGGTTTCATCCTTGGCCAGCTTAATCAGGGTCACGCCCTGGGTGTTACGGCCGAGGCTGGAAATCTCACTGACGCGGGTACGCACCAGGGTGCCTTGGTCGGAAATCAGCATGATTTCTTCGCCTTCAAGCACCTGCACCGCACCCACCAGCTTGCCGTTGCGCTCGTTGCTGACCATGGCGATTACGCCCTGACCACCACGACCACGACGCGGGAACTCGTCCATCGCAGTGCGTTTGCCATAACCACGCTCGGAGGCGGTGAGAATCTGCGCACCGCTTTCAGGAATCAGCATGGAGATAATCTCCTGCCCTTCCGGCAGGCGCATGCCGCGCACACCGCGTGCGGTACGGCCCATGGTGCGTACTTTGCTTTCTTTGAAGCGGATGACCTTGCCGCCGTCAGAGAACATCATCACTTCGCAGGCACCATCGGTGATGGCGGCGGAGATCAGGGTGTCATCTTCGTCCAGCTTGAGGGCAATCAGGCCCGAGCTGCGCGGACGGCTGAACTGCACCAGCGGGGTCTTCTTCACAGTGCCTTTGGCCGTAGCCATAAAGATGTAGGCACCGGTTGGCTCATCTGGGGTTTCGTCGTCGGCGTCATCGCCTTCGGCCAGCTCTTCGACTTCGTCCTGCTCGACCAGTACACCCTCGATGTCGTCTTGCTCATCGCCTTCTGGCGCTTGCTGACGCAGCGCCTCCAGATCGATCTGCAGCATGGCGGTGATGTGCTCACCTTCATCCAGCGGCAACAAGTTAACCAGCGGACGACCACGAGCCGCGCGCGAAGCCTCGGGAATTTCGTAAGTCTTCAGCCAGTACACCTTACCCTTGCTGGAGAACAGCAACAGGGTGGCGTGGCTATTGGCGACCAGCAGGTGGGCGATATAGTCCTCATCCTTGATCCCGGTGGCCGACTTGCCTTTGCCACCACGCCGCTGCGCCTGGTAGGCATGCAGCGGCTGGCTCTTGGCATAACCGGTGTGGGAGATGGTGACCACACGCTCTTCTTCGGTGATCAAGTCCGCCAGGGTCAGATCCAGGCGATTATCAAGAATCTCGGTACGACGCGCATCACCGAACTCGGCTTTAACCGCTTCCAGCTCTTCGCGGATCACTTCCATCAGGCGCACAGAGCTGGTGAGGATGCGGATCAGCTCGCCGATCTGGGTAAGAATTTCCTGATACTCGGCCAGCAGTTTTTCATGCTCAAGCCCGGTCAAACGGTGCAGACGCAACTCAAGAATGGCCTGGGCTTGCTCTGGCGACAGGTAGTACTTGCCGTCGCGCAGACCGTACTGCGGATCAAGATCGTCCGGGCGGCAGGAGTCGGCACCAGCACGCTCAACCATCGCCTCAACTGCGCTGGACTCCCAGGCATTGGCAATCAGCGCCAGCTTGGCTTCGGCAGGGGTCGGCGAGGCTTTGATCAGGGCGATGACCGGATCGATGTTGGACAGAGCAACCGCCTGACCTTCAAGGATGTGGCCGCGCTCACGCGCCTTGCGCAGCTCGAACACCGTGCGGCGGGTGACCACCTCACGGCGGTGCAGAATAAAGGCTTCGAGCATGTCCTTGAGATTCAGGACTTTCGGCTGGCCGTCGATCAACGCCACCACGTTGATGCCGAATACGCTCTGCATCTGGGTCTGGGCGTAGAGGTTATTCAGTACCACTTCCGGCACTTCACCACGGCGCAGCTCGATGACGATGCGCATGCCGTCTTTGTCAGACTCATCGCGCAGCTCGGTAATACCTTCGAGCTTCTTCTCTTTCACCAGCTCGGCGATCTTTTCGATCAAACGGGCTTTGTTCAGCTGGTACGGCAGTTCGCTGACGATGATCTGCTGGCGGCCACCGACCTTGTCGATGTCTTCGATAATCGCGCGGGCACGCATGTAGATGCGGCCACGACCGGTGCGGTAGGCCTCGATGATGCCGGCGCGACCGTTGATGATCGCCGCCGTGGGGAAGTCCGGGCCCGGGATGTACTGCATCAGTTCATCGACCGTCAGCTCGGCGTTGTCGATCAAGGCCAGGCAGCCGTTGATCACTTCCGTGAGGTTGTGCGGTGGAATGTTGGTGGCCATGCCCACGGCGATACCGCTGGAGCCGTTGACCAACAGGTTGGGCACCTTGGTCGGCATCACCGCCGGGATCATTTCCGTGCCGTCGTAGTTCGGCACCCAGTCCACGGTTTCTTTGTGCAGGTCAGCCAGCAGCTCATGGGCCAGCTTGGTCATGCGCACTTCGGTGTAGCGCATGGCCGCGGCGTTATCGCCGTCCACCGAACCGAAGTTACCCTGACCATCAACCAGCAGATAACGCAGGGAGAATGGCTGCGCCATCCGTACGATGGTGTCGTACACCGCCGTATCACCGTGTGGGTGATACTTACCGATAACGTCACCGACCACACGGGCGGACTTCTTGTATGCCTTGTTCCAGTCGTTACCCAACTCACTCATGGCAAACAGCACACGGCGGTGCACGGGCTTCAAGCCATCGCGTGCATCCGGTAGTGCGCGCCCGACAATTACGCTCATCGCGTAGTCGAGGTAGGACTGCTTGAGTTCGTCTTCAATATTGACCGGGAGGATTTCTTTGGCCAGTTCGCCCATGAGTAGCCTTGTTCCTTTTTCTGGTGAAACTCCGCGCCATTCGTCCTGAACGGTGCAGAGCCTGTCGCCGTGCCTTGCGGCTCATAGCGACTCACGACAAATCAATAAGTTATGCCATGTATCTGCGCAGGTAGGAGCCCCCTAACGGGCACCCCCGAAAACCGCCGGAGCTTACCACAATCGCCGCGCCGCACCTATCCCCAGCGCCCGTCCAGCGACTGGATGCGTGCGTTCAATAGACAACACTCAATGCAGACGCTTGCGGCACATCAATTGCGCCATTTTCTCGGCATCCGGACGATCCACCACGCCCTTCTCG
This sequence comes from uncultured Pseudomonas sp., assembly GCF_943846705.1. Classification (NCBI taxonomy): domain Bacteria; kingdom Pseudomonadati; phylum Pseudomonadota; class Gammaproteobacteria; order Pseudomonadales; family Pseudomonadaceae; genus Pseudomonas; species uncultured Pseudomonas sp. Next base: position 2,619,055 of record NZ_OX044366.1, on the reverse strand, counting down.
GTGACGATAAAGTCAATCAGGTCAGCGGGAGTCACATCGAACACCGGATTCAGCGCATCCACTTCGCCGGCGATACGCTTTCCACCCAGCTCAAGCAACTCGCTGGCATCGCGCTCTTCCAGCACGATGTCGTCACCATGCTCGGTGGCCATATCAATAGTCGAACTGGGCGCCACCACCATAAAACGCACACCGTGGTGCATGGCATTCACCGCTAATTGATAGGTTCCGATTTTGTTAGCCACATCGCCATTGGCGGCAATGCGGTCCGCTCCAACGATTACCCAGGTGATAGCGCGGGTTTTCATCAGGTGCGCGGCGGCCGAGTCGGCGCTTACCGTCACCGGAATACCATCCTCCGCCAATTCCCAAGCAGTCAGCCGCGAGCCCTGTAACCAGGGGCGGGTTTCATCGGCATACACACGCTCAAGCAAGCCATCGTGGAAGGCTGCACGAATAACCCCCAAAGCGGTGCCAAAGCCGCCCGTGGCCAGCGCTCCGGCATTGCAGTGGGTCAGCAGGTTTTGCTGATTACCTTGATGACGGCGAATCAAGTCGACTCCCAACTCAGCCATGGTCAGGTTGGCTTCGCGATCGCCCTGATGGATGCCGATGGCGGTAGCCTCAAGCAGCGCCAGCGGGTCATCGCTGCTTTTCAGCCGATCAAGCCGATCACGCATGCACTTGAGCGCCCAGAACAGATTGACTGCTGTCGGCCGCGAATCGGCCAATAGCTGAAAGTCCGCCTCCAGCGCAGCGCGCCAGTCTCCGCCGGCCTGCAAGCGCGCACGCAGCGCCAGAACAATCGCATAGGCCGCACTGATGCCGATGGCCGGCGCGCCGCGCACCACCATGTTGCGAATCGCCTCTGCGACATCCGCGGCCGAGTGGTAGCTGAGCCAGGTTTGCTCAAAGGGCAACGCGCGCTGATCGAGCAGATGCAGAACGCCGTCACGCCACTCGATGGCCTTGACCTTCTCTGCCGCTAGCAATTGCTCGCGCATCACACACCTCCACCGAAAAAAGCCGGCCATTATACGCACAGCACCTCACCTGGCGCGTCAGATCAGCCGCAGCCGCTTCAAGCCCAGGGCGTTCCCCTATAAACTCGCGGTCCTGATGACTGCCGGAAGCGCCCTCATGCCCCAAGCCCCGCTCGACCTCCTGCTCCTGCCCACCTGGCTGGTACCGGTCGAACCTGCTGGTGTGGTGCTACTGAACCACGGCCTGGGCATCCGCGACGGCCGCATCGCACTAATTGCGCCCCGCGCCGAAGCCCTTAAACACAGCGCCCTGCAGGTACTTGAACTGCCAGACCGACTGCTCACCCCGGGCCTGGTCAACGCCCACGGGCACGCGGCCATGACCCTGTTTCGCGGCCTGGCCGATGACTTGCCGCTGATGACCTGGCTGGAACAGCACATCTGGCCGGCCGAAGCCAAATGGGTCAATGAGCAGTTTGTTGAGGACGGCACCGAGCTGGCCATTGCCGAGCAGATCAAAGGCGGTATCAGCTGCTTCTCGGACATGTACTTCTTTCCGGAGGTCGCCAGCCAGCTGGTGCACAAGAGCGGAATTCGCGCGCAAATCACCATCCCCGTGCTGGACTTCCCCATCCCCGGCGCGCGCGATGCTGACGAGGCGCTACGCAAGGGCCTTAGTCTGTTCAGCGACCTCAAGCACCACCCGCGCCTGAAAGTCGCCTTCGGCCCCCACGCGCCTTACACGGTTAGCGACGACAAGCTGGAAAACATCCGCATGCTGGCCGCCGAGCTGGACGCCGGCATTCACATGCATGTACACGAAAGCGCTTTTGAAGTGCAGCAGAGCCTGGAGCAACGCGGCGAACGACCACTGGCCCGCCTGGCACGCCTGGAACTGCTCGGCCCGCGCTTTCAGGCGGTGCACATGACCCAGGTTGATGACGAAGACCTGGCCTTGCTGGTGGCAAGCAACACCAGCGTGATCCATTGCCCGGAATCCAACCTCAAGCTGGCCAGCGGTTTCTGCCCGGTGGAGAAGCTCTGGCAGGCAGGCGTCAATGTCGCCATCGGCACCGACGGCGCGGCGAGCAATAACGACCTGGACCTGCTCGGCGAAACCCGCACTGCAGCGCTACTGGCCAAGGCCGTCGCCGGCTCGGCCACCGCCCTGGATGCCCATCGCGCCCTGCGCATGACCACCCTCAACGGCGCGCGCGCCCTCGGCCTGGATGAGCACATCGGCTCGCTGGAGCTGGGCAAGGCCGCCGACATTGCCGCGTTCGACCTCTCCGGCCTGGGCCAGCAACCGGTTTACGATCCTGTCTCGCAGCTGTTGTATGCCGGCGGACGCGCCTGCGTCGAACACCTGTGGGTCGGTGGCAAGCAATTACTCGATGGCGGCAGCCTGACACGCCTGGACGAACAGCGGATCATCGCCAACGCCCGCGCCTGGGGGGCGAAGATCGCCGGCAAATAAGCGCACCCGCACAATGCGCACTGCGACAAACTGACATACATTGGCCGACCAACTGGCGGCCACTCCACCCGGCGAAACTGGCACCATGAGCACCTTGCGCTCCCACTCTCGCCGCAGCCTGATTCAGGGATTTATATGAGCAACGTCGACCACGCCGAAATCGCCAAATTCGAAGCCCTTGCCCACCGCTGGTGGGACCGCGAAAGCGAATTCAAACCCCTGCACGACATCAACCCGCTGCGCGTCAATTGGATTGACGAGCGTGTCGGCCTGGCCGGCAAGAAGGTCCTTGATGTCGGCTGCGGCGGCGGCATCCTCAGCGAATCCATGGCCCAGCGCGGCGCGACCGTCACCGGCATCGACATGGGCGAAGCGCCGCTGGCCGTAGCCCAACTGCATCAGCTGGAGTCCGGCGTCAGCGTCGAGTACAGGCAGATCACCGCCGAAGCACTGGCTGAAGAAATGCCCGAGCAATTCGATGTGGTCACCTGCCTGGAAATGCTCGAACACGTGCCGGACCCAGCCTCGGTAATCCGCGCCTGCTACCGCATGGTCAAGCCTGGCGGCCAGGTGTTTTTCTCCACCATCAACCGCAACCCCAAGGCCTACTTGTTCGCCATCATCGGCGCCGAGTACCTGATGCGTTTGCTACCGCGCGGCACCCACGACTTCAAGAAATTCATCCGCCCCTCCGAACTGGGCGCTTGGAGCCGTGACGCCGGCCTGCAGGTCAAAGACATCATCGGCCTGACCTACAACCCGCTGAGCAAACGCTACAAGCTGGAAGCCGATGTTGACGTTAACTACATGATCCAGACCCTGCGCGAGGAGTGAGAGGCATGCGTTTACGCGCAGTTCTATTTGATATGGACGGTACCCTGCTCGACAGCGCCCCGGACTTTATCGCCATCTGCCAGGCCATGCGCGCCGAGCGCGGTTTACCACCGATAGCCGACAAGCTGATCCGCGACCAGGTGTCCGGCGGCGCACGCGCGATGGTCGAGGCCACCTTCGCCCTGACAGCCGACGCCGAAGGCTTTGAGGCGCTGCGCCTGGAGTTTCTTGAGCGCTATCAGGCGCATTGCGCAGTACTGACCAAGCCCTTCGATGGCATGGCTGAGCTGCTCAATGAGATCGAACAGGCCAAGCTGATCTGGGGCGTGGCGACCAATAAGCCGGTGCGCTACGCCGAGCCAATCATGCAGCAGCTTGGCCTGGCAACCCGCTCGGCGGTACTGATCTGCCCGGACCACGTCAGCCGCAGTAAACCTGACCCCGAGATGATCGTGCTGGCCTGCGCCAAAATGGGCATAGAACCGGCCGCCACCCTGTTTGTCGGTGACGATGAGCGTGACATCGAGGCCGGCCGCGCCGCCGGCTGCAAAACCGCCGCCGTGACCTATGGCTACATCCACCCACAGGACAACCCACGCAACTGGGGCGCCGACGTGGTGGTCGACCACCCACTGGAATTGCGCGCCGTGCTCGACCGAGCCCTGTGCGGCTGCTGAGAATGCTTGCCGGGGGCGCACAAACGCTGCCCGCACCTACAGAAATGAGGCTTTATTGATGTTTGACTACTCCGCTCGCCCCGACCTGCTCAAGGGCCGGGTAATTCTGGTGACCGGTGCCGGCCGTGGCATTGGCGCAACCGCCGCCAAGACCTTTGCCGCCCACGGCGCCACAGTGCTGCTGCTGGGTAAAACCGAGGAAAACCTCAGCCAGGTGTACGACGCCATCGAAGCCGCCGGCCACCCTCAGGCCGCGGTTATCCCGTTTAACCTGGAAACCGCCCTACCGCACCAATACGACGAATTGGCGGCGATGATTGAAAGCGAATTTGGCAAGCTCGACGGCCTGCTGCACAACGCCTCAATCATCGGCCCGCGCACCCCGCTGGAGCAGCTCTCCGGGGATAACTTCATGCGCGTCATGCAGATCAACGTCAACGCCATGTTTATGCTCACCAGCACCCTGCTGCCGCTGCTGAAGCTCTCGACGGACGCCTCGGTGGCCTTCACCTCCAGCAGCGTTGGCCGCAAGGGCCGCGCTTACTGGGGCGCTTACGCAGTGTCGAAGTTCGCCACCGAAGGCCTGATGCAGGTACTGGCCGATGAGGTCGATGGCATCAGTAACGTACGCGCCAACAGCATCAACCCAGGTGCCACTCGCACCGACATGCGCGCCCAGGCCTACCCAGGCGAAGACCCGGCGAACAACCCGCTGCCCGAAGCAATCATGCCGATCTACCTGTACTTGATGGGACCGGACAGCACGGGCGTCAATGGCCAGGCATTTGACGCACAATAACCTCAGCGCTTGCCGCCGGTAAACCGGCGGCAAGCGCTGAGACTGGCAGCCAATTGCCATCAGCCCCGCCACTTAACCGGCAAAAGCTTGCCGGCCGCCCTATTAAAAATACACAAGCACATGAAATATAAGCACTTTTAATACCACCAATAGATTGGCACGATATTCGCTCTACCTCTACTAGACGTCGCGAACAGCGCTAGAGGTAGAGCTTCATGGCACCGCACAACCCGTCCAACACCATCGATTTCGATGCTGCCAAGCTGCAGCGTCTTGGCTATGCCAGCCGCCTGCAAAAAAATCTGAAACCGGTCAGCCTGGCGCAACTGCGCCAACAGCTAAGCCTGCGCCTGCAAACCTCTCTAGAAGTCGAACGCATTCTCGAGCTGTTCTTCAGCGAAGTGCAGCGCCTGGTGCCCCTTGGCGCGCTGAGCTACCAACTGGCGTCCTGCGACCTGCGCCTGGATTTGGGTGAACGCTCCAGTCACTCGGCCGGCTACCGCCTGAACCATCAAGGCGAGTACCTCGGCGAGTTGACGTTCCGCCGCAACCAGCGCTTCAGTGAGGATGAGCTTGGCCAGCTGGAATCGTTGCTGGCCAGCCTGCTGTTTCCGTTACGCAACGCCTTGCTCTACCGCGCCGCCCTGCAAAGTGCATTGCGCGACCCGCTGACTGAAACCGGCAACCGTATCGCCCTGGAACAGGCACTCAAGCGCGAAGTGGATATTGCCCGCCGCACCCTGCAGCCCTTGTCGATACTGATGGTCGATATTGATCACTTCAAACGGGTTAACGATAACCACGGGCACATGGTCGGCGACCAGGCACTCAAAGCCGTTGCCAACGCACTGAAAGACAGCTTGCGCAATATCGACATGGTGTTCCGCTACGGCGGTGAAGAATTTATGGCGCTGCTCTCCAGCACCAACTGCGAAGCGGCGTCGATGGTCGGCGAACGCCTGCGCACAGCGGTACTCGGCATCCAGTGCCTGATAGAGAACCAAGCCATCGAACTGTCGGTCAGCCTCGGCTGCGCCACCCTACTGCCGGGCGAATCAATGGACAGCCTGATGCGTCGCGCCGACAACGCGCTGTTTGTCGCCAAGCGCGATGGCCGCAACCGCCTGTCGATGGCCGGTTAAACGCACAGCCGGATAATTCACCGGAAGGGATTTTTAACGTCACGCAGCGACGACCGCAGAGCGACCGCCATTGAAGGCAGATCATAAAAAAGGCGACCCAAAGGTCGCCTTTTTCGTATCCACTCGAGCCAATTACTCTGGTTTAGGACCGCGGCCGAAGCCAGGACGCTGACCATCGCGGGCCGGCTGGCTACGACGCTTGGCGGGCGCACCGGCCGGCTTGCCCGACGGGCGATCGCTTAAGCCAACACCTGGACGCTGTGCACCCGGTTTGGCCGGACGCTTCTTGTTGACGTCACGCGGACGCTCGGCAACCGGGGTACCCTTGCTTTGATCGTCACGCGGCGCACGCGGGGTGCGCACTGGCCGCTCGCCGCGCTCAGCGGCTTCATCACGCACAGGACGCGCACGACCCTGATCACCCGCCGCGGCACCGCCGCCATGGGCAGGGCGCAAGGTGCGCTCCGGACGCGCTGCACGACCCACCGGCTTGGCCGATTTGCGCTGCAGGCGGTCGATCTTGTCGCGGGCTTTCTCTTTCATATCCGGCAAAGCCACTGGCTTGAGGCCGACTTCTTCGCTGAGGATGTCGACTTCGCGCTGGCTCATTTCGCGCCAGCGGCCCATGGTCAGGTCTGAAGTGATAAATACCGGACCAAAACGCACGCGTTTCAGACGGCTGACCACCAGGCCCTGGGATTCCCACAGACGACGCACTTCACGGTTACGGCCTTCCATCACCACGCAGTGGTACCAATGGTTGAAGCCCACACCGCCCGGCGCGACCTTGATGTCGGTGAACTTGGCCGGGCCGTCTTCGAGCATCACGCCCGCCTTCAGGCGCTCGATCATCTCTTCGTCGACTTCGCCACGTACGCGCACCGCGTACTCGCGGTCCATCTGGAAGGACGGGTGCATCAAACGGTTGGCCAACTCACCGTCGGTGGTGAACATCAGCAGACCGGTGGTATTGATGTCGAGGCGACCGATATTGATCCAGCGGCCATCTTTCGGCCGGGGCAGACGATCAAATACAGTCGGACGGCCTTCTGGGTCGTCACGGGTGCAGATCTCGCCTTCAGGCTTGTTGTAGATGATGACGCGACGCACGCTTTCGGCAGCTTCTTCGCGGCGGATCACCTTGCCATCGACAGCAATCGCATCGTGCAGGTCAACGCGTACACCGAGGCTGGCGACAGCGCCGTTGACCTTGACGCGGCCAGCGGTAATCCAAGCTTCGATTTCACGGCGTGAAGCCAGACCCATACGAGCCATGACTTTCTGCAGTTTTTCGCCTGCGGGGCTGTATTCTTCGATTTCTTCACTCATCTGGGCACCTCCCGGTGTTTTCTTTAGTGATTGGACGACTCGAGTCGTCGAAGGGTCGCGGAGCATACGCGAAACGCGGCGCTCACGCACGGGTTGCGACCAGCTAGCAGACGAACAACCGTCAGCCCTACCCCGACCGATGTCAGCCAGGACCAGGCCGCTACTCTTTATTCAGGGTTTCGTAGGGCTCGTCGGCATCTGCATGCTCATCGTCCTGCTCTGGCAGGTCCTCGAAATCGGTTTTCAGCCCCTGCTCCATCGAGTCGAGTTCAGCCAGCAGGCTGCTGAAACTGGTCTCCTCGCCCGCGGGCTCTGCGGGCTCATCGGCCAATGCTAGATCAGCACGTGCCTGCAGGCTTGGCGGTGCCTCCATCTCATCGTCGAACGCCAGCGCGGGTTCAGGCTCCAACTCACGCAAGGCGGCCAACGGCGGCAACTCATCGAGGCTTTTCAGGTTGAAGTGATCGAGAAAAGCCTTGGTGGTGGCGAACATCGCCGGCTTACCCGGCACATCGCGGTAGCCGACCACACGAATCCACTCGCGCTCCAGCAGGGTTTTGACGATATGGCTGTTGACCGCCACGCCACGCACATCTTCAATCTCGCCCCGAGTAATCGGTTGCCGATAGGCAATTAACGCCAGCGTTTCGAGCATGGCGCGCGAGTAGCGCTGCGGGCGCTCTTCCCACAACCGGCCGACCCAGGGCGCGTACTTCTCACGCACTTGCAGGCGGTAGCCGGAGGCGACTTCGATCAACTCAAAAGCCCGGCCCTCACAGGATTTACCCAAGTGCACCAGGGCCTTCTTGAAGACCGCCGGTTGCGGCCGCTCGGCCTCCTCAAAGAGCTCGAACAAACGCTCCAGCGACTGTGGCTTGCCGGAGGCCAGCAGAAAGGCTTCAAGCAGGCTGGCCAGCTCACGAGGTTCATTAAGGTTCATGCTTATTCAGCCCGCGCACGCACATGGATGGGCCCGAAAGCCTCGTTTTGCACCAGCTCGACCAAGGATTCCTTGATCAACTCCAGCACCGCCATAAAGGTCACCACCACCCCGAGCTTGCCTTCTTCAGCGCTAAACAGGCTGACAAAGGGTACGAAAGCGCCGCCTTTGAGGCGCTCAAGCACCTCACTCATGCGCTCGCGGGTCGACAGGGCCTCACGCGTCACCTGGTGGTTCTCAAACATGTCGGCGCGGCGCAAGACCTCGGCCATCGACAACAGCACCTCTTCCAGGCTGACATCCGGCAACAGCTTGCGGGCCCGCGCTTCCGGGGCATCCAGACGCGGCACGGTGAGGTCTCGACCGACCCGGCTGAGCCCGTCGATACCTTCCGCCGCCGCTTTGTAACGCTCGTACTCTTGCAAGCGACGGATCAGCTCGGCACGCGGGTCGTCTTCTTCGGTCTCAACCTCGCTGGAGCGCGGCAACAGCATGCGTGACTTGATCTCGGCGAGCATGGCGGCCATCACCAAGTACTCGGCAGCCAACTCCAGGCGTACCGACTGCATCAGCTCGACATAGCCCATGTACTGGCGGGTAATTTCCGCCACCGGGATGTCCAGCACATCGATATTCTGCTTACGAATCAGGTACAGCAGCAGATCCAGCGGGCCTTCGAAGGCTTCGAGAAACACTTCCAAGGCATCCGGCGGGATATACAGGTCCAGCGGCATTTCGGTGACCGCCTGGCCATACACCAAGGCAAATGGCAGCTCCTGCTGGGCATTGGCCTGGCTATCGGGGTGTTCCTCGGGCGGCGCGCTGGACATGGTCACTCTCGACAGTAGGTTCAGCGGTAATTCAGGCCAAGGGCAAGACGCACTTCGCTAAGGGTTTCACGTGCTTCGGAACGTGCGCGCTCGGCGCCATCGGCGAGAATCTGCCGGACCAAATCAGGGCTGTCCTGATAATCGCCAGCACGCGTCTGCAAAGGCTGCAGTTCTAGCTGCACAGCCTCGATCAGCGGCCCCTTGCACTCCAGGCAGCCAATGCCGGCGCTGCGGCAGCCTTGCTGCACCCACTCGCAGGTCTGGCTGCTGGAATACGCTTGATGCAACGACCACACCGGACAATTGGCCGGGTTGCCCGGGTCATCCCGGTGCACCCGCGCCGGATCCGTGGGCATACGGCGGATCTTTTCTTCAATCGCCGGCGCGCTGTCGCGCAGGAAGATCGCGTTGTTGTTGGACTTGGACATTTTGCCGCCATCAAGCCCGAGCAACTTGGGCGACTCACCCAACAGGGCTTGCGGTTCTATCAGGAGAATTTTGCCGCCCCCCTCCAGGTAGCCATACAGGCGCTCTTTATCACCCAGGGTGATGCTTTGCTGCTCTTTGAGCAGGGCGCGGGCGGTTTCCAGCGCCTCGCCATCACCTTGCTCCTGGTAGGCCTTGCGCAAGCTGTTGTAGAGCTTGGCGGTCTTTTTACCCAGTTTGATAATCGCCGCTTCGGCCTTTTCTTCAAAGCCTGGCTCGCGGCCATACAAATGGTTGAAGCGCCTTGCTACATCACGGGCGAACTCGATATGCGCCAGCTGATCACTGCCCACCGGCACGATGCCGGCGCGGTACAAGAGAATGTCGGCCGCCTGCAGTAAGGGGTAACCAAGAAAACCGAAGGTGCTGAGGTCCTTGCCGTGCAGCTGCTCCTGCTGCTCTTTATAGGACGGCACCCGCTCCAGCCAGCTGAGCGGGCAGATCATCGACAGCAGCAGGTTTAATTCGGCGTGCTCAGGGACTTGTGACTGCACAAACAGCGTCGCCGAACTGGGGCTGACACCTGCAGCCAACCAGTCCACCGCCATGTCCATGACCCGCTGAGACAAGGGGCCGACATCATCGTAGTCAGTCGTCAGCGCGTGCAGATCAACAATGCAGAAGAAGCACTCATAGGTGTGCTGCAGCTTCACCCAATTCTTCAGCACCCCCTGGTAATGCCCCAGGTGCAACAGACCACTCGGGCGCATGCCCGAGAACACACGGCGTTCGGCGTCAGCAAGACTCAAAACGGGTTACCTGTAATGACAAAGGAGCTCGATTATATAGAGCCAGACTCAAAGATCATCCGTAAAAGGCGACGGATCACCGCAGCCTACGCGAAACACTTCCGGCTCGTCCTCGAGCAGGCTGACCACGGTGGAAGCCTCCAGCCCACCGAAACCGCCATCAATGATCAAATCAACTTGATGCTCAAGGATTTGCCGCATTTCGTATGGGTCGCTCATCGGCAATGTTTCACCCGGCATGATCAAGCTGACGCTCATCAGTGGCTCGTTGAGCTCTTCCAGCAGGGCCATGGCGATGGGATGGCTGGGCACGCGCAGGCCAATGGTGCGGCGCTTGGCGTGCAGCAACATGCGCGGCACTTCGCGGGTGGCGTTGAGAATAAAGGTGTAAGGCCCAGGGGTATGGGCCTTGAGCAGACGGAACGCGGCGGTATCCACCTTGGCAAAGGTGCTGAGCTCGGACAGATCACGGCATACCAAGGTGAAGTTGTGCTTGTCGTCTAATTGGCGCATGCGGCGGATGCGCTCAATCGCCGTCTTGTCACCAATATGGCAACCCACCGCATAAGAAGAGTCGGTTGGATAGATGACAACCCCGCCGCTGCGGATAATTTCCACCGCCTGCTTGATCAGGCGCGCTTGTGGGTTTTCCGGATGAATCTGGAAGAATTGGCTCACAGTCGAATCCTGATCATATTGCAGCTGGCTGCTGGACATGTTTAAACCGTGCCCACAGGGGCGGTAGATCCTCGGGAACTGGGCGATAAACACCCAACTCAGACCACTGGCCTGGCGCATGGAAATCACTGCCGGCAGTGACAAACATGCCGAACTCTCGCGCCAGAATCGCCAGGCTGCCCACCTGATCGGCCGGTTGCATACCGTTGACCACCTCCAACGAATGCCCGCCGGCACCGACAAAGTCGGCGATCAACTTGCGGCGCTTACTGCGAGTAAAGTCGTACTGCCACGGATGCGCCAGGCTGACCCAGGCGCCAGCGCGGCGCAAGGTATCGACTGTTTGGGCCAGCTCCGGCCAATGCTGCTTGACGTCCCCAAGCTTGCCCGACCCCAGCCACTTACGGAACGCTTCGGCACGATCCTTCACATAACCGCCACGCACCAGAAAATCGGCGAAATGCGGGCGCGCCGGGGCATTACCGCTATCGCCCAACTCCTGCTGAATAGCCCGCGCCCCTTCCAGCGCACCCGGCATGCCTTTGGCATCCAAGCGCTTGGCGATTTCAGCGGCACGCAACCAGCGGCCCTCATGCAACTCGGCAATCGCCTGCAGCAAAACCGGCTCCTCACGGTTAAAGGCATAGCCCAACACATGAATGGTCGCACCGCCCCAGAGACAGGAAAGCTCGATACCATTGACCAACTGCATGCCCAGCGCCTGCGCAGCCGCGCCAGCTTCATCGAGGCCATCAAGGGTGTCGTGATCGGTCAGTGCCAGCATCCGCACCCCGCGCTCAAACGCCCGCGCCACCACTACAGCCGGCGCAAGCGCGCCGTCTGATGCGGTGCTATGGCAATGTAAATCAACTTCCATAAGGGGCGCTTTCCGAGTCATTTATGTTTGTTATTATGCCGGCAGATGTGGATTCTTGCTGGCTTGCGCCACTATTTCCTCGACTTTGTCTAAACAGGCTGCTCTTCTCCAACCGCTGCAGCCACCGCTAACGACTCATATTAAGGATCAAGATGCTCTACGCCATCATTGCCACCGATGTGGAAAACTCCCTGGAAAACCGCCTGAATGCACGCCCAGCGCATCTGGCGCGCCTGGAGCAATTGAAGACTGAAGGCCGCTTGATCCTCGCTGGCCCACACCCTGCGGTCGACAGCAATGACCCAGGCCCAGCAGGGTTTACCGGCAGCCTGGTCGTCGCGGAGTTCGAATCGCTGAGCGCCGCGCAACAATGGGCCGAAGCCGACCCCTACCGCGCTGCTGGGGTGTATGCCTCGGTGCTGGTAAAACCTTTCAAGCTGGTCTTGCCTTAATCCGAACCCTTCATTAAGCAAACAATAATTACAACGATAGGAGTTCCAATGCGCTCAGGCCCGCTGTTGCTGCTCTTGACTCTGTGCTTGCCGGCCGTCGTCCACGCCGAAGAAAGCCCACCACCCTTGGCAGAAGCCGCCTCGCCGCAGGCGCAAATCGACGACCTTGAGCAGCGCCTGGCGCTCAGTGAAGAACAGCGCGAGGCGCTCGGCGCGCAACTGCAACACGCCAGCAACGAGCGCGAAACAGCGCAACTGCAGCGCCTGCGCCAGGACAACCAACGCCTCAAGCTGGCGCTGAAAAAAGCCCAAACCAGCACCCCACATCCACTGATCAGCGAACAGCAGATGTGGTTCGCCACAGGCGCCGGGGCTGGCTTGCTCGGCGTGCTGATCGGCGCCTTACTGCGCCGTGGTCGTGGCTCACGCCGTGAATGGCTCAACTGAGCCATGAATGATCTGCTGTTAATCGACGACGATGTCGAACTCTGCGAACTGCTGACCAGCTGGCTGACCCAGGAAGGCTTTCGGGTCAGTGCCTGCCATGACGGCAGCAGCGCCCGTAACGCCCTCGCCACGCACAGCCCGGATGCGGTGGTGCTGGATGTGATGCTGCCCGACGGCAGTGGTCTGGAGCTGCTCAAGCAGTTGCGCAGCGACCACCCGGAACTGCCGGTGCTGATGCTCTCGGCCCGTGGCGAACCGCTGGACCGGATCCTCGGTCTGGAATTGGGCGCGGACGATTACCTGGCCAAGCCCTGCGATCCGCGCGAGCTCACCGCACGCTTGCGCGCGGTATTGCGGCGCAGCCTACCGGCCACGCCCAACAGCCCGCTCGACCTTGGTGATTTGCACTACAGTCAGGCCCGCGGCAGCGTAACCCTGGGCGAACAGGAGGTCACGCTGACACTCTCGGAAAGCCGCATCCTCGAAGCCCTGCTGCAACAGCCAGGCGAACCGGTGGATAAGCAAGAACTGGCGCAACTGGCCCTCGGCCGCAAACTGACCCTGTATGACCGCAGCCTGGACATGCACGTCAGCAACCTGCGCAAAAAACTCGGCCCGCATGCCGATGGCCGCCAGCGCATCCTGGCTCTGCGGAGTCGCGGCTACTACTACAGCGTTTAAACCTACTGCGCGTCGGCCCTGCTGCGTTAAAAGCCGGCTCGGCAAGCGGCTTGCGGCTAACACGCCTTAGCGCGATCCAAAGGGCGAGTGAAACGAGCAATGCTCATTTACAACCGTTAACTCCGCTTCCTCGCCGTTTTGACCAGCCGAAGGCTGTTACTAACGTAGCGCCTTGTACAACTCCGGCTCGCAAGGTTTTACACAGGCTCTAAGTCAATCCATTCAGCCGCGCCCTTTACCTAAGCTTTACCTTGCCCTGACCGCCCCTGACCTTGCTCGCCCTAGACTGAGCTCATCCGGTATCGACCGGTTTCAGACAAGGAGACACACCATGCGCAAGACCCTGACCGCAGTACTGCTCGCCATGACCCTGCCAACCCTGGCCATGGCCATGCCCGAAGACGGCCCACGGCATGGCGGCGAGCACGGCTCCCGCATGTTCAAAGAACTCGACCTGAGCAAACAGCAGCACCGCGAAGTCCGTAAACTCATGGGCGAGCAGATGAAAAGCCGCCATGCGATCACCCAGCGCTACCTGGAGAAACTTCCAGCCGCTGAACAGAAAGCCATGCGGGACGAATTAAAAGCGGCCAAGGACAAACAACACAGCGCCATCCGCGCCTTGTTAAACCCTGAGCAACAGCAAGCCTTCGACGAGCACCAGAAAAAAATGCAGGAACGTCGCGCCGAGCACATGCAATTCAAAGCCTGGCAGGCCGAGCAGGCCAAGAAGAACTAAGGCAACCTAAGCGTTATACGCCCGTCACGCTGCTAGGCCTGACGGGCGTAGCCATCCCCATTAGAAGGAATCACCGTGCGGTCACTGTTTTGGCGCATCTTTGCCAGCTTCTGGCTGGCTATCGCGCTGGTTGCCGGGCTGTCCATACTGCTTGGGCGCATGCTCAACCAGGACGCCTGGCTGCTCAGCCAGCACCCCGGCATGGGTGACCTCGCCGAAACATGGACGCAACGCTACGAAACACAAGGCCCGCAAGCGGCCCAAGCACTGCTGGAGCAACGCAAACGCAGGTTCCGCATTGACGTGCAGGTGCTGGATAACAGTGGCCAGCCGGTGATCAAAGGCACCTTCCCGCCCCGCGCGGCAGCTTTTGAAGCTCGCCACCGCAATCAAAAGCACCTACCTTGGCGCCGCTTAAGCGTCGACTACACCAGCCCGAACAGCGGCGAAGCCTACCTGTTTATCTACCGCATCCCGAACCCCGAAGTCGCCGCCTGGCATCGCGACAGCTTGCTCTGGCCACTCAGTGCGCTGGCGATTGCCATGCTGGTACTGACGCTGTTTAGCCTGTGGCTAACCCTCTCCATCACCCGCCCGCTGAATCGCCTGCGCGGCGCCGTGCACGACCTGGGACAAACGGCTTATCAACAGAACAGCCTGGCCAAACTGGCCGAGCGACGGGATGAGCTCGGCGTACTGGCCGCTGACTTCAACCGTATGGGTGAGCGCGTGCAAGGCTTGATCAGCAGTCAACGCCAACTGCTGCGCGACGTCTCCCACGAGCTGCGCTCACCACTGGCGCGGCTGCGTATCGCGTTGGCGCTGACCGAACGTGCGGATGATCTTGAGCAAGAAAAGTATTGGCCGCGCCTGAGCCAAGAGTGCGACCGCCTGGAAGCGCTGATCAGTGAAATCCTCGCCCTCGCCCGCCTCGACGCCGAACCGGGTGCGGCGCAGCCAATCGACCTCAGCCAGTTGCTAAACAAACTGCAGGAAGATGCGCGCCTCGACGCGCCGCAGCAACTGCTCAGCATTCAGCTGGAGCCTGGCCTGCAGTTCAACGGTTGGGCGGACATGCTGCAACGGGCGCTGGATAACCTGCTGCGCAATGCGCGGCGCTTCAATCCAGCCGGCCAAGCCATCGAGTTGACGGCCCGCATAAACGCCGAGCAGCTATGCCTGAGCGTACGTGACCATGGTCCGGGCGTGCCCCCTGAGCAGTTGGCGCGGCTTGGTGAGCCCTTCTACCGCGCTCCCGGCCAAACCAGCAGCGGCCATGGACTGGGGCTGGCCATCGCCCGCCGTGCGGCCGAGCGGCATGGCGGGCAGCTGGAGCTGAGCAACCATGCACAAGGCGGCTTTATCGCCACCCTGCGCTTGCCGCTCACTCAGCCGAATCAGACGCCGGCCAGGCTCTGACGAAATCACTCACCTGCATCTGCGGTACCGCGCGCAATTCGCGCGCTGGTGTACCCAGGTAGAGGAAGGCAATCAGCTGCTCATCTGCATCCAGGCCCAAGCCAGCCGCGACGTGCGCGCTGTAGGCCATGTCCCCGGTGCGCCAGACCGCACCAACCCCCTGCGCATGCGCCGCCAACAGAATACTGTGCGCCGCGCAACCGGCGGCCAGCACCTGCTCCTGCGCGGGCACTTTCGCGCTGGCCTGCACACGGGCAATCACCAACACCAGCAAGGGTGCACGCAGCGGCATGGCGCGGGCTTTGTTCAGCGCCTCCGGGTCGGCATCGGCGGGTAATGCACTGGCAAACAATTCCCCCAGCTGGATCAGCCCCTCACCCTCAACCGTGAGAAAACGCCAGGGCCGCAATTGACCATGATCTGGCGCACGCAAAGCAGCGCGAAACAACAGCTCGCGCTGCGCAGCATCAGGTGCCGGCGCAATCAAGCGCGGCGCGGAAACACGGTTTAGCAACGCATCAAGAGCGTCCATCAGTCACCTCGGCAATTCAATCAATTGGCCATTCTAGTGCCTGTGCAGCATGGACGGGCAATCCAATAAGCAGGGCTCAGGCCACCCGCTCAGGTGAAATGCTTGGCGACACCGGTGGCGTCAACGGCGGAAGGCCATGTGCGCTGCGCGCCGCATCACATCGCGGGTTGTGCTCACCATTGGCCCAAGAGGCCTCGAACTCACGGCAGGCGCTGGAGCGTTCGTTATAGAGCGTGCAGCGCACGCCCTGGCCTACATCACCCAGTAGGGCAGTACAGCGCGTCGGTTTACTATCCGTACCCCGCATGGCGACACGGTGTGGAGAAATCAACACCACCTGATCATCCGGCATCAGACCACCGGCCGATTGGCACTCACCCCAGAAAAAAGACACACGAAAATACGCGCAGCACGCGCCGCAGCTCAGACAAGGATTGCTATCAGACATGATTTGGGAGGCTCAGAAACCAGCAATGGCCGGCATGCGACGGCTATTCTATGCTGCGCCAAGCGCTTGTAAAGCGCCCATTTCGGCCGCTGTACAGTGGCTGCGGCGCGCGTAGAATAGCGCCCCTTTGCCCCAGCTTCCGAGCCGCCCCCATGTCATTGCCGACACTGCGCATCATTGCTTTTATCCTCGGCATATTTCTGATTACCCTGGCTGCCAGCATGCTGATCCCGATGCTGACGTTGCTGCTGCATGCCCGCTCGGATGATCTCGACGCCTTTCTCTGGTCCAGCCTGGCCACGGCCACGGCGGGCATTGCCATGGTCATCCCCGGCCGCCCCAAGGATGCCCAGTTGCGGCCACGCGACATGTACCTGCTAACCACCGGCAGCTGGCTGGTGGTGTGCATCTTTGCCGCCCTGCCGATGGTGCTGATTCAACACATCAGCTACACCGACGCCTTCTTCGAGACCATGTCTGGGATCACCACCACCGGCTCAACCATACTGGTCGGCCTCGACAAAGCCTCACCAGGGCTGCTGATCTGGCGTTCAATGCTGCAATGGCTGGGCGGGATCGGCTTTATCGGCATGGCCGTGGCCATCCTGCCGCTGTTGCGGGTCGGTGGTATGCGCCTGTTCCAGACCGAATCATCAGACTGGGGCGAGAAGGTCATGCCGCGCTCGCACATGGCGGCCAAATACATTCTGTTTATCTACCTTGGCCTGACCCTGGGCGGCTTTTACGGCTTCTGGCTGGCCGGCATGACGCCTTTCGATGCGATCAACCATGCGATGGCCGCGATCTCCACCGGCGGCTACTCGACCTCAGACGCCTCGCTGGCCAACTGGAGCCAACCGGCCGTGCATTGGGTGGCAGTGCTGCTGATGATCTGCGGCAGCCTGCCATTTACCCTGTATGTCGCCACGCTGCGCGGCAACCGTAAAGCGCTGTTCAAGGACCATCAAGTACATGGCTTTCTCGGTTTTCTGCTGATCACCTGGCTGGTTTTCGGCACCTGGCTGTGGCTGCATTCGGACAACAGCTGGTGGGATGCCTTTCGGATTGTCGCGGTGAATGTCACCTCGGTGGTCACCACCACCGGCTTCGCACTGGGCGATTACACCACCTGGGGCAGCTTCGCCGTGCTGCTGTTCTTCTACCTGACCTTTGTTGGTGGCTGCTCGGGGTCCACCTCCGGCGGGCTGAAAATCTTCCGTTTCCAGGTGGCCTACGTGCTGCTCAGGGCCAACTTGCAACAACTGATTCATCCGCGCGCCGTGATCAAGCAGCAGTACAACAACCACAACCTTGATGAAGAGATTGTCCGCTCGCTGATCACCTTTTCATTTTTCTTCACCATCACCATCGGCGTGATTGCCCTGAGCCTGACGCTGATTGGCCTCGATTGGGTCACGGCCTTGACCGGGGCCGCCACGGCGGTGTGTAACGTGGGCCCCGGCTTGGGCCCGATCATTGGCCCGGCCGGCAATTTCTCCAGCCTGCCGGATGCGGCAAAATGGCTGCTAACCCTTGGCATGCTGCTGGGGCGCTTGGAAATTCTTACCGTACTGGTGCTGGTAACTAAGGCATTCTGGCGGCACTAAATGAGCATCCGCGGACTATTAAGTGACCGACCCCGGCCACAGTCTCTAGAATGCCGCTATTAATGGAATGGAACCTGCTTAGATGGCTTGGCCGACCTTACGGATCATCGCGTTTATCAATGGCATCTTTCTCCTAACCCTGGCAATCGGCATGGCCGCACCCATGCTGACGCTGGTGCTGTTTGCCCGACCTGCAGAACTCAATGCCTTTCTCTGGTCGAGCCTGATCACCTTTGTCGCGGGCATCGCGATGATCGCCCAGGGCCGACCCAAGGATGTGCAACTGCGCCCGCGCGACATGTACCTGTTGACGGTATCCAGCTGGGTGCTGGTGGGCCTGTTCGCTTCCCTGCCCTTTATGTTTTCCCTAAAGCTGGGCATCACCGATGCGGTGTTTGAAAGCATGTCGGGCATCACCGCGACAGGGGCCACCGTCCTGAGCGGACTGGACAGCATGTCGCCGGGAATCCTGATCTGGCGCTCACTGCTGCACTGGCTCGGCGGCATCGGCTTTATCGCCATGGCCGTGGCGATTTTACCGATGCTGCGTATCGGTGGTATGCGGCTGTTCCAGACCGAGTCATCGGACCGCTCTGAAAAGATCATGCCGCGCTCGCACATGGTCGCCAAATACATGGTCGCCGCCTACGTCGGCATCAGCTTGCTCGGCTGCCTGGCACTCTGGGCTGCCGGCATGGGCGTGTTCGATGCGATCAACCACACCATGTCCGCCATCGCCACCGGCGGATTTTCCACCTCAGACCAATCGCTGGGTAAATGGACCGAACCGGCCGTGCACTGGGTCACCATCGTGCTGATGATTCTCGGCAGCTTGCCCTTCGTACTGTTTGCCTCGATGCTGCGCGGCAACTACAAGGCCTTGATCAGGGACCAGCAGGTGCGTGGCTTCCTGGCGATTTTGCTCAGCACCTGGCTACTGCTCGGCACTTGGTACTACCTGAGCACCGAGCTGCACTGGCTCGAAGCCATTCGCCACGTAGCGTTCAACACCACCTCGATCATGACCACCACTGGCTTTGCCCTCGGTGATTACACCCTCTGGGGCGGCTTTGCCGGCATGCTGTTCTTCTACCTGGGGTTTATCGGCGGCTGCTCGGGCTCGACCGCCGGCGGCCTGAAGATCTTCCGTTTTCAGGTGGCCTACGTGCTGCTCAGGGCTAACCTGCTGCAACTGATCCACCCGCGCGCGGTGATCAAGCAACAGTACAACCGCCATCACCTGGATGAGGACATTGTCCGTTCAATCCTGACCTTTTCATTCTTCTTCACCATCACCATTGCCGTGCTGGCCCTGGGCTTGACGCTCTGCGGCCTGGACTGGATCACCGCGCTCAGCGGTGCGGCCAGTACGGTCTCCGGTGTCGGCCCTGGCATGGGCCCGATCATCGGCCCGGCGGGCAACTTCTCTAGCCTGCCGGACATGGCCAAATGGCTGCTGACCTTCGGCATGCTGCTCGGCCGCCTGGAAATCCTCACGGTATTAGTGCTGATGCTGCCAGCCTTCTGGCGGCACTGAGAACGACTGCGCGCGGCTATAGGCGCGCGCGGTACTCGCCCGGGGTGGTATCAAACCAGCGGCGGAACGCCCGAAAGAAGTTGCTCGGGTCAGAGAACCCCAGCAGGTAGGCAATTTCCAGCAGGGTCAGGTTAGCCTGACCTAG
The DNA here is from genome assembly GCF_943846705.1 of uncultured Pseudomonas sp. NCBI lineage: Bacteria > Pseudomonadati > Pseudomonadota > Gammaproteobacteria > Pseudomonadales > Pseudomonadaceae > Pseudomonas > uncultured Pseudomonas sp. Next base: position 2,599,247 of record NZ_OX044366.1, on the reverse strand, counting down.
GTACTGGCCGGCCAGCTCGCGGCGCGTGTCATCGAGCAGGTGCTGATAGCTGGTGCCTTCATCCTGCAAACGCCGCTGCAGGGTACGCTCGGACAACAGCAGCGCCTGCGCCACCGTTTCTCGTTTGGGCTCGCCTTGCGGCAACAGGCGGCACAGCACCTGGCGCACTTGATGGGTCACCCGTGAACCGGAAAACCGCGCCAGATAATCCCCGGCGAAACGATCATGCAACTGCGCCAATGCCTCATTGGCCGACGGCAACGGCTCATCTAGGTCGACGCGTTCAAACAGCAGCGCATAGTGCGCAGCGTTGAATTTCAACGGGCACTGGAACACCGCTTGATAGGGCTGCAAATTCTCCGGCGCAGCCCCCATCAGGCTGACGAGTCGCGGGCGCACCATCTTCCCCGTCAGCCAACGGCAGAAGGCCAGCGAGTGCGCCAAGGAGGCTTCGGCACTCTGCCTAGCCGAGGGCAGACGATCACCGTGGATCGCCAGCACCAGCTCATAGCCGTCGGCGGTCGGTCGGAAGCTAAGGTCGGCACCCTCGGCGATAATCCGCTGATAACGCACCAGGCGAGCAAAGCCTTCCTGCAGATTGCGACTACTCATGACCGCGTAGCCCACCACATTGAACGCTGATGGCCGCTGGATTTTCGCCATATTCAAACCAATGGCTGGGTTGCCTGAGGCCTGCACGGCCAGGTGCCAGAGGCGGGTCATGGCATCCTGGGCAAAGCGCGCATCGGCATCATTCAACGCCGCATAGTCGAGGCCCAGTTGGGCAAACAGACTGCGGCAATCAACCCCGTCAAGCTCCAGGGCCGCGACAATCCCCGCGGCCCAGCTGGATGAAGTGGTACGTTCACTCATGGCGTGGTCTGTTCTTATTCGGTGTTTGAGGGCAACGCAAGGATACTAAACTGGCACTGAATGTCAGTGGCCCAGTGCGTCAGCCGGCCTAGACTGCTAATTAGCGGTCCAGGCGGCAGTAGAACCATAACAGGAGACCCTCATGACCAGTGATACCGACAGCCGCTTCAGCAGCTTCGCCGAGTTCTACCCCTATTACCTGCAGGAACACAGCAACAGCACCTGCAGAAGGCTGCACTTTGTAGGCACAGCGCTGGTCCTGAGCATTCTTGCCTATGTGTTTGCCACAGGTTCTCTAAACCTGCTCATCGCGCTGCCATTTGTAGGCTATGGATTTGCCTGGGTCGGGCACTTCTTTTTTGAACACAACAAACCCGCCACCTTTCGTTACCCACGCTGGTCGCTAATGGGCGACTTTGTCATGTTCAAAGACATGCTTATCGGACGGGTTGCCTTTTAAACCACTGAGCCGGCCTCTGACCTGGCAAACGCTGAGCGACCGGGCAATGCTCAAGACAGCGGCTTGCCGGCGCATTTAAGCTCTAACAGGCCAACGGCTGTCACAACGCGCGCAGCCTTTCGGGCGGTGCGCTTGGCGGTTACGACATGCTTGGTTATGATCCCTGCCTATTTTGCGCAGCCAACTCGGTGCGCTCCCAGGTGCCCAGCAGAGGCGCCAGACGAGCAGCAGGGATTGTTTCATCGGATGAATGTCAAAAGCGCCCCACGACTTTCCACCTTGCCAGCACCGCCGCTGCGTGAGTATTACTCCCGCACCCTGGCCTATATCGCCATTGCCGCCAGTATTGCCGCCGGCACCTATGCCCAGCATTTCAGCTACAACATTCTCTGGATGGTGCCCTACGCCCTGCTCTACCCGCATTTGGCGCACCATCTGAGCCTGCGTTTCAAGCGCCATCATCCGCAGCCCACCAACCTCAGCCTGTTGTTTGTCGATGCGCTGCACTGTGGCGCGGTGCTCACACTGCTGGGCTTTTCGATTGTGCCGTCCTTGATGGCGCTGCTGATCATGAACTTCAGCGCCCTGGTCATCGGCGGCCTGCGCTACCTCGGCGTGGCCTCACTAATCGCCGTTAGCAGCGCAGCCTGTACCTATGCCCTGACTGACGTCACAGCCAACTTCCATTCCCCGGCCCTGGTTGCGCTGGTCAGCATTGCCTTTACCACCTTGTATATCTGCATCACCGCCTACTTCGTGCACCAGCAGGGCTTACGCCTGGCCCAGGTACGCAGCGACATCAGCCGCGAGCAAGAGAAAGCCGCTCGCCTGGCACGCAACTTGGCCAAATACCTCTCGCCGCAGGTGTGGGAGTCGATCTTCACCGGCAAAAAGAGCGTGCGCCTGGAAACCCAGCGCAAGAAGCTCACGGTGTTCTTCTCCGACATCAAAGGCTTTACCGAACTGGCCGAAGAGCTGGAAGCCGAAGCCTTGACCGACCTGCTCAACACCTACCTCAACGAAATGTCGAAGATCTGTCTGAAATACGGCGGCACCATCGACAAGTTCGTCGGTGACTGCGTGATGGTGTTCTTCGGCGACCCGAGCAGCAAAGGTGCGAAGAAAGATGCAGTGAATGCCGTGTCCATGGCCATCGCCATGCGCAAGCACATGAAGGTGCTGCGCCAGCAGTGGCGTGCCCAAGGCATTACCAAGCCGCTAGAAATCCGCATGGGGCTAAACACCGGCTACTGCACCGTGGGTAACTTTGGTGCCGATACGCGCATGGATTACACCATCATCGGCCGCGACGTAAACCTTGCCAGCCGCCTGGAAAGCGCCGCCGAGTCGGGTGAAATTCTGATTTCTCACGAGACCTATTCACTGGTCAAGGACGTGATCATGTGCCGCGACAAGGGCCAGATCAGCGTAAAAGGCTTTACCCGTCCGGTGCAGATTTATCAGGTGGTGGATTTCCGCCGCGACCTGGGCGCAACGTCCAGCTACGTCGAACATGAGTTGCCGGGGTTCTCCATGTACCTGGACACCAACGGCATCCAGAACTTCGACAAAGAAAAAGTCATCCAGGCCCTTGGTCAAGCGGCCGACAAGCTGCGCGACAAAGTCATTATGTAACGCCGGGCCGCCATACACCGCTCGCCGATCAGTGCCTGCAGGCTGCTGAGCGCGCCATTTAGCTGCAGCGCGCAGTAGCCGAAGCCAACGCGACAAGAGCCGCAAGTTCTGCGACAGACGCCCACCCGGCAGCGCCCTACACTGCCGCCATCAGCCTGGGGAGCAGCGGTATGCAACAGATCGAGTGGCAAGACTTTCAACAGGTGGAATTACGCGTCGGCACCGTGCTGTCCGCCGTGATCAACGAAAAGGCCCTGAAACCAGCCTATGTCTTGCAGATCGACCTCGGTGAACTCGGCATGAAACAATCCAGCGCGCAGCTCACTGCGCATTACCAATGCGCGCAATTGATCGGCCGCCAAGTGCTCTGCGTGTGCAACTTTGCCGCGAAACGAGTTGCTGGCGTGCGCTCCGAGGTGCTGGTGACTGGTGTGCATGACGCCGACAATAAGGTCGTACTGGCCAGTTTCGACAAACCACTGCCCAATGGCGCTCGCCTGGCATGAGCCCACGTAACGCACTTTGGGCTATTCATCTGGGGGCGCTGTTGTTCGGCCTTTCGGGTATTTTCGGCAAACTGGCGAATACCACCCCGCAGATGATTTCCGCCGGACGCGCACTCTTTGCCGTGGTCGCCTTGCTGCTATTCGCCCAGTTGATCGGCAACACACGCCTGGTACGCCTCGACTTACGCCAAATCAGCCTACTGGGTTTAGGCGGCCTGTTACTTGGTGGGCACTGGTGGAGCTTCTTCGAGGCGGTGCAGGTCTCCGGCGTGGCCATTGCCACCCTTGGCTTTGCCAGCTTCCCGGCTTTTACCGTGCTGTTGGAAGGCGTGTTTTTTCGTGAACGCACCCGCCCACTTGAGTACGCCATGGTGGCGCTGGTGTGCCTGGGGCTGGTGCTGGTCACACCGGAGTTCGACCTGAGCAGCCAAGGCACTAGCGGCCTGCTCTGGGCAGTTCTGTCGGGTTTGCTGTTTGCCTTGTTGTCTCTGCTCAACCGCGCCAGCACCCGCGGCGTTGAACCGGTGCAAGCGGCGCTGTACCAAAACCTGGCCGTACTGCTGGTGTTTTCCCCACTGGCCTGGCCAACCCTGCCCAGCGTGCAGGCACAGGACTGGCTGTGGATGGCCATGCTCGGGATCTTCTGCACCGGCCTGGCACATAGCCTTTTTGTCGCCAGCCTGCGCGTGCTCAAGGCACGCACCACTGCGGTGATTTTCGCCCTAGAGCCAATCTACGGGATTGCCTTCGCCTGGTTGCTGTTCAACGAGGCTCCCACGCTGCACATGCTCGCTGGCGGCCTGCTAATTGTCAGCGCGATCTTCCTCTCAGCGCGCATGGCCAAGTGATCTAGCGCCACACCGGCTGCGCTCAACGGTCGTTATGCCCCAGATCCCGAGCGGGGTCGATTTGGTCACGCAAACGCTGTTTAAGCACCTTGGCCTCGGGGAAACCACCATCGGCCTTACGCTCCCATAGCTGCACGCCATTACAGGTAATCCGAAACACACCGCCCGTAGCTGGCTCCAAGCTGACCCGGGACAGATCATCGCTAAAGCTCGACAGCAACTCTTGAGCCAGCCACGCGGCGCGCAGCAGCCACTGGCATTGAGTGCAATAGGTGATGACCACTTCGGCTTTGCAACTGGACATGGGCAAGCTCACGACAAATTAAACACCGATGATAACGCCCACCGGCCTTGGTTTGGCATAACAAAAGGGCATGTCCAACCAAAGCGCGAAGCCGGGCGAAGGAACGCTGGGAACAGCCTTGCTGCGATGTTCTTTATTGCGTTCAAATCGCCAGCACCCGCTCTTGCAGGGTTAGAGATGTCGCCAGTAGCCAGCGAGAGACTGCCTAATAAAAACGCCCGCGTACCAGAGGCACGCGGGCGTTTTTATTAGGTCTTGAATCAGGCGATTTTTTCCAGCAGCTGCCGCGCCTCCTGCTTCTGCTCTTCGTCGCCCTCTCTGATCACTTCATTGAGGATCTGGCAAGCGCTGTCCAGGCTGCCCTGCTCGATATAGCTCAGCGCCACGTCCAACTTGGAAAGATTATCGTCGTTTTCGGCAAGTTCATTGAATTCATCCAGAAAGTCTATATCCAGCTCATGACCTTCCCACCCCTCAGAAGAGGCTTCCTCCACCAGCATGGTTTCAGCAAACGGACTGCGGACATCACGACCGCTTGATATCTCGGAAATATCCGGAGCAGAACTGCTCTCAGCTCTTTTCGGCACCTTAGGGGCGAAGGGGCTAACCAGATCCCAGTCCGCATCGAGGGACATTTCATCCAGATTGAGCTGATCCTCATTGTCAGCCTGCGCCAACGGTTGCGCTTCCACCTCATCAAGATGCAGCACCAGCTCTTCAAGACTGCTGACTCGCGGCGCATTAAGTCGATCGGCATGCCGCGCTTTCAGCTCAGCGATATCTGCCGGATCAAAGCCGGAATCAAGCAGCCGCGCTTCGTGAGCACTAAAGCCCTCAGCATCACCCAGCAAGGCCAGTACTTCCAATAACCGTAAAGCGATGTCACTGCGCTGCGGCTGGGCCTCCCACGCCTCACCCAAGGTGCTGGCGGCCTCATTCAAGCGACCATAGGCGATATACACATTAGCGCTTTGCAGGGCATCTTCGCCCGCAGCCGCCGGCCAGACCGGCCCGGCACGTGGTACTTCGCGCTTGTTGAGGGCAAGCGTTGCAGCCGGCTCAACGAGCATCTCGCTCTGCTCCTCAGCCGCGCTGGACGGATGCAACGGCGTATCCGGTAAAGGCTCAGGCTCTGCCTCGACTGACTTTCTGCTGCGCCAGAGCAGACCGGCCACACCCGCTATGAGCAACACCAGTAGACCCGCGATGACCGCCAACCAGTTTCTGCCTGACTCAACCGCCACCGCTGGACTTGCCGCCACCGGTGCCGGTGCAGCAGTGACTTCGGCACTCGCCCGACGGGTAGCCAACTCAGCCTGCAGAGCGGCAATCTGCTGATCACGCGCACTCATCTGCTCCTGCATCTGCTGCACCTGCAGACTCAGCTGCGCCAGACTCTGCTGCAACTGCGAGGTTTCCGCGATCTGGCTGGCCAATTCCTGCTCGACGCGAGCCTGCTCCTGTACCGCTTCCTCAGCCGACAGTTCAACGCGGGGCGCAGGTGCTGCCTCTGAGTCATCAACTACTTGTAAAAACCCTGCCGCATCAGCGGGCTCCACAGGTGTTGGCGGCACACTGGCGATGTTGTCAGGCAATAACAACTGCGTACCGACACGCAGGCGATTGATATCACCATTGATAAAGGCTTGGGGGTTGAGCGCGAAGATGTCATTCATCAGCGCCTGGGCACTCAGCCCGGTATCGACAGTCAGTTGCTCTGCAATCTTCCACAAGATGTCGCCACTGACCACGCGGTAAGTGTTGCCCTGCTGCGCGGCCGGCAATGGTGCTGAGCGGGCCGGCTCGGTAACCACAGCAGACGGCGTAGCTATCCTAGGCGCCGCAGAAGGCGCGGCAAGGCTGCGATAGGCGGCAGAGCCTGGAGGGTCGAGTAGCACGGTGTAATCGCGGTAAAAAATCCCATTGGGCCTTGCCAGCTCAACGACAAAGTTCAGGTAAGGCTCACGCACCGCCTGATTTGACACCACGCGGATCACACTTTTATCACCGCGCAGCAGCGGGATGAAGCGCAGGTCATTGAGGAAATACACACGATCGATGCCGGAACGACTAAACACTTCTGGCGGCGCCAGGCGCACACGCATATCGGCGTCACCCAGGTCACCCACATCAAGTAATTCGATTTCGGCATTCAGCGGCTGACTGAGTGCCGAATGCAGGGTGATCTCACCGAGTACAAGTGCTGGAGCCAGACTTGAATACAGGGCCGAGCTGGATGCCAGACCGATCAATAATTGACGAACCTTTGCCATAAAAAACGCTCCCGGTGAATCCGCCCCTGGGCCCTTAGCACTGCACCTCGGGGGCCTGCGCTTCCAGCACTTGCGAAAGTAAAGGAGTCGGCAAATGCAACCTAGGGAAGTACATCCATATAACCCGGCTGGTGCATGGCATTAATAACGACAAGCTAACTGCTAAAAAACCAACGGTCGTTTGGCAAAAAGCCAGCACAGGCGCAAGCATAGGCTAGCAGTCAATATAATGACAACTTCTTGACTGTCAGTGTTTGCTCGACTTGACGCCCCAGGCCGCCAGCACCGTGACCACGAACACCGCCGCCACCAACCAAAAACTCTGTTTGAAGGCCAGCATCTCGGCCCATGGATCGCCCCCTTCGGCGCTGTGCCGCCACTCAAGGAAAAAGGTAAGCAGATTCACCCCAAACGCGCCACCCAGCTGGCGAACGAAGGTGATGGCTCCCGCCCCTTGGGCCAACTCCTCAGAGCTGAGGATATCCAGCGAGCCTGTACTCAACGCCGGCAGCAATATCCCCAGGCCGATGCGCCCCACACTGGCCCAGAAACACAGCACAAGAAATGATGCGCCCTGCTCGACCCAGGCCAATCCTGCTGTCGACAGTGCAAAAATAAGCAGACCAGCACTCAGCAAAACCGCCGCAGTCAGCCGGTCGCTGAGCCAGCCACCGAGAAAAGACGCCATGCCCATTAACAGCCCGGCTGGCAACAGCAACATGCCGGCATGTCCGGCGCTGAAACCTTCGACAGTTTGTAGATACAGCGGTATCAGGTAGGTCGAACCATACAGCCCCAAGCCCAGACTCAAGGCCACCCAACTGGCGCTGCGAAAACCGGCATGCCGCCACAGCGTCAGTGGCAGCAAAGGCTGAGCGGCACGCCGGCTGCGCTGGATAAACGCCATGCCCGCCAGCAGCGCTAAAGCGCCAGGTAACCAGACGCTGGGCGCACTCAAGGCAAAACGCTGCGCTTCCGCCAGAAAACCCAACGCGGCAAATATCGCCACACTCAACCAGGCAAAGGCCTGAATATCCAGGCGCGGCGTGCTGCGCTCACGCACATTCGGCAGTAACCATTGGCCCGCCAACATGGCCAGCAGGCACATCGGCAGTGGCATCCAGAAAATCGCCGCCCAGCCGAAATGATCGACCAGATACCCCCCCACAGCCGGCCCTAACGAAGGTGCCAGCATCACCCCCAAGCCATAGATACCCAGCGCCGTACCGCGGCCACCGTCGGCAAACACGCGAAAGATCAGCACCATGGCCAACGGCTGCACAATCCCGGCGCACAGCCCCTGAATGATGCGCAAGGCGATCAACTGCCAGGCGGCGTGGACCACCAACGCCAACAGCGAACTGATGATAAATAGCAGCAGACCGAACTGCGCCGTGCGCCGCGCGCCAAAGCGCGCCTGAGCCCAGGCGGCCAATAACAACCCAGCCGTCATGGCGGCGAGAAAGCCGGTGGACAACCACTGCGCCAGCGGCCGGCCGATGGCGAAATCGGCCATGATCGCCGGCAAGGCGACGTTGATACTGGTGGAGGCCAATATCATGGCCATGCTGCCGACCATCAACACAGCCAGCAGCCACTGCGGGTAACGTGGACCGAAACGTTGCTGCAGGGCCTGCAGATCATCGTGCATCAGTGTTTTTCCAGATTACTCAACACTTGGGCGTGGACCTTCTGGCAACGGCGCAATTCGTCTTCATCGATGCCCGCGAAGACTTCCTGACGCAACTGTGCGGAGATCGCTTCGATTTTTTCAATCAGCGGCCGGGCTTCTGGCCTCAGGGCAATCTTCTTCGCGCGGCGGTCTTCGGGTACTGCCTGACGACTGACCAGCCCCTGAGCCTCCAGGCTATCGAGCAGGCGCGCCAGGGTCGGCCCTTCGACGCCGACGCTCTGTGCCAACTCGCGTTGAGTGGGTAATTCGGCAAAGCGCCCCAGGTGCAGCAGCACCAGCCAGCGGGCCTGGGAAAGGCCAAGACCGACTAAGCGACGGTCCAGTTCGGCGCGCCAGGCGCGGGAGAGCTGGGCAACTTGCATGGCAAAGCGGTGTTGATCAGTTTGTGACATGGACACAGGCTCTTAACTATAAAAAACTAATTATTAGCCAGCTAACCATAACCCCTTGACCCAGGCAAGCCTGCGCAGGCGTTCACCACTTTACATACTGATCTTCAACAAAGCCCCAGAGGTTATCGATACGCACCTCGGGTCGGCCAACCGGCCGTAATACTCCGCTGAACTGGCCGAAAATCTGTTTAAAGTTGCTCGCCAGCAGCCCTAGGTTCAGCCGTTCCTTAAGCAAGCCACGGCCGTCAAAGTGCAACGCTACTTGACCGTCATGGGAGTTAATCAACCAGGGCCGTAACGGTTGATCGCGATCAAAAGCAAACCGCACCGTGTCAACCTTGAGCAGTTCGCCATCGAGCCAGAAGCAGTTCTCGGTAAAGCTGGTTTCATTAACCCCACAGGACAGGTTCAAACCCACCCGCTGCTCACCCGCCTGCCCGGACAAACAGGCCCAGTTCCAGTGAGTCTCGGGCCGCATATAACCGGCTGACCAGTCGTGATGGGCAAATGCGCCGACCTGCGCTAGGTCGAAATCCCCCAGTGCGCTGCGCACCTGTCCGCTGCAGCGTACGCCCGCGACCTTTTGTGCATAGACCCAGCCATTGACGCCCGTCGGCGTATTGATACACAGCGGCTGAAACGCCGGCACGGCCTCGGAAAAGCGCGCATCGATGCGGGTGCCGTCATCCAACTCGACCAGCAAGCGCTTTTCCTTAGGTGTCGCGCTATTTTCCAGGCGCAGCAGGTTGCCGCCACTGCGCAACTCACACACACCCCGATCGGGCGCCTGCGAAAACTGGCTGCCAAAGCCCAGCGGCAATTTGAATTGGCGCTCGATCATCCGCCCACTGGCGGGATGAAACAGATAGACAAAGCCCACGCCCAGCAGACTGAGATTGGCCAACGCACAGCCGCCAATCAGCTCATCACTGATCAGGCCGAAATACTGAAATTGATGAAAGCGCCGCCACTTGGCCAGGGCACCCAGTTTGCGCCCCATGGGCGAGCGAAAGTCGAAATCACGGTAATTGACCAGCCCCGGCGCGGCGGGAAACAGGCCGTAGTGCGGCTGGCCGTTGGCTTGAATCAGTCGGTCCATGGGGCGGTTCACTCAAGAGAAAGCTTGAGGATGCTAGCACCGGGGCCAGGCTCGGGCATTCACCGGGCGTGCCAAGCACAGCGCAAAATCGGCCACTGGCCAACGTGCAGGCCTGCAGGGTTGTAGCCGTTGTTTAGGCCTCGAACTCGGCCTGCAAGGCGGCGCGCACGCAATGCAAGATGCCCAACTCAACGCGCCCGGCAAACTGCTCGCTGATCGTGGCCACCGGTGGTAACTCACCCTCGCCATCGAGAAAAGCATCCTGAATCTCGCCAAGCAATGCCTCGGGCACGTCCAGCGCCTGCTCCAGCGACAACTGCTGGCGGCCAATGGCTTCAGCCAACAAGCCGTAGACATTCTTTTCACTGCAACTCAACTGGCTGGCGATCTGCGCCGGGGTCATGCCGGCACGGGCCAGGCTGACCAGCTCATGGCGCAGGTCGACCACCGCACGCGGCGCGTCATCATCGGCCCCCAGCACCGCGAGAAAGGCCTCGCCATAACGCTCCAGCTTGCGCGCGCCAACACCACTGACCCGAGCCATCTCGGCCAAGGTGCTGGGCTTGCTCCGCAGCATCTCCAGCAAGGTGGCATCCGGGAAAATCACATACGGCGGCACGCCATGCTCTTCCGCCAGCTTACGGCGCAAAGCGCGCAGCGCTTCCCACTGGCCGCGTTCCTCACCGCGCACCAATTGGCTGGCGGCACTGCTGGAGGCCTTGGCGCTCTGCTGCGGCTTGAGGTCGCGGCGCAATTGCAGACTGACCTCGCCCTTGAGCAAGGGCCGGCAACTGTCAGCAAGGCGCAGGCCACCGAAGCCTTCGAGGTCGACATCCGCTAACCCGCGCGCCACCAGCTGGCGGAACAACGAACGCCATTCACCTTCGGCAAACGCCTTGCCAATCCCAAACACCGCGAGGTGCTGATGGCCGACCGTGCGAATTTTGTCGTTGTCGCGACCGAGCAGCACGTCGACCAGATGCCCCACGCCATAGCGCTGGCCGGTGCGGTAAATCGCCGACAGCGCCTGACGCGCCGGCTCGGTGGCATCCCAGGTCTGCACGCCGTCCATGCAGTTATCGCAGTGCCCACAGGGTTGCGGCATGTCCTCATCGAAGTAGGCCAGCAGCGACTGACGCCGGCAGCGGGTTTCCTCGCACAGCGCCAGCATGGCATCGAGCTTGTGCTGCTCGACGCGCTTATGCCGCTCGTCGCCTTCGGAGTTATTGAGCATCTGCTTGAGGAAGATCACATCCTGCAGCCCGTAGGCCATCCAGGCATCCGCCGGCAGACCATCACGGCCGGCACGACCGGTTTCCTGGTAATAGGCTTCCAGGGACTTCGGCAGGTCGAGGTGGGCAACAAAACGCACGTTGGGCTTATCGATGCCCATGCCGAAGGCGATGGTCGCGACCATGATCAGCCCTTCCTCGTTGAGAAAGCGCTTCTGATGATAGGCGCGTAGCTCATTGGCCAGACCGGCGTGATACGGCAGCGCCGGAAAGCCCTGCTCAGACAGAAACGCGGCCACTTCCTCGACCTTCTTGCGCGACAGGCAATAGACGATGCCGGCATCACCCTTGCGCGCGGCGAGGAAGTTCAGCAACTGCTTGCGCGGCTGCTCTTTGGGCACGATGCGGTAAAAAATATTCGGCCGGTCGAAACTCGATAGAAAACGCTCGGCATTCTGCAGGTGCAGACGTTGGACGATTTCCTCACGGGTGCGCATATCCGCCGTTGCAGTCAGCGCAATGCGCGGCACATTGGGGAACAGCTCGGCCAGCTGGCCCAGTTGCAGGTATTCCGGGCGGAAGTCATGCCCCCACTGCGACACGCAATGCGCCTCGTCGATGGCGAACAAGGCGATCTCAAGGTTCTGCAGAAAGCCCAACATGCGCGGCTGCACCAACCGCTCGGGCGCCAGGTACAGCATCTTGATCTCACCGCGCTTGATTCGCTCGGCAATCTCACGCTGCTCGTCGTTGCTCAGGGTGGAGTTCAGCGCGACGGCGGCCACGCCCAACTCATCAAGGGTGGCGACCTGATCGTCCATCAGCGCAATCAGCGGCGATACCACCACCGCCAAGCCTTCACGCAGCAGGGCCGGGACCTGGAAGCACAGCGACTTGCCGCCCCCGGTGGGCATCAGCACCAGGGCATCGCCACCACTGGCCACACGCTCGATAATCTCACCCTGCCGACCACGGAAGCTGTCGTAACCGAATACGTCTTTAAGGATGCGTTGCGCGTGGTCAAGCATGAAGGGCCTCCAGAACAAGCCGGGCATTATACGCAAGTGCAGGATGGCCACGCGTCAGGCAATTGGACTTTGCCTGGAATCCATCACGCATTGCCCTGTGGCTATGGCCGCCCAAGCCGCTCTAGACTAGAATCCAGCCTCGTTTACTCCTTCAAGGTAGCCCCCGATGTCCTTCGCCGAGCAACTCACCCGCCTGCAAGCCTTCCTCGATGCTGATGAGCTGCATGATGAGGCCCTGGACTATATCGCCGCCCACGGCTACCTGACCGCGCTGTCGATTTGCCCGGAAAAAGTCCCGGAGCGCGAGTGGATTGACGCATTGTTCTCCGAGCCGCCGCATTACCGCAGTGACGCCGAGCGCGAAGAGATCGAAGCCACGCTGATCCAGCTGCAAAGCCATATCGCTCGCCAACTGGCCAGCGACGACGAGCCGGACGTGCCGTGCGACCTCGACCTCGGCGACGAGCCGGACGACTCCGACCTGCGCGGCTGGTGCATTGGCTTTATGGAAGGGGTTTTCCTGCGCGAAGCCGTATGGTTCGACGACGCCGAAGATGAAGTCAGCGAACTGCTGCTGCCGATCATGGTCGCTTCCGGCCTGTTCGACGAACAGCCCGAATTCGCCGAAATCGCCGGTGATCGCGACTTGGTTGACAGCATGGTCGATCAAATCCCAGAACTGCTGACTGCTTTGTTTCTGCTGTGCAATGCCCCAGAAGAAAAGCCCGCATTGCTGAAGCCGCGCCAGCACTAAGCACGCGCCATGGCGCGTGAGATTCAGCTGCAGCGTAATCCCGCCATCCGCTACGTTCTGCTGGCCATCGGCTGGCTGAGCGTGGTGCTCGGGGTGATCGGGATCTTTCTCCCGGTTCTGCCCACCACGCCGTTTCTGCTGCTGGCGGCCGCCTGTTTTATGCGCAGCTCCAAGCGCTTCTACCTGTGGCTGGTCAACCACCGTCAACTCGGCCCGTGGATTGTCGACTACCTCGAAGGTCAGGGTATTCCGCTTAAAGGCAAGGTTTACGCCATCAGCCTGATGTGGCTGAGCATCGTCCTGTCGTGCTACCTGGTGCCGCTGCTCTGGGCCAGGGCCTTTATGCTGACCAGTGCAGTGCTGGTCAGCCTGTATATCCTCAGGCAGAAAACCCTGATCAAGCGCTAGCAAGAAGCGTCCAAACCAGGCGAGATTGGGTATATTCAGGGCGGCAGGCATCAGCAGCACCTAGACTCCCCCAATCCCCGGCCAAGGCGCGGTACATGCCCCACCGTCAGCTTACTTATGGATGGTTCAAGCGCCTCAACCGAGCGTTGCTGGGCGCCTGCATCCTACTGATCGGTCTGACCAGCGCCTTGGCCAACTGGGACTTCGGCGTGATCCTGGAAAAAGCCGAAAGCCGCTACGGCAGTCTCGGTCCGGCCAAGCAGCGCATTCTGGCCTGGGAAGCGCAAATCCAAGCCAGCAGCGCCAGTAGCGAAATAGACAAGCTCACCGAGGTCAATCGCTTCTTCAATCGGCAGATCCGCTTTTCCGATGACATCAATATCTGGAGACAAAACGACTACTGGGCCACCCCCGTCGAGATGCTGGTCAAGGGCGCTGGCGACTGCGAAGACTATTCCCTCGCCAAGTACTTCACCCTGCGCCGCCTCGGCATCCCCAGCGAAAAACTGCGCATCACCTACGTTAAGGCACTCAATTACAACCAGGCGCACATGGTGCTGACGTACTACGCCAGCCCCGGCGCCGAGCCACTGGTACTGGACAATCTGATCAACGTGATCAAGCCGGCGTCGCAGCGCCGCGACCTGTTGCCAGTCTATGCATTCAACGCCGAAGGGCTCTATCTCCCCGGTTCCAACAGCAAGAAGGGTGATTCAAAAAAGCTCTCGCGCTGGCAGGACCTGTTGAACAAAATGCGCACGGAGGGCTTCGCCATCGGCGAAGGCTAGGAGGAACCTATGTCTTTACTCAAACAGCTGTTTTTGGCCATCTGCCTGTTTCTGGTCGTGGCCTTTACTGGCAGTTTTATCGTCGGGGTGGAAAGCTCGCGTGAGCAACAGCTCAGCCAGCTGCGCTCACATGCCCAAGACGCCGCGACCGCGCTGGGCCTGTCGATGACGCCGCATGCGGACGACCCAGCGATGATCGAGCTGATGGTCAGCTCAATCTTCGACAGCGGCTATTTCAACAGCATTCGCGTGGTGCGCATCCCTGGTGATGAGGTGATTGTCGAGCGCCGCAGTGGCGACGCCAGCGCTGACAGCGTGCCTGCCTGGTTCAGCGAGCTGGTGGACCTGCAACCACAAAGCGGCGATGCCCTGATCATGCGTGGCTGGGAGCAGGCCGCACGGGTCGAAGTACTCAGCAACCCGCAATTTGCCCTAGCCAAGCTCTGGGACAGCGCCATCGGCAGCCTGGTTTGGCTGCTGCTCTGCGGCCTGGTCAGCGCCGTGCTCGGCGGCTGGCTGCTGCGCACTCAACTGCGCCCACTGGACAACATGGTGCAGCAAGCCCAAGCCATCACGCGTCGGGAATTTCTCACTTCGCCCACAGTGCCGCGCACGCCAGAACTCAAGCGCGTAGTCACCGCCATGAACCAGATGGTGGAAAAGCTAAAAACCCTGTTCACCGAAGAAGCCGCACGCAGCGAAAAACTGCGTGAACATGCCTACCAAGACAGCATCACCGGCCTGGCCAACCGCCGCCTGTTCGACATCCAACTGAGCCAGCAATTGGCAATTCATGAACAAAATGCCGAAGGCTATCTGTTCCTGTTGCGAGTCAACGACCTGGCAGGGCTAAACCAGCGCTTAGGCGGCCAAAAGACCGATGCGCTGATTACCGCCATCGGCGAGCTGCTCAAGCGCCTGCTTAACCAGAACACTCGTACCGAGTGGCTGGCTTCACGTAGCCGAGGTGGCGAATTCAGCCTGCTGGTCCCAGGGATTGGCAGTGAGGACGCCGAGCTACTGGCCGGCGAACTGCACAGCAACCTGGAAAGCCTGCGCCAGACTGGCGCCAGTGACTGCACACCAGTAGCCCATATAGGCATTGGCGCATTTCGCCCTGGCGAAGAACCCAGCCAAGTCATCAGCCGGGCCGACCAGGCCCTGGCGCAAACGCAAAATGACCCAAGCCGCCACTGGGTGCGCCTGGATGATTACCAAGCGCAAGCGACCCAGGGTCTGCACGACTGGCGCACCTGGATCGACGATGCGCTGAACCAGCGCAAGCTGCAGCTGTATTTTCAACCGGTCATGCAGTGCACTGACCGCAACCAACTGCTGCATCACAAGGTGCTGGCGCGCCTGCTTGACCCACAGGGTGAAGCCATTGCTGCCGGACGTTTTCTGCCGTGGATTGAGCGCCTCGGCTGGACCGCCCGCTTTGACCTGGCCATGCTCGAACACAGCCTGGCGCACCTCAGTCAGCATGCCGCGCCACTGGCGCTGAGCCTGTCAGCAGCCACCCTGCACGACAGCGCAACACTCAAGCGCATCGTTGAAATTCTCAAACAGCATCCGCAGCAGGCCAGCCTGCTGACCTTTGAAGTGGACGAACGCCACCTACCGCCGGCCGCCGAGCTGGAAGCTCTTAGCCAGGCTATCCGCGACAGTGGGTTCAGCTTGGGTCTGCAGCACTTCGGTGGACGCTTCAGCCTGATCGGCAACCTCACCCACCTCGGCCTGGCCTACCTGAAACTCGATGGCACCTACATCCGCGCCATCGATCAGGAAAGCGACAAACGCATGTTTATCGAGGCGGTATTCCGCGCCACCAACAGCATCGATCTGCCGCTGATTGCAGAAATGGTGGAGAGCGAAGGCGAACTTGCGGTACTCAAGGAGTTGGGGCTTTACGGTGCGATGGGCCGCCTGCTGGGTGCGCCAGAGCCGTGGAAGGAATAAAAGAGCGATCAGGGCCTAGGGTGGATGACGCTTTACCCAGCCACCAACAGCGACTTCATGGTGGATGACAAGAGCGTCATCCACCCGACGGTTCCGGCATTTCAGCCTATGGCCGAATGCAATCCTGGCTACAGGTTGTCGCCGGGCTACTCATCCAGATAAGGTTTCAGCTGCATCAGCTGGCAAACAAATAGCCTTCCACATCCATACCCGCGTCACGCATCTGCGCCAGCTTGTAGCGCAACGTACGCGGGCTGATGCCCAGACGCTCGGCCGCTTCCTTACGCCGACCGCGCTCGGCACGCAGGGTATCGATGATCATCTGAAACTCATGACGGCGCAGGTCATCGCCTAACGCACCGGCTTCTGCGGTTGCGCTGCCTGGCGCTGTCGGCATGCTATTGGCCACCACCGGCTGTTGCGCGGGCACGGGCGATACAGGCTCGGAACCGATGGGCGCTACCAGGCAGAGGTCTTGCGGCTGAATCAAACCGCCCTGCTGCAGAATCAAAGCGCGCTGAATGGCGTTATCCAACTCACGCACATTACCCGGCCAGCTGTGGCTGACCAGGCTCATCTGCGCCTGAGAGGAAAGACGAATCGGCGCGTGGTTCATCTTCTTCACGTACTTGGCCAGCAATCGTTCGGCCAGCGGCACGATGTCTGCCGGGCGCTCACGCAACGGTTGCCAGGCCAGCGGGAACACCGACAAACGATAGTAGAGGTCTTCACGGAAGCGCCCCGCCGCCACTTCGGCGGCCAGATCACGGTTACTGGTGGCTAGCACACGGATATCCAGGGTAATCGGCTTACGCGCGCCCACCCGCTCGACCTCGCGCTCCTGCAGCACCCGCAGCAGCTTGGCCTGCAAGCCCATTGGCATTTCCGAGATTTCGTCGAGCAAAATGCTGCCGCCCTCGGCCAACTCGAACTTACCCGGCGCACTGGCAATCGCCCCGGTAAACGCGCCCTTTTCATGGCCGAACAGCGTGGCTTCGAGCATGTTGTCCGGGATCGCCGCACAGTTGATGGCAATAAAGGGTTTGCTGGCGCGGGGTGACTGCTGGTGAATAAAGCGCGCCAACACCTCTTTACCGGTACCCGACTCACCGGTGATCAATACCGTGGAATCGCTCTGCGCCACGCGCGTGGCCAGGGCCAGCAGTTGCACGCTGGCCGGCTCTTCCGCAACCGGGCCATCCTGCTCGCTGGCCGCGACACGGCCCAAGGCATGTCGATCGACCAGGCTCAGCAAGGCCTTGGGTTCAAAGGGTTTCACCAAGTAATCCACCGCGCCCTGGCGCATGGCATCCACCGCGCGCTCGACCGCACCAAACGCGGTCATCAACAGCACCGGCAATTGCGGTTGTTGCTGTCGAATCTGCGCCAGCAACTGGTGGCCATCCATTCCCGGCATGTTCACGTCACTGACCACCAAGCCAAATGACTCTTCGGCAATCGCCAGCAGCGCTGCTTCGGCACAATCCACCGCACGGTAATCATGCCCACCCAACACCAGGGTGTCGGCCAATGCCTCACGCAATGCGCGGTCATCTTCGACCAACAGAATTTTGCTCGCCATGGCGGGTTACTCCTGAATCAACGGGTGCACGGCACCGAGTAGCGGCAAGGTAATAATGGCGCAGGTGCCACGTCCCAGCCGCGAACGCAGTTGCACATCGCCCTGATGGGCGCGCGCCACTGCCTTGACCACGGCCAGGCCAAGCCCGGTGCCGGTGGTTTTAGTGGTGAAGAAGGGTTCGCCCAGCCGAGCCAACGTGACGCTGTCGATGCCGGGACCGTTGTCACTTACGCACAGGCGCAGGTTATCGCCGCGCTGATACAGATGAATTTTCAATTGCGCTTCACGGCCGCCCGCCTGAATCGCGTTCTCGATAAGGTTGAGTACCGTGCCAACTAAGGTGTCGCGGTTGCACAGCAGCTCACCGACACGGCTGTCGCACTGCCAGCGCACCTGCATGCCCAGCACGTGCGGTTCCGCGGCACTGCGCAGCGCCGCGAACAGCGCGTTGGGGGCCAGGCGATCCGGTAACGGCAAATCGCCACGGGCGAAGATCAGCATGTCACGCACCTGATGCTCCAGCTCGTGCAGGCGCTCTTTCAGGCGACCGGCAAAGCGTTGCTGTTGTTCAGCCGGCAGCACTTGCTCGGTCAGGTGGCTGGCGTATAGCAGCGCAGCGGACAGCGGCGTACGAATCTGATGCGCCAGCGACGCGACCATGCGCCCCAAAGCCGACAAGCGCTCGTGGCGCGACAGTTGATCCTGCAAGCGCCGGGTTTCTGTCAGGTCGGTGAGCAATACCAGCTGGCCCGGCTCGGCATGCAGTGAGCGGGTAGCAATTGACAGGCGCCGGCCATCTTTCAGGGAAATTTCATGGCCATCGTCTTCACGCGGGGCAAAGTTGCGGGCGATGACTTCGCGCCACAACATACCGACCAAAGGCCGACCCAACAGACTGCGCGCCACCGGGTTGGCTTCACGCACCACGCCCTGGCCGTCGATAACGATCACGCCGCCGGGCAACAGATCCAACAGGCTTTGCAAGCGGTTAGCCAGACGCTCTTTCTCTGCCAACTCCTGCATACGCTGAGCGCTGACCAACGCCAGCTGGCCTTTAAGCTCGGTTACCCGCGCCTCCAACATGCTGTAGGAGGCGTTGAGCTGGGTCGACATCTGGTTGAATAAGGCAAACGTCTGTTCAAGCCCTGCACGGCTGGCCTGCTCTGCAGGGATTGCTGGCACGTCGGAATCATTGGGGCGTTGCAGGTTGGCGTTCATGCTTCTCTCTCGCGCGGCGAGCCGTCATAAGACAGTCAGTTGCAAGAGAGATAGCAATACCCGTGCCGGAAAAAATATCCTTTAGAATCAACACCCTAAAAAACAAAGCCGAAGGCGGCGTCAAACCTTCGGCTTTATTAGTTGGGCAAACGCCAAGTCGCTGACGAGTGCAGACAGACGACCTCAGTCGTCCTGTCCCTCGTCATCACGCCGGCTCATGCCGTATTTGCGCATTTTCTCCACCAGCGTGGTGCGACGAATACGCAAACGCTCGGCAGCACGCGCCACCACGCCATTGGCGTCATCCAAGGCTTGCTGGATCAGGCCTTGCTCAAGGTTGCCCAAGTAGTCCTTCAGGTCCAACCCTTCTGGCGGCAACATGGCTGTTGCGCCAATAACCGGCAAACCCGCAACGAGGGTGGCGCGCTCATCGATGTCATCACGCAGGCTGGCGACCATGTGTTCATCTTCATCATCTACATGGCGAAATTTCTTCGGCAACTCGCCGACACCAATCACGCCATAGGGATGCATGATCGCCATACGCTCGACCAGGTTGGCCAGCTCGCGCACGTTACCCGCCCAGTCATGCTGACACAGCGACATGATGGCCGCCGAGTTGAAGCGAATGGAGCCGCGTTTCTCGAACTCCATGCGTGAAATCAGTTCATTCATCAGCAGCGGAATGTCCTCGATGCGCTCACGCAACGGGGCCATCTCGATCGGGAATACATTCAGGCGGTAATACAGGTCTTCACGGAAGCTACCCTCCTCGATCATCTGCTCAAGGTTCTTGTGCGTGGCGGCAATAATCCGCACATCGGCATGCTGGGTTTTGTTGCTGCCCACTCGCTCAAAAGTGCGCTCCTGCAATACCCGCAGCAGCTTTACCTGCATGGGCAGCGGCATGTCGCCGATTTCGTCGAGAAACAGCGTACCGCCGCTGGCCAACTCGAAACGCCCGGCACGGCTGGTGATAGCCCCGGTAAACGCGCCCTTCTCGTGACCGAACAACTCGCTCTCCAGCAACTCAGCAGGAATCGCCCCGCAGTTGACTGGCACAAAGGGCCCTTCACGGCGCTTGGAGTGGTAATGCAGGTTGCGCGCGACCACTTCCTTACCGGTGCCCGACTCACCAAGGATCAGCACGCTGGCCTCGGTATCGGCGACCTGCTGCATCATCTTTCGCACATGCTGAATGGCCCGACTGGTGCCAACCAGACTGCGGAACAAATTGGTCTCGCGCTGACGGCCGCGCTCGCGGGCCTGGTCATACATTTCGCGGTACACCTGGGCACGGTGCAGCGAGTCGAGCAGCTTGTTGTAACTCAGCGGCATTTCCAGGCTGGCCAACACACTGCGGCGCTTATCTTCCGGCCACTCGGCAGCCACCTGCTCGTCAAGCAAGAGCGCCGGCAGGAACTCATCCCACTCGGCCAACTGCTTGAGCATGCCCAGCACACCGCCCTTGGCAGAGACGTCCCCCAGCAACACGCTGAGCACCTCACGGCTCGACTCTAGGCCTGCCACGGCCTGCTGCCAGCCCTGGCTGTCACTGGCCAGATGGTCTTCACCCAGAAAATTCAGAATGACCGCCAAATCACGACGGCGCTCGCTGTTATCGTCAATCAGGAGAATTTTGGTTTCACGCCACATAATTTATTTTCTGATCCTGGAGTGAATAACGCACCCGCCGCCCAATACAACGCAACCCTGCGACGGCAATTGGTCGGTAGTAAAGTCAATTTTTTGTTCTATGTCAATTTTATGGCGTGGCTAGCCCAACTTCTGAACGATTCGCCTTGAACCGCTCAAAAAGCATACAAATATATGGGGAAGATTTGTGGAGGGTCATGCGAACGCGCGCATCAGCGCGCTCGGGGGAAGGGTCAACCAAACAGCTGATACACCTTGGCGCCTTGTTGCGACTGGTTCAGCTGAACCAACTCTTGAGCCAAACGCTGCTGCTCGGCCTGGCAGACGCTGACCAGCTCACGATACAGGTCGAGCAGCTCCTGCATCCGCGCACGCAGGGCGTCTTCGTCACTGGCAGACTCAAGCATGGCCTCGTCCACCGCCTGGCGGCACTGCAAATCCAGCTCGCCAATAGCCGCCCAGTCATGATTCGCCAAGGCGCTACGCAGCGCACTGCCGGTTGTTTCGAGACGCTGGACTGTCGAAGTCATGGGTACGTTCCTTTAAGCATCAAACTGGATGACTAACCAATTGCGTCCCAACCGGATTTAACTTCACGCAGCAGGCCAGAAACCTCATCCAGAATCGCCATGTCATTACCACGGTTGGCTTCCAGCAAACGGCTGATCATGTACTCGTAGAGGCTGTCGAGGTTTTTCGAAAGCTCACCACCAACCTCATGGTCTAGTGGCTCGCGCAGGCCGCCAATAATCGAAATAGACTTGCCGATTAGCTCACCTTTCTCAGCCAATTTCTCGCGCTGAATAGCAACACGGGCCTGGGCGATACGCTGAAGAGCACCGTCCATCAACATCTGGATCAAACGATGTGGGCTGGCCTCGAACACTTCACTGTGCACGCTTACACGCTGGTACTGCTTCATGGCGGTCATGGCATTCATGGGGAGCTCTCCTCGTTAATCGCTACTGATCTATGTATCGGCAACGAAGGGCTGAGCTTTACAGGTAGATTTAAGTTTTAGTGAAAAACGTTATTTATTATTGCTAACAACACCGGGCATGTTTTCAAACAACGACGTCAGGCTATCGCTGGTGGTCTTTAACTGACCGACCAGAGCATCCATGGCGTTGTATTGCGAATACAGACGCTCAGTAAGGGCGGTCATTCGCGTTGCCAAATCAGTTTTCTGTTTGTCGACCTTGTTCAAGGTGGCCTGCAACGAATCTGTGCGCTGCTCAAGGATACCGCCGCCTTCGGTGTAGCCCGCCAGCTTGCTCGATAGCCGCGCAGCCAAACCGGTGTCACCGGTGAAATACCCAGCGATACCGTCAAAGTCAGCGCTAACGGCCTTACCCAAAATAGTCGAATCGACCTTCAAGGTACCGTCTTTCTGCGTGGTCACGCCAAGATCAGCTAGCACCCGAAAAGCGCCATCGCCCTGCACTGCGGTGAGCTCACCGCGCACCATATTGACCAATGAGCGCACCGAGCTATCGCCCAGCAATGCACCGGTCACGGGGGCTGAGGTGTCATTAACCACGGTCACCTTAGTGGCCGAGTTAATAAAGCCAATCATGGTGTTGTAAGCATCGGCAAATTTTTGCACGTTGGCCTTAACGCCAGCCTGATCCTGGGCAACCGTCAGCGTGCTGGTGCCTAGGGTTTTTAGGTTCAAGCTCACGCCATCAATCACTTTGTCGATGGTGTTGGAATCACGGGTAATGCTCAGGCCATCGACCGTCATCTTCGAGCTTTGCGCCGCCGTAATGACCTTGCCAGACGCATTAAAGGTCTGCATGTCAGCGATATAGTTAGCGTCGCTGGTACCGTCCGGGTAGGCCGTAGAATCTGTCGCATCCGGGGCGACAGCATTACCAGAAAAAGCCAGTTTACTCAGCGCAGTTTGACCCGCTTCGGCGGCGCCACCGACAACGCTGACAGTGATGTCATTACCGTCGCCCGATTTGCTGCCACTGAGCACCAACCGTGAACCTTGATCATCGGTAACAATACTGGCGCTCACGCCGCTGCCCGCCTTGTTGATCGCATCACGCACCCCGGCCAGGGTGTTGTTGCTCGAGTCCACCACCACATCCAGCACATCGCCAGCACCGACCTTGATGGTCAAGGTGCCGCTAGACAGCTTCGTACCCTCAACACTTGGCACGGCGGCCAACGCCACCTTGCTGCTGTTGGCGAGCTGGGTCACTTCTAGCTTATAGCTGCCGGCGGGTGCGCTTTGGCTCGCTGTAGCGGCCAGCACTTTACTGTCGCTGGAGGACGCCGTGCGGGCCATAAACTGCGATGGGCTGTTGAGCGCAGCCAGGGCAGTTTGAAAGCTGCTGATGGCCCCCTTGAGCTGACCCAAGTTGGTCAGCTGTGTGGTGGTCTTGCTTTCCAATTTGGCCAACTGGCCTTGTTTGGGGGCTTGCTCGGCGTTGACCATGGCCTTGACGATACTGTCGATATCAATACCCGAACCGATACCTGTAATGCCTGCCATGTCAAACCTCCGTCAAAAAAGTGTCTGCAGTGGGTGATTTACCCGCCTACAGACGAAACAACCAAGAAGCATGCCATCAGGCACGTGCTTCAAACATCAAGCTGCGCAGCGATTCAAGCTGTTCCGATAGGCGCAGGGCCTCTTCGGATGGCAGCTGACGAATTACCTCACCGGAGTCGCGGTCCGTCACTTTGACGACCACCTCACCGCTGCTGTCATCCACACTGAAATCCAGGCTGCGTTGTACGCTTTGCACAAACGAAGAAATGCTTGCCACGGCAGAGTCTAGGCTCTGCCGCGCAAGCGTTGGGTCTTCTGGCTGGTTCGCCGCTAGGGCTGCAACCGCTTCAAGTGCAGAGGCTTCGATACTTTTGCTGCTACCTAGCGGCTCACGCGCACTGGTGGCTGGCTGCGGCATCGTTGCAAGTTTGGCAATATCCATACACTAACCTCCCATGGAGGAAAGGGAGGACGGGTCACCCCGCCCTCCCTGCGTTATTGCAACCCCAGCTTACTGCAGCAGGGAAAGGACAGCCTGCGGCAACTGCTTGGCCTGGGCCAGAATCGCCGTACCGGCCTGTTGCAGCACCTGGTTTTTCGACAGGTTAGCGGTTTCTGCGGCGTAGTCGGTGTCTTTGATCCGGCTGCGGGCGGCCGAGGCATTCTCCGAAATATTCTGCAAGTTGTTGATGGTATTGTCGAAACGGTTCTGTACCGCACCGAGATCAGCACGCTGAGAATCGATAGAAGCCAAAGCGTTATCAATCACAGCCAAAGCACGTTGAGCACCGTCTGCCGAAGAGATGTCTACCTTGTCAACAGCCGCCAGTGTAGCTTTGGCGCTGCCGAAAAGCTGATTCGCGTTAGCTGTAGTGGCTGTACTAGCTGTTACGACTCCGTCAGCAATGTTGGCCTCAGTGCCATATGCTGTTTGGCCAGCGTTCAATACAGACTGCTGAGGGGCACCACCAGCAACACCACTAAAAGTTAACCCGCTCGTTGAGTCAATTCTGACGCTGTCACCGGCAGGGTCTTTAATTAGTGAGACGTTTTTAAACCCAGCGCTTACAAGACCATCAAAGACAGTTTTAGCGTTGGCAGTTTCATTCGCGGCAGTGTTTCCATCAACAAAATCTCCTACGTTAAATGTAGCAGTGCTCGTACCATCAGTTATGGAAAAGGTTGTGTCAGTTGCCAGTGCGCTTGCAAAGTTCAAGATTGTACTGGTTGTCGCTACGGTATCGGCTTTATTGGCGACGGCAAAAGCAGTCGGCGAGTTAAGCTGCAGCGCACCTACGACAGTGCCACCGCCAGAGGACAGGTTAGAGGCACTAGTAGCAAATGCACCTGTAGAGTCTTGAACATTTACCTTGATACTGCCCGTCGCAGCAGCTGCACCAGCCTGATTAGTAATAGCGCCAAAGGTAACGTTTTCACCCGAACCAGACTCGATCGTAAGCGCGCCTTTGTCGTCGACATTGGCCTTGATACCCAGTTTTGCGGCATTGGAATTGAGCTGATCGGCCAAATCTTGGGTAGATGTGACGCCGATCAGCTGTACATTTTGCGAGCCTACAGTCACAGTGAAATTTAAGTTTTGATCAGCAGAACTTACAGCCACATCCGCAGTGAATACTGTTCTTGCCGTAGCACTAAGCCCAGGGATCGCGCCATCAAACTTAGCGGCCAACGACTTGGCACTCTCGGTGCTACCAACCGAAATGTCTGCAGTTTGACCACCACCAACCACAGAAAGCGTACCTGCGGCAAACAAGCTTGCAGGTGTTGTAGCAGTACCAAAGGCACCGGGTATACCTAAGTTATCAACAACTTTAGCAGTATTAGTTGTGCCTGTTGCACTATTGGTCTGGAACGAGCCAACTGCGCTGGCCGAGCCATTTTTCAAGGTTACGTCGATAGTTTCAAACGCGTTTGAGCCTACTTGAAAACTTGAGGTACCGAACGAACCATCAAGCAACTTACGACCACCAAACGTGGTGGTATCGGCGATTCGGGTCAATTCACTCTGCAGCGCAGACACTTCTTTCTGCAGCGAGGCGCGATCTGAGTCGCTGTTAGAGCCGTTGGCGGACTGAATGGACAGGTCACGCATGCGCTGCAGCAGGTTAGTGGACTGCTGCAGGGCACCTTCAGCAGTTTGCGACAGAGAGATACCGTCGTTGGCGTTACGCACCGCCACGTTAAGGCCGCTGATCTGGCTGGTCAGACGATTGGAGATTTGCAGGCCGGCGGCGTCGTCTTTGGCGCTGTTGATGCGCGAACCGGTGGACAGGCGCTCCAGCGAGGTGTTCAGGGCATTCGACGAGCTGGTCAGGTTGCGCTGAGTATTGAGCGACGCAATGTTGGTGTTAACTGTTAAGGCCATGATGGTGTCCTCCAAGGACTAACGTGTTTGCCTGAGCGTGCGAGCTTGGGCGGGCTTTGCCCAGGCACCCATAAAGTTCGCATTCGTACTTTGTATCGGCGCTTGCTGCGGGAGCTTTAGGAGTTTTTTAAAAAACTCTTGCAGTTTTTTTGGTGTTTAAAAACAGCTTGTTGCCGCGCTTGATCACCGTAAACCCAAGGGCTGCCAAGGAGCCGTCGCACGTCTTGACCTTATGTAGGGTGGGTTAGCGGCGCTGGGCCGCGTATTTACAGACACCGATGAGCCTGTGCACCGCGTAACCCACCAACAATGGCTAACGCCAAAAACGCGGTGGGTTACGCCGCTGCGCGGCCCACCCTACAGCTTGTTAAACAAGTTGAGGCTGCTGATCTTGACGTAGCTCTGCTGGGCCGCCTCAAGAATGATGGTCTGGAATGACAGCCGCGACAGCGCCTCGGCGTAATCCAGCTCACGCAGGTTGGCCTGCACACCTTTGTTGACCAAGGTGACATCGTCATTGTCGACTTGGGTGGTGTCGATAATGTTCATGCGCGCGCCGATTTCACCGCGCACGCTGTCCACGGTGCTCATGCCCAAGTCGATATTGCTCAATGCCGCCGCTACCGCATCACGGGTCGCGCGATTGCCGGCCGGGCTATCGATAGAGCTCTCTAAGGCCATGCGTAAATTGGCGATGGTGTCGAGAATGCCCTGCTTTTCTTCTGCCTGGCGGCCAAGGGTGAAGGTGTCTCCGGCCACTGGGGGAGTGGCCAGGGTGATCGACAAACCATTGCTTTGCAGGGTCAGCGGATAAGCCGTAGCCACACTGGAAAACCCAGGGGTCAAGGCGTAGGGCGCAGCAAAGTTGAAGTCAGTCGAGGGTAAGGGTTCAGCCTCAATTGTAAAGCTCAGCTGGCTGGCAGGAGTAAACGCGGCATAAGTCGCGGCGGGGTCTGTAACGGCTACGCTCAGACTCTGCGCCGGATTGCTCGAAGCCGCGACACTGATAGCCGACTTGGCACCGACCACGACAGTTTCACCGCCAACGGGCACGCCATCAAATTGCAGGGTCACGCCACGGAAAACCAGTTTATCGCTCTGATCTGGGTTGCTATCCAGCTTGCCGGTGGCCAAGGCTGGGGTAGCAGTACCGTACTTGAACACTTCATAACTGGCCGCGTCGGGATTACCGAACACCACGCTGATACCCGCCTCGGGAAATGCCGGGGTGGCGGCAAATGCGACTTCATCCTGCACCAAGGCATTGGAGACGCTAAGGGTCGAGCCGGCAGGGCTGACGGTCAGGCTGCTGGATACCCGCTCAGCATTGGTGATGTTCTGGAAGATCTTCTTGCCGTTATCGCTGATGGCTAAGTTCAGTGAGCTGGCAATCTGCAATTTGCGCTGGCCTTCGTCACCCTGGTAGCTATAGCTGCCGTCACTTTCGCGGACGAAGGGCTGGCTTTTACCTTGAAAGCCGGAGAACAGGTATTCGCCCCGCGCATTGCGGGTGTTCATCAGGCCCAACAACTCGTCTTCACGCTGGCCTAACTCAGCAGCGATGGATTTGCGGTCGGCGGCGCTGATGGCACCGTTACCGGCCTGACCGGCAAGCTCGCGCACACGCTGAAGGATGGTGTTTACCGAGTTGAGGGTGGTTTCCTCCTGGCTCAGGCTGTTGCCAGCTGCGGTGAGGTTTTCCTTGTACTGGGCCAGCACGTTTTGTTGTTGCTCCAACTGCAGCAGGCGCACCGAGGCGACCGGGTCATCCGCTGGGGTAAGGATGCGGTTGCCGGTGCTGATTTGCTCTTGGGTGCGGGTGGCATTGGCATAATTGCGCTGGATGCCGGCAACTCCGTTGTTGAACGCCTGAATAGTGGAGATGCGCATGAAAACTTACCTCTTGGGTAGCCTGGCAATTACCTGGCTGCCGAATCTGGATCACCAGCACGCTGGCGCCTAGTTGCTGTGAGGTGCGCCCGGCGCACCCGAAGATTTAGCGGAACGTATTAATCAGGGTATCGAACAAAGAGCGGGCAACTTGAATGACCTGCGCTGATGCATTGTAGTACTGCTCGAATTTGATCAGGTTGGCGGCCTCTTCGTCGAGGTTGACCGCCGACAGTGAGTCGCGGTTGTTAGTTGCCTGCTTAAGGATGGCACCAGTGGCTTCGCTGTCCTGTCGGGACTGGGCGGTTAGGGTGCCGACGCGCTCGACCAAATCACCGTAACCATCGGTGAAACTGACGCCGGTGCCGATGCTGGTGATAGTCGGGTCTACGCCCACGGTCTGTTTGTTCTGCAGATCAACCAACTTCAGGGCATTGCGGTTATCGGAAACGCCGCTGCTGTTGAAGCCAAGGGTGAACTTATCACCGTTCTCTGGGCGGCCACTGAAGCTCTGACTAATCGTATAGGACTGCACCATTACGCCGTCATCGACTTCGACGACATAACTGAGCTGATTATTTTGCCCGGACGTGACGCCGATAGTCTGCACTTGAGGCGCTGGGGGAGCTGGCATGGCCGGTGAGGTGATGGTCACACCGGCCGGCAATGGGCTAGTGAATTGCAAGCGGCCATTAACTGAGTCAAACGTCAGCCCAATCGAATCAATGGCCTTGAGGTTACTCAACCTCATGGGCTCAAGGGTATTGGTTATTTGCGGCTGGCCTATCACCGCATTTCCGCGGTTTTGTAAATCAGCCGCGGAGCGCAATGGTGCGGCAAAAGCCAGCTGATCAGGCTGATCCAACTGAGCATTAATAGTCGTGGCGCCGCGCCGGGTTGGTTGCAGCAGGAATTTGTCACCCACACCCGGCTCAGAGTCTAACGCTAGCTCGAAGCCTTGATCCCTGCCTGCCTTATCCGTGAACGTCAGTGTGGCCGGGTAAGAGTCCGGTACGCTTGAGGGAGGCGTCGTTGGGCTTGCGATTACTGTCATCGCCTCGCCATCGCTCAGGCGCCTGGCCGTGTAGGTGGTGCCGTCGTATTCAAGGCGATAATCACTGGTGGTAAGCACGCTGGTATCGGTGATGTTCAACGCCGGCTGAACGCTGCCGGTATTCGTCGAAAAAGCGCGCGCGCGCAAGCTGGCCAAGGCTGGGTCATTAAAATCACCGAACAGCGCCGAACCCACTTGCCCCTTCAAGTCCAAGCCCTGACCAAGCTGGGTGTTGACTTGATCACTGACCGCCAGCGCCAGACGACCCAGCGAGTTGAGGGTCGGGTCGAGTGTCTCGGCACGGTAGCGAATCAACCCGCCCAATTCCCCCCCGGTGATTAGCGACGTAATCCCCTGACTTGAACCGCCGTTGACCAGATTGACTTCGAAACGCAACGGATCGCCCTGCCCCGGAACGACTTCCAGGCGACTGGTGCTGTTACCCACCACCAACGGCTGGCCAGTACCGACGAATAAATTCAGTGAGTTGTCATCTTGCGCCACCACTGTCACACCCACGAAGGTGGACAGCTGACGAACGGCCTCCTCTCGGGCATCGAGCAGGTCATTGGGCTGCTGACCATTTGCGGCGGCTTTGGCGATTGCATCGTTGTAGCTGGCAATTGAGGTGGCCAGGCGATTGACCTGATCACTGACGGCTGACATTTGTTTGTTGATGAAGCTGTTCTGCTCGGTGATCCGATCGGCAACCGTATTGAAACGGCGCGCTAAACCTTGAGCCTCAGACAACACCAACTGCCGCGCGGGAATATTGGCCGGGTCTTCGGCGGCCGTCTGCAAAGAAGAAAACAGTTTCTGCAACGAGGGCGTGATACCGGTAGTAGTGCCGGCCAACAGCGAGTCGAGCTGCTCGATTTGGCCTCTATAGGCCTCAACATCGGAACTAAGGGCGGTACTGCTGCGCACCTGGGCACTCAAAAACTCACTGTAACTACGACGCACATCGGTCAGCGTGGTGCCTGAGCCGATATAGCCAGCACCACTAAACTGAGGGTTACGCGTGGCCTGCACGGCATCTTGCCGCGAGAAGCCGGGGGTGTTGACGTTGGTGATGTTATGGCCGGTGACCGACAGCGCCGTTTTGTTCGCCGTGAGCCCGGACAGGCCAATACTGAGGAGGTCAGCCATGCTTCATCACCCGCTGGTGGACGGCGAATTAACGGCCGCGACTGTTTGATAGGTCTGCATCTGGCGGGCGATCTGGGCGATTTTGCGCGCGTACTGCGGGTCTGTGGCGTAGCCGGCTTTCTGCAATTCGCGGGCGAACTGCTCGGGCTTGTCGGTGGTCGCCAGGGCTTTTTCGTAACGCCCGTTGCCCTGCAGGAAGCTCACGTAATCGTCAAAGCTATGGGCGTAGGAGTCATAGCTGCGAAACGATGCCGCCTCCTTGACGGCCTTACCGCCCTTGAACTCGGTGGTCAGCACGCGCGCCGAGTCACCTTCCCAGGTGTTGTGGGTTTTGATGCCAAACAGGTTGTGGCTGCTGCTGCCGTCTTGCTGACGAATAATCGACTTGCCCCAACCGGTTTCCAGCGCGGCCTGAGCCACTAAGTAACGTGGGTCGACGCC
Organism: uncultured Pseudomonas sp.; assembly: GCF_943846705.1. Lineage (NCBI taxonomy): Bacteria > Pseudomonadati > Pseudomonadota > Gammaproteobacteria > Pseudomonadales > Pseudomonadaceae > Pseudomonas > uncultured Pseudomonas sp. The sequence goes on along the minus strand of NZ_OX044366.1, from coordinate 2,569,116 downwards.
GATCTTGTCGGCGGCTTTTTCAGCCATTGGCAACATGGCGGCAATAAATTCATCCTTCGAGCCGAACGCGGCTTTGCCCGGTGCCAGCGGCGGCTGGGCAATGCGCCGCCCGGTGATGGCGTCCGTACCGCTCAAGCCCAGCGCAGTATCAGCGGGCGCGGCGAAGGCCTTGGCGGGAATCCAGTTGTTCTGCGCCAACGGCTGGCTATCGGCCGCCGCTGACGGCACGATGCCCGCGAGCAAACGGTCGGTGAGTTTGCCCGGCAGGGACAAGCGCCGCTGGTTGAGCAACGAGCTGTCATCACGGCTGCTCTCGACATTAGCCAATGGCTTGCTTGGCGCGCTTGGCACCGGATCATTGACCGGAGCAAACGGATTGGGCCGAGTATCGGCTGCCTTGATTTTCGACATCTGCCGTACCAGTACGTCAGCCAGGCCAATACCGTTCTGGTGATTGGACAGGGTCACCGACAGCTGCTGGTCGTGCATGTCCTGGTAGGTTTTGCTCTCGTTGCTGTTCATGAAGTTGCCTTCACCGAACGCTTCGTTGGCCGAACGCATGGCTTTGAGCATTTCATTGAGAAACAGCGATTCAAATTCTTGCGCGACTTTCTTGATGTTCTTTTCGCTGTCGCCGCCGACCTTGATCTGCTGCAAGCGGCCGAGGTCGCTGTAGGCACCGCTGTCTATGGTGCTGGGGGCGCCGCCGAGCAAACCGGCTGAGAGTTTAGAGTCCATCGTCTACCCCCTTAAATAACAATCAGGTCGGCCTGCAGCGCGCCGGCTTGCTTGAGCGCCTCCAGGATGGCCATAAGGTCGGAAGGTGAAGCGCCCACCTGATTCACTGCGCGGACGATTTCATCCAGCGTGGTGCCCGGACCGAACTTGAACATGGGCTTGGCTTCTTGGTCGGCATTCACTCGCGAACGCGGCACCACAGCAGTCTGGCCGCCGGACAAGGCTTCCGGCTGGCTGACAATCGGGTCTTCGGTAATGGTCACGGTGAGGCTGCCGTGGGTCACGGCAGCTGGCTGTACGCGGACGTTCTGGCCAATCACGATGGTGCCGGTGCGCGAGTTGATGATGACCTTGGCCACCGCCTGGCCGATCTCGACTTCGAGGTTTTCCAGAATCGACAGGTAGTCGACGCGCTGACCTGGATCGAGCGGCGCACTGACACGAATCGAGCCGCCATCCACAGCCTGGGCGACACCTGGGCCGAGCAGCTCGTTGATGTGATCGACGATATTTTTCGCGGTGGTGAAGTCCGGACGATTGAGGTTAAGAGTCAGGGTATTGCCCTGATCAAAACCACTCGGCACCGGCCGCTCGACCATTGCACCGCCGGGAATACGGCCGGCCGACGGCACGTTGACAGTAATGCGCGAGCCGTCGCCACCTTCGGCGTCAAAACCACCAACCACCAAGTTGCCCTGGGCGATGGCGTAGACGTTACCGTCGATACCTTTAAGCGGGGTCATCAGCAGGCTGCCACCGCGCAGGCTCTTGGCGTTACCGATGGAGGACACGGTGATATCGATGGTCTGTCCGGGCTTGGCGAACGCCGGCAGGTCGGCATGAATCGACACCGCCGCGACGTTCTTCAGCTGCACGTTGCCACCGGCCGGCACCTTGATGCCGAACTGCGCCATCATGTTGTTAAAGGTCTGCACGGTGAAAGGCGTCTGCGTGGTTTGGTCACCACTGCCATTCAGCCCGACAACCAGGCCATAGCCGATCAACTGGTTACTGCGCACACCTTGAATGCTGGCCAGGTCTTTAAGCCGTTCGGCCTGAGCCAGTGAGGCCAGCAACAGTGCGGCGGCAGCGATGAGGTATTTGCTAAGCGTCATGTTGACCATCCTTAGAACGGCCACATAGGGCTAAGAAAGAAACGGCTCATCCAACCCGGCTGCGAGGCATCAGCAAAGGCACCCGTACCCGAGTAGGTGATGCGAGCGTCAGCGATGCGGGTCGAAGACACGGTGTTGTCGGTGGCAATGTCATCGGCGCGCACCAGACCGGCAATGCGCACCAGCTCGTCGCCGGTATTGAGGGTCATCCACTTCTCGCCGCGCACCAGCAAAATACCGTTGGGCATCACTTCGGCCACCGAGACGGTAATCGAACCGGTGAGGCTGTTGCTCTGCCCAGCGGCTCCCGAACCGTCAGCCGAACGCGAGGCATCGAAGCTGGCATCCAGGCCCAGGGTGTCATTGGTCATGCCCAGCGCACCGATGGAAGCCAGCGGGTTTTTCGGCGACACGGCCATGCCAAATAGATTCGGCACGCCGAGGTTGGCCGAGCTGTCTTTGCTGACTTTACTGGTGCTGTTCTTGCTGGCCTGGGTGCGCTCATTCAGGGTGATGGTGATGATGTCGCCCACCCGATAAGCCTTGCGATCACTGAACAGGCCATTCTCAAAACCGGCCTGGTAAATCGAGCCATTATTTTGCGCGGCTGGCAAAGGCGTGCGCGGCATGACCGGGGCGTAATAGGGATCGTCCGGCTTAGGCGCGGGCGCCATGCAGCCGCTCAAAGCCAGGGGGCCAAGCAGTGCACTTAGGATGATCAGCCGGTTCATATCGATTACCTCAGATGTTGCATTCTGCGGGGTGAATACCTTGGTGGGTTACGCCGCTTCGCGTCTAACCCACCCTACGCCATTAAAGATTCTGCGAAATAAAGCCGAGCATCTGGTCCGCGGTGGAAATGACCTTGGAGTTCATTTCGTAGGCGCGCTGGGTGGTGATCATGTTCACCAATTCCTCGACCACGCTGACGTTGGAGTTTTCCAGGGTGTTTTGCAGGGTGGTGCCCAGGCCGTTCAAACCGGGCGTGCCGACTTGCGGCGCGCCACTGGAAGCGGTCTCCAGGAACAGGTTATTGCCGATGGCTTCCAGCCCCGCCGGATTAATGAAGTCAGCGGTTTGCAGGTTGCCGACGATCTGCGGCTGCGGGCTGCCGGCCGTGGTCACCGACACCGTGCCGTCTTCACCCACGGTAAAGGTGCGCACTTCATTGGGCAGGACAATGGCTGGCTCCAAGGCATAACCGTTAGAGGTCACCACCTGGCCATCGGAGTTCAGATGAAAGCTACCGTCGCGGCTGTATGACACCGTGCCGTCCGGCAGCAACACCTGGAAGAAGCCGCGGCCGTTAATCGCCATATCCAGCGGCTGCTCGGTGGTTTGCAGGCTGCCGGCGGTGAAGATTTTCTGCGTGCCGACCACGCGCACACCGGTACCCAATTGCAGGCCGGTTGGCAGTTGGCTGTCCTGGCTGGTTTGACCGCCGGGTTGACGGCGGATCTGGTACAGCAGGTCTTCAAACTCGGCGCGATCACGCTTAAAGCCGGTGGTCGAGACGTTGGCCAGGTTGTTGGAAATGGTGGTCAGGTTCATGTCCTGAGCGGACAAACCCGTCTTGCTGACCCACAGTGCCGGAAGCATATCGATTCTCCTCGGGCGTCGCGTTACCGACGCCGCGTGCTGGTAATTAGGTCATCTGCAAGACGCGCGCCATGGCCGCCGAATTGTCTTCGGCGGTGCGCATCATCTTCACTTGTAATTCGAACTGGCGGGACAGCGAGAGGATCGCGGTCATCTCTTCCACGGCGTTGACGTTGCTGGACTCAAGAAAGCCCGAGGTAATTTCCGTCGTGGCATCCGCCAGTACCGGGCCCTGGCCCTTGAAGCGAACCAAGCCGTCTTCACCCTTCTCCATCTGCTTGAGATCGGGATTGACCAGCTTCAAGCGGTCAACCTCAGCCAATACGTTTGGCGCCTCACCGAGGGCACGAATGCTGATGGTGCCGTCTTTGCCGATTTCGATTTTCTGCTCGGGCGGCACTGCAATCGGCCCGGCGTTGCCCATCACCGGCAAGCCGTTGCCGGTGCGCAGCACACCGAGGGAATCGACGTTCAAGCTGGCGGTGCGCACGTAGGCTTCAGTGCCGTCGGGAGCCTGCACGGCCAACCAGCCTTTGCCACCCACCGCCACATCCAGATCGCGGCCGGTTTCCTGTAGCGAGCCAGGGGTGAAATCCGTACCGGGGCGCTCACTCATGGCAAAAACCCGCGACGGTAAACCGTCACCAAAAACCGGCATCGAGCGCGCCTGTTCAAAATCCCGGCGAAAGCCATTGGTGCTGATGTTGGCCAGGTTGTTGGCGTGTGCACGCTGGGCCAGGGTGGTGTTGTGGGCCCCAGTCATCGAAACGTACAGCATCTTATCCATGGTTATTCTCCGAGATGGGCGTGTCGCCGTTGCTCTATGCAAGCTACAAAGCAAGGGCTATGCCAGCATTCGAAAAACAATCACAAGCCATTGATAAGTATGAATTTAAAAATAAAAAAGACTCCTTCAAGGAGCCTTTTAAAAAATGCAGTGGCGTATTTTTGCCGCCTGCGACAGACACTCGCCTGCCGCAAGCGAGCGTATTAACGCAGGTTGATAATGGTCTGGGTAATCGCACTCTCGGTTTCGATGGTTTTGGCGTTGGCCTGGTAGTTGCGCTGAGCAACGATCAGGTTGACCAGCTGATCGGACAGCTCGACGTTGGAGTCTTCCAGGGCGCCAGATTGCAGAGCCCCCAGGGTCCCGCTGCGCGGCGTACCAACAACCGGTTCGCCGGAAGCAAAGGACTGCACCCAGGCCGTTTTACCCACGGGCGTCAGCCCTTGCGTGTTGGCAAAGTTAGCCAGAATTACCTGCCCCTGCACTTTGGATTGACCATTGGTGTAACGGGCAAAGATCACCCCGGTGTCGTCAATTTCCAGGCCTGCCAGCTGGCCGGTGGTGTAGCCATCCTGGCTGACGCTGTTGACCGCGAAGGTGCTGGAGAACTGAGTGGAGCTACGCATATCAACCAAAATCCCAGCGGGATCGGCATTTGCACCATTACCCGACCAAACGGGCGGAACAGAGTTGTCTGGGGCGGCAGGTCTCCAGCCATTGACAGTGAACCGCCCAGTGGGGTCAATAGTGAAATCTGCTGCGCTAGGGCCGGCGGCACCATCATAGTCACCAGAGACTAATTTGGTCGGGTCTAACTGGCCACTAGGGGTAAAACCCACGCCCATTGAGTACGGCACAGTTGAGCCTGGTTCAGCCGGATTTCGACCGTCAATCAACACATTCATCTGCCATTCGTTGGCACCGGTCTTAACGAAATACTGGCTGAGCACATGGGCATTGCCCTGGGTGTCGTAGACATTGGTAGACGTGGACGAGTTGTAAGTGGTCGGGTCAGCTGGATTGAAGGTGTTATTGGCGGCCAACCGAGCGTTCGAAATGGTTGTAGGGTTAGAAGCAGCTGCTTGACCAGCTCCTTCAGCAGCAGCTATTTCTGCAGGAGTTGGGTTAGCGGGATCAGCAGCTGAAAGAATAGAGGTACTGTAAGCAGTGTCATAAGCAGTCTGAATCGTATTGTCATAAGCCCCCTGCCAGGCTGTAGGCACCTTATTGGTCGAGTTCAGATTGTAGGTTTGATCCAACGTCGTGGTCGCCTTCGGCGATTGGCTCGCAGTCTCAATGCGCAGGTCGTTGATCACGCCATTCTGCAGGTTGCCATTACCATCGACGGCATAGCCCTGCAGCTTGTAGCCAAAGTTATTGACCATAAAACCATCACGGTCAGTGCCGAAGTAGCCGGCTCGGGTATAACTAACGTCACCGTTGTTGCTGGTCTGGAAGAAACCGTTACCGTTGATCGCCAGATCCAGAGCATTTTGTGTGTTGTTGATATTGCCCTGATTGAACAACTGCGAAACGCTGCTCAACATTACGCCGCTGCCAATCGCGTTTTTACCCATACCGTTCACCGAAGCCGAGTACACATCGGCAAACTCTGCACGCGACTGCTTAAAGCCTGCCGTACCGGCGTTGGCGATGTTGTTACCGGTCACGTTGAGGTCGCTGGTTGCGGAACGCAGACCGCTAAGCCCTATGTTGAAACTCATGGAAGACTCCTTTGCCGGACAGCCGGCGGCTAAAACCGTTAGTTACTGACCGATAACCTGTACTTGCGACATAGGCACGCTGCCAAGCCCTGCCAGGTTCAACATCAACTCGCTGCCGCCTAGGGTGACGCTGTCGACGTTAGCCGGCAGCATGGTGTAAAGCCCCTTGGTGCCTTCAGCATAAGTAGCTTGTGCCTCGAACTTATAGGTGCCGGGCGGCAACAGATTGCCGCTGGAGTCCTTACCATCCCAGATAAAGCTGACGTTACCGGCGGCCTGATCGCCCAAGTTGACTCGGCTTACTGCCGAACCTGACTTGTCGTAAATATTGACGTAGACGTTGCTGCTGCTAGCCGGCAAAACCAGACTGGCTTTAAAGCTCTCGCTGGTGTCGACCACCGCCTTGTCCGTCGGCACGATGACCTTACGCCCGACCAGCGAAGACGCCTGCAGCGCTTGGGAAGACTGATAGCCACTGACCAAGGAGCCCATGCTGGTGTTGAGTTTCTCGATGCCTTCAACCTGGCTGAACTGCGCCAGCTGAGCGATAAACTCACCATTGCCCTGCGGCTCAAGCGGGTTCTGGTTATTCAACTGGGCCACCAGCAAATTAAGAAACTCGTTTTTGCCGAGTTCCTTGTTCTGACTGCTGCCCTGCTTGATCTGGTATTGGTCCAGCGCCGTACCGCTGACATCGCCAATCGTGCTCATAACCCTGCGCTCCTTATCCGACGGCTTACTGACCTAGGGTCAATACGCGCTGCATCATTTGCTTGGCGGTGTTCATCATTTCGGTGTTGGTCTGGAAAGCCCGACTGGCGGAAATCATGTCGGCCATTTCCTCCACCACATTGACGTTGGGGTAGTAGACATAACCGCCCTCATCGGCCGCTGGGTGGTTGGGCTCATAGCGTGGCACCAGGCTGCTTTGATCTTCGACCACTCCCAGCACCTGGACGCCGGCACCGGCATTGTCCTGATCGGCGAACAACGAGCCACGACCACCGTCTTGCGCTGACTGGTACACGGTGGCGAACACCGGATGACGCGCGCGGTAAGTCTGATCAATGCTCGAGGAAACCGTCTCGGCGTTGGCGATGTTGCTGGAGATGGTGTTCAGGCGAGTGCTCTGGGCGCTCATACCCATTCCGGCGATGTTGAAAACACTGGTAAGTGACATGGCTTCAGGCTCCTATTAATCGCCGCGCAGGGCGCTGACCAGCCCTTTGAATTTGCTGTTGAGCAGAGTGAAACTGGCTTGGAACTGCACCGAGTTCTCTGCGTAGTTGGATTGTTCGATTTGCAGGTCGACGGTGTTCTGATCAATCGAGGCCTGCATCGGCGTGCGATACGCCAGGCTGGCATCGCTGAGCGTCACGCCATCAGCAGGAATATGCTGACTATTGGTTCGATTCAGGCTGGCCGCGCCGCGCTGGCCCTGAGCGCTTTGCTCGGCTAATACACTGGCGAACTGCAGGTCACGCGCTTTGAAATTAGGCGTGTCTGCGTTGGCAATGTTGTTGGCCAGCACCTCGGCACGCTGGGTGCGAAAGCCGAGAGCTTTTTCATGAATGCCGAGTGCCCGATCGAAACTGATGCTCATGGTCAGAAACCTTTGCCAGTTGGCGTTGCTGTTTTCCGTGCAAGACCACAAGCAAAGCCTGTGCCATTTTATTTTTTATCTATTTATCAATAACTTAACTAACAATAAAGGCGCGGAACGCGGCAAAGCGGCAAGCGCTTTCCGCCTGCGGACAGGCAAGCGGCAATCATGCGCGGGCGTTTGCCGCCCAGCCCGGCAACAGACACGCCAGCGTAACGATTGTGTTGTGACGCTAGGTTGCGACTCTTCCTCTGCAACCAGGCTCTGACGCTGCTCTGCGGCAAGTTCGAAACACCCGCCGGGGCACGCCCCCGTAAGCAGCAGCCCGAACTGACAGGCCAGCGACCACCGCCTGTCAGTCAACGACAGTCATCTTTGACAAGCATTCTCATTAGCATTAGTATCCTTCGCATCAACCACTGCCCTGCCACGAGCCTTAATCATGTACGTCTGTCTCTGCGAAGGTGTTACTGACGGTCAGATCCGCGAAGCCATTTATGAAGGCTGCTGCAGCTACCGTGATGTCCGCGCGACCCTCGGGGTTGCCAGCCAATGCGGCAAATGCGCCTGCCTGGCCAAGCAAGTGGTACGCGAAACCTTGAGCGACGTGCAAAGCAGCCAGGCCGCCATGGCCTACCCGGCAAACTTTGTTGCCGCCTGATTGAACGTGCAGTGAAGAACCGGACCTAGCGTCCGGTTTTTTTATGTTCGCAATTCAACGCGTTAGCACCCAGATGCAGAACGAAAGCGTTCTTACTCAGATTAATTTCAACTTTTAATTCAGGCACTTAGGTTTGACAGTAAAAAACCTGCAGCCCAGAATCAGGTGCTAACTCCCCTGCAAGGCAGACGCAGACATGAAAGGCGACAAGAAAGTCATTCAGCATCTGAACAAGATCCTCGGTAACGAGCTGGTCGCGATCAACCAGTACTTCCTGCATGCGCGCATGTATGAGGACTGGGGCCTGAAGAAACTCGGTGAGCACGAGTACCACGAGTCCATCGACGAGATGAAGCATGCGGACAAGCTAATCAAGCGCATCCTGTTCCTTGAGGGCCTGCCGAACCTGCAAGACCTCGGCAAGATCCTGATCGGTGAAAACACTCAGGAAATGCTTGAGTGCGACCTGAAGATCGAACACAAGGCGCTGATTGATCTGAAAGCGGCAATTGCCTACTGCGAAAGCGTCGGCGATTACGCCAGCCGCGAAATGCTGGAAGACATCCTCTGCTCCGAGGAGGAGCACATCGACTGGCTGGAAACTCAGCTCAGCTTGATCAACTCGGTCGGCCTGCAGAACTACCTGCAGTCGCAGATGGACGAATAAACGCCCACGCCATAAACAACAAACCCCGCACTTGGCGGGGTTTGTTGTTTATGCAGCGTCGGCTTACGCGTCGGCTTTCTGCACAGCCTCTTTGATCAGGGTCTGCAGCTCACCCTTGTCGAACATTTCCGCCATGATATCGCTACCGCCGACCAGCTCACCGCCAACCCACAGTTGCGGGAAAGTTGGCCAGTTGGCGTACTTCGGCAGATTGGCGCGGATTTCCGGGTTCTGCAGGATGTCGACGTAGGCGAACTTCTCGCCACAAGCCATCACAGCCTGCGCAGCCTTGGAAGAAAAGCCGCACTGCGGAGCGTTCGGCGAGCCTTTCATGTACAGCAGAACGGTGTTAGCGGCGATCTGCTCTTTGATGGTTTCGATGATATCCATTGGGCACCTCAGGACTTAACTTTCCGACTCACGGGTCGGCGCGGTGGCGCATTGTAGCGAAAAGCCGAGCGTAATGCTCGGCCTTCCCTGTCGCGTGCGTAACCTAAACGGTGCGCGTCAGGCCGCCTCCACCTGCACCGGCACACCATTCAGCGCGGCATTACCGGACAGGCTGTCGAGTTGCCGTTCATCGGTCAGGTCATTGGCGCTGGCACCCGGTTGCGCGCTGGCAATGCTCATCTGTACGCCAGGCCGCGCATGGCCCCAGCCATGCGGCAGGCTGACCACGCCGGCCATCATCTCGTCGCTGGCGGCGACCTCGACCTCAATCACCCCAACCCGCGAACGCACGCGCACTCGTTGACCATCTATCAGCCCACGCAGGCTCAGGTCTGCCGGGTGCATCAACAGCTGATGGCGCGGTTTGCCTTTAACCAGGCGATGGTAGTTATGCATCCAGGAGTTATTGCTGCGCACATGGCGGCGGCCAATCAGCAGTAGCTCGTCGGCCTTGACCGCTGGTTGTTCGGCAAAGCGTTGCAGGTCGGCCATGATCACCGCCGGCGCAGCCTGCACCTGCTGATTGATGGTTTTCAGGCGCCCGACCAGGTTCGGCTTGAGTGCGCCCAGGTCGAGACCGTGCGGGTGTTCGCGCAGCGTAGCCAGAGACAGTTTATGTTCCGATTTATCGCCATAGGCACCGGCACGCAGACCCATGTCGATCATCTGTTCAGGCGCCATGGTCGGCTTGAGCTCCAGGCCATTCTTGCCGGCAAAAGCCTTGGCCAGGCCGACGAAAATTTCCCAATCATGCAGCGCGCCCACTGGCTTGGCCAAAACCGCTTCGTTAAAGCGGGTGACATTGCGCACGGCGAACATATTAAAGGTGGTGTCGTAGTGATCATGCTCCAGCGGCCCGGTTGGCGGCAGGATCAGGTCGGCATAACGGGTGGTTTCATTGATATAGAAGTCGATGCTGAGCATAAACTCCAGGCCATCTAGCGCCTGCTCCAACTGACGCCCATTGGGTGTCGACAGCACCGGGTTGCCGGCCACCGTCACCAGGGCGCGCACCTGCCCTTCGCCCTCAGTGAGCATTTCCTCAGCCAGGGCGGATACCGGCAACTCACCGCCGTACTCCGGCAAGCCGGATACGCGACTCTGCCAGCGGTTGAAGTTGCCGCCAGAGGTCGACGCCACCATGTCCACAGCCGGCTCAGTACAAAGCACACCGCCCACCCGGTCGACGTTGCCTGTGACCAGGTTGATCAGTTGCACCAGCCACTGACACAAGGTGCCGAACGCCTGGGTCGAAACGCCCATACGGCCGTAGCACACCGCCGATTCGGCAGCGGCAAAGTCCCGCGCCAACTGACGGATCACCTGCGCCGGCACCCCGCAGCGGGTGCTCATGGTTTCAGCAGTAAAGCCGGCGATGGCCTGACGCACCTGATCCAGCCCATCTATCGCCAAATGGCTGCTACGGCCGAGGTCTTCCTCAAACAGGGTGTTAAGCAGGCCGAACAACAGCGCGGCATCCTGCCCCGGCCGCACGAACACGTGCTGGTCGGCAATCGCGGCGGTTTCACTGCGGCGCGGGTCAACTACTACCAGCTTGCCGCCGCGTTTCTGAATGGCTTTAAGGCGTTTCTCCACATCCGGCACAGTCATGATGCTGCCGTTGGAAGCCAGCGGATTGCCGCCCAAAATCAGCATAAAGTCAGTGTGATCGATATCCGGAATCGGAATCAGCAAACCGTGGCCATACATCAAGTGACTGGTCAGGTGATGCGGTAACTGATCAACCGAGGTGGCGGAATAGCGGTTGCGGGTTTTCAACAGGCCGAGAAAGTAATTGCTGTGGGTCATCAGGCCGTAGTTATGCACGCTGGGATTGCCCTGATACACCGCCACAGCGTTTTTGCCGTGTGCCGCCTGAATCGCGCTGAAGCGCTCGGCTACCAGCGCGAAGGCCTCGCCCCAATCAATCGCCTGCCACTCGCTACCCACGCGGCGCATCGGCTGGCGCAGACGGTCGGGATCACTCTGAATATCTTGCAGGGCCACCGCTTTGGGGCAGATATGGCCGCGGCTGAAGGTATCCTGGGCATCGCCCTTGATCGAGCGGATCTGCGTGGAACCATCGCTTTGTACTTCTGTTTCGATGGTCAGGCCACAGATGGCCTCGCAGAGATGACACGCACGGTGATGGAGGGACTTGGTCATGGCCTGGCCTCTTGTTTTAAGTCGACGCACAGCGCATCGCAAAAGCATGACTATGGCGTCAGGTGGCAGCCTGCGCCAGCAGGGTTCGCTGCGTGAATTGAGTTGCATCAGGTCAGCCGATAGCGCTTAGACAGGCGCTGAGCCGAGTCGGCTATTTGCGCCTGATCGACATTTGCTTATAAGATCACTCACTTCCCCGTTTCGTCGCATAGTGCGGCCCTCCAGCCGTAGGTTCTGCCGTTTCTTCTATTCAACTAGGCCATTGAACCTGCGCCCTGCTGTCAAAAGGTAGTTAACGATGAGCGCAAGACACTTTCTCTCGCTGATGGATTGCACACCCGATGAACTGGTGAGCCTGATCCGCCGCGGTATGGAGCTGAAGGACTTGCGTAACCGCGGCGTATTGTTCGAGCCGCTGAAGAACCGCGTCCTGGGTATGATTTTCGAGAAAGCCTCGACGCGTACCCGCCTGTCATTCGAAGCCGGCATGATCCAGCTTGGCGGCCAGGCGATCTTCCTGTCGCCGCGTGATACTCAGCTGGGCCGCGGCGAGCCGATCGGCGACGCGGCCATCGTCATGTCGCGCATGCTCGATGCGGTGATGATCCGCACCTTCGCCCACAGCACCCTGACCGAATTCGCGGCCAACTCGCGTGTGCCAGTGATCAACGGCCTGTCCGATGACCTGCACCCCTGCCAGTTGCTGGCCGACATGCAGACGTATCAGGAGCATCGCGGCAGCATCAAAGGCAAGACCGTGGTGTGGATCGGCGATGGCAACAACATGTGCAACTCCTATATAGAAGCGGCCATTCAGTTCGATTTCCAGCTGCGTGTGGCCTGCCCTGAAGGCTATGAGCCGAGCGCCAGCCTGCTGGCACTGGCCGGTGAGCGCGTACAGGTCATGCGCGACCCACTGCAGGCCGTAGCAGGCGCGCACGTGGTCAGTACCGACGTCTGGGCCTCCATGGGCCAGGAAGAAGAAGCCGCCGAACGCATGCGTCAGTTCAAACCCTATCAAGTGACCCGCGTCCTGCTCGATGCAGCGGCTGAGGACGTGCTGTTCCTGCACTGCCTGCCGGCGCACCGCGGTGAGGAAATCAGCTTCGACCTGCTCGACGACCCTCGCTCAGCAGCCTGGGATCAGGCGGAAAATCGCCTGCACGCGCAGAAAGCATTGCTCGAATTTCTGGTTGACCCGGCGTACCACCACGCATGAGCCAAGCCCTGCTGAACCTACGCGAACTAAGCTGCGGCTACCCTGAACACAAAGTGGTGCAGCACCTTAACCTGCACCTGAATGCCGGCGATATCGGCTGCCTGCTCGGCCCGTCAGGCTGCGGCAAGACCACCACGCTGCGCGCCATCGCTGGTTTCGAGCCGGTGCTGGAGGGGGAAATCCAGCTGGCCGATCAGCTCATCTCCAAAGCGGGTTACACCCTGGCTCCGGAAAAACGCCGGATCGGCATGGTGTTTCAGGATTACGCCCTGTTCCCGCACCTCAGCGTGGCGGAGAACATTGCCTTCGGGATTCGCAAGCAAGCCAATTGCGAGCGCATCACCGGGGAGCTGTTGGAGTTGGTCAAGCTCAGCCATCTGGGCAAGCGCTACCCGCATGAGCTGTCCGGCGGCCAGCAACAGCGTGTCGCCCTGGCCCGTGCCTTGGCTCCGGAACCGCAACTGCTGCTGCTCGACGAGCCCTTCTCCAACCTAGACGGTGAGTTGCGCCGCCGCTTAAGCCATGAAGTGCGCGTCATTCTTAAAGCCCGCGGTACCAGCGCGATTCTGGTCACCCATGACCAAGAAGAAGCCTTTGCCGTGAGCGATCAGGTCGGCGTGTTCAAGGAAGGCAAACTGGAGCAGTGGGACACCCCGTTCAACCTCTACCACGAGCCGCTAACGCCCTTCGTCGCCAGTTTTATCGGCCAGGGCTATTTCATTCGCGGCCAGATGCTCAGCCCTGACACCGTGCAAACCGAACTGGGGTTAATTCGTGGCAACCGCGCTTACACCTGGCCGGTCGGCAGCGCAGTGGACGTACTGCTCCGCCCGGACGACATCATTTATGACCCAGACAGTACGCAAAAGGCGTTAATTGTCGGCAAAACCTTTCTCGGCGCGGCGACCCTGTATCGCCTGCAACTGCCAACGGGCAGCCAGTTGGAAGCGATCTTCCCCAGCCACGCCGATCACCACCCCGGCCAGCAGGTTGGCATTCGCGTAGAAGCCGATCACCTGGTGGCGTTTGCGGTGCCCGGCAGCATTGCCACGCAGGCCAGCCTCAGCGAATCAGGTGTGCGCCGCTACAGCAGCGACAGCTAAGCCACTCACGGCAGGAGTAACCGGCCACTGGCGACCAACAACGCTTGGCCGACAATTTTCACCCGCTCACCCACCAGCTCACAATGCAGTTCGCCGCCGCGTGGCGAACACTGGAAAGCACTCAGGGCGTTCTTGCCGAGTTGCTCGACCCAATAAGGCGTGAGGATGCAGTGGGTCGAGCCGGTGACGGGGTCTTCATTGATGCCAATGGCCGGGGCAAAGTAGCGCGAGACGAAATCATGCTGCTCACCGGCTGCGCTGATCAGCAGCCCCAGCCCCGGCAATGTTGCCAGCGCAACTAAATCGGGCTGACAAGCCCGTACAGCCGCCTCGCTCGGCAGTATCGCCAGTAACTCCTGAATACCCGGCCCCTCATGCAAGGCCAATACGCATTGCACCGACATACCCAGTACCTGCTCAACCTCTGCGCGCAGCTCGCAAGGCCGTGCTCGACGCACCGGGAAATCCAGTACCAGCTGGTTGCCAGCGCGACTGACCCGTAGCGCGCCAGACAAACAGATAAAGTCGATTGCCTCGCCGGTTTCACCGTACTGTTCAAACAGCACATGGGCGGCCGCCAGGGTGGCATGGCCGCACAGCGGTACTTCAGCGGACGGGGTAAACCAGCGGATATGCCAGACCGCGCCCTCCTTCACCACAAAGGCGGTTTCCGCCAGATTATGTTCGGCAGCAATCTGCTGCATCAAGGCCTCATCCAGCCAGCTGTCGAGGCGATAGACCATGGCCGGATTGCCGCTGAAGGCTTGTTGCGCGAAGGCGTCAACCTGATGAAAGTCGAGCTGCATAGGGCGTACTCATGATGGCTGATGCAGCAGAGCATGCCGCACAGCAGATTCTGGTGCCTACTACAGCCGCCTGTGATTTCAGCCGTACAGTGCAGAACGCAGAACACCGCGACTCAAGGCACCACCACCCCATAGGCGCGCAGCAGCGCCTGTAGGCGTCCATTGGCTATATAGCGCTGCAAGCCTTGCTCAAAGAGTTCGACATAACGCGGGCTGGACGCCAAGGCCGGCGAAAAGGCCAGATAGATCGGCACATCTGGAGCACGACAACCGGCTTCACGCAGCTCATTGGTTAACCTCTGCTCGCGCAACATAGCCTGCACCACCCAGGTATTTTCCAACACGGCATCGACGCGCTTACGCCTGAGTTTTTCCAGCAGTAATGGCAACGCCAGATCCCCCGCCGCCACCTGAATACGCTGACTGTCATGGTAGTGGGCCGCGATATAGGCATTCAGCTCATCGCCGTAGCTGTAGTCGTTGATGATGCCCAGGCGCTGCTCGGCCAGAGAGGCGATACCGGTAAAGCGCCAGGTGGAGTCCTGCCGCGTAAAGAAGCAGTTACGGGCCAACGCCACAGGCGTAGCACCCAGAAGAAAATCCGGGGCGTCCTCAACACCCGCGCCAATTGCCGCGTTCACCTGTCCGCGCCGCACCTGATGCAAGGTGCGTGACCAATTCAGCGCCTGATACTGCACCTCGATACCCGACTCGGCAAAGATCTCCCGCGCCAGCTCAACGAAGATCCCCGGACGCTCGGAGCCCGGCTGGCAGTTGATCGGACACCAGACATCACCGGCAATCAGCACCGTCTCGGCCCTTACCAGCCCGGCATAACCGAGCAGCGCGCCAAACAACCCGGCAATAACCAGCGGATGACGCAGCGGCATGCTGATCTCCACGTTGAGAAAGAAGGCAACCCGCGCTTCATCACCCTTATGCTTCGCTGCGTACCCTGCTCACTGCATCCAGCCAGCCTTTATAGAGGGTACTGCGATGGCTATCGGCCATGCGCGGGTTGAAACGCTGCTGGCGATGCCAGTGCCGGGCGATACTTTCCAAGTCCTGATAAATCCCGGCTTGCAGCCCCGCCAGATAGGCGACGCCCAGCGCTGTGGTTTCGGTCACTTCAGGTCGCTCCACCGGCACACCCAAGATGTCGGCGAGAAACTGCATGACCCAGTTGTTTTCCACCATACCACCATCCACACGCAACGCACTGGGTTCGGCGGCACCGTCCTGACGCATGGCTTCGAGCAAGTCACGGGTCTGGTAGCACACCGCCTGCAGGCCAGCAGTGACGATTTCCTTGATCCCGGTATCACGGGTCAGACCAAAAATCGCGCCACGGGCTTTCGGGTCCCAGTACGGCGCACCGAGCCCGGTAAACGCAGGCACCAGGTACACACCACAGGCATCGCCGGTCTGCTCGGCCAGCGCTTCAGTGTCGCGGGCATGGCTGATCAGCTTGATGCCGTCGCGCAGCCACTGCACGGCGGCACCGGCGACAAAGATACTGCCCTCTACAGCATAGGTGACCTTGCCGTTAAGCCGATAACCGACGGTGGTGAGCAGCCGATTTTGTGAAGCAACCGGCGTGTCACCGGTGTTCTGGATCATGAAGCAGCCGGTGCCATAGGTGCTTTTCACCATGCCCGGCTCAAAGCAAGCCTGGCCGATCAACGCCGCCTGCTGGTCACCGGCCATGCCCAGTACCGGAATCGCCGCGCCGAGCAGGCTGGCCTCGGTAGCACCAAAGTCGGCCGCACAATCGAGTACCTCAGGCATCAGGCTGGCCGGTATCTCAAATAACTTGAGCAGGTCTTCATCCCACTGCTGGGTATGGATGTTGAACAGCAAGGTCCGTGAGGCATTGCTGGCATCGGTCTTGTGCGATTGGCCGCCGGTCAGGCGCCACAGCAAGAACGAGTCCACGGTGCCGAAACGCAACTCGCCGCGCTCGGCACGCTCACGCGCACCGGGTACTGTGTGCAGAATCCAGCGCAGCTTGGTCGCCGAGAAATACGGGTCAATCAACAGGCCAGTTTTTGCTGCCACCGCAGCCTCATGCCCTGCGGCCTTAAGCTCGGCGCAGTAATCGGCGGTACGGCGATCCTGCCAGACGATGGCCGGATGGATCGGCGTACCGCTGACAGCGTCCCACACCAGGGTGGTTTCACGCTGATTGGTGATGCCGATGGCCGCGATATCGCTGGCCTGCAAGCCGCCCTGCTGCAACGCCTCGCGGCAAACCTTGAGGGTGCTCAGCCACAGCTCTTCACCGTCATGCTCGACCCAACCGTCCTGCGGGAAATACTGCTTGAACTCCTGCTGCGCGCGCGCCACCGGCAACCCTTGGGCGCTGAACACAATGGCACGGCTGCTGGTGGTGCCCTGGTCGATGGCAAGCAGGTAATGGGACATGCAGATTTCCTTGTTGTTATAGGTTATTGAACGGCGTTTAGCCGCGACCGATTGGGGCAAATACCCCCTGGGTCAGTTGCGCCAGCACAGCGGCCGCCAGCTGTACTTCCAAGCCGCGCCGCCCGGCGCTGACGTAGATACTGGGAAACTGCTGCGCGGACTCATCAATAAAAGTACGCAGCCGCTTCTTCTGCCCCAGCGGGCTGATGCCGCCCAGCAGGTAACCGGTAGCGCGCTGCGCCGCTGCCGGGTCGGCCATGTCGGCTTTCTTCACGCCCGCCGCCTGAGCCAAGGCTTTCAGGTCGAGCGTGCCTGCCACCGGCACCACCGCTACCAGCAACTCACCCTTCTCGCTGGCCGCCAGCAGGGTCTTGAACACTTGCGCAGGGTCAAGATTGAGCTTTTCCGCCGCTTCCAAACCGTAGGAAGCCGCCTTGGGATCGTGGCTATAGCTGTGCACCTGATGCACCGCTTTGGCCTTTTTTAACAAATCGATGGCTGGGGTCATGTTCGAATGTGAAAACAATCTGACAAAGTTGGCGTACCTTAGCCGAAAAAACTGCCTAGAGCAGTTTTTAACGTCGCCTAGCGGCGACCCGCAGAGTGACTTGTGTGGGTGGCATGCTCATAAACTTAGCAGCCGCCAGTCTATAATGCGCGCACTTCCAAGGAGCCTCCATGACCCTGCCGCTGCGCCAACAGGATATTCTCGAAATCGCCCGCGAGCGCGGCTACGTCAGCATCGACGAGTTGGCCCAGGCCTTTGCCGTCACTCCGCAAACCATTCGCCGCGACATTAACCAGCTCGCCGAACAAGGCTTGCTGCGCCGCACCCACGGCGGCGCGGCGAGTGAAAGTTCAAGCATCCAGAACACCGCCTACAGCATGCGCGCAGGCCTGAT
Organism: uncultured Pseudomonas sp.; assembly: GCF_943846705.1. NCBI lineage: Bacteria > Pseudomonadati > Pseudomonadota > Gammaproteobacteria > Pseudomonadales > Pseudomonadaceae > Pseudomonas > uncultured Pseudomonas sp. The sequence continues at coordinate 2,551,152 of NZ_OX044366.1, read as the reverse complement.
GCGCGATGAAAAACAGCGCATCGCCACCGCCATCGCCGCACAAATCCCCGACCACGCGTCGCTGTTTATCAATATCGGCACCACCACCGAGGCGATTGCCCGTGAGTTACTCGGCCACAAGGGCCTGAAGATCATCACCAATAACCTGCACGTGGCGGCCCAGCTCAGCGCCAAGGCCGACTTCGAGGTGCTCCTGGCCGGCGGCACCGTGCGCAGCGATGGCGGCGTGGTGGGCCAGGCAGCAGTGGATTTTATCCAGCAGTTCAAAGTCGACTTCGCCCTGGTTGGCATCAGCGGAATTGATGAAGACGGCAGCCTGCTCGACTTCGACTATCAGGAAGTCCGCGTCTCCCAAGCCATTATTAGCAACGCCCGCCAGGTATTCCTGGCCGTCGACTCAAGCAAATTTGGCCGCAATGCCGTGGTGCGCCTGGGTTCGGTTGCCCTGGTTGATCGACTGTTCACCGACGCCGCCCCCTCAACTGCAGTCAACCGCCTGCTCAGCGAACACAAGGTGCAGCTCGACCTGGTGTAACCCAGCGCCTTAATTTTAATAACCGAACGCCGTTGGGCGCGAAAGCGCACCCCGGGGTGGCGAAGCTGTGCATATTCGACTAGCATATTTTCGAAAGTGAACATTTAAAGTTCAATACTGACTTTCGGTGCCGCCATGCCTACTCGCTCTGCCAGCCACACCCCTCTCGCTGAAGTCTATGACCTCGCCGTCATTGGCGGCGGCATCAATGGCGCGGGGATTGCCGCCGATGCCGCCGGTCGCGGCCTGAGCGTGTTCCTTTGTGAAAAGGACGACCTGGCGCAGCACACCTCTTCGGCCAGCAGCAAGCTGATTCACGGCGGCCTGCGCTACCTGGAGCATTACGAATTCCGCCTGGTGCGCGAAGCGTTGGCCGAACGTGAAGTGCTGCTGAACAAAGCCCCGCATATCGTTAAACCCCTGCGTTTTATCCTGCCGCACCGCCCGCACCTGCGCCCGGCGTGGATGATCCGCGCCGGGCTGTTTCTCTACGACCATCTGGGCAAGCGCGAAAAGCTGGCCGGCTCGCGCAGCCTGCGCTTTGGCGCCGGCAGCCCGCTGAGAGCCGAGATCAGCCGCGGCTTCGAATATTCCGACTGCTGGGTCGACGACGCCCGCCTGGTGGTGCTCAACGCCATGGCCGCCCGCGAAAACGGCGCACACGTGCACAGCCGCACCCGCTGCCTCAGCGCCCGGCGCAGCAAAGGCCTGTGGCATATCCACCTGGAACGTCACGACGGCAGCCTGTTTTCGATTCGTGCACGTGCGCTGGTCAACGCCGCAGGGCCCTGGGTTGCGCAGTTTATTCGGGAAGACCTGAAGCAGCAGTCGCCCTACGGCATTCGCCTGATCCAGGGCAGCCATATCGTCGTGCCACGCCTGTTCGAGGGCGAGCAGGCCTACATTCTGCAAAACGAAGACCGCCGCATTGTGTTCGCCATCCCCTATCAGGAGCGCTTCACCCTGATCGGCACCACCGACCGTGAATACCAAGGTGACCCTGGCAAAGTAGCGATCAGCGCAGAAGAAACCGACTACCTGTTGAACGTAGTCAACGCCCACTTCAAAAAGCAGTTGGCGCGCGGCGATATTCTGCACACTTACGCCGGCGTGCGGCCGCTGTGCGACGACGAGTCGGACGACCCGTCTGCGGTCACCCGCGATTACACCCTGTCACTGTCCAGCCCACCGGGCGAAGCGCCGCTGCTTTCGGTATTCGGCGGCAAGCTCACCACCTACCGCAAACTCGCCGAATCGGCATTGGAACAACTGTCGCCCTTCTTCCCCAAGATGGGCCCCCGCTGGACCGCGACCAGCCTGCTGCCTGGCGCAGAGCAGCTGGACAGTCAAAGCGTCTTGATCGAAGCATTGTGTGCACGCTTTGACTGGCTGCCCACCGCCCTGGCCCGGCGCTGGGCCAGCAGCTACGGCAGCCGCAGCTGGGTAATGCTCAAAGGCGTGAGCAGCCTCAGCGATCTGGGAGAGCACCTGGGCGGCAGCCTCTACACCCGTGAAGTCGACTATTTATGCCAGCACGAGTGGGCTATACAGGCCGAGGACATTCTCTGGCGGCGCAGCAAACTCGGCCTCTTCACCACAGCGGCGCAGCAAGCCAAGCTCGACAGTTACCTGCGCCTCGAATCACCCCACAACCCGCAAGACGCCAGCGCCATCTAAGCGCATAACCCCGGTAAGCATGCTCAAAAATCATCGTTAACCGCGCGCTGCGGCTGTTCGACTGGATGCTCGCCATGCATGGCACAGGCATAAAAAAGGGCGACCGAAGTCGCCCAAATTGCCTTGCGTGCCCCTTGCCCTAGCGGATTCAGCCCTGCTTGCGCTTGTGCGAGTCCTGCCAGATGAAATAGCCAACACCGACGAAGAAGGCGACCATCAGACCGACCGTGCCGATACCGGCGAGAACTACGACATCGATAAACATGGTTGCCTCCTGCATGAAGCCTGTGTGGGAATGGCTTCAAGGTATCAGGGGCAAATTGGCCGCTATTGATCCAGATCAATAATGGCCAGGCGCGGCTCGCATGAGGCGGCGCTTAGCTGATCCAGATCAATAAATCAGCTCGCCACCTGCCGGCATCAACGCTTTTTCGGTTTGCCTGCAGGCTTCTTCTTGCCCTTGGGCAATGGCAGGGCTTGTTCGAACGCGTCACGCATTTCATTGAGTTTTTTGTCACGCAGGTCATGGATGCGTTTGTCGCGTTCGGCCGCGAAATCAATCAGCTGGTTGTCTTGGCTCATGGGCTCGGCTTGATCAAACGAAAGGTCAGGTTCAGACGTGGCGCACAGGGGCTGCGCGTCTTCGCCACTTGGTGCTGCCAATAATGCTGGGTTGGCCCGCGCATGACCAGCAATGATCCATGCGCCAAAGGCAGCGAATGCTCAATACGACTTTGCCCCTTACGGCGCAAATCAAAACGCCGAGTGCCGCCTAGGTTAAGCGAGGCAATCAGCGGATTAGCGCCCAACTCTGCTTCATCATCGCTGTGCCAGCCCATGGAGTCCTGACCATCACGATAATAGTTGAGCAGCACGCCATTCAGTGGCTGCCCGACAGCAGCGACCACCTGTGCGCGAATCTGCGCAAGCAATGGCGTCCAGGGCAGCGGTTGATGGGTCAAGCCCGAGTAGCGATAGCGGGCCTGAGCATCGCCATACCAAGCCACCAGTCTTGGCACCGGCAGTTGCCGGCCATATATCTGTACGTGCGGCTGCTGCCAGGGTGTTTGCGCGATCAACTCGCTTAGCCAGCGCTCGGCGGTCGCTACATCTAACCACTGCGTATGCAACTCAAGTTCGGCGTTGGGTAGCTGCAGTGGGTTGTCATCAAATAGATCCACAGGGTAAAGCTCGCAGGACGGTGTGAATAAGTGTGCAGTCCTCAGACTTCAACATCCACCCACAACCCTTGACGCGGCAGCTCCTCGAAGTCGGCTTCATCGGCTGCGCCCACCTCACCTTCGGCCAACTCTTCGGGCGTATAGCCGCGTCGACGCTGGCGCCGGCGTTGCTCTTCGCGCAGCAGCGCCTCGGCCTCCTGCGGGTGCCGCTTGTCCACACTGACGGCGCTTTCCTTGGCGCTTTCGGCAGCCGCGGTCACCGGCGGAATTTCCGGGCGCGGCTTGACCACATCGTTCTGCACGGTGACAGGAGCCAGGCTGTGGGGGATTGGTGGCAGCATTTTTCAGCCCTCCTTTGGTCAGACTGTCGGCCGGCGAGGCCGCGACTTGAGCGCCAGCTCGCTACACTTTTGATCAACCAAACCACACAAAGTGCCCGACGTGGAGCATTGCGCCTTTGGTCAGGCCCGGCGCTGCGTTAACATAGTCGGCTTTTTTACGCGGGAGACAAGCATGGCGCAGTATGAACCGGGGCAACGCTGGATCAGTGACAGCGAAGCGGAGCTGGGTTTGGGAACCGTTCTGATGCAGGACGGCCGCATGCTCACCGTGCTCTACCCGGCCACCGGCGAAACCCGCCAGTACGCCATGCGCAGCGCGCCGTTGACCCGCGTACGCTTTTCACCGGGCGATGAAATCACCCACTTCGAGGGCTGGAAGCTGACCGTCCAGGAAGTCGACGATGTTGACGGCCTGCTGGTTTATCACGGCCTTAATGCACAGCACGAAAGCGTCACCCTGCCGGAAACCCAGCTGTCGAACTTTATCCAGTTCCGCCTGGCCAGTGACCGCCTGTTCGCCGGGCAGATCGACCCGCTGCCGTGGTTCGCCCTGCGCTATCACACCCTCGATTACACCAGCCGCCAGTTGCAATCCAGTCTCTGGGGCCTGGGCGGCGTGCGCGCGCAACCGATTGCTCACCAGCTGCACATCGCCCGCGAAGTGGCTGACCGGATTGCCCCGCGGGTACTCCTGGCGGATGAAGTAGGCCTGGGGAAAACCATCGAAGCCGGTTTGGTGATTCATCGCCAGCTGCTCTCCGGGCGCGCCAACCGCGTGTTGATCCTGGTGCCGGAAAACCTCCAGCACCAGTGGCTGGTGGAGATGCGCCGGCGCTTCAATCTGGACGTTGCGCTGTTCGACGAAGAGCGCTTTATCGAAAGCGATGCCAGCAACCCGTTCGAAGACTGCCAGCTGGCGCTGGTCGCGCTTGAGTGGCTGTGTGAGGACGAAAACGCCCAGGACGCGCTGTTCGCTGCCGGCTGGGACCTGCTGGTGGTCGACGAAGCGCACCACCTGGTCTGGCACCCGGAACACGCCAGCGCCGAGTACGCTCTGGTCGAACAGCTCGCCGAAATAATCCCCGGCGTGCTGCTGCTCACCGCCACCCCCGAGCAACTCGGCCAGGACAGCCACTTTGCGCGCCTGCGCCTGCTCGACCCGAATCGCTTCCACGACCTCAATGCCTTCCGCGCTGAGAGCGAGCACTACAAGCCGATTGCCGAAGCCGTACAGGAGCTGCTGGACAAAGGCAGCCTGTCCGACGCGGCGCACAAGACCATCCACGACTTCCTCGGTGACGGTGGTGAAGAGCTGCTCAGCGCGGTCAATGCCGGCGACAGCGAAGCTTCGGCGCGCCTGGTGCGTGAACTGCTCGACCGTCACGGCACCGGCCGCTTGCTGTTCCGTAACACCCGTGCCGCCGTGCAGGGTTTCCCCGACCGCGAGCTGCACCCCTACCCGCTGGCCAGCCCCGACGAATACATGGAGCTGCCCATCGGCGAGCACGCCGACCTGTACCCAGAGGTCAGCTATCAGGCGCAGTCGGAAGTCGATGAAGAGCTGCGCTGGTGGAAGTTCGACCCGCGCGTCGAATGGCTGATCGACACCCTGAAGATGCTGAAGAAGTTCAAGGTCCTGGTGATCTGCGCCCACGCCGAAACCGCCATGGACCTGGAAGACGCCCTGCGCGTACGCAAAGGCATCCCGGCCACGGTGTTCCACGAGGGCATGAGCATCCTTGAGCGTGACCGCGCCGCGGCCTACTTCGCCGATGAAGAGTTCGGCGCCCAGGTACTGATTTGCTCGGAAATCGGCTCCGAAGGCCGCAACTTCCAGTTCGCTCACCACCTGGTGCTGTTCGATCTGCCGGCGCACCCGGACCTGCTCGAACAGCGCATTGGCCGCCTCGACCGCATCGGCCAGAAGCACCGCATTCAGTTGCACGTGCCGTACCTGGAAAACAGCCCGCAAGAGCGCCTGTTCCAGTGGTATCACCAGGCACTCAATGCCTTCCTTGCCACCTGCCCGACCGGTAACGCGTTGCAGCAAAAGTTTGGTAGCCGCCTGCTGCCGATGCTGGAAAGCGGCGATGACGGCGAGTGGCAAGCGCTGGTTGATGAAGCCACAACCGAGCGCCTGCGCCTGGAAGACGAACTGCACGCTGGCCGCGACCGCCTGCTGGAGCTAAACTCCGGCGGTGCTGGCGAAGGCGAAGCACTGGTCGAAGCGATTCTCGAGCAAGACGACCAGTTCGCCCTGCCGATCTATATGGAGCAACTGTTCGACGCCTTTGGCATCGACAGTGAAGACCATTCCGACAACGCGCTGATCCTGCGCCCCAGCGAGAAGATGCTGGATGCCAGCTTCCCCCTCGGCGACGACGAAGGCGTGACCATCACCTACGATCGCGACATGGCCCTGGTGCGCGAAGACATGCAATTCCTCACCTGGGAACACCCCATGGTGCAAGGCGGCATGGACCTGGTGCGCTCCGGCTCGATGGGTAACACCGGCGTCGCGCTGATCAAAAACAAGGCACTGAAACCCGGCACCGTGTTGCTGGAAATGCTCTATGTCAGTGAAGTAGTCGCGCCGCGTGCGCTGCAGCTCGGTCGTTATCTGCCGCCGATTGCCCTGCGCTGCCTGCTCGACGCCAACGGCAACGACCTGGCGCACAAGGTGGCTTTCGATACCTTGAACGATCAGCTGGAAAGCGTCCCGCGCGCCAGTGCCAACAAGTTCGTCCAGGCCCAGCGCGACAGCCTCAACCCGTTGATCAACGCCGGCGAAGGTAAAGTTGCCGAGCGCCACAACACCCGCGTCGATGAAGCCAAGCGCCGCCTGGCCGCCGAGACCGATGAGGAACTGGCGCGCCTGATCGCCCTGCAAGCGGTCAACCCAAGTGTGCGCGACAGTGAACTCAACGCCCTGCGCCAATTGCGCGAGCAAGGCCTGGCCATGCTCGACAAAGCCGCGCTACGCCTGGAAGCCATCCGCGTGCTGGTCGCCGGCTAAGCCTAAGGTGTATACCCAGACAGCAAAAGGCCCGCAATTGCGGGCCTTTTGCTGTCTGGGTCCGGTTCAGGCCGGCACGCCTTCAGCCATACCGCGCTGCATCTGCGCGGAATCGCGCACAAAGCAGCGCGAGGCCTGCACCAGCGCCAGCATGGTCATAAACAAGGCCACCGGTATCAGGTACATGGCGTTGTGCAAACCCACGGCTTTGAAGGCTTCGCTCATCTCACTTGCGCCTGCCGCGAGCATCGCCGCCTGGGAGTAATGATCCGACAGCAGCCCAACCGCCACCGGGCCCAGGCCACCCCCTAACAGGTACAGGCCAGCGAAGAACAGCGCCATGGCCGTAGCCCGCAAGCGTGGCTCGATTACATCCTGAATCGCGGTGTAAACGCAGGTGTAAAAGTTGTAGGCAAACAACCAACCAATGCTGAACAAGGCCACAAACACGGCAACTTCAACCCGCCCCGCGAGCAAGGCAACGCCAGTAGCCGTCGCGGCGATCAGCATGCTCAACGCAGCAAACAGCAAGCGCCCGGTCTGCCAGCGCTGATGAATCTTGTCGGCCAGCCAGCCACCCAGAGTCAGGCCGACTAAACCGGTAAGACCGACAATCACCCCAGTGGCCATGGCGGCTTGCTCCAGCGGCAACAGGAAGTAGCGCTGCAGCATCGGCACCATAAATGAGTTGCAGGCGTAAGTGGCGAAGTTGAACGTCAACCCGGCCACCACCAACCACCAGAAGGTGCGAATCGCCAGCACCTTGCGCACTGGCTTATCCACCGGCGTGGTCTGTGACTTGACCTGCTCGGCCGCACCACGCGCGGGCTCTTTAATAAAGAACATAAACAGCGCCAGAATCATCCCCGGCACTGCGGCAATAAAGAACGGCGCGCGCCAGCTGTCGAAGGCCTTAACCATCGCGCCAATGGTGAAGAACGCCAGCAGCAAACCAATCGGCAGCCCGAGCATAAAGATACCCATGGCCCGTGCGCGCTTGTGCGCCGGAAACAGGTCGCCAATCAGCGAGTTGGCCGCCGGCGCGTAGCTGGCCTCGCCAATGCCCACGCCCATGCGAATCAGCAGGAAACTCCAGAAGTTCCAGGCCAAGCCGTTCACCGCCGTCAGGCCACTCCAGACGGCCAGGCCCCAACCCATGATCTTGCGTCGCGCGCCGGTGTCGGCCATGCGCCCCAGCGGCACACCGGCGATGGCGTAGACAATGGTAAAGGCGGTACCGATCAACCCCAGCTGCAGGTCGCTTAGGCCCCACTCCATGCGGATCGGCTCGATGATGATCGCCGGAATGGTGCGATCGAAAAAATTGAACAAATTGGCGAGAAAAAGCAGGAACAGAATGCGCCAGGCATTCGTCGCTTGCAGGGATTGCTGCATGGAATCCATCTCTAATTATTGTTATCGAAACACGCCAGCGGCACTCAGCCAGCCATCGCGCCCAGCACGTGCAGGCAAATCTAGAGCCTTGCACCTTGGCTGTCTGTGACTATTGGTGGTGTGTATGCCGGGCAATGGCCGCTCGAGCAAACCGCAGCTCACAAACCAGGGCGGCGCGGCGGAGTCGAGAAGACCGACGGCGAGCGGAGCACGCTTGCCTCGGCCACACCCGTCAGTTGCCACGCAACAGCTTGCGCCACTCGCCAAGCCAGCCCAGGCTTGCGCCGGTCGCCGCCTCACCCGGCCGATATTCGGCCGCCAACCACCCGCGACAACCACTCGCACGCAAGGCCGACAGCAGCGGCGCGAAGTGCAGTTCGCCAGTGCCTGGCGCGCCACGCCCGGGATAATCGGCAAACTGCACATGACCAATACGCCCCGCCAGCAGAGTAAGCCCCGCGAGGATGTCCACGCCCTGCCGGGCCATGTGGTAAAGGTCGTACTGCGCGCTCAGATTAGGCTGCGCCACGCTCTTGAGCAGGGCATCCAGCTGCTGCGGGGTATTGATCAGAAAGCCTGGCATGTCTAACGGGTTGATCGCCTCCACCACCACGCCAATCCCCAACAGCTGGAAGGCCTCGGCTGTCTTGCGTAGATTGCCGACCAGACAAGCCAGTGCCTGCTCAGGTTCAAGGCCAGCAGCTAAACGCCCCGGCAACACATTGACCAACGCTGGGCGGACCATGGCGGCGTAACTCAAGGCCTCCTGCAGCGCGGCATCGAACTCAGCCTGACGCGCAGGCACGGCGGCCAACCCAGCACCGCCGCTCATCAGGTCACCCGCCGGTAGATTGATCAGGCGCAACGGCATGCCTGCCGCCGCCAGCGCCTCTTTTAGGCGGACGGCCGGCAATTCGTAGGGAAACTGGATTTCCACGCCATCAAAGCCGGCAGCGGCCGCCGCCACCACGCGCTCAAGCAGGGGCAACTCGGTAAATAACAGCGACAGGTTGGCGGCAATTTTCATGGCTGTGCCTCTTGATGCCGTGGCTCCCGGTACAGCTGCACCAGCGTTGCCGGGTCGCGCTGCAGATTGCCCTGACGGCCGTGTTGACGCATCAACTGCGCGGCCAGGCCACTAAGCGGCGTAGCAGAGCCGACCTGCTGCGACAGTTTGACCGCCGTATCGAGGTCCTTAAGCAGGGTGCGCACATGCCATTTGACCGGCTCGAACTGACTCTCGGCCATTTGCGGCGCGAGAATCTGTAACGGTTTGGAGTCGGCAAAGCCGCCGGCCAGCGCCGGCGCGATAAGGCTGGCATCGACCCCGGCCTGCTCCGCCAGGGCCACCACTTCGGCGATCACCAACGCGTTGCACGCGACGATCATCTGGTTGCACACCTTGGTCACCTGGCCTGCGCCAACATCGCCCATGCGCGTCAGCCGTTGCCCCAGGTGCGCGAGAATCGGCCGCACACGCTCGATGTCCTCCACCCGGCCACCGGCCATGATGGCCAACGTACCGCTGGCGGCCCCCGGCGTGCCGCCTGATACCGGCGCATCGACCCAACGCATGCCACAGCGGGTGTACAGCTCGGCCGCCATCGCACGGGTAGCAGCAGGTTCCAGGCTGGAAAAATCCACCAGCAGCTGCCCAGGCTTGGCTGCTTCAACAATCCCGCCTGGGCCAAAAACCACCTCACGCACCACCTCGGTATCGGCTAAGCAGAGCATGACGATATCGGCCTGAGCGCACAGCTGCGCAGGGCGCGCAACCGCTTGTGCGCCGCGCGCCTGCAGGGGCGCGCATTTCTCCGCCGAACGGTTCCAGACCGTCAGCGCAAAACCAGCGGCCAGCAGGCGCTGAGTCATGGGCAGGCCCATCAGGCCAATACCCGCGAATGCCAAAGCTGGAAGATGTGAGGACATAGGCAGTCTCCAATACAATCAAGGCCGCCATCTTAACGTAGGTTGCGCCTGCATCCGCCTTGCCCAGTCCGCGCTTGTAAAATGGCCGACTGGCGCACGCCCGAGCGGGGTTGAAGTGCCGCAGGCTGGTTGCCATAGGCTGCGCGATGCCGCTTAAAAACCGTCCTTGTCCAGATGGTCGAGATTGACCGGCTCGCCGCTGTGCGCGCCGAGCTTGGCGCGAATGTCCTCGAACATCTGATCGTACTCGGCGTGGCTGTGCATGATCAGGCTGCTATCAGTCGGCATACCATGCTTATGTGCCAACCGACTGACCACACTGGCAAAGTTGTAGGCCGTGTCGCGGTGCAGTTCGAAAACCTCTTCAAAGACCTTGCCGTCCACCTGCCCCTGCAGGCGCATGTGCAACATCGGCCCCTCGCTGGAGTCCTGGCGAACTTCGTAATACAGGTCGATGTTGAAGAGCGGCAGCTCAGCCGTAGCCAAGGTGTTGGCACGATGCAAATGGCCGGGTTCAAACATGCTGGCAGCTCCCGCAATCAGTCGGTGGTGCTGCCAGCATAGTTGCTCTGCTGCAGCCTGATGAGCGCCAACTCAGTGCAGCGGCGCGCGCTCGAGTCGTTCTTGCGCCAGCACCCAGGGCGCTACCACCACCGCCCAGAGTTCAGGATCGCGGTTTAGCAGGTCTTCGGCACGGCTGTCATCGACCCGGCTTAGCAGCCCAGACGCCAGCCAGGAAGCAACTTTTTCATGGTCGTTCTGCGCCACAGCCTGCGCCACGTCGATCAGGTCCTGCGTAGCGTCGACCAGCAGCAATGCGCCGCGGGCGAAGGTAGGTTGCAGCTCCTGCCAGGTAATTGCTGCAGTTTCACCAAGCAGCTTGGCATAGAGGGTGCTAGGTTGTTCAGTCATGGGATGCCCTGTCATGGATGGCCAATTTACCAATCGGCGGCCATGATAGCGTTGACCCGCCCGCTGGCAAATTCCCGAAGTCATTCGCGACGTTACCAGCAGCGAGAAAGACACGCCGTTTTTCTATACGTTTCTTGCGTTAAAGCGACACCTCAAGCCTTTGCCCCCAGCAAGCGGCTTTTCAAGCCGCGAAGCAGCGCTCTACACTGCACCGGTACAGTTGCCGGGGGAATGGCCGGGGGAAACAACCCGGTTCTGCAGCTTTGGCCGCCAGAACTACAATAATCAAAACCAATAAGAGTGGAGCACTATGAACAAGGCTACTAAGCAGATTTCCAAACTGTTTGCCGCCATGGCCATGGCTGGCGTTGCCAGCTACTCGGTAGCGGCTGACACCATCAAAATTGGCCTGGCAGGCCCGGTCACCGGCGCCGTCGCGCAATACGGTGAGATGCAGTTCATCGGTGCCAAAATGGCCATCGAGCAGATCAACAAAGCCGGTGGGGTGAATGGCGCGCAACTCGAAGGCGTGGTTTATGACGATGCCTGCGACCCTAAGCAAGCGGTTGCCGTGGCCAACAAAATCGTCAACGACGAAGTCAAATTCGTGGTCGGCCACCTCTGCTCCAGCTCCACTCAGCCTGCGTCGGACATTTACGAAGACGAAGGCATTCTGATGATCACCCCGGCGTCGACCAGCCCGGACGTCACCTCGCGTGGCTATGAGCTGATCTTCCGCACCATCGGTCTGGACAGCCTGCAAGGTCCAACCGCAGGTAACTTCATTGCCGACCACGTCAAGCCGAAAGCCGTTGCCGTGATCCACGACAAGCAGCAGTACGGTGAAGGCATCGCTACCGCGGTCAAGCAGACCCTGGAAGGCAAAGGCACCAAGGTAGTTCTGTTCGAAGGCATCAACGCCGGCGACAAGGACTTCTCCTCGATGATCTCCAAGCTCAAGCAAGCCAACGTCGACTTTATCTACTACGGCGGCTACCACCCAGAGCTGGGTCTGATGCTGCGCCAAGCGTCCGAGAAAGGCCTGAAGGTCAAGTTCATGGGCCCAGAAGGCGTAGGCAACAAGGAAATCTCGGCCATCGCCGGCCCGGCTTCCGAAGGCATGCTGGTAACCCTGCCGAAGTCGTTCGATCAGGACCCACGCAACCAGGCACTGGTTGATGCATTCAAGGCCAAGAACGAAGACCCAAGCGGCCCGTTCGTATTCCCAGCCTATGCTGCTGTTCAGGTTATCGCTGAAGGCATCAGCAAAGCTGGCGACACCGACACCGCCAAAGTGGCCGCTGCCCTGCGCGCCAATAGCTTCGACACCCCGACAGGTAACCTGACCTTCGACGAGAAGGGCGACCTGAAGGACTTCAGCTTTGTGGTTTACGAATGGCACCAGGACGGTACCAAGACCGAAGCCAAGTAAGCCTCCCGCCTGAACCCAAAGCCCACTGCATCCGCCGTGGGCTTTGCTTATTAGAAGAATTCCGGTTGCATGCTGCGCCACAAGCGCTGCCTTGCGTGCCAACCCAGGAGTTAGGCAATGCCTGATCTATATCACTACCTGCAACAGCTGGTTAACGGCCTGACCGTTGGCAGCACCTATGCCCTGATCGCCATCGGCTACACCATGGTTTACGGCATTATCGGCATGATCAACTTCGCCCACGGCGAGGTTTACATGATTGGCTCCTATGTCGCCTTTATCGCGATTGCCGGCCTGACCATGCTGGGCCTGGATAGCCTGCCACTGCTGATGATCGCCGCCTTTGCCGGCAGCATCATTATTGCCAGTGCCTACGGCTACAGCATTGAACGGGTTGCCTATCGTCCCTTGCGTGGCGGTAATCGCCTGATCCCGCTGATTTCGGCCATCGGCATGTCGATTTTCCTGCAAAACGAAGTACTGCTGGCCCAGGATTCGAAAGACAAAGCCATCCCCAACCTGCTACCCGGCAACTTCGTGTTTGGTGAAAGCGCGATGAATGGCGTGGTGATTTCCTACATGCAGGTGCTGGTTTTCGTCGTCACCTTCTTTGTCATGCTCGGCCTGACCCTGTTCATCTCCCGTTCCCGCCTGGGCCGCGCCTGCCGCGCCTGCGCTGAAGATCTGAAGATGGCGAACCTGCTCGGCATCAACACTAACAACATCATTGCCCTGACCTTCGTCATCGGTGCTGCTCTGGCCGGCGTCGCCGCCGTGCTACTGGGCATGCAATACGGCGTGATCAACCCGCACCTGGGCTTCCTCGCGGGGATCAAGGCCTTCACTGCCGCTGTACTGGGCGGTATTGGCAGCATTCCAGGCGCCGTTCTCGGTGGCTTGCTGCTCGGCCTGGCCGAAGCCTTTGGCGCTGATATCTTCGGCGACCAATACAAGGACGTGGTGGCCTTCAGCCTATTGGTGTTGGTGTTGTTGTTCCGTCCTACGGGCATCCTCGGTCGTCCGGAGGTTGAAAAAGTATGAGTACTGCCATCACCACAAACCTCAAGACCGCGATTTTCAGCGCCCTACTGGTGCTGGCCGTGGCCTACCCGGTACTCGGTCTGAAGCTGACCACCGTGGGCATCAAGCTCGAAGTACAAGGTGCCAGCCCGGCCATTATCTGGACCATCGCCGGTTGTGCGATTGCCATGTTCTTTTGGCAGTTGTTCCGCAGCCAACTGAGCGCGGCCTGGAGCCAGGTGCCGAGCCTGCCCAGCGTACCGAGCCAGGCGAGTAACTTTCTCACCCTGCCTTCGACCCAGCGCTGGATCATCCTCGGCCTGATCATGGTCGCCCTGGCCTGGCCGTTCTTCGGTTCGCGCGGCGCGGTGGACATCGCCACGCTGATCCTGATCTACGTGATGCTCGGCCTCGGCCTGAATATCGTGGTTGGCCTCGCTGGCCTGCTCGATCTGGGCTACGTCGGTTTCTATGCCGTCGGTGCCTACAGCTACGCGCTGCTGTCGCACTACTACGGCCTGGGCTTCTGGGTATGCCTACCGATTGCCGGCCTGATGGCGGCATTCTTCGGCTTTATCCTGGGTTTCCCGGTGCTGCGCCTGCGCGGTGACTACCTGGCCATCGTCACCCTGGGCTTCGGTGAGATCATCCGCATTCTGCTGCGCAACATGACCGACATCACCGGCGGCCCCAACGGCATCAGCAACATCGACAAACCGACGCTGTTCGGCCTGTCGTTCGAGCGCAAAGCCGCCGAGGGTATGCAGACCTTCCACGAGTACTTCGGCGTCGCCTACAACTCGATCAACAAGGTGATCTTCCTCTACCTGATCGCCCTGCTGCTGGTGTTGCTGACCCTGTTCGTGATCAATCGCCTGCTGCGCATGCCAATCGGCCGCGCCTGGGAAGCCTTGCGTGAAGACGAAATCGCCTGCCGCGCGCTGGGTATGAACCCGACCGTGATCAAGCTCTCGGCCTTCACCCTCGGTGCGACCTTTGCCGGGTTCGCCGGCAGCTTCTTCGCCGCCCGCCAGGGTTTGGTGACGCCTGAGTCGTTCACCTTTATCGAATCAGCGATCATCCTCGCCATCGTCGTGCTGGGCGGCATGGGCTCGCAGCTCGGCATCATCCTCGCCGCCGTGGTGATGATCCTGCTGCCCGAGCTGATGCGTGAGTTCAGCGAGTACCGCATGCTGATGTTCGGTGCCCTGATGGTATTCATGATGATCTGGCGTCCGCAGGGCCTGTTGCCCATGCAACGTCCGCACCTGGAGCTGAAACGATGAGCCGCCCGATTCTAGAAGTAAGCGGCCTGTCCATGCGCTTCGGCGGCCTGCTGGCCGTCAACGGCGTGGCCCTTAGCGTGCAACCCCAGCAAGTGGTGTCGATGATCGGCCCCAACGGTGCTGGCAAGACCACGGTGTTCAACTGCCTGACCGGTTTCTACCAGCCAACGGCCGGCAGCATCAGCCTGGACGGCGAGCAGATCGAAGGCCTGCCCGGCCATAAGATCGCGCGCAAAGGCGTGGTGCGTACGTTCCAGAACGTGCGTCTGTTCAAGGATATGACCGCGGTGGAAAACCTGCTGGTGGCGCAACATCGCCACCTCAACACCAACTTCCTCGCCGGACTGTTCAAGACCCCAGCGTTTCGCAAAAGCGAGCGCGAGGCCATGGACTATGCCGCGCATTGGCTGGACCAGGTCAACCTGACCGAATTCGCCAACCGCCCGGCCGGCACCCTGGCTTACGGCCAGCAGCGCCGCCTGGAAATTGCCCGCTGCATGATGACTCGCCCACGCATCCTGATGCTCGACGAACCCGCTGCGGGCCTCAACCCGCGCGAGACCGACGACCTCAAGGCGCTAATCGGCATGCTGCGTGATCGGCACAACGTCACCGTGCTGTTGATCGAGCACGACATGAAACTGGTCATGAGCATTTCCGACCACATCTACGTGATCAACCAGGGCACGCCCCTGGCGGACGGTACGCCGGAGCAGATCCGCGAGAACCCGGACGTGATCAAAGCCTATCTGGGGGAAGCTTGATGCTGTATTTCGAGAATGTTTCCACCTTCTACGGCAAGATCCAGGCGCTGCACGACGTCAACGTTGAGGTCCGTCAGGGTGAAATTGTCACCCTGATCGGCGCCAACGGTGCCGGCAAGTCGACGCTACTGATGACCCTGTGCGGCAACCCACAGGCCAGCAGCGGCAGCATTCGCTATCAGGGCGAAGAACTGATCGGCATGGACACCCCAGAGATCATGCGCAAGAGCATTGCCGTGGTCCCGGAAGGCCGGCGGGTATTCGCCCGCCTGACCGTGGAAGAAAACCTGGAAATGGGCGGTTTCTTCGGCAGCAAAGCCGACAATCAGGAACAGCTGGATAAAGTCCTGCATTTGTTCCCGCGTCTGCGCGAGCGCTTTGCCCAGCGCGCCGGCACCATGTCCGGCGGTGAGCAACAAATGCTCGCCATCGGCCGTGCGCTGATGAGCAAGCCCACCCTGCTGCTGCTCGATGAGCCGTCGCTGGGCCTGGCACCGATCATCATCCAGCAGATCTTCGACATCATCGAACAGCTGCGCAAGGACGGGGTAACGGTGTTTCTGGTCGAGCAGAACGCCAACCAGGCGCTCAAGCTGGCCGACCGCGGCTATGTGCTGGAGAACGGACGGATCGTCATGCAGGGCAGCGGCCACGAACTGCTGAATGACCCCAAGGTACGCGACGCATACCTGGGCGGCTAACCACCCGCGTTATAAAAAACCGCCCCTCGGGGCGGTTTTTTATTGCCGAGCACCAAGCCTGGCCTTGCGCATTTCCAGTTGGCCGCAGATTTATCGTCGCCATCAGCCTGATCTTCCGTGCATAGCCGTCTCGGCCAGTTACAATGGCAGCCCTTTGTTTATTGATGACTGCTTTTTATGACCGAGCCTGTTCGCCTGTCCAAACGCCTGATTGAAGTGATCGGCTGTTCGCGCCGCGAGGCCGAGCTGTATATCGAGGGCGGCTGGGTCACGGTGGATGGTGTGGTGGTCGAAGAGCCGCAATTCAAAGTCAGCGAGCAACGCGTTGAGCTGCTCGCCGATGCCGTGTTGACCCCCGCCGAACCCGTCACCCTGCTGTTGAATGTACCGGCCGGGCATTACCCGGATCGCGCCATCGAGAACATCGGCGTGGCCAACCATTGGGCGGACGACGCGTCCGGCATCCGCCCGCTGAAAAGCCATTTCGCTCGCCTGAACAGCTGCGCACCGCTGCAAGTCGGGGCCGACGGCCTGCATGTGCTTACCCAGGACTGGCGCATCGAGCGCAAGCTCAAGGAAGACCTAAACAAGCTCGAGCAGGAATATGTGGTCGAGGTGCTCGGCACCTTGAGCGCCAGCCAACTCAAACGCCTGGCCCACGGTCTGACCTTCAATGGCGTGGCGTTGCCGCCGTGCAAAGTCAGCTGGCAGAACGAAACGCGCCTACGCTTCGCCTTGAAGAATCCGCTGCCCGGCCAGCTGGTCTTCATGTGCAACAGTGTCGACCTCAAGGTACTGGGCATGAAGCGCATCCGCATTGGCGGCGTGTCGATGGCCAAGGTACAGCCGGGGCAATGGCGCTACCTGGCTGGCAAAGAACGTTTCTAATTTTTTAGCTGATGCGCCTTGTGCATCAGCCCTTTTCAGGACCACCCCATGCTTAATAACGACATACTGCGCAGCCTGCGCTACACCCTCGACATCAGCGATGCGCAGATGGCCGAGATCTTCCAGCTGAGCGGCAAAAAAATCACCGTCGCTGAACTCAGCCCATTGCTGAAAAAAGACGATGAAGAAGGTTTTAGCGCTTGCGACGATGAGCTGATGGCGCACTTCCTTGATGGCTTGGTGTATTACAAGCGTGGCAAAGACGACAGCCGCCCGGGCCAACCCTTCGAGCTGCCAATCACCAACAACATCGTGTTGAAGAAATTGCGTGTGGCCTTCGAGCTGAAAGAAGACGACATGCACGCGGTCATGAACAGCGTCGACTGCCCGGTTTCCAAACCGGAAATGAGCGCCCTGTTCCGCAAATTCGGCCACAGCAATTACCGCACCTGCGGTGATCAGTTCCTGCGTAACTTCCTCAAGGGCCTGACCCTGCGCGTACGCGGCGAGTAACGCCGCTCCTTGCCATGCGCCCTGCATGGCAGCGTATTTCCAAGGCCAATAGTGCCTGCCGCACGGCAGGCACGCGATTAGGCTGGTGGCATTCATCCCCCTGAGGACTTGCCATGCACCCCTACTTTGATCTGCAAGGCCGCACCGCCCTGGTGACCGGCGGCACCCGCGGCATCGGCAAGATGATCGCCAAAGCATTTGTCGAGGCCGGCGCAACGGTCTATGTCTGCGCCCGCGATGGCGAGGCCTGCGCGCAAACCGCCGCTGAACTCTCCGCCTTCGGCACCTGCCATGGCATCGCCGCCAATCTGGCCAGCGAAGAAGGCGTACAGGTATTGGCTCAGCAATTAACTGAGCAGATCGGCAGCCTGGATATTCTGGTCAACAACGCTGGCACCACCTGGGGCGCACCGCTGGAAAGCTATCCGGCCAAGGGCTGGGAGAAAGTCATGCAGCTCAATGTCACTTCGGTGTTCAGCTGCATCCAGCAGTTGCTGCCGCTGCTGCGCAAAGCCGGCAGCGCGGCCAACCCGGCGCGGGTGATCAACATTGGTTCGGTGGCGGGCATGACCTCGCACGGCGAAAATGCCTACGCTTACGGCCCGAGCAAAGCGGCGCTGCATCAGCTGTCACGCATGCTCGCCCGCGAACTGGTGCGCGAGCACATCAACGTCAACGTAATTGCCCCTGGGCGCTTCCCGAGCAAGATGACCCAGCATATCGCCGGCGATGCAGCCGCCATGGCCGAAGACACGGCCCTGATCCCCATGCAGCGCTGGGGCCGTGAAGAAGAAATGGCCGCCCTGGCGATCAGCCTGGCCAGCACCGCCGGTGCCTACATAACGGGCGCAATCATCCCCATCGACGGCGGTTTTAGCCTCTAGTCAGGTACTATGGCGGCGTTTTCACTCGATCACGCCGCCATGTCTTATTCCGTTTCGCCCATTGGTTTTCTCCGCTCCTGCTTCAAGGAGAAGTTCGCCATCCCCCGCCAGCCGCAACTCGCCCCGGCCGCCCGGGGCGTGCTGGAATTGCTGGCACCCTTCGATAACGGCGATGCGGTACAGGGCCTGGAGCAGGTCAGCCACGTTTGGCTGCTGTTTCTGTTTCATCAGGCGCTGGAAGACAAGCCGCGCCTGAAGGTGCGCCCGCCGCGCCTGGGCGGCAATCAGTCAGTTGGCGTGTTCAGCACCCGCGCTACCCACCGGCCCAATGGCATCGGCCAATCGGTGGTTAAGCTGGATAAAGTCGAACAGGGCAAGCTCTGGCTCTCCGGTATTGACCTGCTTGATGGCACGCCCGTGCTGGATATCAAGCCCTACGTGCCCTACGCCGACAGCGTCACGGAGGCCTATAACCGCATCGCCGACAGCGCCCCGGCATTGATCGGGGTGACGTGGCAGGAGGAGGCGCTGCTGCAGGCCCACAGCCACAGCCAGCGCCTGGCTGAACCGCTGGTTGAGCTGATCGAACAGTGCCTGGCCCAAGACCCGCGCCCGGCCTATCAACAGCCATCGCCTGAGCGCCGTTACGGCGTGCGCTTCTGGGATGTCGAGGTGCACTGGCATTACCCACAACTCGGCAGCATCCGCGTGCTGGATGTGTCGTTGGCCGACTGACAGCTGCAGGCCTGGCGGCATAACGCGGCGCTTAGGCAGTGCGTTCTAAACTGAATAGATGCTCAGCGCAGAGCGGCCACACAAGAGCTGCGGCATTGCACTTGCCGGGCAAACTAGCGTTCACTGTTGTCAGCCTTGCCGGTAAGGTCAATGTGACGGCTATACTGCCAAAAGGCCAGTAAGCGGCTTGCTCCGCCTACCATCATGCCCAGACGACGTATTGTGATCGTATGAAGCCCAGCGCCTACAGCCCAAGCGAAAACCTGGTTGATTTACTGCTCGACGCCGTCTGTGTTGTGGATAAAAGCGGGCGTTTCGTTTTTGTCAGCGCGGCCTGCCAGCGCATTTTCGGCTATCGCGCGGATGAAATGGTCGGCGAGATCATGATCGACATGGTCCACCCAGACGACCGCGCAAGAACCCTGCAAGCCGCAGCAGAGGTCATGGCCGGGGGCAGCAAGCCACAGTTCGAAAACCGTTACCTGCGCAAAGATGGGCAAACGGTGCACATCCTCTGGTCCGCGCGCTGGTCGGACGATGATCAGGTGCGTGTTGCGGTGGCCCATGACATTACTGCCCGCAAGCGCAACGAGGCTATCCAAACGGCGCTGTACGGCATTTCAGAGGTCGCCCACTCGGCAAAAAACCTGCTTGAACTGTTCCAGCAGGTGCACTTGATCATCGACGAACTGCTGCCTGCGATTAACTTCTCCGTCGCGCTCTATGATCAACAACACGATGCCCTGACCTTTCCCTACCCCGCTCACCCCACAGAAGAACTCAACGCCGCCCCCCAACTGACTATCGCAACGCTCAGTGCCGAGGTGATACACAGCGGCAAGCCTCTGCTACGCACGTCGGCGACCCAAGAGAGCGCAGGCCAACCGCCAACCCACTGCTACTGGCTAGGGGTTCCGCTGAAGTCGCATACAGGCGTGATGGGTGCCCTGGTCGTGCGCAGTGCGGTACTCAACCATGACTACAACGAAGACGAGCAAGAGCTGCTGCAATTCGTCTCAACCCAGGTGGCAACGGCTATCGAGCGCCAACAGATGTTGAGCCGTTTGCAGTTTATGGCGCAGTACGACCAGCTCACTCAGTTACCCAACCGCGAGTTGCTGCGTGACCGCTTGCACATAGCGCTGACCCGCGCCCGCCGCGAGCAGTCGCAAGTGGCGCTGCTGTTTCTCGACTTGGACAAGTTCAAGCAGGTGAACGACACCCTCGGCCATGCCGCCGGCGACCTGCTGCTGCAAAGCGTGGCCCAGCGCATCCAGCAATGCCTGCGCGAGGTCGATACGGTGGCCCGCTTTGCCGGCGATGAATTTGTCATATTGCTTGAAGACTTTGCGTCCGCCGATCATGCCAGCGTCGTCGCCGAAAAAATTCGCCAGAGCCTTAATCAGCCCTTTGAGCTGAACAGCCAGCACCTGAACGTTCTGCCGAGCATCGGCATCGCCCTGTACCCGCAACATGCCCAGACTGAACAGCAATTGCTGCAGCATGCCGACAACGCCATGTACCGGGCCAAGCAGAGCGGTGGCAACCGCTCGCACAGCGCTGATTAACGTGACTGAAGACGGATAAAAAAGCCCGCCAATAGGCGGGCTTTTTACTGCTGTAACACTTACTTTTCGACGAACGCCCGCTCAATCAAGTAGTCACCCGGCTCGCGCATCCGCGCGGAAACCTGCAGACCGAACTCGTTCAGCACCTCGCTGGTTTCATCGAGCATGCTTGGGCTGCCGCAGATCATCGCACGGTCATCCTGCGGGTTGATCGGTGGCAGGCCGATATCCCGAAACAGCTTGCCGCTGCGCATCAGATCAGTCAGACGCCCCTGGTTCTCGAACGGCTCGCGGGTCACCGTTGGGTAGTAGATCAACTTGTCCTTCAGCGCATCGCCAAAGAACTCGTTGCGCGGCAGGTGCTCGGTGATGAACTCGCGGTAGGCCACTTCGTTCACATAGCGCACACCGTGAACCAGAATCACTTTTTCGAAGCGCTCATAGGTTTCCGGGTCCTGAATCACGCTCATAAAGGGCGCCAGACCAGTACCGGTGCTGAGCAGATACAGGTGCTTACCAGGCTTGAGATCATCCAGCACCAGCGTGCCGGTGGGCTTCTTGCTGATGATGATCTCGTCGCCTTCCTTCATATGCTGCAGCTGCGACGTCAGTGGGCCGTCCGGCACCTTGATGCTGAAAAACTCCAGATGCTCTTCCCAGTTCGGGCTGGCGATGGAGTAGGCGCGCATCAGCGGACGGCCGGTCTCTTGCTGCAGGCCGATCATCACGAACTGACCGTTCTCAAAGCGCAAACCGGGATCACGGGTGCACTTGAAGCTGAACAACGTGTCGTTCCAGTGATGAACACTCAGAATGCGCTCAGCGTTAAGGTTGCTCATGCTCGGGACTCCGCAGAAGGTAAGATTGCCTGCGCGCTTAGGCGCGATTGCGTGGCATTGTAATGAGCGACGCAATATCTGTTAACTTGATTATCAAGATATAGGTTATCGGTTATATAGATATGCGATTTACCCTCAGACAACTGCAAGTCTTCGTCGCCGTCGCTCAGCAGGAAAGCGTGTCCCGCGCCGCTGACTCCCTGGCCCTGTCGCAATCGGCGACCAGTACCTCGTTGAGCGAACTGGAGCGCCAGTCCGACTGCCAACTGTTCGACCGCGCCGGCAAACGCCTATGCCTAAATGCCCTCGGCCTACAGTTGCTGCCTCAGGCC
This sequence comes from uncultured Pseudomonas sp., assembly GCF_943846705.1. Classification (NCBI taxonomy): domain Bacteria; kingdom Pseudomonadati; phylum Pseudomonadota; class Gammaproteobacteria; order Pseudomonadales; family Pseudomonadaceae; genus Pseudomonas; species uncultured Pseudomonas sp. The sequence goes on along the minus strand of NZ_OX044366.1, from coordinate 2,529,204 downwards.
GTGGCCCTGCTCGACCAGGCCAAGGAAATCGAACGCTTGCTGGGCGGCAAGAGTGGCTTCGGCTCACTGGATGTCGGTGCCACCCTGACCGTGGGCAACTACCTGGCCACCCTGCTGATCGGCAGCTTTATGCAGCGTCATCCGGAGTGCCGGGTGAAACTGCAGGTGCATAACACCGCCTATGTGGTGCAGCAGATTGCCCACTATGAATTGGACATGGGCATGATCGAAGGTGACTGCCAGCACCCGGATATCGAGGTGCAGCCTTGGGTCGAGGATGAGCTGGTGGTGTTCTGCGCCCCGCAACATGCCCTGGCGCAACGCCGCGAGGCGAGCCTGGAGGAGTTGACGCACGAGGCCTGGATTCTTCGCGAACAAGGCTCCGGCACCCGCCTAACCTTCGACCAGGCCATGCGTCATCACCGTACGGGCCTGAACATTCGCCTGGAGCTGGAGCACACCGAAGCGATCAAACGGGCGGTGGAGTCGGGCCTGGGGATTGGCTGCATTTCCCGCCTGGCGCTGCGCGATGCATTTCGCCGGGGCAGCCTGGTGCCGGTGGAAACACCGGAGCTGGACCTGCGCCGGCAGTTCTACTTTATCTGGCACAAACAGAAGTACCAGACCGCTGCCATGCGTGAATTTATCGAGCTGTGCCGCGCGCTCACGGCAGGGGTAACACGCAGCGATCAAATCGTCCTGCCGACCATCGCCTGATAACCCAGCTACTACCCCAGCAGAATAATCGCCCAGACCAGAGCAATCAGGCAGAGCGCAGTGAACTGGGCGGCACTGCCCATGTCCTTGGCGTTTTTCGACAGTGGGTGCAGCTCCAGGGAGATGCGGTCGATCGCCGCTTCCACCGCCGAGTTGAGCAACTCGACGATCAGCGCCAACACACAGACCGCAACCATCAACGCGCGCTCGACGCGGCTGACATCCAGGTAGAAGGCCAAGGGCACCAGCACTAAATTGATCAACAACAGCTGACGAAAAGCGGCCTCGCCAGTGAAGGCCGCACGCAAACCGGCCAGCGAATAACCCGTGGCATTGAGAACACGTTTAAAGCCCGTTTGGCCTTTGAATGGCGACATCATCACGACCATATGCGAGAAAGCCTGGCAGGCTACGCCAAGCGCGGCAGAAAAAACACGCTAGTTAGACGCAATCGTTTCCAACTGCTGCAGCAGCAACGCCGCCTGGGTGCGGGTACGCACGCCAAGCTTGCGGAAGATCGCGGTGACGTGCGCCTTCACCGTGGCCTCAGAGACGCCCAATTCATAGGCAATCTGCTTGTTCAGCAAACCATCACAGACCATGGTCAGTACGCGGAACTGCTGCGGCGTCAGGCTGGCCAAGCCGGCGCTGGCGGCTTTGGCTTCGGCTGACAAGGCAATGGCCTCCTGACTCTGCTGCGGCCACCAAACCTCACCATCGAGTACCAAGCGCACCGCTTGCTGAATGGTTGCCAACGGGCTGGATTTAGGAATAAAGCCGCTGGCGCCGAACTCGCGAGAACGCGCGACGATGGCCGGCTCTTCCTGGGCGGAGATCATCACCACGGGGATATGCGGATACTGCCCACGCAACAGCACCAGGCCGGAAAAACCGTAAGCGCCTGGCATATTAAGGTCGAGCAGAACCAGATCCCAATCGGTCTTCTGCACCAGGCAGGCTTCCAGTTCGGCAATGCTGGCCGCTTCAACCAGCCGTACATCCGGCCCCAGTCCCAGGGTCAGTGCCTGCTGCAAGGCACTGCGAAACAAGGGGTGATCATCAGCAATAAGGATTTCAAATGCGGCCATGGTGAATCCTATTTTTTGTTATGTGGATACCCGCCAGGGGTATTGCCCAGGGCTCGGTGAACAGTGCGCGCAGGGTACAGGGTTGCAGCGCAACCAAACCTATCATCGCAAAAAAAGCGATCAAGCATGCCGAGCGCCGACGGGGTGGTCAAGCGCGGTGCTTTCCGGCACAGTTCGCAGCTTTACCGACGAGTTGCCTGAAATGCGAAGCAACGCCCTACGTGCCGACCTATTGATGCTAGTAACTGCGATGATCTGGGGTTCGTCTTTTGTCGCCCAGCGACTGGGCATGGACTCCATCGGTCCCTTTCTTTATAGCGGATTACGCTTTGCCCTAGCCGCGCTGATTTTACTGCCCGTGCTGCGACTGCTGGAAGGCCGCATCAGCAGTGCCAAGGTCGTCCCCTTAAACCGCCAGCTACTGCGTGGCGGCATGCTGATGGGCCTTGCGCTCGCACTGGGGATCAACCTGCAGCAAGTCGGCCTGCTGTTCACCAGCGTCACCAACTCCGGCTTTATCACCGGGCTGTACGTGATCATCGTACCGCTGCTGGGGCTGTTTATCGGCCACAAGACCGGCCTGGGCATCTGGCTGGGAGCCTGCATGGCGGTAGTCGGCATGTTCCTATTGAGCGTCGGCGAGGGCTTTCAGGTGGCCTCCGGCGATTGGCTGCAACTGGCCGGGGCCTTTGTCTGGGGCGTGCACGTACTGCTGGTAGGCTTCTTTGCCGGGCGGCATGACCCGCTGCGTTTGGCCTTGGTGCAGTTCATCACCTGCGCGGTGATCAGCCTGGTGCTGGCGGTGATCTTCGAGGAAATCCAGCTGCAAGCGATCATCGCGGCCGGCCCGGCGATTCTCTACGGCGGAGTTTTTGGCGTGGCGGTCGGCTTTACCTTGCAGGTGGTGGCGCAGAAAGATGCCATCGCCTCCCACGCCGCGATCATCCTCTCGCTGGAAGCGGTATTCGCCGCCATTGCCGGCGCTTGGCTATTGGGTGAATCGCTGGAACTGCGCGGCTACTTCGGTTGTGCGCTGATGTTAGCGGGCATGTTGATGGCGCAACTGTGGCCGAAAACACTGGCTGAACGCCAAGCCGTTTAAACCTCAGGCAAACCAGCCGGGCCTGGCTTTACCCAGGCCCGGCAACGCTGATCGACTTTCGCCAGGCGCTTAGAGGAACTCGCGCAGGCGCTCATGCAGAGGATCATCCAGCGGCACCGCTCGCGGCGCCTTGGCCGCCAGGTAGTGCTGGCTGAACACGTCCAGATAGGCATTCAAACCATCGGCGGCGCGCTGGTCACCAGCCAGCTCCAAACACAGCGCGGCGACTTCGGCGGTGCAAAAATGATCGTCTCGTTTAGAGCGGCGCAACTTGTAGCGTGACAGCTGCTCAGCCTGCAGGCTGAGCACCGGCAGGCTGTCGAGGTAGGGGCTTTTGCGGAACATTTTGCGTGCCTCGCTCCAGGTGGCATCCAGCAGCACGAACAACGGCCGTTTCCCCGTATCCGGCTGCACCACGCTGACCACTCGCTCGGCGGCCACATACTCGCCCGGAAACACCAGATAAGGCTGCCACTGTGGATCACGCAGCAACGCCGGCAAGCCAGCATCGACCTCCACCCGCGACCAGCCAAACGCCGCGGTATCTGCCAGCACATCGGCAATCAACCAGCCGGTATTGCTCGGCTTAAGCGCTTCCACATCGTGCATCAACAGGCACACCCCCGAGGTTGCCGCAATACGTGGACGCCAGGCGCACAGGCAATGGGTCACCGCCAAACGGCAATCATCACAGCGCACCGAGCGGCTGCCACGAGCGAGAAAGGGTTTGACGCTGCGGGCAATCCGCGCAGCTCGCAAACGTGCGACAGCGTGGCTCATCAGGTGCGTACCTGACAGATTAGAAGGGGCGGCATGGGTGATCCTGGGTCGATAAGCGCGGCAGTCTAACAAAGCCCGCGGCGGCCCACTCAACCGTGCGTCTTACGCCGCCTGCCGTTGCCACTGCGCAAGTGCCGGCAGGCGAGTAAGATAAGCGTCACTGAACCTCTGCCCCGCCCTGCCGGTCAGAAGGTGCGAATCGACTTTGGAGAACCCCATGCTGCGTTTGACCAGCCTGACCTTGGCCTTGAGCCTCCCGCTGTTTGCCCATGCCGCCACCTTGAAAGACTTTGAACTGAGCAAAACCCTGGAAAACGTGGCGCGTGAAAGCAGCGTGGGCACGCCGCGCGCGATCAACGCCGACATCCTCGATCAAGGCTATACGGTTGACGGCAGCGAGCTGGTCAACCACCTCAGCGTGCGCAGCGAGCATGCCGCGAAGATGCGCGGCAACCCGGATGTGGTCCGCGCACAGCTGGCCAACAGCGTGTGCCGCAATGCCGGTTATCGCCAGCTGTTGGTGCGCGGTGCGGTACTGCGTTATGAGTTCAGCGAATACAAAAGCAACCGCCCGGTAACCACCGAGCGGTTCAGCAAAGCCGACTGCGCGCTGTAAGCCGGTAAATGCCGCCCTGCTTCGCGCGACTCGCCTCAGCCCGTCGTGCGGAGCGTGCGCCTAACGCAGGCTCCGCGGATCACCCCGCCCCTGCACCGCCGCGAGCTCCTCGGCATTGAGCAACTCATCGAGCGGCTTATCCAGCAACACGGCAACGGCCTCCAGCACATGCGCCCAGCTCGCCTGATTGGCGAATAACATGCCGGCTTCATCCAGCGTGCCGCCCCGATTGCGGTAACCCAATACGCGGCTCTGACGCCCATCACCCAGCAGCGGCCAGAGATGCCCACGCGCCACTTCCGGGCGCATATGGGTCAACAGCACACGGCGTGAATATCTCGCCGGGAAGATCTGCTCAACCCGCCCGGCATCGGTAATACCGGCCTGTTCCCAGTGATCGCGCGGCTCACGAAAACGCCCTGGTTCCTGCAGGTACACCAAGCGCCAGGCACAACCTGCCTGGCTCAAACGCACGCTGGCGCGCTGCATTTCAGCCAGTTGATAACTGCCGGTGGCAATCAGCAGCACAGGCTGCGCGCCAGGCTCCTCAGCCAGCACAACAGCCCCGTCCTGCGCCAACTGCTCGGCCTGCTCAGGACTGAAGGCATAAGGCCGTTCCCGCTTGGCAATCACCATGCACGCCAGCTGGCCACGTGCCTGATAGATGCCCGGCAGCAGGGCCAACACCGAGTTATGGTCAGCTGGAAAGACCACCCGCACCATATCGTTCATCTCACCCAGCAACGCCTCACAGAACGTGGTGTCTTGATGCGACTGCTGGTTCTTGCCGTTCTCCCACGTATGCGAAGTGGCGACCAGCGGCCAGCCGAGCCAACCCGCCGGACGCCCTGCCTCTTTCTGCTGACGGGCAAAGATGATCCGTTGGCGCACCGCGCCAAGCATCTTCACGCAGAAGGCCTCATAGCTGGCCACCAGGTTCAGGCCGCCCTGATTGGCCAGGCAGGCGGACACCACCGCCTCTTCGTTGAGCGCGGTAATGATGGCGCCATCCAGTGCTTCCAGCTCGCTTTCCGGCGCAATAACCCGGTGCTTGAGCGCCTTTAGCACGCCGCCCAAGCGATTGCTGGCCAACTCATCGGGGTTGCCAACCCGAGGGCGTAACTGCGGGTTGGCCCGCACCAAATCAATAAAGAACCGATCCAGCGCCAGCATCGGCGAGCAGGCGCTGTCTTGATAATCCAGTGCAGGCAGTTGCGCCGCTGGCGGCTGGCGCTGCGCCAAGGGATTGTCCCGCTCCAAAGCACGCTCACCGCGGGCGGCGAACAGTGCGCAGGCGCTACGCAGCTCATCGGGGGCTACCCACAGCTGCGCCGCATGTTGGTTGAACAGCTCGCGGGCAGACTCATCGGTATACGGGTTAGCCGGCAGCGGCAGGTTATGCGCGGCATTGCTGCCGGCACCATAAAAACCAAAACCTTTGACTGTTTCGGCAATGCCATAGGGCATTGGCAACGGATAGTTCAGCACGCTATCGCGCAGCTCCTGCACGCGACGACCCATGCGCTGCTCCATGCCCCATAGGGCGCAGACAAAGGCCGCCGGATCCCGACCATCAAAACTCACGGGGTCAAAACCGCAATGACGCAGATGCTCGCGGAAGTTATCCAACCCCGCAGGCGTTGCCAACTCGGTGCGTTGCTCGATGCGCCGGCCGTTGGCAATCATCAACGGCAAAGCCAGCCCACAGTCTTCCGCGCGCCACCAGCGTGGCATCCAGTCACTGCCGCGTTGTTCCTCGGCAGCCCCATCCGAGAGGAACGCCACCAGCTTCTCACCCGGTAACGGCAGATGGGCGTATTGCAACTCGGCAAAACCCAGGTAGCCGCCCTCAGCAATGCCGCCGGCGGTATGCGGGTTAACGTGACTGCCCAACGGGGCGCTGACCTGGCCAGCCGCGTTCTGCACATAACTGTAGAAATCAGCCACCATCTGACTCATTCCCGCCTCGTCACAGGGGTAGCGCGCGGCCTGCTCAGGGTGCTGATTGGCGGTCAGCAGATTAAGCGCTTCAATTGCCGCCACGCAGTGACCCTGGCCCATTAACCAGCCACGGGTTTCGCCGGTCAGGTTATTCAATGCCAAGTAACCGGCATAAGCCGGCACCATATTCAGCGCACCACCGGTGTGCCCTTCCGGGGTCACTTTGAAATCCTCTGCCGCCAGGGGCACACCATCCAGACGCACGCGCTGGGCATAGGTCATATGCACAACCAACCACATCCCTGCCGCAGCCAGCCGGTCCAGCGCATAAAAATGTCGGTAGACGCTGGCCAGGTCAGCTTGTGAGCCCGCCTGTACCAGCTGATGCGCCAAGCGGTAAACCGCCGCACAGGCCTGTGGACTATGCTGAAAAGGGCCGTAACCGCGCTGCCAAGCGGCAAAGGACGGCTCACTGCGTGCATGCTCTGCCAGCTCGCTGGCACTAGGGAATAGCTGGGTCATATGCGACTCCTCATGGGTACCTAGAGTCTAGGACGTTGGGTTCGGAAAGCAGCTGACCTGCATCAATAGTCATCGCGGTTTTTTAGCGCAGGCTAACCCGCACCCATTCGACTCCTATAGGTATTAGCCATGGCTCTGCTCAACTTCCTCGGCGCCATTCAACAGGTCACCGGTTCCTGCTACCTGATCGAAAGCCGCGATGGCGCGAAAGTTCTGCTCGAATGTGGCATGCGCCAAGGCCGCCGCGAAGAGAACGAAGGTAACCGCGCCGCGTTCCCCTTTGTGCCGCGCAGCCTGGATGCCGTGGTGGTGTCCCACGCACATATTGACCATACCGGCCTGCTGCCCAAGCTCGCGGCCGCAGGCTACCGCGGGCCGATCTTCGCCACCGACGCGACCTCTGAGCTAATGGAGCTGATGTTGCTCGATTCAGCCTTTATTCAGGAGAAAGACGCCGAGTGGGAAAACAAGTGGCGGGCGCGTATGGGCAAAACCGCCATCAGCCCGCTGTACACCAAAGCCGATGCGGAACAGGCCCTGAGCCAGCGTCAGCCCATGCTCTATGGCGAGACCCGGGAGGTCGCTAAAGGCGTGCAAGTGACCTTCCACAATGCCGGGCATATCCTCGGCTCGGCGATTGTCGAAATAGCAGTACAGGACCATCACCTGACCCGCCGCCTGGTGTTCTCCGGCGACCTGGGCAATACCTGCTCACCCTTGTTGCAACACCCCAGCACACTTAAGCAGGCCGATGTTGTGCTGCTTGAATCGACCTACGGTGATCGCGACCATCGCTGCAGCGAAGACACCCTGGATGAACTCGTGGAGATTCTGCAGCAGGCTCATCGTGACGGTGGCAACGTGCTCATTCCCTCGTTCGCCGTGGGCCGCACGCAAGACCTGATCTACTATCTGGGCCGCTTCTATCACGAAGGCCGCTTACCTCAGCAAGTGGTGTTCCTCGACAGTCCCATGGCGATTCGCGCCAACGCCATCTACTCACGCTTTCAAGAGCAGTTTGCCAGTGAGGAGCGCGCGGAGTTTCAGGCGCACGGCAGCAAACGTATCGAAGACTGGCTGCCGATCCTGCGCTGCACGCCCACGCCTGAGGAGTCGATGGCAATCAACCGGATAAAAAGCGGCGCCATTATTATCGCCGGCAGTGGCATGTGCACAGGCGGCCGGATCGTTCACCACTTCAAGCACAACCTCTGGCGCGAGGACTGCCACCTGATTTTTCCCGGCTTCCAGGCCAAGGGCACGCTCGGGCGCAACATCGTCGATGGCGCAGAGCACGTGAAAGTCCTCCACCAGCGCATCGCGGTAAAAGCCAAAGTGCATACCCTTGGCGGGTTCTCGGCACACGCCGGCCAGTCGCAACTGATTGACTGGGTCAGCCATTTCGACCATCACCCCGAGCTGTATCTGGTGCATGGCGAACTGGAGAAAATGCAGACCCTGCAGCTGACCTTGCGCGAGCGCCTGAACTGGATCGCCAACATTCCTGAGCCCGGCGAGCAAATCGCCCTCTGAATGTGGCAGGGCCAAGGCTGCCGGCAATCATCTAGCGGCCTGCGCCGCACAAAGCTTTAACCGCCAGGCATACTCAAGGCTCGGCCGACTCAACACTGCGCAGCCTCGGCCAGTAACCTGAAGGAGATGTTGCATGCCCTATGAATCGGACGATTATCTGTCCCGGCACTTTCAGATCAGTGGCGTCGACCTGCACGCTAAAGTGGAAGAGCTGAGCACGCTGGTAACGCCACCCGACAGCCCCAACATCAAGCTCTACCAGGCCATGCTCCACACGGTTGTACGCATGGCGCAGGCGGACCGCAACCGCTGGGACGCGAAGATCATGCAACAAACCCTGCGCGAGATGGAGCATGCCTTCAGCGCGCTTGAGCAGTTCAAACGGCGACGCAAGGTGACCGTGTTTGGTTCAGCACGTACCCCGGCAAATCATCCGATGTACAGCCTGGCTCGCGACCTCGGCGAGACCCTGGCCAAGCATAATCTAATGGTCATTACCGGTGCCGGCGGTGGCATCATGGCCGCCGCTCACGAAGGTGCGGGGCTGGAAAACAGCTTGGGTTTCAATATCACCCTACCCTTCGAGCAAGATGCCAATGCCACCGTACAAGGCAGCAACAACCTGCTGCCGTTCCACTTCTTCTTTTTGCGCAAGCTGTTCTTCGTCAAGGAAGCCGATGGCCTGGTGCTTTGCCCGGGCGGTTTCGGCACCCTCGACGAAGCGCTAGAAGTGCTGACCTTGATCCAGACGGGTAAAAGCCCGTTGGTGCCAGTGGTGTTGCTCGATCAACCGGGCGGCACCTTCTGGACCAGCGCCCTGACGTTTATCCGCGAGCAGCTGCAGGACAACGGCTACATCCTGCCCAGCGACATGCACCTGTTGCGTCTGGTGCACAGCGCTGAAGAAGCCGCCGAAGCGATCGCCCAGTTCTACCGCAACTACCACTCCAGCCGTTGGCTCAATGAGAGCTACGTCATCCGCCTTAACCATGCGCTGAACGAGGCGGCGATGCAGCAGCTGAACAGCGAGTTTCGCGACCTGTGCAAACACGGCGACTTCCAACAGCAGGCGCGCTGTGAATCCGAGCAGGACGAGCCAGAGCTCTGCCACATGACGCGCCTGGCCTTTGCCTTCAACGGCCGTAACCATGGTCGCTTGCGCGAGTTGCTAGACCTAGTCAATCAGCCGCAACACTGGGCAGAACCGGCCTGACCTGCACGCACCAGCCGATAGCCTGCTCACGGGCTATCGGAATAGCTATCAGGCTAACGAAAAAACAGCTATCGACTGCCGGCACTGCAGTGCAAAGCACTCTGTAGCCAGTACTGCTGCAGTATCGGAATAAGGGAGGGGAGTACAAGTAACAGTAGTAAGCAATGGCAGCGGCTAACGGTTAACTGAGCGACAGGCCGTATCGGTTTAATCGTCCAGCGCACCACGCAACAAGCGCCCGATCAGCTCAGGCGGATAACCTCGATAACTGAGAAAGCGCCCTTGCTTGGCACGCTCGCGAGCATCGTGCGGTAATTCGCCGGCAAACTTGCGCCGCCAGGTCTCTTGCAGGTATTCACCCCAGTCGATACCACTGTCGCGCAAAGCCTGCTCGACATCGCTGCGGGCCAGGCCACGCTGCGTCAGTTCCTCACGGATACGCAACGGCCCATAACCGGCACGCGCCTTATAACTGACAAAAGCTTGCAGATAGCGCGCTTCAGATAACAAACCCTCTTCCGCCAGGCGGTCGAGGGCTGCGCCAATCAATTCATCTGCCGCGCCACGTCTGCGCAGCTTGCGGGTCAACTCGACACGGCCATGCTCACGCCGCGCCAGTAGGTCCATGGCCGCCCGCCGCACAGCGACGGGGGTATCCAGAACAATGCTCATGTCCCGATAAATCAGGCGTCGGCATCAGCCAGGTCATCGGCCGTAGCGTTGGCCTTGGCCGGCGCAGCAGTGACCAACAACTTCTCACGTATCAGCCCCTCGACAGTGCGCGCCACTTCCGGATTGTCTTCCAGGTACTTGGCCGAATTAGCCTTACCCTGGCCGATTTTGCTGCCCTGATAGCTGTACCAGGCACCGGATTTTTCTAGCAGACCAAGCTGCACACCGAGGTCGATAATTTCGCCGTTACGGTAAATGCCCTTGCCATACAAAATCTGGAATTCGGCCTGACGGAAAGGCGGCGCGACTTTGTTTTTCACCACTTTGACGCGGGTTTCGCTGCCGACCACTTCGTCGCCTTCCTTCACCGCACCGGTGCGGCGGATGTCCAGGCGTACCGAGGCGTAGAACTTCAGTGCGTTACCGCCGGTGGTGGTTTCCGGGCTGCCGAACATCACGCCGATCTTCATGCGGATCTGGTTGATGAAGATCACCAGGCAGTTGGCGTTCTTGATGTTGCCGGTGATCTTGCGCAGCGCCTGGCTCATTAGGCGAGCTTGCAGACCGACGTGCATGTCACCCATCTCGCCTTCGATTTCTGCCTTCGGCACCAACGCCGCCACGGAGTCGATGACGATCACGTCGATGGCGTTGGAACGCACCAGCATGTCGGTGATTTCCAGGGCCTGCTCGCCGGTATCGGGCTGCGACACCAACAGATCATCGACATTTACACCCAGCTTGCCGGCGTACTCAGGATCGAGTGCGTGCTCGGCGTCGACGAAGGCGCAGGTAGCGCCGAGCTTCTGCGCTTCAGCGATGACCGACAGGGTCAGGGTGGTTTTACCAGAAGACTCAGGGCCGTAGATTTCAACGATACGGCCTTTCGGCAGACCGCCGATGCCCAGCGCGATGTCCAAACCCAGCGAGCCGGTGGAGATGGCCGGAATCGCCTGACGATCATGATCGCCCATGCGCATGACCGCACCCTTGCCGAATTGCTTTTCAATCTGGCCTAGGGCAGCCGCCAAGGCGCGCTTCTTATTCTCGTCCATTTAAGTCCTCACGTAATCAAGAAGGGCCAGCTAGCGGCCACCAACAACTGTATAAGTAGACAGTATTATTCCACAGGGCAAGTCGTCCGCCTACCCCGCGTTTGGATTTTCTTGCGCCAACAGCCGCAACAGCCCCGCCAGTGCTGCCTCGACCGTCTGTCGGCGGACTTCGGCCCGGTCACCGGAAAACTGCCGACGCCCACTAAGCAGCCGCTCGCCATCGCCCCAAGCCAGCCATACGGTGCCCACTGGCTTCTCCGCTGTGCCACCGTCAGGGCCGGCCACACCGCTGACCGCCACCGCATAGCGCGCGCCGCTGTTAGCCTGGGCCCCGCGCACCATCGCCTCGACCACCTCCTGGCTCACCGCACCGACAATGCCGAATAGCGCCTCAGACACGTCCAGCTGCTGGACCTTTTGCCCATTGGAATAGGTGACATAGCCGGCCTCGAACCAAGCCGAACTGCCCGGGATCCGCGTAATCGCCTCGGCAATACCGCCACCGGTACAGGATTCCGCGGTTGTCACGTGAGCCTTCGCCTCGAGCAACTGCACACCGAGCTGGGCAGCCAACTGGGTCAAGGCGTAGTCATTACTATTCATCTGCACTCCGGGGTTAAAGCCAGCCAGGTCGATACCGTACACTAGGCGCTTTTGCGATTCAGCCGGACAGTTAAACGATGAGCCAAAGCGACCTCAGTTCTCACACGCCGATGATGCAGCAGTATTGGCGGCTGAAAAACCAGCACCCAGACGAGCTGATGTTCTACCGCATGGGCGACTTCTACGAGATCTTCTACGAGGACGCGAAAAAAGCCGCCAAGCTGCTGGATATCACCCTGACAGCCCGTGGCCAATCGGCCGGCCAGGCCATTCCGATGTGCGGCATCCCCTACCACTCACTGGAGGGTTACCTAGCCAAGCTGGTCAAACTCGGCGAGTCGGTGGTGATCTGCGAGCAAGTCGGTGATCCGGCCACCAGCAAGGGGCCAGTGGAGCGTCAGGTGGTGCGCATCATTACCCCAGGCACGGTCAGTGACGAAGCCCTACTGGATGAGCGCCGCGACAACCTGCTAGCCGCAGTATTGGGCGACGAGCGCCTGTTTGGCCTTGCCGTGCTGGATATCACCAGCGGCCGCTTCAGCGTGCTGGAGATCAAGGGCTGGGAAAACCTGCTGGCGGAACTGGAGCGCCTGAACCCGGTTGAGCTATTGATTCCCGATGACTGGCCGCAGGGCTTGCCCGCCGAAAAGCGCCGCGGCGCACGCCGCCGTGCACCGTGGGATTTCGAGCGAGACAGCGCGCTCAAGAGCCTGTGTCAGCAGTTCGCCACTCAGGACCTCAAAGGCTTTGGCTGTGAAAATCTGACCCTGGCCATTGGCGCCGCCGGCTGCCTGCTGGCGTATGCCAAGGAAACCCAGCGCACGGCCCTGCCGCACTTGCGCAGCCTGCGTCATGAGCGCTTGGACGACACGGTGATTCTCGACGGGGCCAGCCGGCGCAACTTGGAACTCGACATCAACCTGGCGGGTGGTCGCGACAACACCCTGCAATCGGTGGTCGATCGCTGCCAAACCGCCATGGGCAGCCGCCTGCTCAGCCGCTGGCTGAATCGTCCATTACGCGACCAATCCATTCTCGAAGCGCGCCAGGAATCGATCGCCTGCTTGCTGGAGAGCTACCGCTTCGAAACCCTGCAGCCACAGCTGAAAGAAATCGGTGATCTGGAACGCATACTCGCCCGCATCGGCCTGCGCAATGCCCGCCCGCGCGACCTGGCACGCCTGCGTGACGCCCTCGCCGCATTGCCCGAGCTGCAACAGGCATTGAGCAGCCTGGACTCGCCACACCTGCAAAGCCTGGCCGTCATCGTCAGCACCTACCCAGAACTGGCCGAACTGCTGGCAAAAGCGATTATCGACAATCCGCCAGCGGTGATCCGCGATGGCGGCGTACTGAAAACCGGTTATGACGCTGAACTGGACGAACTGCAATCGCTCAGTGAGAACGCCGGCCAGTACCTGATGGACCTGGAAACCCGGGAAAAAGCGCGTACCGGCCTGGCTAACCTCAAAGTCGGCTACAACCGCGTGCACGGCTACTTTATCGAACTGCCGAGCAAGCAGGCTGAATCCGCCCCGGCCGACTACATCCGTCGCCAGACCCTGAAAGGCGCCGAGCGTTTTATCACCCCCGAGCTCAAAGAATTCGAAGACAAGGCGCTGTCAGCCAAGAGCCGTGCCCTGGCTCGCGAGAAGCTGCTGTATGACGAGCTGCTCGAACGCCTGATCAGCCACCTGGGCCCGCTGCAGGACAGTGCCGCCGCCCTGGCCGAACTCGATGTACTGAGTAACCTGGCTGAGCGCGCGCTGAATCTCGATCTCAACTGCCCGCGCTTTGTCGACGAGCCATGCATGCGCATCGACCAGGGTCGTCATCCGGTGGTTGAGCAGGTACTGACTACGCCGTTTGTGGCCAACGACCTCAGCCTCGATGATGACACGCGCATGCTGATCATCACCGGGCCGAACATGGGTGGTAAATCCACCTACATGCGTCAGACCGCACTGATCGTACTCCTCGCGCATATCGGCAGCTTCGTCCCAGCCAAAAGCTGCGAGCTGTCACTGGTCGACCGTATCTTTACCCGTATCGGCTCCAGCGATGACTTGGCCGGTGGCCGCTCGACCTTTATGGTGGAGATGAGTGAAACCGCCAACATCCTGCATAACGCGACAGAACGCAGCCTAGTGCTGATGGACGAAGTCGGCCGCGGCACCAGCACCTTCGATGGTTTGTCGCTGGCCTGGGCCGCCGCCGAACAACTGGCCAAACTACGCGCCTATACCCTGTTCGCCACCCACTACTTCGAGTTGACTGTGCTGCCGGAAAGCCAGCCGATCGTGGCCAACGTGCACCTCAACGCCACCGAACATAACGAACGCATCGTGTTCCTCCACCATGTATTGCCTGGCCCTGCCAGCCAAAGCTATGGCCTCGCCGTAGCCCAACTGGCAGGTGTGCCAAATGAAGTCATACTGCGTGCTCGCGAGCATTTGGCGCGCCTGGAAACCACCAGCCTGCCTCATGATCTGCCGTCCACACCGCTCGGCCAGAGCGGCGCGCCCATGCAAAGCGACATGTTCGCCAGCCTGCCGCACCCTATGCTCGAGGAATTACAGAAAATCAATCCAGATGATCTGACTCCGCGCAAAGCGCTGGAACTGTTATATACATGGAAGACACGCTTCTAACGCTATTGCGCGTGAACTGTTAGAATCGCGCGCATTTTTATCAATGCCCGACTTAAAGCCTGAGCCGTGGCCATTACCCCTAGCCTGCTAAAGCCCGCATAGAACGGGGCAGGCTGGCGCCCGAGGAGAGAATCAGAAATGACCTTCGTCGTTACCGACAACTGTGTCAAATGCAAATACACCGACTGCGTAGAAGTCTGCCCGGTGGACTGTTTCTACGAAGGCCCGAACTTCCTGGTGATTCACCCGGACGAGTGCATCGACTGCGCACTCTGTGAGCCTGAATGCCCTGCAGAAGCCATTTTCTCTGAAGATGAAGTGCCGGAAGACCAGCAGGAATACATCGAGCTGAACGCCGATCTGGCCGAAGTTTGGCCAAACATCACCGAGAAGAAAGAATCCCTGCCGGACGCTGAAGAGTGGGATGGCGTTAAGGACAAGCTGCAATACCTAGAGCGCTAGTATCCGGCTCACCGGCTGTACAAAAACCCGCCTTGCGCGGGTTTTTACTTTTCTCCAGGCAAAAAAAGGGGCGGTATAAACCGCCCACTTTTTGTCCCTAGTCCCTGTATTTCCCAGCTCATCGTCCTGATGAATCGCGTCCTGCGATGTCCTGATTGTCATCCTGACAACCTGTGCTTGTCCGTCAGCACAGGTGTAATACTAGCGATCTTTGCTTTGCGAACAAGCGCACCGCTTTGCTGCGCACACCACTTAACGCCATCGATAATTAAAAAATAATCTTTATAAATCAGTAACTTATCTAATAGACAGGCACTTATCCAACCAACATACACACCAAACACTTACGCAGCTTGTAAGCGATGGCTTACAGCACCTCTCGCATTAATAGCCAGAACACCAGGCACTGCTGCGTAAAAGACGCTGCCAAACGGGATGAGCGCCAAGAATAGCCTGTCACAAAAAACCCGGCAGACGCCGGGTTTGTGGTTAATGCATCAGACTCACTGGAATAATGAGTCGCTCGACAGACCATTCTTTTCCAGGATTTCGCGCAAGCGCTTGAGGGCTTCGACCTGAATCTGCCGAACCCGCTCACGGGTCAAGCCGATCTCCCGACCCACCTCCTCCAGCGTGCAGCTTTCATGGCCACGTAAGCCGAAGCGGCGAATCACCACCTCGCGCTGCTTATCGGTCAGGTCCGATAGCCATTGATCGATGCTTTGCGACAGGTCTTCATCCTGCAATAACTCGCAAGGATCAGTCGGGCGATCGTCAGTTAGCGTATCAAGCAGGGTTTTGTCCGAGTCCTGACCCAGTGAGACATCCACCGAGGAAACACGCTCATTCAAACCAAGCATGCGCTTGACTTCGCCCACAGGTTTTTCCAGCAGGTTGGCAATTTCTTCTGCAGAAGGCTCGTGATCGAGCTTCTGGGTCAATTCACGGGCGGCGCGCAGGTAAACGTTGAGCTCTTTCACCACGTGAATGGGTAAGCGAATGGTACGCGTCTGATTCATGATCGCCCGCTCGATGGTCTGGCGGATCCACCAAGTGGCATAGGTCGAAAAACGGAAGCCGCGTTCGGGGTCGAACTTCTCCACCGCACGAATCAGACCGAGATTGCCCTCTTCAATCAGATCAAGCAGGGACAAGCCACGATTGACGTAGCGCCGTGCAATCTTCACCACCAACCGCAGGTTGCTTTCAATCATGCGCTTGCGGCCAGCCGGGTCGCCTTTCTGCGCCAGGCGCGCAAAGAACACTTCTTCTTCAGGCGTCAGTAGAGGGGAGAAGCCGATCTCATTGAGGTACAGCTGAGTGGCGTCGAGCGCGCGAGTGTAATCGATGTACTTATGTTGTTTGCTGCTGGCTGTGGAGGCCTTAGCTTTGGCGCGGGAAAGTGGCGGTTGTGCGTTTGCGTTTGATTCGTCGTCCAAGACAATAGCCGGCTCCATGAGGAGCACTTCATCATCGACATCAAACTCCGGCGCTTCTTTTTTATTATTTATAGCCATTTTTATATTCCTTGCTGAGTTCAACAGCAAGCTCTAGCGCACCAAGTCCCTGGTTACACCCGAGCCCGTCCCTCCTACGTGGCGGAGACAGGCTAGCGTAAGGTCAGCGTTTAGGCAGGTATTGCAGCGGATCTACAGGTTTACCTTGGCGGCGGACTTCAAAGTGAAGTTTCACCCGGTCGGTTCCTGTGGAGCCCATCTCGGCAATTTTCTGCCCGGCTTTGACCTGTTGCCCCTCCTGTACCAACAACCTGCGGTTATGACCGTAGGCGCTTACGTAGGTATCGCTATGTTTGATGATTACCAACTCGCCGTAGCCCCGTAAACCACTCCCGGCGTATACCACTGAACCATCAGACGCAGCTAAAACAGGCTGGCCCAATTCACCGGCTATATCAATGCCTTTATTCAAACTGCCGTTTGAGGAAAAACGCCCAATAACTGCGCCATTCGAGGGCCACAACCAACCGGATGCCGAGCGCTGCGTCGGCGGTAACGCTGTCACGCTAGGCGCAGTTCTGACCGGGGCCGGCGACTGAGTTTGTACAGGGCGGGACTGTATGGGTGCGCTAGGCCGACTGGTCGGCGAGACAACCACGGGGGCCGTCACCACCACAGGCGGACGACTGGCGCTGTGCCCGTCAAAGCGAATGATCTGGCCAACCCGAATCAGGTAAGGCGGCGCAATACGGTTACGCGCCGCCAGCGCCTTCCAATCCCAGCCGAAACGGAAAGCAATGGAATACAGCGTGTCGCCTCGCTGCACCTGATATTGACCACTACGAACCGGCTGACGCTGCGCTGCCTGGCTGGCACCGCCATGGGCACGGTCAACCACTTTGACCCCGCCCGGCGGCGGACTCGCACAGGCACCCAGCAGTACACTGAGGACAAGGCCACTCAACAGGTTACGAGCACTGCTGGCGCGAATCGGCAATTGAATGGCTGTGAAACTCACCTGCATCTCCCTCGGGTAAAACTGACTGCATCTAACAGGCGTGCATTGTGCCGCAATTATCGGTTATCAGCAGCGCTTTGCGGGTTTCGTCCAGCCAACCACTCGAGCCCCAGCACCAGCACCACGCCAGTAACAGCCAAGGCAATGGCCAACAGTAGCTGCGGGTCTTGCCCGCTGATCTCGGCAAAACGCTCAGGCCACAGGTTCGCCTGCAGCAAAGGCACTTGCTCGCCATGACTATTGGTACGCCAGGTCAGGGTTTCCTTCCATGGCCAGATTTTGTTCAGGGAACCAATCATCAGCCCGGTCAAAAACGCCAGCGTCAGGTCGCGCCAACGCGCCAAGAGCCAGCGCAGTGCACTGGCAAAGCTGACGATGCCGACCAGGCAACCGCTGGCAAAGATCAGCAACACGCTGATATCCAGACCTTTTACCGCCGTCAGCACAAAGCTGTACAGGCCCAGTAGCACCAGAATAAAGCTCCCGGAAATACCTGGCAGAATCATCGCGCAAATGGCGATCGCCCCGGCGAAGAACAGACTCAACGGGTCATGCCCCAGCTGCAGCGGCGCAGCCACGGTTATCCAGTAAGCGAACGCCCCGCCGAGCAGCAGACTGACAGCTCGTCCCCAGCTCCAGCGTTGAATTTCCCGCACCACCAAGTGGGTGGAAACCAGAATCAGGCCGAAGAAGAACGACCACACCGGAATCGGCTGCTCAACCAGTAGGTAAGTAATTACCCGCGCCAGGCTCAGCACGCTGGTCATGATGCCCAGCAGCAGCACCAGCAGAAAGGTTGCATTGGCAGCCTTCCAAGCCTCAACAATTCGCCCGCGCAGCAACAAACCAAGGGCCACCGGTACGCTGGCAATCGAACGCAGGAGTTCGTCATAAATACCGGTAATAAAAGCTACGGTACCACCCGATACACCAGGCACTACGTCGGCAGCGCCCATGGCAATACCTTTGGCGTAGAGCAGAAAATACTTCTTCATGGGTCCATCCGCGAACAATCGAAAATCAGGCCAGGGGGCCGTTGAGCAAGGGTACAAAACGCACAGCATCGAGAACATGCCGTGAGAAGCCGTGCTCTTCACGAACGATCAGCAAGAGCTCTTGCTCATCTCCCGCACCGACCGGAATAACCAAGCGACCACCAGGTGCCAGCTGATCGAGCAAGGCCTGTGGCACATTACTCGCCGCGGCCGTGACGATAATGCCGTTGTAGGGTCCCAAGGCATTCCAGCCTTCCCAGCCGTCGCCCCAGCGAAACACCACATTGCGCAGGTTAAGCTGCACCAGGCGCTCCTTGGCTTTGTCCTGCAAACTCTGGATACGCTCAACGCTAAACACGCGCTCGACCAGTTGGGACAGAATCGCCGTTTGATACCCCGAACCCGTGCCGATTTCCAGCACCTTGTCTAAAGGGCCTGCGGCCAGCAGCAGCTCACTCATGCGCGCAACTATGTAGGGCTGCGAGATGGTCTGATTGCTGCCAATCGGCAGCGCGGTGTCTTCATAGGCGCGATGGGCCAGGGCCTCATCAACAAACAGATGGCGCGGCGTGCGGCGAATAGCTTCCAGCACGTGGGCGTTGGACAGCCCCTCCTCGTAAAGACGCTGAATCAGACGCTCGCGGGTGCGCTGCGAGGTCATGCCAATACCGCGGTGCAAATCATCCTGTTCACGGAAGATCACAACAGCCCCTCCAACCAGGGTTGCAAGCTGTTGAACCCTTCTTGAAAGGTACGATCCAGCTGCAACGGCGTGACCGAGACGTACCCTTGCATCACCGCATGAAAATCTGTGCCGGGGCCGCCATCTTCCGCATCACCCGCCACCGAGATCCAATAGCCTTCTTTACCGCGCGGGTTGACCACCTTGACTGGCGCAGCTGCCCGTGCACGATGGCCGAGGCGGGTCAGCTGGATCCCGCGGATATGCTCCAGCGGCAAGTTGGGGATGTTCACATTGAGCACGGTACGCGGCGGCAGATCGAGTTGCTCATGCGCCTCGACCAGCTTACGGGCGAAATAGGCGGCCGTCGGCAGGTTATCCGGCAGACGTGAGAGCAGGGAAAAGGCAAACGCCGGGCGTGCCAGAAAGCGCCCTTCCAGAGCCGCGGCCACCGTACCGGAATACAGCACGTCATCGCCGAGATTAGCGCCCAGATTGATCCCTGCCACCACCAGATCCGCCACCTGCGGCAGCAGGCCATTAAGGCCTAGGTGCACGCAGTCGGTCGGCGTGCCATTCAGGCTGATATAGCCGTTAGCCAAGGTGTTCGGGTGCAAAGGACGATCAAGGGTCAGCGAACTGCTCGCGCCACTCTTGTCCTGATCGGGTGCAATCACTGCGCACTCGGCATAATCAGCCAGCGCTGCATGCAGCGCTGCCAGGCCTGGGGCAGCAACGCCGTCATCATTAGAAATCAGAATACGCATGGGTTGTCCGTCTGCCCTGCAGGCAACAGATCGACAAGCTCACGCACCAAGACGGTGGCGAAGCATCCAGCCGGCAGGACGAATTCCAGTTGCAGAATGTCAGGCTCGGGATAATGCCACGACAGGCCGCCAATGGGGAGGCGCAGGATACGCCGCTCATGGTTCATGCCCGCTTCTGCCAACCAGTCGACCAAGACAGACTCGCGCGCCGCCAACTGCTGTTCCAGCTCTTGGGCAGTACCTTCAGCGGGAGAGGCACCAGAGCCCCACAACGGGCCGGTTGGGTGCAAATCAAGGATTGCCAGCCGCGGATCAGCACACTCGGCCTCACCGGCAGCAAAGAAACTGCGGCTGTCGGTGAAGGCCAGCAAGTCGCCCAGCAATGCCTGATTCCAGGTACCGGCCTTTACTCGCTCGGCCAACACCTGGTTGAACAGGTAGCTACGCGCGGCCGAGAGCACCCGCGAGCGCACATTACGTTTTTCCGGCAGGTTTTTACCTTGGGCAAAATGCCGAGCATGGGCGACATTACCGCCCTCAAAACCGAAGCGCTGCAAGCCGTAATAGTTGGGAATACCCTGCGCTGCGATTTGCTTCAGGCGCTGATCCAGCGCTTCGCGATCCACAGCAAGCTGCGTCAGGCGCAAGGTAAAGCCATTAGCCGCATGCGCGCCGCGCTGTAATTTGCGGGTATGCCGTACCTGTTTAAGGATGCTCAGGCTGGCATCTTCAGCAGCGCTTAGATCAGGATTGGCCTTGCCTGGCAGGTGCAGACTGAACCACTGCCGGGTCAACGCCTGGCGATCCTTGAGCCCGGCATAGCTGATCAGGCGCAGCGGCACGCCCGCCGCACGGGCGATGCGTTTAGCTGCCTCTTCGGTGTTTAACTCACGCTTTTCCACCCACAGCCAGAGGTGCTCGCCCTCGCCGGCCAGCGGGATATCCAGCACTTCATCGACTTGAAAGTCTTCCGCTACGGCTTTGAGCACCGCCGTGCCGCAGGATTCGCCATGGGCGCGCGGGCCCAACAGTTGAAGTTCGTTCATCGGCTAACCAACAGCGCAACGGCATGCACGGCAATGCCTTCTTCACGACCGGTAAAGCCAAGCTTCTCAGTGGTAGTGGCTTTGACGTTGACTTGATCCAGGCTCACCTGCAGGTCTTCGGCAATCCGCGCACGCATGGTCTCGATATGCGGGGCCATCTTCGGAGCCTGGGCAACGATGGTGGCGTCGACATTGCCCACCTGCCAGCCTTTAGTGTGAATCAAACCCAGCACATGACGCAGCAACACACGACTATCCGCCCCCTTAAAGCTCGGGTCAGTGTCGGGGAAGTGTTTGCCGATATCGCCCAGCGCGGCCGCGCCAAGCAAGGCGTCACTCAGTGCATGCAGCAGCACGTCGCCGTCGGAATGGGCCAACAGGCCGAACTGATGGGGAATTTGCACGCCGCCCAGGGTAATAAAACAACCCTCGGTAAAACGGTGTACGTCGTAGCCGTGGCCAATACGCATAAAGAACAACGCCCTGAAAAAGTCAGGGCGTGATTCTAACTGAAAGCGGCCTGCAGAAGCCGGCTCGCTGGCGAGGCAAGCATCGCTCGCCAGCGCAACCTCAGCTCAACAGCGCCTTGGCGTGATGACGCAGATGGTCATCGATAAAGCTGGCGATGAAGTAGTAGCTGTGGTCGTAACCAGGCTGCAGCCTTAGGGTTAATGGATGCCCTGCCGCCTGCGCCGCGGCTTTGAGCGCGTCGGGCTTAAGCTGGTTTTCGAGGAAATCATCACGATCCCCCTGATCCACCAAGATCGGCAGTTTCTCCGTGGCCTCGGCCAGCAAGACGCAGGCATCCCACTCGCGCCAGCGCGAACGCTCCTCCCCCAGGTAGCGCGAGAACGCCTTCTCGCCCCATGGGCAATTAATCGGATTGCTGATCGGCGCAAACGCCGACAGCGACTGATAACGCCCTGGGTTACGCAAGGCACACACCAGTGCGCCATGCCCGCCCATCGAGTGGCCGCTGATGCCACGCTTGTCGGATACCGGGAAATTCGCCTCGATCAACGCCGGCAACTCCTGCACCACATAGTCGTACATGCGGTAATGCCGCGCCCATGGCTCCTGCGTGGCATTCAGGTAGAAACCTGCGCCTAGACCGAAGTCCCAGGCTTTATCCGGATCATCCGGTACATCAGCGCCGCGCGGACTGGTGTCCGGCGCCACGATGATCATCCCCAGCTCGGCCGCCAGCTTGTGCGCACCAGCCTTCTGCATAAAGTTCTCATCGGTGCAGGTCAACCCGCTCAACCAATACAACACCGGCAGCTTGCCGCCCTGCTCCGCCTGCGGTGGCAGGTACACGGCAAACACCATGTCGCAGCCCAGCACCGCGGAACGGTGGCGGTAGCGTTTATGCCAACCGCCTGCACTCTTCTGGCAGGAAATATTTTCCAAACTCATGACCGACCTCAGAAGTGAATAACGGTACGGATGCTCTTGCCTTCATGCATCAGGTCAAACGCCTTGTTGATGTCTTCCAGCGGCATGTTGTGGGTGATAAAGGTATCCAGCGGGATTTCGCCCTTCTGCGCCTTTTCCACATAGCTTGGCAGCTCGGTACGGCCTTTCACGCCGCCAAACGCCGACCCGCGCCAGACGCGCCCGGTGACCAACTGAAACGGACGGGTGCTGATTTCCTGACCGGCACCGGCTACGCCGATAATCACCGACTCACCCCAGCCCTTGTGTGCACACTCCAAGGCCGCACGCATCAATTGCACATTGCCGATGCACTCGAAGGAGTAGTCGACGCCGCCATCGGTCATTTCAATGATCACGTCCTGAATCGGCTTGGCGAAGTCCTTCGGATTGACGAAGTCAGTCGCACCCAACTCGCGGGCCACGTCAAACTTGGCCGGGTTGATATCGATGGCGATGATGCGCGAGGCCTTGGCCATTTTCGCGCCAATGACTGCAGCCAGGCCGATGCCGCCCAGGCCGAAGATTGCCACGGTGGCACCCGCTTCGACTTTAGCGGTATTCAGCACGGCGCCGATGCCGGTGGTAACGCCGCAACCGAGTAGGCAGACTTTTTCCAGCGGCGCGTCCTTAGGGATTTTCGCCAAGGACACTTCCGGCAATACGGTGTACTCGGAGAAAGTCGAGCAGCCCATGTAGTGGTAAATCGGCTCGCCTTTGTAGGAGAAGCGGCTGGTGCCATCGGGCATCAGGCCCTTGCCCTGAGTGGCGCGTACCGAGCTGCACAGGTTGGTCTTACCGGATGTGCAGAACTTGCAGGTGCGGCATTCGGCGGTGTACAGCGGGATCACATGATCGCCCACTTCCAGCGAGGTCACGCCCTCGCCAATGGCTTCGACAATACCGCCACCTTCGTGACCCAGCACCGCCGGGAAAACGCCTTCGGAATCTTCGCCAGACAGGGTGTAGGCGTCGGTGTGGCACACCCCGGTGGCAACAATACGCACCAACACTTCGCCGGCCTTGGGCGGCGCCACGTCGATTTCGACAATTTGCAGCGGCTGGTTCGGGGCAAACGCTACAGCAGCACGGGACTTGATCATCAGCACTCTCCAGGGAATTCAACAGTGAGAAGAGTGTAGATCAGTGCCTTAAAAAGATTAATCCGCTAAAAAACAAAACATTCTTGCTGTACAGGGATAATCTGCCGATAAAAACCGCCTTAAGGAAAACACTATGAACCGCTGGGAAGGCCTCGATGAATTTGTCGCCGTCGCCGAATGTGGTCAATTCACCGCCGCCGCCGAACGCCTGAGCTTGTCGTCGTCCCAGGTCAGTCGGCAGATCGCGCGCCTGGAAGAACGCCTGCAGACGCGCCTGTTCTATCGCAGCACCCGCCGCGTAGCGCTGACCGAAGCCGGCCAAACCTTTCTGCAACATTGCCAGCGCCTGCAGGACGCCCGCGAAGAAGCCCTGCGCGCCATAGGTGACCTGAGCAGCGAACCCAAAGGCCTGCTGCGCATGACCTGCGCGGTGGCGTATGGCGAACGCTTTATTGTGCCGCTGGTAACCGAGTTTATGATCCAGCACCCACAGCTGCGGGTGGATATCGAACTGAGCAATCGCACCCTCGACCTGCTGCACGACGGCCTGGATCTGGCCATCCGTCTAGGGCGCTTGCAGGACTCGCGCCTGGTGGCAGCACGCCTGGCTTCGCGGCAAATGTACCTGTGCGCCGCCCCCGAGTACCTGCAGCGCTATGGCCGCCCACACTCGCTGTCCGAACTGAGCCAGCACAATTGCCTGATCGGTAACTCAGACTTGTGGAGTTTTACCGCCAACGGCCAGGATGCCAGCATGCGGGTGCAGGGCAACTGGCGCTGCAACAGCGGCCAAGCAGTACTGGAAGCCGCGTTACGCGGGATTGGTTTGTGCCAACTGCCGGACTATTACGTACTGGAGCATCTGCGCAGCGGCGCACTGGTGTCCTTGCTGGACAACCAGCAGCCACCAGACACCGCCGTGTGGGCGATCTACCCACAGCAACGGCATCTGTCGCCTAAGGTGCGGCAGCTGGTGGATTTTCTAAAACAGGGCCTCGGGCAACGCCGCGAATACCGCAAGGACTGAGCTAGCAGCGCCCTTGCCAGAGTAGATTGAGGCTCTGCAGGTCTTCCGGTCGCGTGACTTTGAGGTTATCGGCACGCCCCTCAATCAGCCGCGGGGCTTGCCCCGCCCACTCCATAGCAGAGGCCTCATCGGTAACCGCCACCCCGGCAATCAGCGCATCGGCCAGCGCCCGCTGCAGCTCACCCAGGCGAAACATCTGCGGGGTAAACGCCTGCCAGATGGTTGAGCGATCAACCGTGGCCTGCACTCGGCCATCTGCGCTCGCCCGCTTGAGCGTGTCGCGGGCGGGCACAGCGAGCAGCCCCCCCACCGGATCAGCAGCCAACTCGGCGAGCAATAAGTCCAAGTCGCTGCGGGCCAGATTCGGCCGCGCGGCATCATGCACCAACACCCAGTCCTGATCCTCTGCACCCAATTCACTCAAGCGCAGCAAGCCATTGAGCACTGAGTCGGCGCGCTCAGCACCACCATCGGCGCGCTGAATGCGCTGGTCACTGGCACACGCCAGGCTGGGCCAATAAGGGTCATCGGCCGCCAGGCTAACCACCACCGCGCGCAACTGGGGATGTTCGAGAAAGCACCCCAGGGTGTGCTCGAGAATGCTTTTGCCGGCCAGTTGCAGGTACTGCTTAGGCCGGTCGGCACGCATCCGACTGCCAATACCGGCAGCTGGAATCAGCGCCCAGAAAGGGGGGAGTTCAGGGTTATTCATTCAGCCAACTGATAGAGGGTTTCGCCCTCTTTGAGCATGCCCAACTCGTGCCGCGCACGCTCCTCAACGGTTTCCATGCCACTTTTCAGCTCCAGAACCTCGGCCTCGAGAATCCGGTTGCGCTCCTGCAGTTGCTGGTTCTCGCCTTGCTGATCGGCAATCTGCTGTTGCAACTGGGCCACCTGCGCCAAGCTGCCATCACCCACCCACAGGCGATATTGCAGGCCTGCCAGCACGCTAATCAGCACGATAAACACCCAGTAGAAATTATTGCGCATAGCGAAAAAAGCTTCCGAACGAAAAAAGGGGCGACTTACGCCGCCCCTTTTACCATGCCCTGAGTGATCGCTGAAAACATCGCGACCCCAGATAAGGCTAGATCAGGCGGGCGGTGAAGTTTACTGCAGTAAACGAGCGTGCCCAGCCTGATTTTTAACGCTGTAGCGTCACGCTCCGTGGCGTTTAGCCACGGAACTCGGCGCGGCCCTTGTAAGGTGCCTTGCCCGCCAGCTGCTCTTCAATACGCAGCAGCTGGTTGTACTTGGACACACGGTCCGAACGGCACAGCGAGCCGGTCTTGATCTGGCCCGCCGCAGTGCCCACTGCCAGGTCGGCGATGGTGCTGTCTTCAGTTTCACCGGAGCGGTGCGAGATAACCGCGGTGTAACCGGCAGCCTTGGCCATCTGGATGGCTTCCAGGGTTTCGGTCAGGGTGCCGATCTGGTTGAACTTGATCAGGATCGAGTTACCGATCGACTCGTCAATACCACGCTTGAGGATCTTGGTATTGGTGACGAACAAGTCGTCGCCAACCAGCTGAACCTTGTTGCCGATCTTGTCGGTCAGGACTTTCCAGCCCGCCCAATCGGACTCGTCCATGCCGTCTTCAATGGAGATGATCGGGTAGCGCTCGGACAGACCCGCCAGATAGTCGGCGAAACCTTCGGCGTTAAACACTTTACCTTCGCCAGCCAGGTCGTACTGACCATCCTTGAAGAACTCGCTGGAGGCGCAGTCCAGAGCCAGGGTGACGTCATCGCCCAAGGTGTAACCGGCATTGGCCACAGCCTCGGCAATAGCTGCCAGCGCGTCTTCGTTGGACGCCAGGTTCGGCGCGAAACCGCCTTCATCACCGACCGAGGTGCTCAGGCCACGGGCCTTCAGCACCGCTTTCAGGTGATGGAAGATCTCAGTGCCCATACGCAAGGCGTCGGAGAAGGTCTTGGCACCGACCGGCTGCACCATGAACTCCTGGATGTCGACGTTGTTATCGGCATGCTCGCCGCCGTTGATGATGTTCATCATCGGTACCGGCATCGAGTAAACACCTGGGGTGCCATTCAGGTCGGCGATGTGCGCATACAGCGGCACGCCCTTGGCCTGAGCGGCAGCCTTGGCAGCAGCCAAAGACACCGCAAGGATGGCGTTGGCACCCAGGGTGGCTTTGTTCTCAGTACCGTCGAGGGCGATCATCGCCAAATCGAGGGCTTTCTGGTCAGCGGCATCTTTGCCCAGCAGCAAGTCGCGGATCGGGCCGTTGATATTGGCCACGGCCTTGAGTACGCCCTTACCCAGGTAACGGCTCTTGTCGCCATCACGCAATTCCAGTGCTTCACGCGAACCGGTGGAGGCACCAGACGGCGCACAGGCGCTGCCCATGATGCCGCCCTCGAGAATTACATCGGCTTCCACAGTTGGGTTACCACGGGAATCGAGAACCTCACGGCCTTTGATGTCGACGATCTTTGCCATTGCGTGTAGCACTCCAAAAAATTGACGAAAAGGGTAGCACTGAGATGCACACTCGCTGCGCACTGGAAACGAGTCCAGCGCACAACATGTATCGACTACTAAGTCAGATTGTATACAAAAAGCACTTTACCGGAGAATTACCGTTTCAGGCAGTCTCAATCGGCGCAAAACTCTTGATCAAATCATCCAGCTGCTTGAGCTGAGTGAGGAACGGTTCCAGCTTGTCCAGACGCAAGGCACAAGGGCCGTCACATTTAGCGTTATCCGGATCCGGATGCGCTTCCAAAAATAAGCCCGCCAGGCCTTGGCTCATACCCGCCTTGGCCAGGTCAGTGACCTGAGCACGACGACCACCGGCCGAGTCGGCACGCCCACCCGGCATTTGCAGCGCGTGGGTTACGTCGAAGAACACCGGGTAGTTCATCTGCTTCATGGTGCCGAAGCCGAGCATGTCCACTACCAGGTTGTTGTAGCCGAAGGAGCTGCCACGCTCGCAGAGAATCAGTTGGTCATTACCCGCCTCTTCACACTTAGCCAGGATGTGCTTCATCTCCTGGGGCGCAAGGAACTGGGCTTTTTTGATATTGATCACCGCTCCGGTCTTGGCCATGGCCACGACCAGATCAGTTTGCCGCGAGAGAAACGCCGGCAGCTGAATGATGTCGCATACATCAGCCACGGGCTGCGCCTGATGCGGCTCATGCACGTCAGTGATTACCGGCACGCCGAAGGTCTTTTTAATTTCCTCAAAGACCTTCATGCCCTCTTCCAGGCCTGGGCCACGGAATGAGCTCACGGACGAGCGGTTGGCCTTATCAAAGCTGGCCTTGAACACGTAAGGGATACCGAGCTTGTCAGTAACCCGTACGTACTCTTCACAGGCACGCATGGCCAGCTCGCGCGACTCAATGACGTTGATCCCGCCGAACAGCACGAAGGGCTTGTCGTTGGCGATTTCAATAGCGCCAACCTTGATGATTTTCTGCGCCATCGTCTTATGCCTTCTTGGCTTTCTGGGCCAGCGCGGCAGTGACAAAGCCACTGAACAACGGATGGCCGTCACGCGGAGTAGAGGTGAACTCCGGATGGAACTGGCACGCGACGAACCATGGATGATCCGGCGCTTCGACCACTTCAACCAGCGCGCCGTCGCCCGAGCGGCCGGTAACCTTGAGGCCCGCTTCGATCAGCTGTGGCAACAGGTTGTTGTTCACTTCATAACGATGACGGTGACGCTCGACAATCACATCCTTGGCGTAGCAGGCATGCACTTGCGAACCGGCCTGCAGCTGGCAGTCCTGAGCGCCAAGGCGCATGGTGCCACCGAGATCCGAAGCATCGGTACGCTGCTCGGTCACACCGGTCGCGTCCTGCCACTCGGTGATCAAGCCGACCACTGGATGCTGGCTAGTGGTATCAAACTCGGACGAGTTGGCATCGTTCCAGCCCAGCACATTTCGTGCGAACTCGATGACCGCAACCTGCATACCCAAGCAGATGCCCAGGTAAGGAATTTTGTTTTCGCGAGCGTACTGGACGGTGGTGATCTTGCCTTCCACACCACGCAGACCGAAACCACCCGGTACCAGAATGGCATCCACGCCTTCAAGCAGCGCAGTGCCTTTGTTCTCGATGTCTTCGGAGTCGATATAACGCAGATTGACCTTGGTGCGGTTCTGGATACCGGCATGGCTCATCGCTTCAATCAGCGACTTGTAGGCATCCAGCAACTCCATGTACTTGCCGACCATGGCGATAGTGACTTCGTGCTCCGGGTTGAGCTTGGCATCAACCACGCGGTCCCACTCGGACAGATCAGCACTGTTGCATTCCAGGCCGAAACGCTCGATGACAAAATCATCCAGACCCTGAGCATGCAAAACACCTGGAATCTTGTAGATGGTGTCGACGTCTTCCAGGGAAATCACCGCACGCTCTTCAACGTTGGTGAACAGCGCAATCTTGCGGCGCGAGGAGATATCGATCGGGTGGTCGGAGCGGCAGATCAGCACGTCTGGCTGCAGGCCGATAGAGCGCAGTTCTTTCACCGAATGCTGGGTTGGCTTGGTTTTGGTTTCGCCCGCAGTGGCGATATACGGAACCAGAGTCAGGTGCATGAGCATGGCGCGCTTGGCACCGACTTCTACACGCAGCTGGCGAATCGCCTCGAGGAACGGCTGCGATTCGATATCACCGACCGTACCGCCGATTTCAACCATGGCCACGTCAGCATCGCCAGCACCCTTGATGATGCGGCGCTTGATCTCGTCGGTGATGTGCGGGATGACCTGAATGGTCGCGCCCAGGTAATCACCACGGCGCTCACGGCGCAGCACGTCTTCGTAGACGCGACCAGTGGTGAAGTTGTTGCTCTTGGTCATCGTGGTGCGGATAAACCGCTCGTAGTGGCCCAGATCAAGGTCGGTCTCCGCGCCGTCATGGGTGACGAACACCTCACCGTGCTGGAACGGGCTCATGGTGCCCGGATCGACGTTGATATAGGGATCCAGCTTGAGCATCGTGACCTTCAGGCCCCGCGCCTCCAGGATAGCCGCCAATGAAGCCGAGGCGATGCCTTTCCCCAATGAAGAAACAACACCACCCGTGACGAATATGTAGCGCGTCATGAAAAACCCTAGAAGTCTGCGTTTAAGCGGCCAGTGCCGCCGGGGAAAGCGAAGGAGTACCCAAGCTGCTTACTGCAACACATGCAATAAGCTAGCCCTGTCGATTCCCAAGGGAGTCAACAAAAGCACTAGTAAGACGGGAGCGTAGTCTACCGGAAAGGGCTTATCAGCTCAAACCTTGATCGCTGGTCGGCGGCTGCCAATGTAATTGCCAACTGCCGTCGAGCGCGCCATCCAATCCTGGCAGATTGGCGACCGCCACAACTTGGCCATCCAAACGTAGCAACGGCAAGCGCTCACGCACAAAAACCGGCACCCGTAACTCATTGAACAAGCGTTTCAAATCACGATGCCCGCGTCCCTGCAAGAGGATCTGCTCACCAGCGCGGCGATAACCCAACTGCCAGTTGCCCGCCGGTAATCGGCCTTCAATACGCACACAGCCATTACCCGGCAACACCGCGCACTGAGCACCGTGAACCGCTCTAGCGAGCTGTGCCGGCGAGCGCAGCCAGTCACCCGCCAACCACCATAAGCACTCATCACTGCGGCGTAACTCACCCGCCGCCAGCCTCCAGACCGGCGCAGCATCGACCGCCGCATCGCGCAGCGCCTGCCAACCGACCCAATGCTCGCTATCCGGCATCGCCGTCAACGGTCGCAGCCAATAACGCAGCGCATTACGCTGACGCGGCTCACTCAAACCGCGTAGTGCAGGCAGCGCCAGGCGTGGCAGCGGTAGCCAGGCAAACTCGCCCGACACCTCAGCGGCCGCGACATCCTGCTGCGCCAGCTCATCAAGCAACTGCCCCGCCTCACCCAAGTGCGCGGCGGTGCGCGACAGGCTGACCAGCGCCTGCGGCCAACGCTTGAGCAATGACGGCAGCACCTGGCGACGCAAGTAATTACGCGAGAACCGCTCATCGGTATTTGATGGATCGTCGACCCAGCTGAGCTTTTGTTCGACGGCATAAACCTGCAACTCAGCCCGCGAACAGTTCAGAAGCGGCCGAACCAGGCGCCCCGCCGCCAATGCGCGACTCACCTGCATCGCCGCCAAACCCTGCACACCGGCACCGCGCAGCAGGCGAAACAGTAAGGTTTCCGCTTGATCATCGCGATGCTGCGCAGTCAGCAGCACCTCACCAGCATCCAAGCGTGCAGCAAAAGCGGCGTAACGAGCATCACGCGCTGCACGCTCAAGACTGGCTCCTGGGACAACCTGCACATACTCAACCTGTAACGGCACAGATAGCCCCGCGCACAGCTCACGGCAATGCGCCGGCCAGGCATCGGCAGCGCTCTGTAAACCGTGATGAATATGGATGGCGGAAAGTGGCGGCAATGCCTCGCGTTGCGCGAGGCCGGCCAGCAGGTGCAACAGCACCGTGGAATCCAACCCACCGGACAAGGCGATATGCCAAGCCGGCGCGTTGCGCCAGGGCGCCAGAGATTCCAGCAGCCTGGCGCTCAAGCTCATTTAGGCGATGCCGTAGCTCATCAAACGCTCATAACGACGCTTCAACAACGCCTCCGTATCGAACGTTTTGAGCATGTCCAGCTGGGTTAACAACGCCTGACGCACCGACTCAGCGGCAGCCGCCGGGTCACTGTGTGCACCACCGAGCGGCTCGCCAATCACCTGATCGACGATGCCTAAGCCTTTCAGGCGCTCAGCGGTGATGCCCATCGCCTCAGCGGCATCTGGCGCTTTCTCCGCAG
The DNA here is from genome assembly GCF_943846705.1 of uncultured Pseudomonas sp. Lineage (NCBI taxonomy): Bacteria > Pseudomonadati > Pseudomonadota > Gammaproteobacteria > Pseudomonadales > Pseudomonadaceae > Pseudomonas > uncultured Pseudomonas sp. The sequence goes on along the minus strand of NZ_OX044366.1, from coordinate 2,497,907 downwards.
TCTTCCACAGAATCGAGGCGCAGCCTTCCGGCGAGATCACCGAGTAGGTGGAGTACTGCAGCATGTTCAACTGATCGCACACACCAATGGCCAGTGCGCCGCCGGACCCACCCTCACCGATCACCGTGGCAATGATCGGCGTCTTCAACCGCGCCATGACGCGCAGGTTCCAGGCAATCGCCTCACTCTGGTTGCGCTCTTCGGCATCGATACCCGGATAAGCACCCGGGGTATCGATAAAGGTCAGGATCGGCATTTTGAAGCGTTCAGCCATTTCCATCAGGCGACACGCCTTGCGGTAGCCCTCAGGACGCGGCATGCCGAAGTTGCGGCGTACTTTTTCGCGAACTTCACGGCCTTTCTGGTGACCGATGACCATCACCGGCTCACCGTCCAAGCGCGCTACACCACCAACCAGGGCGGCGTCATCGGAAAAATGCCGATCACCATGCAGCTCATCAAACTCAGTAAAGATGTGCTGCAGGTAATCCAGGGTGTAAGGACGGCGCGGGTGGCGCGCCAGCTTGGCGATCTGCCAGCTGCTCAGGTTGCCGAAAATGCTTTCGGTCAGCGAGCTGCTCTTAACCTGCAGGCGTGCGATTTCATCAGTGATGTTCAGCGAGTTGTCGTTACCAACCAGGCGAAGCTCTTCGATCTTGGCTTGCAGGTCGGCGATCGGCTGTTCGAAATCGAGAAAATTCGGGTTCATAGTCATCCGTCTTGCGTCGACGGCCAAGTGGCCGGGAGCTGTATCCGTTATCGCGCCCTACCTTATAGCAGCAGGCGCATTCAGGTCGACACCCGGTTCTGCACGAAAGCCTTCAATGCAGAACCCACTGGGTATCACGACCAACCGGCGAGGCCAGAGCCTCGCAAATCAGCGGTAGTGCAAAAAGACGTTGTCGCGGCCGAACTGGTCACGCAATGCTTGAATCAGACTGTCAGCCGGCTCAATCCGCCAGCCCTCACCAAACTGCAAGAGCGCCTTGGCGTCAGCACCACTGTAGTCAACAGTAATGGGGCAAGCACCGCGATAACGCCCACACAGCTCGGCCAGCCAACGCAGACGATCACCTTTTAAGGCGCTACTGGCGAGTTTGATTCGCAAGCTGTCAGCCAGCCCCGTACGCGCCTCCTCCAGGCTCATCACGCGCTTGGCGCGCAGGCGCAGACCGCCGGAGAAGTCGTCATTACTCACCTCGCCTTCAACCACCACCAAGGCGTCGGTCTGCAGCAGCGCCTGTGCATTGTTGAACGCTTCGGCAAACAAAGAGGCCTCGATCCGTCCGGAGCGGTCATCGAGGGTAATAAAGCCCATCTTGTCGCCTTTTTTATTCTTCATCACCCGCAGGTTAACCACCAGGCCGGCAATCGTCTGATCACCCCGCGCCGGCTTGAGGTCAACGATGCGCTGACGGGCAAAGCGCCGCACTTCGCCTTCATACTCGTCGATCGGGTGACCGGTCAGGTAAAGACCCAGGGTATCTTTCTCACCTTTAAGGCGCTCTTTGAGCGTCAGGTCACGGGCACGCAAGTGATTGCGGTAAACATCCGCCTCGGCATCGGCAAACACCCCGCCAAACAGGTCCATATGACCGCTGTCGTGGCTGCGTGCGGTTTGCTCGGCAGCCTGCACCGCCTCCTCCATGGCAGCCAGCAGCACGGCGCGGTTACGGTCGATATTGGCCTTGTAGGCTTTTAACTCTTCATGGAAGTACGGGCCGAGACGGTCCAGCGCGCCGCTGCGGATCAATGCCTCCAGCGTGCGCTTGTTAATGCGCTTGAGATCAACCCGCGAGCAGAAATCGAACAGGTCCTTGAACGGCCCCGCCTGCCGCGCTTCAACGATCGCCTCCACCGGCCCTTCGCCGACCCCTTTGATCGCGCCAAGGCCGTAAACAATCCAGCCTTCATTGTTAACCGTGAACTTGAACTCGGAGATATTCACATCCGGCGCATCGAGGCGCAGCTTCATGCTGCGGCACTCCTCGATCAGGGTCACGACCTTGTCGGTGTTGTGCATATCCGCCGACAACACCGCCGCCATAAAGGCCGCCGAATGGTGGGCCTTGAGCCAGGCAGTCTGGTAAGAGAGCAGACCATAGGCAGCCGAGTGCGATTTGTTGAAGCCGTAACCGGCGAACTTCTCCACTAGGTCGAAGATGTTACCTGCCAGGTTCGCATCAATGCCGTTATTGGCGCAGCCTTCAATAAAGCCGCCGCGCTGCTTGGCCATTTCCTCAGGCTTCTTCTTACCCATGGCGCGGCGCAGCATGTCTGCACCACCGAGGGTGTAACCAGCCATGACCTGGGCAATCTGCATCACCTGTTCCTGATACAGGATGATGCCGTAAGTCGGCTTGAGCACCGGCTCCAGCCCCGCGTATTGATAATCCTGATGCGGGTAGGAAATCGGCTCACGACCGTGCTTACGGTTGATAAAGTCGTCCACCATGCCCGACTGCAGCGGCCCCGGACGGAACAGCGCCACCAGAGCGATCATGTCCTCCAGACAGTCCGGCTTGAGCTTTTTGATCAGTTCCTTCATGCCGCGCGATTCAAGCTGGAACACCGCGGTGGTTTCGGCCTTCTGCAGCATCTGGAAGGTCGGCTTGTCATCCAACGGGATAAAGTCGATGTTCAGGTCCGGCAGGCCCTGCTTGGCCTGTTCGCGGTTGATGGTTTCCATCGCCCACTTGATGATCGTGAGGGTACGCAGGCCGAGGAAGTCAAACTTCACCAGGCCGGCGGATTCCACGTCATCTTTATCGAACTGGGTCACCAGCCCGCCGCCCTCGTCATCGCAGGCAATCGGCGAGAAATCGGTGAGTTTGGTCGGCGCGATAACCACACCACCGGCGTGTTTGCCGGTGCCGCGACAGATGCCTTCGAGCCTGAGCGACATGTCCCAGATCTCGCGGGCGTCTTCGTCGACCTTGAGGAAATCGCGCAGCGGCTCCTCCATCTCGTAGGCTTTTTCCAGGGTCATGCCGACTTCGAAGGGGATCATCTTCGACAAGCGATCGGCCAGGCCGTAAGACTTGCCCTGAGCCCGCGCCACGTCACGCACCACCGCCTTGGCCGCCATGGTGCCGAAGGTGATGATCTGGCTCACCGCATTGCGCCCGTATTTCTCCGCCACGTAGTCGATCACCCGGTCACGACCGTCCATGCAGAAGTCGACGTCGAAGTCGGGCATGGAGACCCGCTCGGGGTTGAGGAAGCGTTCGAACAGCAGGTCATAAGCCAGCGGGTCGAGGTCGGTGATCTTCTGCACATAGGCCACCAGCGAACCGGCACCTGAGCCACGGCCTGGGCCAACCGGGACGCCGTTATTCTTCGCCCACTTGATGAAGTCCATTACGATCAGGAAGTAACCGGGGAAGCCCATCTGGATGATGATATCCAGCTCGAAATTCAACCGATCAATGTAAACCTGACGTTTCTCTTCATAGTTCGGCGTGGTGTCTTTCGGCCACAGCACCGCCAGACGCTCCTCCAAGCCCTCGAAGGAGACCTGACGGAAGTACTCGTCCATGGTCAGGCCGTCAGGCACGGGGAAGTCCGGCAGGAAGTATTTACCCAGTTGCACCTCGATATTGCAGCGCTTGGCAATTTCGATGGTGTTTTCCAGCGCCTCGGGCAGGTCACTGAACAGCTCGGCCATTTCCTCTGGGGTCTTCAGGTACTGCTGATCGGAATAGGTGCGCAGGCGGCGTGGGTCATCCAGGCTGCGGCCCTCGCCGATACACACGCGGGTCTCGTGGGCGGCAAAGTCATCTTCTTTGATAAAACGCACATCATTGGTCGCCACCAGCGGCGCGCCGAGCTTATCGGCCAGCGCCACTGCCGCATGCACGTGCTCTTCATCGTTGACCCGGTTGGTGCGCTGCACTTCGAGGTAGAAGCGCTCGGGGAACACCGCCATCCACTCTTGCAGCAACGCCTCGGCCGTGGCCAGCTCGCCATCGAGCAGAGCATGGCCCACCTCGCCCTCCTTGGCACCCGACAGGGCAATCAGGCCTTCGGCGGCGGCTTTGACCCAGTCACGCTGAATGATCACCAGGTCATTGCTCTGACCTTCGCTCCAGCCACGCGAGACCAGTTCCGTCAGGTTACGGTAGCCCTGGGCATTCATCGCCAGCAGAGTCATGCGGCTCAGCGGGCCGTCTTCCTCGGCGCTGGCCAGCCAGATGTCGGCACCGCAGATCGGTTTGATGCCGCCGCCCATGGCGGCCTTATAGAACTTCACCAACGAGCACATATTGCTCATGTCGGTCACCGCTACGGCCGGCATGCCGGCAGCAGCCACCGACTTGATCAGCGGCTTGACCCGCACCAGCCCATCGACCAGGGAAAACTCGGTGTGCAAACGCAGGTGGACGAACGAGGCGGTCATGGCAGTCCTATACAAAACACAAAAACGATAAGGCCCGGATTGTACCGGGCCAAAGTGCAAACAACAGCAAGTAGGATGGGTTGAGCACAGCGATACCCATCGCGCGACATGATGGGTATCGGCGCAAGCACCTCAACCCACCTTACGTATCCAAAAGAGCCTTGACCGGCCCGAACGAGCGTCGATGAATCGGCGTCGGCCCTAGGCGGCGTAAAGCCTCTAGATGCACGGGGGTGGGATAGCCCTTGTGCCCGGCAATGCCGTAGCCGGGGTATTGCTGATCAAGCTGCTGCATCTCGCGGTCGCGGCTGACCTTGGCCAGGATCGAAGCGGCAGCAATGGCCGGGACCTGGCTATCGCCCTTGACCACAGCGGCACTGGGCACCTGCAGCTTGGGGCAGCGATTGCCGTCGATCAGCGCCAATTTAGGTGTGACGCTCAAACCCTCGACCGCACGCTGCATGGCCAGCATGGTGGCCTGCAAAATGTTCAGCTGGTCGATCTCTTCCACCTCAGCCCGGGCAATGCACCAGGCCAGGGCTTTTTCACGAATTTCATCGAAGAGCTTTTCGCGACGCGCTTCAGTCAATTTCTTCGAGTCATTGAGGCCGAGAATCGGCCGTGCCGGATCGAGAATGACGGCGGCCGTCACCACCGCACCGCAGAGCGGGCCACGGCCCACCTCATCGACACCAGCAACCAGTTCCTGCACCAGGGTGAAATCCAGGCCGAGCTGCATCAGCTACGGCCCGTTAGCTGCAGCACGGCCTGGGCGGCCTGTACTGACGCATCACGACGCAAAGCCCGATGAATCACATCAAAGCCTTCAGTCTGCACTTCGCCGCCATTGAGCAGCGGTGCCAGCAACTGCGCCAGCGCTTCGGCAGTAGCCGCATCCTGGATCAGCTCGGGCACCAGCAAACGCTCGGCCAGCAGGTTGGGCAATGAAATATAGGCACTGCTAACCAGGCGCTTAAGGATGCGGTAGGTCATAGGTGCAACCTTATAGGCCACCACCATGGGGCGCTTGTACAGCAGGGCTTCAAGGGTCGCCGTACCGGAGGCAATCAACACCGCATTACAGGCGGCTAGCGCCTCATGGGAGCGGCCATTGAGCAGGGTCAGCGGCAGATCACGGCCTACCAGCATCTGCTCAAGCTGTGCACGACGTTCGGGACTGGAACAGGGCAAGACAAACTGAATACCGGGGCGCAACGTACGCAAGCGCACGGCCGCATCGAGAAACAGACTGCCCAGGCGCGCCACTTCACCACCGCGACTGCCCGGCATCAAGGCAACCACGGGCTGATCATGGGGCAGGTTAAGCGCATCACGCGCCGCCGCGCGATCGGCCTGTTGCGGAATGGTATCGGCCAGCGGATGCCCAACAAAACGCACCGGCACCTGATGGTCCTGGTAGAACTGCGCTTCGAACGGAAACAGGGTCAGCATCAGATCGCAGGCATCCCGAATCTTCAGCACACGCTTCTGCCGCCAGGCCCACACGGAAGGACTGACGTAATGCACGGTCTTGATTCCCGCCTGACGCAACTTGAGCTCAAGGGTCAGATTGAAATCCGGCGCGTCGATGCCGATGCACACATCCGGCTTGGCGGCGATCAACGTGTTGATCAGGCGTTTACGCCGTGACAACAATTCGGGAAGACGACCAAGCACCTCAACCAAACCCATCACCGACAAGCGCTCCATCGGAAAATAGGAGTTCAGGCCCTGGGCCTGCATCAGCGGGCCACCGACACCGATAAACTCGATTGCGGGGTGCTGGGCTTTAAGGGCCTGCATCAGGCCGGCACCGAGAATATCGCCAGACGCCTCGCCGGCGACCAGCGCGACACGCATCAGGTCAGTCATAAATTATCGGGTAATGCCGCGGCTGGAAGCCTGAATGGAATCGCGGAAGATCGCGACTTCGGGGAACTCTGCTGCCGATTCGGCCAACTCGCTCATCGCCTGATCAACCGTCAGCCCTTGGCGGTAGACCGTCTTGTAACCGCGACGCAGGGCCGCAATGGCTTCGGGGCTGAAACCACGACGACGCATGCCCTCGAAGTTCATGCTGCGGGCTTCCGCCGGGTTACCAAAGACGGTGACAAACGCCGGAACGTCCTTGCCAATCGCCGTGCCCATGCCGGAAAAGCTGTGCGCGCCGATACGGCAGAACTGATGGACCAGGGTGTAACCGGAAAGAATCGCCCAGTCATCCACCCATACATGCCCGGCCAACGCGGTGTTGTTGACCAGAATGCAATGATTGCCGATCACGCTGTCATGGCCAATGTGGGCATAGGCCATGATCAGATTGTGGTCGCCAATAGTGGTTTCACTGCGGTCCTGCACGGTACCGCGATGGATGGTGACACCCTCACGAATCACATTGTGATCGCCAATCACCAGGCGCGTCGCCTCACCTTGATACTTAAGATCAGGGGTGTCTTCGCCCACCGAGGAAAACTGATAGATGCGGTTATGTTTACCGATCCAGGTCGGCCCCTTGAGGATCACATGGGGGCCGATCACTGTACCTTCGCCAATTTCCACATCGGCCCCGACTATCGACCAAGGGCCTACGATAACGTCGTCAGCCAGCTTGGCACTGGGGTCGATGATCGCGCGAGGGTCAATCAAACTCATAGTTTGCGTTCCGCACAGATGATTTCTGCCGAGCAGACTTCCTTGCCGTCGACGCTGGCCTTGCACTCGAACTTCCAGATGCTGCGCTTGCTGCTCAGGTAGCGGGCCTCGAGGATCAGTTGATCACCCGGCACCACTGGCTGACGAAAGCGTAGCTTGTCCGAGCCAACGAAGTAATACAGGGTGCCATCGGCAGGCTTCAGATCCATCATCTTGAAGCCGAGAATGCCAGCGGCCTGAGCCATGGCCTCGATGATCAACACGCCCGGCATGATCGGGTGCTCAGGGAAGTGGCCGTTAAAGAATGGCTCATTGATACTGACATTCTTGTAAGCACGAATACACTTGCCTTCAAGATCCAGCTCAGCCACCCGATCCACCAGCAGGAACGGATAACGGTGCGGCAAGTATTCGCGAATCTGGTTGATGTCCATCATGTGCAGAGGAGCCTGTAAGAGAAAAAAGAGAAACCGGCAAATACCGGTTCAGGCATCAGATGAAGTGTCAGCGGCGGAGGTCACGGCGGCCAGCTGCTTTTCCAACTGCTGCAGGCGTCGCGCCATGTCATCCAACTGACGAATCCGTGCCGCGCTCTTGCGCCACTCAGCCGCTGGCTGCATGGCTGTGCCCGAAGAATAGGAGCCGGGCTCGGTAATCGAGCGGGTGACCATGGTCATACCGGTGACGAACACGTTGTCGCACACCTCGATGTGCCCAACCATGCCAACGCCGCCGGCGATCATGCAGTTCTTGCCGATTTTGGTGCTGCCGGAAATACCCGCGCAACCGGCCATGGCGGTGTTATCACCGATCTGCACGTTGTGCGCGATCATGATCTGGTTATCCAGCTTAACGCCGTTACCAATCAGCGTGTCCGACAACGCACCACGGTCCACCGTGGTGTTGGCACCTATTTCAACATCATCGCCGATAGTCACGCCGCCGATCTGCGCGATCTTCTGCCAGACACCCTTCTCGTTGGCAAAGCCGAAGCCCTCACCGCCGATCACCGCGCCGGACTGAATGACCACGCGTTTGCCGATCCGCACATCGTGATACAGCGTCACTCGCGGGGCTAACCAGCCGCCCTCACCGATCACCGAACGCGCGCCGATAACGCACTGCGCGCCGACAGTCACGCCGGCGGCTATCTGCGCACCACTCTCGACCACTGCATACGCGCCAATACTGGCACTGCCATCGACCTGCGCATCCGCCGCCACCACCGCGCTCGGGTGCACACCCGGCAAGGCCCGCGGCTTGCGATCAAACAGATGGGAAAGCTCGGCATAGGCCAGGTAGGGATTGGCCACAACCAGGGCATTACCGGTATAGCCTTCGGCATCGGCGGCGGTCAGCAGCACCGCACCAGCCTGACAGCCAGAGAGAAACTTACGGTATTGCGCATTGGCGAGAAAACTCAACTGCTCAGGGCCAGCCTCCTGCAAGGTAGCCAAACCACTGATCAGTTGATCTTCGGTGCCACGCAAGGTGGCACCCAGACGCCCGGCCAACTGGCCAAGGGTATAAACCGGCATGTTCATGATCAACGCAGCTTGTTCATACGCTCAATAACCTGGCGGGTGATGTCGAACTGTGGTTTGACATCAATCACCGCACCGCGCTCCAGCACCAAGTCAAAGTTACCGGTCTTGATCACTTCTTCCACCGCCTTATCCAGGTTCGGCTTGAGCTTCTTAAGCATTTCACGATCCGCCACAGCCTTGGACTCGTTCAACTCCTTGGACTGAAACTGGAAGTCACGGGCTTTTTGCTTGAACTCAAGCTCCAGACGCTCGCGCTCGGCGGTTTGCATTTTTTCACCGTCTTTGACCAGACGATCCTGAATGCGCTTGGCATCGCTTTCCAAGGTTTTCAGCTTGTTCAGTTGCGGGCCGAACTTCTTCTCGGCATCCACGGCATAACGCTTAGCCGCATCAGACTCCAACAGGGCCATCTGATAGTTCAATACCGCGACTTTCATCTCGGCAAACGCCGGAGTCGCCAGCAGGGCAACGCTTAACAAAACCAGTTGAGTCAACTTACGCACGGTGCAACTCCTGCAAAACTGTTGATATTCAATAATCCGACGCTTAGAACGTCTGACCGAGAGAGAACTGGAAAATCTGTGTATCGGCATCATCCGGCTTGATGATTGGCATGGCCAAACTAAAGCTTAACGGGCCAAGAGCGGTGATCCACGTCAGGCCAACACCCACCGAGCTGGCCAAATTGCCGGCATCGATGCTGCTGCAATCGGCCTGGGAACTTCCGCAATTGGTGTCGAAGACATTACCCACATCCCAGAACAGTGCGGTACGCAGGGAGCGCTGGTCTTTGACGAACGGCATAGGGAACAGCAGCTCGGCACCACCTTGAATCAGCACGTTGCCGCCGAATGGTAGAGGATCTTGATCCGGGTCGAACGACGTACCTGGGTTGGTGCCTTTGCTCGGCGTGCTACGCGGCCCCAGACTGCTGTCCTTAAAGCCACGCACCGAGTTGAAACCACCGGCGTAGTAGTTCTCATAAAACGGCAACTCGCTGGTAGAACCATAGCTTTCGCCATAACCCAACTGGCTGTGCAAGCGTAGGGTGTAGGTATCTGTCAGCGGCTTGAAAACCTGGCCACGGTAATCCACCTTGAAGAACGACAAGTCACTGCCCGGCACCGTTGACTCAAATACCAGACTTTGTGAGTGACCACGGTTAGCCAGCACGCCACGGTTAAGGGTCGACTCAGACCAACCGACCGAGGCTTTAAGGTTCAGGTAGCTGTCACCTTCGGCTTCAATAAAGTCGAAGATCTCATCAACGGTATACACACCAGTGCCGATGCTGTCGTTCTGGATGGTCAGGCCATAGGTCAGACGCGAAGTATCGCTGATTGGATATCCAATGCTGACGCCCGCGCCGTAGCTGTCCACCGAGTAGCTGGACACATCGGTGTTCAGCTCATCGTAATCGGTTTCACGGAAGAAGGCGTTGTAGCCCAGGCTCACGCCGTCCGGCGTCCAGTACGGATCAACGAAACCGAAGTTGTAGCTGCTCTGGTATTCGCTGCGGGTCAAACCCACGCTGACCTTATTACCGGTACCGAGGAAGTTGTTCTGAGTAATCGAGCCACCCAGAATCAAACCGGCGTTCTGGGCAAAACCGACGCTGGCGGTAATCGAACCAGAAGCCTGTTCTTCAACGCTGTAGTTGACATCAACCTGATCATCGGTGCCCGGCACTTGCGGGGTTTCGACGTTGACTTCCTTGAAGTAGCCCAGCCGCTCCAGACGGGTCTTGGACTGATCAATCAGGTAAGTCGAAGCCCAGCCACCTTCCATCTGGCGCATTTCACGGCGCAGAACATCATCTTCTGTCTTGGTGTTACCACGGAAGTTGATCCGGTTTACATAAGCGCGCTTGCCCGGGTCGACCACAAAGGTGATGGACACGGTGCCATCATCATGCGCTTCCGGTACGCCATTGACGTTGGCGAAGGTATAGCCTTCGTTACCCAGGCGACGGGTGATCAACTCGGACGTAGTGGTCATCACTTTACGCGAGAACACCTGGCCCTCTTGGACCAGCAGCAAGGCGCGAACTTCTTCTTCCGGCACCTTCAACTCACCGCTGAGCTTGACCTCACGCACGGTGAATTTCTCGCCTTCATCCACGTTGACGGTGACGTAGACGTGCTTCTTGTCTGGGGTAATGGACACCTGCGTAGAGCTGATATCCATGTTGATATAGCCGCGATCCAGATAATAGGAGCGCAGACGTTCCAAGTCACCGGAGAGCTTCTCACGGGCGTACTTGTCATCATTCTTGAAGAAGGACAGCCAGTTGGTGGTTTTCAGCTCGAACAAGTCAATCAGGTCTTCGTCGGAAAAAACCGAGTTACCCACCACGTTGATGTGCTGAATCGCCGCAATAGAACCTTCGTTAATATTGATCTTCAGCGCGACGCGGTTGCGTGGCTGCGGAATCACTTCGGCTTCGATTTCGGCGGAGTAACGGCCCTGCGCCACGTACTGACGCTGCAGTTCGTTACGCACACCTTCCAGAGTGGCGCGCTGGAAAATCTCGCCTTCGGCCAGACCAGACTGATTCAAGCCCTTGAGCAAGTCTTCACTGCTGATAGCCTTGTTACCTTCGATTTCGATGCCGGAAATCGACGGCCGCTCAACAACGGTAATAACCAGTACGTCGCCATCGCGACCGAGCTGGATATCCTGGAAGAAACCGGTCTTGAACAGTTCGCGAGTGGCCTCGACCAATGCGCGATCATCCGCTTGCGCACCCACATTGAGAGGCAAGGCACCGAATACGCTGCCAGCCGAAACGCGCTGCAGACCGGTGACCCGAATATCGGAGATGGTGAAGGACTCGGCGTGAACTTCGGTGATCATCAGTGCGGCAAGCACCGCAGGTAGCAGCAGACGTTTCATGAAGTCCTTTCTTATTTCAACTGACAATAAAAAATCTGCCGCTTAAGGCGACACTTTTTGTACATACGAAGAGCGTAATTCAGCAGCGACTACAGGCGACCCAGGTCATTTATCAGGGCCAGCAACATAACCCCAATTATTAGACTGATGCCGATCTGCATCCCCCAACCCTGCACCCGTTCCGACAGTGGACGACCACGCACCCACTCGACCAGATAAAACAGCAGATGCCCCCCATCCAGCACGGGGATAGGCAGCAAATTAAGAACCCCCAGGCTAATGCTCAGGTAGGCGAGGAATTTAAGAAAATCACTCAAACCCGACTCAGCAGAAGCGCCCGCCACTTTAGCAATGGTTATCGGCCCGCTCAAGTTTTTTACCGAGAGCTCACCAAAGAGCATTTTCTTCAGCGAATTAAGGGTCAGAACGCTCATTGCCCAGGTGTTTTTGGCCCCTTCAACAACGGCCTCTAACGGGCCGTAACTCACTTCGCGCAGCATGTCGGCGGGCCACTCTCCGCCGGCCACGCCGGCGCCCAGATAACCCGTCGACGCCCCACCCTCACCGCGCGCAGCCAGGGTCAAAGGCACATCCAGCTGCTGACCTTCGCGCTCAACCAGCAGGGTAACTTTCTTGCCCGGCAAGCCACGAACTTGATCAACCAGTTGCTGCCAATCAGCTAACCGCTGGCCTTCAAACGCAAGCAGTCGATCACCCACCTGCAAACCCGCCGCGAATGCAGGCCCTTCGGGGTCAAGCTGTGCCAGCACGGGCTGCAGCACCGGACGCCACGGACGAATACCTAGTGAAGCGATGGGGTCGGGCTCATCGGTGCCGCGCAACCAGTTATCCAGCACGATCTGCCGAGGGCTGTCGACCGAAGAGTCTTGCTCACGCACGGCCAAATCCAGACGACCACTTTCACCCAGGCGACCCACCAGCTGTAGATTGACTGCCGCCCAACCGAGGGTTGCCTGACCATCAATCGCAACGATTTCCTGCCCAGCCTGCAATCCAGCGACATCAGCCAGGCTACCCGCCTCGACCGCACCGATAACCGGGCGCACCTGCTGGCTACCGAGCATCGCCACGACCCAGAAGAACAGCAACGCAAGCACAAAATTGGCTACAGGGCCGGCCGCCACGATGGCAATACGCTGCCGTACCGACTTACGGTTGAACGACTGATCAAGCAACTCCGGCGGCACATCGCCTTCGCGCTCATCAAGCATTTTCACGTAGCCGCCCAGCGGGATGGCAGCCACAACAAACTCGGTGCCCTGGCGGTCATGCCAGCGCAGCAAAGGGCTGCCAAAGCCGACAGAAAACCGCAGCACCTTTACACCACAACGGCGGGCAACCCAGAAATGGCCATATTCATGAATAGTTACCAGCACACCGAGAGCAACCAGGGTGCCGACCAACATATAAAGCGCACTCATCAAACTTCTCCGCGTCAGCGATTAGCGCAGACTCAGCCATTGCTCAGCCAGATTACGTGCCCGACTATCAGCAGCCAGCACAGCATCCAGACTCTCAACCGCCAGGGCGGGCTCAGCGTGCAGGACGTCTTCGATCATACGCGCGATCTCCGGAAAGCGGATGCGCCGTTCAAGGAAAGCGGTCACCGCCACTTCGTTCGCCGCATTCAGCATGGCCGGCGCAGTCCCTCCGGCTTGTGCCGCTTCACGCGCCAAACGCAAACAGGGAAAGCGCTGCTCATCCGGCGCCTGGAAGTCCAGCCGGGCGATGGCGAATAGATCCAGCGGCGCGACACCTGAATCAATACGCTCCGGCCAAGCCAAGGCATGAGTGATTGGCGTGCGCATGTCCGGATTGCCCAATTGGGCCAACACCGAGCCGTCAACGTAATCCACCAGAGAGTGGATCACGCTCTGCGGATGCACCACCACTTCAATCTGCGCAGGCGTCGTATCAAACAACCAACAGGCCTCGATCAGCTCCAGACCTTTGTTCATCATGCTTGCCGAGTCGACCGAAATTTTGCGACCCATCGACCAGTTAGGGTGCGCGCAGGCCTGCTCAGGCGTGACGGCATGCAGCTGCTCCAGCGGCATTTCACGGAATGGCCCGCCTGAAGCGGTCAATAGAATACGGCGCACGCCAACCGACTGCAGCCCGCGCGCGTAGTCACCCGGCAGGCACTGGAAAATCGCATTGTGCTCACTGTCGATCGGCAGCAACACCGCACCGCTGCGCTTGACCGCCTGCATAAACAGTGCGCCCGACATCACCAGGGCTTCTTTATTGGCCAGCAGGACTTTCTTGCCAGCCTCGACTGCCGCCAGGGTCGGCGGCAAGCCTGCCGCCCCAACGATAGCCGCCATCACCGTATCGACCTCAGGATGCGCCGCTACCTGACACAAGCCTTGCTGACCATACAGCACCTCAGTAGGCAGCCCGGCCGCACGCAGATTGCCTTGCAAGCCAGCAGCAGCGGAGGCTTCCGGCACCACAACAAAGCGCGGCCGATAAAGCACGCACAACGCCTCGAGCTCAGCCAGACGACTGAAGCCAGACAGCGCAAACACTTGATAACGCTCAGGGTGACGAGCAATCACATCAAGGGTGCTCAGGCCGATCGAACCCGTCGCACCCAGCACCGTAACCTGCTGCGGGTGACTCACAGCGCGCCCCAACCAGCCAGCCATAGCAAGGCGGCAAACACCGGGATCGCAGCCGTTAGACTGTCGATACGATCCAGCACACCACCATGTCCAGGCAGCAGATTGCTGCTGTCCTTGATCCCGGATTGGCGTTTAAACATGCTTTCAGTCAGATCGCCGACCACCGAGATCAGCACCACCACAGCGGTACCCGCCAAGCCCAGCAGCAGGCTGGCGAACGACCAGTCCCGGTAAACCGCCACACCCACGCAGATCAGCAGTGTCGCGAGCAAGCCACCAAACACGCCTTCCCAGCTTTTACCGGGACTGACCTGCGGGGCCAGCTTGCGCTTACCGAAACGCCGGCCACTGAAGTAAGCGCCGATATCTGCACCCCACACCAGCACCATCACCGCCAGAATCAGCCAGTTCGCCTCAGGCCATTGCTTGAACAACACCAACCCCTGCCAAGCCGGCAGCAGAATCAGCAGACCAATCAGCAACTTAGCCGGCAGACCAGACCAGCAACGGCTACTGGCCGGATAGCCCAGCACCAGAACGGTTGCCAGCGCCCACCAGATAACCCCAGACAACAACACCCATGGCGCCAAAACGGGCAACAGGTACAAGCCCAATAGCAGCACGGCAACCAGCGACGCGAAAGCAACACGCTGCACCTGCGCAGTCAAGCCGGCCAAGCGCGCCCATTCCCAAGCGCCCAAGCTGACCACTGCGCCGATAAACAGCGCAAACAGCCCGCCATCAAGCAGAAAGAAACCACCCAGAGCGAACGGCAACAGCACCAGCGCCGTGATAATTCGTTGTTTGAGCATCAGCTGCGGGTCTCAGCAGCCACCTGATCGCTGGTTTTCCCAAAGCGACGCTGGCGGCTAGCAAAATCGGCCAAGGCTTTGCGCATGGCGTCGTGTTTGAAATCCGGCCAGTACAGGTCGGAGAAATACAGCTCGGTATACGCCAGCTGCCAAAGCAGGAAGTTACTGATGCGGTGCTCGCCACCGGTGCGAATGCACAGATCCGGCAGCGGCAAATCGCCGGTCACCAGACAGCTTTGCAACAACTGCGGAGTGATGTCCTCGGCGCGCAAATGACCACCCTGAACCTCACGCGCCAAGCGCTGAGCGGCCTGGGCAATATCCCACTGACCACCATAATTGGCGGCCACTTGCAGGACAAATCGCTTGTCGCCGGCCGTTTGCGCCTCAGCTTCACGCATTGCCGCCTGCAGTTCAGGGTGAAAGCGCGAGCGATCACCAATAATCCGCAAGCTGATGTCATTGGCATTAAGCTTCTTCGCCTCGCGGCGCAACGCGGCGAGGAACAACTCCATCAGCGCACTGACCTCCTCAGCCGGGCGCTGCCAGTTTTCACTGGAAAAAGCGAAGAGGGTCAACACCTCGACCCCCGCCTCAGCGCACACCTCGATCACCGCGCGCACAGCATCGACACCGGCTTTATGGCCGGCCACGCCAGGCAGCAGACGCTTCTTCGCCCAGCGATTATTACCGTCCATGATGATCGCCACATGCCGCGGCACAGCGGACGGACTACTGTCTTGGCTTTTGATCATGACGAAATCCTGACCGTTAAACGGCCATCAGATCCGCTTCTTTCTGCTTAACCGCTACTTCGATCTCGGCCACGAACTTGTCCGTCAACTTCTGCACGTCATCGGCGGCACGGCGCTCGTCGTCCTCGCTGATTTCCTTCTCCTTGACCAGGTCTTTCAACTGGCTCAAGGCATCACGACGGATATTGCGCACGGCCACACGGCCATCTTCGGCCGCATCGCGGGCCTGCTTGGTGAAGCCCTTGCGGGTTTCTTCGGTCAGCGCCGGCATGGAAATCAGCAGCAATTCGCCCAGGTTGGTCGGATTGAAGCCCAGACCGGAGCTTTGGATCGCCTTATCCACTGCGGCCAGCATGTTGCGCTCGAAGGCCACAACCTGCAGGGTGCGCGAGTCTTTAACCGTCACGTTGGCAACCTGATTCAGCGGGGTGTCAGCGCCGTAGTAAGGCACCATCACGCCGCCAAGGATGCTCGGGTGCGCCTGGCCGGTACGAATACGGCTAAAGGCATGCAGCAGCGACTCCAGGCTCTTTTGCATACGCACCTGAGCGTCTTTCTTGATCTCATTAATCATGTTTATCTTCCTCAATCAGAGTGCCTTCAGCACCACCTACTACTACGTTGAGCAGGGCGCCGGGCTTGTTCATATTGAAAACGCGCAGCGGCATAGCATGGTCGCGGCACAGACAAATAGCGGTCAGATCCATTACACCCAGCTTGCGATCGAGCACCTCATCATAGGTCAGGCGATCGAACTTCTCGGCATGCGGGTCTTTGAATGGATCGGCAGTGTACACACCATCCACCTTGGTCGCCTTGAGCACCACGTCGGCATCGATTTCGATGGCTCGCAGGCAAGCAGCCGAGTCAGTGGTGAAAAACGGATTACCAGTGCCAGCAGCGAAGATCACCACCTCACCGGTTTTCAGATGACGCAATGCTTTGCGCCGATCGTAATGGTCAGTCACGCCGACCATGGAAATCGCCGACATCACGATGGCCGGGATATTCGAGCGCTCCAGCGCATCGCGCATGGCCAGGGCGTTCATCACCGTGGCGAGCATGCCCATATGGTCGCCGGTTACTCGGTCCATGCCAGCGGCGCTCAGAGCTGCGCCACGAAACAAATTGCCGCCACCGATTACCAGGCCAACCTGCACGCCGATACCGACCAACTGGCCGACTTCCAGCGCCATGCGGTCAAGCACCTTGGGGTCAATACCGAAGTCTTCCGCCCCCATCAGGGCCTCGCCGCTAAGTTTGAGCAGAATGCGCTTGTAGCGCGGTTGACGACCACTCATCTGCTGAGCCATTGCGAGTCTCTCCTGCGGCGTTTGAATTCTATGCGAACCTTGGGTTCACCTTGATTGAGCGCTTCGACAGCGCCCTCAGTGATTGGTGCCAACGCCCAAACACTGCATTGCAACACTGCGCCCTTAATTTGACAAAGAGGCCGCGCGCGTGAGCGGGCAGCCTCTTCGGGGCGACAGCGATTAACCGTCTTACTGCTTGCTGGCAGCCAGCTGGGCAGCAACTTCTTCAGCGAAGTTGTCGACCGGCTTCTCGATGCCTTCACCTACCTGGAAGCGGGTGAAGGAAACGATTTCAGCGCCGGCTTTCTTGGCCAGAGCACCGACCTTGATTTCCGGATCTTTAACGAAGGCTTGCTCAACCAGACTGGCTTCAGCGAGGAACTTCTGGATACGACCGCCAACCATCTTCTCGACGATTTCAGCCGGTTTGCCCTTCATCTTGTCTTCGTTGAGGCTAATGAACACGGCTTTCTCGCGCTCAATGGCTTCAGCAGAAACTTCTGTAGGCAGCAGGAACTCAGGATTGCTGGCCGCTACGTGCATGGCAATGTCTTTAGCCAATTCAGCGTCGCCACCCTTGAGGACAACCACAACGCCGATCTTGTTGCCGTGCAGGTAAGCATTGACCACGTCGCCTTCAACACGCGCCAGACGACGAATATTGACGTTTTCGCCAACTTTGGCCACCAGCGCTTCGCGCGCCGATTCCTGGGAAGCGATCAGTGGCGCGGCGTCAGTCAGCTTCTCGGCAAATGCCTTTTCGATGCTGCTGTTCACGAAGTTCTTGAAGTCGTCCTGCAGAGCCAGGAAGTCAGTTTGCGAGTTGACTTCAAGGATCACGGCCGACTTGCCGTCTTCAGCGACTTTGACACTGATAGCGCCTTCAGCAGCTACGTTGCCCGCTTTTTTGGCAGCCTTGATCGCGCCGGAAGCACGCATGTCGTCGATGGCTTTTTCGATGTCGCCGCCAGCCTTGGTCAAGGCCTTCTTGCAGTCCATCATGCCTTCGCCAGTACGCTCACGCAGTTCTTTTACCAACGCTGCAGTAATCTCTGCCATTTCAAAATCCTCTGGATAGGTTGTTAACCATTCCACCCGCCAATACAAAACGGGCGCTCAATTCGTAACGCATTGCCGACAATGACCAGAAACAATTGCAAGTGCGTGTCGGCGATGGTTTTAAAGGTGGCAAAAAGGGGGCCAAGCCCCCTTTTTGCGAACTAAGCAAACGCTAGACGCGCTCTACTTAGCCTTCAACAACTGCAGCCGGGGCTTGCTCGACGAACTCGTCGGTGCCGCCATTAGCGTTGTTGCGAGCACGAATCACGGCATCAGCCATGGCGCCCATGTACAGCTGGATGGCGCGAATGGCGTCATCGTTACCTGGAATAATGTAGTCAACGCCTTCCGGGCTGCTGTTGGTATCGACGATGCCGATAACTGGGATGCCCAGCTTGTTGGCTTCAGTGATAGCAATGCGCTCGTGGTCAACGTCGATCACGAACAGAGCGTCTGGCAGACCGCCCATGTCCTTGATACCACCCAGGCTGCGATCCAGTTTTTCCAGATCACGAGTACGCATCAGGGCTTCTTTCTTGGTCAGCTTGGTGAAAGTACCGTCCTGGGACTGAACTTCCAGATCACGCAGACGCTTGATCGAGGCACGGATGGTTTTGTAGTTGGTCAGCATGCCGCCCAACCAGCGATGATCGACGTACGGCGAGCCGCAACGTGCTGCTTCTTCAGCAACGATCTTGCCAGCGGAACGCTTGGTGCCGACGAACAGAATCTTGTTTTTGCCCGAAGCCAGCTTCTCAACGAACGACAGTGCGTCGTTGAACATTGGCAGGGTTTTTTCAAGGTTGATGATGTGGATCTTGTTGCGCGCGCCGAAAATGTACTTGCCCATTTTCGGGTTCCAGTAACGGGTCTGGTGGCCGAAGTGCACACCGGCCTTCAGCATATCGCGCATATTGACTTGGGACATGATAGTTCCTTGATAAGTCGGGTTAGGCCTCCACGTATCCCGATCTCCAACCTCGCGAACTTGTCGCAAAGCACCCAGGAAACCGTGTCGATACGTGTGTGGGTTTAAGCTTCCGGGCACGCAGCCCGCAAAGCGGCGCGTTTTATACCATAGAAATCAGGCGCAAGCCACCTACGAACAACAACATATACCATCCACCCGACTGGCACGCTTTTTCGTCCTTATAGCTTGCGCCTGGTAACTGCTAATATGTCGCCCTTTCTGTTCGCGTCCGAGAACCGCATATGACCGTCACCATCAAAACCCCCGACGAAATCGAAAAAATGCGCGTAGCCGGCCGCCTGGCTGCCGAAGTGTTGGAAATGATTGGCGAGCACGTCAAGCCCGGCATCACCACCGAAGCGCTCGACCGCATCTGCCATGACTATATTGTCAACGTGCAGCAGGCCATCCCTGCCCCTCTCAATTATAAAGGCTTCCCCAAGTCGATCTGCACCTCGGTCAACCATGTGGTTTGCCACGGCATCCCCAATGACAAGCCACTGAAAGACGGTGATGTGATCAACATCGATATCACCGTAATCAAGGACGGCTACCACGGCGATACCAGCAAAATGTTCATGGTTGGCAAAGTGCCTGAGTGGGCCGAGCGCTTGGCTACGGTCACCCAAGAGTGCCTGTATAAAGGCATCGAGCTGGTCAAGCCGGGCACCCGCCTGGGCGACATCGGTGAAGTCATCCAGAAGCATGCTGAGAAGAATGGCTTCTCGGTAGTACGTGAGTTCTGCGGCCACGGCATTGGCGCGGTGTTCCACGAAGAGCCACAAGTGCTGCACTACGGCCGCGCCGGCACCGGCATGGAGCTGGTAGAAGGCATGACCTTCACCATCGAGCCGATGATCAACCAAGGCCGCGCGGAAACCCGCACCCTGGGCGACGGCTGGACCGCGATCACCAAGGACCGCAAGCTTTCCGCACAGTGGGAGCACACCCTTCTGGTGACAGCTACCGGCTACGAGATTTTCACCCTGCGCAGCGATGAAACCATCGCCCGCACTTCAGCCTGAACCCTCACGAGTTTGCTTTATCGATAAAAGGAAGGCCGCAATGCCGCAGGTAGATCCCGAACTGTTCGATCGCGGCCAGTTCCAGGCCGAGCTGGCCCTCAAGGCCAGCCCCATTGCGGCATTCAAGAAGGCCATCCGCCACGCCCGCGAAGTGCTCGACGGGCGCTTCAAGTGCGGCCGCGACGTACGCCGCCTGATCGAAGACCGCGCCTGGTTTGTCGATCAGATCCTGCGTGAGGCATGGCTGCGCCTACCCTGGAGCGATGACGCCGACATCGCCCTGCTGGCCGTAGGCGGCTACGGCCGTGGCGAGCTGCACCCGTTCTCCGACATTGACCTGCTGATCCTGCTGGATAACGCCGACCACGAAACCTTCCGCGAACCCATCGAGAGCTTCCTTACCCTGCTCTGGGACATCGGCCTGGAAGTTGGTCAAAGCGTACGCAGCGTCGACGAGTGCGCCGAAGAAGCCCGCGCCGACCTGACAGTGATCACCAACCTGATCGAAAGCCGCACCATTGCCGGTCCGGAACGCTTGCGCCAGCGCATGCAAAGTGTCACCAGCACGGCACACATGTGGGCCAGCACCGATTTCTTTGTCGCAAAACAGGCCGAGCAACGCGCCCGCCACAGCAAATACAACAACACCGAATACAACCTGGAGCCCAACGTCAAAGGCTCGCCAGGCGGCCTGCGCGACATCCAGACCATTCTCTGGATGGCGCGCCGGCATTTCGGCATGCTCAACCTGCATGCCATGGTCGGCCAGGGCTTTTTGCTGGAAAGCGAATACGCGCTACTGGCGTCCAGCAAGGAATTTCTCTGGAAAGTCCGTTACGCCCTGCACATGCTCGCCGGCCGCGCCGAAGACCGCCTGCTGTTCGATCATCAGGTCAAAGTGGCCGAGCTGCTGGGCTTTAAGGAGCAGGACAACAAGCGCACCATCGAGCGCTTTATGCAGAAGTACTACCGCGTGGTGATGGCGATTGCCGAGCTTAGCGACCTGATCATCCAGCACTTTGACGAACAGATCCTGCGCGCTGGGGAAATCGGCCCGACCAAGGCCCTCAACAGCCGCTTTCAAGTGCGCAACGGCTACATCGAAGCCGTGCATCCGGGCGTATTCAAACGCACGCCGTTCGCCATCATGGAAATCTTCGTGGTCATGGCACAGAACCCGGAGATTGAAGGGGTCTGCGCCGACACTATCCGCCTGCTACGCGACCACCGCTACCTGATCGACGATGACTTCCGTAACGACATCCGCAACACCAGCCTGTTTATCGAGCTATTCAAGTGCAAGGAAGGTATCCACCGCAACCTGCGGCGGATGAATCGCTACGGCATTCTCGGCCTGTACCTGCCGGAGTTCGGCCTGATTGTCGGGCAGATGCAACACGACCTGTTCCACATCTACACGGTCGACGCGCACACGCTCAACGTGATCAAACACCTGCGCAAGCTGACCAAACCCGGCGTCGCCGAAAAATTCCCCCTGGCCAGCGAACTGGTCGACAAGCTGCCCAAACCGGAGCTGATCTACCTAGCCGGGATTTACCACGACATCGGCAAAGGTCGCGGCGGTGATCACTCTGAGCTGGGCGCGGTAGACGCGGCGGCGTTCTGCGAACGCCACCAACTGCCTAAATGGGACGCCAAGCTGATTGCCTGGCTGGTGCAAAGCCACCTGACCATGTCCACCACCGCGCAGCGCAAAGACCTTTCCGACCCGCAGGTGATCTCCGACTTCGCCCACCTGGTCGGCGACCAGACGCGCCTGGATTACCTCTACGTGCTGACCGTGGCCGATATCAACGCCACCAACCCGAGCCTGTGGAACTCCTGGCGCGCCAGCTTGCTGCGCCAGCTGTACACCGAGACCAAGCGTGCGCTGAACCGCGGCCTGGAAAACCCACTGGATCGTGAAGAGCAAATTCGCCTGACGCAACGCGCCGCACTGGACATTCTGGTGCGCGGCGACACCGACGCCGACATTGCCGAGCAACTCTGGGCGCAATTGGGCGATGACTACTTCCTGCGCCATACGGCCGAAGATGTGGCCTGGCATACGCTGGCAATCATTAGCCACCCCAATGACGGCAACCCGCTGGTACTGATCAAGGAAACCACCCAGCGTGAGTTTGAAGGCGGCACACAAATCTTCATTTATGCCGAAGACCAGCATGATTTCTTTGCCGTGACCGTGGCGGCCATGGCCCAGCTCAACCTGAACATCCATGACGCACGGATTCTCACCTCCACCAGCCAGTTCACCCTCGACACTTACATCGTGCTGGAAAGTGAAGGCGGCTCGATTGGCAACAACCCGGCGCGCATCAGCGAAATCCGCCAGGGCCTGATCGACGCCCTGAAAAACCCGGACGACTACCCCAGCATCATTCAGCGCCGGGTGCCGCGCCAGCTCAAGCACTTTGCCTTTGCCCCGCAGGTGACCATCCACAACGACGCCAACCGCCCGGTGACCGTACTCGAAGTGATTGCCCCGGACCGCCCCGGCCTGCTGGCGCGTATCGGGCGCATCTTCCTGGATTTCGACCTGTCGCTGCAGAACGCCAAGATCGCCACATTGGGCGAGCGGGTAGAAGACGTGTTCTTTATCACCGACGCCAACAATCAGCCGCTCTCCGACCCCGAACTGTGCGCCAACCTGCAGGCCACCATCGTGCGCAAGCTATCGGCGCCCAACCCCAGCGAAAACCAGCCGTCACGGCACATCATTTAATCCACCGCACGCCTGAGACCGGGAACACCCCGCCTCAGGCGCCCCACGACTTAGATGCGGAAGCTGTCCACCAACTGTTTGAGTCGCCCGGCCTGCTGATCGAGCTCAGTACAGGCCCGCAAACTGGCTTCCAAGTTACGCACACCATCCTGGTTCAGCACGTTGATCTCGGTGATATCCATGTTGAGGTTTTCGACCACCGAGGTTTGCTCCTCGGTCGCGGTGGCCACCGACTGGTTCATGCCATCAATCTCGGCAATGCGCAGTGTCACGCTTTGCAGGTTGTCCCCGGCTTGCTTGCCGATACGCACGCTGTCATCACTGAAGCGGCGGCTTTCCAGCATGGTGTTCACCGCGTCCTGAGCGCCCGTCTGTAGCTGCTCAATCATCTGCTGAATTTCCTGCGCCGAACTCTGGGTACGCTGCGCCAGGTTACGCACCTCGTCCGCCACCACGGCAAAACCGCGCCCTGCCTCGCCGGCACGCGCAGCCTCAATGGCCGCGTTAAGGGCCAACAAATTGGTTTGCTCGGAGATGCCCTTGATCACATCAAGAATCTGGCCGATGTCGTTGCTCTTCTGGCTCAGGGTTTCGATGTGCGAGCCAGCCACCTCGATCTTGCTCGACAAATCACTCATCGCGCCTAGGGTTTTTTCGACCATTTGCTGACCGTTCTCGGCACCTTGGCGGGCGTCACTGGCCTGACTGGAGGCATCGGCGGCGTTACGCGCGATCTCCTGCGCAGCAGCGCCCAGCTCGTTAATGGCCGCCGCCACGCTGTCGGTGCGCGCCGCCTGTTCGCTGGAGTTATTCATCGAGGCATTGGATGCCGCCACCACGGTGCGCACGCGTTCATGCACAGCGCTGGTGGTGGACGCCACTTCACGGATCGACTCGTGAATCCGCTCAACAAAGCGGTTGAATGCCACTGCCAGCTCACCAAACTCATCCTGCGAACCCACCTGCAAACGCCGGGTCAAATCCCCCTCACCTTGAGCGATATCGCCCATGGCGCGGCTCATCACATGCAGCGGCTGCAACAGAAAGCGAATCAGCAGCCCGAGCAGCAACAAAATCGCCGCGACACCAATCACCATCACCATCAACGCCGACAGGCGGAACTTCTGCAGCGCGGCATAGGCCTTGCTCTTGTCGACTGACAGGCCGACATACCAACGCACGCCCTGCAGGTCTTGTACGGGAATAAAGGTGACTATCCGCGCGGAGCCATCGGCCGCTTGCACATCCTGCAGGGTATTGCTCAGCGTCGGCTGGCTACCAGGGAACAGTTCACCCAGGCCCTTGAGCACCTGCTCGCGGTTCGAATGAACCAGCACAGTGCCTTTGTCGTCGACCAGGAAGGCATAACCCAAGCCCCCAAGGTCCAGCGAACTGAGGATGTTGTCGATGGTTTCCAGTTTCAGGTCGCCGCCCACCACCCCGACCAACGCGCCATTACGACGCACCGCACGGGTAATGGTGATCAACAAGCCATCGCGCGGGTCAGCCGCCAGATAAGGTGCGGTCAGGCCGACGCCAGAACCAGTCTGGGCCATTTTGTACCAGGGCCGCTGACGTGGGTCATAACCAGCCGGCAAGTCACTGGACGGCGACTGGGTATAGGTGCCGTCCGTTTCACCCAGGTAGGCGTATAAAAAGGACGAGGCAATACTGCGGTGTTCAAGACTTCTGCTCAGCGCGGCGGCATCACTGCTGTCCTCCACCGTTTCGCCAAGCGAGTCGAGCAGCAGAACGCGACCATTGAGCCAGTGCTGAATATTGCCCGCCGAGACATTGCCCATGTCGCGCAGGTAGTTTTCGAGGTTTTCACGAATGGCGTTGCGTTGCATATAGTCGTTGTACAAGGCGAATGAGGCGAAGGCCGCAATCACCACCAACGACGCAGCCAGCATGATCTTGTGACTGAATTTTAGGTTGCGCATTAATACTCTCGTTTAGCTGACCCACAATCGCCGCCCGGCTCTTTGTCCGGTAACCGACTGTCGGCCCAAAGCTCAGGGCGTTCACTGAAAAAAACAGCGACTACACGCCCGCATGAGCCACGGCAAGCTGCCGCGTCATCTGTTGGTTCAGGCTGAGGCCGCAGCGCCGCCATGGCGGCGGAGGATTAAGCCGTAAATCAACCCCACAGAATTCTCTAAATGCGTCTTAACGTGCTAGTGTCGCGACCTTTTAAGTATTCCAGTAGCGATCTGTCATGAACCACGCCCTCGCCCATTTACAGCCCTACCCTTTTGAGAAGTTGCGCGCCCTGCTCGGCAGCACCACAGCGCCGGCCGGCAAAAAGCCGATTGCCCTGTCGATTGGCGAGCCCAAGCACCGCTCGCCGGACTTTGTCGCCGCCGCCCTCAGTGCCAATCTCGATCAGCTCGCGGTGTACCCAACCACCCTGGGCATCCCGGCGCTGCGCGAAGCCATTGCCGCCTGGTGCAGCCGCCGCTTCAACCTACCGGTCGGGATGCTCGACCCGGCGCGCCATGTGCTGCCGGTCAACGGCACCCGCGAGGCGCTGTTTGCCTTTACCCAAACCGTGGTACAGCGTGATGTCGAATGTTTGGTGGTCAGCCCCAACCCGTTCTATCAGATCTATGAAGGTGCAGCCCTGCTTGCCGGCGCACAGCCGTACTACCTGCCGTGCCTGGAAGAACATGGCTTCAACCCGGATTTCGAGGCGGTCAGCGATGACGTCTGGCAGCGCTGCCAGATTCTCTTTCTCTGCTCGCCCGGCAACCCGACCGGCGCGCTGATCCCGCTGCAAACGCTGAAAAAATTGATCGCCCTGGCCGACAAATTCGACTTCGTGATCGCCGCCGACGAGTGCTACAGCGAGCTGTACTTCGACGAAAGCAATCCGCCAGCCGGCTTGCTCACGGCCTGCGCCGAACTGGGCCGGCATGACTTTGCGCGCTGCGTGGTGTTTCACAGTCTGTCCAAGCGCTCCAATCTGCCAGGCCTGCGTTCGGGTTTTGTCGCCGGCGACGCCGCCATTCTGAAATCTTTCCTGCTGTACCGTACCTATCACGGCTGCGCCATGCCGGTGCAAACCCAGCTGGCCAGCGCGGCCGCCTGGAGCGATGAAGAGCACGTCCGGGCTAACCGCGAGCTGTACCGCGAAAAATTTGACGCGGTGCTGGCAATTCTTCACGACGTACTCGATGTACAACGCCCGGACGGCGGGTTCTACCTGTGGGCGAGAACGCCGATAGACGATGAAACATTTACCCGCGAGCTGTTTGCCCGCGAACATGTCACCGTAGTGCCCGGTTCCTACCTGTCGCGCAGCGTCAATGGGCATAATCCAGGCGCCAATCGCGTGCGCATGGCACTGGTCGCCCCATTGGCCGAATGCGTGGCCGCCGCTGAGCGTATCCGTGATTTTGTGAAGGGCCTCGACGCATGAGCAAAACCCTGTTTGGCATCAAAGCCTGGGATGCATAAGCAAAAGCGGTAAAGCCCTTTTGTATCAATGGCTTGCGCAATAAAAAGCGCCCCGCCATGGGGCGCTTTGCACGAATTCCCGCCCCAATAAAATCAAACACTTACGGTTGTGTTTTGGGGAGGATTTAACCGCAATCACCGACCGTTCTGGTCAAGCTCACCCACCACTTAACGATTCATACTGACGCTCACACGCGCGCCCTCTTATTCCTCGGTCGTCGGCTTCTGCAGCATAGAGTTGAGCCAACGCTCCAAGCCGGCCGAGCAGCTCGGTACGCACTCTGGCTTCGGCTTCTGCTGCCTGGCTGAGCTGGGCAGTGATGGTATTGCCTGCTGCTCGGCTGCGACGTTCGGCAAGGTCGAGACGTTGCTGCAACCGCTCAAGAGCAGTGCCAGCCCGAGCAGCATCAGCCAGCGCAGTTTCAATCTGTTGTTCGGCATCTTTCTGCACCTCTTCGCTCACCGTCATGCGGCGTTTGGTTTCTTGAAGGGCGGCCAGTGTTGCAAGCCGGTCACGCTCGCTGACCTCGGCCCGGTAGCTGGCCAGCTCAGAGACAGCGCCGGACGCCTTCACTTGCGCGCCACTAACCCGCACCTGCTGCACACCAGCCACAATCAGCAACGCCAGCAGCCAGTACGCCCAAGCCGGGACCAGCCTCAGCCAGGTCATGGGTAAACCCTGCGATCAAGCTCAAAGTGCGGGCCGTCCTTGAATGAAACCCAGTCGCCGCCCCAGACAATGGCAACGTCCAGCTCCTTTGCGGCTGCCTTCATGGCTGCGGCGAGCTTGTGATAGAGCGGCCAGTCCCAGCGCACCTCAGCACCGATATACGCAACCAAGTCAACGGCGTGCCCGGTAAGGTGACGGCTGTTCATCGTCTTGCTTGCGCCCTTGGCGAAGTATTCGCGCTGCTTCTCGATAGTTCGCACGCCTTCGGTGATGCCGAAGTCCACTTCGGTGATCTCAATCGCGCGCATGACAACCCGCACTAGGTCAGGGTGCACGCGCTGCAGACGCTCAAGGCTTCTGCGGCTAAGTCGATAGGGCATACTTTTCTCCAGGCATAAAAAAGCCCGCACTTGGCGGGCGATTAAATTTCTATTGACGGCTAAGCTTGGGGGAAGTGCTCGCGGGCTAGCTCGCCTAGGTAGGCCAGTTCGCAGTGGCGCAGATCGCCTTGGCGGTCGAACCAGAACAGGGTATCGATCAGCTTCTCAGCAATCGCCCAGCGGCGTTTGGCGTTGCAGCGGTGGGCGCGACTACTCAGGGTTTCGTCGGTGTAGCCAGCTAACAGGGTGTTGGCCAGTTGGTCGAGGGCAATCAATACGCCAAGCCAGTACACGCGACGACCATAGCTTGGCGTGTAGAGGTCAAGCCGGGTCATCGGCCTGGAACCAAAGACGTGTTTGCTCCAGCCCTGCCAGCTCCAGCACCTCAAGAAACTCAGGCAGCGCCACTAAGGCAACAGTGTTATCAGCAAGCGCCCATGGCTGCGTCGTCCCTTCTGGTTTAACTTGCAGCACGGCGATGGGTTTGAGCATGCGGTCAGTATCTTTTTCACCGCCGTCGAATGTGCGACCTAGAGAACTAGTGACTTTGATAGCTGCAACTGCCTCTGCGCGGGCGGCTTTGAATGCACCCCTTGCCGCTACTGCCGCCTCGGCCTGCTTGCCCTCTGCGGTCTTTACTTGGCTCCAATCAATCATACTGGCACCTCATCAGTCGGCAATTTAACCGGCCCGTCTTGCGTTACATGGGCTGGCTCAGGAAACGCCACCGCCCGCGAAGGGTTAGGCCCGTGAGGCAGGCGTAGGGTCAAATGCAGCTCCCCGCTAATACGCTCAACAGGCCCACCAAAATGCCCCGAGTCGATAGCGTCAGCGGGAAGGGTTGCGCCCTCTGGTAGCTGGGTAAAGTCGAAGGCTTGACCGTTAAGGGTGATCACATCACCGGCAACGGAGGCTTCTAGTGCTTCGTCCAGACGTAATGGGCTTAGTTTAATAATCATTAGAACCACCTCCCGAACGCCATATACGTAAAAGGCGTAGAAACACCGCGCCCGCTGGCAATTACGCATGTGGTAGTCGTTGCATCATAAAGCACGTCATTAGCTTCGCTCGCAGCCGCCCGCGCCACCCCGGTGGGGGTAACCACTACAAAGGGTGTCGCGATAAATACTGCCGGGAACGTCTCGGTTCTCACCCCGGTCGTTGACGCGGACATGCTCGGCGTAAGTGCAGCGCAAATTTGTGTCCCGTCCGCATACCGCACGTAAGACCCATTAGCGTTACTGCCCCGCTCGATAATCGCCCCAGTCGGCACGCCGGCAAGCTGGGACACAGTGCCAACGAACCCTGAGCGCGCTACCTTCTCAAGCTGAAGACGGCTGGCGGTTGCTTGCAGCTTGCCAATCGCAGCCAGCACCGTATCCGTTGCGGCCACGTCTGCGCTTGAGGCGGTAGACAGGCCGGTCAGTAAGGCGGCACGAACAGCGGTGGGCAAGTCCTGCCAAGTCTTATCGCCGCGCCAGTATTGGGCGGTTGTGCCGGCTGCAATCGCGCCCTCCTTGTCAGCCCCCAGCAAGACAACCGAGCCGTCTGACTTCTTGAGGTAAACTTTGCCATCGGCGGTATTGATGGCCAGCTCACCTAGCGACAACTGGCCAGCAGCGGGCACAGCGGCGGCGGTTGCTGAGCGCTTATGCTTGATAATGTCAGCCATACATCACCTCAGTACGTGCCGCCGTCGATACCATCCACGAACTCAAGCGCTGTGCCGCCCGCGTTTACTTTTACAAAGCGGCCAGCCGCACCGGTAAAGCTTGCCGGCGTATCAGTGAGCGCGACGAAAGTAGTCGCACCGCTGCCGCCCATGGCTTCCATCACGAAGGTGCCGCTGCGGTAGACAAGAACTTGGCCGTTCGATGCGCCAGTGGTGTCTACATCGCTCAGCGCGTTGATGCTGGTAGCCGCTACAACGGTGCCCACAGCGGCCGTGAAGTCGGACAGATCGGCAGACGACAGGCCGTCGAGCTTATCCTTGAGCGCCTTGCCGCCGATGATGATGGGCGCGCCGTCGCTGATACGGCCGTAGTACAGATACCCACTGACCTCGGAGTAGGCCAGTTCGCCAGCAGCCAGTGAAGCCGGGGCAGATGTTGCGCTTGAGCGCTTGATGCGGATTACGTCAGCCATGTGTATTACCTCAGAAGAAACCGCCATCAGGCGAAACAGGCTGCCAGCCGGCAGCGGTGTAGACCTGCAGTTGCAAGGTCAGGGGGTTGTACCAAGTTTCATTTTCCAGCGGCGCGGGTGGCGGGTAGTCCTGCAGATAGGTGACGCCAGAGCCACCACCAGGCGCGCCGGGAGTACCTTGCGGCCCAGCCGGACCCTGCTCGCCAGCAGCTACCAACACGGCCGGCGCATGCTCAGGCTCGACAACTAGGGCGAACGCCTCAGCCGTGACCAGTACGCGCGGGCAGTCACTCATGCGTCACCTCCTGGCTGACCACTACCTCACCTTCAGCCCAGCGCGTTACGTCGCCATTGCTCATGGTCAGCTCAAGGTCATAGCGGCCTTTGGTCCATGTAATCGCGGCGGTTTCTGCGGCGGTCAGGGTGATAACGATGCGGCCATCGCCTGCGACTAGCCGTCCATTGTCCATGGACAGCTCAAGCAGCAAGGCTCCTGCCGTGTCGCGGATCATCATCCGAGCTGAAAAGCCGGTCAGATCAACCGGGGGCTGGTACACAATTAGGCCGCCGCTGGCGGTGCGCCCAATGCCGCTGATGTTATTGAGCTCCAGGGTGTTTGCATCGATGACCTTGGCCAAGCGGAAAGGCTCTCGGGCTTTGTCGCGCCCCAAGTCACCCCATCCGGTCACGCCTTCGATCCAGATCGGCCAGCTACCCACTAGGCCATGGGCAGGAACAGTGAGCAGCAGCGGCGCGCTTTGCTGGATAGCGGTGATGGGCTTGTACTGGTACGCCGGCTGCATCAGCAGCAGCGGCTTGCGCAGGGTGGCCCCCTGATTGATGCGCAGGTCTAGGCGAGCAGGCTGCATAAATTCTCCAGGCGTAAAAAAGCCCGCGCGGTGGCGGGCTGGGTCTGTGTGCGTTACGGGGCGGGCGGCTCGGAGACCGTCAGCGGGGTGGTCATAAAGAACATCGACCCGTCATCGTCGCCCCAGACTTTGTAGTAATAAGGGCTGGCGCTGGCCGGGAGTTTGCGCGACGATCCTACAGTCGTAAGCGTGGCATTAGTGTGGATGGTGCCAACGCCCAGGCCGAACTCGGCTACGCCCCCGGCCGCCATAATGCCCTCGGTGACAGGGACCGCCGCGCCGCCATTAAATCCGAGGCCTATAGATATAAGCGGGGCCCCCGCCGCGAACTGGACCTTGTGCCAGTCGCTAAACTCAACCCCTTCATAAACCCCGCTGTCTACGCAAAACCACAACTCAAAGTATTCATCATCAATGTAGTGCGCACCTGCTGGAGCCAAGACAACCCCGGCAGGGCTGCCGTTGCCCCGCAGCGGCTCTGAGCCGCCAAAGCCCGCCAGCATCCCGGCCGTGACCGAGCAATAGATCGAGCTGCCTGCTGGCCACTCTTGCGCGGTTGTGCCTTCCAGCCCTCGCGTCAGTGTGGCAGTGCCGCTCACAGCCACCGCATCCACCACTTCAAATAGAGCGCCCGAGGCATCACTGATGCACAGGCGGTAGCTGCCATCGGGTAAATCCAAGGCGGCCGAAGTATCTGCAGCGCCGAGGGTGATCGGCCGCAGCCAGTTGTTCACATAGTTCATGGTCATTCCTATAGGTAGCCGATCAGTTGCTTGCCGGGCATATCCACGCCGCGAGCGCCTTCGCCGGTCATCGGGTTGTAGGCTGATGCGGTGTAAAACGGCCGGCCATCCATTTGCAGCCGCCCAGGGGATTCAGTCGCCAGCGCGCCAACCGTGCCGCGCGGCGTAAGCAGCGGCGACACATACACGTCAGGCGTGCTGGACAGCGGCTCACGAATGGCAATGCCGGAATTTGAGGGGCCGGGGTATGCGCACAGCTGATAGCCGAACAGGTGTCGAGCGCCGACCAGAGTGGCTCCGGGCGTCTGTGCGGCGTAAGCCTTGGTGAACACCTGCGTTCCCGGCCCGCTGGTCCACGACCTGCCTGCGGTAGTAATCGTCGTGCTGCCGGTGACCGTCTGGATGTACTTCGGGTCGGCGTTGTCGCCCTGGAACTGCGTCAGAATCGTTGACCAGCCGTCGAACTCATAGTCTTGGGTGATGCTGTGCGCGCCCATGCGCAGGGTGATGCGCTGCGTCTCCTTGGTGCGCACCGTGTTGGTGTGGTCGCTGATGTAAATGGTCGGATAAACGCAGGTGTCGCCTTCAAGCGTGCCGCTGTGGCCGCCGCCGTCTTGCTCCCTAGAGCTTTCAGCGGTGCGTAGTATGTCCGCCTCGGTGTAGACAATCTGTCCATCTACATACTCAGCCGCCAGCAGCACGCCGCTATGGGTGAGGCGCCGCGTGGTCGTACCGCCCGCGATGGATTCGTTCGGCTCGTTTTCGGGCAGTGACTCCATCGCGTAAACAAAGCTGCAGGGGCCGGTCGATACAATCACCCGCTGCTTGAGGTCGTTGGTCACTGTCTCGTTAAAGCTGCCCAGGCATTGGGCCTGGCTCTTCAGCAGCTGCCAGGTTGCAACCACTTCACCGGCCGGCCCTTCGGATAGGATCACCTCAAAGAAGCTGATCGGCGTTGAGTCAGATTGCAGGTTGCTGCTCGACGGCCCCGACCGCAACTCCCGCAGATACACGGAATACACGCGGCGCGTGCCGTCAGTCGAGCGCGCCTGCTCAAACGGATCAAGCTCATACTTGCCACGGTCTTGGCTGACGGTTTGGCCGCTTTGCGAGTAGAGCGTGTCGAAGTCCACACCAAGGTCAGCATGGCTGAGCGTGGCGAATATCTGCGAATCCGTATCAGGCCAGCGCACCCGAACGCTCAGCTGTAGGTGCGTATCCGGCTCAAGGGGGTTTGGCTCCCCCACCCCGTCTATATCAATCTGCACCTGATAGGTCTTATCGCCAATGCGTGCCGGGCCTACGCCGCGACGATCAACCAAGCGCTTGCCGGCAGCCTTGGCACCAGAGGCGGCAATGGCCGGCGTTACCGGCGGGTCAGCGCGGCCAATATCCCACAGCGAAGCGTCTAGCCTTGGCCAGTACGGGTGCCACGGCATATCGCTATTCCAGCCAGGCGATGGCGGGCGGATGAATGCCGGGCGGCCGTCGCGGGGATCGATGCGCTCAATGCCGGTTTCGCCTGGCAGGCTGTAGACCAGGCCGTGGAATGGGTACGGGTCGATAGCCTCAATAATCTGCCCCAGCGGCATGTTGGCTTGCGGCTCGGTCATGGGGTTGGCGTCACTGGGGGTTCAAAGGCAAGGCCGGTGATCAGCACTTCGCGGTTATCAGCGTCGAGCAGGGTCAGAGTGTCCACCGCCTTGACGCGGAACAGGCCGGCCCCGTCGAAGGTTTCCACATACACCGGCTCAGCGCTGAACGTGCGCGACTGGGCAGCAAGCGGGCTGGCAATGGCGCCGCCCCCAGTTGCCGGCGGCGCCTGGTAATGGCCTGTGCCTGTTTGCGCTGGCAGAGCGCCACGCGGGTTCACGGTCTTCAGGGTTTGGCGGGAGCGGGGCGGCACAACTACCGCATTGATTTCATCGACCTGGCTCTTGCCGGTGCGGCGCTCGATCATGGCCTTGCCGCCAGCACGGCGACTGTCCTGCATAGCCTGGCCGCTTGCTCGGCGCTTTTGGTCGTTGGTCATATCAAAGCTCCAGCTGATCGTTAGGGATGGCCACCCGGTAAGTCGCACTCACGGCGCGCTGCAGCTCGTCGCGGTACACCGCATCAATCTCCACGCTGCTCACCGCAAAACGGCGCGGGAAGTCCTCGGCGGTCAAGTCATCCTTGGCATCCCAGTTGCCGGAGAACCCAAGGCGCGCCTCGTCATACGGCGAAATGGGGTAGCCGGTCACCGGGTCAACCAAACGGCCGCCCAACTGCGTGACCAGGCCGCCACCCTGCGACGGGATATCTGGCAGCGATGTGTCTGGAGCGGCTGGCACGACGAGCGGGTCATTCACGCCGCCGCCGCGCATCACCGCAACGCTCAAGGTGGTAATGGCCCGGCCTGAGCCGAGGTCGATATTGTGCTGTATGCGCCGGCACTTGCCGGTGGCCTTGGCGGTGTCGTCCAAGCGCAGGGTGTGCCTGAGGTCAACGGCCAAGGCCATGTCGGTCGGCGTCTGCCAGCTGATAGTGGTGCCACGATGCGCGTCCACCAGTGTGGCCTTGCCTCGATTGAGCAGGCAGCTGAGGAAGCTGACGCGGCGGCTTTCGTCGCCAAGGTCTTGCCGGATGCCTGTGCTGGTCGGCTTCCCGCTTTCCCAGTCATCGACCCGGCCGTCTTCGACTTCAAAGCTGCTCGACTCGCGCACCATCACTGGAGTGGCCGAGCCGCCAGCGGTCAGGGTGAGCGTGTAATGCTGGGTGATTGTTTGCACCCAGCGCGCAGCCCCTTTAGCTGTCGCGGACAGCCACAGATTGTCGTAAGGGTTGATCCACGGGTTACCGTCGCCGCAAGGGTCTGCCATGTTGCCCGGCAGCTTGTAGCCGCCCACGCCGCCAACAAGGCTGAGGCCTGCGCCTGTCACGGCGCTCTCGATCATATCGGTGGTGGGCAGTTCGTGGCTGTTCTGCCGCCATGTGCAGAAGCTGCCAATGCCTGACGCAACGCCCCAGCCGAACGTGGTGTTGTTCTGATACAGGCGCGAGTAGCGGTAGCTGGCCTCGATCTCGACCGTGTTAGTGCTTGCGCCCTGCGGCTGCAGATCAATCTGCACGCTTTTGTAAAGCGTGGTGCCGGGGCCAAACACGAATGCCGGCGCGGTGGCGTACCAGCTTGTGGTGCGCAGCTCGCCGGTTGCTGAGCAATCCAGCGAGGCGGTGATGGTGCTGAGCAGTTCCTCGGCATATTCCCAACGGCTTCGGCCTTCAATCGGCTCAAAGGCATCCGCCGACCAGGTGCCCGGAATCAGCGCAGTGATCTGCTCGATCGTCAGCGCTTCTACCCTGTCCTGCCGCTGGTCACTGCACTCACACGACAGAATGCGGGTGGTGCTGTCCCAGGCTGGCATTTCCAGCGTACCGGTATACAGCCGCGCGGTGGTCACCACGCCCTCACGGTTGCGGCTGATGTAATCCAGCTCAACCGGCTTGCCGGTCCAGTCCGGCGGCACAACAGGGCCAGGCGGCAGCAGCAGGCTAAAGCCCGCTACGCCGGCGGCGCCTTCTTCGCGGTCGATATCGATCAGGCCCGTGAGCAGCTGGGTCAGGTCGACACCGCCCACCAGCAGGCGCACGCGCCACACAAAGGAGATACCGCGCACCACATACACCGGCTCGGGTACAGGCGCAGCGCTTGCGCCGGCACTGCCCAGGGGTGCGGAGCCCAGTGGGCTGAAACCGATAAGCATTAGGCTTCTTCCCAGCTGATGGACCACGACTGAAAGCCACCGGCTTGGCTCTTAGCCGGCCGGCTGCAAAACACTGAATACACCGGCCACCACCACACCTGGTACATCGCCGCGCCCGGCACGGCGGTTACCGTAGCAACGCCGTCAACGGTGACCACCGCAGCATCCACCCACTGCTCACCGACCAAGGCAAACGCCCACGGCGCGTCGTCTGGACGCGGCGTGGTGGTGAGGGTGAATACCAGGCCGGCCTGCTGCATGTTGCTGGCTTGGGTGCTGCGCAGCTCAAGCGGGCCGGTGTAATCCAGGCCATCAAGGCCTGGCGGCATCCAGCCCTGAGCACTGATGGTGCCGCCCGCCTTTTCCCAGTGGGTTTGCTTGGCCAGAGCGCCGTCACTCATACGGTCCTGCGACGATCCGCCGATGGGCTGCACGGTCAAATCCGGGGCGCCAGCATGCAGCACAATCGGCACACCGCCGAGCATGAGGGGTACGGGCATTGGGGAACTCCAGGCGTAAAAAAGCCCGCTCAGCGGCGGGCTATTTCAGGGTAAAAATCAGCTTTCCGTAAGCATCGGAATTGGCATTGTCATTATTACAACCTTGGGGCTTTCTGGTCTGTCCGCCAGCTCACGGCGCCGCCAACGAGTTGCGGTTATCGCTTTCTGAAGGTCAGACGTGACGATATGAACGCGGAGCAACAAAAAGCCTTCATCAGCTTTTAGATATCCTATCTCGCATGCCTTGAACCCATGATCACTGGCTATCTGTAGCGCCTCTTCTGGACCGGGCAAAACGACAGCGCGGACAAGGGGCTCAACAACTGACAGGCCCGACTGCCCTGAGCATGCGCACTCAAGCTGATAAATGCATTCTTGCTCTTTGGCTTCTAGCTCATCGGACTGGTTACTCGGCAGCACGTGCATGCGGATGCTAAGCCCATCAAATCTGGCCATTAACGAATCAACAGCCTGGCCGGCAGCGGTAGCCGTGAGGAACGGCCCAAAGTGCGGAAGGTTTACAAACTCATGCTTTGCCTCAACCGAAAACAGATACTCGCCTATCATCGAACCCCCACGCTATCTACGCCCAAACTTAGTGGCCAGTCGCCTCAATATACGATCGAACTGATCCGCCTCGGCTTGCATCGTATAGGTTTCGCCGCCTGGCAGGGTTAGGTTTACAACGCCACGGCTTGGGCCGGAAGATGGCATTGGCATGGACGCTACCGCCTCAACCATGCCGCCGTCAGCAAAGCGCCGAAGCGGGATGCCGTTGTTGATCAGGTCGAGGTAGCCCTTGCCCAGCTTGCGCACAGCAGCCGCTTTGATGACGTACTCGCCGTTACTCAGCAGCGCCGGGATGCTGTCGCTTGTGCCAGTGCCAGGGCCGCGAACGTGGCCGCCTGTGGCGAACTGTTGAGGTGCCTGCGCATCGCCGCTTGGGCTTGCAACCCGAACCGGCAGAACAATCTGAGTATTGCCAAGCTCTGCAGCCAGGGCCTGGATTTGAGTGCGTACCGCCTCGATGCTTGCGTCGTCAGCCTTGACGCTGACGGGCATGTTCTTAAGTTTTTCGGCGTCGGCAGCTAGGGTTGCCATGCTCACGCCGATGGCAGTGATTTTGTCTTCTGCGCGGGTTTGCTCAATGTCGTTTGCGGCCAATTCAATGGCCTGCAGCTCTTGGATAAAGCCACCAAATCCATAGGTGTTCTCGCCGGCTGCGGCAAGGTCTTGCAGCATTTTTAATGCGGCCTGCGCCTGCGCCTGCGCGCCTTCAACATCACCCGCCTTAAGCGAAGCCCGAGCCCCAACCTTCAGCGCCTGCGCACTGCTGTAAGACGCCTCCCCCTCACCACCAAGGCCTGCCAGCGCTTCGCTATAGCGCTTCTCGATATCAAGCCGCTCGCTCTTGACCTTTTCCAGGGCGGCATTGGCTTTTTTCTGGGAGGCTACAAGGGCTTTGGCTTGTTTCTCGGCCGCGTCAACCTGCTGGTCCTGCAGGGTTTTCAGCTCGGCAACATAAGCCCGACGATCATTGATTTCCTTTTCCCGAATCGCTTGCTGTGCTTGCGCAGCCATATCAGCAAGCAACTTTGTTTCGGCATTCATACCCTCTTGTTCTTGCGTCAATGCAGAGTAGTACGCCTTCCAATCGGCAAGGCCTTTGGCGATCTGCTCATCTGTCATATACAGGTCAAGCATGCCAAAGCCATTTGCGGCAGCTTCGAACTTTTCAAGCTCTTTTGCAGCCCGATCAATCTCAACTACATTCCCGGTAATACGCGCGGCGATGTAACCCAGGTCTTGAGCTAAAGAGACAGTTCCGGCGCCGGCCTTGATTGCGGCTTCAGCAACTTGCGCGAGCGCACTTGCCAACAGTATTAGGCTATCTCTGGTATTGGGATCAGAAATGGTGTCGCCAAGCTCATTGATCGCATCGATAAATGGTTGAACATCTGCCTGGCCAAGCGCTTCATTCCATCGGTCGGCAAGCTCCGTCATAGCTCCGCCAACTGTATCTGGCAGGGTCTCTGCTTCCTTTCGCAGCACCTCAAGCTGGCTGGTGAGCGCGTTTGTCACAACGTCAGCCGTCAACTCTCCCTGTGCGGCCATCTCTTTTAATGCGCCCGTAGGCACGCCAAGGCTATCCGCCAGCGCCTGCATCAACCGCGGCGCTTGCTCAGCCACGCTGTTGAACTCATCGCCGCGCAGCGCGCCTGAGCCCAAGGCCTGCGCAAACTGGATAACGCCGTTCTCGGCTTCTTGGGCACTGGCCCCGGAAACCCTGAAAGCCGTGGCGACCGCTTCAGTAACCTTGAGAATGTCCTCTTGGCTGCGGCCAGCCTCTTTAAGTGGGCGGCTTATGCGGCCATACAGGGTGACCAGAGAGGCCAGAGGCGTTTGGGTGCTGGTGGCAATTTTGCGCAGCTCAGCCTGGGCGGTGTTGAACTCTTCCTGTGACTCTGTTGCGAGCTGCAGGCGGGCATTCATCAAGTTGTAACTGTCCGCCGCAGCGGCAATACCTTGCACAGCACTGGTCAGTGCAGATATGGAGAATGCACCGATCACCGCGCGGCCAGCGGCTTCCAGCTTTTTGTTCATGCTCTCAAGCGAAGAGTTAACTTCCTTGAAAGCCTGCTGGGTTTCGTTTTTGCCACGGATTACAACCTGGGCTTCTGCCTTGCGTGCCATCAGTCGAACCCCTTCATGATTTTCTTGAAGTCTTTGGCATCTGCCTTGGCGCAGCGGGCAGCAATGATGGAATTGCGCATGTCTTCGCGGCCCTGTTTCTCAGCTGCTTCAAGGTAAAGCTCAACTTGTGCCAGGGTGTAATCACCCACCTCGGCGGCGCTATGCCCGGCGCTTATCAGGCGTTGGGCGATATCGGGCCACTCAACGCCCTTACCATTGCTGGCAGGGCGTCGACGAAAAAACCCGTATTCACCCGCACCACCTCGGCCAGTACCTGCACACAAATGGCTGACGGCATAAACCAGAGCTGCCAGCGTTTTAAGCTGGTGGTGGCCAGCAGCAACTTGCGAATTTCACAGGCGTTCTTGGCGGCGTAGCGGTTTATCTCGGCCACACTGGCCTTTGCAAAAAGCTCGACAAGAGCGCCGGCCGTTTTCCCGTACCGCTCAAAATGCCGCAGCTTGACCGGGTAAACCATCACGGTACGGCCCCGCACCTCAATGGCTTCTGGCGTTGGGTACATGATTTCAAGGGGGCTCATACAATCTCCGGGCATTAAAAAACCCGCCGAAGCGGGTTTTGTTAGTTGTGTATTGAAGTTAATCGCCCATTGGTCACGAACATTCTTATAGGCGGGTAACCGTCACACTTATAAACAAGATACTCCTTAACTCCCTGAGCACTTGTTGTCTTTGAAGTGTCGTCTGGGTATCCCCACAAATCATGCTCAAAAATACTTGCCTTTGGCATTCCAATTGAGAGGCCAACTTGATCACGACGAGAAGAACAAATCTCATCGTGTTTTCGGCGCATCTCTGCAACAGCTTTATCCGTGACAAGTTTGTCGGCGGCGAGTTTTTTCTCTAACTCAGCATACTTCTGTTTACGCTCAGCGCTCTCGCGCATGGTTTTCTCGTAGTAGCTTTCAGCGTGGCTGAACTCGATTTTCTCAACAACAGGTCCGCACTCTTTGTCTGAAAAAACGGCTCTACCAGAACTATCTGTGCACTTGAAAACGGTGTCAGCAACTAATGGCGAGCTAGTCAGCAACACGAAGGCAAAACAAAAACCACGGCGCATAGCGGATTCCCTCCCAACTGATATGGAAGGGACTTTAGCCCATAGACCTACCGAAGGGCCATAACCCGTAGTAGCCTGCCGCAAACCAAAGCCATGGAGCGGCCATGCACATCCTTACATTCTTAACCCTGATCAGCGTCCCTTTCATCGCAGGCCTGGCTTATCTGTACTGGCGTACTGATACCCCGAAAAAGCCGAGCAACAAGTCACGACATGAGACCAAGAAAAAAATCATCACGGTCCAGGCCGAAGACGCACTAGAAAGCTTCTTTTGCGCCATCGCCGGCGAAAGCTTTGAAAACGAAGATGGCACTTCACGCCAAGACATCATCCGCAAGCATGCCAAGCCAGGCATGCAGGTGCATCTGCAGCGCGAACCAGAAAACCCCCACGACACCAACGCCATTGCCGCCTACTTGGGTGACCACCAAATTGGCTACCTCAGAAGCGAGGTGGCCGAGCGTCACGCGCAGGGTATTGATTCGGGCCGGCTTGCTCTGTACGCAGAAATAAAGAGCGTGAACGGCGGCACCAAAAACAAGCCAAGCTTAGGTGTGACACTACGCGCCACCCTATTCAGAGTGCGAAAGCAGTAACTTTAAGACTGGGCCGTGCGGCCGCTTAGCGTGAAATCTGCCGGGCGCTTTCCGCCATTTTCTTTCTGAAAATAGGCGACCAGCTCAGGCATGCTTTTGTCCAGTCGCTGGGCAGCACGCTGCGCTTCCATAAAGAACTCCCAGGTGCTGCTGTAAAGGTCGGGGTTCAACTCTTTAAGCCCTGTGCGGATGCTTTTATTCCAACGGTGCATCACCCAGGCGGTGTAGTGCAGCAGCAAGCTCAGGTCCTGGGCGCGGGGAAAGTCTAGGGCAAAAAGCGTTTCTGCCTTTTCATCGCGGCCCAACCACTCCCCCTCCAGCGCATAGGCAGCGATGAAGTTGCGCGCGGCGTCCAACTGGCTGGCGGGGATATCCGCTGCCGATCGCACGCCGAAGGCTGCATGGGTTTGCGACCAGATTTTAGCAATTGCCTTGCGCTGGGTTTGCGCGGGCAGGCTTACCACTTTGCCCTTGATCAACGCACCGAGCATGTTGAAACCGTTGGTGCCGATAGTCTCCCCAAGCAGGGTGCCCATCTTGTTGTGCGTGTCGGCATAGCTGCCGTGTTTACGGATAGCGGGCAGTACCTCGGCGGTGATCCACTTCTTGAATCGCTTCGCCTCCGCTTTGCGGCTACGCAGGATGGCCGAGTAAAGGCCGGATTCGTTGATCACCAGCATTTCCTGAGCGCCACCAAGGGTGGGCACAATCTGCCTACCCTTTTCGTCTTCATCCAGGTTGCGGGTCATGTCCTTAGCGGTCAGGTAGTCAAGAGCGCCAGCAACGTCAGTCGCAACAAACCATGGCTGATCATCAATCAGCAGGGTGCGGACTTCGCGGGCTTCGAACTTGAACGGAATGATTTGAGCGGTTTGCATGATGGAACTCCTACGATCTGTCTGGAGTTCGCCACCGCTTGCGACCAAGCAAATAAGGGAGGCGAACCGTACGCAGGTTGGTCGACTGGGGACGTAGGAACCCAGCAGGGCCGAAGCCCTCCCGCGCACGGCCCGCCATAAACGGGCACAAAAAAACGCCATTTGAGGCGTCGTGCGCCTACATCAATTCCGAGCGACCAAACCCGGCCGCTGAATTTGCAGCGGCACGGGAACTATGGCTACAAAGCCAAGTTGCGTCAAGGCTTAGGTGATCACATCCATCTCGATCTTAAAGAACTGCGACAGGCCAGCGGTAACGATGCTGGTGTCGATAAGCACTTCGCCGGTGATCTCCAGGGCGCCGAAGTCATCACCGATGAAGCCAAGGCCCTGAGCAGCGCCGATCTTGGCGCGGTGCACGGTGACGGTCACAGTCTTGCCGGTGGCGGCTTCGTTCACGCCCTCGAACACCATTTCGAAAGTCTGCGCACCAGTGGTGAGCGCTTCGATGGTGGCCACGTCGCTCACGGTGGTGGCAGTGCCGAACAGGACCATTGCCATGTTTTCCGGACTGAGGTCGTGCAGAGTTGCGGTGAACTCCACCGACTCAATGCGGTTGACCTGAGCATAGGTGCCGCCGCCGGCGCTGCGGTAGTTTGGCAGCTTGATGATGTTCTCGTTTACGTTGAACTGCAGCGCAGACACGTTGCCCACATCACGGGCGGTGCCGCCAGCTTCCGGGGTGAGCTTAACGATGCCCTTGCCCATGTATGCATAGTTGGCCATTTCAGGTTTTCTCCAGACGAAAAAAAACCCGCACATGGCGGGCTTGGGTGTTGGTTTGCGGGGTTAGTAGGTTTCGACGTAGCGCAGGGTCACGGTGACAACCACGCTGCGGTAGGTGCTGCCGTCGTTATCGGGGTCGTACTCGGTCGACTCTTCGCTCAGCCAGCCGCTCGCAAGGGGGCGGATCATGGGCAACGGGTCAGCGCCGATGGTTTTGATGATGTCGTGATGCAGGTGCTGCAAATCTTGCAGCGTGGCGGTGCGCGGCAGCACGCCCTCAATCTGGTAGCTGGCGGCGCGGATAAACTTGCCGGCGCGCTCATCCTCTTTGTCATCGCCTGTGATTCGCATCAGCAGAAAGGGCAATGGCGCTTTGTCGGGCTTGTTTTTGCCGAAGCCATACACACCCGCTATCTCGGTATGAAAGCCGGCAGCTTGCTTGATGGCATCAAGGCGCACTTCCAGCGCTTCGGAAAGCTCAGTACCTCTGGTCATCGTGGCCCCTTGTCGATTTCTTTCTGTAGGCGTTTGGCGAACTCAGCCTGCAGGTAATCACTTGTCCATTTAATTGTTTGGGTCGTGGCGAGCTGCTTAAACCAATAAGCCGTGCTCGGACCGCGCGCCAACTGCAGGGCGCGTTTGTAGGCGTAGGTTTTGCCCCTTGCCGCGGTCTTGCTGCTGCGGGTGGAAAGCGGCAGCTTTTGACTGCTGGATGGGTTTACAAAGCCTGCGGCGATCTTCCTGCCGCGCGGCCCGCGAACCCATATCCGCGCACGGGTGGCGTCGATAACGTCAAACCCCCAGGTGCGGTAATTAGCAACTAGCACGCCGGAGCTACTGGGGATAATGCGTGCATCCATTCGGCCACGGCGGGCACGTTTAACCTTGAGCGCAGCACGAACCCGCTGCGGCCTTATCGTCTGCGTCAGCGGCTTAACGAAGCGCTCAGAGCGGGTTTTGGTGGCGGTAGTGTTGAGCGCGCCGCGCAGTACGGGATCAACCTTTTTGCCGAGTCCTTCCAGTTGGCGCTGGACTTGCTTGAGGCCCATCACTTGTATGGTGACGTTCATGCAACCAGCTCCAGCCAGAGGCCGCGCACCACGCCGTCGTCGCTGTCGCGGGCGTAGGCGATGACGTTGTACAGAGCCCCGGCAATGAGCAGTTGGTCGCCCTCTTCGGGCCGCCCTACTTCGATCACCGCCACTTCGGCTTTGGTTTTGTAGTCCGTGACCTGGCCCATGTCGTCCAAGTAGGGCGCCAGGTGGGCGAGGTGCACGCGGCAGGCGACAGGCATGCCGCTTTGCGGGCGGTACTCAGCGCACTGGCCAACCAACTCAGCGCAGCTCATGACCATTTCAGCGCGGGTGCCCATGGGGTCACGCGGGGCGCTGGCGATGTACAGCAGGCGGTTACCGTTGCGCAGGTAGCGGCCTTGTTGCAACTCATTGGTATAGCGGGCGCGCACTTCGACCAAGCCGGTTGAGCGCAGGCCGGCTGGGGCCGTTACATCGCCCGTATCCTTGGCGCGGATGCTGGCCCAGCGGGCACCGTGCTCAACCGGGCATAGGTCAGCGGATAGGCTGAGGATGGTGGCGCGGTGGCGCAAATTCCCGGCGCGCATCAGATGTTCACCCAGCGATGGGGCTGCCACAGCGCATGAGTGGCAAAGGGCAGTTCAGCGGTAATGGTGCCGATTACTACGCTCTCAGCATGGGCGTACCAGTGGCCGATGAGCATGAGTGCGCCTTGCTGGATGCTTTTGCTGATGACCAGCGCGTTGCCGATTGGCTCCGGCAATGAGGCTTCGTCCTCAACCAGCTTACGGTTGGTCCAGACTTCGAAGGCGCTGATGGCGCCGTCTATGTAGCCCTGGATCATTGTGTCCTCGTCGTCGTGCTCGACGCGCAGGTGCGCCTTCACGGCGGCAAGGGCAATCATTTTTTAGGCTCTGGGGCGGGCTTTTCTTTTTTAGCCGGCGCTCCTGCCAGTGTTGCAACTTTGAGCTGCTCGACCGCAACAACGGCGCAGCGCTCGGAGACTTCTTGCTCGCCCAGTTCGATTTGCACAACGGTGTTGCCGTCGGGCGAAAACGGGAACGCTTGGGTGACGTTGATTTTTGGCATGTTAATGGCCTCAGCAAGGGCCAGCCGTAGCTGGCCCTATTAGGGTTAGGCGCTCAGGGTGAGCACTTTCACGGCGTTGGAGTCGGTCAACATGCCGCCTACGCGCTTGGTGGTGTAGAAACCGACGTTCGGCTTGTTGGTGTAGGGGTCGCGCAGTACGCGAGTGCCGATGCGGTCAACGATGGTGTATGCGCGGCGGAAGTCGCCGAACAGCACCGCGTTGGCATCTGCAGCCACTGCTGGCATGTCTTCGTTCTCGGTCACGCCGTAGCCCAGCAGGCTGGACGGCTGGCCGGCTTCGATGCCTGGGCGCCAGATGTAGTTGCCTTCCAGGTCCTTCATGGTGCGGATCTTGAACAGGGTCATGTTCGGCAGCATCCAGCTTGCGCCGGCGCGGTGACCTTTGCGCAGGGTGTAAACCAGCTTCACCAGGTCGTCGGTGTCGAAGTCACCGGCAGTGCCCGATTTGATGTTCTGGATGGTGCCGAAGGCGCGAACATCATCGG
The DNA here is from genome assembly GCF_943846705.1 of uncultured Pseudomonas sp. Taxonomy (NCBI): domain Bacteria; kingdom Pseudomonadati; phylum Pseudomonadota; class Gammaproteobacteria; order Pseudomonadales; family Pseudomonadaceae; genus Pseudomonas; species uncultured Pseudomonas sp. Next base: position 2,453,917 of record NZ_OX044366.1, on the reverse strand, counting down.
CGGTCAGGGCCATGGTGTATGCCAGCAGGCCTTTTGGTTTGTTGGTGCCGTTGCCGGTGAGGAACGCCAAGCCTTCCTGCTCGGAGAACTCGCGGGCGACTTCGGCATTCAGCCAGCCCTCAGCATCGAAGAACATGTCATCGAGACTGGTTTGGGTGGCCTGCGGGTTGGCGTAAATCTCACCCATGACGGCGCTGATTTGCGCCAAGGTTGGGGTGCCGGTTGCTGGGCGGGCGTCAGTCTCGCCAACCCAGCCAGAGCCAGCGCCACCCAGGTTCACCAGCTTCTTGTAATCCGGGGTGGACACGGTGATCTGGCTGCACACTTGGCGCATGGGCGACTCGTCGCGCAGCAGCTCAAGGATGGCGCGGTCGAGTTCTTCCGGTACGGCATAGCCGCCGTCAGCTTCAACGGTGGTCTGCAGGGCCTTGGCTTGCAGTTCGCCCAGGCCGTCGTCCTTGCCTTTACGCACGAACTGCATGAATGCAGCTTTATGCTCAGACACCACTTTGTCGGCGTTGCCACCTGGGCGCTTGATGCCGGCCAGCTCTTTCTCAAGCTCAGACTTGAGGGCGTCCAGCTCGGTCAGTTTGCCGTTAAGGGCTTCAACCTGGCCGGACAGCTTGCCTTTTTCGGCTTCCAGGGCATCAACGCGCTTGTCGTTTGCGCCCTTGAACTCATCAAACTTCTTGCCGAGTGCTTCGGCAACGTCTTGCACGTCTTTCAATTCAACAGCCATGAGAGGCTCCTTACATTTTGGCGATTAGGGATTTCAGGGTTTGCAGCGCTTCGTCTGCGCCCGCCTCTCGCGGGGTGATGGCGCTATAGCCTTTGGCCATAAAGGCCTTGGCTTGTGTGCCGGAAAACCCAACCTCTCGAAGGGCCTTCTCGACCTTGCTGGGTGGCGGTGTTTCACCGCGCTCAAGCAGGGATTTCACATCAGAAATGCGGGCTTCATCGTTGGCCGGGAACGTCACCAGCGAGACTTCCCAAAGGTCGATGGCCTTGAGAATCCAGATGCCCTTTTCTTTGTCGTATTCGTAGTCATCGAGCATGTAGCCGATGGATAGCCCGGACAGGCTGCCAGCCTTCATGTGGCCGTGGGCGCGCTTGGCAAGCGGGTCGGCATCAATGAGCAGGCGGCCTTTGACGTAGAGGCCGGTTTCGTCCTCACGCATCTCGGTGTAAACACCGATGGGCTCGCTCATGTTGTGCTGCCACAGCAGGGCCGGCAACCGGCCTTTGGCTGCCCAGCGCTCAAGGCTTGCGGTGAACGCGCCGCGCACAACCACGTCGCCGTAGCTGTCTTCGACGCCAAACACAGAGCCGTAGCCTTCGAACTCGCCAGTGTCACTAACCGATTTAACGGTCAGCGGCATATCAAGGCGTTGTTTTGTCTTCATTCCCGGCCTCCGGGTTGGTGGTCATGTTCATGGGGGTCAGGTAGATGTCGCCACCATCGCGCGGGTTGAGGTCTTCCAGTTCGCGGCAATCGTTGGGGCTGAGGATTCCCCACTGAATGCCCTTGCCGTAGGACTCATAGCGGCCTTTGATGTCGCCGCGCAGCAGTGCGCCGGCATTGAACTTGGCGTAGTGGGTAAGGCGGTCTTTCTCGCTCAGCAACCCAACCTGAATGCGATGCTCGATACGGGTGAGCAGCGGCACCAGGCTGTAGTTCACGAAGCTCATGCCCATGTGCTCGATGTTGTTGAGCGTCATCTTTTCCATGCTGGCCACCAGGTGGGGCGGCACCCGGAACAGCCCGCAGATTTGGGCGTCTGTCAGCTTGCGCGATTCGATGAATTGCGAGTCTTGAGCATTGAGGCTGATCGGTTTCCAGTTCAGGCCCATCTCAAGAATCATTGGCTTGTAGGCATTGGCCACGCCCATGTGCTCGCCTTGAAACTCTGTCTTAAGGCGCTTGAATGCTTCGTCTGTTAGTTGCTGTTCGGTAGCCAGTACGCCAGAGGTGACTGCGCCATTGGTGAACAGCTTGGCGGCGTGTTGCTCCATTGCCTGGCCAAGACCCAGCGCCTGGCGGGCGTAGGCGATGGGGTTCAGGCCGTTGAGGCCGTCTAGGGTAAACAGCCGCACGTGCCAGATTTCATCCTGCGTCAGCGTGCGAACGCCATCCTTGAACGTAACCTGGTACTCAACCGTCCAGTCGTCGTTAAGCTTGGGCTTTACGTTGGCTGGGTTGATTGGCAGCAGCTCAACCACGTTACCCAGCGCCATGACCTTGTAGGCGTAGAAGTTGCCGCGCAGGCACAGGCAGGCAATCAGCAGCTCCCACATTTCCTGGGCGGTCATGTAGCCGTTAGGTGCGACGGAAAGCAGCGGGTAAAGCCGGTGGCCGGTGGCACCTGAGCGCTCGCGCCCGACTTGCTGAAACAGCCGACAGGGCAGCATGCCAACCGACTCAGCCAGGACCCGAACGCAGTTAAATACAGTGAGCTGCTGCATGGCGCTGTTGGTGGTGACCACTTGCCCGCTGTGGGTTTCGTATTCAACGCCAAGGGCGCGGGCCAGCTTTTCGGGCGTGTCGATGATCTGCGGATCACTTTTCGCCCACAGCCGGCCGAGGCTTTTGAGTATTCCCATCAGAGCGTCCTGATTCCGTGTTTCACGATGTGGTCAGAAAGCCCTGGGGCTTCTTCTTCTCTGCCCGCAATTGCCCGACTGATGGCCATGATCAAGCCGACGATGCCGTCGATCTTGTTCTCTGGCCGTTCTTTGTTGGGGTAGATGTTGTCTTTTACGTCCAGCTTGGCGATCACGTTGCTGGCCATCCATGTCAGGATCGGGCAGTCACCGTGAGCCAGCACGCGGCGCAGGGTGAGCGCCTCAAGCTCTTTCATGGGTTCGCTGATGTTCTGCACCGTCTGGCGCACTTCGACCATCAACAGCCCTTCGGCCTGCATTTCCTGCGCAAGCTGGGTGGCTTGCCAGGGGTCATAGGCGACTTGCTGCACATCGAAGCGGCCGGCGAACTCGCGCAGATCCTCTTTGATGACTTCGAAGTCGATCACTTCCCCATCGGTGAGTGTCAGCAGGCCCAGGGCGTCAAACTCGCGGTAGCGGGCGGTGTTGCTGTCCAGTTCCTCGATCACGCGCACTTCAGGCAGGTAGTACCGGCCGTGGACGTGCCAAAGCGGGTCACCCTCAACCGGCGGGAACAGCAGCAGGTTGCCGGCGATGTCGATCTTGCTGGCCAGGTCGAGGCCGATGATGCATGGCCTGCCCTCAAGCTCTGCGAGCGATTTGCGGGCAGGGGCTTCTTTCCAGCGCAGCATGTTGAGCCAGGCGTTTTTGGCGCCGACCCATTCGTTGAGGTGCTTGGTGCGGAACGTGGCCTGCTTGGCGGCGCTCTGCATGGCGTCACGCTGGCGCGCCTGCAGAAAGTCGCCGTTGATGCTGATGCCGTAATTTGGGTTGGCCTTGATCAGTACCGATTCGCTGGTCCAGTCGTCGCCAGGGTCAATCGTGTAGAGCATGGCCCACAGGTCGGGGCGCTCGATTGCACCCTCAAGCATGCGCTCGGAGTCCCTGACCAGCTGGTGGCATGGGCCGCCGATGCTCGACCCTGCGGTGGTGATGACCAGCATGACGGGCTGCTCGCGGGCGCCCATGCCGGTTTCCATGGTGTCAAACAGGGTTGAGTCTTGGTGTTCGTGAAATTCGTCAACGATGGCGCAGCTTGGGCTGGAGCCATCACCGGGCTTGCCGATCACCGGCTCAAAGCGTGAGCCATCGGTGAGGCGGCACATGTTGGAGGCGTTAACCTCGACGCCGTAGTGGTCGCGCAGCGCGGGGGTGCGGTCAACCATGAGTTTGGCTGGGCGGAATACCTCCCATGCTTGTTTCTCGGTGGTCGCGCCGCTGTAAACCTCCGCGCCAAACTCGCCGTCAGCGGTGAACATGTACAGGCCCAGGCCGCCGCCGATGATCGACTTGCCGTTTTTACGCGGCACGAAAATCAGGATGGTGCGGTAGCGCCGGGTTTTGTCTTTCTTGCGCAGCCACCCAAACGGGATGCACACGCTGAATAGCTGCCAGCCTTCAAGCTTGATGGTCTCGCGCTTGCTAGCCCATTTACCTTTGGTGTGCGGCAGCAGCTGCAGGAACTTGGCAACGCGCTCGGCCTTGGCCGGGTCGAACACATAGGGGAAGTCGGCCGACTTGGAGCGCTTTACGTCATCGAGGTGACGCTGGCAGGCCAGCTTGATCCACTTGCAGGCCGGAATCTTCCCGCTGATCACCTGGCGTGCGTAGGCCTCCGCTGCTTTTACCAGCGGATAGGTTTTCTTGGCGGCCATTACAGGTCATCGAATGGGTTGCCCTTGGGGGCGTCTTTCTTGCCGCCAACCTTGGCGCGGTCGGCAGGGGTCATGCCGAACTTGCCCAGCAGGGCTTCAAGGCGCACCAACTTGGCGGCCGGGAAGTCAATCGGGTTAAGGCGGAACTGAGCCAGGAGGTTTGCAGCCAGCTCAAGGGCTAGCCGGTCAGAAGCGGTGAGCACTTCCAGCGGTGCTGATTTCTCGATTTCCTTCCAGGCCTTGAGCACTTCGCCGTCGATATGGGCGGGCGCTTTGCCAAGCGGGCCGGCAGTCGGGGCGTCAGTTCGCGCACGCTCGGGGTGTTTTTTAAATGCGCCACGGGCGTCGAGCACGTTGGTCGGCGTCCTTGGTCGGGCCATTTTTGAAAACCATTATTTTGGAGACGTAAGAAAAAGGTTCCCCCCGTCGTTCGGGAAGGCGGTCTTGCCCTACTTTTGACCCTCCCCCTCCCCTGTCAGGCCGACCCGCTCACCGATGCGGTTGTGGCACGGTCTGCAGAGCGGTCTGACGTTGTGCCAGTCGAGGCCCAGCTCAGGGTGAGTCTTGTAAGGCTTAATGTGGTCGAGGATCACAGCGGCCGTCACACGGTCATGCTTGGTGCACTCGACACACAGAGGATGCAGGCGCAGGTAATAGACGCGGAAGCGGGTCCAGCGAGTTGTCTTGTAGAACTCATCGGACTCATCACGGCGCTTGTTGTACTGCTTGTGGGCGCGCTTCAGCTGCTCTGCCCTGCGCTCATCGGCCAAGGGCTTGTGCACGCTGCAATGGCTCACACCACGCACCAGGACACTGCAACCAGGCCATGCGCATGGCTTAGGCGGCTTAAGCGCCACGGTATTTCTTCTTGACTGCGTGCTTGTGCACCGAAGAGTGGCGCGGCTTCATAAAGCGCAAGGCGCCCCGCGACCAACGATCAACCAAAAGAACTGTTCGGCCACTCTCAAGCATCTGCTCTACAACGCGCATCGCAGCCTTTTCTTCTGGGGTGAACTCACTCATTTCCACACCACAGCCTTAAGCTCGCGCAGCATGTCAGGCAGGCTCATGTGCTTGCTTAGCTCGGCATACACGAACCAACCGCGAACCATGACCCATGCAGGCAGGCCACAGACAAAGATGATGGCAGCCAGGGCGACTAGGCCAATGTCGTCATTGATCCAGTGACCCAGCTCAAACCAGCGGATGATGAACGCACCACCGCCAAGGCTGGCCACTACTGTCGAGATCATGGCCACTACAAACTCCCGCGCCGTCTTGGGCAGGGTCATAGCCATTACAACGATGGTCACAAGTACGGCAGCGAATGCGCCCAGCACACCCAGCTTGTACAGCGCGATCCCGCCAAATGCGGTAGATGCTGGCTCGGTCATGGTGTTTGGTCTCATTGGCGTACCTTGGCCATCGCCGGCCGGGCTTTGCTGTAGGTCCAGCACAGCAATGCGCCGCCATCCGCTTGGAGCAAAGAGGCGAGCACGTGTGCTGGGTGTCAGGGATAAAAGGCCCGGTGTGATCGGGCAAGGGCTGTTGGGGAACAGCTAGGGATAGCGGAAACGAAAAAGCCCCGGCGGTTAGGCCAGGGCTTTTGAAGCGGTAAAACCGCAAGATGGGGAGAAATGTACAGCCCGTGTAATCCACTGTCAATAACCACAGCGTGTACATTTAAACAGTCACGCTACCTCTTGGTAGTGGCACAGCGCGGCATCAACCCAGGCAGCGCCCACCATCACCAACTCTTGAGCGCGAACATGGGTCACAGGCTTGCCCAGCGCCGCCGTCATCAACTGCCCCAGACGGCGATAGCTCATGCCCTGGTGCCGGTAGTAGTTCCACAGTGCCAGGCCCGCTTCCTCATAGCGATCGAACAAGCGGCACACCTTGCCATCGATCAGCAGGGCCAGCTCATCAGTGATACAGGGATCAGGGGCGCGCTCAACCTGCACATGATCACGCATAAGCGCCAGGCTGGGTGAAACGTAGCTCGGCACGCCGGACTGCACACGCAGCCACACACCCCACTCTTGCAGCATGTACTCAGTATCCAGGTGTTGCATGGCTATCCCCTCAATCGCCAGTGAAGTGCGCGCCGCCCGCGCCCTTCTTGTTGTTGCCCTGGTAGTCCGCTGCCGGCCCCGTTACGGGTACCAAGCCAGCGCGCTCCAGTTGTTCTTGTTGCTGCTCAACCTGCCGATGGGCTCGGTTCAGCCTTACCCGCAGCTGTTGCACCATCTGCTCAAGGCTCAGCGCCTTATTGGTTGTGCGATCGATCAACCCAGCCCCGTTGCAGCCCGCGCAATCGAACACATCAAAAATGCCCTTGATAACGCCCTGCCCTTGGCACACCTCACAGCGCACCAGAGGGATCACCGCTATCTGGCGCGCCATCAGAACTCCTCGACTACCCAGCCGGTGTTGCGCTTACCGCGCTGCACACCGAAGAACTTGAACGGGTACATCGCCGCCGCCACCTTCGTCTTCACCCGAGCGTCATCCGTCCAGAAGCCCTTCACCTCATGCACCTCAAGCAAGCCCTCGGCATTCATCACGAAGAAGTCCGCGGTATAGAAGGTGTTATCAGCCAGGCGAAGCTTCACACCCTCGAAGCGGTACCACTGGATCTCCCCAGCATGCAGGCGCTGTTTCAGCAGTAGGTCATAGGCTGCTTCGGTCTTATTCATCGCGCCGACCTTGAGCCGCCCGAGCGCTTGAAGTGCCTTCATTCCGCTCATATACATCCTCTACCCGTGAATACACTGGAAACGCCCGGAGCGCCCGCAGCGTCTAGGCCCCCGGCTGTTTGCGGAGATGCAGCAGCGGCAACATTTAAGCCGTGCGCGATTGCAAACCCACACTCATCAAGCCGGGCATGCCATAGCTCAAGTGCCTCACGGCAGCGGCCTGCAACATCACGCGTGAGGTAGGTTTCTGCCGTCTTGCCAAGGCTGTGGTTGATCAGCCGCTCACCAATGAAGTGATCCACGCCCAGCTCAGACAGCGAGGCGCGCATCAACTTGCGCAAGTCATGGCTCGACCACTTCCCGCCCGATATCGCCCGGAACATTGAATGCGCCGTAGTGGCCGACAACCGAGCGCCGCCCCTCACCGGGAACACCCAATCACCCTGGGCGCGGGCATCAGGCAACGCAGCCCGATAGCGCGCCAGCAACGCCAGCACCTGAGGCGTCAGAGGCAGCTCATGCAGCCGGCTGGACTTGTTCGCGGGGATCACCCAAAAGCGCTCAGCCCTCGAAATATGCGCCCAGGTGGCCTTGAGCGTTTCCGATATGCGCGTGCCGTGGGCCAGCATCATCAAAGGCAACAGGCCGTTCACCGGGTCCTTGTCGAAGGCCTCTGAAAGCTGCGCAACCAAAGGCGGCAGGTCGATGCGCGACAACGCAGCGGGCTTGCTCTTGATGGGTGCGCTGTCGAAGTCCTTGAACGTGATAGAGGCCATCGGGTTAATCTTGATGCGCCCCGTCTTCTCGGCCGTCGCGAACGCACGGCGCAACACCTGAATAGCCTTCTGCTGGGTGGCTGGCTTCTTCCCGTCACCACCCATGCGCCAGATCAGCTTGTCATCCACAACCCGCCGATCCAGCTTCTTGATGGCCACACGAGCAAGGGCCGGGAGAATGTTCACCTTGGCCATCGAGACCACATTCTTCCTGTAGTCCGAGTTCGCCGGATACTTCTGCTCCACCCTGCGCAGCCACCACAGCACCACATCACCCGTGGTGCGCAGCTCGCCCGCCTTCTTTCCTGCAGCAGCCATCAGTGCTCAGCCTCAGCCATTGCCCGGCGCTCAAACTCAATCAGCATGTCGATGCAGTGCTTGGCCTTCTCCAAATCCTGAATGCCGCCCTTCTGCCGAAACCGCGAGATGTACTTGATGGCCGTGTGCTGGCAGGCGTCCAGGCCGTTGGCCATGCTGTACTCCATGGGCTGGATCTTCATGCCCTTGTAATGCGCGCCACCCACCTGGGTATCCAAGGCGCTTTCAGTCTTGATTGGCTCACCCACGTACCACCTCCGGTAATTCCATCCAACCCTTGAGCGTGTGCTCGTACTCAGTCACATAGGCCGGGTCACTCTTGCCATCGCACAAGTTGCCCTCCAACTGCGCCGTCACCCACTCGCACTGGTAATCACTCCACTGCGCCACAACAGGCCAAGGCCCGCCGGTGTCGGCAAGAAACTGGCGATCCTTCGGCGCGGTTTCAGCGGGTAGCCACTCAGCCATTGATCAACACCCCACCGCGCACGATCTTCTTCTTGCTGCCCAGGCTCAGGTGCACCCCATCCGCCTTGCGCTCAAGCTGCCAGCCCTGAATCAACAACCACTCCACATCCCGGCGCATTTGCGTGTGCACCCGCTTGCCGTCTGGCTTGGGTTTGTTGCTAACAAACTCGATCACGCAGCCACCCCCATGATTAATTGATGGTTCTCGCAGATCGTCTGCGCGGCCTTGGCCGTGGTGCACACCTGCCCGATGAACTCCCCGTTGATGCTTGCGCGATAGCTCGCAACGCCGGCGCTGATGTACTTGGCCACCTTGTAGCCGCTGTCGCTGACCAGCAGATAAGGCGAATGTTTGCGCCAGTTCATTGCGCCACCCCGCCACGCAGCGCGGCCCGCAAACTGGCCAGCCCTTTGCGCCCACCTTCCTCGGTGCGTACCGATGAAACCGAATACGGGTCAGGCAGCCCCAGCGGGATCGCCTTCAGCGCCTGGCCATCCATCACCATGCGGCAGGCGGCCTCGTAGTTGCGGGCAAACAGCTTGCGGCTCACATCGGCTTTCGAGCTGAGCAGGCAGTGAAAGCCCGTCTCAAGCGCCGCGTGGCAAACAGCCGGATGGCTCCACGGCGCATCAATCGAACCGCCCGCCGGATGCGCCCGCTTGCAGGCCTCGTGGTAGGCGGCCCCCTCAGCCGGCAAACCAAACGCCTCCGGGTCACGGTTCTCACACATTGCACGGAACTCAGGGGCCGCCGGCGGCCAGCGCTTCAACTGCGGGTCTTGGGTCTCCGCCAGGGCCGAAAGGCCTACCGCGATCTGCGCACCGCGCAACCCGCCCAACGTGGCTGCCCAAGCGTGGGTCTGGTCAGCCGACACGCCGAAACTCCCCGTCCAGCGGTGCCCGTAAAGCTCCGTCATCTTGAGCCACAGGTTGTCCAGCAGGCCCTGGCGCAGCTTCTCGGGCTTCACGGGCGGCAATGGCGGCTCGCACTTGCCCAACGGCTGACTTGTCACCTGCTGGGCGATTTGGCTGGCTGGCGTCATGAGTAATCTTCTCCGGGAAAATGCCCGTCCAGCCGTTGGCCATCGACTGGCTCAGCACGGCATCGGGGTTGTGGTGGCCAGCCAGGGCGGCGGCTTGGTTGCGAACAGTGGTGGCGGTCAGCGCCTTGCGGATTTCACGGCGGTACTGGCACCACTCCGCCCAAATGCTCGGGCTGACGTTGCCAGGGCACTCAGTCACCGGGTCGTACTTCGCGGCACCCGGCGCACCTGTGCGCCCAGCTTTTGGTTTAAGTGATGGATTAGTGGACGGATTGGGTGCAGCTGCTGCACCCCGTTCCTGCGTCAGTTGCACCCCGTTCGTGCAAGAGCTGCACCCCGTACCCTCACAACGGCATGCATCTACTGCACCCCGCTCAGTGCCGCATGCAGCAGCTGCACCCCGTTGCATGGCCAGGTCATAAACCACTGGGCGGCGGTCGTGACGGTCGATATAGGCGGCCGCAATAGCCTGGTTACCCGGCGCAATCGCACCCACCTCACGCAAGTGCTCAAGCGCACTGCGCACCGTGCGCACAGAGAGCCCCGTGTCCGCGCTCAAACTGTTAGCCGAAGGGAAGGCAGCATGGCCATGCTTATCCGCGTAATTAGCCAAGCACAGCAGCACATGCCGCGCAGTTGGCGTCTTCACCAGCGTCTGCTCAAGCGCCCAGGTCATTGCCTGCACGCTCATTGGGCAGCACCCATCTTCTGCGCCAGCTTCGCCAAGCCCTTCGGCGTAACCCGCACCTGCCCGGCAAGCCGTTGAGCGCCGTCATCTTCGAGGCCAATCACCGTAACCTTATGCTCAAGCAGCCCGGCGGCCTCGCGCGGCTGGTACGCCAACAAGCGCGTCGAACCCTCACGGCGATAAACCCAGCGGTTCTCACGCAGCCAAGCGATCAGCACCTTGCGCTGCACGCCCAAGTGCTTGGCCGCATCCGTCAGGCACATCGAGCCGCGCGCCGCCGCAATGCGCGCCAGCGCCTCAACCTTCGGCGCCTGCTCGGTTACCACAAGGCGCAGCTGGTTGTTTTGCTCGGCAAGGTCAGCGGCCAAGCGCAACGCCTCAGGCAGGCTCTGCGGGATGACCGGAGCCAAAGCGCCCTGCTCCAGCTCATGCCAACGGCGGATCACCTTCATACGCAACGGCACGCTGTAGCCGCTCAGCAAGCAATCGGTGTGCTCACGATCAAGGTGATACTCGGTTTGCTCACGGTTTTGGCTGTCCAGATAGATGCGCGCAAAACTGCTCACATCTCCATTCAGCGCATCGAGCATGGCCGCAATGTCACGCTTCACATCCGGGTGACGCTTGCCAGTCAACTCGGCAATCTCTCGGCTGCTCATCGTCCGCGCCACGTTTTCACATTGCGCAAAACGTGGCGCGGTAAGGGTGGTATTGCTCGGGGAAGGCTGCATGGGCATAATCGACTCCGTGTGTTGTTGTTGAAGAAGCCGCTCTAGACCAGCGGCTTTTTTTTGCCTGCAATTCAGGCGGCTTTTATCGACTCTTCCAGCACTGCCAGGCTGTCTTTAGCGCCCAGCAGCTCACGCTTGATCAGCTGCTTCTCCGTCTGCGACACATGGCCATCAGCCAAGGCATCCGCCACGGCGCGGGTCACGTCCGCCACCTCGGCCGACATACCCAGCAACGCAGCCGTAAGGCCAGTGGCAGCCGGGGCTTGTTTAGCCACCAACTCAAAGCCGAACTCAGTCGCCATCGCACGCAGCACCGATGCATCGCCGCTGTGCAACATGATCTGCAGCAGCTGCTCCACGTTCAGGCGGTGGGTGTCGTCGTTTGGGTTGGCGCGGTTAAGCAGGGTGGTGTGCGCCATACCCATCTTGTGGGCCAACTCTTTTGGGCCAGCAGCCAGAACGGTTTCGTGAATAGCGCGGTGAATCTCTTCCATATCGGGAAACCTCAGCGGGTTTGTCGTGGCGGGCCAGCCGGCTGGCTGCCAAGCTGTAATCAATGGATCAGGCGGCTTGAGTTTTCGCAGACTGCGATGGGAACGGGCGAAGTTCCTCAGCCGAAAAACTGCCATCGGGGTGCTCGGTGACGAAAACGGCGCGGCCAACGCGCAGGGCTTTGCTGATGGCGCCCTGGGTGCAGCCGAGCAGCGCGGCGCATTCTTCTTGCGTGCGCTCATGTACGAAGGTTGTGAGGGGGGTGCGTTTCATTGGCCGCTCCAGGTTCTTTGTATGCGCAAGTATTACTCGCGGTCTTGCTTTAAGCAAGACCAGCGGTCTTAGATTGCTATTACCGGAAGTCATAAGCTCAGCTCATGAATGAAAATCCAAAAAAACGAGCGCTCAGCACTGAAGAACAGCGCGAATGCGCAGCCCTGAACGCCATCTACAAGGCGAAAAAGAAAGCGCTGGGCGTCACCCAGGAGCTGATTGCGATAGAAGGCCTTAAAGCCAACTCTCAAAGCGCGGCCAGCCACTACCTGACTGGGCGTAATGCTCTGAACGCCGAGGCAGCTTCCGTTTTCGCAAGGTACCTGCAGGTTCCGATTCAGGATTTCAGCCCGAGACTGGCTGAAGAGATTCGCCGGCAGGCACAGACAGTGATTAGCGCAAAGCCAGTCGAGGCAAATGCTGAGCTGATCGGCACCATGTCAGCCTGGGATAGCAGCACACCATTGGGTGACGATGAAGTCGCCATACCGCTCTACAAGGAGGTTGAGTTGGCTGCAGGAGGCGGTGCCACCCAGGTAATCGAAGTGCCAGGCAGACTGCTTCGCTTCGCAAAGTCCACGCTACGCGAAGCCGGCGTGATGCCCGCCAACGCCGTGTGCGCCACCGTCAAGGGCCGCAGCATGGAGCGCCTGATCATGGACGGCGCCACCATCGGCATTGATACCGGCAGCAAGCACATAGAAGACGGCGAGATATACGCCTTCGACCAAGACGGCATGCTGCGCGTCAAATACCTCTACCGCCTCCCCGGCGGCAGCGTGCGCGTGCGCAGCGAGAACGACGAAGAGTTCCCCGACGAAGTATTGAGCCCCGAAGAGTTCGCCCAGGTGCGCATGTTCGGCTGGGTCTTCTGGTGGTCAACCGTGCGCCGCCGGCGCGGGCTTAGCATCGCGAAATGACACAGCAAGCAGATGGATCTGGACCGCTTATAGAATTCAGCATGATCAGCCTGTCTTTTGAAGACTGGCCATCAACCATTGATGCGCTAGGAAGGCTGTATATCATCGCCTGGGATAGATCGCCGCCCTTTGTAACGGCCGTAACAGCGGCCATTGCGCTATTTCCGTATTATTGGCTGTGGATGCGTCGCACCACAGCACCAGCTGAGAGAGAACTCAACCTGCGCGAGAGCGCCGCTTGGGATACACTAGACCTCAAGAGCAAACGCAAAAAGAAAGGGGGGAAGAAATGACCAGCTCAGTTCTAATCGGCCTACTCATTGCCGCCGCCACTGTTCTCTACTGGATGCTTTGCCGCAAGCGCTCACTGGCTGTACAGGCTCGCGCCGTCGATCTTCTAAGCGAGCTATACGCTGACGACTCTGTAACAGATAATGAAAAGCAGACAGCCCACTACAACTACTTAATGACCCAGCGGTGGTGGTACTTGCCGTTTCTTGTTGCGGTTGCACCTTTCGTGCTGGCTTTTACGCTTATCTTTAACCGCAAGGGCCTACCAAAGCCATCTGATGACTCACCGAAGATGCGTGAGGTAATGGATTGCCTGGTGATGATCTACCTCACTCGCAACCCGATCACGGCCGCAGTCTGCATGACAACTATTACCCTAATGGCCCTGCCAGTGATTCTGGTTGGTCTGCTCTTGAATCGCATCAAGAGCCTCCCCAGTCTTGCCATGCTTGCAGTAGTCGTTAGCGCGCTAGTTGCAACCAACGTCATCAAGCCAAGTAAAGAGGCGCGGGCGCACTAAGTGCGCTCTGCGCGGTGAGCCCAAATACAGCGCCACCATCCAAGCACGCGCCAGCAGGCTTTTAGCCACACGGAGCGCTAAACTGGACAGATGGTCAGTATTGCTGGGTAACATCCGATGGCTATAAAGTAGCCATGTACGTATAGTCCAAGCCCGCTTATTAACGACATCCAAAGGAGTGCGCCATGTCTGCAAAAGCTGCCGCTCCTGCGCTTATAGTCGCAGCACTAGCCCTGGTGGGTGATTACTCATCCGTCTCCGAAGCGCCAAACAAGCCAAGGCCAGGCAACCATGCCTATTACGCTCAAGCCAGCGACCTCAGTGCGGCCATTTCTCAGATGGTTGCAGATTGGGCTGCACTCGATATCGAGTACATTCAAATAGTCGGCACTGTGCTCGAACGTAATGAGCTAGATGAAAGCTACTTTCTCACCAACATGCAGCTTCTTAAGGCTGTTCGCCAGCTCGAGGCCTCGCTACAAATGGCGGCCGTGCCGGTGCCGGTGGCAGATCATCACTTGGCGTTACGCCGCGCTATTGCAAAGGTGCGCACGCGCCTAGCCACAATTGATAACCAGTTCCGCCAACACTTCGTTGTGCCCACAGAGTTTGAAAGTCAGCTTTCAGGCGGCGCCCTTGCAGCGCTAGCCACGCACACTACCCGGCAACTAGCCAAGCTGGCTTAAGGGAGCAAATGGCAGTTGATGTCCGCTTTCACCCTGAGACCTTTGCCCTCTTCTTCAAGCCAGTAGATGACAAGCACCCTGGGCTTTCCGCCAAACTGCTTGAAGAGTTCACTCGCTACGTTAAGTCAGAGCGCCAGCAGATACCTTCAATCTTCGGCAAAGACGTGCCTTACATGCAGCCAATTCAAGCGGCGCAAGCTTGCATGATGCACATCCACATAAAAATACCGCCAGCCGCCTTCCCCAAAAACACCCCTCAACACAGCAGGGTCTGCAGGCTTGGCCGGCCCGGGGACGACGCGGCGCTCCTCTATGTACCGGGTGAGCTATATGAAGATCGCTTCCTGATCCTCGCCCTCTTCTGGCCAGATGCGCACGGCAGAGCGAACGACCGACCAACAATGAAGGCCCTTGCGCGCATCGCTAAGGCATGGCGCGACCAAAACTAATACAAGCACCAAACACCCAAGCCCGCCACTGAGCGGGCTTTTTTGTGCCCCTGACAAATATATTACCGCAGGTCTTGCTTAATAATATGACCGCTGCTAATTTAAACCCAAGCCGAAGCAACACCGGCCAGGCCGAAAGGCCGCCACTCTTTAAAAACCTGCAGCAACACAAACCGCACGCCTCTACCGGCGACCGGCGTCAGACAGGCGAACGAGGAAAGCCTGCCAACGGTGCGAACGCACACGGCTGACGATGGATTACCACCCGAGCGAATGACCCGGAAAGCAGTGCGGCTGCAAGTTTTCACTGATGCCCATTCACTGAGTGGGCATTGGGAAAACAACGGAGGGGATCAGCATGTTTGATGCCATTAAGCACCACGACAGCGATGGCGGCCTAACCAGCGCCAGCTACATGGATGGCGAAGTTCAGGGCTACATCAGCTTCAGCAGCGCGCCGGATCGAACCGGCGTAATCAGCGCGGTTGGGCCGGATGAGGCCGTGCGCGAATGCTCGATGAGCCACTGGGTTGGATTCGGCGGCCGCTACCGCGCAAGGGCGCGCGACGAGGTCAGCTGCTACGCCTGAAGTTTTCACTGATGCGCCTTGGCAACAGGGCGCATTGGGAAAACAACCGGAGAGCAACCATGGAAAACCAACACCGCAAAATCACCGGCTACCGCGAGCTTAGCCAGGAAGAAGTCGACCTGATGAACCGGATCAAGGCGGCGGGCGCTGAGCTGCTGCAGCTACAGGCAGAGCTGGCAGGCCGCCTGAGCACTGATCAGGAAATTCTAAGGGCAGATGCCGGGCGGTCAATCAAGGGTCACGAAGTAAACGGAACCCCGGCCACCGTACATACCGGCACCACACCTGAGTGCCACGAGCTAAGCCGATTTCAGGCAGCCGAGCCACTGCGCTGGGCAAACATCGGCAAGACAGACATTCAGACCGGAATCATGGCGCTAGTGCGGGCAGTGGCTCAGCCAGCAGGTGCCTAACCCAATCCCGCAACACGACCGGGACGCCACCGGGCAACGCATGAAGCCGCGCCCGGTAATAAGCCGGACTGGCCCACCGGGGCATACGGGCCAACAAACACCTGCAAGACCGCCGCGAATCGGTATGCGCTGGCGTTAGCTGCTCGGCCCAACCTACCGGGCAGGTCAGGCACGCCAATGCCAAGACCAGGGCGCGCCATCGTTTGAGTAATTCGAAGTCACGGTGCCGGCTGAATGGCCGGTTCCTTGTATGGGTGTCCCGCATACCTGGCGACAGAGCGGGCCGATCACCTGCATGCAGGGCGTATCGGAGTGTGATTGGCGGGGCGCACCGAGAAGCGCTGGGAGTTCCAAGAGTAAAGGTGGCAAGTAATCGAGGCTGTTCGTGGAGTTGGTACGCCGTACGACACTAAGCCCGCTGAAATATCGAAGCCCGCCACCCAATCCAATCACACCCCGATGCGCACTTTCGCGCATCACAACCCTAGACGAATCGTTCATTCCGACTGGGAAGGTACACCGCCGGGAGGCGGCAAGCACTCGGGCCACGGCTAAGCAGGAGCGAAGCCGCCAGGGGATTAGATCACCCCGCAGGTCAGCCGGAATGGTCGCAAGCCGGCACTAATTCAATAGGTGGCCACTGCCTGCCCAGTGAGCGAACAACGGGAGGCCATGGCCATGAATTAAGCCAACGCAACACCTGCGCGGCGCAGTAAGCCTGAAGGCTGCGCCCAACACCTGACAGGCAGCGGCCAAGCGGGGCGACGATGTGACCGCGCATCATTGGGCCAAGCCCAAAGCCCCACCCGAACGTACAGCGCGATTCCCGGCACCGGGTTCCCGATGCCGGGCTTTTTCCCTATCCCGTACCCATAAGCAGCCAACCCAGCACGCAGCCTTGCGGAAGTCTGGCGGGTTGGTGCGGCTGACTTATGGGTATGACCAACACAGGTGCCACACCATGAATGCATTCCAGCAAGCCAAAGCCAGCACAGCCGAACTGACCGACCTGCTCACCCTCGCCCGCCAAGCCCGCGCCGCCTTTGCCCAGCGCAGCCTGCTGCAAGGCTACCGCCCGGACAGCACCCAAGCCGTGATACGCGGCAAGGGCATGGTTCGCGTAGTAGACAGCACCAGCCACCGCGTCCTGGGCTTTCGCCGCACCGCACAAGAAGCGGCCTGGTTGCAGCAAGCCCTGGAGAACGGCACCCACCAACCCACCGTCGCCTAAACGGAGGCCAGCATGACCCGCACAACAGTCAAAGCCCTGTACCGGGGCAAGCCGGTGGTCTGGCCAGTCGAGCAGATCACCCACTTCCAGCACGCCGACAAGTACACCGTTGCCCACCACGTTGATGGCCGTGAGCTGCTGCTTAACGACACCATCAAAGTGCTGGCTGATGAGTTCTGCCGGCAGTTTCTGCTGGTCAACCGCGGCGTACTGGTCGCCCGCGCTCGCATTCGGCAAGTCGTGCACACACCGGAGCGCATCGAAGGCGCGGTGTACTTGGAGGGTGTTGATAACCCCCTACCCTGCAGCCGCTCACGCATGCCAGTGGTCAAAGACTTCCTGCGCTGCGCCGCATAGCCCCTTACCGGCGCGTCCTGCGCCCCTATTCACGGTAGCCCTATGTTCGACATAACAAGCATCCAGGCCCGCGATGGTCTGCGCCAAACCCTGGCCGCAAAAATGGCGGCCTTTGAAGCCGAGTGCGGCCCAGTTAAGACCCTGCCCATCCGCATCGGTGACGCCCCCATCCCAGGGTTTCGCATCCACTGCCCCGACAAGCCCAAGGCCGTGCTCCGGGTGCGCGTGCGCAAGCCAGCCAGCGAGCGCAAGCCCCGCGCCAACATGATCGCCAAGCAGCAGAAGATCGAGGCCATCCGCCAACTGGCCGCCAAAGGGCTGCGCATTGAAGAGATAGCCGACCAGGCCGACTTCACCCCCAAGCTAACCCGCAGCAATGTGCTCAACACCCTGCGCGAGCACAGCATCCCGCGTGGCCCCAAGACAAACTTGGAGGCGTAATGGCCAAGACAACCCAGCAGCGCTCAGAAGAATCAGCCGAAAAAGCAAAAGCGGCGGGTGAGGAAGAGCTGCGCAACAAGGTCCGCCCTGGCACCCGCGCCATGCTCAAAGACCTCATGCACTGGCACGACATCACGGTCATATCTGAAGCCATCCAGAACATGATCATCAACCTGCATGCCCTGGGGCCAGAAGGCTCAGCCCATGCACTCAAAACACCGCGCCACACTTTCGAGATAAACGAAAACGTGGCGCGTGATTTGTACAGCCTGGGTGCGCGCAGCGCGGCAAAGCTCGACGCTGACGACCTGCCGTAACACCCCTCATACCAAGCCCAGCGCCAGCAGCGCAGCGGGCTGCTATTGCCTGGAGAAAGCTATGCCACACGTACTTTATGCCGGCCTGCGCAACCCTGAGCGCGACCAGAACATCTTTAACGCCCTGATGGGTAAGTCGATAGCGGAAGTGGCTGAGGCTATGGAGCTGCAGCCAAGCACGGTGCGTGCGGCGCAGAAGCGCATCGCTGACCTTGACACCTTCAACCTCACCCTCACAGGGGGGGGTAAGGACATTCCGATTGGGCCGGTGGCTGCGAAGTCATTCCGCCGCGCTGCGCTGGGTGCATACCGCCACTTTTGCGGCACCTTCCGCAGCCTAGAGCTGAACCAGTGGGCCGTAACTGACGGCACCACCACCCTCACCATTCAAGAGCTTCGCGACCTCGACTCCGGTGTGGCGTCGGTGACCGAGGACGATCCGGAAACAACCACATGACCCACTACCCCAAAGGCGGCCGCTGCCGTGGCTGCTCCAAACGCCTCGACGACTGCAGCCACCTACCCTTCGAGCGCATGCCCATCCACCGACAGGACGGCGCTGACACAGTGGTTATCTGCACTGAGTTTGCGACGGCAAGCGGTGAGGTGGGCAAGCCGTTTTTCAATCCTAAGCGAGCGCGACGCCTGTAGCGCCAAGAGACACCCATGCACACCCCAACCTTTTGCCGCCACAGCGGCCAGCGCATAGGCGTCTGTAAATGCCTGTGCTGCACACCCATCAAGCCGGAGTAACCAGCAATGGACATACCACCCCATAGGCACCCGCTTTATCTGGACGGACGGAGTTCGCGCCGATCAGGGCAAGGGCGCAATGCTTGCCCATTCGCAGCCTTGGATATGCGCCGCCGCTCGCTGTGGCTTGCTGGCTGGCACGATGCAGACATGGAGGCCGCATGACAACGATGACCGAAAGCGCCGCCGTACAACGCATCAACGCCCAGCTAAACGACCGCTATCAGCAGCTCTCCACCGGCATCGTGTACCGGGTAGTCATGGAGTGCGGCGGCATGTGTGAACTGGAAAGCATTGGCCGAGGCACCAACTACCGCAGCCGCGAACAGCTGAACAATCCTGAGAACTGGAGGCGCATGCCATGAGCGAACAAGCCCGAATTGAAACCGCTATCGACACCGCGATTGATAACTGCGAACTGTTCCGCGCTCAGATTGCCGAGCGGGCGCGGGAGATAGCCGCCCTGACACCCAATCCAAGCGCGGTGGTGCTGCCTGAGCGCTTGGCGACTTTCCACGACGACGATCCAGGGCGGGTTGCGTTCTCGCGCACCTGGAACGCCTGCCTTCGTGAAGTCGCCCGCCTCAACCCGTCGCGGGGTGTGCCGGATGGTTATCGACTGGTGCCAGTTGAGCCGACGCCAGAGATGATCGACTGCTTCTGGGGGGAAATAACGCAGGGGGATGCTGAGATTGCTGTTGCCCTAGAAGCATACGCAGAAATGCTATCCGCCGCACCAACCCCTGCGCCAACGGTTGAGCCAGCCCGTAGCGATGACCATGTGGAGGATGACCTCACTATGGTCAAGGTGCCGCGTGAGTTGCTGCGCACCATTGAGCAGAGCTGGCGAATCCCCAATGGCTGCCCTGCAAGCGTCAGCGAGGAAGTAGGTGAGATTATCGCCAATGGACTGCGTGACCTCCGCGCACTGCTGAATGGTGGCCGCCATGAGTGAGGCACGGCTGATGCAGATACTGGCAAGCCTTGCTCGCCGCAGCCCACTGCGCACGCTGCACACTATCTGCGAGACGCAGCACCAGATCAGCACGCGAAGGCTTGAGCAGTACCTTGAGCCTATTGGCGATGAATTGGCAGACTTCGCTTTCTATCTGCGACAGGACTACGACCAACTCCACGCCGCCAACCAGCGGCTAGAGGTTGAAGTGGCGCGGTTGCGGGAGGCTCTGGATTCCAAGGTGCCACTTTACGAGGCAGTTGAGCGCGCATGCGGCTCGTTGCCGGATGGCTGGAAGATCGAGATTCACTGCGAGCAAGGTGCTGGCTGGGTTGAGCTTTACGACGATTGCGGCGTTATCTGTGACGGCTTCCCGACCAACAACGAGCGGCTTGACTACACGGTGAACGACGCCATCGATGCAGCCCTATCAACCGACAATGGCGAGGTGACGGAATGAATATGGCCAAATCGATAGGGGTTTGCTGTCTTATCTGGCTGGCGGTCGTCTACTTCGGTGTCGCGCTGTATGGCCGCGTTGCATCCACCGGAACTAGCGCGTGGTACAGCGGCACCGTGGATGCAACGTGCATCCTTGAAAAGCGTCTTGATCAAATCGCCATGAGCTGCCTGCCGGGCAACCGACTATCAACTGCCAATGGCGAGGTGGCGGAATGAACAAACCCGAATGGAAAGACGCGCCAGATTGGGCGCAGTGGCTAGCGATGGATGCGAACGGTGATTGGTATTGGTACGAGCTTGAACCGGATTACAACGGCGAAGAATGGGAGCATATCGGCGCTGTCTCAATCGCGTTTGAGTGCCCTTATCCCGGTCAGACTTTGGAGCCACGCCATGACGCCTAACCTGATTCACGTTGCAGGGCTTGAGCTGGCAAGTGAAGCCGTTAAGGACTGCACATCTCCGGAGGCGATTCAGGGGGCTATATACCGGCTGCTAAACCAAGCCAAGTCCGCCCCGCCATCGCATGACGCTGAGCTGGTGCGCCAGTGCATAGCCGAGGAACTGTCTACATGGGAAGGTGATTTCCAAGGGCCGGTTCAAACTGCAATGCGCTGCCTACAGGTACGCATCGACGCCAAGCTGGCCAGCCTCAAGCCATGAGCCAGCCCGCCTACCTAAAGGCCCAGCTCGTATGGGCCTACGAAATGCGCCACCTGCCCAAGCCAATGCCCTGGCGCCGGATCGGCCGAGCCCTCGGCGTCAGCCCCGGCGCAATCTGCCTGGCCGTTCACCGCGCTACGCAAAAAGGCATTAGCCACCTGGCCTAGCCTGCAACTTAAACCCCATCTTTAACTGTGCCGGCTTGAGCCGGTGGAGAGGTATTCCTGTGCAAATAAAAACCAGCGGATCAAGCATAACCATCGACGGCAAGACCTTCACTGGCCGCAGCGTGAGCATTGTCGGAAACAAGGTGGTGGTCGATGGCGTTGAACAGCCTGGCGAACTGGTCGGGCCGGTCAGCGTAACCGTCAACGGCAATGCTGAGTCGGTAGAAAGCGGCTCAGGTCTCATCGAGGTCGCGGGTAGCGCTGGGCGCGTTAAGACGATGAGCGGCGATGTTTGGTGCGGCGACGTGACCGGCGACGTAGGAACCATGAGCGGCGATGTTACCTGTGGGGCAATACGCGGCTCAGTCAAAACAATGTCGGGCGATATTCGCCACCGCTAACCACACTCCCCAGCCGCGCTGGGTGGAGAGAGATATGAGCCTTGCAACTCTTGAAGAATGGGCGGCCGAGAACTTCAGGACGCCGCCAAGCACTAACACGCTGCGCAAGTGGGCGCGCGAAGGCAGCATACAGCCCGCCCCGGTAAAGCATGGGCGCAGCTACTATGTTGAGATTGACGCCCGCTACCACGAGCCACCCAAGCCTCAGCCTATCCCGCGAGGCTCAAGCCTACTCAACCGAATAGAGGCCGCCCGCAATGTCTCCAAGGCCGCGTGACCCAGGCAGCAAAGACCTTGCCGGCCTGAACCTGTACCGCAAGCTGGATAAGCGCAATGGTGTGACGTACTACCAGTACCGCGACCCAGTGTCTGGCCGATGCTTTGGCATGGGCACCGATAAGGAGGCCGCCATTCGTGAAGCGGTGGCCGCCAACCATGCGTTGAACGCTGCGCCGGTATCACTGGCGCAGCGGATCACTGAGCAGCCAGAGCCTGCCGGCCTTCTGTTCTCGGCCTGGCTGGTCGAGTACCGGGAGATTTATCAGGCGCGCGAGCTATCACCGGCCAGCGTGCGCAACGCACGCATGCGGATTAACCGGCTTGACGTTGCGCTGGGCAGCAAGCCAATCCGGGCGATCACCACTATGGACGTGGCGGGCTACTTGGCGGGCGTGGCCAAAGGTGGCAAGGGGCAAATGTCCAGGGCGATGCGCTCACTCCTGCGCGACGTTTTCGTCGAGGCGATGGCGGTTGGCTGGACGGATAGCAACCCGGCCGACGCAACCAAAGCGGCGCGCGTGAAGATCAAGCGGCAGCGCCTGACCCTGGATATGTGGAAGGCGACCTATGCGGAGGCCAAGCAGTCATGGCTAAAGCGCGCCATGGAGCTGGCTGTGCTGACGGGGCAGCGGCGGGAGGATGTGGCAGGGATGTTGTTCAAGGATGTGCGCGACGATCACCTGCATGTGATCCAGTCAAAGACCGGTGCGCGCCTGCGCATTAGTACCGGCCTGCGGCTTGAGTCGGTCGGCCTTGAGCTGGGCGCGGTGATTAAAAGCTGTCGCGACATGGTAGTGTCCAAGCACCTGATCCACCACGCACGCACCATCAGTCGTGCCAAGGCAGGGCAAAGTATTGTGCTGGACACGCTGAGCAAGGAGTTTGCCGCAGCCCGGGATCGAGCCGCTACCAAGCTCGGGCTTGATCTTGGCGACCACCCGCCGACCTTCCATGAAATGCGCTCGCTGGCTGCAAGGCTGCACGCCGCAGAAGGTCGCGACCCGCAGGCTTTGCTCGGTCATCGTCACGCGAAAATGACCGACCTGTACCGTGATGCGCGCGGGGCCGAGTGGATCGACGTGGCATAATGCGCGCCGGAATTTTGGGGAGGATTTGGGGAGGTTTTGGAGAGCCAACACAGCCCCTTATAAATCAATGACTTACAGCCTATACGGCATCAAAGCCTGCGACACCATGAAGAAAGCCCGCTCCTGGCTCGACGAGCACGGGGTAAGCTATGCCTTTCATGATTACAAAACTTGCGGTATAGACCGCGACAACCTGGAAAAGTGGTGCAACGAGCATGGTTGGGAAATCGTCCTAAACCGCGCAGGCACCACCTTCCGCAAGCTGGACGAGGTGCAGAAAAGCGACCTCGATCAGCACAAGGCGATCGAACTGATGCTCGCCCAACCGTCGATGATCAAACGCCCCGTGCTGGATCTCGGCAACAAGACCCTGGTCGGCTTCAAGGCCGACCGCTATGCCGCCGAACTGGGTTGACCACTCGGCCCACATGAATTTGCGGTAAGGAAAATAAAATGAACACAACTCTATTTAGCCTGGCCTTTGGCGTTGGCACTCAGAACCGTCAGAGCAACTGGCTGGAAGTTTTTTACGCCCAGCCGCTGCTCAACCCAGCCAGCGAGCTGGTCGCCAAGGTGATAGAGCAACTCGGTTACCAGGGCGGTAACCAGACCATCGCAATGAGCAACAGCCAGGCCGGCGATCTGGCCGAAGCGTTGAAAAATGTAGACGCGGCGCAAGCAGCCCTGCTCACCCGCCTGGCCGAAAGCCAGAAGCCACTGGTCGCCACCCTGTTGGCTGAAGACAGCGCGCTGACCAGCACCCCTGAGGCCTACCTCAAACTGCACCTGCTGTCGCATCGCCTGGTTAAGCCGCACGGCCTGAACCTGACCGGTATCTTCCCGCTGCTGCCTAACGTGGCGTGGACCAACAAGGGTGCCATCGACCTCGCCGAGCTGGCCGAACGCCAGCTGGAAGCCCGCTTGAAGGGCAACCTGCTGGAAGTCTTCTCGGTGGACAAGTTCCCGAAAATGACCGACTACGTGGTGCCTGCCGGCGTGCGAATCGCCGACAGCGCACGCATTCGCCTGGGTGCTTACGTGGGCGAAGGCACCACCGTGATGCACGAAGGCTTTGTTAACTTCAACGCCGGCACTGCAGGCCCGGGCATGATCGAAGGCCGCGTTTCCGCCGGTGTCTTCGTCGGTAAAGGCTCGGACCTGGGCGGCGGCTGCTCGACCATGGGCACCCTGTCTGGTGGCGGCAACATCGTCATCTCCGTCGGCGAAGGCTGCCTGATCGGTGCCAACGCCGGTATCGGCATCCCATTGGGCGACCGCAATACCGTGGAATCCGGTCTGTACATCACCGCCGGCACCAAGGTGGCGCTGCTGGATGCCGACAATAAGTTGGTCAAGGTTCTAAAAGCCCGCGAACTGGCCGGCCAGCCGGACCTGCTGTTCCGCCGCAACTCGCAAAGCGGTGCAGTGGAGTGCAAAACCCACAAGTCGGCTATCGAACTGAACGACGCCCTGCACGCCCACAACTAAAAAGTAGGTTTAAAGCGACTGCGCTCGGCTATGCAGCGTTGAACTCAAGCTCAAAATGCTCATGTACATTCGTACACTCCGCGTTCTCGCTTAAGTTCGCCTTGCCTAGCCTTCGCTCGCTACGCTTTAACAACAACTTTTGGACGGTAGCTTTGTAGGATGGGTTGAGCATAGCGATACCCATCACGCCCATCATGGGTATCGCTATGCTCAACCCATCCTACGGTTTCGACTCTTCTCTCATGCTCATGCATTCCCCCTGGCGCGCTGACTTCCCTGGCATTCTGGCCCTTGAGGCCGAGGGCCAGACCTACCTCGACAGCGCCGCCACCGCACAAAAACCCCAGACGATGCTTGACGCCCTGCTCGGCTACTACGCCGGCGGTGCCGCCAATGTGCATCGCGCCCAACATCTGCCCGGCGAGCGTGCCACCCGCGCCTTCGAAGCCACCCGTGAGAAAGCCGCACACTGGCTGAACGCCGCCAATGTGCAGCAACTGATCTTCACCCGTAGTGCCACCGAGGCCTTCAATCTGCTGGCTTACGGCCTGGAACAGCACTTTCAGCCTGGTGACCAGATCGTCATCAGCGCTCTGGAACACCACGCCAACCTGTTGCCCTGGCAGCAACTGGCGCTGCGCCGCCAGCTCAAGCTGGTGGTGCTGCCACTGGATAGCGCTGGCCTGATCGACCTGACGCAAGCCGCGCAATTGCTCGGCCCGCGTACCCGCCTGCTGGCGGTCAGTCAGTTGTCCAATGTGCTCGGTTGCTGGCAGCCGCTTGAGCCGCTGCTGGCATTGGCACAGGCGCAAGGCGCACTGACCGTGGTCGACGGTACCCAGGGCGTGGTACATGGCCGTCATGATGTGCAGGCGCTGGGCTGCGATTTCTATGTCAGCTCCAGCCACAAGCTCTATGGCCCGGATGGCGTCGGCCTGCTTTACGGTCGCACGCCCGCCCTGCAACAGCTGGCGCACTGGCAGTTCGGCGGTGAGATGCTGCTGCATACCGACTACAGCAGCGCCAGCTTCCGCGCCGCGCCACTGGGGTTTGAGGCCGGCACACCGCCAATCGCCTCGGTGATCGCCCTCGGCGCCAGCCTGGATTACCTGAACAGCCTCGACGCCCATGCCGTCGACGCCCACGAAGCCGCCCTGCATGCCGAGCTGATCAGCGGCCTGCAGCAGCGCCAGGGTGTACGCCTGCTCGGCACGCCTAACGTCGCGCTGGCCAGCTTTGTGGTCGAGGATGTGCACCACGCCGACCTCGCTCACCTGCTGACCGAGCAGGGCATCGCCGTGCGCGCCGGCCACCACTGCGCCATGCCCTTGCTGCAAGGCCTTGGCCTCAGCGGTGCGATTCGCGTGTCCTTGGGGCTGTATAACGACGGCGCTGATCTGCAGCGCTTCTTCACCGCGCTGGACCAAGCCCTGGAGCTGTTGCAATGAGCCTGCCCGCCCACGCCGACACTGCGCTGCAGGCTTTCGCTGCGTGTCCCGGCTGGGAGCAGCGCGCACGTTTACTGATGCAGTGGGGCGAGCAGCTTGCTCCGCTCAGCGAGGACGAGCGCAGTGAAGCCAACCGCGTAACGGGCTGTGAGAGTCAAGTGTGGTTGCTGGCCGAGCGTAACGGCGCACACTGGCAGTTCCGCGCCAGCAGCGAGGCGCGCCTGCTGCGCGGCCTGCTTGCGCTTCTTTTAGTGCGGGTCAATGGCCTGAGTCAGGCCGAGCTGGCGCAGCTGAATCTACCAGACTGGTTTGCCCAGCTTGGCCTGGCGCGTCACCTGTCACCCTCTCGCAGCAATGGTCTGCAGGCGGTACTGACGCGCATGCAGCAATTGCTGGCGGCAGACGATCAGGGCGCGCTTGACCACTGATCCGCGTCGCCCGAATCCAGCGCCTGCTGCAAACGCTGTAGCTCACCGTTCGCCGTCAGGCGGCGCAAACCGGCATTGAACACCTCACGCAGCTTATTGGCCTGGGCATCACCCTTAGCAAACAACAGATGCAGCGATTCGTTATTCAAAACACGCGGGTGATGGCTGATTTGTGCGCGCTCGGCGGGCGAGAACAAGCGACGCAACATGGCATAACCCACCGCCCGATCCTGCGGGTGAAAGTCCACGCGGCCCAGGCTCAACAAGCGCAAACCGGTGTCTTCCTTGCTGCTCTGCTGCACCTGTAACTGCCCCGCTTCGAGCGCTGCATCAAACTGCGGGCCGTAGGAGTAACCGTGGGTGGTGGCGATGCGAAACGCCTTGAGGTCTTCAATCCGTGTCCAAGCCAGCTGCTGATCGGCGCGCTGGAACAGCACGATCTGCCCCTGCACCACGGCATCACTGCACTCACTGATGCGCTGGCGCTGCGCCGAACAGGAATACGGCATCACCGCATCCAGGTGGCCCTGCTCGAGCATCAACAGGTTACGGTCCCAAGGGTAATAAACGAACTCGACCGAGTAGCCGGCCGCGTTGAAAATCTCCCGTGTTAGCCGCGCCAGTGCACCGCCATCCTCGCGCTGCGGGTCGACATAAGGCACCCATTCGCCGCTACCGATACGCACCAGCGGCTGGGCACTGACGCCCAGACAGGTGCACAGGAGGGCAAGCGACAGCAGGTAACGTAGGGTACGGCTTAAGGTAAATCGCAGCAGGGACAACACACACCTCAAAGGTTAAGCACCAGCATATCCCTGCTATACATCGACCCGAATCGGCCACTCCTTACAGTCTAGCCAACAACCTCAGGCGGTGGGCTGGCGCTCCGCCGGTCGCCGTGTTCCGGCCACCAGCTTGTCGACAATCCGCGCGGCAGCGACCATGCCAAAGGTCGCGGTGACCATCATCACCGCGCCAAAACCGCCGGCACAGTCGAGCTTGACCCCTTCGCCGACAAAGCCCTTGTATTGACAGACGCTGCCATCTGGCTTGGGGTAGCGCAGCTGCTCGCTGGAGTACACACACGGCACGCTGTAGTTGCGCCCAGGGGTGCGCGAGAAGCCATAGTCACGACGCAGGGTGGAACGCACTTTGGACGCCAGCGGATCGTTCCAGGTCTTGTTCAGGTCAGCCACCTGAATCTGCGTCGGGTCAATCTGCCCGCCCGCGCCGCCGGTGGTAATCACCTGGATCTTGCGCCGCTTGCACCAGGCAATCAGCGCCGCCTTGGCGTTGACGCTGTCGATGCAATCGATCACCGCGTCGAGCTGCGTGGTGATGTACTCGGCCATGGTCTCGCGGGTGACGAAGTCCGCCACCGAATGCACCACACAGGCCGGGTTAATGCCGCGAATGCGCGCCGCCATCACCTCGACCTTGGCCTGACCGACGGTGCTGTCGAGCGCATGCAACTGGCGGTTGCTGTTGCTCACACAGACGTCATCCAAATCAAACAGGGAAATCTCGCCTACCCCAGATCGCGCCAGGGCTTCGGCGGCCCATGAGCCCACGCCGCCAATGCCGACCACCGCCACATGCGCGGCCGCCAGCCGTTCGGCCCCTTGCTGGCTATATAAACGGGCAATGCCGCCAAAGCGTTGTTCATCCACAGGCATTCTTATCTCTCACGCGCCATCAGCGGCGCGCATTATAGGGAGCCGGCGACCTGCGCCCAAGCGCTGTGTTGGCCCAGAGCGCGGCTAACCGATGAGCTGCAGTAGCACATGGCCATAAGCGGAACCTAGAAGGCCATCAAGCGTCCCAGCAATAGGCCCACAGGCCAGGCTATACAGCCCTATGGCGGCGGCGTAGCATGCGCCACCCGACGCCCGTCGATCTTTATTGCCCCTTCGCTGGACCTGCACACTATGCCTTCGCGTAAGTTTGGACTGAACCTGGTCGTATTCCTGGCGATTGCCGCCTTGTTTACCGGTATTTGGGCGCTGTACAACCGCCCGGTCACCGCCCCCGACTGGCCGGAACAGGTCGCCGGCTTTTCCTTTTCGCCGTTCCGCGCCGGGCAGAACCCCCAGCAAGACACTTACCCCAGCGACGCCCAAATGCGTGAGGATCTGGAACTGCTGAGCAGCCAGACCGACAATATCCGCACCTATTCGGTCGACGGCCCTTTGGGCGACATCCCCCGCCTCGCCGAAGAATTCGGCCTGCGTGTAACTCTGGGTATCTGGATCAGCCCAGACCTTGCGCGTAACGAGCGAGAAATCGCCAAAGCCATTGAAATTGCCAACAACTCACGCAGCGTGGTGCGCGTGGTGGTCGGCAACGAAGCCTTGTTCCGTGAAGAAGTCAGCGCAGAAAACCTCATCGACTACATCGACCGCGTGCGCGCAGCGGTCAAGGTCCCAGTGACCACCTCCGAGCAGTGGCACATCTGGCAAGACCACCCTGAACTGGCCCAGCACGTCGACCTGATCGCCGCCCACGTGCTGCCCTACTGGGAGTTCGTGCCGATGGAAGACGCCACCGACTTCGTCCTCGAACGCGCCAAGGACCTAAAGAAGCTCTTTCCGAAAAAACCGCTGCTGCTCTCCGAGGTCGGCTGGCCGAGCAACGGCCGTATGCGCGGTGGTGCGGACGCCTCACAAGCCGACCAAGCCATCTACCTGCGCACCCTGGTCAATGCACTGAACGGCAAAGGCTACAACTACTTCGTCATCGAAGCCTTCGACCAGCCGTGGAAAGCCAGCGATGAAGGCTCAGTCGGTGCCTACTGGGGCGTCTACAACCTCGACCGCCAGGCCAAGTTCGCCTTCGAAGGCCCGGTGGTCGCCATCCCGCAGTGGCGCTTGCTGGCCATCGGCTCGGTGGTACTGGCACTGCTCAGCCTGGCCTTGATGTTGATCGACGGCAGCGCCCTGCGCCAGCGCGGGCGCACCTTCCTGACCTTTGTTGCCTTCGCAGGCGGCTCCGCCCTGGTGTGGATCGGCTACGACTACAGCCAGCAATACAGCACCTGGTTCAGCACCATCGTCGGCCTGTTGCTGGGCATCGGTGCCTTCGGCGTATTTATTGTGCTGCTCACCGAAGCCCATGAACTGGCTGAAACCGCCTGGACCCGCACCCGCCGCAGGCCCTTCCAACCGGTCAGCGGCGACAGCGCCTACCGGCCCAAGGTGTCGATCCACGTGCCCTGCTACAACGAGCCGCCGGAGATGGTTAAACAGACCCTCGACGCCCTCGCGGCGCTGGATTACCCGGATTACGAAGTACTGATCATCGACAACAACACCAAGGACCCCGCGGTGTGGGAGCCAGTGCAGGCTTACTGCGAAGTGCTCGGCCCGCGTTTCCGCTTCTTCCACGTGGCACCGATTGCCGGCTTCAAAGGTGGCGCACTGAACTACATCCTGCCGCACACCGCGCCAGACGCCGAAGTGGTGGCGGTGATCGACGCCGACTACTGCGTCGACAAGAACTGGCTGAAGTTTATGGTGCCGCACTTCAGCGACCCGAAAATCGCCGTGGTGCAGTCGCCGCAGGATTACCGCGACGGCAACGAAAGCATCTTCAAGAAGCTCTGCTACGCCGAATACAAAGGCTTCTTCCATATCGGCATGGTCACCCGCAACGACCGCGACGCGATCATCCAGCACGGCACCATGACCATGATCCGCCGCAGCGTGATGGACGAGCTGAAATGGGCCGACTGGACCATCTGCGAAGACGCCGAACTGGGCCTGCGCGTGTTCGAGAAAGGCTATAGCGCCGCCTACGCGCACCAGAGTTTCGGCCAGGGTCTGATGCCGGACACCTTTATCGACTACAAGAAGCAGCGCTTCCGCTGGGCCTACGGCGCCATTCAGATCATGAAGGGCCACGCCCGCAGCCTGTTCCTCGGCAAGGACAGCGAACTCAAGACTGGCCAGCGCTACCACTTCGTCGCCGGCTGGCTGCCATGGATTGCCGATGGCCTGAATATCTTCTTCACCGCGGGCGCCCTGCTCTGGTCGGCCGCGATGATCATCGTGCCGCAACGGGTCGACCCACCGCTGATGATCTTCGCCATCCCGCCGCTGGCGCTGTTCTTCTTCAAGTTCGGCAAAATCATGTTCCTCTACCGCAAGGCCATGGGTGTCGATCTGCTGCACTCGTTCCAGGCGGCCATCGCCGGGTTGGCGCTGTCACACACCATCGCCAAGGCGGTGCTGTACGGCACCTTCACCAAAACCATCCCGTTCTTCCGCACCCCGAAGATGGCCAGCAACCACGGCATCCTGGTGGCCCTGGCCGAGGCCCGCGAAGAGCTGTTCATCATGCTCCTGCTGTGGGGCTCGGCACTGGGCATCAGCATCGTGCAAGGCCTGCCCAGCGCCGATGTGAAGTTCTGGGTGACCATGCTGCTGGTGCAGTCACTGCCGTACCTGGCGGCGTTAATCATGGCCCTGCTGTCGTCATTGC
The DNA here is from genome assembly GCF_943846705.1 of uncultured Pseudomonas sp. Lineage (NCBI taxonomy): Bacteria > Pseudomonadati > Pseudomonadota > Gammaproteobacteria > Pseudomonadales > Pseudomonadaceae > Pseudomonas > uncultured Pseudomonas sp. The sequence continues at coordinate 2,423,288 of NZ_OX044366.1, read as the reverse complement.
CCACGGCGCAGGCAACCGCCGAAGCAGCGCCTGTCACCAGCTGACTGCTGGCGTGGCTGAATGCCAGACGGCGGCCAATGGCCGCCGTTTTGCTTTAAGATGGCGGCCTTTCTGCCTGACGCCGCCTTGGAGCCGCAATGACCGCCAACGCCACGCCCCTCTCCCCGACGCTGGAGCTTGCCTGCGAGCTGATCCGCCGCCCGTCCGTGACCCCGCTCGACGAAGGCTGTCAGGAACAGATGACCCGCCGCCTGGCCGCCTGCGGCTTCACCATCGAGCCGATGCGCATCGAGGAAGTGGACAATTTCTGGGCCACCCACGGCAGCAACGATGGTCCCGTACTGTGTTTTGCCGGGCATACCGATGTGGTGCCAACCGGCCCCATTCAGAGCTGGCAGCACCAGCCCTTCGATGCCCTGATTGATGAAAACGGCATGCTCTGCGGCCGTGGCGCGGCAGATATGAAAGGCAGCCTGGCGTCGATGATCATTGCCGTTGAACGCTTCGTGGCCGAGTACCCAAACCACCAGGGGCGTATCGCCTTCCTGATCACCAGCGACGAAGAAGGCCCCGCGCATCACGGCACCAAGGCCGTGGTCGAGCGCCTGCGTGAGCGTAATGAGCGCCTGGACTGGTGCATCGTCGGTGAACCGTCGAGCACCACCCTGGTCGGCGATGTGGTGAAAAACGGGCGCCGTGGCTCGCTTGGCTGCACCCTCACGGTGCGCGGCAAGCAGGGCCACGTGGCCTACCCGCACCTGGCCCGCAACCCGATCCACCTGGCCGCACCAGCGCTGGCCGAACTGGCCGCCGAACACTGGGACGAAGGCAATGCGTTCTTCCCGCCGACCAGCTTCCAGGTCTCCAACCTGAATGCCGGCACGGGCGCGACCAACGTGATTCCCGGCGAGCTGAAAGCGGTGTTCAACTTCCGGTTTTCAACCGAGTCCACAGTCGAAGGCCTGCAACAGCGGGTCGAAGCGATTCTCGGCAAACACGGCCTGGACTATCACCTGGACTGGGCACTGTCCGGCATGCCGTTCCTCACCGAACCCGGCGCGCTGCTCGACGGCGTGGCCGCCAGCATCAAAACCGTCACCGGCCGTGACACCCAGCCCTCGACCAGCGGCGGTACCTCCGACGGGCGCTTTATCGCCACCCTCGGCACCCAGGTGGTCGAGCTCGGCCCGGTCAACGCGACCATCCACCAGATTGACGAGCGCGTGCTGGCCAGTGACCTGGATGTGCTGACCGAAATCTATTATCAAACCCTAGTGAACCTGCTCGCATGAGCCTGATCTGTCCCATTTGCCAGGGCGCACTGAGCCTCGTCGACAACGGCGTGGCTTGCCCGGCCAACCATCGCTTCGACCGCGCGCGTCAGGGTTATCTGAACCTACTCCCCGTGCAGCACAAGAACAGCCGCGACCCTGGCGACAACGCCGCTATGGTCGAGGCGCGTCGACGCTTCCTCGACGGCGCTCATTACGCGCCGCTGGCCAAGCGTCTAGCCGAGTTGGCCGCTGGTTATAACCCGGCGCGCTGGCTGGATATCGGCTGCGGTGAGGGCTATTACACCCGCCAACTCGCCGATGCCCTGCCACAAGCAGAAGGCTACGCCCTGGACATCTCCCGCGAGGCGATCAAACGCGGTTGCAAGCGCGCGCCGCAGCTCGAATGGCTGGTGGCGAGCATGGCCCGCGTGCCGCTGAGTGACGCCAGCTGCCAACTGCTGGCCAGTGTATTCAGCCCGCTCGACTGGCAGGAAGCCAAACGCCTGCTCGCCCCCGGTGGCGGCCTGCTGCGCATGGGCCCGACCCGCGACCATCTGATGGAGCTGCGCCAAAGTCTGTATGACGAAGTGCGTGACTACGATGATCAGAAGCATCTGGAGCTGATCCCCGAGGGCATGCGCCTGGCCCACAGCGAAACCTTAACGTTTAACCTCCAACTGGAGAGCAGCGAAGCCCGTGCCGACCTGCTGGCCATGACCCCACACGGCTGGCGCGCCAGCGCTGAACGCCGCGCCGCGGTAATTGCCCAACCCTGTGCAGTGACCGTTGCCATCCGCTACGACTGGATCGAGAAGCTATGAGCATGCGCCAACCGGATATCGAGATTTACCTGAAAGACGCCGATCACAACGCCATCGCTGAATGGCTGAGCACTGCCCTTGGCAGCTGTACGCCCTGGCAGCAGAAAGGCCAGACCTATAAATGCTTGGCCGGCGATGTGTCGGTCACCTGGCTGCCCAAGGCGGTCGGCAAATGGCACAGCCTGTTCCTGGAAAGCGCCGCCACCCCCTGGGCCGACGACCTGGCCTGCGCCCAGGCCGCGTTCGCCGCGCTGAATGTTGAAGTGCGCTGCGCCCCGAACGGCTGGCAGGAAGAAGAAAGCGACGAGCAGGCCGACCGCTGGATGCGTATCAGCGCCGATGGCGTTGAGGAAATCACCTGGCGCACCGCTTAACCCGGAGACAGACCGTGCCGAGCGGAACCATCAGCACCTGGAATGACGCCAAAGGCTTTGGCTTTATTCAACCGAGTGACGGTAAAGAGCGGGTGTTCTTTCATATCTCGGCATTCAATCGAGCCTCGCGGCCAACCGTGGGTCTCAAGGTGTCCTATCAGCTGGTCTATGACCAGCAGAACCGCGCCAAAGCCCATAACGTCAGCGCCGAACAGAGCGCCAGGCAACGGCAAAAGAACGTCGCACGCGCCAAGGCAAAGCCCTTCGGCATTGGCCAGTTATTGATCCTCGCCAGCCTCTTGCTGGGCATGTTGCTGCTGTTCAATGGCATGGGCGGCACGCAGCTATTCCACTCGTTCGGGGGCGATAGCAGTGAACGTGTGCAGACACAGGATCGTGAACTGTCGCACACCCTGTCGCTGATCCGGCAAGGCGGGCCGTTCCCCCACAGCCAGGATGGCAGTACCTTTCACAACCGTGAACGCCTGCTGCCCAGCAAGCCCAGAGGCTACTACCGCGAATACACCGTGGCCACACCTGGCCTCAATCACCGCGGCGCCCGCCGTGTGGTAACAGGCGGGCAGCCGCCCGCAGTCTATTACTACACCGGCGACCACTACCGCAGCTTCCGCCAGATTGCCGGTGAGCCCTGATGCGTGATTTCCCAACCTTACCGAGCAGTGGCGTCTGGAGGCTCAGCGAGCGCCCGAATACAGATGCGGCGCTGGTGGGTATTCACTGCCATCCAGCGGCGGATAAAGACAGCCTCCTCGCCGCGCTTGCGCAAGCCCTGCACCTGCCGCCTGACTTCGGCATGAACTGGGACGCTGCCTGGGACTGCCTGAACGATCCACACTGGATGGCTCAGCGCGCGTTCACCTTGCAGCTGCCTGAAACATTGCCGGTTGACGAGAACGCCCTGAGCATTTTTCTGCAGCTATTCAGCGAGGCCTGCGACGCATGGCATGAGCAACAGCAGAATCTGCTGCTGCTGGTCGTGACTACACGCCAAGACCTGCCCTGTATTCAGGCGCTGGCAGAGCCGCCGCATTATCCGGCCGCCTAAAACAACTAAACCCCGCCTAGGCGGGGTTTAGTTTTAACCGGGCAGTTACTTCTTGCCCTGTTTCTTCAACTCTTCGTCACGCAGTTCGCGGCGCAGGATCTTGCCGACGTTGGTGGTCGGCAGTACGTCGCGGAACTCGACAGCCTTGGGCACCTTGTAGCCGGTGACATTGGCGCGCATGTGCTCCATGACCTGCTCTTTGGTCAGGGTTTCACCCGGTTTGACCACCACGAAGATTTTGATCGCCTCGCCCGACTTCTCATCCGGCACGCCAATCGCCGCACACTGCAGCACACCTGGCAACGCAGCCAGCACGTCTTCCAGCTCGTTCGGGTAAACGTTGAAGCCGGACACCAGAATCATGTCCTTCTTGCGGTCGACGATGCGCATGTAACCGTCTTCCTGGATCACCGCAATATCGCCGGTCTTCAGCCAGCCATCGGCATCAAGGACTTCGTCGGTGGCTTCCTGGCGCTGCCAGTAGCCCTTCATCACCTGCGGGCCTTTGACGCACAACTCGCCAATCGAACCCAGTGGCTGCTCAACGCCTTCATCGTCGATGACCTTGCAGATGGTCGACGGCACCGGGATGCCGATGGTGCCGATCTGGATATTGCTAAATGGGTTAACCGACGCCACCGGGCTGGTCTCGGTCATGCCGAAGCCTTCGCAGATGGCACAACCGGTGACCTGCTTCCAGCGCTCGGCGGTGGCCAGTTGCAGCGCCATACCGCCGGAGAAGGTGGCCTTCAGGGTGGAGAAGTCGAGCTTACGGAAGTCCTCGTTGTTGCACAGGGCAACGAACAGGGTATTGAGGCCGACAAAACCGGTGAATTTGTACTTGGCCAGGTCTTTGGTCATCGCGGGCAGATCACGCGGGTTGGTGATCAGCACGTTGTGCCCACCAATCAACATCATGGCCATGCAATGGAAGGTGAACGCGTAGATATGGTACAGCGGCAATGGCGCGATCAGTACCTCACTGCCTTCTTGCATTTCCGCGCCCATCAGGGCTTTGACCTGCAGCATATTGGCGATCAGGTTGCGGTGGGTCAGCATCGCGCCCTTGGCTACACCAGTGGTACCACCGGTGTATTGCAGCACAGCGATTTCGCCATTCGCCGGTGCGGCGTCTTTAGCGGCCAGGCCACGGCCTTTAGCCATGGCAGCGGTGAACTTGATGGCGCGCGGCAGGTTGTAGGCCGGCACCATTTTTTTCACATGCTTGACCACAGTGTTAACCAGCAGGCGCTTGAGCGGCGACAACATGTCGCCAACTTCGGTAATGATCAGCGTCTTGATCCCGGTTTTCGGCAGTACCTGCTCAACCAGATGGGCCATGTTGGCCAGGCTGACCAGCGCCTTGGCGCCGGAGTCGTTGAACTGGTGCTCCAACTCACGTGCGGTGTACAGCGGGTTGGTATTGACCACCACCAGGCCGGCGCGCAGTGCGCCGAAGACCACAACCGGGTACTGCAGTACGTTGGGCAGTTGCACGGCGATACGGTCGCCGGGCTGCAGGTCGGTGTTGTGTTGCAAGTAGGCGGCAAACACGCCCGACAACTCGTACAGCTCACCGTAGGTAATGGTTTTACCCATATTGCTGAAAGCTGGCTTGTCGGCGAAACGCTGGCAGGACTCTTTCAGTACCGCCTGGATATTCGGGTACTGGTCAGGATTGATTTCGGCAGCAATCCCAACGGGATACTTATCCTTCCAAAAGTTTTCGGTCATGGAAGCCCACTCCTCAGCAACAGCTTGATCTTCACCGCGCATAGACGGCTGTTTATTGTAGATTCGCGTGTTTTCTAACGACTTTAACGGCGAAAAATTGCCGGGAGCAATTTTTGACGTCGCGCAGCGACGCGCCCACAAGGGTGATCGCCCTAGCTGGCGGGTCCCCAAAAGCCGACCGAGAGTAGCAGCTTTGCCAAACAGCGACCAGCACCAATACGTGCCGCAGCAGTCACTAAAATGACTGACAGGCAGGATTTAGTCACGCTCGTAATATCGCCAGAACAGGCGAGCTACAGGCTTTACAGAGGGGTTTTGCCGTTTTATCGCCAGCCCGTCACGGCTGGCGATCGCTGCACAGGCGGCAGCACGGCAATGACTATCAGGCGATATCGCGCAGCTCGCGACGGAGGATTTTGCCCACCGGGGTCATCGGTAACGAATCACGGAAGACGATCTGCTTGGGCACCTTGTAACCGGTGAAGTTTTCCTTGCAGTAAGCCTTCAGCGCCTCAGTACTTAGGCTGCTATCGCGGGGCACTACGAACAACTTGACCGCCTCGCCAGACTTCTCGTCCGGCACACCGATGGCCGCACAGCTGACCACTTGCGGGTGGGCCATCACCACGTCTTCGATTTCGTTGGGGTAAACGTTGAACCCCGAGACGATGATCATGTCCTTCTTGCGGTCGACAATACGCACGAAGCCGTCCGGGTCGATCACCGCCACGTCACCACTCTTGAACCAGCCATCGGCGCCCAGTACCTCGGCGGTGGCTTCTGCGCGATTCCAGTAGCCCTTCATCACCTGCGGGCCTTTGATACACAACTCGCCACGCTCACCCAGCGGCTGCTCAACGCCGTCATCATCGACCACCTTGAACGCGGTACCCGGCACTGGAACGCCGACAGTGCCCAGGCGCACCTTGTTGCCGTAAGCGTTGGTGCTGGCCACCGGAGAGGTTTCAGTCAGGCCATAGCCTTCAGTCACCGGGCAGCCGGTCATGGCCTGCCAACGCTCGGCAGTGGCTTTAACCAATGCAGTGCCACCGGAGTTGGTCAGTTTGAAATGGGAGAAATCGAGGTTCTTGAACTCTGGGTGATCCATCAGTGCCACGAACAGGGTGTTGAGACCCAGCAGCGCAGAGAACTGCCACTTGCCCAGCTCCTTGACGAAGCCTGGGATGTCCCGTGGATTGGTGATCAACACGTTGTGATTGCCGTTGACCATCATGCACATGCAATTCGCGGTGAAGGCATAGATATGGTAGAGCGGCAGCGGCGCGATCATGATTTCCTGGCCCTGCTTCATCAGCGGGGTGCCATCGTCGCCCAGCTGTGACAGGCAGGCATCGACCTGCAGCATGTTGGCCACCAGGTTACCGTGGGTGAGCATCGCCCCCTTGGCCACGCCCGTGGTGCCGCCGGTGTATTGCAGCACGGCGATATCGTCCTGGCCGACCTTGACCGGTTTCAACGCATGGCCCTGGCCCTGCTTGAGTACATCCTTGAACCCCACCGCCTGCGGCAGGTGGTAAGCCGGGACCATCTTCTTGACCTTCTTCACCACTGCGTTGACCAGCCAGCCCTTCAGGCTCGGCAGCAGGTCGCCCATTTTGGCTTCGATAAGGTAGTCAATCTCGGTATCTGGCAGCACGTCCTGCACCAGCTTGCCGAACATATTCAAATACACCAGCGCGCGGACCCCGGCATCCTTGAACTGATGGCGCATCTCACGGGCGGTGTACAGCGGATTGGTGTTGACTACAATCAGCCCCGCACGCATCGCGCCGAACACGGCAATCGGGTACTGCAGCACGTTAGGCATCTGCACCGCGATACGCTCGCCCGGCTGCAAGTCCGTGTGCTTTTGCAGGTAGGCGGCAAACGCCGCCGAAAGTCGATCCAGCTCGGCATAGGTCAGCGTTACGCCCATGTTGCTGAAAGCAGGGCGGTCGGCGAATTTCTTACAGGAGCGCTCGAACACCTCGATCACCGACTTATAAGCCCCCATGTCGATGTCATTGGGTACACCGGCCGGGCGTTTGTCGCTCCAGAAATCAGGCTGCATTATTTTTATCCTCTTGCCCTGAGATGATCCTATCCGCGCTGCGGAGTTGGCTGAAAAGTAACAGCTAACTCCAGGCAGGCAAATAGCCTGGCGGCGTCATTGATGCACTGAATCTTGCCGCTCCTTGTGGAACTATCCTGGGGTGCCACGTATAACCGCTCCGTTCATAAACCATTATGGTTCGCCATGGCTTTTATTCTGCTCACGCTGGCCTTACTGACGCTGCTCGTGCAGCCGGCCCACGCCGAGTCGCACCTGCGTATGGCCACGTTGGAATACCCGCCGTACAGCTCTCAATACTTGACCAATGGCGGCAGCATCATCGCCCTGACCCGCCGCGCTTTTGCCGTACGCGGGCATTCAGTGCAAATCGACTTTATGCCCTGGGCGCGGGTGCGCTTGGCCTTGCGCAACCGCAGCTACCACGGTGCACTGGGCCTGTGGCCGCAAGAGATTAAGGAGGAAGGACTCCGCGCCTCGCGTCCGCTGTTTTATAGCGAGCTGGGCATATTTATACGTAATGACTACCCACTGCAGTTCACCGTGTTAAAGGAGCTGCACGGGCGAACCCTGGGCACCGTGCGCGGTTACGGCTACCCGCAGCACATTCTCGATGCCGGCCTGACCCTCGAAGAGGCCGTGAGTGACATCAGCAACCTGCGCAAACTCAATGCCCGACGCTTCGACATGGTGCTGCTCGAACACATAGTTGGTAATCACCTGATCAACAACGATCAACAACTGCGCGGCAAACTACGCTGGCACGGCAACGTACTCGAGCGGGTGCCCCTATTCGTCGGCTTTGTCCCGCCAACGCCTGGCGAGCCAGACTGGAGCAAGGTGTTTGAGCAGGGCCTGCGCGACCTGCATAGCAGTGGCGAATACATGCAGATTCTGCGCGAACACAACCGCTGAACCCAGCACAGGCTTTGCGCCATGCCGCGCGGGGTGCACAATGCCCCGATTATGCTGGCTTAAGGGATACGCCATGCTCCACCAAGCGTTCTGGCTCAATTGCACTGATGCCGCGCCCCTCTACGTAAACCGCTGGCACAGCGAGCAACCGCCCAAGGCACTGTTGATGATCGCCCATGGCATGGCCGAGCACAGTGGGCGCTATGCCCGTCTGGCTGCAGCGCTGGTGGCGCAAGGCTTCGAGGTCTATGCGCACGACCAGCGCGGGCATGGCAAAACCGCCGAACATGGCCTGCTCGGCCACTATGCCGACAGCCATGGCTGGAGTCTGGTGGTCAACGACCTGGCCAACCTCAACCACCATATGCGCCAGAGCCACCCGCAGACGCCGATTTTCCTCCTCGGCCACAGCATGGGCAGCTATATCAGCCAGGCCTACCTGATGCAGCACAGCTGCAGCCTGCAGGGCGCGATTCTCTCCGGCTCCAACTACCAGCCCGTGGCGCTGTACCGCGCCGGCCAGTGGCTGGCGCGCTTCGAGCGCTGGCGGCAAGGCCCGCAGGGCTATAGCGCCCTGCTTGAGTTCGTTTCGTTCGGCTCGTTCAACAAGGCCTTCAAGCCCAACCGCAGCAGCTTCGACTGGCTGAGCCGCGATCCGCTGGAAGTCGACAAATACGTCGACGACCGATTGTGCGGTTTTCGCTGCAGCAATCAGCTGTGGATCGACTTGCTCGGCGGCCTGCAACAGATCACCCCACTGCACAGTCTCGCGCAGATCGACAACCACCTGCCGCTGCTGGTAATTGGCGGGGCCTGTGACCCGGTCAGCGACGGCCACCGTCAACAAGACTTAGGCAATGCCCTGCTCGCCGCCGGCAACGCGCATGTACAGGTAAAAATCTACCCGGATGCCCGTCACGAACTGCTCAACGAGAGCAATCGCGACGAGGTGACCAGCGACATCATCGACTGGCTGCACCAGGCCCTCAGCCAACCGCGCCAGCCCAACCAACAGAACCAAGAGAGTCATCCATGAGCCAAAGCAGCAACACGCCCTACGACGTTCTCGAAGTTGGCCAGACCGCCAGCTACAGCAAGACCGTCAGCGAACGCGACATCCAGCTGTTTGCCGAAGTTTCCGGCGACCACAACCCGGTGCACCTGGACGCCGAATACGCGGCCACCACCATGTTCAAGGAGCGTATCGCCCACGGTATGTTCAGCGGTGCGCTGATCAGCGCGGCGGTGGCCTGCGAACTGCCTGGCCCCGGCACCATCTATATCGGCCAGAGCATGCGCTTTACCGCCCCGGTAAAACTCGGCGACACCCTGACCGTGCGCCTGGAAATTCTCGAAAAACTGCCTAAGTTCCGCGTGCGCGTGGCCACCCGCGTGTTTAACCAGAACGATGAACTGGTGGTAGACGGCGAAGCCGAGATCCTCGCCCCGCGCAAAGCGCAGACCGTTGAGCTGACCAAACTGCCGCCCATCACCATCGGCTAAGCTTGACGCCTCAGGTCACTGCCTCTGGCGGTGGCCTCCCCCACTACGCACTCATGCCCGGAGCAACCCGTTTCGGCGCTTCTGGAGATTTCCATGTCCATGTACCAAACATCCATCCCGGTCTTCACCCGTCAACTGACCAACCTGTCGACCATCCTCGGCATCGCTGCGGCCCACGCCGAAGAGAAGAAGATCGAGCAGAGTGTGTTCCTTAATGCGCGTCTGGCCCCGGATATGTTCCCCCTGAGCCGCCAGGTGCAGATCGCCTGCGACGGCGTCAAAGCGGGCGCGGCGCTGCTGGCTGAAGTTGACGCGCCGAGCCATGCCGACGACGAAACCAGCTTCGCCGAACTGCAGGCGCGTATCGCCAAGACCCTGACCTTCCTGCAGAGCCTGAACGCCGCGCAGATCGACGGCAGCGAAACCCGCACCATCACCCTCAAGCGCCGCGACAAGGAAACCCACTTCCAGGGCCAGGCCTTCCTGCTTGATCACGTACTACCGAACTTCTACTTCCACCTCACCACCGCCTACGCCATCCTGCGTCATAACGGCGTGGCCATCGGCAAGCGCGACTTCCTCGGCACTCGCTGAGTGCTCCAAGCAGCGGCCGGTTTGACCGGCTGCTGGCTCCGTTTTAAATCAGTTAGATCATTACAGCTGTGCCCACTGCCCATCCTGGCGATGCGCCTGTAAGTGCGGCAACACCGCCGCCAGCAACGGCTCCTTGAACGCCTCCTGAAAGCGATGGGCCAGCCCCGGAATCAGCTTCAACTCACTGCCTTTGATATGCGCCGCCACATGCACGCCGTGCATCACCGGCAGCAACGGATCGGCAGTGCCATGCACCACCAGGGTCGGCACCCGTAGACGATTAAGCAGTTCAACCCGACTCGGCTCGGCCAATATCGCCAACAGTTGGCGTTGCACACCTTCGGGGTTGAAGGCGCGGTCGTAAGCCAGTTCTGCCTGCTGCAACAACAGTTCACGGTCATCGCTGACGGTCGGGCTGCCCAACGCGGCCAACAGATCAGCCTGCTGCTCCAATGCCACCGCGCGGTTAGGCGCTTCACGCTTGGCCAGCAATGCCAACAGCGAGTCACTCGGTGCCGGCAAGCCTTGGGCGCCAGAGCTGGTCATGATCAAGGTCAGGCTCTGCACCCGCTCAGGCGCTATAGCCGCCAGATGCTGAGCAATCATCCCGCCCATGCTCGCCCCCAACACATGGAATTGCTTTACGCTCAGACTATCCATCAGCCCCAAGGCATCGCCGGCCATGTCACGCAAACCATAAGGTGCGCTCACCGACAGGCCCAGGCGATACCGCAGCGCTTCGTAGGTCAGATTGATCGACGGCGCGGCCTGCGCCCAGGTGCTCAACCCCACATCACGATTATCAAAACGAATGACGCGAAAGCCTTGCTCGCACAGGCGCGCGACCACTTCATCGGGCCAGTGAATCAGTTGCCCGCCCAGGCCCATTACCAGCAGCAGCGCCGGGTCACTGGCGCGGCCGATGCTCTGGTATGCCAGACGCACCTCGCCCAGCTCGGCCATTTCAGCCGGCACCTGAACATCACAACGTTGGGCTGCAAAAGCAGGCACGCCGCACAACAGCGCAGCGAGAAGAATAAGTACACGCATAACATCACCACATCGCAGGACAGCGAAACGCAGCCCCCCATTAAGGCGCGAGTGTGGTGAAAGTTGTTCGCACGCGCTGCCACAAAACCGTGACAGTTTGATGAAGGAAGACGAGCGGTTGCCTAGCAACTACAAAAACTACAGAAACTCGCGGCTAAAGCCCCTCCCACAGACGCAACAGGCTCCGTGGGAGGGGCTTTAGCCGCGACAGAACAGCAGTCAGGCCAGTTCAGTACGCAGCTGACGGGCCGCCGCGACCATATTGACCAACGCCGCTTCGGTTTCCGGCCAGGCGCGGGTTTTCAGGCCGCAGTCCGGATTGACCCACAAGCGCTCAACGGGGATGCGTTGCGCGGCCTTACGCAGCAGCGTGGTCATCTCGGCCGTGTCCGGCACGCGTGGCGAGTGAATGTCGTAGACCCCGGGGCCGATATCATTGGGGTAAGCAAACGCCTCGAAGGCCTGCAACAACTGCATGTCTGAGCGCGAAGTTTCGATGGTGATCACGTCGGCATCCATGGCGGCGATGGACTCGATCACAGCGTTGAACTCGCTGTAGCACATGTGCGTGTGGATCTGCGTCTCGTCGCGCACGCCCGAAACGCACAGACGGAAAGCGTCGGTGGCCCAATCCAGATAGGCCTGCCACTGCGCCTGTCGCAACGGTAGCCCTTCGCGGAACGCCGCTTCGTCGACCTGGATAATCTTGATCCCGGCCGCTTCCAGATCCAGCACTTCGTCACGAATCGCCAGGGCCAACTGGCGCGCCTGTTGCTCGCGGGAAATGTCGTCACGCGGGAACGACCACATCAGCATGGTCACCGGGCCGGTGAGCATGCCCTTCATCGCCTTGCTGGTCAGCCCTTGGGCATAACCAATCCACTCCACGGTCATCGCCTGCGGGCGGCTCAAATCGCCGAAAATCACCGCCGGCTTGACGCAACGCGAGCCGTAACTCTGCACCCAGCCGAAGCGGGTAAAGGCATAGCCATCGAGTTGCTCGGCGAAGTACTCGACCATGTCATTACGCTCGGCCTCACCGTGCACCAGCACATCCAGGCCGAGGTTTTCCTGCACCTCAACTGCGTGGCGAATCTCGCTGTGCATGGCTTCGGTGTAGTCGGCCAGCGACAGCTTGCCGGCCTTGAACGACTGCCGCGCCAAGCGAATTGCAGCGGTCTGCGGAAACGAGCCAATGGTGGTCGTGGGGAAGACGGGCAGTTGCAAGCGCGCACGTTGCTGCTCGATACGCTGAGCAAACGGCGACTGACGCTGACTGTCGGCGGCACTAATGGCCGCCAGACGCGCCTGCACCGCCGGCTTGTGAATACGCGGCGACTGCGCACGGCTGGCCTGCACGGCGCGGCTCTCGGCCAGGGCAGTTTGCACCGCGGTGTTCTGCGGGTCATTCAGGGCCGCGGTCAGCAGCGCGACTTCCGCGCACTTTTGTACGGCAAAGGCCAGCCAGCTTTTCAGCTCATCATCCAGCTGCTCTTCACGGCTCAGGTCGACCGGGCTGTGCAGCAGCGAGCAACTCGGTGCTACCCACAAACGCTCGCCCAAACGCTCCTGAGCCTGTTGCAGAATGGCCAGCGTGCTGTCTAGATCGGTGCGCCAGATGTTGCGCCCGTCCACCACACCGAGCGACAACACCTTGTAGGCCGGCAAGCGGTCGAGAATGCTGGGGAACTGCTCCGGCGCGCGCACCAGATCGATATGCAGGCCATCCACCGGCAGGCTGGCGGCCAGACCGAGGTTGTCTTCCAGGCCGCCAAAGTAGGTGGCGATCAACTTTTTACCGGGCTCGCGCTGGAGAATGTTGTAGCTACGCTCGAACGCGTTCTTCCAATCTTGTGGCAGGTCCAGGGCCAGAATCGGCTCGTCAATCTGCACCCACTCCACGCCCTGCGTCGCCAGGCGCTGAAGAATCTCGCCGTAAACCGGCAGCAGCCGCTCAAGCAGATCCAGGCGATCGAACGCCTCGCCCTTGGCCTTGCCCAGCCACAGGTAGGTCAGCGGGCCGATGAGCACCGGCTTAACGCTATGCCCCAGGCTATGGGCTTCGGCCACCTCCTCAAACAACTGCTCCCAGCTCAGCTGGAACTGCTGATCGGCGCTGAATTCCGGGACCAGATAGTGATAGTTGGTGTCGAACCACTTGGTGAGCTCTTGGGCAGACGCGGGTTGCGCATGGGCTGCGCCGCAACAGGCGTTCTGGCTGTTGTTGTTTGCAGAAACCCCACGCGCCATAGCGAACAGCGTGTCCAGGCTCGGCTTGGCGTTGTGCGGCCGGAAGCGCTCGGGGATCACGCCAAAGCTCAGCGAGTGAGTCAGCACCTGGTCGTACCAGGCGAAGTCGCCGACCGGCAGCAGGTCGATACCGGCGTCCTTCTGCACCTGCCAATGGGCGGCGCGCAGTGTGCGGCCCACCGCCTGCAAACCGGCTTCATCCAGCTCGCCTTTCCAGTAGGCCTCCAGGGCTTTTTTCAGCTCACGGTCGCGACCAATACGCGGAAAACCCAGGGAATGGGACAAGGCCATGTCAGAACGCTCCATCGAATCAATAAGATAGGGCTATTCTCGGCACTCACTCCACGTGAGACAAACTCAACCTATTCGTCTTGATCTACAGTTTTATTCATGTAGGGTGAGTGACGTTTCGCCCATCCACCACCCCCGGCCTGCCAATGCTGGGTGAATACAGCGTCAACCACCCTACGCCCTCTTCTCCCCCGAGGTTTCAATGCTCGAATTGCGCCACCTGAAAACCCTGCATGCCCTACGCGAAAGCGAAAGCCTGGTGGATGCCGCCGAGCGCCTGCACCTGACCCAGTCGGCACTGTCGCACCAGTTCAAGGAGTTGGAAGAGCGCCTGAGCATGCAGCTGTTTGTGCGCAAAACCAAGCCGGTACGCTTTACCAGCGCCGGCCTGCGCCTGCTGCAACTGTCGGATACGGTATTGCCGCTGTTGCGCGGCGCTGAGCGCGATCTGGCGCGCCTGGCCGGCGGTACAGCTGGCCGCCTGCACATGGCCATCGAATGCCACAGCTGCTTCCAGTGGCTGATGCCGACCATCGACCAGTTCCGCGATGCCTGGCCGGAAGTGGAATTGGACCTGGCCTCGGGTTTCTCCTTCGCTCCGCTGCCGGCTCTGGCCCGCGGTGACCTGGATCTGGTAGTGACCAGCGACCCACTGGAGCTGGCCGGCATCACCTATGTCCCGCTGTTCACCTACGAGGCCATGCTCGCGGTGGCCAACCAGCACCCGCTGGCGAGCAAACCGTGCATCAAGCCAGAAGACCTGGCCAGCGAAACCCTGATCACCTACCCGGTGGAGCGTGATCGCCTGGACATTTTCACCCGCTTCCTTGAGCCCGCCGATGTTGAGCCGGCGCAGGTGCGCACCTCGGAGCTGACGGTGATGATGATGCAGCTGGTGGCCAGCGGCCGTGGCGTGTGCGGCCTGCCCAACTGGGCGCTGCACGAGTACAGTTCGCGCGGCTATGTAACGGCCAAGCGCCTGGGCGATAAAGGCCTGTTCGCCACCCTGTACGCCGGCATCCGCACCGACATGCTCGACGCGCCCTTTATGCGCGATTTTCTGCTGACCGCCAAAGACACCTCCTTCGCCAACCTGGAAGGCGTCAGCGTGGCGCGCTAAAAAGCCTGCCACATCAGCTCAACGCGCTAGGCAGAGGCTGGGCAGCGGCGCATAATCCGCGCCGCTCAAGCCCTCCCCCGATCCCTGGATGCACTGCCGTCATGATCGTTCGCCCGCGCCCCAGTGCGCTGCACCTGTTCTTCGTTCGCCGTGGTTCAATCTTCCCGCATATCGCCTCCAAGCTGCTGAGCATCACGCTGCTGTCCTGCGTGGTGGTGGGGCTCTATGAGTACGGCTGGATGCAGTGGCTTAGCCACGTCAGTGCCCCACCCTTTTCGCTGTTGGGGCTGGCCCTCTCGGTCTTTCTCGGCTTTCGCAACAGCGCCTGTTATGACCGCTGGTGGGAAGCGCGCAAGCAGTGGGGCGAGCTGATTATCCAAGCCCGCGGCCTGGCCCGCGAAAGCCAGGCATTGCTGGCCGGTGACGACAATGCGCGCTTGCGCCGCCTGGCCATCGAACGCTGCATTGCCTTTGCCCATGCCCTGGCCGCCCATCTGCGCGGCCAGGATGCGCCGGCGGCCTGTGCGGCATGGGTCAGCCCGGACGAACTGGCAGCCCTGCGCCAACGGCGCAACGTGCCAGATACCCTGCTCAACTGGATCAATCAGGATCTGGCGCAATGCGTGCGTGAACGCCGTCTTAGCGATGTGCTCTATCGCGGCCTGGAACAACGCCTGGACACCCTCGCCGCCAGCCAGGCCATTTGCGAACGCATCAAAAGCACCCCGACACCGTTCGCCTACACCTTGCTGCTGCACCGCACGGCCTGGTTGTTCTGCATGCTGCTGCCGTTTGGTTTGGTCAGCTCACTGGAAATGCTGACGCCGGTTCTGGTGACGATTATTGCCTACACCTTCTTCGGCCTCGATGCGCTGGGCGACGAGCTGGAGGAACCCTTCGGCCTGTCGGACAACGACTTGCCCCTGAGCGCCATGGTTCGCGGCATTGAGATCGACTTGCTGGAAACCCTTGGCGATACCCTGCCCGAACCCCTGCAACCGCAAGGCTACGTTTTGCAGTAAATAGCACTGCTGCTTTGCTGTGCTCAGCACTCAAAAGGGGCAGCGCGAAACCGCTGAAGGTGACCTTCAGCGGTTTCGCGCTGCTTGGCGATAGGCCATAAGAGTCTTGCCAGCGGACGTCCCTGTCACCACGCTGGAAGGATGATTCAGGTCACTGCGGCTTACGCCGGCGCAGCAGCAGATAGGCTGCCGGCAACACAAACAAAGACAGTAATGGCGCGCTGAGCATGCCTCCGACCATCGGTGCGGCAATGCGGCTCATCACCTCGCTGCCAGTGCCGCCACCGAGCAGAATCGGCAGCAGGCCGGCAATGATCACCGCCACGGTCATGGCTTTGGGCCGCACCCGCTGCACCGCCCCTTCGCGAATGGCCGCAAGCAGCGCCGTCTCATCGTCTTGCCCTTTGGCTTGGCGCTCTGCCCAGGCGTTTTTCAGGTAGAGCAGCATGATCACGCCGAACTCCGCTGCCACCCCGGCTAAGGCGATAAAGCCGACGCCGGTGGCCACCGACAGGTGATAGCCGAGCAGGTAGAGAAACCAGATGCCGCCGGTGAGGGCGAACGGCAGCGTGGCCATGATCAACAGCGCCTCGCTGAAGCGGTTGAAGCACAGGTAAAGCAGCACGAAGATGATCATCAGCGTCGCTGGCACCACCAGTTTCAGCCGCGCATTGGCCCGTTGCAGAAACTCGAACTGCCCCGAGTAACTCAGGCTAATGCCCGGTTGCAACTGCACCTCAGCCTCGATGGCGCGGCGCAAGTCGGCGACCACCGAGGCCAGGTCGCGGCCGCGTACATCCACATAGACCCAACCGGAAGGCCGGGCGTTTTCGCTCTTGAGCATCGGCGGGCCGTCGCTGATCTTGATGCGCGCCACCGTACCGAGGGTAATCTGGCTGCCCGCCGGGGTGTAGATCGGCAGCTGCTCCAGCTTGCTCAGAGAGTCGCGCCATTCACGCGGGTAACGCACGCTGATGGGAAAGCGCGCCAGCCCTTCGATGGTCTCGCCGATATTTTCACCACCAATCGCCCCGGCGACTATGGCCTGCACATCAGCGATATTCAGGCCATAGCGCGCCGCCGCTGGCCGATCGATGTCGACGTCGATATAGCGCCCGCCAGTCAAGCGCTCGGCCAGCGCCGAACTGACTCCGGGCACACCTTTGGCGACCTTTTCGATGGCTTGGGTGGCCTGATCAATCTGCGCCAGATTGCTGCCCGCGACCTTGACCCCAATCGGGCTCTTAATGCCGGTGGCGAGCATGTCGATGCGGTTGCGAATTGGCGGAATCCAGATGTTGGTCAGCCCCGGCACTTGCACCACCCGGTCCAGCTCATCCACCAACTGCTCGGCGGTCATGCCGGCGCGCCACTGCTCACGCGGCTTGAACTGAATGGTGGTTTCAAACATCTCCAGCGGTGCCGGGTCGGTGGCAGTTTCCGCGCGCCCGGCTTTGCCAAACACATGGGCGACTTCCGGCACGGTTTTGATCAACCGGTCGGTCTGCTGCAACAACTGCGCGGCTTTCTGCGCCGACAAACCCGGCAGGGCCGAGGGCATATACAGCAGGTCGCCTTCATCCAGCGGCGGCAGAAACTCGCCGCCCAACTGCGACAACGGCCACAGCGTGCTGAGCAGCACCAGCAGTGCAACCGCCAGGGTCGCCTTGGGCCACGCCAATACCGCGTCCAGCACCGGTTGGTAGAGGCGGATCAATCCACGATTAAGTGGGTTGCGCGCCTCATCGGGTATCCGCCCGCGTATCCAGTAGCCCATCAGCACCGGCACCAGGGTCACCGACAATCCTGCGGCGGCGGCCATGGCGTAGGTTTTGGTAAAGGCCAGCGGGCCAAACAACCGGCCTTCTTGGGCCTGCAGGGTGAACACCGGAATAAACGACAGGGTGATGATCAGCAGACAGAAGAACAGCGCCGGGCCGACTTCCACCGCTGCAGCGGTAATCACCCGCCAATGCTGCTCGCCTTTGAGTTCTTCGTCTGGATGCTGCTCGCGCCAGGCTTCGATCTTTTTGTGCGCGTTCTCGATCATCACCACCGCCGCATCGACCATCGCGCCAATCGCAATGGCGATACCGCCGAGGGACATGATGTTGGCGTTAATGCCCTGTTGCTGCATCACCGCGAAGGCGATCAACACGCCGACCGGTAAAGACACAATCGCCACCAGCGAAGAACGCAGGTGCCAGAGAAACGCCGCACAGACCAAGGCGACGACGATGAACTCCTCAATCAGTTTGACGCTGAGGTTCTTCACTGCACGGTCGATCAGCTGGCTGCGGTCATAGGTGGTGACGATCTCCACCCCTTCCGGCAGGCTGCTTTTCAGCGTTTCGAGCTTGGCCTTGACCGCCGCAATGGTGCTGCGCGCGTTCTTGCCGCTGCGCAAAATCACCACGCCACCGACCACCTCGCCCTCGCCATCCAGCTCGGCGATACCACGACGCATCTCCGGCCCTAACTGGATATGCGCGACGTCGCCAAGGGTCAGCGGCACGCCACCGCTATCGAGGCGCAGCGGGATGGCGCGAAAGTCGTTGAGGCTTTGCAGGTAACCGGACGCACGGACCATAAATTCGGTTTCCGCCATCTCCAGCACCGCACCACCGGTTTCCTGATTGGCCTGGCCAATCGCGGCGGTGACCTCGGCCTGGGTGACACCCAAGCTGGCCAACTTGATCGGGTCGAGTTGCACCTGGTACTGCTTGACCATGCCGCCAATGCTGGCCACTTCGGCGACATTGGCCAGGGTTTTCAGCTCGAACTTGAGAAACCAGTCCTGCAGTGCGCGCAGCTGCGCCAGGTCATGTTTGCCGGAGCGATCAACCAAAGCGTACTGGTAGATCCAGCCGACGCCGGTAGCGTCCGGCCCCAGCGACGGTTTGGCAGTGGCCGGCAGGCGACTCTGGATCTGGCTGAGGTATTCCAGCACCCGCGAGCGCGCCCAGTAGAGGTCGGTGTCGTCGTCGAACAACACATAGACGTAGCTGTCACCGAAGAACGAGTAACCGCGTACGGTTTTCGCCCCCGGCACCGAGAGCATGGTGGTGGTCAGCGGATAGGTCACCTGGTTTTCGACAATTTGCGGTGCCTGGCCCGGAAAAGGCGTGCGGATGATCACCTGCACATCGGACAGGTCTGGCAGCGCATCGATCGGCGTGTTTTGTAGCGACCAAATACCCCAGGCCGTGGCGAACAGCGTGGCCAATATCACCAGAAAACGATTAACCACCGACCAGCGAATCAGCGCGGCAATCATGGTTGCACCTGCTGCTGGCCGTCCTGCTGCTTTTGCAGCGGCGCTAGGTGCTCGATGCGCTCAATCAGCAGGCCGTTATCATCGGCGCGCACGCCGACCTTCACTTTATCGCCCACCTTGAAGCCCTCCACCAGCGTCGGGCTGGCAAGCGGAAAGCGCATGCTCATGCCGGGCATGCCTAAGGTTTTGAACGGCCCGTGGCTGAGCATCACCCCCTCCTCGTTGATGCCGTCGATCTGCCCCTCGGCCTCATGCAAGGCTGTCTCCAGCTTCACTTCAGCGGCCGCTTGCCCCAGACCTTGCACCGCAATACCGCGCAGGCTGGCTTCGGAATCGAGCAGGAACTGCCCTGAAGCAACCACCTGTTGGCCCTCCGTCAGCCCCTCCAGCACCTCGGTTTTACCCTCGGCCTCAGCACCCAGGCGCACTTCCACCGGGCGATAGCGCCCTTCGCTTTCAGCCAGCATCACCAGCGCACGGCGACCACTGCGGATCACCGCCTCGCTGGGCACTAATACAACATCGCGCTCGGCGGGGCGGGTAAGCCGCACCTGAGCCGTCAGGCCTGGGCGCAAGCGGCCCTCGGGGTTGGCCAACTCGACCCGCAGCCGTAGGGTGCGGCTATCGAGATTGGCCTGGGGCAGAATTGCCGCAATGCGGCCGCTGAGCACTTCACCGGGGAAGGCCGGCAAACGCGCCTCGACCTGCTGACCCTGGCTCAGCCCTGCGGCCTCGGCTTCCGGCACGGCCACCTCCAGCCAGACCGTACGCAAACCGTTGATGGTGGCCAGGGTTTGCCCTACCGCCAGGGTCATGCCTTCGCGCACCTCAAGTTGCTGCAGCACACCACTGATGGGGCTGGTAACCGTCCATAGCGTCTGCACCTGACCACTGCGCTCGAACTGGCTGATCAACGCGGCAGGCATACCGGCCAGCCGCATGCGCTGACGCGCCGCGCTCAACAGACCGGGATCGCCCGCACTGCGCAATGCCAGATAGTCTTCCTGAGCACTGACCCAAGCTGGCACCAGCAGATCGGCCAGCGGCGCGCCGGCCTCCAGCACATCCTCGGCGGCGCGGGCATACACGCGCTCGACGAAACCGCCACTGCGCGTTTGCACCACGGCAACCTCACGGCTGTTGAACGCCAGGCTGCCGACCACTTCCAGGCTGCTTGCCGCCGCCCCGCGGGTTACCAGAGCCAAACGCATGCCAAGGTTTTGGCTGATGCTCGGGTCAATGCTGACGGCGGCGCTGTCGCCGCCTTCATCGGCATAGCGCGGCACCAGCTGCATGTCCATAAAGGGCGACTTGCCCGGCTTATCGAACTTCTGCTGCGGCACCATCGGGTCGTACCAATACAGCACCTGACCCTTGGCGGCCATCGCCGCTTCAGCGCTAGGACCTGCCTGCAGGGTGCTGGGCATCGAGATATGCGCGATCCCGTAACCACCCGCCGCCGCAACGGCCATCAACAGGCTGGTCAACAGCACGCCTTTTATCGTTGTCACGCTCATTGCTCAGCCCCTTCGTAGGCGAAATACAGTCGGGCACTGGTCAGCGCCCGTTCTTGCTCAACGCTAATCTGCTGCAGGCGCGTCTCGATCAGTTCGCGGCGCGCGGCAATCACACTGGCCAACTCAGCCGCGCCCGAGCGATAGTCGGCCAGGCTCAGTGCGACCTTCTCCTCAGCCAAAGGCAGCAAGCTGTCCTGGCTGCGGCGCAGCGCCCGGTCATAGCGCTGATACTCGGCCAGGTCTGTGGCCAACTGCTGCGCATACTCGCGCTGGGCGTCCGCCCGTTCGGCTTCCAACTGGTTCAACTGGGCTTGCTTAGCGGCAATGCGCGGGTTTTGCCGGGAGGCGGGAAACAGCGGCAAATCAACACTGACTTGCACACTCAACATGTCGCCGAACATGGCGTCGCGCTGTTGGTAGGCCAGCTGCCAGCTCCAGTCTGGAGTTTTCTCAGCCACTGCCTGGTGAATCTCGGCCTGCGCCTCGGCGGCCAGCGGATCAAACAGCACTAGCTCGGGGCGACGCTGCAGGTTCTCCTGGTAGTGCTCGGCGTTTACCGGCCAATGCGGCAGTTTTCCAGTCAGCGACTCGTCACCTCGTGGCCCGACCCAGCGGCGCAAAGCCGCACGTTGCTGGGTGCGCTGCTGCTGCAGCACGTCTTCCTGCTCGGCCAGCAACGCGGCCTCTTGGCGCGGCCCGATACTGTCGGCAGCCGGCCCGCGACCGCTGCTGATGCGGGCGCGTACGGCGTTAGCCAGCAAGGTGTTTTCAGCATAAAGGTCTGGGAATAACGCCAGCTTCTGCTCCACACCGAGCGCCTCAATCCAGGCCAGCGCGGTTTCCCGGCGCACCTTGAGGTGCTCCACACGCTGCGTCTGGGTAGCACGCTTGACTCCAGCTTCGGCTACCCCCACCTGAGCTCGGCGCTTGGCGCGACTGGGCACCTCTTGCATGACACCGAGCATTTTCATGGTCATGGGTTCAGCGTTGAGGCGACCACGATTGGCGCCCTCAATGGGCACGTTTTGCAGCCCCAACAGCAATTGGGGGTCGGGCAACTCGCCGGCGGGTATCGTCAAGCGTTGCGCCGCGTCAACCTGTGCAGCTTGCGCGGTCAGTGAAGGGGCTTCGCGCTCGGCCAGGCGCAGAGCCTCATTAAGAGTCAGGGCAGCAACCGGCAGGCTGCACAAAGCAGTCGCCAGAGCCCCGAGCAGCCACAACGGGCTGGAGGAAAACGTGAGCATAGTGGGGATTCCTGTCGCAATTGCACCCGATAAAGGGCACTCAACAGCTGCTCTGCAGCCTTAGCCGCACAGTAGCGTTCATACAGAGCAGGAATCAGGCGCGGGGAGGACGCCAGGGAGCGGCCTGTGGCCGCGAAGGAAATACCGCCTGGGTTAGCCACAACGGGCCACGTTCAAGCGCCAGTACTTTGAGCTTAAGCCGTTGGATATCCAGCAACGGCAAGCTGGCCGTGGAGCACTTGAGCATGTTTGGGCAGGCCTGACTACCGGCCGCCATGGCGGCATCGGCGCAGCACTCCATTTGCACTTGGCTGGCGTGGTCCATCAAGCAAATTTCGCCGGCCTGGAGCATGCCCGCCAGGCTCTGCAAAGGCAGAATCAGCGACAGCAACAACACCAGATAGGCACGGCGAAAGGTATTCATAGCCGGCAGTTTATTCCTGCGCAGCGCGCAGAACAATTACCAAAAGCCTGCCTGCTCGCATCAAGACCCAAGACGCTTAGCGAGAAAAATACTCGTGCACCAACGCCGCCCATCAGCACAGCCCGTTACAACTCAGGGCTTGCTGATCGTGACCACCAGTCATAGCATGACCATTGGTCACAAAGCCTAAGGCCCTCCATGCGCTACCAAGATCGGCAGTTCGAACAACGCGAAAGCGCCCTCCTTGAGGCCGCGCGCCAGCTGTTTGCCGAGCAACATTGGGACCGCGTGACCATTGCCGAGGTGGCGATAGCCGCCGGTATCGGCAAAGGCACGGTGTACAAGCACTTCCCTAGCAAAGAGGCGCTGTATGCACGCCTGGTGCTCGACCTCAGCCGCCAACAATTGCAGGAGTTGCGCAGCCTGTTTGCCGCCAGCCCGGCACCTGAGGCCATGCGCCGCGTCATCCGCCGGGCGTTCGAGCTGATGTTGGCCGATCCGATCCAGGCGCAATTGTGTTTGCACTGCGACCGCCCGGAATTCCAGGCGCGCTTGGAAAGCCCATACCGCCAACAGTTTCTCGATATCGAGCAGCACTACCAGCAGTTCTTTGCCGACCTGCTCAGCGCCACCTTTAACCGCCAGACGCTGAGCCAGGCCGATTGCCAACAACTACTCTGGGGCGTGGAGGCCTGCTTCAACGGGGTGATGGCGCGCATCGCCTCGGGGGGCTTCGCCCACTGGGCCGACCCCATTGCCCTGGATGACTATTTCACCTGCGTCACCGATTTCATCATTGCCGGCCTGCGTACCCAAGCAGCCGAACTGCTTGCTCAACCCATCAGCCACGAGTAGCCGCTCATGTTCAGTCAGCTGTCCAAACGCCCTTGGTTGATCGCTGTAGCCATCACCCTGCTGCTCCTGCTGTGGTTGCTCAGCGGCTCGTTGTTCAAGGCCCAGAAAACCGCCAGCGCTGACGTTCCGGCGCAAGAGCCGGGTCTGGCCAAGGTCGAAGTGCAGTGGCTGGAGGCCAGCCCAATGCAGCGCCAGCATGTGGTGCAAGGCCAGGTGGAGGCCTGGCGCCGGGTCGAATTACGTTCACAGGTCAGCGGCACGGTGACTCGCCTGGACCAAGACAAGGGTAGCCCGGTCAAGCAAGGCCAGCGGCTGCTTACCTTGTCCGCCGACAATCGCCCGGCTCAAGTGGCCAAGGGCGAAGCCGATGTGCGCCAGCGCGCGGCCGATGCCAAAGCGGCAACCCGCCTGCGTGAGCGCAACCTGGTGTCCGCCAACGAACTGATCCGCCTGCAGAGTGAGCTGGCCAAGGCGCGCGCAGAACTCGACCTGGCGCGCATTCAACTGGCCAATACGCAGATCACCGCGCCCTTTGCCGGCACCTATGACCAGCGCATGGTTGAGCTGGGCGATTTTGTCCAGCCGGGGCAAAGCCTGCTGACCCTGGTTGATATCAGCCAGCTCAAGGTCAGCGCGCAAATCGCCCAGCAGGAAGTGACCCAGCTAACGCTCGGCCAGGCGGTGCGAGTGGAGATGCTCGATGGCCGTGAATTAACCGGCGAACTGCACTTTATCGCCGCCGCCGCCGACCCTGGTTCGCGCAGCTTCCGCATCGAGGTCAAGGTCGATAACCCCAAGGCGCTGCGCCTGGCCGGTGCCAGTGCGACCCTGCATATTCACACCGGTGAAACCCTCGCCCAGCGTATT
This sequence comes from uncultured Pseudomonas sp., assembly GCF_943846705.1. NCBI lineage: Bacteria > Pseudomonadati > Pseudomonadota > Gammaproteobacteria > Pseudomonadales > Pseudomonadaceae > Pseudomonas > uncultured Pseudomonas sp. The sequence continues at coordinate 2,399,019 of NZ_OX044366.1, read as the reverse complement.
TCCCCAGCGTTGTTGAGCCTCGATCAAGCCGGCCGGCATGGCGTCAAATGGGTTAACGAGCAACAACAGGTGGTGTTCACCCCGGTGCAGCTGATCAGCGTCGACAATCAGGGTGCCTGGGTCAGCGGCTTGCCGCACAAGGTCGCGCTGATCACCCTCGGCCAGGGCTTTGTCGAGCCAGGCCAGCAGGTAATCAGCCAACCGGCCAAAGGGGGGAGCTGAGATGCACAACCTGATCGCTGCGGCACTTGATCGCAGCCGCACCAGCCTGCTGTTGCTGATGTTTCTGATGTTCGGTGGCCTGGCCGCCTATGTGGCGATTCCCAAGGAAGCCAACCCGGATGTCAGCATCCCGATCATCTATGTATTGGTCACGCTTGAGGGCATCAGCCCGGAAGACGCCGAGCGCCTGTTGGTGCGCCCGCTGGAGCAGGAGTTGCGCAGCCTCGAAGGGATCAAGGAAATGCGCTCCACAGCCAACGAAGGCCTAGCCTCGGTAACCCTGGAGTTCGATGCTGGCTTCAATGCCAAGCAAGCGTTGGCCGATGTACGTGAGAAGGTCGATACCGCGCGCAGCAAACTGCCGGAGGAAGCCGAAGAACCGACGGTTAACGAAGTCAACGTGGCGCTGTTCCCGGTGCTGTCGATTGGTCTGTCCGGGCCAATTGCCGAAACCGAGCTGGTGTATATCGCCCGCCGCCTGAAGGAAAACGTCGAAGGCATTGCCGAAGTGCTCTCGGTGGAAATTGGCGGTGACCGCGAAGACCTGCTGGAAATCGTCGTCGACCCACAAGTACTCGACAGCTACGGCATCGACTACAACGAGCTGTTCACCCTGATCAGCCGCAACAACCGCCTGGTCGCCGCCGGCAGCCTGGACACCGGCGCGGGGCGCATGAGTTTGAAGGTGCCCGGGGTGATTGAAGACCTCGAAGACGTGCTGAGCATGCCCATCAAGGTGGTGGGTAACAGCGTGGTGACCTTCGGCGATGTCGCCACCATCCACCGCACCTTCAAGGACCCCACCGGCTTTGCCCGGATCAACGGTCAACCGGCGGTGGTGCTGGAGGTTTCCAAGCGCAGCGGGGCCAACATCATTGCCACCACCGAGCAGGTCAAGGCGCTGCTGCTCGAAGCCCAGCCGCTGCTGCCCGAGGGCCTCAAAGTCAGCTACATCATGGATCAGTCGCTGCAGGTCAAGAGCCTGCTCGGCGACCTGCTCAACAACGTTATGACCGCCATCGTGCTGGTGTTGATTCTGGTGGTGGCGAGCATGGGCATGCGCTCGGCATTGCTGGTTGGCCTAACGATTCCCGGCGCCTTTCTCACCGGCATCCTGCTGATCTGGGCGCTCGGCTTCACCCTTAATATCATCGTATTGTTCAGCCTGATTCTGGTCGCCGGGATGCTGGTGGACGGCGCCATTGTGGTCTCCGAACTGGCCGACCGTTACCTACACCAGGGACAAACCCCACGCCAGGCCTGGGCCAACGCGTCAACACGGATGGCCTGGCCGGTAATCGCTTCCACCGCCACCACCCTGGCGGTGTTTTTGCCGTTGCTGTTCTGGCCCGGTGTGGTTGGCCAGTTTATGAAATACCTGCCGGCCACGGTGATCGTCTGCCTGCTCGCCTCGCTGGCCATGGCCTTGGTGTTCCTGCCGGTACTCGGCGCAGTCACCGGCGGCCAACCGCTGGCCAAACCGACTCAGCCGGGGCGTGGCGCAGTGGCTTATCGCCGGCTACTGGGAGCCTTGCTAAAACGCCCGGGCCTGACCTTGCTGGGCATCCTGGCGCTGGTTGCCTTGATCTACACCGCGTACGGCCGCTTCAACCATGGTGTGGATTTCTTTCCTGAAGTCGAACCGGAAAGCGCCCAGATCTGGCTGCGCGCACGCGGCGACCTGTCAGTAGAGGAAAAAGACGCCCTGCTTCAGCGCGTAGAAAAACGCCTGCTCGGCATGAGCGAAGTGAAAGCCCTGTATGCCCGCTCGCTGGCGCAGCCGGGCGGGCAACTGGGGGCAGATGTCATCGGCACCCTGCAGTTCCAGTTCACCGAATGGCATGAGCGACGCCCGGCCAGCAGCATCCTTGAGGACATGCGCGCACGTACAGCGGACATCCCCGGCATAGTCCTGGAATTTCGCAAGCAGGAGGACGGCCCCAGCAGCGGCAAGCCGCTCAAGCTGCAAATCAGCGCCCATGACGCTCAGCAAGCCGACCGCTATGTCGACGAATTACGCACGACCATGCAGCGCATTGGCGGTTTCAAAGATATTGAGGATGATCGCGCGCTGCCGGGCATCGAGTGGCGCATCAAGGTCGACCGCGAAGCTGCCGCACGCTTCGGCGCGGACGTACTGAGCGTGGGCAATGCCGTGCAGATGGTCACCAACGGCCTCAAGCTGGCCACCTATCGCCCGGAAGACGCCACCGATGAAGTAGACATCCGCGTGCGTCTGCCCGCCAACTGGCGCTCCCTCGACCAGCTTGGTCGCCTGACGCTGAACACAGCGGCCGGGCAGATCCCGCTGAGCAACTTCGTTGCGCTTGAGCAAGCGCCCAAAGTCGGCACCCTGCGCCGAGTCGACGGCAACCGCACCATCACCCTGCAAGCGGACCTGGCCGCAGGCGCACAACTGGCGGAACGCCAGAGCGCGCTGGAACAAGCCATGGGCACGCCGCCCGCAGATGTGCAGCTGAAGGTAGCTGGCGAAGGCGCGGACCAAGAGCAGGCGGCCAACTTCCTCAGCTCCGCTTTTATGGTGGCGATTTTCCTGATGTTTATCATCCTGGTGACCCAGTTCAACAGCATCTATCAATCGCTGTTGGTGCTCTCGGCCATCGTCCTGTCGACCGCTGGCGTATTGATGGGCTTGCTGGTCAATGCTCAGTCGTTCGGCATCGTTATGGTCGGCATGGGTTTGATTGCCCTGGCCGGGATTGTGGTGAACAACAACATCATCCTGATCGACACCTATAACCAGCTGCGTCGCCAAGGCCTGGAGCCGCGCGCTGCGGCGCTGGAAACCGGCTGCCTGCGCCTGCGCCCGGTGCTGCTAACCGCGGTGACCACGGTGCTGGGGCTGATCCCAATGGTGATTGGGGTCAGCGTCGATTTGCTGACCCCAAGCCTGGGCCTTGGCGCGCCGTCAACGCAGTGGTGGACGCAGCTGTCCAGCGCCATCGCCGGCGGCCTGAGCTTCGCCACGGTACTCACGCTACTGCTGACGCCCTGCTTGCTGGTGCTCGGCTCGCGCTTCGAGCGACGCCCGCCACCACTGGAAACCTTCGAAGATGACCTGCTCGACTTGCCAGAGCATTTGCTGGCCAGCGCCCCCGGCAATAAAGCCCAGCTGCAACAGACGCTTTAAGTGAATACGCCCCACGCCAGCATTGGCCTGGGGCGCTGCTTACCGGCAAAACCAGAGCAGCGCCGCGCGACTGGGTAGTCAAGCCCGCAGCCCGTACACTCGCGGCATCATTGCCGAGGACTCCGCATGCGCACGCTTTATCAGTTTCCGATCTCCCATTACTGCGAAAAGACCCGCTGGCACCTCGACCACAAGGGCCTCGACTTTCAGGTCGACAACCTCTTCCCAGGCCTGCATCGGCTGAAGAGTAAGCGCCTGGCCGGCATCGTCACCCTGCCAATCCTGCGAGATGGCGACAGCGTGATCGGCGACTCCACGCAGATCGCCCTGTACCTGGAACAGCATTACCCTGATAGACCACTGCTGCCGGCCGATGCCGCGCAGCGCGCCGAAGTGCTGGAACTGGAAGAGCAGTTCGACCGCCTCGGCGTGCACGTGCGCCGCTGGCTGTATGGCCAGATTAAGCAGTGGGATTCGGTGATGCACGCCATGCTCAAGGTCTACCGCCCCATGCTGGGCCTGCGCGACCTGATGAAGCCGGTGCTGATCAATGGTGTACAGAAACTCTATGGCGTGACCCCACAGCGGGTGGACAAATCCCAGACCGCATTGCTTGAGGGCTTGGCGCTGATCGAATCGCGCATCCACGGTGATCCATCGCGCTACCTGGTCGGTGATCAATTGACCCTGGCCGATATTAGCGCCGCCGCACTCTTCGCCCCGCTATTCACCCCGCCGGGTACCCCCTGGGAAGGGGTCGCCGGCTATGACGGCAAAACCCAAACCTTTCTCGATGAACTGCACGCCCACCCGGGCGGCCAGTGGGTACTGCGCCGCTATGCCGAAGACCGTCAGCGCCGCAGCTAAACAACCTTGGCCTGGCTGTTGAGCAGCCAGGGCTCTCCTGCGAAGCCTGTTTTGTCAGCCGCTTGTACCAGCTACCTGCTATAAGCGCTCAGCCCCTGGGTAATCCTGCGCCAATAGCAGGCAGTCGCTATTGGCGCGGCTCAGCCTGTCGGCACCCTCACCCACCAATTCAACAAAAATATCTTATGCGCGCCAAGCACTTCCCTGCCTGCCGCGCACGCCAACGGCTAAACTGCAGACAGTGGCCCGCTGCGAGGAACTCAGCGCGCAAGCCCGCTGATGTTATTCAGCAACCTGTCAAACCTCTGGATGAGTACATCAGGCCAAATGAATATGGGCGCACCACAGCAACTAAAAACCACCACCCGGCCAGCCGACGAGCAGCCCAGCCCACGCAGACACAGACGTACGCTGAAAATTATCTTCTGGCTGCTGCTTGTGGCGTTGTGCATCGCCGCCGGCCTGCTGCTTGTCGAGGAAGTACGCACCTCGCGGTTTCAGGCCCAGGAGATCAGTCGCTACGCGCAAACCCTCAGCTATCAGGTCAAGCCGGGGCCTAGCCCGGCAATCATCTACCCCAAGGAAGGCCCCTTCGATAAGCGCCAGGGCTACACCTACCTGCCGCTGATGCTGGAGCGTCTTGGCCAACGCAACTTTGTCGTGCAACAGCAGGCGCAGTTCTCCCCGGCACTGCTCGACTATGCCCAGCGCGGGCTGTTTGTGCCCTACCCGGAGAAAATTCAAAGTGGCCTGCTGATCAATGACTGCAGCGGCACACCGTTCTACCAATTCCGCTATCCGCAGCAGCGCTACCCAAGCTTCAGCGCCATCCCCGCGCTAGTTACCAATAGCCTGCTGTTTATCGAAAACCGCAAACTGCTCGACCCCGAACAGCCCCTGGCCAACCCGGCAGTGGATTGGCCGCGCTTTGTTATGGCTGCGGTGTCCCAGGTCGGCAAGCTGCTGGACATGCAGGATCAATCGGCGGGCGGCAGTACCCTGGCCACCCAGCTGGAGAAATATCGCCACTCCCCGGACGGCCTGACACTCTCGGCGACGGAAAAACTGCGGCAGATGCTTTCCGCCAGCGTGCGCGCTTACCAGGGCGGCCCACAAACGCTAGCGGCGCGGGAAAATATCGTCCGCGATTACCTCAACAGCGTGCCGCTCTCGGCTGCCCCAGGTCACGGCGAGGTGCACGGCCTGGCTGACGGTCTGCGTATCTGGTTCGGCGCTGACTTTGCCCGCGTCAACCTGCTGCTCGACCCTGCACGTTCACCTGAGGCCAGCCTGGCCGAGCGTGGCCTGGCCTTGCGTCAGGTCCTGGCCTTGATGATTGCGCAGCGGCGCCCGTCTTATTACCTGGCGCAGGGCCGCCATGACCTGGGTGCCCTAACCGACAGCCATATTCGCCTGCTGGCAGGCGGCGGCTTGATCGACTCGGCGCTGCGCGATGCCGCCCTGCAGCAGCCACTCACGTACCGCGACTGGGTGCTGGAACCCAACCTAAGACCGGTGGACGGCAACAAGGGCATCAGCGTCGTACGTTCACGTCTTTCGGCCATGCTTAACATGCCGTTTTATGACCTGGACCGCCTTGACCTGACGGCCACCAGCACCCTCAACAACCCGCTCCAACAAGCCGTCAGCCACTACCTGCAGCAATTGGCTGACCCGGTGTTTGCCGGGGAAATCGGCCTGTTCGGCGAGCGCCTACTCTCGCCGGAAAAAACCGCCGATGTGCGTTACAGCTTTACCCTACTTGAACGCACCAACAACGGTAGCCTGGTGCGAGTCCAGACCGACAATACCGATCAACCATTCGACATCAACGAAGGCAGCAAGCTCGAGTTGGGCTCTACCGCCAAACTCAGGGTGCTGGCCACCTACCTGGAAATCATCGCCGAACTGCACCAGCGCCATGCGGGACAAAGCGCCAGTGAGCTGCGTGCAGTCAACGCCGAGGACAACCTGACCCGCTGGGCCATCAGCTACCTGCAAAGCACCACCAACACCAGCCTGCCAGCCATGCTCGATGCGGCGTTAGAACGTAAATACTCGGCCAGCCCAGGCGAGCGCTTCTTCACCGGCGGCGGTATTCACACCTTTAGCAACTTCCGCCGCGAGGATAACCAGCGCATCGCCAGCCTGCGCGAAGCCCTGCGCGAGTCGCTCAACCTGCCGTTTATCCGCCTGATGCGTGATCTGGTGCGCTACACCACCTACCAGGGGGCGAATAACAGCGCCGAACTGCTCAAAGACGACAAGGATCCACGCCGCCAAGCCTATCTGCATGACTTCGCCGACCGTGAGGGCAAAACCTTTCTGCTGCGCTTCTGGCGTAAGTATCAGGGGCAGCCCGAGCAACTGCGCCTGGAGACCTTCCTCAGCGGCCTGCGGCACACCTCGGTAAGGCTCGCGGCCGTGCATCGCTACCTCACGCCGCAAGCCGACGAGGCCACCTTCGCCGCTTTCCTAAGCAGCAACCTGCCCCAGGAAAAGCTCAGTGAGAAGCGCATCAGCGAGCTGTACAAGCGTTACGGCCCGGGGGCTTATAGCCTGCCAGACCAGGGCTATATCGCCCGCGTTCACCCGCTTGAATTATGGCTACTGGGCTACCTGATCGAGCAACCGCAGGCCAGCTTCAACGATGCCGTGGCGGCCAGTCGCGAGCAGCGCCAGGAGGTCTATGGCTGGCTGTTCCGCAGCCGGCACAAAAGCGCCCGCGACAGCCGCATCCGCATCATGCTGGAGGTCGAAGCCTTCCTCGACATTCATCGGCGCTGGCAAAACCTCGGCTACCCCTTTGCCCACTTGGTGCCATCACTGGCTACCGCCATCGGCAGCTCCGGCGACCGTCCAGCGGCGCTGGCCGAACTGGTCGGAATTATCCAGAACGACGGTATTCGCCAGTCCACCGCGCGCATCGACAGCCTGCATTTCGCCGCCGACACGCCTTTCGACACGTTAGTGACGCGCGACCACACCAACGGCAAGCGGGTCATGGCCTCGGAAGTCGCCGCGGCATTGCGCAGCGCGCTCGCCGATGTGGTCGAAGCCGGCACTGCACGCCGCCTGCTCGGCAGCTTTACCCAGACCGATGGCCTGCCCCTCAAGGTCGGTGGCAAAACGGGAACCGGCGATAACCGTATCGAAACCGTCGCTTCAGGCGGGCGCGTACTCAGCTCGCGGGCGATCAACCGTACGGCTACCTTTGTGTTCTATCTGGGCCCACGCCACTACGGCACCCTCACCGCTTTTGTCCCTGGCCGCGCGGCGGAAAACTTTCGTTTCACCTCCGCTCTGCCGGTGCAGGTTCTCAAAGGCATGGCGCCGATACTGCTGCCTTACCTTGAGCCGAGCACCTACAGTCAATGCCTGCCGCGCATACCCGCAGCCAAGGCCAGCAGCCTGTAAAAACACCACGATGGACAACACTCGCGCCAAAAAAACGGGAGGCCACTGGCCTCCCGTTTTTCCGAACCCTGCTGGCGACTATTTCGCCTGGTAAATGATTCCAGGACTGCACTGCACCATTTGATAGTGGCTAGGCAGGCCATTAAGGGCTTCAGAAGCCCCGAGAAACAGGTAACCACCTGGCTTCAACATGGCATGAATGCGGGTGAGAATGTCCTTCTTTACCTCGGCCGAAAAGTAGATCAGTACGTTACGGCAGAACACCACATCGAACTTGCCCAGGCTGGCGTAACTGTCCAGCAGGTTCAGCGCGCGAAACTCAACACGACTGCGAATGGCCGGTTTGACCACCCAGCGGCCCGGCCCTTTAGGCTCGAAATACCGCTGCAACCGCTCCTGGGAAAGGCCACGGCCCATCGCCAGGCTGTCGTACTCGCCAGATTTACAGTTGACCAACATCGTCGGCGAAAGGTCGGTGGCAACGATCTGCACCCCACCCTTGAGCTGACCGATATTGCTCTTCTCGAACTCATCGATGGTCATCGACAGCGAGTAGGGTTCCTGACCGGAAGAGCAGGCCGCCGACCAGATGCGCAGGCGCTGACCAGGGCTGGCCTTGATCATCTCCGGGAGCACGCGCTTCTTCAGCACTTCGAAAGGATAGGTATCGCGAAACCATAGGGTTTCGTTAGTGGTCATGGCATCAACCACCTGCTCACGCAAACCGCTGCGCGGCTGGGTTTGCATGCGCTGCACCAGCTCCCCCAGGGTCTTGATGCTGTTCTGTTCCATCAGCTTGTTGAGCCGGCTGGAAACCAGATACTGTTTATTCGTGCCCAGCAGAATGCCGCAGGCTTTTTCCAGGAACGTCCGGAACTGCTCGAAATCCAAATTACCTGTAGACACTCGCGAGGCCTCGACAAACATATGTTTAACGGAGGGCCAGGCCCTCAGTCCCCTGCCGCAATATTGATGCGGTCAGCTACCCGTGCTGCCAGGTCATCCGGGCGAAACTTAGCGAGAAAATCATCCGCGCCGACCTTCTTCACCATGGCCTGATTGAACACGCCAGACAGTGAAGTATGCAGGATGATGTGCAGCTTTTGCATGCGCGGATCGGCACGGATTTCCGCAGTTAGCGTATAGCCATCCATTTCCGGCATTTCGATGTCGGAAATCAGCATGAGAAATTCCTCCTCAGGCTTGCGGCCTTCTTCAACCATGGCCTTCAGGTATTCCAACGCCTGGCGGCCGTCATTCAGCGCCACCACCTCGACGCCGACGGTTTCCAGGCAACGGGTAACCTGCTTGCGCGCCACCGATGAGTCGTCGCAGGTCAGCACGCGCTTGGTCACCGCACGCGCCTGCGTCTGGGCATCCAAGACACCTTCAGAGATGACCTCTGATGTCGGTGCTACTTCAGCCAGAACCTTCTCGACATCAATGATTTCAACCATCTTGCCGTCCAGCTGGGTAACCGCCGTCAGGTAGTGATCACGCCCGGTGCCTTTGGGTGGTGGATGAATCGACTCCCAGTTCATGTTGACGATGCGCTCAACCGAGTGCACCAGAAAGCCCTGAACCTTGGTGTTGTATTCAGTGATGATGACAAAACTGTTGTGGATGTTGGCCAGCGGCGCACTGCCGGTGGCCATGGCCAAATCAAGAATCGGGATAGTACCGCCACGGATACTGGCCACACCGCGAACGATCGGGCTGGATCTCGGCATGATGGTGAGCTTCGGGCACTGCAACACCTCTTTCACCTTGAATACGTTGATCCCATACAACTGATTGCCATTCAAACGGAACAACAGCAATTCCAAACGATTCTGCCCAACCAACTGAGTTCGCTGGTTAACCGAATCCATCACACCGGCCATACCCAAACTCCTCTTTGAGTAACAAATTGCTGTCAGCGTAGCAGGCGGCACGCGCCTTGCTAACCAACCCATATGAACATTGAAACGACAACTAACCGACGCCCATTGCCACTGCGCCGCTACTGGCTGGCAGTTGTACCCGCTTTACTGGCGCTCTGCCATAGCACCCTGGCAACGGCAGACGCCACGCGGCCTGAACAGCTTATCGGCGCCGGCGAAGTGTTTCTTGAGCAAGCGGTGAGCGATTATTTAAAACGCAGCAATATCGCTGGCCGCCATGAGATTGAAATCAATCGGCTTGACCCACGCCTGCGCCTACCGCTGTGCGGACAGCCATTGACCACCACCCTGGAAAGCCCCGCCGAACCAATTGGCCGCGTGACGCTGCGCGTACGCTGTGATGGCGATGCGCCATGGACGGTGTTCGTCCCCGGCCAAGTTCGCCTATACCGCGAGGTGGTGATCGTGAGTCGCCCGCTCAAACGCAACAACCTGGTGACGGACATGGATATCGTGCTGGCCGAACGGGATGTCGGGTTGCTGAATCAGGGTTACCTCACAGCGCTTCAGCAGGCTATCGGCAAAAAATTGACACGCCCTCTGCTGCCGGACCAGGTGCTGGCCCCCAGCCATGTGCAAATAGCCGAAGCCATACGCAAGGGCGAGCAGGTGGTTATCAGCGCCCGCAGCGGCGGAATCAGCGTGCGCATGCCCGGCGAAGCCTTGTCAGATGGCACGGTTGGCCGGCAGATCAGCGTGCGCAACCAACGCTCCAATCGCGTGATCAGAGCCCGCGTAGTAGGCCCTGGACAAGTTGAAGTGGCGATGTAGGCACGTGTGTTGTTTTGGCTTTGTGCACTCAGTGAGCTGACGATTACCCGCACTGTGTTTAGACTGTTACCTGACGCACAGTTTTTTGCCCTAAAGTTTTTCTAGGCCATGCCGACAACCAGGCAAGCGTCCAATACTGTTCGAGGTTTTGCATCATGGTCATTGATATCAACCGGCTCAACAATGCCGCAACGCCAGCCAACTCGGGGCGAGCAGGCAGCGCACAGGCAAATGGTCAGAGCGATGCCATCGGCCACAAACAGCCTGGCAACGTTCCCAGCGCCGAACAAGCTAAACAAGCCGACAAGAGCGGCGAATCGGTACAACTGAGCCGCGAGGCCCAACAACTGCAGAAAGCCAGCGAAAAGCTGCGCGATCAGCCGGCGGTCAATAAAGAACGCGTCGCCCAACTGAAGCAGGCAATTGCAGACGGCAGCTACCAAGTCGATAGCCAGCGCGTCGCCAGCAAACTGCTTAATTTCGAATCCCAGCGCTAGCCTCCGGGCTGCGTCGGGGTATTGGTCGCCCAATAGACACTTCATGCCACGCCCTGAAGCATCTATTACCCTGAAGAGCCCGCTATGCAAGACACCAGCCTGCTTCAACTGTTCACCAGCGATATCGGCACCGCCGAGCAATTGCTTGAATTGATCGACAGCGAATTCCAAGCCCTCAGTGATCGCGACCTCCCGCGCCTGCAGAGCATCCTGACTGACAAGCTGCCGTTGCTGACCCTGCTCGACCAGCACGGCAAGGAACGCAGCCAGCTGCTCGCCAGCCTCAACCTCAGCGCTGACCGCACAGGCCTGCAGGCACTTGCAGCCCAATCCAGCCAAGGCGAACTGTTACTTGAGCGCGGCGATCAACTCAGCGCCCTACTCGAGCGCTGCCAGACGGCTAACCTGCGTAACGGCAGACTGATTCGTTCCAGCCAGGCCTCGGCCAACAGCATGCTCGGCATTCTTCGCGGCAACGAAACCCCCAACCTCTATGACAGTCGCGGCAGTGCCGCTAGAATCGCTCAGCAGCGCCCGCTCAGCCAGGCCTGACACTTAAAAAGGCACACCGAGCACACTGCCATATAGCCAGTATGCTCGTGCCATCGCATTTGCCCGGAGAGTTACGGACCGTGTCCAGCCCCTTTAGCCAGGAAGATGGCCCGCAACCACCTAAGGTGCTCAAGGCACCGGTTGAAATAGTTGCCAATCTACGCCAACTGCAACAAGCCAATGACCCGCTGACCATCACCTTCCACGAACGCAATCAACGCTTCCAGAGCTATGTGGTCGAGGTTGATCGCGATAAAAACCTGTTGATTCTCGATGAGTTGATACCCAGCGACGGTGAACGCTATCTAGTCAATGGTGAAGCGTTCAACGTCGAAGCGTTCCACGATGGTGTCCGCGTGGCCTGGCAATGCGAACAGAACGTACGCATTACTGAGCATCAAGGTGCGCGCTGCTATTTCAGTCCGATGCCGCCTGAAATGACCTACCACCAACGCCGCGGGGCTTTTCGTGCCCCACTGAGACAGAGCGAATCACTCAAGATAGAGCTGGCTGGCGATAAGCTGCGTACCGCTCTGCCTGGAGAGTTAGTGGATATATCGGCAACCGGCTGCAAACTGCGCTTCCCCGGCAGCCTTGGCAGCAGCCTGCAAGCCGGCCAGGTTTATGAGCGCTTTACCGCCCGATTTCCTTTCGGTGCCATGACCACCCCGCTTGAGGTGCGCCATGTAGTGTATGACGAGAAAGTGGACAGCACCTTTATTGGCGCGCGCTTTCATCGCATTGGCGGCCAGGAGCAGCGCTTGGTCGAGCGCTTTGTCTACCAACTGCAACGTGAAGCGCGCCGCTTCGAAAGCGACGGATTGTTCTAACGCCGCTAGAGCCGGATGTTAAGCGCCGCCAGGCGCGGCAGATCCTCGGGCCGATCCACGTCCCACAACGCAGGCAGCAGTACCGGATGCCAGTCCAGCTGCTGCAGGCGTTGCAGCGTCATATTGAAGACCCGCTCGCTCCCCCACGGAATGTCGCTGAATAACGTGGCGTGCAGGCTGCGCAACCCCAGCAGCACATAACCACCATCCTCCGCTGGGCCAATCACCACCGACTGCTGCTGCAACGCGCTGCAAGCTTGCTGCAGATAATCACCATCCAGCGCCGGGCAGTCATTACCGATCAGGATCACCGCATCACTTTCCGCCAACCCTAGGGTGGCAATGCGCCGCATGCGTTCACCCAAATCGCCTGCCGGCTGCTCGACCAAGGTCCAACCGTACTCCTGCGCCTGCGCCTGCAGCTCGGCGCTGGGCAAATCATCCAGCCACAGAAAGCGCTCACTAAAGCCATGACCTGGCAACTGCAAGGCACGCTCCAACAACAGCTGCTGCAAGTCACAGGCACCTTGAGCACCCAGCGCTGGAATCATGCGGGTCTTCACTCGCCCCGCTACTGGCGCGCGTGCCAGCATGTGCAATGAGATCGAAAGGTTCATAGCATTGATCCTCGACGGTATTGTCGAGCCAGTTTTTCCGGACTAACGCCGCAGTAATAGGCCAGACGTAAACCCCACATCAACACTACGGTACGCCAGATTCCGTGATGCTCCCAGCGCCGGCTGGAAGTCGTCAAGGGTGGCCGCAAACAATACGGCCGAGCCTGTGCCTTCAGGCGGCGACACAGCTGCAAATCCTCCATCAGCGGGATCTGCGCATAACCACCCAAGGCGTCGAAGCCTGCCCGTTGAACAAATATCCCCTGATCGCCCGAGGCGATACCCGTCAGCCGCGAGCGCAGACTAATCATCCAGCCAATCACCCATAACGCCACCCCGCTGCCGGACAACCGCACATCAAAACGCCCCCACAGCGGGCGCTCGCGCAACACGCCCTGCAAGCGTTTGACTGACTCGGCACTGACCCGCGTATCGGCGTGCACGAACCACAGGTACTCCCCCTGAGCGACAGCCGCGCCGGCATTCATCTGCAACGCACGCCCGGGAGCGGTTCTGAGCAGCCGATCAACCCGCCCGAGGGCCAGCTCACAGGTGCTATCACAGCTACCACCGTCGACCACAATCAATTCCGCACCCGCCGCGCGAAGCGCTGCCAGGTCCTCAAGCAAATAGGGCAACGCCTGGGCCTCGTTGCGCACCGGGATCACCACACTGAGCAGCGGCATCATCCGCGCTGAGCCGGCTCAGCTTTAGGCTCGACGCCTGGTTCAGCGCCTGGCTCGACGCCGGCATCCTCTGGCGCGCCGTGGTCATGCATTTGCTCTTGCACCACCTGCTCATCGACACGCGGGTCGAGCGCGGCCGTCAACGGCGAACTGGTGGTGCTATCCGGCATTGGGATGTGATGCAGCGGCGCATCATCAACCTGGTGCAGATTAGTGACCTTCGCGGGCCTTACGCATAGCACCAGAATCAACGAGCAACCACTGACGAAGGCATACAGCATGTTTGCCCCGAAAAAGCGCATCAGCACACCTGCCAGCAACGGCCCGATACTAGCGCCGACACCAAAGGTCACCAACAGCATGGCCGTTAGCGACACCCGCCGTTCGGCCTCAACGTGGTCATTCGCCAGCGCCACCGCCAGCGGGTAGAGACTGAACTGCAGGGCAGACACCGCAAAGCCTACGGCAAATAAAAGCAGCAAGCTGACCTGCGGCAAAAGCGCTAGCGGCAATGCCGCCACGACCAGCAACGCGGCGCAACCACGGATCAGATAAACCCGATCACGGCGATCGGACAGCCAACCCAATGGCCACTGCACGACCAGGCCGGCGATAATGCAACTGCCCATAAACAAACCGATTTGCTCAGTGGACAAGCCCATACGCGTGCCATATAGCGGGGCCAAACCGTAGAACGAGCCAATCAACAGCCCCGCGACCACGATGGCCGTCAGCGACAACGGCACGCGCTCGATAAAAAAGCGCATTTCCAATGGAGCCGGATGCAGAGGTGCAGGGTGCAACTTACGGGTCAGGGCCACCGGCACCAGGCACAGGGCGAAGCACAGCGCCACCAGCATCAGCAGCTCAAGGCCAAGTGTTGGATGCACGACCAGCACCAGCTGACCGAGGATCAAACCGAGGTAAGAAGCCCCCATATAGCCGGCAAACACCTGACCACGCTGGCTGTTTTCGGCCTGCTCATTGAGCCAGCTCTCAACCACCATGTACTGGCACATCATGCCCAGACCGACCAGCACCCGCAGCAGCAACCAGCTTGGCAGCCAATCGCTGAGGCCGTGCCCCAGCACTGCCGCGGTGACCACCCCAGCACAGGCGACATAAGCGCGAATATGTCCCACCCGCGCGATCAACCGGTGCCCCAGCTTGCCGCCCAGCACCAACCCCAGGTAGTTGGCTGCCATCAACGCACCGACCCACAAACCATCTGCAGTTTGCGCCAGCCGCAACGCCAAATAGGTGCTCAACAAGCCCGAGCCCAGCAGCATTAACAGGGTGGCGAAATACAGCGAACTGAATGATTTTAGGATCAAAGTCATGGGGCGGAGGTAACTCCATACAGGGCCGCCGAAGCCATGCTCGACGATCAGATTTTAGCCGTGAGCGGCCAATATGCGGTGCTCACACGGGGTAATTTCATCAAGGAAGCGGGTCAGCTCCAAGGTCTTGCTCGCTATGTAACCATCGACAAATTCCTTGCCGAACAATTCCACTGCAAACTCGCTGCGTTTGAGACGCTCAATGACGGCATGCATGGTACAGGGTAGCGTTAAATTATCCGCCACCTCGCACTCACCCTGAATCGGCGCGCTCGCCTCAACTGCTGTTCGATAGCGTACAGCCCTGCCGCCAGGCTGGCGCCAGGCAAGGATTGCCATCGACACCTGGCAAACGATTTTCCGCTGACTGGGACACGCAGCCCGGCAGCGCGCTTATCCGCCGACCCGCAGACAAGAAAACCTTCAGCGCTCATTACCTGGCCACGCGACACATCGTTCAGGTTCTGGGTCACGCATTCGACTTTATCAATACCACGCAGCAATTCAGCCAGGGCAGGGCAGTTGAGGGTGTTCATGCGCTGCTGCCCTCGCACAGACAGGAAGCCGTAGCTGAACGACTGAAGTGAACAAAATACGTATCAGTGGTTCGGGGTATCAAGCGCAGCACGCGGATTGATCAAGCAAGTCGTCATCGCACAGACATACACATCAACAAATTAGATATATATAAATAAGTATAGGGCAGCCAAAAACTCACCTAAAGCGCTCGCACTTTATAAGCAAGATATTGATTTATATAGACAAAATACAACTATCAACGGCATCGATGATTACCATGCTCACCCTGCACTTCTTCATCAATTTTTCGCAAGTAACATGGGCTCCGTACTCACTTACTACCCGCCCTTACGAGGAGCCTGAACATGAAAAAGCAAATGCTTACCGCCGTACTTCTGAGCAGCCTGTCCATCAGCGCCTTTGCCCTGCCGCAGGACAACCCGCAACCGCTTTTGGGTGAGATGCAAGACAGCAACGTAAAAGTTCTACTGGACCTGGGCTACAAGATGCAGAGCGAAGGCGGCGCTGAGCGCACTCATGAGCGTCAGATGGATCGCCTGCGTGTTGCAGAAGGTGGCGCTGACCGTGTGCATGAGCGCCAGATGGAACGCCTACGTGTAGCTGAAGGCGGTGCCGAGCGTACTCATCAGCGCCAGATGGAACGCCTACGTGTAGCTGAAGGCGGTGCCGAGCGTACTCATCAGCGCCAGATGGACCGCCTGCGTGTTGCTGAAGGTGGCGCTGACCGTGTGCATGAGCGCCAAATGGAACGCCTGCGCCTGGCAGAAGGCGGCGCGGAACGCCTGAGCGAGCGCCAGCAACGCTTACTGCGTAGCAGCTAAGCCCCCTGCTACAACCCGCGCATAAAGCACCCACTGGGTGCTTTATGCGTTTAAGGCGGCCTCTAACTGCCCCAGCCGTTGCTCCAACTCCGCAACTCGCGCCTCCAGCGCCTCGACTCGACTGTCCTGCTGCGCGCTATTCGATGGCCGCCCTGGCTCACTGGCCTTGGCTTCCAGCGCTGCCTGCAAATCAGCTGGGTCACCCAGCACGTGCATATAACGCTCTTCACGTTGTCCCGGCTGACGCGGCGGCAGGCACGCCAGTTCACGGCTGATCAGACGCTCAAGGTGATGCCGCACCTGCTCGACGTCATCAAAGTCATGCATGCGACTGCTGCGCGTCAGCAACTCATTAAGGGTCTGCGGGCCGCGCAACAACAACAGGCCGAGCAACACCACCTGCGCCGCGACCAATTCCAGCGCCTTATCGGCGCGATGCTCCCAGCGATCCGCCCGACTGCCCATCACCAGGCGCGCCATCTCGCGCCCCTCCAGGCTGCGCAGAGCCTGCCCGACCTGCCCAGCCGTCAGGTTCAGCACCGGTTCACGACTGGTTTTCTGGTTACAGGCCAGCACCAGCGCATTCAGTGTCAGTGGGTAGGCTTCAGGGGTGGTCAACTGCTTTTCGATCAGGCAGCCCAGCACCCGCGCCTCAACCAGAGTCAAATGGGCCATAGCCACCGCACTCGCATTTTCATTGGACATAGCAACCTCAGCGCGTTGAAGACCCCTAGCCTAGCCGGCCTGGCCATAGGTTGATAGGCACAGTTCAGTGGCCAGGTGCGGCAGTAACAGCGCAGGTAACCCGCGTAGCTGTGCTAAAGTCGCGCGCTATTTTTCAGCGCGGTCTTGTTTTATCCCCGCGAAAAGCCTCGTAACGCGCACTGCAGCCATGCATCCAGCCGCTCAGCCTTTCAGCTCAGTGGGCTATAGAAGAGATCGCAGGCCTGCCCACCAAGTAGAGATGTCTGTTATGCCCCCTGCCCAACACCCGTTTTTACAACTGCTCAACCGCACCAGCCTGGTGCTGCAAATCGCCATCGGCCTGGTAGCCGGCATCGCCCTTGCGCTGTTCCTGCCTGAAGCCGCGGCAAGCGTCAGCCTCCTCGGCACGGTGTTCGTCTCGGCATTGAAGGCCGTGGCCCCAGTATTGGTGTTCGTGCTGGTCGCAGCGTCGATTGCCAACCATCAACACGGCCAGCAAACCCATATCAAACCCATCCTGGCGCTCTACCTGCTCGGCACCTTCAGCGCCGCGCTGATTGCAGTAGCCGCCAGCTATACCTTCCCATCGAGCTTGACGCTGGTGAGCAACAGCGCCGAACTGTCGCCCCCGGGCGGCATCAGCGAGGTGTTGAAAACCCTGCTGCTGAACGTGGTGGACAACCCGATCAATGCGCTGCTCAAGGGCAACTTTATTGGCATCCTGGCCTGGGCCATCGCCCTGGGCTTTGCTTTCCGGCACGCCAGCCCGAGCAGCAAGCAAATGCTCGCGGACCTCTCCAATGGCGTGACCAGCATCGTCAAGCTGGTGATCCGCCTGGCGCCTCTGGGCGTCTTCGGCCTGGTAGCCGCAACGCTGGCCGAATCCGGCATGGCCGCCCTGCTCGACTATTTGCACCTGCTGCTGGTTCTGGTGGGCTGCATGCTGTTTGTCGCACTGGTCAGCAACCCGCTGATTGTCTACCTCAAGACCCGCCGCAACCCCTACCCACTGGTGCTGACCTGCCTGCGCGAAAGCGGCCTTACGGCATTCTTTACCCGCAGCTCGGCGGCCAACATCCCGGTCAATCTGCAGCTCTGCGAACGCCTGGGCCTGCATAAAGAAACCTACTCGGTATCGATCCCGCTGGGTGCGACCATCAACATGGCCGGCGCCGCCATCACCATTACCGTGCTGACCCTGGCTGCGGTGAACACCCTGGGTATCGCTGTTGATCTGCCGACCGCACTGCTGCTGAGCCTGCTCGCCTCGATCAGCGCCTGCGGCGCATCGGGAGTTGCCGGCGGCTCGCTGCTGCTGATCCCTCTAGCATGCAGCCTGTTCGGCATTCCCAATGATGTGGCCATGCAGGTGGTGGCTGTCGGCTTTATCATCGGCATCGTGCAGGACTCGGCGGAAACGGCGCTGAACTCCTCCACCGACGTGCTGTTTACTGCGGCGGCCTGCATGGCCGATAAGCCGCGCAAGTAAACCGCCTGCAGTAAAAAGGCTTACCCCATGGGTAAGCCTTTTTTATGGGTGCCTCATCACGCGCGACCACCTGGCGAGCCGTCGCGGCGCGGGGCGAGTCAGCACCTCAGGCAGTTTTTTCCTGGCCAACCGATAAACGTCATACGTGCAGCGTTTGAATCGCTGAACGATTACGGTAGGCTTTGCCGCTTCTTTATAAGGAGTAACTCCCATGGCCCGCGCCACTGCCCGCCACATCCTGGTTGCCAGCGAAGACAAGTGCAACGAACTGAAAGCCGCAATCGAAGGCGGTGCTGACTTCGCCCAAGTCGCCAAAGACAACTCCAGCTGCCCGTCCAGCCGCAGCGGCGGTGATCTCGGCTCGTTCGGCCCAGGCCAGATGGTTAAAGAGTTCGACACCGTGGTATTCAGCGCACCGGTCAACGTGGTGCAGGGCCCGGTGAAGACCCAGTTCGGCTATCACCTGCTGGAAGTGACCAGCCGTCAGGACTGATCCTGCCTGCTCGCCGGGCCTCCCGGGCCCGGCGATACCTTTCTCTGCGCAGCCTTCACTGAGCAACGCGCCCTGACCAACAGCGACACCGCCCGTGCAATAGCCCGGTATACTCGCCGGCCTTTCCCTCTCGCACCCGCGGACATTGTCATGACCCACACCCCAGCAGCTGAACCCACACTCGCCGTGCAGGCTGCCGACAGCGCAGTGCCACACAGCGACTTAACGGCTGCAGCGCCCAAAGCACGTGGCTTTTCCTCACTGTTTAGCGCCGCCAAGACGGCTTCCGGCAAACAGGACGACCAGCCCTGGCACCAGAAGGGCAATAAATCAGCCCATGAAAAGAAAATTGGTGCAGCACCGAACGGCACCCGGCGCTCCATGGGTAAGCGTTAAGCGTCTAGCTGAAACGCGCGCGTAATCGCGACTGCAGCCAGCCACCGAACACATTCAACAATAAGCCGAGCATGACCAGCAGCGCCCCGAACAATTGCAGGGTGCTCAGCTGCTCATCAAGCAGCAAGGCCGCTGAGGTAACCCCCACCACCGGCACCAGCAGCGAAAACGGCGCCACCTGGCTGGCCGGATAGCGCGACAGCAAAAGACTCCACAGGCCATAGCCGAGGATGGTCGCGCCAAATGCCAGGTAGGCCAGCACCAGCAGCGTATCCAGGCTGATCGCACGCAGCGCAGCCTCGATCACCTCAGGCCCTTCCAATAGCCACGACAGCGCAAAGAACGGCAACGGTGGCACCAGACTGCCCCACACCACCAATCCGACCAGATCCACCTTGCCCAGCTTGCGCGTGACGATATTGCCCAGCGCCCACATCGCGGCCGCGCACAACGTCAGGAGAAAGCCGGCCAGGGTCATCAGCCCATTGCCCTGCAAACCAATCAGCAACAAACCGCTGGCGGCTACCAGCAGGCCGAATAAATTGGCCAGACGAAAACGCTCACCCAGCAACAGCACGGCAAACAGCAACGTAAAGAAAGCCTGCGACTGCAGCACCAGCGAGGCCAATCCGGCCGGCATGCCCACCGACATGGCCGAGAACAGAAAAGCGAACTGCCCCAGCGAAATGCTCAAGCCATAGGCCAGTAACCAACGCAGCGGGATCTGCGGTCGCTTGATAAATAACACCGCAGGAAAAGCCGCCAAGAGAAAGCGCAGCGCGCCGAGCAACATCGGCGGCATGTCATCCAGGCCGATCTTGATCACCACGAAGTTCATGCCCCAGACGATGATCACCACCAGCGCTAACAACAAATCCTTGGGCAACATAGCGCGCTCTCATGACCGTCAAAGCGCCATTAGACCAGTCGCACTAACGCCTGCCTAACTACAGCTGTAAAGGAATCGAGGGTCACAGTGCTAAGTTTAAGGCGAAGCGCATGGACTTGCCCGGCGTGCTCGGACAGCTTGTTCGAGCGCAGTCAGGCGCTACTTCACCAGCAACACCGGCACCTGCACCTCATGAATCACCCGAGTCGCCACCGACCCCATTAGCAGGCCAGTAAAAGTGCCCAGGCCGCGAGTGCCCATCACCACGGTGTCGCATTGCAGCTGCTTGACCGTATCGTTTACCTGCTCGGCTATATTGCCAAGCGCCGCGTGCGCCTGGCAGGTAATTCCCGCAGCCTTGAGTTGTTCAAGTGGCCATTCGAGCTTGCCGTTGGCTTGCTCCAGTAGCGACTGGCGGATATTGGCGAACATCTCGTCGTTGACGTATTCACCGTAAAGCGTCGCCTCGTGCTGAACATTGATCACGTGCACCTCAAGGGTCGCGCTGTGCGCCTGCGCGAAGTCGATCACATACTGCAGGGCGCGTTTCGAGCTGTCCGAACCATCGAATGCAATCAGTACATTGCGCATAGCGAGTCTCCTCTGCCGAGATATACAAAGCATAGTCCACAGTCGAACCGGAAGGCTTAACCCCAAACAGCGCTCCGCTCAGCGGTGTCCATCACAACAGGGCCGCAGCGCCCAAAAACAAGCGCAGACCAGCCATTCAGCCATCCTGCAGAGGGACAGATCAGACCCTTGCGCCGCCCCATCCTGAATCTGGCATGCCATCATGCCGCTGTGCGCCGCCGCGCTGGCACCACTGCCGTAAGGAATCGCCATGGACAAACAACGTCTCAGCGCAGACATCTACGCCAAGCTGACCAACGAAGAGGATGCGCGGGTCTGCACCGACATCGACGAGCACGCCTGTCGCGCTGTGCCGGGCAATTTCTTGCTGATGATCCTCAGCCACTTTTTCAGCAAACTGGGTGACGCCCTGGCAAACCCGAAAGTGGTCTTGCCCTGGGTGATGGAAACCCTGCATGCGCCGCTCTACCTGATCGGCTTTCTGGTGCCGATTCGCGAGTCGGGCTCGCTGATCCCACAACTGTTTATCGCCAGCTACATTCGCGCCGTGGCAGTGCGTAAATGGATCTGGATCCTCGGCAGCCTGGTACAAGCGGCCGCTATCGGGGTCATCGGCCTGGTGACGTGGACGCTGGACGGCGTCATAGCGGGTTGGGCAATCATTGCGCTGCTGGTGCTGTTCAGCCTGGCTCGGGGTTTAAGCTCGGTGGCCTCGAAAGACGTACTCGGCAAGACCATCCCCAAGACCCGCCGCGGCCAGGTTAATGGCTGGTCAGCCAGCAGCGCAGGCCTGGTCACCGTCGCCCTGGCCTTGCTGCTGTTGCTCAGCGGTGCCGCTCAGCTGCCGCCTCAAGCCTATGGCCTGCTACTGGCGGGTGCCGGCCTGCTGTGGCTGATCGCCGCAGCGATTTATGCCCGTATCAGCGAGTTTCCAGGGGAAACCGAGGGCGGTGGCAATGCCGTGGTCGAAGCCATGAAGCGCCTCGACATCCTGCGCAGCGACCGCCCCTTCCGGCGTTTCGTGATCACCCGCGCGCTACTCCTGTGTTCGGCCCTGAGCGCGCCTTACTACGTGGTGCTGGCGCAGCAGAAGCTCGGCTCGGCGGCCACCACCCTGGGCTTGTTTATGCTGGCCAGCGGTGCCGCGAGCTTGGTCTCCGCGCCACTATGGGGGCGCTTCGCCGACCTCTCCAGCCGTCGGGTGATGATGCTCGCCGCCGTGTTGAGCGCCAGCCTTGGCCTGCTAGTCTATCTACTCGACAACCTGCAACCGAGCTGGCTGGCCGTCGGCTGGATGCTGCCGGCACTGTACTTTTGCCTGAGTATTGCCCACCAAGGCGTGCGCATTGGCCGTAAGACCTACGTGGTCGACCTGGCGCAGGGCAACCGCCGCACGGATTATGTGGCGGTCAGCAATACCCTGATCGGAGTGATTCTACTGCTGCTCGGCTTCGCCGGAGCCCTGGGCACGGTCTTGACGATCAGCCAGATTATTCTGTTGCTGTCATTGCTGGGTGCCTTCGGCGCAGTCATGGCCGCCGCGCTGCCGGAAGCTGAATAATGCGCATGCTCACAGCGCAAACCCTATCGAATTAAGCGAGCACAAACCGCTGATTAATCCACCCCTGGCGATCACCCGAGGAGCCCGTCATGAGCACACGACCCGAGGCCGATGTTCCGACCTTTCTCGAGAGCATCTTTGAGCGTCTAAACGCGGCTGATGATGTGCGCCAGCGTCTGGCTTGCGCCAAGCTCACCGCCCAAGTGAGCATTCCGGTGCGCATGGACGATGGCGCGCTAAAAGTATTCCAAGGCTGGCGCGTGCAGTACGACGACACCCGCGGGCCGACCAAGGGCGGTGTGCGATTCCACCCCCAGGTCTCGGCGGAGGAAGTGACCCACCTGAGTTTCTGGATGACCATCAAGTGCGCCGTGGTCGACCTGCCGTTCGGGGGCGCCAAAGGCGGCATCTGCGTCGACCCCAAGGGGCTTTCCAAGCTAGAACTGGAGCGCCTATCGCGCGGCTATATCCGCGCCATCCATGACCTGATCGGCCCAGACCGCGACATCCCGGCCCCCGACGTCAACACCAACGCCACGGTGATGGGCTGGATGGCTGACGAGTACGCACAGATCGAGCGCCGCCAGGTGCCCGCGATGATCACCGGCAAACCCTTGGGGCTCGGCGGCTCGGCAGGCCGCGTAGCCGCCACCGGGCGCGGCGCCCTGCAAGTGCTGCAACTGTGGGCCAAGCGTGAAAATAAATCGCCGGAAAAGCTACGTATCGCTGTGCAGGGTTTCGGCAACGCCGGCTATCACTTCGCGCGTCTGGCCCATGACGCGGGTTATCGCATCGTCGCCATCTCTGACTCCAAGGGCGCGATCTATGACGAGGAAGGCCTGAAGCCTCAACCGATCTGGGAGCACAAGAACCAAACACGCGAACTCAAGGGCATGGTCTATTGCGACGAATCGGTATGCGAACTGAGCAAAGCCGAAAGCATTGATCAGCAGAAACTGCTTGAACTGGATGTCGACGTACTGGTCCTCGCGGCCCTGGAGAACGCCGTCAACGAAGACAACGTCGAGCGGATCAAGGCCAAGGTCATTCTCGAAATCGCCAACGGGCCGGTCACCAGCAAAGCTGACCAACTGCTGGCTGAAGCTGGCGTGCTGATCCTGCCCGATGTGCTGGTGAATGCCGGCGGGGTAATCGTCAGTCACCTCGAGTGGGTGCAGAACCGCACCGGTGACTACTGGACCGAAGACACCGTCGAGCAGCGCCTGGACGAGCGCATCGGCCAAGCCGCCGAGGCCTGTTTCGCGCGCGCCGAAGAACAGCAGGTGAGCATGCGCACTGCCGCCTATCTGCAGGGTGTAGCCCGCATTGCCGAAGCCATGAGCAATCAAGGCACACGCACCTATTTTAACGAGCACAACGACTGACACCCCTCAATGCAGCCCATGCGGCATTGAGGGGGTGTCAGCAACAGGCAGACCGATTAAAATCCGCAGCTGACCTGTGCCCGCTTCTTAGGCAGACACACGATTCATCCGACCGTACCGACCGAGAGAGCACCCATGGGCGCACAATGGAAAGCCAAACCTAAAGAAGCCGCCGCCAACGCCAGAGGCAAGATCTTCGGCCGTCTGGTCAAGGAAATCATGATCGCCGCCCGTAACGGTGCCGACCCTGACCTCAACCCCAAGCTGCGCCTGGCGATTCACCAGTCGAAAAAAGCCTCGATGCCCAAGGAAACCCTCGACCGGGCGATCAAGAAAGGCGCCGGCCTGCTGGGCGACACCGTGACCTTTCACTCGGCCACCTATGAAGGCTTTGCGCCGCATCAGGTGCCAGTGATCATCGAGTGCCTGACCGACAACATCAACCGCACCGTCGCGGAAATCCGCGTGCTGTTCCGCAAGGGCCAGATGGGCGCATCCGGTTCGGTCACCTGGGATTTCGACCACGTGGGCATGATCGAAGCCTCACCAGAGGGCGATGCCGATGCCGAATTGGCTGCCATTGAAGCCGGTGCTCAGGACTTCGAGCCGTCGGATGAAGGCGCCACACTGTTTATCACCGAGCCGACCGACCTCGATGCCGTCTGCCGTGCATTGCCGGATCACGGTTTCAGCGTCAACGCGGCAAAAATCGGCTACATCCCGAAAAACCCAGTCAATAGCCTAACGGCCGAGCAGCTCGAAGAAGTCGAAGCCTTCCTCGAAGCCCTCGACGCGCATGATGACGTGCAAAACGTCTATGTCGGGCTCTCCGGCTAACTAACGCCGCGCACAGGCTCGCTCGGCAGGACGCTCAGCGGGCCCACGAACACCACTAACTTGCGTGCGCTGTTCGTCAAACAGGCCGATTGCTGCTCCGCACAACGTCCAAAGCGAGTAGAATCGCCGGCCGCCGCGCCGCCAGCGCCCGGCGTGTACACAAGGACGTTGTCACACAGGAGTTTTATCGTGCACAAATTTCTCACCTTGGCTGCGTGCCTACTGCTCGGCGCATGTGCCAGCAACCCGCAGACGCTATATCAGCAAGAAGTCATCGAGGGCCACAGCCCGATGGCCAAAAGCACCCTGGAAGCCATCCATAACACCCAGGCCATCCCCCTGCCGCTCAACCCTGGCCTGCTAGCACCGCAGTGGCCGATCAGCGCCGACGAACCACGCCTGGACTTCGGCAGCTCGATCTCCAATTACCGGATTTTTTCCCTGCAGCTGAAAAAGGGGGAGCGTTACACCCTCAACGTGCGCTCGCTGTGCAACAAGCCCTGCCTGGGCGTGAGCAAGTTCGCCTTGAAGCCACGCGCCATGCTGCTGGATGCCTACGGCGCAGTGATTGCCGACAAACCCTCGCATGCTTCGGCAGCGGTTGGGCAGATCAACCTCAGCTGGGATGGCGAAGCCGCCGAAGATGGCACCTATTACCTGCTAGTAGCCGCCGATAACGACACTCTCGGTCAGACCATCGTGATTGACGATGTGTGGATCAACAACTCGCCGCTGATGGCGGTCGAGGTCGATATGCACAGTTCGCCGTTCGGCAGCATCAGCGCGTTCTCTACCCCGCGCTGACACATAACAGGCCTCGCGAGCTGCAAGGGCTCGCGCAGGCCAAGCGGCCGCTGAATATCCGCGGCGCCCAGTAGCCCCCGCCCATTTATTGATCCAACGCAAGATGCCCAGCCCCTAGCGCTTTAGCCTAGAGCGATGCCTTTCCGAGGGTTTGCCCTCCAACTGCCATCGACGAGGTCTCCATGAGCATCACCTCTGCCAGCATCTGCGCGGCGGCCGAGCAACTGCAGGGTTTTGTCGGTTTCAATGCCAAGACCGGGCGCTACATCGTACGTTTCTCTGAAGATTCCTTCGGCCTCGACGTCCTCGAACACAGCATCACGCCAACCTGCGAATTCGTTTGGCGCGCCTTTGACGGCGAGCTAATGAACCTTGACCGTGCGCGCCTGCACTTGCTGCGGGAGCAGAACATTGATGACCGCCTGAATCTCAGCGAAGCGTTGCGGGTCTACCTGCGCCGCACGGACCTGCCGGAAATCTGCGCCGAGCG
Source organism: uncultured Pseudomonas sp. (assembly GCF_943846705.1). NCBI lineage: Bacteria > Pseudomonadati > Pseudomonadota > Gammaproteobacteria > Pseudomonadales > Pseudomonadaceae > Pseudomonas > uncultured Pseudomonas sp. The sequence continues at coordinate 2,373,125 of NZ_OX044366.1, read as the reverse complement.
GCACCGCCTAAACGCCTAAAAAATCTGCTTTTTATAGATGTCCGCAGGCTCTTTGAACGCGAACGAGCCAATCTGTTAATGCTCGACCCAGGCATGCAGGGCGATGCAGCGGCTGCAGTCATGTTCAACCCGCGCGTTGATTTTGAGCAGGACGAGTTGGTCGTCGACCTTGGCCACCGCCATGACCTATGGCCAAGGTCAGCACAGCAACCCGCAGGCTGACTCCCGCGCCTGTGAGTTGGCGCATAACGGCCGCTTGTCAGGCTGGCATAATACCCAGCGCACAGCCGGGCAATCAGCCCGAAGTGGTATTGAAAGGACTCAACATCGAAATGCCCCGCATGCTCTCGCCGGCCACCTGGTGCTGGCTTATAGGCCTTCTGCTACTGAGCCTGCCGCCCCTGCTATACGCCGATGAGAACGGTGTGATTCATTACCCTCGGCGTGCAGAGGGCGATGAATTTCGCTCCACTTACGAGCTGGCGCAACTGCAACTGGCCTTGAATAAAGCCGGCAGCCCGCTACGCCTAGAACCCTCGCCATTCAGCATGGAGCAAGAGCGTGCGCTAGCCAGCCTGGAGCGCAATGACCGCCTCGACGTGGCCTGGAGCATGACCACCGACGATCGCGAACAGCGCCTGCTACCGGTTCGCATTCCGCTCGATAAAGGCCTATTCGGCTGGCGCATCGCCCTGCTACCTAGTAGTCGCGCGGAACTCCTCAAAGGTGTGCGCAGCCTCGACGACCTGCGCCAGTTCTCCGCTGGCCAGGGTCACGACTGGCCGGACAGCGAAATTCTGCGCAGGCATGGCTTGTCGGTCACTACTTCGTCGAGTTACGGCAGCTTGTTTCGCATGTTGCAGGCGCAACGCTTCGACTACTTTCCACGCTCGGCGATCGAAATTTGGGGGGAGCTGGAACACCCTCGCGGCAAGCAGTTGGTTGCCGATCAACATGTGCTGCTGCACTACCCCACGGCCATGTATTTCTTCTTCTCACGTAAACGCCCGGAGCTGGCAGAAACCGTCCGCCGAGGTATGGAGAAGGCAATTGCAGACGGCTCATTTGAGCGCCTATTTCAGCAGCATTTCGCCGCGCGGCTAAAACGTGCGCAATTCGCTCAACGCCAGGTAATCGAGCTGCACAACCCGCTACTGCCCAGCGCCACGCCCTTGCAGCGGCGCGAGCTGTGGTTCACTCCAGCGGCACGGGGGCGCTAGGCTGTGGCTGCGCCAGGGTGGTCTGCACCACGTTGCGCGTATGCGCGCCGAAGCGCTTGAACAACTCCACCAGCAACTGCTCCAACAACGGATCCGCTGCGCGCTGCGCCAACTGGTTACCTTCGCTAAAACCCGGAGCCGCCGCAGGTTTACGCGCCAACCACTCACCGACCCGTTGATCCAGCGCATCGGCACTGGCGTAGGACTCGGCCGCCACCACGTGCTGCGCATAGCCCGACGAGTAAGCCGGGTAGCTGCTCGGCGGCGTCTGCGTATAGGCCTGTAACAGTGGGGACACCGCCTGTTCGCCCATCAGCTGCTGCATGCGCTCAAGCTGGTACTCCTCGATCGCCGTATGCCGATCCGCCACGCGCGCAATAGCCGCCAGGCGATCAGCGGGATAGCCCAAGGCGCCTTTGAGGGCGATCAGCATCAGCTCGGGCGTGCTGAAACCCGGCACGGTCTTGGCGTGGTACGGCTGGGTCAGGTCCTGCATGTAGTGCAGCGCCCAACCGAGAAAACGATAGCCCCAGTAATCATGCCCACTGGCCAAGGCCAAGCGAGCAAGCCCGGTGTACTGATAAATACGCCAATGCGGCAAAGTGCGCCGCAGGTAGGGTGCCGCCTGAAACACCAGCTCCGGCTCATGGTAATAGCCGATATGAAAAGGCGCCTGGGAGGAGTACTCGAAACGCGCGTCGCCAAACGGCTGCTCGCCAAAGTTGTACTGCCCGCCGACCTCACCAGGGTTGTCGCTGAACAAGTTGATGTCGTGGCCATAATCCGGCTCATCGGCCGCACTGCTCAGCACCTGCACGGCGCCCACCGTGTCGCCCGGTTGCAAGGCGAGATAACGCCAGTGGCTCCAGGGGCCGATCTTGCGGAACACCAGCACCTGCTCGGCGGCCAGCCGCGCGCGCCCCTCATCAGTCTGCCCAGGTAATTGCTGGACGAAACCGGCCAAGCGAACTTGCGGGTTGACCCGCAGCGCATGCAGGAACGCGCTGCGCCTTTCGTGCGCTGGCGTGGCAGCGGCACTGAAGCGCAAGGCATCCGGACGCGCCGGGTAATTCGGGAAATGTGCTCGGGCAAAGGTTTCCTGCTCATCGAGTAACTGCTCGATGGCCGGCGCCTGAGCGTCGAGAAAGTCCTGCAGCGACTCGTAACGCAACGTGCGCTGCAACTCAGGCAAGGCCTGTAAGGCCAGCTGGCTGCCCAACGAGTGATTGGACCAGGCCAGCGCACTTAACGGCTGAGACGCCAGGCAACAGGCAGAAAGCAACAGCAACAATGGCTTCACAGGTACTCCGGCAGCAGCTAACAACGCGAAGAGCCGTAGCCTAACGGCAAAGTACTGATCTAGCACGGTCGTATCATGTCAGCCCACTCACCAATCGGGCAGCTCTTCGCTCGCGCTGTCGATCAGCCGTTGCGGGGCCTACCCGAGATACACAGCCACTGCGACGACCAGCGCCATTACTACCAGCGTGAGCGCCAACAGCGACACATTCAGCCGCCGTGGCTCACTCTCGACAGTGGCCGCTGCATGCGCTGGGGCAGCCTGTGCCGCCGCGTGCAGCGGGTTTACCGGGCTGTTCAGCGAGCTAGACAGAGGGGGCCTCTGCTTGAGCGGTTTCGGCAGATCCACGGCGCGCATAAACAATGTGGCATCTTCATCCACGCTTGGCGCCACCGTGCCTTTCGGGCCGATCACCAGCAAGCTGACCGAGCCCATCTTCAACTGGTCGCCGGGCTGCAGCACCGCCGTCGCGACCTTCTGCTGATTGACCAACAAGCCATTCGCCGAAGCCAGGTCCTTGACCTCCAGCACGCCATCCTTGAGGTAGAACTCACAGTGCCGGCGCGACAATTCCTGATCGTGGAAGCACAGCTCGCACTTCACTGAACGGCCAAAGGTCATGGAGCCGTTAATATGGAACTTCTTGCCTTCGTGCTCACCCTGGATCACCTGCAGGTACCAGCGTGCAGCCTGCTCGTTTTTGCTTTTGCTGCGGGCGGGGTCAACCAACAGCAGCTCCACCGAGCCCAACCGCACACGGTCATCGGCGCGCAGCTGAAAGCGCGTACTGATACGTTCGTCATTGACGAACGCGCCACCCGGGCTGCCCACATCGGTCAGGTAGTAGAAGCCATGGTCCTGGCGAATTTCCGCATGAAACGGGCCGATGCTCGGATCCACCAGCACCAGACTGTTGCGGCTGTCCTGACCGATGGTGAAGCGCTCATCGACCAACCAGATTGGAGCCTGACGATTATCACTGAAGTGAATTCTGAGCATCTGCGCCACTACCCCAAAGTCAGTTAAACCGCCGGTAAACCGGCTCAAAAATTGCCGCACTGCGCGCAGGCGCGATTAACCGCAGACACTCTCGAGCCGAGGCGCGCATGCTGCCTGCCAACCAGGAAGGTAGCAATACGCCAGCATCGTTACTTAATCAAAAAGGTTATTCCACAAGCGCTTGACCGGATTATCCGACTTCGCTGACCTCGTCGCTGGCGCGGGCTGCGAGGCCGCCGCTGGCTTGCGGCGCGGTAGTTGCGCCAGGCGTACGCGCTCGTTATGGCCATCGAGCAGCTGCAACAGCGGCTCGTTAGCCGGCTCAACTTCTAAGCCCTGCTGCACCAGCGCCAGCGCCAAGGCAAACTCACGACGCTTGTAGGCCGCCTCACTTTGCTCGATATAACGCTGTGCAACGCGGTTGGTCCCGGCCAGTGCCAGCAGGTTATCCGGCTCCAGCGCCAGAACTTGGCGGTAGTAGTAGATAGCGCTGTCATCTTCGGGGAGCATTAGCTGTTGCTCCGCCAGGCGCTGCTCAGCCAATTGCAGGTACTGGTTGATCCGGGCCTGCAGAACACGGGCCAGCCCGTCCATCGCTTGGAGGTTGTCCGGGTCACGTGTCAGCACCTGGCGGAACAGGTAGTCCGCATTATCCAGCGCAGGCTCTAGCAAGCGGCCCTCTTGCAGGCGCAGTTCCGCGCGCGCCAGTTGCTCGCTGATTTGTTTTTGTTGGTACAGGTAATAACTGCCGCCGGCCGCGCCGGACAACAGCAACAGACTGGCCAATAGCCAAACCCACAGCGTACTGCGTCCGGCCTCAGCCCTCGCCGGCTTAACCAGGCCGAGTGCTGGTGCGATGCGCGTGTTATCCGGGTCATCCAGCGCCAGCTCATCCAGGCTGGCCAGCAGCACCTTGCAGTCGGCAAAACGCTCATCCGGATCTTTAGCCAGCATGCGCTCAATTAGCCACTGGTAACCCTGGAGATGTGCGGGCAGTTGCGGCACATCCATCTGCAGGTGATTCATCACGGTTTGGGTGTAATTAGCCGCGCGAAACAGGTTCGTACCGGTGAGCATCTCCAGCAGGATCACCCCCAGGCTATAAATATCGCTGCGCGCGTCCAGCGCCTGACACTGGGCCTGCTCTGGACTGCTATAGGACGGGCTGCCGACGGCGATACCAAACTGGGTGATGTCATTGTCCAGTTCGAGTTGTTTGGCTACGCCAAAATCAGTGATCACCGCGGTGCCATCAAGGCGAAAGAGAATATTCGCCGGTTTGATATCGCGGTGTATCAGGCCCTTGTCATGCACCACAGCCAGACCACTCGCTACCTCCTGCAGGATGCGCAAGGCGCGGCTCAGGTCGAACACCTCGCCTTTGTACTGCGCCAGATCACCACCCGGCACAAATTCCATCGTCAGGTAATGACGACCATCGGCCAGTTGGTTGATGTCATAAATGGTGATGATCGACGGGTGATGCAAGGAGGCGACGGTATGGCCTTCCCTGATAAAGCGCTGGCTGAACGATTGGTCATCCGTGCTCAGCAAGACCTTAATTGCCACCTTGCGGTGCAGCGATTCTTGAGTGGCCAGGTAGACCTCGGCCATCCCGCCTTTACCCAAGCGGCCGTGCACCTGATAACCAGGGATATCGAGTAATTGTTCAGTCATAAGTGTCAGTGCACATCATCAGGTTGAGGCTTGCGGGAGGTGAACAGCCGGCGAAGCAGCCCCTGCGGTTTGACTTCAACGCTGGGCGCAGCCGCATTACGCCCGAGCACGATACAGGAGATATTATCCTTGCCGCCCATTTCGTTGGCCCGCGCCAGCAACTGGCTGACCAACTCATCGAGGGTCTGGGCACTGCTGCACAGCTGCTGGATCTGCGCATCGTCAAGTTCGCCGCTCAAGCCATCACTGCACAGCAACAGCAACTCATGCTCACCGAGCGTTCCGTGCTGCACGCCAACCTGCAGCGGCTGATCCTCTCGGCCCAGGCACTGCAGAATGACATTACGCTGCGGATGACTTCGCGCATCCTCTGGCCCCATCTGACCGGCATCAACCATCGCCTGAACCCAGCTGTGGTCGCGGGTCAAGCGCTCGATGTGCCCCACACTGACGCGATAGGCACGGCTGTCGCCGACCCACGCAATACTGAATGCGGCACTATTGAAACGCACCGCCACCAGGGTTGTGCCCATGCCGCGCTGCTCATCGTTACGCGCCGCAGCGAGAATTTCGCGATTAGCCGCATGCACCGCCTCGACCAGCTCCAGGCCATTGGCGCAGCCTGCCTGTAACACCTGCAAGGCCAGAGCGCTGGCCACTTCGCCACATTGATGGCCGCCCATACCATCGGCAATTGCCCACAAATTCAATTGCGGGCAACACAGCAGGGCATCTTCATTGTGTTCACGCACGCGCCCAGGCACGCTGTGGCCGGCATAAATCAGTGCTTGTTCCATAACGTCTCAACATAGGATCAACAGCCGCACGGCACTACGTTGTACTCGGCTCAGAGCGCCCATAATGCGATGAGACACTCCAGCTGTCACCGCCGAGTGATGATTTTACAAGTGAACTGTTAACCAGTCGCACCCAACGCTCCTTAGACAAGGGCGTAGACTGAAAACACCGGCCTGGCCTCACCGCGAGGAGCTGGCGCGCTCCAGAACGCTTGCCCTCAGGCATCCACAGCCAATACGCCGACCACCCGCCATGCACTACTACCAACTCCCCGCCCCACTTAAACCACTTGCTGACAAGTTCTACCGCAGCCAGCGCTCAGCCATGCGTGCCAAAGCCGACGGGCAGACATGGGTGGCTGCAGATCGCGCAATAGTTGCAGCGTTGTGCCTGCACAAGGTCGAGCATGGCCACTGGCTGACCAGCCTGCTGGTCGCCACAACGCAGCGTAAGCAGGGCGTGGCACGGCAGTTGATCGAAGCCGCGCTGGCCGACTGCTCGACCCCGGTCTGGTTGTTCTGCGAACCGCAGTTAAACGACTTCTACCTGCGCCTAGGATTTATCCCCTGCACCGACCTACCCCAGGTCCTGGCTGAGCGCCTGGCCCGCTATAGACGCAGCAAAAGCCTCCAGGCCTTCTCCCGACACCCAGCACACGCTGTACGGGGCGACGCTTGCCCCTAATCACGGGCGAGCCGAACACCGCCCGGTAGCTAGCGCCCAATACTGGCACCTTGCTCACTTCGCTATTGCCATAATCGGCTAAAGCTCTGCATGCTTAGGCCAAAGCAATTATAAAAATGGTTCTTCCATGCGGCCACCGCGACTGATCAGGCGCCTGCGTAACGACTTCCAGCTGTCCATCATCACCTTGATGGGGCTGCTTGGCGTGATTGGCATCACCCCTTACGCCGTTTACCGGCTCGCCACCGGCAACTACCTAGTCGCCTCGGCCGATAGCGTCATAGTCGCCTCCACCGTACTCGCGGTGCTGTACGCCTGGCGGACAGGCGACACCGTCAAGCCGGGCATTTACCTGGCGCTCATCTTCTCGGCGGCAGCCACCCTGATTGCCATTAACCTGGGCGTCAACGGCCTGTTCTGGATCTATCCGTTGATCCTGTTCAACTTCTTTATGGTGTCCCCACTCAAAGCCTTGCTGATCACCACACTGGTACTCACGACCCTGGCCAGTTACGGCCTGCTAAAACCAGGCGCGGTGTTCGAAAGCCACTACCAGATGGTTTCATTTCTGGTCACCAGCATGATGGCCAGCAGCCTTAGTTTCGTCTTTGCCTACCGCACCACCAGTCAGCGCGATGAACTGCAGCAACTGGCCATCCATGACCCACTGACCGGCGCACGCAACCGCCGCGCCATGAATGAAGAACTGCGGATAGCAGCCTCCCTCAAGCGCCGTCACGGCAACAGCTGCGGCGTTTTGACCATGGACCTGGACCATTTCAAACGGGTCAACGACAACCATGGGCATCAGGCCGGCGATCAAGTGTTGATGGACTTTGTCGAACTGATCACAAGTGCCTCACGCCAAGAAGACCGCTTGTTCCGCTTCGGCGGCGAAGAGTTCCTGCTGCTACTGCCTAATACCGAAAAAGCTGGCCTACTGGCTGCGGCCCAGCACCTGCAACAACAAATTCGCCAGCACCTGCGCGGGCCAAGCGATGCCGTGACCATGTCTGTCGGCGGCGCCATATTGCGCAGCGATGAGCACTGGGAAGACATGCTGCAACGGGCCGATCTACGCCTCTATCGCGCCAAGAACACCGGACGCAACTGCATCGTAATTGATGACGATGCCGACACGACAAGCCTGCAGCCTATCGCCTAATTACGCGCTTTATCTTTGCTTACTCCTTAGGCGGCAAAATAACTGCCCACGGCCATCAACGCTGTAACAACCCTGGCTTGAGCTTGTCTATTGGCCACACTCACTCGAGAACCCTGCCATGAAAAGACGCTCGCTGCTCAAGGCCATCGCCCTGCTGCCGGCCCTGCCCCTGCTCAGTCACGCCCCGCTCAGCCTGGCGCAAGCCATCGCCAGCAGCGTAACGCCGCTGGACAAACCGCATAGCGCCTGGCGTGATCTGCTAACACCCGAGGCTTATGCCGTCTTGTTCGAGGAAGACACCGAAGCCCCAGGTAGCAGCCCGCTGAATCAGGAAAAGCGCGACGGCACTTATGTCTGCGCGGCCTGCTACCTGCCGCTGTTCGCCAGCCAGGACAAATATGAAAGCGGCACTGGTTGGCCCAGCTTTACCCAGCCGATTGCCGGCCACATGGGGCAGAAACGCGATTTCAAACTGTTCTTCCCGCGCACCGAATACCACTGCATCCGCTGCGGCGGGCATCAGGGCCATGTCTTCGATGACGGTCCAAAGCCAAGAGGCGAACGCTGGTGCAACAACGGCCTGGCCTTACGCTTTATCCCTCAAGGCGAACCTTTACCTGAGCTGAGGAGCTGAATATGGCGCTTATCACTGCTGCCTGGCGCGGCCGCCTGCTGGCCAGCGCTACCCTGCTCCTCGGCGGCCTGCTGGCCGCCTGTGAGCCCATGGCTGCGCAGGCACCACAACCGCAAGTCAACACTCAGTCGGTGGAAAACCCTGGCGTAGCGATCTTTGCCGGCGGCTGTTTCTGGTGCACCGAGTCGGACTTCGACAAGCTGCCCGGGGTGATTGAAACCACCTCGGGCTATATCGGTGGGCATGTCGATAACCCGACCTACGAGCAGGTTTCAGCCGGTAACAGCGGGCATATTGAAGCCGTGCGCGTGCGCTTTGATCCGAGCAAAACCAGCTATGCGCAACTGCTGGAGGCCTTCTGGCCAACCATCGACCCAGTGACAGCCAACGCGCAGTTCTGTGACCGCGGCTCGCAATACCGCAGCGCGATCTTTTACAGCAACCCAGCAGAGCAGCAGCAGGCCGAAGCCTCCAAGGCTGCCCTAGATAAGTCCGGACGCCTGCCGGCAGCGGTGGTCACTGAAGTTCTCGCCGCCAGCACCTTTTACCCGGCCGAGGAGTACCACCAGGACTACTACCTGCGTAACCCACTGCGCTACACCTACTACCGCAACGGTTGTGGCCGCGACCAACGCCTGGAGCAACTCTGGGGCAAGAAATAAAAAGTGCGCACGCATCCGCTGGCTCTCGCACCAACAGAGCTAACGGCTGCGTTGCTGGTATTCCGTGGCTTGCCCTGGGTACTGTTGTGCTAGGTTGCCGGCGGGATACTCGATGCTTTGCCTGAGAGTCCCGCGTCGCTCAAACGACTGGCTGCTGTAACCCTGCTCATCACGCTGCAGCCCGCTGGGTAAGCGCTGCCCGCCATACAGATTATAATTTTCGGCTTGCTGGGAACTGCCAATGCTGCCGCTGGCACCAGGGCTGATATAGGCCTTCGGAATCACCCGCAACGTCTGCGAGGCTTGTTGCTCGGCATACAACGGCGCGCTCACCAGCACACCCAACAGACTGATTATGTACCTGCACATTGTCATCACCGCCTCTGCCGCATCGCGCAAAACACATGAAGTATTGGCCACTAGCAACAAGCTAGCGGCTCCGCCCAGCGACCCAAGCAGCCCACGCCTCGGGGCTCACAAATCGTCCCGCTTCGATTTCGCGATAACCGTCCCGCTTAATTTGGCGAGTATTCATTACTATCAACAGCTCTGAGTTTGCACAACGAGCATGACCACCAAGATGAATATTCGCATGGCTCTATTACTGCTGATCAGCCTGCCCGGCTTGGTGCTGGCTGATCCATTCAGCTGCAGGGTAGTGACTGTCAGCGAAGGCGACACCTTCACCTGCCTGAGCACTGAGAACAAACGCCTACGGGTTCGCCTTGCAGAAATCGACGCGCCAGAAAGAAAGCAGCCCTATGCGAGCGAAGCCAAGCAGGCGCTCTCTGAACTGGTGCTTGAAAAACACGTTGTCCTGCACGTGCAAGAGCTGGATCGCTACGGCAGGACGCTGGCGCGCGTCTACGTCGGGGGCCTCGATGTAAATTACAGCCTGGTCGAGCACGGCGCTGCCTGGGCGTATACCCAACAGCTAAAAGACCGCAGGCTGAAAGATGCCGAAACCCTGGCGAGGAAAATGGGCAAAGGCCTTTGGCGGCTCCCCGCCGAATCCAGAGTCGCGCCCTGGGACTGGCGCTACACCGGCAGAATTGCTGCACCACAAAAGACCAAACCTAACCCAAGAGCGTCGTTCTCCCAGTTCGGTGACGGCCAGTAGCCAGGGTGCTTGGTTTATTAATGGTGCCGGAGATAGGAATCGAACCTACGACCTTCGCGTTACGAGTGCGCTGCTCTACCAACTGAGCTACACCGGCAAGCTTCAGCCAAGTGGCACAGCAGCTAAGGTTCAAGCATCCGCTGCCGCGCGACTTAAGGCTGTCACTGCAAGCCTAGCACTCAGTTACAGAGCGTGCGGTTCACTGCCAATGCAGCGCAGTGAACCCTAAGCCCATAAAGCGCTGCGGCTCACTTGCTGGGCAGTTCGATACGGTCTTCGTGGATCACGATGCGACCCTGCTTGTACAAACCGCCGATGGCTTTTTTAAAGTTGCCCTTGCTGACCCGAAACAGTCCGGCAATTTCTTCAGGCGAGCTTTTATCATTCACCTTGAGCACACCATCGTGCTCGCGCAGCTTGGCCAGTATTTGCTCACCCAGGCTGCTGGCCGCTTCCTGACCAACCGGCTGCAAGCTCAGGCTGATCTTACCGTCGGCGCGCACTTCCTTGATAAAGCCCTTCTCCTGCATGCCGCTGCGCAGAAATTTGAACAGCTCATTCTTGTGGATCAGGCCCCAGTGCTTGCCGTTGATGATGGCCTTGAAGCCCATATCGGTCGCTTCCGCCACCAGCAGGTCAACAGCCTCACCCTCCGCGTAATTCGCTGGCACGTTATCCAGGTAGCGGTCCAGGCGAGCGGTGGCGGTAATACGCTTGCTGCGCTTGTCGAGAAACACATGCACCACGCAGTAATCACCCACCTGCAGCGGGCGCTTTTCTTCGGAGTGCGGCAGCAATAAATCTTTTGGCAAACCCCAATTAAGGAATAAACCAACTCGGTTGATATCCACAACTTTCAAACTGGCAAAACCACCCACCTGAACTTTTGGCGTTTCAGTGGTGGCAATCAATTTGTCTTCACTGTCCAAGTAAATAAAGACGTTCAACCAGTCTTCCACTTCACTTGGGGTATCGCTCGGGATATAGCGTTTTGGCAATAAAATCTCGCCATCCGCGCCGCCATCCAGATACAGGCCGAAGTCGGTGTGCTTCACGACCTGCAAACTATTCATTCGTCCAATTACCGCCATGATGCCCTACCCTCATTACCAGGCCAGCATTCTAGCCGAGTCGCCCCTGAATTTCTCGGCCTAGCGTGCGCCGCAACGTAGCCGTCTGACAGCCTGCCAATCGACCCGACCAGCGGGCCAGCGGTAAACAATCCCCACCCCGCCGGCTCAAAATTAATTGCCTATCCCTATTAAAACAGCCACTTACTGAAATATCCGATAATGCCGCAGGCTATCTAGGCAATTATATTTCCAGCACCAGACACATCCGGGATTTATTTACCAAGCAATTGTCAAGTATTTCAAGTACAATGCGCGGCCAAATTAATTTTTAAATAGGTTAATGGCCGTCATGCGCGTAAAAGCATCCAACAGTAAACCCAAGCCGGCTCCAGCCGTGGAAACCAGCGCCTCGATCGATGCACAGATCGAAGCCTTCCTGAAATCCGGCGGGGAAATCCAAAAAATTGCCAAGGGCATCAGCGGCCAGGTGTACGGCACCACCAAGCAGATCACCATCGGCAAAAAGTAACGATCTCTGGCCACGCGGCGCTTTGCTCGCAATGACAAGGCGCTGGCCAGTGCATCCCCCCACTTAATGCCATCGCTGTTTTGCCCTTTTGCGCACCTCCCTCTGGCGCTAAACACAGGCTTGTTTCAGAATCATGTCAGCCCGCATCTTGCGGCTGATTCGGCCTTGCCGTTGCTGAACGATGGCAATCGCCCCAGGAGTACCCGTGCGCGTTACCTGCAATTGGCTTCGTCACCCTTCCAGCCCCCTGCTCACCCTCGGTTTGTTACTACTTGCCCTGCCATTGCTCAGCCGCTACCTGCTGGGCTGGTCACACCCCTACGGTTACCTGTCTGACCTGGCAATCGGCAGCCTGCTGCTGGTAGCCCTGCACCAACGCGCCTGGCTGCTGAGCATTCCCCTGCTGCTGGTGTGGTGCATCTTTACCTTGAGTACGGCCGAGCTAGTCAATGCCGTGGGGCGCATGCCGGAACCTGCCGATTTACAGTACTTGAGCGATGTGCAGTTCCTCAGCCACTCCACCCAAGGCGGCGGTTTGAGCCAGCCGTTATTGGCCTTGAGCATGGCGGTGCTGGTAATGCTCTACCTGGGCCTGCGCCGCCGGCCGACACTGCACCGCACCGCGCCGCTGTCACGTATTTGGCTGCTATTGCCGCTGTCACTGTTTGCCGTGCACAGCATCGGCCAGCAATTCAAACCCAGCGAAGCGGATCAATGGCTGCAGTTCAACCTGCCACACAAGCTACTGGCGGAAAGCACCAGTAGCGGCCAACAGCTCCTGGCTGACTGGCTAGCCGGGGATGAGCCGAGCAGCCCACCCGACATCAGCGGCCTCAACCAACTCGACCTGAATGGCACGCCACTGCTCAAGCAGGCCGGCAGCGCGCGCAACGTGTTGATCATTACTTTGGAAGGTGTGACCGGGGCGTATATACGCGCCAGCCGCCTGGCCATCGGCAGCAGCTATGCGCAAGACCCGATGCCGCGCCTGAGCCAATGGGCCGAGCGCGGCATGCTCACCAGCGATTACGTGCTGCATGGCCACCAAACCATCCGCGGCCTCTACGCCATGCTTTGTGGCGACTACAACAAACTCGACACCGGCACCCCGAAAGGCGTTGAGCTGCTCAACAACCCCGCGCGCAGCGAGCAGTGCCTGCCCGCGCAATTGCGTGAGCGCGGCCTGAGCACGCACTTCCTGCAAGGCGCCGGGCTGCGCTTTATGGCCAAAGACCAGATCATGCCGCAGATGGGCTTCGACAAGACCCTCGGCCGCGACTGGTTCAAGAACAAGCCCTATATCGACTTTCCCTGGGGCATGGACGACAAGGCCTATTTTGAAGGCGCCCTGGGTTACGTGAAACAGCTGCGCACGCAACGTCAGCCCTGGATGCTGACCCTGCTGACCGTTGGCACTCACCAACCCTACTCCGCCCCCCAGGAATACCTGGATCGCCAGCCCAATGCCAAGCTGGCAGCGATTGCCTATCTGGACGATGCCGTTGCCGACTTCCTCACGGCCCTCGAGCAGCAAGGCGTGATGAAAGACACCCTGGTGCTCGTTACCTCGGATGAGTCCCACGGCTTGGGCGACGTGCGCCTGGCCTCGGCCTGGGGCTTTAACCTGCTGCTGGCCCCCGAGCAGTCGCAATTGCCTGCACTCAAGCAGGGTGTGTATGGCCATGTCGATTTGACCGCCTCGGTGCTCGACTACTTCGCCTTTCCCGTACCTAGCAACATCGCCGGGCGCTCACTGCTGCGTGACTACAGCACTGGCCGCGAAATCATCTCCTACACCAATGGCCTGCTGCGCCAGCATGACGGCCAGGGCACGCTGACTGAGTGCGACTTCCAGAGCGTCTGCCGGCGTTACGCCAGCCCTGGCTTTATCGCCGACAGCGCGCGCTACCTGGGGCGCTTTACGGGTAAGCCCGCCCGTTTGATCAGCCAGCGTGCCGGCCTGCTCGACCAGTCGCTGAGCAGCGGCCAGGACGAGCAGCATTACCAGTTCGCCAACAAGCAGCCGGTCATGCTTAAGCCCAGCGCCAGTGATGACTGGGCAGACAACCTTGTGGGCGCGCAATACCTGACCTTGGGCAAGGACACGCAGACCACGGTGACCCTGAAAATCCGCGCCCTGAGCATGGATAAGCAAGGCGCTAGGCTGCACTTGAAAACCAAGGAATACGACCGCGATGTGGCCTTGCCGATACCCGAACTGCCGTTGCTAACCCGTGATAAGCCGGTAGAGATCAGCTTCACTTTCGACAACCCGGCAGCGCGCAAGGCGTTCTCCTTCCACCTGGTCGGCCAGGGCCGGGGGGCCATCGAAATCGTCGACTTCAGCGTCAGCAGTTCGCCGCAGGCGCCTGAGGCCAAGCTACTGGCCGCTCAGGAAGGCCTCGACACAGTCGCCCCCACGCAATAAGTGAGTTGCAGCCGTCAGTGCATCGCGTAGCGGCGCTCAATGCGGGTGTACTCGCCACTTTGCCGAAGCGCTGCCAATCCTTGATTGAGGCGCTCGCAATCGGCCCGCTGACGGCACCCCAGCTTGTAGTCGGTTGGCGCAAAGAGCGGATACACCGTCAGCGGCTGGCTCACATCGACCTGGGTATACACCTCACGGTTGAAGTAACGCAGGATGCGCATGTCCGCCACCACCACATCAACTCGACCGCTATAGAGCATGCGGTTGCGGGCAATCTGAAACGCCTCTTCACGGTAACGCGGGTTGGCTTCGGCCATGGCCTGGTATTCGCTGCCGAGCAGCAAGCGTGAGCGTTGAAAGGCATTCACCGAGTACCGCGCCAGATCACTGATACGCAGGATATCCAGGTTTTTCGAGCGCAAGGCCACGGCGACATTCTGGTAGCGGATATAAGCGTTGGAATAAAAATTAGCACCGCCGCTGAGCTCATTGGTCGTGGCAATGACGTCAAGCTGGCCCTTGCGCAGCATCCGATTTAAACGCTCCATCGGCGCGTAATACGCCACCGGCTGCAGACCGCCTCGCTGCGCGGCGGCCATGACAATGTCGTATTCCAAGCCACGCGCTTGGTTCTCGAAAATATACGGCGGCTTGTTCGTACCGAAGCCAACTCTCAGGCTTTGCGCCGAGGCCGTCAGGCTGCATGCCAGCAGAAAAAATACCCACAACCCTTTCATGCCGATACCCAAACTTGACCAGCGCCCAGCATAGCCCGCTACGCCCTGGTTTGGCAGCGCTCTATCACTGAGATCGATTTGCCCGAATTAGTCGCCTGGAGCCCTGACAGCGCTAGACTCTTGCCACCCAAGTCAGCCCATACACTCTGGAGAGCCTTCATGCTTAAAGCCGAATACCCACAACGCGGCCCGCAACCTCACGAGGTGATTGCCGCCGTCGAGTTGCAACTGCCAGAGCCTGGCGCTGGCCAGGTGCGCATTAAAGTACTGGCCGCGCCGATCAACCCCTCCGACGTCCTCACCCTCACCGGCGAGTACGGCATGCTGCCGCCGCTACCGGCCATCGGCGGTAACGAGGGCGTCGGGCGTGTCGAGGCACTGGGTGCCGAAGTCGCCAATCTGAAGGTCGGCCAGATGGTACTGCTGCCCGTGGGTTGCGGTACCTGGGTCAGCCATTTGAATGCGCCCGCCGGCAAACTTATCCCTCTGCCGGAGGCCGATCCACAGCAACTGGCAATGCTCACGGTCAATCCGCCAACCGCCTCCCTGCTGCTCAGCCAGTTCGTCGAACTCAAACCCGGCGACTGGGTGATCCAGAACGCCGCCAACTCGGGCGTTGGCAGCTACTTGATCCAATTGGCAAAACTGCGCGGCTTCAAGACGGTCAACGTGGTGCGCCGCGAGTCAGCGATCGCCGGTGTTGAAGCCGAAGGCGGTGACGTGGTGCTGGTCGACGGGCCGGACTTGGCCAAACGCGTACGTGTCGCCACAAGCAACGCGGCCATACGCTTAGGCATCGATGCGGTGGGCGGTGAGGCCACCGATCATCTGGCGGCCAGCCTGTGCGACGGCGGCGTACTGGTTAACTACGGCATGATGAGCCGCCAGCCGTGCCAGGTATCGCCGTCTTCTTTTGTCTTCCGCGATGTCAGCCTGCGCGGCTTCTGGTTGGCCAAATGGTTCCAGAATGCCAGCCAGGCCGAGCAGATGAAGGTCTTTGGTGAACTGGTACAACTGATTGCCAGCGGCAAGCTGCACAGCCGCGTTGCCGCGACCTATGACGTCAGTGAGATCAAGCAAGCCGTAGCGGCCGCCGCCAGTGGTGAGCGCGATGGCAAGATCCTGATCGTACCGAAGTAAGCCCCTGTTGAGCGACGGCGGGTAGTCCGCCGCCGCTCAACCTATGAGCGGCGCATTCACCCACCACAGCAGCCCAGCCAGGGCCACGTGCAGCAAGACGATCAACCAGAACACCAGTTGATAGCTCAGCTTGCGGTTCTTGTGTCGAATCAAGCGCTGCGCCAGCAAACCACCTGGCCAGCCACCCAACACTTCATACAGGTGCAGACGCGCCTCGGGCGTGCGCTGCCGGCCCTTAATCGCGAATTGCTTGTCGCGGTAGTAAGCGAAGAAGCAGACCAGACTCATCAGCCCGTAGACCGCCGCCAGCAGTGGCAACAGCTCGACGCTCAGCAATAGCGGCTGCAAGCGCTCGTGCCAGAGCGGCGCAACGCCCTGCAGCCAAAAGGGATAACTGGCGTAGTGACTGATACTCAAGGCCAGGTTGCTCTGCGCAATGCTGCACGGCTGGTCGGTGTAAAGCATCACCCCGTCAGCCTGCATACATTGGTGCACCGCGCCCGCGCCTTGGGCTTGCGCGACTATAAACAGCGCAGCAAGCCAACACAGCCAGCGCGCCATGGTGTTACTCGGCGGCTGGCGTGCGGCGCTTCAACGGTGCCAGGCCGTCCTGGCTGACCAGCGTCGGGGCATCAGCCTTGGGTTTGTTGATGGTGTTGCGCTTGCTCGGCGCCTTGGCGACCGGCTTTTTCGCGACAATTTTCTTGCCGGTTTTCGGGTCGATCTTTTTCTTCTTCGGCCCGACAGCCTTGCCAGATGCCTTGAGGTTTTTCGGGCCCTGGTAGATGCCCTTGATGTCCTTGATATTACGGCGCTCGAAACGCTGCTTGAGGTAGCGTTCGATGCTCGACATCAGCGCCCAGTCGTTATGGCAGATCAGCGAAATCGCCAGACCTTCGGCGCCGGCACGGCCGGTACGGCCGATGCGGTGCACGTATTCGTCGCCGGAGCGCGGCATATCGAAGTTGATCACCAAGTCCAGACCGTCAACGTCCAGACCACGCGCGGCGACGTCGGTGGCCACCAGAATCTTCACCGCGCCCTGCTTAAGGCGATCGATGGCCAGCTTGCGGTCCTTCTGATCCTTCTCACCGTGCAGCACGAACACCTTGTATTCCTTGGCCACCAGCTTGCCGTACAGACGGTCAGCCTGGACGCGGGTGTTGGTGAAGATGATCGCTTTTCCGTAGGTTTCGTTGGCCAGCAGCCAGTCGACCAGACGCTCTTTATGATGGTTGTGGTCGGCGGTGATGATCTGCTGACGGGTGCCTTCATTGAGCTGGCTAACGCGGTTGAGCTGCAAATGCTCTGGCTCTTTCAGCACCTTGCCAACCACCTCGCGCAAGCCGGCACCGCCACTGGTGGCAGAGAACAGCAGGGTCTGGCGTTCGGCATTGCACAGCTCGGACAACCGCTGCACGTCTTCGCTGAAGCCCATATCGAGCATGCGGTCGGCTTCGTCGAGCACCAGCACTTCAACTTCATCGAGCAGCAGGTTGCCGGCGTTGGCATGTTCGATCAGACGACCCGGCGTGCCGATCAGGATATCCACCCGGCGCAGCATGGCCGCCTGCACCTTGAAGTCTTCGCCGCCAGTGATCAGACCGGCCTTGAGGAAGGTGAACTGGGCAAAACGCTCGACTTCCTTGAGGGTCTGCTGCGCCAGCTCGCGGGTTGGCAGCAGGATCATCGCGCGCACGCTCATGCGCGGCGAGGAGGCACCATCACCGAGCAGGCGGTTGAGCATGGGCAGCACGAAGGCGGCAGTTTTGCCGCTGCCGGTTTGCGCGGTTACCCGCAGGTCTTTTCCTTGCAGCGCCAGCGGAATGGCCGCCAGCTGCACCGGGGTGGGCTCGACAAAGTTCAGCGCAGCCACGGCTTTAAGCAGGCGTTCATGCAGGGCGAATTGGGAAAACACGGGATAACCTCGACGAAAAACAAAAATCAGCCGCATAGCCTACCGCTTTCCGGGCCGCAGGCCGAGTGACTTTGCATATTCAGCGCAATAAAGCGACCGCAGCCCTTGAACAAAGCGGCGCTTCAACGTTCAAAATGACCGTTCATTCGTTTTTGCCGGTCTTGGAGCACCTCATGCGCAACCTTGATAAAACCTTGCTAATCAGCTCTACGCTGGCACTTACACTCGCCATGCAAAGCAGTATTGCCGCCCCAAAACATGACCATCCGGGCAAACAGGGTGGCAACTCGCACAGTGACATCAGCGTTAACGTCAATGGCCCGTCAATTGATATCGGTCGGGTGCGTATCGTGCTTGGCGAGAATCGCAACCTGATTGGCCCAACCCGCGCCTTACCACCCGGCATTGCCAAGAACCTGGCCCGTGGTAAACCGCTGCCACCCGGCATTGCGAAAAACTTCGACAGACGGCTACTTGGCCAACTGCCGCGCTATGACGGCTATGAGTGGAAACAAATGGGCACTGACGTGGTGCTGGTGGCCATTACCACGGGCATCATTTACGAGGTGTTGCGCAACGTACTGGACTGAGCAAGGCCTATTGCTCAGTAAAGGCGATACGCCGCCGCTGCTTGATCAGCAGCCGGCCGCTATCCCAGCCCACCAACAACACGGCCAGCCAGATCGGCAGATAGGTCAGCCATTGCGCGCTATCAAAATGCTCACCGAGAAACAGCAGCGCAACCAAAAACAGCAGCACCGGCTCGACATAACTGAGGATGCCGAACAGCCCCATCGGCAGCAACCGGCTGGCCGCCATCATCGCGGCAAACGCCAATGCGCTGAGCAGGCCCAGGCCGGCCAACAGCCACAACAACTGCGGGGTTTGACTGAACAACTCTGGCGGCCCCCACTGCACAATTATGTAGATCGCCACCGGAGCCATAAACAGCATCTCTAGAACAAACCCAGACAGAGAATCCAGACGCATCCAGCGGCGCAACATGAAATACGGCGGATAGCCCAGCGCCGTGACCATCACCACCCAGGAAAACGCCTGGGTCAGCCACAGTTCATGGGCGACGCCGAGCAAGGCGCTGAACACCGCCAAGCGTTGCAACGGCCGCAACCGCTCGCCATAGAACACCCGGCCGGCCAGCACCATGACCAGTGGCAGGAGGAAATACCCCAGCGACACCTCCAGCATGCGCCCAGACAGCGGTGCCCAGACGAACAGTGCCCACTGAATGCCCATTAGCAGCGCCGCCACCGGTAGGCTCGCCAGCAGCAGCGGCTCGCGGCGCAGTCGCCCACAGGCGGCCAGCAACAGCGGCCATTGCCGCGACACGGTCACCAGCAACAGCACCGCCGGCAACGACCACAGCACCCGCTGGGCAAACACCTGCAGGCCATCGAGCGGAGCCAATAGCTGTACATAGCCAGGCACCAAGGCAAACAGCACCGAGGCGATAATCGACAGCGTTACACCACGCCCAGACAGTTGCATCACATCACCCTACTCATTCAGACCTCAACACATTGCCTCGCCTGTAGTTAAGACCACAGCAAGCAACACGGCCGCGACCTTACCCGCTGGCGTCTAAAAAAGCTCGGGGCACCTGCTCTAGCGCGTGCAAGAACGGCTCGCAGGTGGCAACGCGACACATGAAAAACCCGCACGGTAGCAGCCGTGCGGGGAGATGAGCCCAGGCGTAGCAGACGCCTGGGGAGCAGGATGCAGCGGACAAATCAGATCGCTTGAGCCAATTGCGCCTTGGCCTGGCTCACGCCTTTTTCCATAAACTCGCCGCCCAGGTTGAGACCTTCGGCGTGGATAAAGCTGACATCGTGGATGCCGACAAAGGCCAGCGCCTGGCGCAAATACGGTTCCTGATGATCCTGATTGCTACCCGCGTAAATGCCGCCACGGGCGGTCAGGACAAAGGCGCGCTTGCCGCTGAGCAGGCCTTGTGGGCCAGCGTCCGTGTACTTGAAGGTCACCCCGGCACGCAGCACGTGATCCAGCCAGGCTTTCAGGGTGCTGGGGATGGCGAAGTTGTACATCGGCGCAGCCAACACCAGCACATCGGCGTCCAGCAACTCGTCAGTCAAGCGATTGGACAGCGCCAGAGCAGCCTGTTCGGCTGCGCTTTGTTGCTCAGCCGGGGTCATCCAGCCGCCCAGCAAATTGGCATCCAAATGCGGTACCTGCTCAACCGCGAGGTCACGCACCTTGATCTGATCCGCGGGATGGGTGGCCTGCCAGGAGGCAATAAACTGTTCAGTCAGCTGGCGCGAAACCGAACCTTGTTGACGGGCACTGCTTTCGATTACGAGGACGTTTGCCATGTTGTTTGCTCCACCGAAGAGACGACTGAAGTGTCGATGGGCAAAGAATAGAAGCTAGCAAATCGATTAAAAAGCGCAAAAAATCGCACAAACAAATCGAATAAATTGATTTATAGCCGATCAGCACTTAGTCTCAAAGACAAAGCGCAGGCTACGACAGCTCGCAGGTCAGCTTGACGCGCAACTTGATGATGCTACGGCTGAACTTCACCGCCAAGTTGCCGCTTTCACCGGCAGCCAGACTGACTTTACGGGTACGTGGCGCTTCTGGGCCATTACGAAACATCGCCGTGCACTTGGCATCGCTGCGGCCATAGTTGTACAGCTGGACGCCGCCTATGTTGTGGTCGATTTCCTGGGTACTGGCCGATACTTCAGCACCGTTGAGTTGTTTCTCCACCTCAATCGGGTAGGCCATCGCAGTCAACGGCAAGCAGGCCAGCAGCGCGCAACAGAGCTTTTTCATCAGGGCAGTCTCCGGAAAAAGGAGGCCAGTTTAGGTTGATTGAGTGAGCATTTGCACCCTAGAACTTGAGTGCGTACAGGAACCGAATATGAAAGCCCCCCGCGTAACCCTCGATCAATGGCGCACCCTGCAGGCAGTGGTCGATCACGGTGGCTTTGCCCAGGCGGCTGAAGTCCTCCATCGCTCACAGTCCTCGGTCAGCTACACCGTGGCGCGCATGCAGGAGCAACTGGGTGTGCCGCTGCTGCGCATCGACGGGCGCAAAGCCGTGCTCACCGAAGCCGGTGACGTGCTGCTGCGGCGCTCGCGGCAACTGGTCAAACAAGCCAGCCAGCTGGAAGACCTGGCCCACCATATGGAACAGGGCTGGGAAGCCGAGGTGCGCCTGGTGGTGGATGCCGCTTACCCCAATGCACGCCTGGTGCGGGCGCTGACCGCCTTTATGCCGCAAAGCCGTGGCTGCCGGGTGCGCCTGCGCGAGGAAGTGCTGTCCGGCGTGGAGGAGGTGATAAAGGAAGGCACCGCCGACCTGGCCATCAGTGCGCTGAGCATTCCCGGCTTCCTCGGCGCCGAAATGAGCACGGTGGAGTTTGTCGCCGTGGCCCATCCCGATCACCCGCTGCACCGCCTGCAGCGGACAGTCACCTTTCAGGATCTGGAAACCCAGATGCAGGTGGTGATCCGCGACTCCGGCCGCCAGCAGCCACGTGATGTCGGCTGGCTCGGTGCAGAACAACGCTGGACGGTCGGCAGCCTGGCCACCGCCGCCACCTTTGTCAGCAACGGCCTGGGCTTTGCCTGGTTGCCGCGCCACCTGATCGAGCGCGAGCTCACGGATGGCCTGCTCAAGCCCCTGCCGCTGGAGCAAGGCGGCAGCCGCAACCCGCTGTTCTACCTGTACTCGAACAAAGACACCCCCTTGGGTCCGGCCACGCAGATTTTGGTTGAGCTGATCCAACGCTTCGATGCCGCCCCTTTAAACGCAGCCTTTGCTGCGCCCCTGCCCTCCGCTTGAGAGGAACCTGTAGATGTCATTTTTCGATTACGACGGTTGCCAGCTGCATTACGAAGAATATGGCCACGGCGCACCGGTGCTGCTGGTCCACGGCCTGGGCTCAAGCACCCGCGACTGGGAGTACCAGATCCCCGAACTGGCACGCCACTACCGGGTGATCGTTCTGGATGTGCGTGGCCATGGCCGCTCGGATAAACCCCGCGAGCGCTACAGCATCGCTGGCTTTGCCGAAGATGTTGGCGCGCTGATCGAGCACCTGCAGCTTGCCCAGGTGCACCTGGTGGGCATTTCCATGGGCGGGATGATCGGCTTCCAGCTCGGCGTGGATCGCCCCGAGCTGCTAAAGAGCCTGTGCATCGTCAACAGTGGCCCCGAGGTTAAGGCGAAAAGCCCACGCGACTATATCGAAATAGCTAAACGCTGGAGCCTGTCGCGCCTGCTCAGCCTCGACACGATTGCCAAAGCGTTGGGCAAACTGCTGTTCCCTAAACCGGAGCAGGCCGAACTGCGGCAGAAAATCCTTCAGCGCTGGCCGCAAAACGACAAGCGCGCGTACCTTGCCAGCCTGGATGCCATCATCGGCTGGGGCGTGCGGGAACGTCTGAGCCGGATCAGCTGTCCGACCCTGGTGATCAGTGCCGATCGCGATTACACCCCGGTGGCGCAGAAGCAGGCCTATGTCGACGAAATGCCCAACGCGCACCTGCTGGTGATCAACGACTCGCGCCATGCCACACCGCTGGACCAACCCGGACAGTTCAATAGCAGCTTGCTGGCCTTCCTCAGTGAAGTCGAGCAAGCCGCCACACAGCCCTCCCCCAATAAGGACGCCCACGCATGTTGAAAAAACTCACCCTCGCCGCTTGTTCTGTGTTGTTTGCCGGTAGCCTGCTGGCGGCGGAAAACCCCAAGGTGCTGCTGACCACCAGCCTTGGTGAAATCGAGATCGAACTCAACGCCGAGAAAGCCCCGATCAGCACCGCCAACTTCCTCAGCTATGTAGACAGCGGCTATTACGCCGGCACCCAGTTCCACCGGGTAATTCCAGGCTTTATGGTGCAAGGCGGCGGCTTCGATGCCGACATGCAGCAAAAAGACACCCAGGCACCGATCAAGAACGAAGCCGACAATGGCCTGCACAACGTGCGCGGCACCCTGGCCATGGCCCGCACTCAGGTGCGCGACTCCGCCACCAGTCAGTTCTTTATCAACCACAAAGACAACGCCTTCCTCGATCACGGCTCGCGTGACTTTGGTTACGCGGTCTTTGGCCAGGTAACCCGTGGCATGGATGTGGTCGACAAGATCGCCCAAGTGCCCACCGCCACCACTGGCGGCCATCAGAACGTACCGCGCCAGCCGGTGCTGATCACCGCCGCCAAACGCCTCTAACCGCGCCCGGGCTGGATAGCCGGCCTATCCAGCCCGATACGGCAACTGCGTGCGGGCCTGTGCGGCATAGTCGCGCACGCCCAGTTGCTCTTCGGCGAGGAAGTTCGCCACGGCCGCGCGCAGGCCGGGATGACAGAGGTAGTGCCAGGAGTGAGTGATCACCGGCTCGAAGCCGCGAATCAGCTTGTGCTCACCCTGCGCCCCCGCATCGAAACGCTGCAGACCATTGGCAATGGCGTAATCCATGCCCTGATAGAAGCAGGTCTCAAAATGCAGCCGGTCAAACTCGGCCAAACAGCCCCAGTAACGCCCATATAGGCTATCGCCGCCGATCAGACTAAAAGCCATGGCCACCGGCCTGCCGGCTTGATGCGCGAACACCACGCGGATCATCTGCGGCATACGTTCGGCCAGCAGGCTGAAAAACGTTCGCGTCAGGTAAGGCGACTGGCCGCGCACGCGGTAGGTGTTGGCGTAGCACAGATAGACAAAGTCCCACTCCAGCTCGCTCAGCTGATGACCTTCACGCCACTCAAACTCGATACCCTGCCCCGCCACCTGCTCACGCTCCTTGCGCATCTGCTTGCGCTTGCGTGAACTGAGCAGGTCGAGAAAGTCCTGAAAATCCCGATAGCCGCGGTTGTGCCAGTGGTACTGACAGCCCAGGCGCTGCAACCAGCCCTCGCGCCCTTCTAGCAGGGCATTTTCGGCCTCAGTGGTGAAGTTGATATGCAGGCTCGATAAACCCTGCGACGCCAGGCTACCGGTCAACTCATCGAGCAACTGCCCAGCCGCCTGCGGTGCGCCGAGTAACCGTTGACCGGTTACCGGGGAAAAGGGAATCGCGCCGAGCAGCTTGGGGTAATAGTCGATCCCGGCGCGGTGGCAGGCATCCGCCCAGCCGTGGTCAAACACGTACTCGCCGTAGGAATGGCTTTTCAGATAACCCGGCATGGCTGCCTGCAGTTGGCCCTGCTCGCCGAATAGAGCCGCATGCGCCGGCTGCCAGCCGCTGCGCCCACCGACGCTGCCGCTGTCCTCCAGCGTCGAAAGAAAAGCATGGCGCAAAAACGGCTGCGCCTCAGTCAGTAGGTCATCCCACTGGCGGGCGGCCACTTCATGGATGGAATTCAGTCGGGTCGGCAACATCGGCAACTCAGTCAGTCGGGCAAGGCTGCACTATAGCCGCAAGGCCTTAGGCCTGGCAGCGCTGGGTAAACGCCAATCGGCCTGCTAGATCAGCGTCACCGGTAACCGCACTCCAGCCCGCTGCGCCACAGAAAAATAAAAAGCCCCGCACAAGGCGGGGCTCAAAGAGAGGAGCAGCAGTGAAGCGGGGTTGCTTAGAACACGTACTGCAGGCGACCGACGATGGCTTTACCGTCGTCTTGCACGTTTGTGCCACCGACCTGACGCGAGGTGTCGATGTTGTCCACTTCGTAGTCGATGTAGTTCAGGCTGACACGTACCGCCGGCGTGGCGAAGTAGTTGACACCAACCACCATGGCGCTGGCGTCGAACTCACTGCCAGTATCTGCCGCAACGATGTTGGCCAGCCCCAGGTTGCCTGGAATAGCCGTCGCGTCAGAGTCAACCGAGGTGCTCTCATAACGTGCGAACACTTCCCAAGTGCCTTTCATATCGGTCGGCTTGTCCCAGCGACCATCAGCGGCCTTGTAACCACGGGCAGCGCCGAACATGTAGGACAACTGAGCGTTGTAGCCGCTGATATCCACATCAGAATTCGCGCCAACCAGGTTTTCACCGGCAATGTTGCGCTGGAAGTATTCAGCCTGAGCACGCACCGAACCGAACTGCGCACCGGACTCCAGCACCCACTCGTTGTCCTTATCCGCTACGCGCACATCACCCAGGACCAGACGGAAATCGTTGTCGCTGCGGATCCCCATACGGGTACGGGCGCGTGCACGGTTATCGTCCGGGTTGCTGCTGTGATAGTTGGCCGCCAGGTGCACCACATCAGTACCGCTCAGATAAGGCGCCCAGTGAGCACGCAGGGTGTAACCGAACAGCTCATCGTTACCCTCATCAGCGACTTCCTTCTGGTCGTAGTGAGCAACCTGCGCCATCAGGCCGTAGTTCTCACCCGAGTGCTTGGCCATCAGACCAAACTTGGTGTCTTCGTCACCGTTGAGGAAATCGTACATGAACGGACGTTCAATCGCGGTGATCCACGAGGAACTGGTGGTGTTTTCCAGGCCGTACTCGCCGCCATACTGACCCACAGTAAAGGTGGCAAAATCCAGACCGCTGTAAGTGATATAAGCGCGGTCAACATCGGTACCATTCTCAGAACCGTCGTAGCTCACCCGCACACCCCAGCCCCAATCCTTGTAGGCAACCCCTTCCAGACCGATTTCACCACGGCGGATAAAGGTGTTGAAGGTGTCATCAAACGGTTGGTTCTGGTCGGCGGCCTGCAGGCCATCAAAGTTAGTGGCATCCCACTGCAGCTTGCCGCCCAACTTAAAGCTGAATTCTTTGTCCGTGGTGGCGACTTCCAGGCCACCCTTGGTTTTGATCACGAGATCGGCGCCATCAGTGCTGACGGTACCGGCGAAAGCCTGGGCGGAAACGGCCAGGGCCAGAGCGCTGGTAGCAAAGCCGGCCATTACTCCACGAAAGCTGTACGTACGGATCATCGAAGATTCCTCTAAATGGACGTTAAGTGTTGAAAACACCCGAGCGCTGAGGGCTCGTTCGTGCTGGAGGGAATCTTGGCGGCGGGATATTTCAGCGCGGTTGCTGATATATAAATATTTGATTACAACGGAACTTTTTACTTCGTTTGTACATAAGCAGTGCGCAACCCGCTCACGCCGTGCTTTACCACCGCACGCGGCAGAAGACTTTTGCCGGCGGCCAGCCGATCCGTCACACTACGCCCCCCGAGCAAATGCTCGTTTTTTCAAAGCCTGCAGACTCCGTATGACCCGATCCCCGCTTCGCCGTCTCGTTTTTGGCGCCCTGCGCCGTGTGCTGTACCTCTGGGTACGCTCGGAAACCATCAACCAGTCCGCCTTCACCCTCAAGCTCGACCGCAGCAAGCCGGTGTTTTACGTGCTGCAGCAGCCGTCGCTGAGTGACCTGGCGGTGGTCGATACCGAGTGTCGCAAGGCCGGCTTACCGAGGCCGGTGCTGCCAGTATCGGTGGGTAACCTGGAGGAGCCGTCTGCGTTTTTCTACCTGACGCCAGAGCCGGACTGGCTCGGCCGTCAGGACAAACGCGGGATCGCGCCGACCCTGCAACGCTTGGTCAGCGCGCTGAGCCAGCATGCGGTGGACGATGCGCAAATCATCCCCGTCAGCGTGTTCTGGGGCCAATCGCCGGATCGCGAAACCAGCCCGTGGAAGCTCTTGTTCGCCGACAGCTGGGCCGTCACCGGCCGCCTGCGTCGCCTGGTGAGCATCCTGATCCTGGGGCGCAAGACCCGCGTGCAGTTCTCCACGCCGATTCATCTACGCGAGCTGGTCGAGCAGGACAAAGGCCACGAGCGCACCCTGCGCATGGTGCAGCGCATCCTGCGGGTGCACTTCCGCAACCAGAAGGCGGCCGTGATCGGCCCGGACGTGTCACACCGGCGCAACCTGGTCAAAGGCCTGGTGCACGGCCCGCAGGTGCGCCAGGCGATCATCGACGAAGCCGAGCGTGAAGGCATCAGCCTGGAAAAGGCCGAAGGCCAAGCGCTGCGCTACGGCAACGAGATCGCCTCGGACTACACCTACACCGCCATTCGCTTCCTCGAACTGGTGCTGAGCTGGTTCTGGAACAAGATCTACGACGGCATCAAGGTCAACCACATCGAAGGCGTGCAAGAAGTCGCCCAGGGCCATGAGGTGATCTATGTGCCCTGCCACCGCAGCCATATCGACTACCTGCTGTTGTCCTACCTGCTGTTTCGCAACGGCCTGACGCCGCCGCACATTGCTGCGGGTATCAACCTCAACATGCCGCTGATCGGCGGCCTGCTGCGGCGTTGCGGGGCGTTCTTTATGCGCCGCACGTTCAAGGGCAACCCGCTGTACACCGCGGTGTTCAATGAGTACCTGCACACCCTGTTCAGCAAAGGCTTCCCGGTCGAGTACTTCGTCGAAGGCGGGCGCTCGCGCACCGGACGCATGCTGCAGCCGAAAACCGGCATGCTGGCCATCACCATGCGTAGCTTCCTACGCAGCAACCGTCTGCCGGTGGTGTTCGTGCCGGTGTATATCGGCTACGAGCGGGTGCTGGAAGGCCGTACGTATCTGGGCGAGCTGCGCGGTGCGAGCAAGAAGAAAGAGTCGATCTTCGACATATTCAAAGTCATCGGCGCGCTCAAGCAGCGTTTTGGCCATGTCTGGGTCAACTTTGGCGAGCCGATCAAACTGGCCGAGTTCCTCGACAGTCAGCAACCGGACTGGCGTGAGCAGGATTACGGCACGCAGTTCCGCCCCACCTGGCTCAACGAGGCGACCAATAACCTCGGCGCACGCGTCGCCCAGCACCTCAACGAAGCCGCCGCCATCAACCCGGTCAACCTGGTGGCCCTGGCGCTGCTTTCCACCAGCAAGCTGGCCTTGGATGAACGTGCCCTGGCGCGGGTGCTTGACCTCTATCTGGCCTTGCTGCGCAGCGTGCCCTACTCACCGCACACGACATTGCCGGACGGCGATGGTCAGGCGCTGATCGAGTACGTGCAGAAGATGGACCTGCTCGCCGAGCAGACCGACCCACTGGGTAAGATTCTCTATCTGGATGAGCACAACGCCGTTCTGATGACCTACTACCGCAACAACGTACTGCACATTTTCGCCCTGCCAGCGCTGTTGGCGAGCTTCTTCCAGAGCAGTGCACGGATGAGCCGCGAGCAGATCCTGCGCTTTACCCGCGCCCTCTACCCCTACCTGCAATCCGAGCTGTTTATCCGCTGGGAACTGGATGAACTGGACGCCGTGGTCGACCAATGGCTCGCCGCCTTTGTCGAGCAAGGGTTGCTGACCCTAGATGGCGACACCTATGTGCGCCCGGCACCAAGCTCGCGCGAGTTCGTCCTGCTGACCCTGCTGGCCCGCGCCATCGTGCAGACCCTGCAGCGTTTCTACATGGCCACCGCCCTGCTGCTGAATGCCGGGCAGAACGCCATCAGCGCCGAAGAGCTGGAAGACCTGTGCACCGTGATGGCCCAGCGCCTGTCGATCCTGCATGGCCTGAATGCCCCGGAGTTCTTCGACAAGAGCCTGTTCCGCCACTTTATCCAGGGCCTGCTCGACCAAGGCGTGCTGCGTCAGGACGAAGCCGGCAAGCTCAGCCATCACCCGCTGCTCAATGAGCTGGCCGAGGGCGCGGCCAAGCGCGTGCTGCCGGCCGAGATTCGCCTGTCGATTCGCCAGGTGGCCATGGACCGCAACGAGGATGTTACCGAGCCGGCGTAAAGCCACTTTCGCAGGACGGGCAGGCGCCAGGCTTGTCCGCCACGTCCACCCTACGGCCTCGCGAAATGACGTCGGGTGGAGGACGCTTCATCCACCCAGCCAATCGCCTCGGTGGATGAGCAAGGCGTCATCCACCCAACGAGGTCACAGGCCTGTAGATAATCCCAAGATCGACCACAGCGTCCGCCCCCCATGAACCCCGACAACGCTAAAACCAGCACGCCGTCGCGTGCGGAATTCCACCTGGCCAACCAGCCCCGCGCCGAAGCCGAGGCCCAACGCCTGCTGGCCGCCAAAGCCGAACTCGGCGGACGCTGGCTGAACTGGGTGGCGGCCGAGCTATACGCCCTCAAACCGCCGGCTTATGCACAGATGGTGCGCCGCGAGCTGCAGCGCCTGAGCCGCTAACTGCGGCTCAGGTCAATCAAGCGGGATGACAATGCCTGCATCGCAGTACTGACTTCATCCAGTGCCTGCGCATCGCGAGCATTTTCTTCGCTGATGCTGTGGATACGCACGGCCAACTCGTTGATCTCTTGGGTGACGTGGCTTTGCTGTTGTGCTGCAACGGCGATCTGCTGGGCGCGCTGAGAAATATCATCAAAACTCTGCACCGTACTGGACAGTGCCGATGCGGCCCCTTCGGCCTCACCCACGGCATGCTCAGTACGCGCTTCACCGGCCTGCATGGCTTTCACGGCCTGACGTGAGGTCTGCTGCAGGGAGCTGATCATGGTGCTGATCTCATTCGCCGAGTTCTGCGTTCGCCCAGCCAGGGTGCGCACCTCATCGGCGACCACCGCAAAACCACGGCCCTGTTCACCGGCCCGCGCCGCTTCAATCGCAGCATTCAAAGCCAGCAAATTAGTCTGCTCAGAAATCGCCTTGATCACATCCAGCACCACGCCAACTTGCTGGCTGTCCTTCTCTAAGCGGCCAATCGCCAAAGCGGCCTCAGCCATCTCGGCGGACAGCGTCTGAATAGCGGCACTGTTGGAGGCCACCTTCTGCTGACCGTCCTGCACCACCGACAAGGAGTTCTGCGCGGTAGTCGCGCAGTCGTTGGTGTTATGCGCCACTTCCTGAGCACTGGAAGACATCTCGGTAATCGCCGCCGCCAACTGGGTGTTCTCCTGACGCTGCTGCTCGGCGCGCCCAGCTAAGGTGCTGCTCAGACTGCCCAGCTGAGCCGCTTCTGCCTGCAGATGGTCGGCCTCGTCAGCAATGCGCTGAAGCATCGTGCGCAACTGCCCGGCATAGCGATTGACCGCATGGCGCAACGCGCCGATCTCATCCTCACGCTCTACGCTCAACTGCACATCGCGGCTGGCCGAACCACGGCCTAGGGAATCGATCTGCGCGGTGGTTTCTTCCAGCTGAGCAATCAGTTTGCGCCCAGCCAACCAGGCCAACGCCAGCAAAATGGCCAACAACGGAATCAGAAACAGCAAAATGTCCCAGGTTAGCGCCCAGGCCAGGCCGGTCACGCGCTCAAAGGGCGTCACCAGACCGATCACCCAACCGGTGTCAGGCATAACAAACAGGCTGACGCGACTGGCCTGCTTGAGCTGCTCGTCGTGTTCCAGGTCCAGGTTGCTAATGGTTCCCACACTGCTGCTCGCGAGCGCCGCCTGAATAGGTTTCAGCCAGCTTTGCTGCTGCGCCAAATCAGCAAACTTGAGCATCGCGCTGCCTTTGGCACCGGCTATACCGGGGAAATGCAGCACATTGCCTGCCTGATCGAGGGCAAACGCATAGCCATCAGTAACCTTGCCTTGCTCGGTGAGAAAACGCGACAGATCGTCCAGCAGCAGATCCAGAGTAGCCACACCGGCAAAGCGGCCGCCCAGCTGATAAGGCACGCTGCACGTGACCATCGGCACGCCGGTCACGGCATCCTGATAAGCCTCTGACCACAAGCAGCGACCGGCCTTACTGTTACGCGCCCCGGTGTACCACGCATCGTTTTGATAGCCAGGGCCATCGGCAGCGTTGTAGTCATCCGAGTAAGCCAGCCGCCCATCGCCACCGCGCGCCCAGAAGAAGCTGCGGCGCGCGACACCGTCGGTAAAGGCATTCGGCTCAGGCCAAACACCGCCACCGGCGATGGCTTTATCACCCTGGTTATTAATCACATTGGGCAGCGTATTGAGGTACAGCGCTTCATCCAGCGGCAACACTTCGGAGAGGTGCGCTAAGCTCGCGGTCACTCCTTCAATCCCGGACAGCTGCAACGCCAGCTGACGCACGATTGCACCGCCCGTTTGCTCAATCAACTCACCGCTGGCGGCCACCACACGCGGCTGACCGCGCAGCGCCATTACGGCAAAAACCGCCAGGGCGGTCAGGATCAGCAACAGAATACTGCCCAAGGTCAAACGCTGCGACAAACGAACTGGCACCAAAGCCATGCGACTACTCCTGCTGCATAAAGTTGATTCTTATAGTTACGGCTAGAACAGCGTAAAACGCGCCCCCGTTTCATCAGCAAATCAGATGGCGCACTCGCTAAACGGCGCCACAAGTAAGATTGCATGGCCAGAGTCTATAGATGAATTGGCCCCTTGGGCGGTTTCAGCCTATTTCTAGAGGCCGCAAAATTTACCCTGCGGGCCAACAGCGCCAGGCAAGAACCTAATAGCGAGTAGGCCGGCAAGCGCTTGGTCGATCTGCACGCCTCACTCAGGGCCAAGGCCAGAGACGCTAACCGGCGCCTACGTGCTCATTTGCCTGCGCGACTCAGTCCGCTAAGCTCCGCAATACTCCACACCGCACAAGGATGCCCACCATGCTTCGTTTAATGTCCCTGGCCGCCGGCCTTGCTCTTTCCGGTAGTGTCTTCGCCCTGTCCCTGGCCGACCTGAGCCAAAGCGACGCCAGCGGCGGCCTCAAAGACGCCCTCACCCAAGGCGCTAAAGTGGCCGTGCAGCAACTGGGCAAGCCCGGCGGTTTCAGCAATAACCCGGACGTGCGCATCGAGCTGCCGGGCAACCTCGGCAAGGCCGCAAGAACCATGAAAATGATGGGCATGGGCGCGCAAGTCGATCAGCTTGAAGCGAGCATGAACAAAGCCGCCGAAGCCGCCGTGCCGCAAGCCCAGGCGCTGCTGGTGGATTCGGTGAAGAAAATGACCGTTCAAGACGCCAAAAGCATCCTCAGCGGCCCGCAAGATTCCGCCACCCAATACCTCAACAAAACCAGCCGCGAACAGATCCGCGCCAAGTTCCTGCCCATCGTCAAACAAGCCACCGACCAGGTCGGCCTGGCCCAGCAATACAACAGCTTCGCCGGCCAAGCCGCGAGCTTCGGCGTGATCGACGCGAAAAGCGCGAATATCGAGAGTTATGTCACCGAACAAGCACTGGACGGCCTGTTCAGCATGATCGCCGAGCAAGAAGCCAGCATCCGCCAGAACCCGGCTGGTGCCGCGACTAGCTTGGCGAAGAAGGTGTTTGGGGCATTGTAATAAGGGTTGGATGGATATGAAAAAGCCAGGCCGTGAGGTCTGGCTTTTTTGTTAGGCAAAGCAAAAGCACCGCGACCAAGGCCACTCCTACTGGATTGCAAAGACACCTAGGATGGCTTGAGCAGCGCGATACCCATACGGTTAATTGCCTGGCTGATGGGTATCGCTGCGCTCCACCCATCCTACGCAGCTAGCCATATAAATCAGAACAGCAAAACTCGCGGCTAAAGCCTCTTCCACAGGGCTGACAGTGTTCACAAGCCCTCGCCAGGCCAAAAAAACAAAACCCCGCCAATCAGCGGGGTCTTGTTAGGCAAACGCCAGGCTTATTCGGCCTGCGCCACCAGCACATCATTCTGGTTGCGGCTCCACTGCGGCAGCAGCGTGCCGATCAGCATACCGGCCATGCTGAACAGCAGGCCCGCCAGCTGCGGCGGCCAGAACGCTGCTTCACTCCAGGTCAGTTCCAGATAGATCCACGACACCAGGCCAAAAGCGATGGCAACCAACGCGCCCTGAGTGGTCGCACGCTTCCAGAACAGTCCGGCGAACAACGGCACCACAGCCGCCACCAGCGTCACCTTGTAGGCGTTACCGACCATCTCGTAGATGCTCGCGTCTGAATACAGGGCAAACGCCAGGGTCGCCACCGCGCACACAAAGATGATGCAGCGCATCAGCAGCAGGTACTGCTTGTCAGTGAGCACCGGCAAAAAGCGCTTGAGCACGTTCTCAGTCAGAGTCACCGAGGGGGCCAGCAAGGTGCCAGACGCGGTGGACATGATCGCCGAGAGCAACGCACCGAAGAACATGATCTGGGCGAACAGCGGGGTTTTATCAAGGATCAGCAGTGGCAGGATCATCTGCGAATCTTCAGCCAGCCACTTCTCGACCAGCGCCGGGTCGATCATCGAGGCGGCGTAAACCAGAAAGATCGGCAGCATGCAGAAGCCCAGGTAGAACACCGCGCCGGTCATCGAAGCGCGTGCGGCGATGTTCTCGCTCTTGGCCGACATCACCCGCTGGTACACGTCCTGCTGGGGGATGGAGCCGAGCATCATGGTTACCGCAGCGCCGATAAAGGCGACGATATCCTTGGGCTCGAAGGCGTTCATAAAGGTGAACTTGCCTTCGCTGGCGGCTTTGCTGATGACCAGGTCGGCGCCACCGGCCATGTCGCTGAACAGCCAAACCAGGTAGATCAGGCCGACGACGATAACGATCATCTGGAAGAAGTCAGTCAGGGCAATCGACCACATGCCGCCAAACAGGGTGTACAGCAGCACGATAAAGGTGCCGAGGAACATGCCTTGAGTGGTGCTGATGCTGCCGTCGGAGATGACGTTGAACACCAGGCCGAGGGCGATCAGTTGCGCGGCGATCCAACCCAGGTAGGACAGCACGATGACCAGGCTGATGATCAGTTCGACCTGCGGCCCGAAGCGTTTCTTGAAGTAGTCACCGATGGTCAGCAGGTTCATTCGGTACAGCGGCCGCGCGATGATCAGGCCGACTAGAAACAGGCAGCCGAACGAGCCGAACGGGTCTTCGACAATGCCGGCAAAGCCTTCTTCAAGAAAAGTCGCGGGGATGCCCAGCACAGCCTCGGAGCCAAACCAGGTGGCAAACACCATGGCCGCGACGATGGGGAAGCCCATGCTACGTCCACCCGAGGCGAAATCACGGGTGTTATGGACGCGAGTGGAGGCGTAGAAACCGATGCCAACAGTCACCAGTAGATAGAGCACAACGAACCAAATCAGCATGTTTCCCGTTCCACAGACGTCAGCTCACCGCATGCGTGCCCCGCGCAGGCAGCGCAGGCTAGAACGGTGAACTACAGGTTTTTGTTATGTCTTTTCATGACGGGTCACTGCACGCGCCCATCAAGGTCGCGCAGTCTGGCAAAACCGTAAAATATGTCAAATAAAAATTACAAACCCGTGCAAAAAAGTCTGACAAGCGGACTGGATAACGAGATAAAAGACTGTAATACCTAAAGAAAACCAATGCAGCCCCCAAAAAGAGTTGCATATTTTTGACAGCCACTGATCAAGAAATCGCTACAGCGGGCTGTCGCCACGCATAAAAAAGCCAGACGCTAGCGTCTGGCTTTTTTACCTCAAGCGGCTGCTCAGCCCGGCTGACGCTCCACTTCCTTGACCCGGAACCACGCCGCATACAGTGCCGGCAGGAACAGCAGGGTCAACGCTGTGGCAACGATCAGGCCACCCATAATGGCCACGGCCATTGGCCCGAAGAACACGCTGCGCGACAGCGGGATCATCGCCAATACGGCCGCCAAAGCGGTCAGCACGATGGGCCGGAAACGCCGCACAGTGGCTTCGATAATTGCGCGCCAGCGGTCCATGCCGGCGGCAATGTCCTGCTCGATCTGGTCGACCAGAATCACCGAGTTGCGCATGATCATCCCCGACAGAGCGATGGTGCCGAGCATGGCCACAAAACCGAACGGCTGACGGAAGAGCAGCAGAAACAACGTGACGCCGATCAGCCCCAGCGGCGCGGTGAGGAACACCATCGCCGAGCGCGAAAAGCTCTTCAGCTGCAGCATCAGCAAAGTCAGCACCACCACGATAAACAGCGGTATGCCGGCGTTTACCGACTTCTGCCCACGGCTGGAGTCTTCCACCGTGCCGCCGACATCCAGCTGGTAGCCGTCCGGCAGTTGCGCACGCACCGGCTCGAGGGTCGGCAAGATTTGTTTGACCAGGCTAGCCGGCTGCTCCTTGCCGTACACATCAGCACGCACGGTGACGGTTGGCAGGCGATTGCGGTGCCAGATGATGCCTTCCTCAAAACCATATTCCAGAGTGGCCACTTGCGACAGCGGCACGCTGCGAGCATTGTCGGTCGGCACCGCCAGGCTTGGCAGCAGGCTCAGTTCCTTGCGCTCGCTCAAGGTACCGCGCAGGAGGATTTCGATCAGTTCGTTGCCCTCACGGTACTGACTGACCGACGAGCCGGTCAGCGAGCTTTGCAGAAAGCGCGACAGGTCGGCGGTGCTCACACCCAGGGCGCGGGCGCGCTCTTGGTCGATGTTCAGACGCACGACCTTGCTCGGCTCTTCCCAATCCAGGTGCACGTTGGCCACATGCGGGTTCTCGCGCACCTTACCGGCCACCTGACGCGCCAGTTGACGCACTTCATCAATATGCTCGCCGGACACCCGGAACTGCACCGGATAGCCCACTGGCGGGCCATTTTCCAGGCGCGAAATACGCGTGCGCAGGGTCGGGAATTCATCGTGCAATACATCGATCAGCCAGCTACGAATCTGTTCGCGCTCTTCGATACTTTTCGCCAGTACCACAAACTGGGCAAAGCTGGCGGCTGGCAATTGCTGATCCAGCGGCAGATAGAAACGCGGTGAACCAGTGCCGACATAGGCCACGTAGTTATCGATGCCTTCGTGACCTTTGAGCAGCGCCTCAAAGCGCTTGGCCTGCTCTTCAGTGGCGGCCAGTGATGAGCCCTCGCTGAGTTTGAGATCGACCATCAGCTCCAGACGACCAGAGGCCGGGAAGAACTGTTGTGGCACAAAGCGGAACAACAGGATCGAGCCGACGAACAGCGCAATGGTCAGCATGATCACCGTCTTGCGCCGGCGTACGCACCACTCGACCGCCCGGCGCACACGCTGATAAAACGGCGTGCCGTAAGGGTCGTGAACGCCCGCACTGGCGCCATGTTTGGCGGCGTGCAGCTTGGCCAGATCGGGTAACAGCTTGGCACCCAGGTACGGCACGAAGACCACGGCGGCGATCCATGAGACCAGCAGGGCAATGGTCACCACCTGGAAGATCGAGCGGGTGTATTCGCCGGTGCCGGACTGCGCGGTGGCAATCGGCAAAAAGCCAGCCGCAGTGATCAAGGTGCCGGTAAGCATGGGAAAGGCGGTGCTGGTCCAGGCATAACTGGCCGCTTTGATGCGGTCATAGCCCTGCTCCATTTTGATCGCCATCATCTCCACGGCAATGATCGCGTCATCGACCATCAAGCCCAACGCCAGCACCAGCGCGCCGAGGGAAATTTTGTGCAGGCCAATACCGAGGTAGTACATGGCGGCAAAAGTCATCGCCAGCACCAGCGGAATAGACAGGGCGACCACCAGGCCCGTGCGGATGCCGAGGGAGAAGAAACTCACCAGCAGCACGATGATCACCGCTTCGGTGAGCACCCGGACAAACTCGCCCACGCCGGTTTTAACCGCGGCGGGCTGGTCGGAGACTTTGTTCAGCTGCATGCCGGCCGGCAGGGTTTCCTGCAAGCGGGCGAACTCCCCCTCCAGGGCCTCGCCGAGCACCAGAATGTCGCCGCCGGGCTTCATCGACACGGCCAGACCAATGGCATCTTCGCCCATGTAGCGCATGCGCGGCGCGGGGGGATCATTGAAGCCACGCTTGACCTCAGCCACATCGGAGATACGGAAGGTGCGATCGGCGACCCGGATAGGAAAGTTGCGAATGTCATCGACCGACTCAAAGCGCCCCGTCACCCGCAGCTGGATACGGTCTGAACTGGTTTCAAAAAAACCAGCGGCCGCCACCGAGTTCTGCTCTTCCAGCGCCTGCTGCACAGCGGCGAGCGGCAGGCCAAGGGTGGCCAGTTTGGTATTGGACAGCTCGATCCAGACCTTCTCATCCTGCAGACCGAGCAGGTCGACCTTGCCCACGTCCTTGACCCGCTGCAGTTGCAGCTGGACACGGTCGGCATAGTCCTTGAGCACGGCGTAGTCGAAGCCTTCTCCGGTCAGCGCATAGATATTGCCGAAGGTGGTGCCGAACTCATCGTTATAAAACGGCCCCTGAATGCCCTGTGGCAAGGTGTGGCGAATATCGCTGACCTTCTTGCGCACCTGATAGAACAGCTCGGGAATATCCACCGAGCGCATGGAGTCGCGGGCCACGAAGGTGACCTGGGACTCGCCAGGACGCGAGAACGAGATGATTTTGTCGTACTCGCCGGTCTCCATCAGTTTCTTTTCAATGCGCTCGGTGACCTGCTGGGCCACCTCTTCGGCGCTCGCCCCTGGCCAGTTGGTGCGCACCACCATGGCCTTGAAGGTAAAGGGCGGGTCTTCGCTTTGGCCCAGCTTGGTGTAGGACAGCGCGCCGACCACGGCCAGCAGCAGCATGAGATACAGCACGATTTGGCGGTTGCGCAGCGCCCAGGCGGACAGGTTGAAATCCATCGGGCTTACTCCTTGGCCGTGAGCTGGATAACACGGTTGTCACGGTCAACCGGGCGCACCTGCTGGCCTTCACGCAGCACCTGGCCACCAGCCGCCACGACCCAGTCGCTGGCCTTTAAACCTTCGAGTATCGGTACGCTGTTCTCACCGTAGGCACCGATGCGTACGTGGGTGCGCTTCAGCGTGGAGTCTTTCGGGTCGACGACCCAGACGTAGGGCTGGCCCTGCTCGGCGGTCAGCGCCGACAGTGGCACCGCCAGCGGCACTTCGCCGTTATGGGCGATAAACACGCGGGCACTCTGGCCGAGTTCGGCCGGCACCTTGCCTTCGGTAAACGCCACACGGGCGGCGAAGGTGCGCGACTGCGGGTCGGCCGATGGCGAGATTTCACGAATACGCCCGGGGAAGCGCTGATCCGGCTGTGACCAGAGCTCGACCGCGACCTCCTGGCCGACCTTGAAGCGCTCGAAGGCTTGCTCCGGCAGGTTGATCATTACTTCCCGCTCGCCATCAGCCGCCAAGGTGAACACCGTTTGCCCGGCCGCCACCACTTGCCCGACCTCGACCATGCGCCGTGCGACCACACCATTCTGCGAGGCGCGCAGCACGGCATAACCGGCCTGGTTGTTGGCCACGTTGAACTCGGCGCGCACCTGCTTGACCCGTGCCTCACCGGAGCGATAGGTATTTTCCGCATTGTCATACTGCGAGCGGCTGACCAGGTTGCGCGCCAACAAGGTTTTGTAGCGATCACGTTCGGCACGCACCAGCTGCAGGTTGGCCTCGGCCGCTGTCAGTTGGGCGCGGATGGCCTCCAGCTGCAAGCGCACGTCTTGCGGATCCAGCTCGGCCAGGGGCTGATCCTTCTTCACCTGCGCGCCGACATCGACCAGGCGCTTGCTCACCTTGCCACCGATACGGAAGGCCAACTCCGGCTCCAGGCGCGCGCGCACTTCACCAGGATAGGCATCCACCAACTCACCGGCCAGCTGCGGCTGCACCACCATGGCCGGGCGCACGGCAACCGCAGCGGGTTCGCCATTGCCACAGGCAGCAAGCAACAGAATAAGACTGGCAGGCAGAGCAACAGACAGGGCATGACGAAACATGATGACTAACCTTTGTGAGGCTTTTGAATATTTAAACTGACGGGTATAGTAAAAATAGCAAACTCACTAGTCCAGTATTAAAACCGACCCATGCCAAACAACTTGTTGCCCACCAGCGGTCCCGGCCGCCCCAAAGACCTGGCCAAGCGCAAAGCCATTCTGGAAGCGGCGAAGACCCTGTTTCTCAGCAATGGTTATGACGGCAGCAGCATGGACGCGATTGCCGCCGAAGCCGGGGTTTCCAAGCTCACGGTGTACAGCCACTTCACCGACAAGGAGAAGTTGTTTGCCGAGGCAATTAAATCCAAATGCGAGGAGCAACTGCCGCAGCTGTTGTTCGAGCTGAACGATAACGTGCCAATCGAACAGCTGCTGCTGAGCATTGGTCGCGGGTTCAGCGAGCTGATTAACAGCCGTGAGTCGGTGGAGCTGCACCGGGTGATGGTGAGCTTGGCCGCGCAGGATTCGAAGCTCTCAAAGGTGTTCTACGCGGCAGGTCCGGAGCGCGTGCTGCATGGCATGGCAGACTTGCTGCGCCAAGCTGACCTGGCCGGCAAGCTGCGCGTAGCCGATCCTCTGAGCGCGGCGGATCAGTTCTTCTGCCTGATCAAGGGCGGGGTTAACTTTCGCCTGCTAATCGGCTGCGGCGAAGCCCTGCAAGGCGCCGAAGCCGAAGCCTATGTGCGCGACGCGGTAGACGTATTCCTGCGCGCCTACCGCGTTGAACCGCGCACTTAGGTTGGCGCGGGTGCTGCGCCGCCACAAGCGCGCAGCGCACGGACTTACTCGCTTGCGGCTTGCAGCTTTTTCTTCGGGTAGATGTCGTACCGGCTGGATTTACCTTCTAGGGCATAGCCGGGCTTAGCCCCCTCAATCAGCGGCGCCTTGCGCGGGCGCTTGACCACCACCCGATGAGTGGCGAGTTCTAACGCGGCCTCAAGTAACGCCGGAGCATCCAGGTCATCGCCGACAAAGGGGCGGAACAGACGCATCTCTTTTTTCACCAGCGCGCTCTTGTCGCGGTGCGGGAACATCGGGTCGAGGTAGATCACCTGCGGCGGCTCGCCCTGCCAGGCGCGCATCAGCTCAATCGCATTGCCCGTCAGCAACTGCATCCGCGCGGCAATCGGCGCGACCTCGCGATCCAGCGCCGCACGGGCCAGACCATCTTCCAGCAATGCGGCAATCAATGGCTGGCGTTCAATCAAGGTCATCTCGCAACCCAAACTGGCCAGCACGAAGGCATCACGCCCCAGGCCAGCGGTAGCATCCAACACGCGCGGGCGTACTCCTGCCTGCACGCC
Organism: uncultured Pseudomonas sp.; assembly: GCF_943846705.1. Lineage (NCBI taxonomy): Bacteria > Pseudomonadati > Pseudomonadota > Gammaproteobacteria > Pseudomonadales > Pseudomonadaceae > Pseudomonas > uncultured Pseudomonas sp. The sequence goes on along the minus strand of NZ_OX044366.1, from coordinate 2,333,293 downwards.
CACTGCCTTGGCAATCATCTGCCCACTGCCGCCACCAAATAAGCGCCGATGCGCCACTGCGCCCTCAACAAAGTCGACTTTGACCGGCCCGGGTGCCTGTGGGCCTAGCTCGACCAACTGCAGGCCGCCCTCGCCCAATTGCAGGGCGAACTCACCGTCGCCCTGCAGCGGCAAGCACAAACGCTGCGCCCAGGCAGCCGCCGCCTCGGCCAGGTGCGGGGCCAGGGCTTGCATACAAATTCTGGCTAGTAGCCGCTCATCACTCATGAAAAAACATGCTCGAAAATCACTCAATTAACCATTTGGATCGGTTGATAACGTAGCTGGGCGGCATTTTGCCAGACCTGGCAGCTTCCAGCCGCACCGAGTTCGCCCATAGCCGCCGCAGCGTGGCCGCATACTTGCTCTTGGCGCAGGTTTAACGCTTGCGCTACAGCAAAGCCAACTGTTCAACCTCAGGCGGTGACGGCCACTCAGGCAACGCCCGCAGCCCCGGGAGGCGCAGCATCAGCTGCTGATGAAAACGCTGGGCCAGCTGCGGTGCCAGGCGGTTGTCCGAGGTGTGGAGAAACACATAGGGCGCGCGCCCTTCTTCGATCCAGCCGGCTACTTTGTTCAGCCAAGGCAGCATAAACGGGTCATTGGCCAGCAACTCCGGATGACCGATAAAGCGCAACTGCGGGGACTGACTAAAAGCCGTGGGGCGCAGCGGCAGGCGCGGCTTCTTGGCCTGGGCATGCAGCACCGCCGGCGCGCTGGAGGCACAACTGAACAGCGCCCGTGAATCCAGACAAATACGTTCGATGCCGCGTTCATGCAGCAGGCGATTGAGGCTGCGCTCTTCCTCGCCTTTGGCGAAAAACGCCGGATGACGCAGCTCAACCGCCAATTCAGCCCCCTGCCAAGGCTCGATAAAGCTGACCAGCTCGGCCAAACGCTGCGGCCCGAAACTGGCTGGCAACTGCAACCAGAACGGCGCAACCCGCGCCCCCAGAGGCGCCAATAAGCGGCGAAAGCCCTCGGCGGCACTTAGTTGCTCGCGCAAGTCGCCGCCGTGGCTGATCTCACGCGGTAACTTGGCGCAAAAGCGCAGGTGCGCCGGCATCTGCTCAGCCCAGCGCGCCACCGTTTCCACGGAAGGCGCGGCATAGAAGGTGGTGTTGCCCTCAACGGCGTTGAACGCCTGGCCATACAGCGGCAGAAACTCGCGACTGCGGCTGCCCTCCGGGTACAACGAGCCGCGCCAAGCAGGCTCGCTCCATGACGGGCAACCGAGGTAATAAGGCAACATCAATTTGAAGACCGTGGAGAAATGTAGCGAGCGAAGGCTAGGCAAGGCGAGATCAGCCGAGGATGCGCAGTGTACGAGTTGTACATGAGCATTCCGAAGCTGATATCAACGCGGCATAGCCGAGCGCAGTAGTTTCGCAATGGTCTTCTAGGCGTAGAGATCGAGACCCAGCACTTGCTGAGCATCTGCCTCACTGGCGAAGCTGGCGGTTGAGCTGTAGCTGGCCAAAGCTTGAGCGGCGCGATTGTTCAGCGGCGGCTGATACAGCTGATCTTGCAAACGGCTAGGCAGGCTGTCGCTGCTGGCATTGCCCGCTTCGACCTTTCGTGCCTGAGCGACGGACTCAAGACCCTGGGTGCTGGCCGGTGATGCTGGCTGCTCACGACGCGCCTCTATCTCGCGCTGCGCTTCGCGAAATGGGGTAACCGCAGAACCCGGGCGGGCACTGCGGTCTGGCGAATAAGATGAGGTAAAACCGTCGATACGCATCAGTTACTGCTCGGTTTACTTAGCCAACAATGGGGGCAAGTCATAGCCAATTTAGCCCCCACCGGGGCCGCTTGGCAATCAAACGCCGTGAAACGTCGCAGATACGCGACGGCAGGTGCAGTAGCGCCACAACGTGTGGCCGTTCAGAGCGGCGCCTTGGGCGTGGCGACCTTATCGCGCAGGTAAACCGGCTGCGCCAGGTCGGCGGCAACCGATTCGCCACGCGCCCAGGCAAATCGTGCCAGGCTGAGTAAATCTTCGGCATGCGGCAACATCGCAACATCTTGCCCAGTGGCCACCACCGGGATGCGCGCGGCAAACGTCCCCCAGCCGGTGCCGGCGGCGAACCAGTCACCCGCCGCATCCTCGGGCAGACTGGCGCGTTCTGGCGGCAATACGGCCTCAACGCCGACCAAGCGCATCTCGCCCTGCTCGGCGCGATAGCAGCCCCAGTAGACTTCATCCATACGCGCATCAATGGCCGCAGCGACCTGCTGCGCGCCATGCTCGCGCAAGCTGCGTTGAGCCAGCACGGCCAGGTTGGACACCGGCAACACCGGGCGTTCTAAAGCAAATGCCAGGCCCTGCACCACACCGATAGCAATCCGTACGCCGGTAAATGCCCCTGGCCCACGACCAAAGGCAATCGCGTCGAGCGCCGACAACGGCACATCAGCGTCCGCCAGCAGCTGCTTGATCATCGGCAGCAGACGCTGGGCGTGCATGCGCGGAATCACTTCATAGTGGCTGAGCACCTTACCGTCATGCAGCAAGGCAACGGAGCAGGCTTCAGTGGCAGTATCCAGGGCCAGGAGAGTGGTCATTGCATTCGGACAGGTGACGAAATGGGCGGGCATTAAAACGGTTTAACGTGTTTTTTGCCAGCGCCACGGCCTGTCAGGCGACAGAGCGGTGCGCTACAGACATGACAGGCCATCAAGCTGACGCTTGGCCTGCGATCACGCCGCAGAGGCCAACCGCGCTTATGTGCAAAAACGACAACGCCCCGCAAAAGCGGGGCGTTGTCTGACAGCAACTGAGGTTTAGCTCAACGCAGCCAGTACCTTAGCGGTGATCTCATCAACCGAACCGACGCCCGCAATGGCGCTGTATTTCGGCGTGCCGTCAACGGCAGCCAGCTTCTGGTAGAAATCTACCAGCGGTTTGGTTTGCGAATGGTAGATCGACAGGCGATGACGCACGGTTTCTTCTTTGTCGTCTTCGCGCTGGATCAGCTCGTCACCGGTTTCGTCGTCAATACCGGCGACTTTCGGCGGATTGTGCTCGGTGTGGTAAACGCGACCCGACGCCGGGTGCACACGGCGACCGGCGATACGGCCGACGATTTCTTCATCATCAACGGCGATTTCCAGCACATTGTCGATGATCACGCCAGCTTCCTTCAGAGCTTCAGCCTGCGGAATGGTGCGCGGGAAACCATCGAAGAGAAAACCATTGGCACAATCGGCCTGGGTGATGCGTTCCTTGACCAGATTGATGATCAGGTCATCGGAAACCAGACCACCACTGTCCATGACGCTCTTGGCGGCCAGGCCCAGCTCAGTGCCGGCCTTGACCGCAGCACGCAGCATGTCACCGGTGGAGATTTGCGGAATACCAAATTTCTTGGTGATGAAACCAGCTTGGGTACCTTTACCGGCACCGGGCGCTCCCAGCAAAATCACGCGCATCGATGTGCTCCTCAAAACTTAAGTGGAAATCGGTCGGATTCGCCTCGTGGGGCCAATCTCAGAATGGTTTAGGCAGCGCTGACAACAAGGGCCATAGTGCCGAAAGGCCGATCAAGATACACAGCGCACCCATAGCGCACAAGCCACCTAAAGTCGGATACGTCTACGACCGCCCCAGACCGATAGCGCTGCCGGCGACGCGCTACACGCACGCCGCCGAAGCCATAAATAAGCCCTTGGAATGCGCTAACCGGTGTTGCGCAAACCTGCTGCGATACCCGCCACACTGACCAACAACGCCTGTTCCAGAGGGCTATCGGCCTGATTATCGCGCTGCCGCGCGCGCGCCAAAAGCTCAGCCTGGAGCAAGTGCAGCGGGTCCAGGTAAGTGTTACGCACGCTGATCGACTCGAGGGTTTCGGGACTGTGTGCCAAGAGCTGCGATTGCTCTGTCAACCCTAATACGGAGGACACCGCCTGCGACAATAGGCCGCGCAAATGCGCCCCCAGCGGCTGCAGCGCGGGCTCGACCAGACGCTCGTCATACAGGCTGGCGATCGATTCGTCAGCCTTGGCCAGCACCATCTCCAGCATATCGATGCGCGTGCGGAAGAACGGCCAGTGCGTGCGCATCTGCCCGAGCAATTCACCTTCGCCACGCTGTATGGCGTTGCTCAGCGCCGCTTCCCAGCCCAGCCAGGCTGGCAACATCAAGCGGGTTTGGGTCCAGGCGAAAATCCACGGGATCGCCCGCAAACTTTCCACGCCACCCTCGCGCCGCTTAGCTGGGCGACTGCCTAGGGGTAAGCGGCCCAACTCCTGCTCTGGCGTGGCCTGGCGGAAATAATCGACAAATTGCGGATGCTCGCGCACCACCGCCCGGTAGGCGCTGACGCCGTCGCTGGCGAGTTTGTCCATCAGCTCGCGCCAAGCGGGCTCAGGACTGGGTGGCGGCAATAAAGTGGCCTCTAGCACGGCCGCTAGGTACAGATTGAGGTTCTGCTCGGCGATATCCGGCATGCCGAATTTGAAACGAATCATTTCGCCTTGCTCGGTGGTGCGGAACCGCCCCGCTACCGAACCGGGCGGCTGCGACAGAATCGCCGCATGCGCCGGGCCGCCACCGCGCCCCACCGTGCCGCCGCGACCGTGGAACAACAACAACTCAACATCCTGCTCACGGCACACTTGCACCAGGGTTTCCTGCGCGCGGTACTGCGCCCAAGCGGCAGCCGTGGTGCCGGCGTCCTTGGCCGAGTCGGAGTAGCCGATCATCACTTCTTGCGGCCCCTGCAGCCGCGCGCGATAGCCATGCAGTGCCAGCAGCCGACTGATCACCGGGCCGGCGTTATCCAGGTCGGCCAGGGTCTCGAACAGTGGCACCACCCGCATCGGCCGCTGTAACCCGGCTTCTTTAAGCAGCAGTTGCACGGCCAGTACATCGGAGGCGGCACCGGCCATGGAGATCACGTAGGACCCCAGGGACGCAGCAGGTGCGCGAGCCACTTCACGGCAGGTCGCCAGCACCTCCTCGGTCTCACCACTGGGTTTGAAATGCCCCGGCAGCAATGGTCGGCGGTTGTCTAGCTCACCCTGCAGAAACGCCAAGCGTGCCTCTTCATCCCACTCCGCGTAACGCCCCAGGCCTAAATAATCGGTAATTTCACTCATGGCCGCCACGTGCCGGCTGGCGTCCTGACGCACGTCCAAGCGCCCCATAAACAGGCCAAACGTGGCGGCGCGACGCAGGCAATCGAGCAACGGCCCATCGGCAATCACTCCCATGCCGCAGTCATGCAGGGACTGGTAGCAACACTGCAGCGGTTCGAACAACTCGCGGTTGTTCTGCAGCACCGCCGAGGGTGGCGGCAGATCTTCCTGCAAGGCCGCTTGAGCCCAGCTGCGGGTGGCACGCAAACGGTCACGCAACTGCTTAAGCAGGCTGCGGTACGGCTCGGCACTCTCCCCCACCCGCGCCAGCAACGCCGGGCTGGCCTGCTGCATGGACAGCCCGGCGGCCAGCTGGTCGATATCACGCAGGTACAGATCAGCCGCCATCCAGCGTGCCAACAACAGCACCTCACGGGTCACGCTGGCGGTGACATTCGGATTGCCATCGCGGTCACCGCCCATCCAGGAGGCGAAACGAATCGGCGCCGCATCCAGCGGCAGGTGCAACCCAGTAGCGCTATGCAGCACCTGGTCAGCCTTGCGCAGCACATTAGGGATGGCGTGCCAGAGTGAATGTTCGATCACGGCGAAGCCCCACTTGGCTTCATCCAGCGGGCTCGGCCGGCTGCGGCGAATCTCTTCGGTGTGCCAGGCTTCGGCAATCAACCGTTGCAGACGTTGTTTGACCTGCTCACGCTCGGCCGCCGAGAGATCGCTATGATCGCCGGCGGCTAACTGCTCAGCCATGGCGTCGTATTTCTGAATCAGGGTGCGCCGTGCCACTTCGGTAGGGTGGGCGGTCAGTACCAGCTCGATATCCAACCGGCCGAACTGGCGGGCCAGCGCCTCACCTTTATGGCCGTGGGTGGACAAGCGCTGTAGCAGCTCGGCGAGGATATTGTCTTCAAACGGCTGCGCTTCACCCGGCGCTCGGCGGCGCACGCGGTGGTACTGCTCGGCAATATTGGCCAGGTTGAGAAACTGGTTAAACGCCCGCGCCACCGGTAACAACTCGTCGTCCGCCAACTGATTCAGGGTTGCACTGAGTTGCTCCGCGCCTTCCCTTGAACCCTGGCGAGAGGCTTTGGCCCCTTTACGGATACGTTCGATCTTGTCGAGAAAAGCCGCACCATGCTGCACCCTGATGGTGTCACCCAGCAGTTCGCCGAGCTGATGGACGTCTTCGCGCAAACGCGCATCGATTTCTGCCATGACTATTGCCTCCACTGATCCTGCTTGCAGAGTGCCCAGCGCGCCAACTTCTTACAAGTGCGCGACGCCCTCAGCGCACTTATCAGCGCAAGCACTAGTCTTAATAGGGCAAGCCCGAGCAAGAGTCGCCGGGCACCGAACGGACACGAGGCCATCATGAAAATTCACGAGCTGGTTCAACACTGGCAGGAAAACGCCCAGGGGCGACTGAGCGCCACACCCTATCAGATCCATCTCGACCTGGAAGCCGCCGCACGCCTGGCCGCGCTGCAGGAGATGTACCCCAAACACCACGTCGAAGAACTGCTTGGTGAGCTGCTCGGGGCAGCCCTCGAAGAGCTGGAAGCCAGCTTGCCCTACGTCAAGGGCAACAAAGTGGTAGCCACCGATGAATTGGGTGACCCTCTGTATGAAGACATCGGCCTGACGCCGCGCTTCCTCGCCCTGTCACGCAAGCATCTGCGCGAGCTAAGCTAGCAGCAGGACAATACCGAGCACTGACAGCAATCAGCTACCGCGCAGATCGCCGGCAGCGCCCTCTCAGCATAAAGCCAGACCGCCCCAGAGCTCTAGCTCTGAGCGCTCTAGCCATCAACTACTACACTTCAAAACTGAGGCACCCCTATGTGCCAATCACGCAGGAGTCGCAAACCATGTTCAAGTTTCCCGCAACGCGCTCACTGAAAACCTTGGCCTTGGTCGGAGCGGTGTTTCTGGCCGGTTGTGCCGGAAACCCACCAACAGATCAGTTCGCTTTGACCAATACGGCGGTAAAAGCGGCAGAAACAGCCGGGGCTGCCGAGTTTGCTCCACTGGAACTGAAGTCTGCACGCGACAAATCTCGTCTGGCCGAGCAGGCCAATTTCGACAAGAACTATGCACAGGCAAGCAACCTTGCCGAACAGGCCGAGTGGGACGCTCGGGTAGCAGAGCGTAAGGCCCGCGCAGCTAAGGCAGAGAAGGCCGTAATGGATGCCGAGAAAGGTGTCGAAGAACTGCGCGAGGAAGGTTTGCGCAGCGCCGAATGATTATTACGTCCAGTCGCCTAACGTAACCTGCCTCCCATGAGGAATCAGATCATGCATAAACACATCATGCTTCCCGCCCTATTCATTCTCAGCGCAGGCCTTACCGCGTGCGCAACGCCCCCTAACGACAACCTTGAGCAGGCCCGCGCCAACTACGCCAATCTGGAAAGTGACCCTCAATCACTCAAGCTAGCGGCCCTGGAAACCCAGGCAGCCGAGAAGACCCTAGACAATGCCGACCAGGCTTATCGCGAGGGTGAAGACGAAGAGTCCGTCGACCAACTGGCCTATGTGGCCAACCAAAAAGTCGAACTCGCCAAACACACCATTGCGCTGAGAATTGCCGAACAAAAGCTCGGCAATATGGCCAACCTTCGTGCACGCGCACGCCTTGAGGCACGCGACGCGCAAATCCGTAGCTTGCAGGAGTCAATGCAAGCCAAGCCAACCGAGCGCGGCGCGATGATTACCTTTGGGGATGTGCTGTTCGACCTGAACAAGGCTGATTTACGACCCAGCGCCTTCGGTAAAGTGCAGACCCTCGCGCAATTCCTTAAGGACAACCCGGAGCGCAAGGTGCTCGTGGAAGGCTTTACCGACAGCACCGGTTCAGACCAATACAACCTAGAACTGTCCCAGCGCCGCGCTGATGGGCTAAAACACGCACTGGCTCGCCAGGGTGTGGACATCAACCGCATTGCTACACGCGGCTTCGGTGAGGAGTATGCGCTTACCGACAACAGCACTCCGGCAGCACGCGCGATGAATCGTCGTGTCGAGGTGACTGTATCTAACGGTGCCGATGCAGTGGCGCCACGCCGCTAAGGCGCTAAGCGCAAATAAGACGTTACTTTGGCGATGGCAGCGACCTGAACAACAGCCGCAACCCTAGCGGTACTCAGGTCGCTGAGTTGCATTGCTGTAAAAGCAGACAACGCGGCCATCCATACACACGCACCTGCACACGACTGGCCACCTCTGCACCGACAGGTAAAGCGACGCTAAGGCTAACGCGGACGCGCCAGCGCCGTTGATTTACTGAGCGATAGCCGGAGCGCTTTCGTCCACACAACGTACGGCCTGCTTGCGCTGGTCGACCAGCACACCGCTCAGCCCCTTCTGCTCCAGGTCAAACATCACCAACACGCTATCGATGCACTGAGCCACCTGGCTAGCAGGTTTGAGCGAGACCTTGTAGTCCTCACCCGGAACAGTCTTGAGCATGGTGAACTCGGACAGCAGCAAGGCATCCTCCGGTTTGGCGATATGCAGGTAGCCGTAATAGCTGAGCACAGCCACTGTGGCGCAGATGCTGCCGATAGCGGTAAGGATCAGCGGGACAGGGTTCACTTCACTCATAACAGACTCTCGGGGTTAACAATGGGCGGGCTGAGCATTAGGCGGCGCAGCTTGCAACAAACCCAGGCACCTGAAAAGTCCCAGATTGCCGCATTACTTGCCGCCAGCACGCACTTCCTCGCGGGCCTTGAAGGTCGCCTCGTAAATACGTTCGGCCAGCCGTGAAAACGGCAGACTCTGCACCCACACGGTGCCGGTGCCCTTGAGCGTGGCCAGGAGAATACCTTCGCCACCAAACAGCATGCTCTTCAGCCCGCCCGCCAGGGCGATGTCGTAATCGATACCGCTGGTAAAGGCCACCAGGCAACCGGTGTCCAGGCGCAGGGTTTCTTTGTTTAGCTGCTTGCGAATAACCGTACCGCCGGCATGCACAAAGGCCAGGCCGTCACCTTCAAGCTTTTGCAGGATAAAACCTTCACCGCCGAAGAACCCCGCCCCCAGGCGTTTGTTAAAGCTGATGCCGACTGCTGTGCCGTAGGCCGCGCAGAGAAAGGCGTCCTTCTGACAGATCAGCGTACCGCCATGCTCGGCCAACTGAATCGGCACCACGGTGCCGGGGTAAGGAGCAGCAAAAGCCACCCGGGCCTGGGCTTTGCCGGCATTGGAAAAATGCGTCATAAACAGCGACTCGCCCGTCAGCATGCGCTTGCCCATGCTCCATAGCTTGCCCAGCACACCCGCAGCCGCGCCATCGCCCATGCGCGTTTCAAAGTGGATGCCGTCGGTCATGTAATTCATCACCCCAGCCTCGGCGATCACCGTTTCACCGGGATCGAGAATGATCTCCACACTCTGCGCGGAGGCCCCAAGAATTTCGTAGTCGAGTTGATGGCTGGGCATGCGGCGGCTCCTGACCAATTAGACGAGGGTTCTGTGCCTGCGAAGGCTGCCCCGGATTTCCATCCGGGTTACAGCGCCCCTAACTTAAGGGCTAGGAGCGTAACGAGCGAAGAGCAGGGCCGCGCCCGTTCCCTACGAGTAGCGGCATTTCCCACATCCATGTGGGTCACAAGGTCTGCACGCCGCATAACGCGCGAAGCCCGCAGTAGCTACTAGAGGATATTGGCGTAGTCGGCTTCGATGCGATCCAGGCTCAGGTGATTGAGGAAGTTAGAGAAACACATCCAGGCCGACAACGAGTTGAGGTCGCTGAACTGCGGCGGCAGGTACTTGGGCGCGACGACTAACCCTTCATCCACCAACTGGCTCAGCGAGCGCATGTCCTCGAGGGTGGTCTTGCCGCAGAACAACAGCGGAATCTGCTCCAGCTTGCCTTTGCGCACGGCCAACTGAATGTAGTTGTAAACCATGATAAAGCCTTTCAGGTAGGACAGGTCCTTGGTGAAAGGCAAACCGCTAGGGGTTGAGCCGCGGAACACCCGGTTAGCATTGCTGTAGCTCTGCTCCTGGCTGAAACCCTGCTCGCGGTAGAAGTCGAATACTTGCAGAAAATCTGCGCCCTCTTCAGCCATATGAATGGCGCGGGTACGGTTGGTCAGTTTGCGCAAACGGGTTGGGTAAGAGGCGAAAGCAATCACCTCCATGAGGATCGCCAGACCTTCCTGGGTCACAGTCGAAGATGGCGGGCCTTTGGCCAGAAAGGTGCAAATTGGCTGATTCTGCCCATTCAGGGTGGTTGCCACATGCACCAAGCCTTCGTGCACTTCCAGGGCCTTGACGTCACGCTCGTTGAACATCGCATCGGCGCGGATCTTGATGTAATCGGCACCCGCCGCCGCATCAGCCAGAATACCGTCGGACTCGAACACCCGAATGGTCTCTTCCGCCTCGCCAAACACCTTGTTTAAGCGGTGCTGCAGCAGGTTGACCGCCTCTTTGGCGGTCAAGGTCTTGGCCTCATCCTTGAGGTCACCGCGCTGGTCGATGTTGTTGAGGAAGTCCGAAAACATCAGGCCAAGATCGGCCAGCGTCGGATCACCGGCGTGGAAGGCATCGGACGCCGCGCCGTAGAGTTCCTGACTGATCAGGCCAAAATCTTCGGTGCCGCGCGCTTCAAGCATACGGATGACCATGCGGTACTCGCGGCACATGCGCCGCATGATCTTGCCCACCGGGTTGAACTGGCCGAGCTGACGGGTGATGTCGCGCTCAATATTCTGAAACTCCAGCTTCTTCCCTGCCGCATCAAAGGGCAGCGGCCGACTGGCGTAGTAGGCACGGTCGACGGCGGGTAATTTTTTACCCTTGTGCTTGAGAAACTCGCTACGAATCGAGTCGTCCCACTTCACCGCATCCAGGACACGAATCGGTGTTTGCGCCTCAACCAAACGATCGGACAGTGCACGCACAACCAACTGATAATCGTCCAACTCGGTATGACTGTTCATGCGTTCCCCATTCCCCACTAATCGCCCACACGCTGATAGCGCGCGACTTCAACAAACACATCCGAATTAGCATGATCGTCGAGGTAGCCGAATACCTGCTCCAGCGGGCTGCTGATTAGCACGCCGTCGCCTTCCGCCGCCTCGACCAACTCACCCTGCAACACGCCCTGCTCCACCTCCTGGAGGATGCGATCGACATCCAGGTTGTAGATCACCAGTTCGTTGTCAGTGGTCAGCTCAAAGCCGGCAATGGCGAAATTCGCCCCCAAACTTTTCGGCAACCCCGCTGACAGGTACCAGCGCCGACCATGATGAGCCACGGTAAAGCCATATTCTTCAACGCCTTGCAGGTTATCCAAGCTGTCGATATAGGCTCGCGCCTTGTAGACGTTGGAGCCGGCCCGAGTGATTTGCAGATACTGCTGCTCGCCCCACTCATTCTTGCGCGACCACTCGCCAAGCAGAGGAATTGGGGCGGCTTCATGGGCGGGGATTGGGTCCTTGAAGGTAACCAGGCAGCCACCCAGCAACAGGAAGGACACGGCAAGCAGCACGCGCCAGGCGTTCATTAGACTCTCCTTGTGAGCGAGTTGACCGGACTAGAGGCCCAGTACCAAGTGCATATAACGTTTAAGCATGGCCAACATCTCCTCACTGTCCAGATGATCGACACCATCGAGCAGGCCCTGATATTCCATGCGTACGATAATCGCCGTCAACAGCTTGGCATCCTGCTCCGCGTGCTGCGAACCCAGCACCTCGAAGAAGTGCGTCACGCCCTGTAGCAGAATTTGTCGATGGGCACGCACCAACCCGCGCAAGCGTGGATTGAGCAAGGCCTCCTGCTGAAAGGCCTGCTCCGCCAGCAGGTGCTCACGGCGGCTCGACAACTGCTCACGCACGTATTCCACGGCCAACCGGGCGATTTCATTGGCCAGCCGCCGCCGCGCTTCGGCGCTACCATCCAGGTTGCTCACCTGCTCACGCAGCAAGCCCTCGGTGCCCTGCCAAAACTGCCCCATATGCGCCGCACTGCGCTCGACGAACTGGGTGAAGGTATCGCTGATCAGGTCATTAATATCTTTGAAGTAATAGGTCGTGGCCGACAACGGCACCGCGGCCTCGGCCGCTACGGCGCGGTGACGCACAGCGCGCACGCCATCACGCACGATAATGCGCATGGCCGCATCGAGAATAGCCTGACGGCGCTGCTCGCTGCCCTGACGACTGGCTTTGCGGCCCTGGTATTGAACGCTCTCAGCGATGGCATTGGCCACCAGGGTGGCGCTTTCTTGGGCGGGCTTGGCTGTCACAGCAGGGCAATCCTCTGGCGGTTATTCACAGTGACCTATGACTTAGTCAGTAAATCGCAAAAAACATCCCATTGCAGGCAATAAAAAGCCGCCCGTAGGCGGCTTTTTAAGCATCAGGCTTGCGGGCGCATATGCGGGAACAGGATCACGTCACGAATCGACGGTGAGTTGGTCAACAACATCACCAGGCGGTCAATACCGATGCCTTCCCCTGCGGTCGGCGGCATGCCGTACTCCAGCGCGCGCACGAAGTCGGCGTCGTAATGCATGGCTTCATCGTCACCGGCGTCTTTATCGGCCACCTGCGCCATAAAGCGCTCGGCCTGATCTTCGGCATCGTTCAACTCGGAGTAGGCGTTGGCGATCTCGCGGCCACCGATAAACAGCTCGAAGCGGTCGGTGACGTTGGGGTTTTCGTCGTTGCGACGTGCCAGCGGCGAGACCTCGAACGGGTACTGAGTAATGAAGTGCGGCTGCTCCAACTTGTGCTCGACCAGCTCTTCGAAAATCATCACCTGCAGCTTGCCCAGACCTTCGAAGCCGAGCACCTTGGCCCCGGCTTGCTTGGCGATAGCGCGGGCCTTGTCGATGTCCTGCAGATCGGCAGCAGTGATTTGCGGGTTGTACTTGAGGATCGAGTCGAACACCGACAGGCGCACAAACGGCTCGCCGAAGTGGAACACCTTGTCGCCGTACGGCACGTCAGTCGAACCCAGCACCAGCTGCGCCAGCTCGCGGAACAGCTCCTCGGTCAGGTCCATGTTGTCTTCGTAGTCGGCGTAGGCCTGGTAGAACTCGAGCATGGTGAACTCGGGGTTGTGCCGAGTCGAAACGCCTTCGTTACGGAAGTTGCGGTTGATCTCGAAGACCTTCTCGAAGCCGCCAACCACCAGACGCTTGAGGTACAGCTCCGGGGCGATACGCAGGAACATTTCCATGTCCAGCGCATTGTGGTGTGTTTCAAACGGCTTGGCCGCGGCACCGCCGGGGATGGTCTGCAGCATCGGCGTTTCCACTTCAAGGAAGTCGCGCTGCATCAGGAAGCTACGGATGTGCGCGATCACCTGCGAGCGCACGCGGAAGGTCTGACGCACGTCTTCGTTGACGATCAGGTCAACGTAACGCTGTCGGTAGCGCTGCTCGGTGTCGGTCAGGCCGTGGTGCTTATCTGGCAGCGGGCGCAGTGACTTGGTCAGCAGGCGCACTTCGGTCATTTCGACGTAGAGGTCGCCCTTGCCGGAACGGGCCAGGGTGCCCACGGCGGAAATGATGTCGCCCATGTCCCAGGTTTTCACTGCGGCCAGGGTTTCTTCGGACAGGGTCTTGCGGTTGACGTAGACCTGAATACGCCCGGTCATATCTTGCAGCACCATGAACGAGCCACGGTTGAGCATGATGCGCCCGGCCACTTTGACCGGAATCGCGGCCTCGGCCAGCTCTTCCTTAGTCCTCTCGGCGTACTGTTTCTGCAGGTCGGCACAGTAGCAGTCACGGCGAAAGTCGTTAGGGAAAGCGTTGCCCTGCGCACGGATGGCAGCAAGCTTTTCTTTGCGCTGGGCAATCAGCTTGTTTTCTTCCTGTTGCAGTTCGTGTTGGTCGAGTTGTTGGTCGCTCATGGTCGTTCGTCTGTCCTGTAAATCGTTGGTTGGGCACAGGCCCGGCGGGTGGTTGGGCAGCGCGTGGCACACCCCAACTGGCCTAAAACCATCACGCGGCGGTTAGAGCCCTTGCTTCAGGCTCGCCACCAGGTATTCGTCGATATCGCCGTCGAGCACTTTGTCGCAGTCACTGCGCTCGATGTTGGTACGCAGATCCTTGATCCGCGAGGCATCGAGTACATAGGAGCGAATCTGGTGCCCCCAGCCGATATCCGACTTGGTGTCTTCCAGCGCCTGGGAGGCTTCGCGGCGTTTCTGCATTTCCAGCTCGTACAACTTGGCCCGCAACATTTTCATCGCGGTATCGCGGTTGGCGTGCTGGGAGCGTTCGTTCTGGCAGCTGACCACCGTATTGGTCGGTACGTGGGTGATACGCACCGCCGAGTCGGTGGTGTTTACGTGCTGACCGCCCGCGCCCGAGGAGCGGTAGGTGTCGGTGCGCAGATCCGCCGGGTTGATGTCGATTTCAATGTTGTCATCGATTTCCGGCGAGACGAACACCGCGGTAAACGAGGTGTGGCGACGGTTGCCGGAGTCAAACGGGCTCTTGCGTACCAGGCGGTGTACGCCAATCTCGGTGCGCAGCCAGCCATAGGCGTACTCGCCCTTGATGTGCAGGGTTGCGCCCTTGATCCCGGCGACTTCGCCAGCGGACAGTTCCATGATGGTCGCATCGAAGCCGCGCTTGTCGGCCCAGCGCAGGTACATGCGCAGCAGGATGTTGGCCCAGTCCTGAGCCTCGGTACCGCCGGAGCCGGCCTGGATATCCAGGTAGGCGTTGTTGGGGTCCATCTCGCCACGGAACATACGGCGGAATTCGAGTTTTTCGAGGATGTCGCGCAAGCGCTCGACTTCGGCAGCCACATCATCGGCAGCGGCTTGGTCGTCTTCTTCGGCGGCCATTTCCAGCAGGTCACGCGAGTCGCCCAGGCTACCGTGCAGGTCATCCAGGGTGTCGACGATCAATGCCAGTGCGGCACGCTCGCGGCCCAGGTTCTGCGCGTATTCGGGGTTATTCCAGACGTTAGGGTCTTCGAGCTCGCGGTTTACTTCGACCAGACGATCATGTTTGTGATCGTAGTCAAAGATACCCCCGAATGGTTTGGGTGCGCTCGGACAGGTCCTTGATGCTGTTGAGGATCGGGTTGATTTCCATGGCGTTCAGCACTCGCAGGCGATTGAGGTGTACAGCGGCCTTGTGCGGTCCGGCCAGCACGCCTGATGGCTACTGAGCGGACACGGCAACCTGACCGTGGCCCCGAAGTTTTAGAAAAGCCGGCGAGTATACCCCAGTCAACGCGCTGCTGGCAGCCCACGACGAATGCCGTCCAGCCGGATAGCCTCAGCCAACCTCAGGCCGGCGCACCTTATCCGGCTCGGCAACGCCCACTTGGTTACGCCCATTCTGCTTGGCCAGGTACAAGCCACGGTCGGCCAGTTCGACCAGGTCGGTAGGGGCCATATCGCTCCGCGGGGTGAGCGTGGCAACGCCCAGGCTGATGCTGACGGTGGAGTCCTGGGTCGGCTGCTCATGGGGAATCGCCAAAGCCTGCACACAAAGCCGGACCTTCTCTGCCAGTAAGCGCGCGCCGCCACGCGAAGTGCCCGGCAGAATCATGACGAATTCCTCACCGCCATACCGCGCCGCCAGGTCCGAAGAGCGGTTGCACATGTCACTCAGGCAGGTGGCCACCTGGCGCAAGGCCTCATCACCCTCGACATGGCCAAAGCGATCATTGAAGGCCTTGAAGTAATCGACATCAATCATCAGCAGCGACAACTCGCTTTGCTCACGCAGCGCGCGCGCCCACTCACTGTTCAGGCAGTCATCGAAATGCCGACGGTTAGCCAGGCCCGTGAGCCCGTCAGACCTCATCAAGCGTTGCAACACCAGATTGGCCTCGAGCAATTGCTGCTGGCTCTCACGCAACGCACGAAAAGCTTCATCGCGCTGCTGCAAGGCCAAATAAGAGCGTGAGTGGTAACGAATGCGCGCCACCAGCTCAATCACATCGGGCAGCTTGACCAAATAGTCGTTGGCCCCGCGGGAGAATGCCGCGCTCTTGACCTTGGGGTCTTCCTTGGTCGACAGCACGATAATCGGCACATCTTGCAGGGTGCTGCGGCTGCGGTACTCGGCCAGCAATTCAAGACCGTCCATGCCTGGCATGACCAAGTCTTGCAGGATAACCGTTGGCTTGATCTGTTCTGCCAGGCTGACGGCCTGCAGAGGATCAGAGCAGAAATGAAAAGAAATATTCGCCTCAGTCGCCAAGGCCCTGCGCACAGCCTCACCAATCATCGCTTGGTCATCGACCAGTAAGACCATCAACGGAGCCGATACCGATGCACCCTCCTGAGCACCGTAAAACTGAGGATCACTACGCATACCACTTACTCCAGGCGTATTGCCCTTAACTGTCATAAATCCTGCAACATCCGACACCACTTAACCCTCTCCAGCTGTTAATCAAACAGCGTCACGAGACGCCGGCCAATCTCGGCCAACGGTAATATTTCCACTGCAGCGTCAAGCTGCGCAGCCGCTTTGGGCATGCCATACACCGCACAACTGGCCTGATCCTGAGCAATGGTCAGAAAGCCACCCTGGCGCATGTTCAGTAACCCCTGAGCACCATCGCGGCCCATGCCCGTGAGCAATACGCCTATCGAGTCGCCCTTCCAGTTAGCCACCACGCTGTCAAAAAAAACATCGATCGACGGCCGATAAATATGCGTGCTGGGCTCGGCGCTGTAGGTCAGCTGGCCATTACGCTGCATGATCAGGTGATCATTAGTGCCAGCCAGCAACACGCTGCCGGGTTGCGGCACATCGCCGATGCGGGCCAAACGTACCGGCAGCGGTGACTCGCTGGCCAACCATTGCGCCATGCCGGCAGCGAAGGTTTCGTCCACGTGCTGCACCAGCACAATGGCGGCGGGGAACCCAGGCGGCAATTGCTTGAGCAGCTCGACTAAGGACGCCGGGCCACCCGCCGATGCACCAATAACCACCAGCCGCTGGCGGCAACTGCTACTCTCACGCGGGATCGGCTCGGGGGCTTTGCGGACATTTTTTTGCCCCAGCAGCAGGTCCAAATTATGAATCTTGCGCAACAGTGTGGCGGCATCCGGCAACTGCGCTTCGCCCAGCGCCGGCGTCGCGACGACATCCAGCGCGCCATGCCCCATGGCCTCGAACACACGGCTAACATGCCGTTCGACATCCGAGGTGACGATCAAGATGGCGCAAGGGGTCTGGGCCATAATCTGGCGGGTGGCTTCCACGCCATCCATTTCAGGCATCAGCAAGTCCATCAACAGCAGGTCCGGGGTGTCTTCAGCACAGCGCTGCACAGCCTCCACGCCACTGCCCGCCACCCAGACCACCTGATGCTCGGGGGCGCGCGCCAACGTGCGACGCAACGCCTCCACTGCCAGCGGCATATCGTTGACTATTCCGATTCTCATCCCTGTGCCTCGCCTATTAATATCTGCACCGCATCAAGCAGCGCTTCATCATGAAAGCTGGCCTTGGCCAGGTAGTAATCCGCGCCGGCATCCAGCCCACGGCGACGGTCTTCCTCGCGATCCTTATAAGACACCACCATCACCGGCAACGTGCGCAGACGGCTATCACGGCGCAGTAACGTCACCAACTCGATACCGTCCATGCGCGGCATGTCGATATCAGTAATCAGCAAGTCGAAGTGTTCGTCACGCAGCGCATTCCAGCCATCCATACCGTCCACGGCGACCGCGACCTCGTAGCCACGACTGAGCAACAGCTTGCGCTCAAGCTCACGCACCGTCAGGGAGTCATCGACCACCAACACGCGCTTACGGGCGGCCTGCTGAACGCCCTGGCTGCGTCGATCAACCCGCTCCAGATGGCCGCTGCCCAAGAGTTTGGCAATTGAGCTGAATAAGTCTTCAACATCCAGAATCAGCACCGGCGAGCCGTCATCCAGCAAGGCGCCGGCTGCCACATCGCGAATTTTTCCTAGCCGGGCATCAAGTGGCATGACCACCAAGGTGCGCTCGCCAATAAAGCGCTCCACGGCAATGCCGTAAAGGTGTTCGCGCTCGCGGATCAACACCAGTGGAATGCCGGCGTCTTCAGTACGCCCCTCGGGACGTTGCAATAACTGGCTAGCAGAAATCAGGCTGACATGCCGATCGCCGTGCCAGAAGTGCTGACGGCCTTCTAGCTGCACCACATCCTCTGCGCTCACCCGCAACATGTGTTCGATATGCGCCAAGGGGAAGGCGTAGGCTTCACCGGCAACTTCCACCACCAGGCTACGCACCACTGAAAGCGTCAGCGGCACTTGCAGGATGAAGGTACTGCCCTCTCCGCGACGATGCTCTAGGCGCACGCTGCCGCGTAACTGGCGCAACTCGTGTTGCACCGCATCGAGCCCCACCCCTCGCCCGGACACCTCGGTGACCTGCTCACGCAGGCTAAAGCCCGGCAAGAACAGAAAGGCCAACAGCTCGTCTTCGCTCAGCCGGGTGGCCGTCTCCGCGCTGGCAAACTGGCGCGCAACCACCACCTCGCGCAGGCGCTCGACGTCGATCCCGGCACCGTCATCGCTGAGTTCCAGCACCAGCATGCCGGCACGGTGACGCGCGCGCAGCAGCAGTCGCCCTTCCTCGGGCTTACCCTTGCGAAGACGCAACTCGGTCGGTTCGATGCCGTGGTCAACCGCATTACGCAGCAGGTGAGTCAACGGCGCGTCCAGGCGCTCAAGTACATCGCGGTCAACTTGCGTAGCCTCCCCTTCAATATCCAGTCGCACCTGTTTTCCGAGAGAGCGGCCCAGATCACGCACCATCCGCGCGCGCCCGACCAGACCATCGGCCAGCGGGCGCATACGCGAAGCCAGTGCGGCATCGTAGAGAGAGCGGCTACGCAGGCCACCCTCCCAAGCAAACTCTTCAAAGGCATCGGAATGCACCTGCAGCAACTGCTGGCACTCGGCCAATTGCGCCCTGGTTTCCTCCAGCAATGCTTGCGCCTGAGGCTCTAGGTCGCTGCTTAGGGTTAAATCGCGCACGCTATCCAAGGTCCGCCGTAGCGCTGACTGCTGGCGCTTGAGCCGTTGCAACGAGTCGGTCAGCGGTTGGATCCGCTGAAACTCGACCAGCGCTTTCCCTGACATGTCCAATAAGTGATCAAGTCGCTCAGCCGAAACTCTAAGTACGCGCCCACGGCCATCTTCAAGCAGCTCTTCTGCAGGCTCTGGCGCAGCAACCGGCGCGGTGGCGGCTGGCTCCTGCACTACCGGCGCTGCGGCAGTCGCACGCCCCAGCGCAGGCACCGCAATTGCCAGTTGCTGCTCCAGCAAGGCCACCAGTTGCTCAATCCGCTCGGCCGGCGGGGCATCGGCAATAGCCTGCGCGCCAACCCGGCGTAATAGATCGGTGCCCTGCAGCAACCCGTCGATGTGCTCAGGCAGCAAGCGCAGCAGGCCTTCCTGCGCGGCCACCAGCAGGTCCTCCATGGCGTGGGCGACCTTCACGCCGTCATCCAAACCGACGATACGCGCCGCGCCTTTGAGCGAATGCGCCGCACGCATACAGGCTTCCAGCTGCCCCGCATGGTTGGGCTCACGCTCCAGCACCAATAAGCCGGCATCCAGCACCTGGGCCTGGGCATCCGCCTCCATGCGGTAGAGTTCCAGCAACGAGACATCCCTCATCTGATCGGGCGTCATGCGAAACTCCTGCTCATGGCCTGCTGCAACAGCTCATCATCAAGCAGGGTAATGCTGCGCCCCTGCCACTGGAATACACCGCTGGCAAACTGACTGACCGCCAGGCTGCCGTCACGCACAGCAGGTCGCACACTGTGCAACGCAATCGCATGAATGCCCTCCACTTCATCGACCGGCACTACCACCGGCCCGCCTTGTCCGGCCAAGATCAGCATGCGCGCAATCACCCGCTGAGCCGAAGCCGGTGCCGCGCCTGGCGGAATACCCAGGAGTTCGCCAAGTGATAGGCAGGCCACCAGCGTGCCACGCACATTGCTCACGCCCAACAGGCTGCGTGAGCGCTGGTGGGGTAAGGCGTGAATCGGCATCTGCGCCACCACCTCGACCAGGCCGCGCGTTGCCAGGGCCAGCCATTCATCGGCAACCCGGAACAGCAGCAGCGAACAACGCTCGACAAGCGGCTCGTCTACGACTTGCTCAACATCGTCTTGCTCTGCCGCATAACGCTCAAGCAGGCGGAGAGCGGCAGCGGCGTGCACCTCACAATTGCGGCAGTGCACGTGTTCGGGCAAGCGCTCACAGCTCTTATCGCCCCGAACGCCAATACGGTTCCAGCAATCATCGATACCTGCGGCGCTCTCCGTCAGTATCACGTTATCGCTCATCGCGCTTCACTCCAGAAGGGCTCGCCCGGTTGGCCCGCTGCTGCAGACGCTTGGCACCGTCATGGTCACCCCGCGCACCCAGCAGAGCGGCCAAGTGCACCAGGCTCTCAACATGTTCAGGTTCAAGGTAGAGCGCTTTGCGGTAGTAACCCTGGGCAACGTCGTCCAGGCCCGCCATGTCATTGAGCAGGCCCATCCAGTAAAACGCCTCGGCGCTGGGACCGTGCGCCAGCAGATAACGCTCACAGCCTTGGAGAGCCTCGGCACTGCGGCCGGCATCTGCCAGCTGAGCAATCCTGCCCAGCGCACTGGCCGCTTCGTCGAGCGGTGCGGCGGGTGCGGCGAAGCGAGCAGGCAGCACACGAGGTGCAGGCGCAGGTCGGGGCGGACGAATCGGCGCAGGCGCGATCACGCGCGGCGCCGCTTTCAAGGCAGGTGCCGCCAGCTCACGGCGGAAGGCAAAGGTCAGCGGCGCACCCAGCGCGTGCATACCGCGCTGGGTGAGCAAGCTGGCCTCGGCAGGCCCGACAAAGAAGGTGCCATCGGCGTGCAGCAAGCGCTGCAGCCCATCAAGCACTGCATGCTGCGTGGGCCGATCAAAGTAAATCAGCAGGTTGCGGCAGAAAATAAAATCGAAGGGGGCTTCGCCGCCCAGCACGTGGCTATCCATCAAGTTGCCACAGCGCAGCTTGACCCGCTCGCGCACCCGCGACTGCAACTGAAAGCCGTTGTCAGTGGCGTCGAAGTAACGCTCGCGAAAAGCTAAACCCTGACCGCGAAAGGAATTGCGCCCGTAGTGCCCCAGGCGCGCCAACTCGACTACCTTGGCGCTGACGTCCAGCGCCTCGACCTGAAACGCCGCCGGGGCGAAGCCGGCATCCAGCAGGGCCATGACAATCGAATACGGCTCCTCACCACTGGAGCACGGCAGGCTGAGCACGCGCAGCGGACGGCTGCCAGCCAGCGCGGCCTTGCGTTTAAGCGCCAAGTCGACCAATGCGACAAACGATTCCGGGTAGCGGAAAAACCAGGTCTCCGGCACCACAACCGCCTCGACCAGCGCCTGTTGCTCGGTCTTTGAGCGCTCTAAGTGCAACCAGTAATCGGCATCCACTGAAACGCTCTGAGCCTGCATACGCTGGCGAATTGCCCGTTCGATCACCAACCGCCCAACCGACTCTGCCTCCAGGCCGATCAGCTGCTTCAGCAAGCGCTCCACCTGAGCAATCACGAGGCGACGCCCGCGTCCGGGAACAGCAGCGCGCAGACATCCGCAGGCAGCAACCCGGCGACCTCGATGCGCTGCAGCAGCCCTTGAGGGGATTGCTGTACACCGCCCAGATAATGCGCCTCACCGGCGCCCAGCCCCGAATCACGGAAGGCACTGGCCGGCAGGCGCAGGGTGTCGGTGGCTTTTTCCAGAATCAGGCCAAGCACGCGGTTGGCCGGACGGTAATGCACCAGCACCAAGCGGGTACTGGCCAGTGCAGCGGCGGGCCGGCCACAGGCACGCACCAGCAGATCAATCACCGGTACCAATGCCCCACGGTACTCAAAGCCCCCGGCGACCCACGCCGGGGCTTGCGGAAAGGCCTTCAGGCGGCGCAACGGCAGCACTTCCGCGATCTCATGCACATCCAGCGCATAGCGGTCCTGATCCAAGCTAAACAGCAAATAAAGCCCGCCCGCCTCGCGACTGAGAGACGCCTGACCGGCACTCGGGCTGTCCATGCTCAGACCTTGAATCGGCTGACGCCGCTGCGCAGGCTACCGGCCACCTGGTTCAGCTCATCAATCGCCGCGCCCGCCTGGCGCAGCGAGTCGACTGTCTGCCCACTGGCTTCGCTGAGCTGCACCAGTGCCTGGTTAATCTGCTCGGCACCCGTCGCCTGGGCTTGCATCCCCTCGTCCATCATCTGTACGCGGGGCGCCAAGGCCTGCACCTGATGAATGATCTGCGACAGTTGATCACCGACCTGGGTCATCTCGCTATTACCGCGGCGCACCTCTTCGGAGAATTTATCCATGCCCATGACCCCCGCCGACACCGCCGACTGAATCTCGCGCACCATCTGCTCGATGTCGTAGGTGGCGACAGCGGTCTGGTCGGCCAACCGTCGTACCTGAGTGGCGACAACGGCAAAGCCGCGACCGTACTCGCCAGCTTTCTCGGCCTCAATGGCGGCGTTCAGGGACAACAAGTTGGTTTGATCCGCCACTTTGACGATGGTGGTCACCACATGATTGATGTTGCCGGCTTTCTCATTAAGGATCGCCAGCTTGGCATTCACCACATCGGCGGCGCCCACCACGTGACGCATGACATCTTCCATGCGGGCCAGGCCCAGCTGGCCGGAGCCGGCGAGCACCGAGGTGTGTTCAGCGGTGCCAGACACTTCACTCATGGTGCGCACCAGGTCGCGTGAAGTGGCGGCGATTTCACGCGAGGTTGCGCCAATTTCCGTCGTCGTGGCGGCGGTTTCGGTGGCGGTGGCTTGCTGCTGCCGAGAGGTCGCTGCGATTTCGGTGATCGACGTGGTCATCTGCACCGCCGACCGCTGCGCCTGGGCCACCAGCGTCTTCAGCTCCCCAGCCATGCTATTGAAGCCTTGCTCGATGGCATTGAACTCATCGCGCCGGCCCATATCAAGGCGCGCGGAAAGATCACCCGAGCCGAGCAATTTGAAGGTCTCTACCACCGCATCAATGGGCCGGCTAATCGCTCGCTGCAGGCTCACCGAGCTCAAAGCTGCCACGCCGAGGACAATCAAAATTGCCAGCACCAAGCTCAGCTTGGTCAGCTCAACGTCAGTGACAATCTGCTGCACCGCGCGCTCGGCATATTGCCGGTTCAGCTCAAACAGTTGAGTCAGAGCCGCACGCGCCTCCAGCCAGGCGGGGGTCAGTTGTTCACGGGTCAGTTGGGAAGCCTCGGCATCGCGGCCAGCGGCAACCAACTCAAGTAATTGCGCATGCAGCGCCAGATACTGATCACGCTTGACCAAGAAATTTTGCGCATCAAGTCGTTCCGGCTCAGTGCTGATGGTCGCTTGGTAGGCCCTCCAGTTTTTATCCAGACGCTGAGTCAACTCGGCAAAGGCCTTGCTCGCATCAGCGCCCGCGTGCTGCCTGGTTTCATCATCCTGACTGGCCATCAGCAGGCGCTGGCTCTCCAACAGATGGTCAGCCCAGGCCAACCGCGTCAACCCGGCAAACTCCATACCCGGCGCCGCCGATGTGCGCACATTAATGGCCGCCTGTTCAACCGTGGCCAAGCGGTAATAAGCCGTGGCGGAAAGCAATAAAAGAATTACCACCACAACCGAAAAGCTCGCGATGATGCGTTGCCGGACAGTCCAATTCTTCACAATATTCCCCAATCGGTTAAACGCACCCGGCCAGCCATATGCTGATCGCGCGTAGAAATGGTGCGACTCTAGAGTTTGCCTCACTCAGCGGCAAGCACTGAAATTCCAGAGTGCGCAGAGACCATGAGGCTCAACCTAAGGTCTGCGTCGCCGACGGCCAACTGAGGTTTATTCAACCGGCAAGCGCCGTAACAGGTCGGCCAGCTCGCGCATGCCGCTCAAGCCGCCTCAGCCAACGGGCGCTGCACGCTTAACCGGCCAACAGCTCCTGGCGCACCTGTGCCTCAAGCTCGACCTTGAGGGCGGGGTCCAACTTGAGCTGGCGGGCCAACTCTTCGAGGTAGGCGCGCTCCATAAAGTGCTCTTCATCGACCATCAACACACTGGCCACATACATCTCTGCGGCCATTTCCGGGCTGCTGGCGGCGCGGGCGATTTCAGCGGGGTCCAGTGGCTTGTTGAGCTCAGCCTGCAGCCAATGCTGCAGTTCGGCATCACCGGTTAGTTTGAGCAACTCACCTTCGAGCAATTGCCGCTCGCGGGCATCGACATGGCCATCGGCTTTCGCCGCAGCCACCAGCGCCTTGAGCACCGCCTGACTATGCAGCTCGGCCTCTGGCGCGGGCAGACGATCGAGGGTTTGTGGCTCGCCTTGCGGCGCATTGGCCTGCTGCGCCTGCCAGTTGCCATAGGCCTTGTAGGCCACGACACCGAGCGCAGCCAGGCCGCCGTAGGTAAGCGCCTTGCCACCCATTTTGCGTGCACTTTTGTTGCCCAATAGCAGCCCCAAGGCCCCAGCCGCCAGCGCGCCACCCCCGGCACCTTTGAGCAAAGTGGCCAAATCACCACTCTGGCCACCTTTGCCAGCAGCACCAAGCAAACCGCCCAAACTGCCCGCCAGGCCGCCTGAGCCACCAGCAGAGCCGCCGGCGGATTTCTGTTGCAAGAGGTCTTGGCCGGATTTCAACAACTGATCAAGTAGCCCACGGGTAATCATCACGCGCTCTCCCTAAAAATACGGTGCAGGTACATGGACTGATTCTAGAGAGCGAGGTTTCCCGCCACCCAACCCAGAATGCTTCGAAAGATTGCTAGCAGGCGTCAATCTTAGAAAAAAGCGGCCACTCGTCGGTTAGCCGGCACAAAACGGGGGAAACAGTGGTCAGAATCACGCTTCACCACTGACTGATCTATATTTGACGTCAGTAGGATGGCACGACAGCCCTTAGGGTGTCCGGCAAGGATGACAGACACAACACTCTGTAACGGCAAAAGGCTAGCAATCGCCAACGCCGGAGACCTTGCATCATGCAGTTACGCGTCACCCGCCTCGCCCGCCCCTTACTGCGCAGCCTAGTCGCCAGTTGCTGGCTGTTCAGTCCCGCACTGCTGGCTGAGACGCCGGCAAGCCACAACAGCGGGTTCTCAACAGCTTTGCACGACGCACGTCTGGTGAGCTGGCACAGCCTGGTCGACAACTCCGCCGATGACGACGAACGTGCCCAGCTGGAGCGGGTCAACCAGTTCATCAACCGTGCGGTGAGCTTTGTCAGTGATCAGCAGGCGTGGGGAGAGGAGGATTACTGGGCCACGCCGGCACAGACCCTCAGCCGCAGCCAAGGTGACTGTGAAGATTTCGCCATCGCCAAATACTTCAGCCTGGTGCGCATGGGTGTGCCCAGCGAGAGACTACGCCTGACCTTCGTCAAAGCGCTTACGCAGAACCAGGCGCATATGGTGCTGGCGTATTACCCCAGCTCCAGCGAACAGCCGCTGATCCTCGACAACCTTAATCCGCACATTCTTCCGGCCAGCGAGCGTAGCGATCTGCTGCCGGTGTATTCCTTCAACAGCCACGGCGTATTTCTCGCCAAAACGCCGCAACGGGTCAGCCAGCCAGCGCAGTTTCTCACGCGCTGGAGTGAGCTAAGCGAGCGGGCGCTGGCCGATGGCTCGGCCGCACCCTCACCACAGAGTTAGGCGCTGCTCAGCGCGGGCTGATATGGGCGATCAGCAGCTGCACAGACTCCTGCCCACGAAACTCATTCACATCCAGCTTGTAGGCCAGCTCAACCCAGCGCACGGTGGGGTTTGGCCAGATCTCACGATCCACGCCAAAAGCAATGCCATCCAGCTGCACGCTGCCGCATTCGCTTTTCAGCACCACCTTGAGGTGCCGCTCGCCGACCACGCGCTGCTGCACCAGCTGGAACACGCCATGGAACAGCGGCTCGGGAAAGTGCTGGCCCCACGGCCCGGCATTGCGCAACTCCTTGGCCAGCGGCAAATGGAACTCTTCAATGGACAAGGCACCATCGGACAACAAGCGCCCGGTGAGGTCATCCTCACACAGCTGGCGACGCACTTCGGCATCGAAGGCGGCGGCAAAATCGGCGAAGTTGGCCGCTGGCAGGGACAAGCCGGCAGCCATGGCATGCCCACCAAACTTGCTGATCAATTGCGGATGCTTAGCAGCCACCGCATCCAGCGCATCACGGATATGGAAGCCCGGCACCGAACGCGCCGAACCTTTGAGCACGCCATCGCCGGCATCGGCAAAGGCGATGGTCGGGCGGTGATAGCGCTCTTTCATGCGTGAGGCGAGGATACCGATCACCCCTTGATGCCAATCGGCCTCGAACAGGCACAGGCCGAAGGGCATGTCTTCCAGCGGCAAGTCCTTGAGCTGCGCCAGGGCCTCGCGCTGCATGCCCTGCTCAATCGCCTTGCGATCCTGATTGAGTTGATCCAGCTGCACGGCCATGTCGCGGGCCAGGGCTTCGTCTTCACAGAGCAGGCATTCGATGCCCAACGCCATGTCATCCAGGCGCCCCGCCGCATTCAGCCGGGGGCCAAGGATAAAGCCGAGGTCGGTGGAGGTGATGCGCCGATGGTCGCGCCCGGCCACTTCGAGAATCGCGCGCAAACCCGCGCGCGCTCGGCCAGCACGAATCCGCGCCAGGCCCTGATGCACCAAAATACGATTATTGGCGTCCAGCGGCACCACGTCGGCAACGCTGCCCAGGGCTACCAGATCCAGCAGCTCGCCCAAATTCGGCTCGGGCCGCTGCGCGGTGAACCAGCCCATATCACGCAAGCGCGCGCGCAGGGCCAGTAGCACGTAGAACATCACGCCAACCCCAGCCAGCGCCTTGCTGGGGAACTCGCAGCCCGGCTGGTTGGGATTGACGATGGCATCCGCCGCCGGCAACTCGGCACCGGGCAAGTGGTGGTCGGTGACCAGCACAGTCAAGCCAGCGGCTTTGGCCGCCGCCACGCCTTCAACGCTTGAGATGCCGTTATCCACGGTGATCAACAGCTGCGGCTGACGCTCCAGCGCCACCGCGACGATCTCCGGGGTGAGGCCATAACCGTATTCAAAACGGTTGGGCACCAGGTAATCGACATGCGCCGCGCCGAGCATGCGCAAACCCAGCACGCCGACCGTACTGGCGGTCGCGCCGTCAGCATCGAAGTCACCGACGATCAACATACGCTGGCCCTGCTCGAGCCCCTGCACCAGCAAATCGACGGCCGCATCCATGCCCTTGAGCTGCTGATAAGGAATCAGCCGCGCCAAGCCTTTATCCAGCTCAGCCGCCGATTGCACGCCACGGGCGGCATACAAACGGGTCAACAGCGGCGGCAGAGCGCCCAGATCGGGCAGCGTGGCGGGTAACGGGCGGGCTTCGATACGCATCAGGGTTCCGGTACAGACTAAGGCAGGGCATACATAGGCGCGGCCTTGGCCGCGGAGCCGTAGGATGGGTTGAGCCTGCGATACCCATCATTAGCGGAACTTGATGGGTATCGCTGCGCTCAACCCATCCTACCAAGGCAAGATTTAGCGTTCGCCAATCAGCCACTCGATCGGCAGCTCATGCTGACCGCGCTCATCGGTGACGAACAGTTCGCCGTCGCTGATCATCACGCTCCAGTTCAAGGAACGCGGCATATCCAAGGCCAGATTGGCCAATGCGTCCTGATCCAGCGCTACTACGTTGATGTTTTTCAGGGTGCGCACCGGGTCCAGCTCTTTGGTCTGCCATACGCGCAGGTTGCCGTAAGCCACCAAGCTGAATTTTTCGGTACGCCGCGAGCACCAGGTCATGCGTTCGCTGTCCGGCTGGCCGACTTCGATCCAGTGCAGCACGCGGTCATCCAGGCTTTTTTCCCACAATGCCGGCTCGTCTACATCGGACAAGCCACGACCAAACGCCAAGTGCTCGTGATAGAACAAGGCATAGCCGATCAAGCGCGCGGCCAAGCGCGTTTCAGTTTCCGAAGGGTGCTTGGCCACGGTGAAGCGCAGGCTTTCATAGACGCTGCGGTCCATGTCGGTGAGGTTCAGCTCGATTTTGTAGGTGGTTGCTTGCAGAGCCATAACACAGGTCGTCGCTAGAAAAAGTGGCCGACAGTCTAACGGAAACGCCGCACCTGTACCGTTTTCTTGACGTCATTGTGCGCATACAGATCAGCCACCACCACGCGATCCCGACCGTTATTTTTGGCTTGATACAGCGCACCATCGGCCAGCGATAAGAGCCGTGATATATCCAAACG
The DNA here is from genome assembly GCF_943846705.1 of uncultured Pseudomonas sp. Classification (NCBI taxonomy): domain Bacteria; kingdom Pseudomonadati; phylum Pseudomonadota; class Gammaproteobacteria; order Pseudomonadales; family Pseudomonadaceae; genus Pseudomonas; species uncultured Pseudomonas sp. The sequence goes on along the minus strand of NZ_OX044366.1, from coordinate 2,304,917 downwards.
CGCCGAACTCGCACAGGCAATGCCAATACTGGCGCTCATGGCGCCTTGCGCCTGAACACGCTGCTTGAACGCCAGCCGAATCGCCTCAGCAACGGCCACAGCCCCATCCCGATCAGTCTCCAGCAGACACGCGAACTCTTCACCGCCAATGCGTCCAAATATGTCATGCGGTTTTAGGCTGTCGCGCAAAGCCTGGGCAAAGCATTGGATCACCCAATCGCCTACGGGGTGACCCAGCCGATCGTTAATTTGCTTAAAGTTGTCCAAGTCACACACCAGCAGCGCCAGCGGTCTGGGCTGTTCGGCAATGCTCTTGAGCAAGTTTTCAACTGAATGGGTAAAGGCGCGGCGGTTGCCGATGCCGGTTAACGGATCGGTTAATGAGGCTGCACGGTAATGCACCTCAGCACGCTCTTTCACCAGCGACAGGGCAATAAAGCCGGCCCCCACCGAATAAAGCATGCTTTCAATCAACACCCAGCCAAAAAACGCACTACTGCCGTTATTGAGCGGCGAGCCGGAGTCGGCCAACAGGCGCATGAGATAAAACCCGCAGTGGCTACCGAGCAAGAGTGTTGCCGGCACAATCGATAGACCTTGCTTGCGTGGCATACGCAATAGTTCAAACAGCGTGGCCACCATGTACAGCACCACTAGGCCGCAGAACAGCGCCAAACGCAGGGACGTTGACTGAAGGAACACGGGCCACAGACCAAGCAAACACCACAGCGATGCGCCTGCCAACAGCAGCACTAAAGGCACTCGGCGACCGACAAATGCGCACATCCCGGCCCAGTACATGGCCACTGCCAGCAACACCAAAGCGTTGCCCAAGACAATCGAGAGTGTATCGATGCCCACCCCGCGCAAGGCGGTCACTACAATGCCGGCGGCAGTTATTAACAGTGAGCTGCCCATCCACAACAGCGTGCGCTCAACCCGGCCACGCCACCACGTAGAGATAAGCAAGCCGCCGCACAGGCCCATCACTAACGTATTGGCCACCAACAGGGTGGGTATATCCAGAATCATAAGCTCACTCACGGCATCCGGCCGGGCACATTTAGGCGGCAGTATAGCAATGTGCCTGCATGCTCTTGGTGAGCAAAAACCGCCGCGCCGGATAGTACAAAAAGTGATAAAGGCCTATCACCCTACAACTACAGCGCGACGACCTAGGCTGATGCCGAGCTTTGTAGGCAACGCCAGCATGCGCACTCAAGCACTTGCTGGATTAAACCTGACCTGGCTGGGCAGCTTGATCGCGGGTTTATTTGTGTCACGCATTTGAGCGAAGCTCGGCGCGCAAACGCTCAAGGTCGAGTGAGCCCATAGCGGCGGCCCGCTGCGCAGACTTCCTTAGGGCACATCCTGGCGATGGTTTGGCCGTCGCGTAACAAGCCAGCGCTCACCTAACCAGCAAGACGACTCAACAACGTATTTGCTGCTCGCAGCCACTCTCAGGGTCGCGGTAATCGATAATTGCCTGGCAGGTGCTCAGGTCAACATACAGCCGGCAATAATGCTCGCCATGCCGCCAGGCCATGGCCACGCTGCTTTCGCTGGACTGGTTCAATTCAAAACGCCCAGCAAATGCCGGGTGGCTATTGCGCAGGCGCATCAGCGTTAACAGCCGCTGCACCAGCGGCTGCTGCAGCGCCACCTCGGCCTCGTCCACACTGTAATAGCGCCGATTGACATCACGCGCCTCACCGGTCGCGGCACACAGCTCAAAATCATTACAGCCGGCGAGCAAGCCGACGTAGTAAACCTGTGGAATCCCCGGGGTGAAAAACTGGATGGCACGCGCGGCGATGTAGGCTTCGTCATTGCGCAGCAACGCTTCGTAAAAGGTGCAGGTGAGCTGATAAATCGCCCCCACGCTGTGCGCACTGACCGCCGAACGACGCATGATCGGGTCGGCACTACGGGTCGAGACTTCATCGACGAGAAAACGAATTTCCGCTTCCGGCAGCATGCTTTCCACATCCGGAATGCAGATGCCGTCGTGGGTATCGAGCACGGTGATCTGGTTGCGCGGGCACATGCGCAGCCACTGCTTCAGGTACCGGCTGCTGCCAGCGAGAAACGCATGCAGCACCAGTGGCGGCAGGGCGAACGCATAGGGCCGCATGTGTCGGCGCGAGATGGCGTATTGGTAGCTGATGTGGTCGTGCACCTCGGGCAGCATCTCGGCACCGTACTTCTCGCCGGTCTCGCGAAACCAGTCGAGGATGCGGTACACGTCCGGTTCGACCAGAAAGCAGCTGCTGCCAATTTTCTTGGTGGTGTAACCAAACGCATCGAGGCGGAACAGCTTGACCCCGCGCGCGGCGAGAAAGGCCATGTACTGCTCCATCAGCTGATAAGTCAGCGGGGAGTCGTAGTTGAGGTCAATCTGCCGCTCGGTAAAGGTGCACCACACCCGGCATGTCTGACCATTGGCCAGCTGCACATCGCGAAACGGCTCTTTCTCTTTGCGGATATGGATCTTGCCCAGGTCTTCCAGGCTGATTTCACCCAGCGTATCGACCTGCACAAACAGCTCGGCGTAGGCCGAGTCCTGGCCATGGGCAACAAAATCGAGAAACTCTGGCGACTCATCGGCAATGTGGCTGATCACCAGATCGACGCACAAATCGAAACGGGCCGAGATGCGCTCGACATCCGCCCAGTCACCGTAGCGCGGGTCGACCTGCATATGGGTTAAGGGCGAGAATCCACCGTCGGCGTTCGAGGGGTACATGGGCAATAAATGCACGCCACCGACTGCATCGGCCAGGTGCCGATCCAGTAACGCGTAGAGGCTACTGAGGTTGCCACCCAAACGATCTGGATAGGTGATCAACTGGACCGCGTTGCGCAATGCCATGCCCACTCCTTACTCGCTGGTACAACGGCCTACTACTGCAGCAGGACTGTCATTGACCTTAGCGAGACATGCTGGTCATGGCCAGCGAGAAGCCGCCCTCGACATACCCTGTGCATATTTCCCCTGCAGCCACCCAATCGCATAGGCTTAGCCATGCTTCTTCGCCCTGGAACCGCCATGAGCCCGAACAAACCCTTAGCTGGCCTGAAAGTCATCGAACTTGGCACCCTGATCGCCGGCCCGTTTGCCTCACGCATCTGCGCCGAATTCGGTGCCGAAGTAATCAAGGTCGAATCACCGGATGGCGGCGACCCGCTGCGCAAGTGGCGCAAGCTGTATGAGGGCACCTCCCTGTGGTGGTTTGTGCAGGCGCGTAACAAGCAATCGATCACCCTCAACCTCAAGCATGAGGCCGGCCGCGAGGTGCTGAAAAAGCTGCTCAGCGAGGCCGACATCCTCATCGAGAATTTCCGCCCCGGGGTGCTGGAGAAACTCGGCCTGGGCTGGGACGCGCTACACGCACTCAACCCCAAGCTGGTGATGGTGCGCCTGTCCGGGTTCGGCCAGAGCGGGCCGATGAAGGATCAGCCCGGTTTCGGCGCGGTGGGCGAGTCCATGGGCGGCCTGCGTTACATCACCGGCTTTGAAGATCGCCCACCGGTGCGCACCGGCATCAGCATCGGCGATTCGATTGCCGCGCTATGGGGCGTGATCGGTGCGCTGATGGCGCTGCGCCATCGCGAAGTAAATGGCGGCCAGGGCCAGGTGGTCGATGTGGCGCTGTATGAGGCGATCTTCGCCATGATGGAGTCGATGATCCCGGAGTTCGACGTGTTCGGCTTTATCCGCGAGCGCAGCGGTAACATCATGCCCGGCATCACGCCCTCCTCGATCCACACCAGCAGCGACGGCAAGCACGTGCAGATCGGCGCCAACGGCGATGCGATCTTCAAACGCTTTATGCAGGCCATCGGCCGCAACGATCTCGCCGAGGCACCAGACCTGGCCAGCAATGACGGTCGTGATGCGCGCCGCGATGAGCTGTATGGGGTAATCGACCGCTGGGTCGGCGCACTGCCGCTGGAGCAGGTGCTGGCGACCTTGAACCAGGCCGAGGTGCCGGCCAGCAGGATCTTCAGCGCCGAGGACATGTTTCACGACCCGCAATTTCTCGCCCGCGAGATGCTCCTATCGGCCAAACTGCCCGACGGCAAAGCCTTCAAGATGCCTGGCATCGTGCCCAAACTGTCGGAAACCCCCGGCGGCGTGGAGTGGGTCGGCCCGCAGCTGGGCGAGCATAACCAGGCGGTACTCAATGCCCTCGGTTACAGCGACACGCAGATCGCCGAATTAAAAACCCTCGGCGCCATTTGACCTCGTGCTGTTCTCCGACCCGTGCAACGGCCCGGCGCACAACCTGATCACCGAGCTGCGTGATTACCCCGAGTGGCATCTGGGCCGCAGCCGCTATGGCGTGTGGGTACTGCCCGTGCAATGCCCCACCCTGCTCGTCCGCATCGCCAATATTCAGCAGCAGCTGGCGGACGTGCTGCATCCGCCAGGTCGGCGTCAGGCGCATATCACCCTGTTTGTCTGCGGTTTTACCAGTGGCGTGCAGCGGCGTGACGACGACTTCAGCAAGCAGCAGTTACAACGGCAACTCAAGGCGTTTGGCCGGCAACCTCGGCAAGCCTTGAGCCTGTCGATTGGCCAACCGGATAGCTTTGCCAGCGCGGCGTTTCTCCCGGTCAACGACCCATCCGGCCAGCTACTGGCCTGGCGCGAATGCCTTGGCGAACATGCCGAAGAAGTGCGCCAAAGCCCCTATCACGCTCACATTACCCTGGGCCTGTATCGACGCAGCGTTGACGCCGCACTGATTCGGCAGCGACTGAATGAGCTGAGAGAACCCAGCCCGCGCCAGCTCAATATTAATACCGTGCACTATGGCCATTACCGGGCGCGCCAGCTATTCAGCCCACTGCGCATCCAGCACACCCTGCGCCTCGGCAGTCGTCCGATAATCTAAAGCGCATAAAAAAGCCGGCGCCTTTAAGGGAGCCGGCTTTTTCAAGCAACGCCAGGCTTACAGCGGCTTGCCGCGATTGCCGTGTTGCGCGACGAAGCTCTGGACCGCTTTCAGGTCATTGGCCAGCACGGTGCAACGCTCATCGCGCTCGAACAGGTCGGCCAAGTGCGGCGGCAACGCCGGGGCGGCACCAATGCCGGCCTTCTCCACCGCTTCCGGAAACTTCACCGGGTGGGCGGTGCCAAGAATGACCATCGGCGTGGCCAGGCTGCGGCGACAATCGCGTGCGGCCTTAACCCCGATCGCGGTATGCGGGTCGAGCAGCTCGCCGCACTCGGCATACACCGCGGCGATGGTGGCGCAGGTTTCTTCGTCGTTTACCGCCAAGGAATCAAACAGCTTGCGCGCCTCGGTCCAACGATCATCCGCCACGCTGAAGGCACCAGTCTGCTTGAAGCTGGCCATCAGCTCGGCCACGGCCGCGCCATTGCGACCGTGCAGGTCGAACAGCAAGCGCTCAAAGTTCGACGAGACCATGATGTCCATGGACGGCGACAAGGTTGGGTGCAGGGCGTCTTTGGCGTACTGATTACCGCTCATAAAGCGGTGCAGGATGTCGTTGCGGTTGGTGGCGACGATCAGCTGGCTGATCGGCAGGCCCATGTTGCGCGCCAGGTAGCCGGCGAAGATATCGCCGAAGTTGCCGGTCGGTACCGAGAAGGCGATGGAGCGCGCCGGGCCACCCAGCTGCAGGGCCGCGTGGAAGTAGTAGACGATCTGGGCCATGATCCGCGCCCAGTTGATCGAGTTGACCGCGACCAGACGGGTGCCCTTGAGGAAGCTCTGGTCAGCGAAGCTGTCCTTGACCATCTCCTGGCAGTCATCGAAGTTGCCTTCGATGGCGATGTTATGGATGTTGTCACCGAAGATGGTGGTCATCTGCCGGCGCTGCACTTCGGACACGCGGTTGTGCGGGTGCATGATGAAGATGTCAACGTTATCGCAGGCCTTGCAGCCTTCGATGGCGGCCGAGCCGGTGTCGCCACTGGTGGCACCCATGATCACCACACGCTCGTTGCGCTTGGCCAGCACGTAGTCGAGCAGACGACCGAGCAGCTGCAGGGCGAAGTCCTTAAAGGCCAGGGTCGGGCCGTGGAACAGCTCCAGCACCCACTCGTTGCCATTCAGCTGACGCAGCGGGGCGACGGCGTTGTGGGCGAACACACCGTAGGTCTCTTCAAGGATTTTCTTGAAGTCGGCATCCGGAATGCTGCCGGTGACAAACGGGCGCATCACCCGGAAGGCCAGCTCGTGATACGGCAAGCCGGCCCAGGAGGCGATTTCTTCCTGGGTGAAGCGCGGCAGGTTTTCCGGCACATACAGACCGCCATCACTGGCCAGACCAGCCAGCAACACGTCTTCGAAATTCAGGGCCGGTGCCTGGCCACGGGTACTGATATAGCGCATAGGGGCAAACCTTCGGTTGAATCTTTAAGAGCCGCCGCTGCGGGCTGCAGCTGCGGCCAGAGGCGAATTAGCTCAACTGCTCGACGCGGATACGCACGACACTGCCGACCACATCGTCCAGCGCCTCAAGGGCACTGATCGCCTCGTTGATCTGCGCTTCGACCACGCGGTGGGTGACCAGAATCATCGGCACCAGGCCGTCCTGCTCCTCCACTTCCTTCTGCATGATCGACTCGATGTTGATCCCGCGCGCCGACAGAATGCTCGCCACCTGGGCCAACACGCCCGGATGATCCTTGGCCTGAATGCGCAGGTAGTAAGCGCTCTCGCTGGCCTCAATCGGCAGAATCGGGTGGTCGGACAGCGAGTCTGGCTGGAAGGCCAGGTGCGGCACACGGTTGGTTGGGTCGCTCGTCAGCGCACGGACCACGTCAACCAGATCGGCGATCACCGACGAAGCGGTCGGTTCCATACCAGCGCCGGCACCGTAATACAGCGTGCTGCCGGCAGCGTCGCCGTTGACCATCACCGCATTCATCACCCCGTTGACGTTGGCGATCAGACGATCCGCCGGGATCAGCGTTGGGTGCACGCGCAACTCAATACCAGCCTCGGTGCGGCGCGCCACACCCAGGTGCTTGATGCGGTAACCCAGCGCTTCGGCGTAGTTCACATCCGCGGTGGTCAGCTGGGTGATGCCTTCGGTGTAGGCCTTGTCGAACTGCAGCGGAATGCCGAAAGCGATGGACGCCAAGATGGTCAGCTTGTGCGCCGCATCAATGCCTTCGACGTCGAAGGTCGGATCGGCTTCGGCATAACCCAACGCCTGCGCTTCGGCCAGTACGTCAGGGAAGGCGCGACCCTTCTCGCGCATTTCACTGAGGATAAAGTTGCCGGTACCGTTGATGATCCCCGCCAGCCAGTTGATATGGTTGGCCGACAGGCCTTCACGGATCGCCTTGATCACCGGAATACCGCCAGCTACGGCGGCTTCGAAGGCGACGATCACGCCCTTCTCGCGGGCACGGGCGAAGATCTCATTGCCATGCACGGCGATCAGCGCCTTGTTGGCGGTGACCACATGCTTACCGTTGTCGATGGCCTTGAGCACCAGCTCCTTGGCCAGGGTGTAGCCGCCAATCAGCTCGATAACGATATCGATCTCAGGGTTGTTCACCAGCTCGAAAACATCGCTGGTCATGCTAATACCGGTCGTATCGTACTGCGGCTTAGGCGAGCGAATGGCGATTTGCGCGACTTCAATACCGCGCCCTGCGCGCCGGGTAATTTCCTCGGCATTGCGCTTGAGTACATTCAACGTACCGCCACCGACGGTACCTAGCCCACAGATGCCTACTTTCACCGGTTTCACACTGAACTCCCCATCTGCATGCGTAAAACGACCGGAACAGGCCCGGTCGTAGAAAAGAGCCGCACCATACGAAGCGGCTGTTTATTAGTCAATCTGCTGTAAAACTCGGATCACTTGGACTCTAGGGCGATTTTCGCCAACTGCGGTGCCGGCTGGTAGCCCGGAATGATCTTGCCGTTGGCCAAGACAATGGCCGGTGTGCCGCTGACCCCAATCATCTGCCCCAGGGCGTATTGCTTGGCAACCGGGCTATCGCACTGTGCATCCGCCACGCTCTGACGGCTTTTCGCACGGTTCATGGCGTCCTTCTGGTCCTTGGCGCACCAGACATTAGCCAGTTCCTTGGCGGCGACACTGTCCAGGCCCTGTCGTGGGAATGCCAGGTAACGCACCTCGACCCCCAGACGATTCAGCTCAGGCACTTCGCTGTGCAGCTTCTGGCAATAGCCACAGTCAGTGTCGGTGAAGACGGTGATATGAGTTTTCGGCTGCTTAGGCGCGAACACCACCATTTCCGAGGCGGGAATGGCCTCCATTAGCTTGGCCACGCCACGGCTCTCCGCCGCCTCAGTCAGGTTCACCGGCTTACCGTCCTTGATCTGAAACAGGTAGCCCTGCAGCAGAAACTGCCCATCGGCGCTGGTATACAGTTGCCGGCCACCGGCCAGCTCGACCTGATAAACGCCAGGCATGGGGCTTTCAGCAATGGCCTCAATCGGCAGGTCCGGATCGATAGCCTTGAGGGTATTGCGAATGGCCTGGTCGGCGTCGGCAGCAACGCCCACGCCACTGATCAGCCCCAGGGCCAACGCAACAACAATGCGGTTAAAACGCATACAAACTCCTGGCGAAAAACGATCTAACGAGGGATACGCGCAGCCTATCATAGAAGCCCACAGAGACCGACCACAGCAGGCCAGACGGCGCGCTCAGCCACGTGGATGGTGCTGCGCATGCAGCTCCTGCAGGCGCGCACGGGCAACATGGGTATAAATTTGCGTGGTCGACAGATCGCTATGCCCCAAAAGCATCTGCACCACGCGCAAATCCGCGCCGTGATTGAGCAAATGCGTGGCAAAGGCATGGCGCAAGGTATGTGGCGACAGGCTCTTGGCAATCCCCGCCACCCTGGCCTGGTGCTTGATGCGGTGCCAGAACGTCTGCCGCGTCATTTGCTCGCCACGCATACTGGGAAACAGCACGTCACTGGGCTTGCCATCCAGTAGAAACGGCCGCGCCTCCTTGCTGTAGCGCTCAATCCAGGCAATCGCCTCCTCACCCAGAGGCACCAAACGCTCTTTGCTGCCCTTGCCGAACACCCGCAGCACACCCTGACGCAGGTTAACCTGCTCCAAGGTCAAGCCAATCAGTTCACTGACGCGCAGGCCGCAGGCATACAGCACTTCAAGCATGGCGCGATCGCGCAGACCGATGGGATCGTCCAGCTCGGGAGCGGCCAGCAAGGCCTCAACATCGACCTCCGACAGCGACTTGGGTAAAGGCCGGCCCAGCTGCGGCAAGTCGATTTGCAGCGTTGGATCGCGCTCGACCAGCTGCTCGCGCAACAGAAAACGATAAAAGCCGCGCAACCCCGACAGCAGGCGCGCGGTGGAGCGCGCCTTGTAGCCCTCACTCAAACGCCAGGCCAGATGATCCAGAATCAGCTCACGCCCGGCGTCCGCCAACTGCACATTGCGCGCCTGCAACCAGCCATTAAACAACCCCAGGTCACTGCGGTAAGCCGCGCGCGTATGCGCCGACAACCCCTTCTCCAACCACAGGGTTTCAACAAAACGATCAATCAAGGGGTGGTCGATGGCAGGCATGCGGAACTATGGCGGCAGTGGAAAGCAGGTTAGTCTTCCACACCTTGGCCACGCAGGGCCAGGTATCCATTCGCAAGGACCCTTGATGAACGAACAACATATTCTGCTGGCCTTCGCCGCCATCGGTGCCAGCGCCCTCGCCTGCCAGTGGCTGGCGTGGCGCCTACGGTTACCCGCCATCCTATTTCTGCTGATCGCCGGCATCCTTGCCGGGCCCATTTTGGGCTGGCTTGATCCACAAGCCCTGTTCGGCGACCTGTTATTCCCTCTGGTGTCGATGGCCGTCGCCCTGATCCTGTTCGAAGGCAGCCTGACCCTGCATTTATCCGAGTGGCGCGAGATTGGCAGCGTGGTCCGGCGCATGGTGACGATCGGCGCACTGGCGACCTGGGCGGTGATCGCTGTCAGTACCCACTATCTGCTGGGCTTTAGCTGGGAGATGGCCTTGCTGCTTGGCACCCTGACGCTGGTCACCGGGCCGACAGTGATCGTGCCGATGCTGCGCGTGGTACGCCCCAAGGCATCGGTTGCCAACATTCTGCGCTGGGAAGGCATCGTTATCGACCCGATTGGCGCGCTGCTCGCGGTTGTGGTGTATAGCTTTATTATCTCCAGCAGCGACGGTAACGGCTGGGACAACGGCCTGGCCACCTTCGCCGGGGTCATTGCCTGTGGCAGCCTGTTCGGGATTGCCGCTGGCTGGTCACTCGGTATTGTATTAAAGCGCCAATGGCTGCCGGACTACCTGCACAACCTCGCAGTATTAGCGATGGTGCTGGGCGCGTTCATTGCCTCCAACGAAGTCATGCATGAATCTGGCCTGCTCGCCGTGACCTTGATGGGCATGTGGTTGGCCAACATGAAGGGCGTCGACGTGCGGCATATCCTGCACTTCAAGGAGAACCTCAGCGTTCTGCTGATTTCCGGTCTATTCATTCTGCTTGCCGCGCGACTCGACCTGAACGCCCTGCTCGCCCTCGGGCCGGCGGTCTTGGTACTCTTGGTTATCATTCAGTTTGTCGCCCGCCCGCTCAACGTCGCGCTATCCACCTTCGGCTCCAGCCTTAACTGGCGCGAACGCGCACTGCTGGCCTGGATTTCGCCACGCGGCATTGTCGCTGCGGCCGTATCGGCCATTTTCGCCATCCGCCTCGGCGAGCTGGGCTACGAAGGTGCCGAACTGCTGGTACCACTGACCTTTGCCGTGATCATCGGCACGGTTGTGCTGCAGAGTGCCACGGCGCGCCCGCTGGCCAAGCTGCTGAAAGTGGCAGAGCCGGCGCCAAGCGGTTTTCTGATCGTCGGCGCCAATCCGGTAGCCCGCGCACTCGGTACAGCCCTGCAAGACCTCGGCAACCGCGTGCTGCTGTGCGACTCCAGCTGGGAAAACATCAGCACGGCGCGCATGAAGAAGCTTCCGACTTACTTTGGCAACCCCACCTCACAGCACGCCGAAGCCCACCTGGATCTAGTCGGCCTTGGCCACTTGCTGGCCGTGTCGCCGTCAAGCGAACTGAACTCACTGGCCTGCATGCACTTCCGCCACGACTTTGCCGCCAGCCGCCGCTTTACCCTGCCCAGCGGAACGGAAAGCCGACGTAGCGATAAACACCGCAGCCGCGACGCGGTGCGTGGTCGCCCCCTGGGCAGTCAAGCACTGAGCTTCCCGCAGTTTGCCAGCCGCCTCAGCAAAGGCGCCGAGGTGCGTACCACCACCCTCACCAGCGCATTTGACTGGCAGGCCTACCAAGATCTGCACGGTGAAAAAGCCATTGTCCTGCTCGCATGCGACCCAACCGGCTGGATCCATATTGCAACCCAGCCACTCGATATCAAGCCAGGTCCGGACTGGACATTGGTCGCACTGATTGACGCCGAACAAGAAGCAGCCCGCTAACCGCCGCGCACAGAGAACCACACCCCCAGCAATCTTTGGATTGGTGGGGGTGCTTGCTAGCGAGTTCATTGCTGCACCGGCGCCCAAACCCAGCGCCACCGCACTGAATATCAACCTGCCTAAATAGCCTAGCGGCGCATGGAGTTAAAGCTCCAGCACCGGCACAGGCCTCTTCTGCTCGTCAATTGCCACAAAGCTGAACACCCCAGTGATTGCTCGCTCACGAACATCACTGCTCATGCTCTCGACAAACACCTCGACCTCAACCTTGAGGCTGGTGTTACCCACCTTGATCACCCGCCCAATCAGCTCGACGATTGAGCCCGCAGGAATTGCATGCTTAAAGTCGATCCGATCTGACGACACCGTCACCAGCGGTAAGCGGCAAAAGCGTGTGGCCGCGATAAACGACACCTCATCCATCCAGGCCAGCGCCGTCCCACCAAACAAGGTGTTGTGATGGTTGGTCGTCGGCGGGAACACCGCCTTGGTCACTCGCGTTTCCGACAGTTCGGTACGCCGTTGAATCTCTTGCTCTCTTGGGCTCATGTGACGACTACCTGATCAGATCAAATGGCAAACTACTAGACGGCGAGGCATCTCTAGCATCGCGCCAACTTATTGGCCTATAGCCTCTCTGCAACACTCGCCGAGCAGCAGCCCCATAAACGAAAAAAGCAGCCCGAAGGCTGCTTTTTTTTACAAGGAAGCTGAGGCTTAGCCCAGTTTTTCCTTGATGCGTGCTGCTTTACCGGACAGGTCACGCAGGTAGTAAAGCTTGGCTTTACGCACGTCACCGCGACGCTTAACGGCCAGGCTCTCAACCAGCGGGCTGTAGGTCTGGAAAGTACGCTCAACACCAACACCGTTGGAGATCTTACGAACAGTGAAGGCACTGTTCAGACCACGGTTACGCTTGGCGATAACAACGCCTTCAAACGCCTGCAGACGCTGACGGTCGCCTTCCTTTACTTTTACCTGAACTACGATGGTGTCGCCCGGTGCAAACGGCGGAATCACTTTACCCATCTGCTCAGCTTCGATCTGCTGAATAATCTTGTTGGTCATGCTGCGCTCCTAAGACAGGCCTTGGCCGGTCATCGATACATTAACTATCGTCCCGCTGGCGGACGTATTCCTCCAGCAGCTTCTTCTCTTCTCCAGAAAGCGAGCGGCTTTCCAGAAGATCAGCGCGGCGTTCGTGCGTCCGACCAAGGGACTGCTGCAAACGCCAGCGCCGGATGTGCTCATGATTGCCACTCAGCAATACATCAGGAACACGTTTATCCGCATACACCTCCGGGCGAGTGTAGTGCGGGCAGTCGAGCAGACCATCCGTAAAGGAGTCCTCCTCGGCCGAACTTGCATGACCCAATGCACCAGGCAAAAGGCGCGTTACCGCATCGATTAGCACCATGGCCGGCAGCTCACCGCCGGACAGGACGTAGTCCCCAATCGACCATTCTTCATCAACATGCGCTTCAATAAAGCGTTCATCAATGCCTTCGTAGCGACCTGCGATGAGGATTAACCCCTCAACGTTTGCCAGTTCGCGTACTGCTGACTGCGTCAGCTGGCGACCTTGCGGCGAAAGATAAATCACTTTCGCTTTTTCACCTGCGGCGTGCCTGGCATCGAGCAAAGCATCCTCAAGCGGCTTGATCTTCATCACCATGCCAGGGCCACCACCAAAAGGCCGATCATCCACAGTGTGGTGACGGTCAGTGGTATAGCTTCGCGGGTTCCAACAGGTCAGTTGTAACAACCCCTGTTTCACCGCGCGGCTGGTAATGCCGTAATCGCTGATAGCGGTAAACATTTCCGGGAACAGCGTAATGACTTCAACGCGCAGATTAGGCATCAGGCTTAGAAGTCCGCATCCCAGTCGACCCGCATTTCGCCAGCACTCAGATCAATCGACAACACGCATTGCTCGGTATAGGGCAACAAGCGCTCACGACCATCCAGGCTGTCGGTGCAGGGTTTAACCACCATTACATCGTTGGCACCGGTTTCTAACAAGTGATCAATCTTGCCGAGCAATTGCCCTGCCTGATCGATAACCTTGAGACCTTCCAACTGGTACCAGTAGTAGTCGCCGTCGGTTAATTCAGGGAACAGGTTGCGCGGCACACAGATCTCATAACCGGCAAGAAGACGCGCCTCTTCACGGTCATCAAGACCCTTAAGCTTTGCGACCAGGAACTTATCATTCCCGCGTCCGCTGACCAGCTCTACCTGTTTCACACTGCCTTCGCGCTTGAGCGTCCAGGACTTGTACTGCAACAGGTTTGCAACAGGATCAGTAAAGGAATACACCTTCACTTCACCGCGAACGCCATGTACAGAGTAAATCTTGCCGATAACAATCAAATCATCGGTAGAAGCAGGCGTCGCGCTCATATTACTCAGGCCGCAGCCTTAGCAGCGTCCTTCAACAACTGAGCAACACGATCAGAAGGCTGTGCGCCAACGCTCAGCCAATGGGCCAGGCGATCTTGCTTCACGGACAGGCGAACTTCCTGACCACGAGCGATCGGGTTGAAGAAACCGATCTCTTCTTTGTGCGAACCGTCGCGTGGGTTGCGGCTGTCGGTCACGTTGATTTTGTAGAACGGGCGCTTTTTGGAGCCGCCAAGGGCAAGACGAATCGTTAGCATGTGAACATAGTTCCTGTAGTCGGTGCTGCAAATCTAAATGCACAGCGGGCATAGGTGCCCGAAAGGCCGCATATTCTAAGGAATATCCGGACTTTTGCAAATGGCTTTTTCAGGCGCATAGGACTGTGCAATCAAGAATTGCCAGAGGCCGCAATCCAAACCGGCCCGTCAGCTCCCGCAAAATGCGGGCTTACTGTACCCCCCTCACTCAGCGGGGGCTGCGCCGACATCGCTGCCGACGCGGATTCCTTACATCTTCGGCATACCGCCTGGCATCATCCCGCCCATGCCACGCATCATCTTGGCCATGCCGCCTTTGGCCGTGAATTTCTTCATCATCTTCTGCATCTGCTTGTGCTGCTTGATCAAGCGCCCGATGTCCTGCACCTGAGTGCCGGAACCCATGGCGATACGGCGCTTGCGCGAACCACTGATCACATCAGGATCACGCCGCTCCTGGGGCGTCATCGAGTTGATGATCGCCTCCATCTGCTTGAACTGTTTCTCGGCCGCACCCTGGGCATTGCCCATCTGCGCCAGATTGACGCCGCCCATCTGTGGCAGCTTGTCCATCAAGCCACCCAGTCCGCCCATATTCTTCATTTGTTGCAGCTGATCACGGAAGTCTTCGAGGTCGAAACCCTTACCCTTCTTCAGTTTCTTGGTGAGCTTGTCGGCTTTTTCGCGATCCAGGGTCTGCTCGGCCTGCTCGATCAGACTGAGCACGTCACCCATACCCAAGATGCGCGAGGCGATCCGGTCCGGATGGAAGGGCTCCAGCGCCTCGGTTTTTTCACCCATGCCGATAAATTTGATCGGCTTACCGGTGATATGCCGAACAGACAACGCAGCACCACCACGGGCATCACCGTCGACCTTGGTCAGCACGACACCGGTCAGCGGCAGCGCATCATTAAAGGCTTTGGCGGTGTTGGCGGCGTCCTGACCGGTCATCGCATCGACCACAAACAGGGTTTCCACCGGTTTGATCGCGGCGTGCAGGGCCTGGATCTCCGCCATCATCTCAGCATCGATAGCCAAGCGACCGGCGGTATCGACGATCACCACATCAATAAACTTGAGCTTGGCTTCCTTGATCGCTGCCTCGGCAATATCAACCGGCTTCTGGCTGAGATCGGAGGGGAAGAAGGTTACGCCGATATCATGGGCCAGGGTTTCCAACTGCTTGATCGCCGCCGGGCGATAAACGTCGGCCGAGACCACCATTACGGTCTTCTTCTTGCGCTCTTTAAGGAAGCGCGCCAGCTTGCCCACCGTGGTGGTTTTACCGGCACCCTGCAGACCGGCCATCAGCACCACGGCTGGCGGAACAGCGTTCAGGGCCAAGTCTTCATTGGCCGCACCCATTAACTCTTCGAGTTCTGCACGGACGATTTTCACAAAGGCCTGGCCCGGCGTCAGGCTTTTCGAGACTTCGGTGCCAACCGCACGATCCTTGACCTTGTTGACGAAGTCCTTAACCACCGGCAAGGCAACGTCGGCCTCAAGCAAGGCCATGCGCACTTCACGCAGGGTGTCCTTGATGTTGTCTTCACTCAGCTTGGCTTTGCCAGTGACATTTCGCAGGGTCTGCGAGAGGCGGTCAGTCAGATTTTCGAACATGCGCGTTCCTTTCAGGCTCAACTGAGCCGAGGGTGGGCTTGCAACAGGTCGCAGATTATAGCGAAGACTGCCAGGCACCGACACCGCCAGACGCTTTCGTGGCACATGGGTTATATGCCACACTGGCCGCCTTTCGGGTTTGCCTAACAAGGATTTATGCACCCTCTGCTACCCAGTCTCGCCGCTGCCTGCCTCTATGCGGGAGCCGCACTCTATCAAGGCCTGCGCCTGCAACAGCGCGGCACATCTGACAAGCGCCTGCTGATTGCGCTCGGCGCACTGGCGTTGCTTCTGCACAGCAGCAGCCTGTTTCTGCAGATGTTCGATGCCAACGGCTTGTCGCTGGACTTCTTTAAAGCTGCCAGCCTGATTGCCGCCGCGGTTATTCTGCTGACACTGCTGGCCTGCGCACGGATCCCGGTGGAAAACCTGCTGCTGCTGCTATTTCCGCTGGGGATGATCACCGTCCTGCTCGCCCAGTTCATGCCCAGCGGCACTACCCAGGTCATCGACGAAGCACCGGGCATAATCGCCCACATTCTATTGTCGATAACCGCTTACGGCATGCTCACCATTGCCGTATTTCAGTCACTGCTACTGCTCTTGCAGAATCACCAGCTCAAGAACAAACACCCTTCGGGGCTAATCAAGAACTTCCCCCCCCTGCAAACCATGGAAAGCCTGCTGTTCAGCTTCCTCTGGACTGGCTGGGCGTTGCTGTCACTGTCTCTGCTGTCTGGCGCACTGTTTATCAGTGACCTATTTGCCCAGCATCTGGTACACAAAACCATCCTCTCGTGCTTTGCCTGGGTGGTGTTTGCCGTACTCCTGTGGGGCCGCCACCAACTCGGCTGGCGTGGCCACAAAGCCATTCGCTGGACCTTGACGGGCTTTTGCCTGCTGATGCTGGCCTATTTTGGCAGCAAGCTGGTTCGCGAATTCATCCTGCATATCTGAGACCCCTTCCGTGGACGACCTTCACTCCAGCTACCTGCTTGGGCTGCTGATTTTTCTGATTCTGTGCTCGGCCTTCTTCTCCAGTTCGGAGACCGGCATGCTCAGCCTCAACCGCTATCGCCTCAAGCACATGGCCAAGGAAGGACACAAGGGTGCTCGGCGCGTGACCGCCCTGCTCAGTCGCCCTGATCGCCTGCTCGGCACCATCTTGGTTGGCAATAATGTGGTCAACATTCTCGCCGCCTCCATCGCCACCGTACTGGCCGTGGACATGTGGGGCGAAGCCGGGATTGCCATTGCCACTGCTGGCCTGACCATTGTGGTGCTGATTTTTGGGGAAATCACCCCGAAAACCCTGGCCGCCCTGCGCCCGGAACTGGTGGCCTTCCCCGCCAGCCGCGTACTGGCGATGCTGCAGCGCCTGCTCTACCCGGTCGTCTGGACGACCAGCACGATCAGCAACGGACTGCTGCGTTTGTTTGGCATCGACCCCTCGCAACGCGCCAGCGACAGCCTCTCCACCGAAGAGCTGCGCAGCGTGGTGCGCGAGTCCGCGAGCGGCATGCCAAAAAACCGGCAAAACATGCTGCTCGGCATTCTAGATCTTGAGCGCGTGACGGTGGATGACATCATGATCCCGCGCAACGAAGTCACCGGCATCAACCTTGATGACGACCTCGAAAGCATCATCAGCCTGCTGACCAACACCACTCACACGCGCCTGCCGGTCTTCCGCACCGACATCAACCAGATCGAAGGCATCGTGCATATGCGCCAGATTGCCCGCTTGCTGACGCATAACGAGCTGAGCAAAGAGGCGCTACTGGCCGCCTGTAATGAGCCGTACTTCGTCCCGGAAGGTACGCCGCTGTCGACCCAGCTGATCAACTTCCAAAAGCAGAAACGCCGGATTGGCATCGTCGTCGATGAGTACGGTGATGTGATCGGCATCGTGACCCTGGAAGACCTCCTCGAAGAAATCGTTGGCGACTTCAGCAACCAGGACACCTTGCGCAGCCCGGACATTCACCCCCAAGAAGACGGCACTCAGGTGATTGATGGCGCAGCCTATATCCGCGAAATCAACAAGGCGCTGGACTGGCACCTACCCTGCGACGGCCCGAAAACCCTCAACGGCCTAGTGACCGAAGCGCTGGAAAGCATTCCAGACAGCGCCGTTTGCCTGAAGATTGGCCCTTATCGCCTGGAAATTTTGCAATCGTCGGAGAACCGGGTAAAAAGCGTACGCGCCTGGCAAGCCAAGCCTAAGACGCACACTGAGCCGCCGGCGCAAGGCTGACGGCCAGCCCCTGCGCCCATACGCGATACCCCAGGCCTGACGGGTGATAACCATCACGCGCCAGGTACTCTGGGGAAAACTCCAGCTCAACCGCGTGATACCCCACACCCAGGCACGCCGCCAACTCACCCAAGCGCACATCCAACAAGCCCGCGCGCAGGCCGAGCAAGCGCCGCAATAACCAGGGCAGCGCGGTAAAATGCTGCAGCGGCGGCACACTGCTAAAGGCCACCCGAGCACCACGCGCCGCCAACGCTTCGGCCATGCCGCCGAGCGCAGCCTCCCAGCGCGACAGCGAGGTCAAGCGCGTGGTGTCGTTAACGCCAAACACCAGCAGCGCCAGATCAAAGGGCTGCTCAAGCACCTGCGGCAACAACCGTTCGCGCGCCTGCGCAGCGGTAATCCCATTCTCGCCACATGCACGCCAGGCCACCGGCCGGCCGTAACGCACCGCCAACGCTGCCGCCAGTTGCCCGACCAGCGCCGCGTGCAACTGCCCCACACCCACGCCGACCACGGTTGACTCGCCCAGTACCAACAGGCGCAACGGCTCACCTGGCAAATCCTCGCCGGCCACCCCGTACAACAAGCCGGCCGCCGGCGGCAAACGCAGCGCTTTACGCCGCGTATACACAGCCAGCGGCAGCGCTACCGGCACCAGCAGCGTAAAGCCTAGCCACCACGCACTGGCGCGCCAGGCACTCACAACTCGACCTTGACCGCCTGCGCCGCACGCGTGGCCTTGGCTCGCGCCGCCTGCAATGACTCATCACGCGCCAACGCCACCCCCATACGCCGCTGACCACTGACTTGCGGCTTGCCGAATAGGCGCAGAGCGGTATCCGGCTCGACCAGAGCGGCCGCCAAATTGCCGAAACTGACCTGTTGCGACTCACCCTCGACCAATATCACCGCAGACGCCGACGCACCGAGCTGGCGAATTGCCGGAACCGGCAAACCGAGAATAGCCCGCGCATGCAGGGCAAACTCAGATAGATCTTGGGAAATCAGGGTGACCAGACCAGTGTCGTGCGGGCGCGGCGAAATCTCGCAGAACCACACCTGATCGCCTTTGACGAACAGTTCGACGCCAAACAAGCCACGCCCACCCAACGACCCGGTGACAGCTAACGCAATACGCTCAGCTTCTGCCTGGGCCTTTGGGCTCATCGGCTGTGGCTGCCAGGACTCCTGGTAGTCACCCTTGACCTGACGATGGCCGACCGGCGCACAGAAGGTGGTGCCACCGGCATGGCGCACGGTGAGCAAAGCGATCTCGTAATCGAAGTCGATAAAGCCTTCAACGATCACGCGCCCCTTGCCGGCCCGGCCACCGGCCTGGGCGTAATCCCAAGCGCTTTGCAGGTCATCGATACCCTTCAGCACGGACTGCCCCTTGCCGGACGAGCTCATGATCGGCTTGATCAGACAAGGGAAGCCGATAGCCTCGACCGCGGCCTGACACTGCTCGAATGAGTCGGCGAATTGATAAGGCGAGGTCGGCAGCCCCAGCTCTTCGGCGGCCAGCCGGCGAATGCCTTCACGGTTCATGGTCAGCTGCGCGGCGCGGGCACTGGGGATCACGGTAAAGCCTTCATTCTCCAGCTCAACCAGGGTCGCGGTGGCGATGGCTTCAATTTCCGGGACGATGTAATGCGGCTGTTCCAATTCGATCACGGCTCGCAACGCGCCACCGTCAAGCATGTCGATCACATGACTGCGGTGCGCCACCTGCATGGCCGGCGCATTGGCGTAACGATCTACGGCAATCACCTCAACGCCCAGGCGTTGCAACTCAATCGCCATTTCCTTACCCAGCTCACCAGAGCCGCACAACAGCACACGGGTCGCGCTCGGCGACAAAGGGGTTCCGATACGGGGCATGCGGGTTCCTCAAACGAATAGATTTAACGCGCGGTTATAACAAGATGCCTTGGGCTTTAGCGCGCGCATGACAAAACTGCAGCACCTGGCGGCGCTCAGCATTGTCCATTAGGCCCCAGCGGGTGATTTCGCCTACCGAGCGCTGGCAGCCGATACAGATATCCTGATCATCCAGCGCACAGACATGCACGCAAGGTGACGCAACCGGGCGCTCCTGTTGCATCAATCGTCCTGCACTGACAGCTCGCGCGCATAGCGCTGGGCATTGTGCACATAGTGCGCCGCGCTGGCTTCAAGCATTTTCTTTTGCGCTTCGGTCAGCTCACGCACCACCTTTCCCGGCGAACCCATGACCAGTGAGCCATCCGGAATCTCCTTGCCTTCACCAATTAGGCTATTGGCGCCGATGATGCAGTGCTTGCCGATTTTAGCGCCGTTGAGCACCACGGCATTGATGCCTATCAGGCTGTAATCACCCACGCTGCAACCGTGCAGCATGGCATTGTGACCAATGGTCACGCCCTTGCCGATACTCAGCGGGAAGCCCATATCGGTATGCATCACCGTGCCGTCTTGGACGTTGCTGTTCTCGCCGATATGAATCAACTCGTTGTCACCGCGCAACACGGCGTTAAACCAGACGCTCGCCCCCGCGTCCAACTTGACTTTGCCGACCAGGGTGGCATTGGGCGCAACCCAGCTTTCGCTATGGGTTTCTACGTGGGACTGGCCCAGACGGTATTTCATGCGTTATTCCTCATCCCACAGTCATGTGAGCTTGATGAAGTGCTCGGGCGGCTGGCGCATATCGATATGCACATCGTCGAACACCAGGTTGACCAACTCGATCAGCATGATCGCCGTCAGCCCCCATATTTTATATTCGCCATAGCGGTAACTCGGCACGTACCAGCTGCGCCCGAGGTAATCGATACGGTGGGTGGTTTCCCGTGGATCATCGCGAAAAAATGCCAGCGGCACGGCAAACACGGCGGCGATCTCGGCGTCATTCGGCTGATACTCGACAAAGTCCGGCACCAGCCCGACATAGGGCGTGACCTGGATGCCGTGGCGCGAGACCAAGGCGCTGAGCGGCCCAACAATCTCCACCAACCCAGGCGGCAAGCCGATCTCCTCCTCCGCTTCGCGCAAGGCGGTTTGAATCAGATCGGCATCTTCCGGGTCACGCCGCCCACCGGGAAACGCCACTTCGCCACTGTGAGTGGAGAGGCCACTGGCGCGTAAGGTCAGCACCACTTCCGGCTCGTCACTGCGAGTGATCGGCACCAGTACGGCGGCCTCAGGATAGTGTGTGTCGATCTGCATGCTCTGCGGGCTATAGCCACGCACGCGAAGGAGCAACTCGTCCAGCATGGGGATTCTCGGTGTTTTATTCTGCCTTCGATGATGGCACGAAAGCGGCGCACGGCCCAAGCCCCGCGCCACCGACCGGCATCATTCAGGCGCTCGATAAGGCTGCTCTCGCCGCTTGCCGAGTACCCATCACGCACGCCAATATAGACCATAGGCAACGAGGATCTGGCATGAAGTTCTGTAGCAACTGTGGCGGGCCGACCAGTCACATCATCCCGTCGGGTGACAACCGCTTGCGCCACGTCTGCGCGCAATGCCAGACCGTGCATTACCAGAACCCGCGCATCATCGCCGGCTGCCTGCCGATATGGGGCGAGCAAGTGTTGCTGTGCCGCCGCGCCATCGAGCCACGGCGCAGCTACTGGACCCTGCCGGCCGGCTTTATGGAGAATGGCGAAACCCTCGAACAGGCCGCCGCCCGAGAAACCCATGAGGAAGCCTGTGCCCGCGTGCGCAGCCTCAATCTCTATACCCTGTTTGACCTGCCACACATCAATCAGGTGTATATGCTGTTTCGCGCCGAGCTGGTCGACCTGGACTTTGCCCCCGGCGAGGAAAGCCTCGAGGTTGCGCTTTTTCACGAACACGACATCCCCTGGTCAGAGCTGGCTTTCCCGACCATCGGACGTACCTTAGAATGCTACTTCGCCGACCGCCGCGAGCAGCACTACCCGGTCCGCAACGAGCCGCTCGAAGCCTTGCGCGCGCATTACAAAAAAGCCCTTTGATCGATGGAAATTACCATGCGCTGGTTGTTCGCCCTACTCTGCCTGAGCGTCGCCCTAACCGGCCACGCCAGCACTGCCCCAATGCCTGACGGCAAGACCGTCGACAAGGTGCTGGTGGTTAAGTCTGAACGCACTCTGCACCTGATCAGCCGTGGCGATACCCTCAAGTCCTATCGCATGTCACTGGGTAAAAAACCTGACGGCGCCAAACAACGCGAAGGCGACCTGCGCACCCCTGAAGGGTTTTATTGGATCGACTGGCGCAAGACCAGCGACAAATACAACCTGTCCATGCACATCTCCTACCCCAACGCCCGCGACCAAGCGCAGGCGCGAGCCCAGGGCGTATCGCCAGGCGGCATGATCATGATCCACGGCACGCCACTGGATGAGGAATACCCCGAATGGTTCTTCCACACCCTGGACTGGACCGAAGGCTGTATTGCCATGAAGAACGCCGATATGCGCGAGATCTGGAGCCTGGTCAAGGACGGCACGTTGATCGAAATCAGACCGTAAACCCGCCACAGCGATAAACCGCACACATAAAAAAGGCACCTTAGCGGTGCCTTTTTTGTCGCTGACGTTTAAAACTGGATATCCGACAGCCGCCACACCTCAAAGGCTGGCGTCTCATAGGGATGTTGCTGCTTCATGGCCTTGACCGCGTCATGGATCAGTTCGTCGGCCACCACCATCTCGACCTTCCACTCCGCCACCTGCTCGACCCCTCCACGCTGGCCAAGAAACGGCTGGCTGCCCTCCAGAGCGCGGAACTGGCCCTGCCCCAGCACCTGCCAGCAGCACTGATCATAGCGACCAATACGTCCGCCGCCAGCGCTGAACACCGCGTTCTTGACGCTATCCAGATGAGTTTCAGGTACATAAAAACACAGCTTGTACATCGAAGTCTCCGCCGGCAAGACTGATAAAAACACGCCGCAATCATGCCACAGGATACTGGCACTTTGCCTCACAGGGCACGGGCACAGGTCATGACCCACCGCATGCCCCAGGCATTTGCTGGGTGTTCAACGCATTAGGCCAACTCACACAACCCGGCGCAGGTCATAAACCTCACCAAAATCGCCGCCAACGAGCCGTTGGCCCACTGACCGGCAAATTATGGCGACCATCACAGTAAGGTAGACGCTGCGACAAACCGCAACGGCAAAGCAATAGAAATTGCTCGCGCTCAGGCAGTAGCTCAAGCACATCAGCACAGGCAGAAACACAATCGGGAAGCTGGGACGAACGCCCGCAGCGGCACAGCAGCAAGGTATCGCCAGGCTTGACCTGGCGCACCTCAGGCAAGATCGGCGCGGGCTTATCCATCAGCCCGCGCCGCCTTGATCAATCCACCCACACGCGGGCGTTGCGGAACATGCGCAGCCAGCCGGCATCTTCCTGCCAGTCATCCGGCTTCCAGGAGTTCTGCACGGCGCGGAACACCCGCTCCGGGTGCGGCATCATGATGGTCACGCGGCCATCGCGACTGGTCAGGCCGGTAATCCCGCGCGGCGAACCGTTGGGGTTGGCCGGGTAGGTTTCGGTGACCTTGCCGTGGTTGTCGATAAAGCGCATGGCCACGCAACCGGACAAGTCGGCTTCGAGCAGGGCTTCTTCGTTCTCGAACTCGGCATGACCTTCACCGTGGGCGATGGCGATCGGCATGCGCGAACCGGCCATACCTTGCAGGAAGATCGAGGCCGACTCCTGCACCTGCACCATGGCCACGCGCGCCTCGAACTGCTCCGAGCGGTTGCGCACAAAGTGCGGCCAGAACTCGGTGCCGGGGATCAGTTCATGCAGGTTGCTCATCATCTGGCAGCCGTTGCACACGCCCAGGCTGAAGCTGTCCTTACGCTCGAAGAAGGCCTGGAAGCCATCACGCGCACGGCTGTTAAACAGGATCGATTTGGCCCAGCCTTCGCCGGCACCGAGCACGTCACCGTAGGAGAAGCCGCCGCAGGCGACCAGACCCTTGAACGCCTCCAGGCTGACGCTTCCGTTAAGGATGTCGCTCATGTGCACATCGACGGCATTGAAGCCGGCGCGGTCGAAAGCCGCCGCCATTTCCACCTGACCATTGACGCCCTGCTCACGCAGCACGGCGATCTGCGGGCGTACGCCCTTGCGGATATACGGCGCACTGATGTCCTGATTGACGTCGAAGCCAAGCTTGACCGTCAGGCCGGGGTTGTCTTCTTCCAGCAAGCCTTCGAACTCTTGCTCAGCGCACTCAACGTTATCGCGCAAGCGCTGGATCTGATAGCTGGTCTGCGCCCACTGGCGCTGCAGCAGACGGCGCTGGCCTGTGAAGACCGGCTGACCGTTAAAGCTGATGGCCACGTCGTCGCTGTTGACCGGCTGACCGATCACCGCCACACAGTCACCCAGACCCGCCGCGCTGAACTGCGCCAGCACTTGCGGGGTAGCGTCCTGATGCACCTGAATCACCGCCCCCAGCTCTTCGTTGAACAGTACGGCGGCCAACTCTGGCTTGCCATCGGCTAAAGCATCGAGGAACAGATTGAGGCCGCAGTGACCGGCAAAGGCCATTTCCAGCACAGTGACCAGCAGGCCACCGTCGGAGCGGTCGTGGTAGGCCAGGATATGGCCGTCGGCGTTCAGCCCCTGGATCACCGCGAAGAAGGCTTTCAGGTCTTCGGCGTCATCGACATCCGGCGCCTGGCTGCCAAGCTTGCTGTAGACCTGAGTGAGAATCGACGCACCCAGGCGGTTCTGCCCACGACCGAGGTCGATCAGGATCAGGTCTGTTTCGCCCTTATCCATACGCAGCTGCGGGGTCAGCGTCTTGCGAATATCACTGACCGGGGCAAAGCCGGTAACGACCAGCGACAGCGGCGAGGTGACGCTCTTGTCAGCATCCTCATCGCGCCACTGAGTCTTCATCGACATCGAGTCCTTGCCCACCGGGATGGTGATGCCCAACTCCGGGCACAGCTCCATACCTACAGCTTTAACCGTGTCGTACAAGCGCGCATCTTCGCCCGGATGGCCGGCTGCGGACATCCAGTTGGCGGATAGTTTGATGTCACTGATGGCATTAATCCGCGAAGCCGCCAGGTTGGTCAGGGTTTCACCAATCGCCATACGCCCGGACGCCGCCGCATCGAGCAGCGCCAGCGGAGTACGCTCGCCCATGGCCATGGCTTCACCGGTGTAAACATCAAAACTGGTGGCGGTCACGGCGCAATCGGCCACTGGCACCTGCCACGGCCCGACCATCTGGTCGCGGGCCACCAGGCCAGTAATGCTGCGGTCGCCAATGGTGATCAGGAAGCTCTTGCTGGCCACCGCTGGGTGGTGCAGGACACGGGTAACTGCTTCATCGATAGCCAGCTTGCTGGCATCGAAGTCGTCACCCAGCTCGCTTTCACGCGTGGCCGAACGGTGCATGCGCGGGGCCTTGCCCAGCAGCACGTTGAGCGGCATGTCCACGGCATTGTTGCCGAAATGGCTGTCGGTCACGGTCAGGTGAGCCTCTTCAGTGGCCTCACCGACTACCGCAAACGGGCAACGCTCACGCTCGCAAATCGCCTTGAAGCGCTCGAAGTTGGCCGCATCCACCGCCATCACGTAGCGTTCCTGGGACTCGTTGCTCCAGATTTCATGCGGGGCCATGCCCGGCTCATCATTGGGTACGTTGCGCAGCTCAAAACGCCCGCCACGCCCGCCATCGTTGACCAGTTCCGGGAAGGCGTTGGACAAGCCACCCGCGCCAACGTCATGAATAAAGGCAATCGGGTTGTGCTCACCCAGCTGCCAGCAGCGGTCGATCACTTCCTGACAGCGGCGCTCCATTTCCGGGTTTTCGCGCTGCACCGAGGCAAAATCCAAGTCAGCCGAGCTGGTGCCGGTGGCCATAGACGAGGCCGCACCGCCACCCAGACCGATGAGCATGGCTGGGCCGCCGAGCACGATCAGCTTGGCGCCTACGGTAATTTCGCCTTTCTGCACGTGCTCGGCGCGAATGTTACCCATACCGCCCGCCAGCATGATCGGCTTGTGGTAGCCGCGCACTTCTTCACCGCGCGGGGTCTGAATCGCCTGCTCGAAGGTGCGGAAGTAACCGGTCAGCGCCGGACGTCCGAATTCGTTGTTGAATGCCGCGCCGCCCAGCGGGCCTTCGATCATGATGTCCAGTGCAGTAACGATGCGCTCGGGTTTGCCGTACGGCACTTCCCATGGCTGCTCGAAACCCGGAATTTGCAGGTTGGACACGGTGAAGCCGGTGAGGCCGGCTTTCGGCTTGGCGCCACGACCGGTCGCGCCCTCGTCACGAATCTCACCACCAGAGCCGGTCGCCGCCCCAGGGAACGGCGCAATCGCGGTCGGGTGGTTGTGGGTTTCCACCTTCATCAGAATATGCACCGGCTCCTGCACCGCGCCGTACTGACGGGTTTCAGGGTCCGGGAAGAAACGCCCGGCAACGTTGCCGACGATCACCGAGGCGTTGTCCTTATAAGCAGACAAGACCCCTTCGCTGTGCATTTGATAGGTGTTTTTGATCATGCCGAACAAGGATTTCTCCTGGCTCTGGCCATCAATATCCCAACTGGCGTTAAAAATCTTGTGGCGGCAATGCTCAGAGTTGGCCTGGGCGAACATCATCAGTTCGATGTCGTGGGGGTTGCGCCCCAGCCCGACAAAAGCATTGACCAGGTAGTCGATTTCGTCCTCAGCCAGGGCCAGGCCCAAGTCGACGTTAGCCTGCTCCAGCGCGGCGCGGCCGCCACCCAGAATATCCACCGCCGTCAGCGGCTTAGGCTGAGCATGGCTGAACAGCGCCGCAGCGCCTTCCAGGTTATCCAGCACCAACTGGGTCATGCGGTCATGCAGCAGATCAGCCACCTGCTGCGCCTCGGCAGCATTCAGCTCGCCGCTAACGTAGTAGGCCAGACCGCGCTCGATACGCTGGATCTTTGCCAGGCCGCAGTTGCGGGCGATATCACTGGCCTTACTCGACCAAGGCGAGATGGTGCCAAAGCGCGGAATGCTCAGGAACAGGCGGCCGCTTGGCTCCTGAACCGGCACGCTCGGGCCATACTTCAGCAAACGAGCCAACACCTGCTCTTCGTCAGCACTTAAAGCGCCGGTCACTTCGGCGAAATGCGCGAATTCGGCATACAGGCCGGTGACCGCAGGAACCTTGCTGGTCAGTTGTGCAAGCAGTTTGCCGTGACGGAAAGCAGAAAGGGCGGGAGCGCCGCGCAGGATCAACATCGGGGACAGCCTCTGGGAAGGGGTGTACTTTGAGGCCGTGCATTCTAGCCTAAAGCGTCGACAACGGCACCCGTGAAGGCCAGGCTCTGTTAGCGCTGCATGCCAACGCGAGCAACAACGCCAATTGCCCGATTGGCGCCGCAGCAAAAGCACCATTTTTCTAACAGAGAAGCCACCTGCTGTCGATATATGGCGCGCCCCGTGCTTTGCGTATACTGAGTCAATGTTTGCCCTATCTGTGTGCCGTGTGCGCCGTGCCTGCTGGCTGTCGGCGATCGGAGTCCTCCTGCTGCTCGGCGGCTGTGCTGAAGAACCCAGCACACTCGAACGCGTTCAGGCGGAGGGTGTACTGCGGGTGATCACCCGTAACAGCCCGGCCACCTATTTCCAAGACCGCAACGGCGAAACCGGCTTCGAATACGAGCTGGTAAAACGCTTTGCCGATGACTTGGGCGTTGAGCTGAAAATCGAAACAGCCGACAACCTCGACGACCTTTTCGCCAGCCTGAACAGGCCCGCTGGCCCCGTACTGGCCGCCGCCGGTTTGGTAGAAAGCGACGGACGGCGGCAGCACGCACGCTTCTCCCTGCCCTACCTCGAAGTCACCCCCCAGGTGATCTACCGTAACGGCCAACAGCGCCCGACCCGCCCAGATGATCTGTTAGGCAAACGCATCCTGGTTCTAAAAGGCAGCAGCCATGCCGAACAACTTGCCGAGATGAAGCTGCAACTGCCGGAACTGGCCTATGAAGAGTCGTCTGCGGTTGAGGTGGTCGATTTATTACGCATGGTGGATGAAGGCCAGATCGACCTGACCCTGGTTGATTCTAATGAGCTGGCGATGAACCAGGTGTACTTCCCCAACGTACGCGTGGCCTTTGACCTCGGCGATGAGCAGAGCCTGGCCTGGGCCACCGCGCCCGGAGAAGACCGCAGCCTGCTTGATGAAATGAATGCTTTTATTGAGCGCGCACAGCAGAACGGCAGCCTGCAACGCCTGAAAGGCCGCTACTACGGCCATGTTGATGTACTCGGTTATGTCGGTGCCTACACCTTCGCCAAACACCTGCAACAGCGCTTGCCGCGCTACGAGAAGCACTTTCGCGAAGCCGCTAAGGTCAACCAGGTGGACTGGCGCCTGCTTGCCGCCATGGGCTATCAAGAATCTCTCTGGCAACCCACCGCCACCTCAAAAACCGGGGTGCGCGGACTGATGATGCTGACCCTACGCACCGCCCAAGCCATGGGCGTATCCAACCGTCTCGACCCCAAGCAGAGCATCGATGGCGGTGCCAAATACATCGTCCACGTAAAGAGCCTGCTCCCAGAGAGCATTGAGGAGCCGGACCGCACCTGGTTCGCCCTGGCCGCTTACAACGTCGGCGGCGGCCACCTGGAAGACGCCCGCAAGCTCACCGAAGCCGAAGGCCTGAACCCGAATAAATGGCTGGATGTGCAGAAAATTCTGCCACGCCTGGCGCAGAAACAGTGGTACAGCAAAACCCGCTATGGTTATGCCCGAGGCGGCGAACCGGTACATTTTGTGCGCAACATCCGTCGTTACTACGACATCCTCACCTGGGTCACTCAACCGCAACTGGAAGGCACGCAAATCGCCGAAAGCAGCCAACATGTCCCAGGCATCGACAAGCGCCAGCCCAACCAGCAGACCCCACCACTCTAGCGTTGCTCGCGCCGCGCCTTGAAAAAGGCACTGAGCAGTGCCCCACACTCCTCGGCCAGCACCCCACCTTCAACCAGCACTCGATGGTTGAGAAACGCCTGATTGAAGAACTCGCCGCGACTCAACGCCACCCCAGCCTTGGGCTCGCTCGCACCAAACACCACCCGCTGCACCCGCGCATGCACAATCAACCCCGCACACATGCTGCACGGCTCGAGCGTCACATACAGGGTGCTGCCGGGCAGACGGTAGTTGTCCACGGCCTGCGCAGCGCCGCGAATCGCCACCATTTCGGCGTGTGCACTGGGGTCATGGGTGGTGATCGGGCAATTAAAACCGCGCCCGACTATCACGCCATCCTGCACCAGCACCGCACCGACCGGCACTTCACCCAGCACTGCCCCCTCGGCGGCCAACGCCAAAGCCTCGCGCATAAAGTGCTGGTCCTGGCTGCGATCGACAATCAATGGACGACGCATCAGGCCACCTCAATCGCAGCCATCAGGCCGGTTTCCATGTGATCAATCACATGGCAATGGAACATCCAGATTCCCGGGTTATCGGCGACAAAGGCGATACGCGCCACTTCATTCTTGCCCAGCAGATAGGTGTCGGTGAAATACGGAATGATCTGCTTGCGGTTGGATGAGATCACCTTGAATGCCAACCCATGCAAGTGAATCGGGTGCAGGTACTGCGCCATATTGCGCAGCTCAAAGATGTAGTGGCCATCCTTCTTCAGACTGGCTATGGGCCGATCCGCGCAGGTCTTGTCGCTGATATCCCAGGCCTGACCGTTGATCTGCCAATACTTGGCCGGCCCGTTATCACCTTCACTGACCAGACGCGCCGACCACTCGAAGTTGAAGCGCAACACCTCGGCGCGCTCTAAATCAGGCTCGGCCACCGGATTGGCTGGCAGCGGCGCAGGCCACTCGCCGGCGACGCCAGCGCTGCCAACACTTTTCAGCGTCGCCAGGCGCAGCGGGCCATTGCGCAGGGACAACTCAACACCCGCCGCTGGCACCCGCACCGCCAGGTCGATACGCATACCTGGGCCCAACCAATATTCCTTACCCAAAGGCCGCGGTGTAATCGGATGGCCATCCAGCGCATACAAGCGCGCATCGGCACCTGGCAGGTTGAGCCGATAGGTCACAGTGTTATCCAGATTAAGCACACGCAGGCGCACCACCTGCCCGGCCGGCAGCTCAATTACCGGCGCCGGCTTACCGTTAATGGTGGTTAGCCGTCCGCGCGTACCTTCCCGCGCCGCTTCACGCGGCACACTGAATGCGGTAAAAGCACCC
Organism: uncultured Pseudomonas sp.; assembly: GCF_943846705.1. Taxonomy (NCBI): domain Bacteria; kingdom Pseudomonadati; phylum Pseudomonadota; class Gammaproteobacteria; order Pseudomonadales; family Pseudomonadaceae; genus Pseudomonas; species uncultured Pseudomonas sp. Next base: position 2,274,684 of record NZ_OX044366.1, on the reverse strand, counting down.
TGCTCGTCGATATGCCAGGTTTTCAGGCTCAACGTGCGCTCATGGGCAAAGCCTGTGGGCTCGCGTTCCTCGACAATCAACGGGCCGACCAAGCCACGCCCAAGCTGCTCGGCGCTGCTCAGGTGCGGGTGGTACCAAAAGTTGCCGGCATCTTCAGTCTTGAAGCGGTAGTCGAAATACTCGCCCGGCAATACCGGCAGCTGCGAGACATAAGGCACGCCATCCATTGCCAACGGCAGACGGATGCCATGCCAGTGAATGGTGGTCGGCTCGTCCAGCTGATTGATAAAGCGCACCCGCAGCCAGTCGCCTTGGCGTGCGCGGATTTCCAGCCCTGGCACTTGGCCGGCATAGCCCCAGGCCGGGGTTATGTGCCCAAGCAACAGCTCGACATCCAACGGTGCGGCGATCAGTTCGTAGTCATGGGTCGCCTGATTTTCAGTGCGCCCCAGCCAGTAACGCACGCCGCCAGCGCCCAGACCGACGACACCCAGACCGACTAAACCGGCAAGGATCTGCCTACGCTTCAACTTCATCAACCACCTATGTCCGGCCTGCAGAGCCTGCAATGCAACCTCAGCCCCAGCACATTGGCAGGGGCTAAACGAGAGAGAGTCGCATTCTATGCGGGCGGCTTCAGCAAGTCGAACGCCCGATCGTCGCACTTGGCACTCACGCCAGCGCAGTAATCCCCAACAACATCGCGCCCAGCAGCAATAGTGCGCCACTGAAACGAAGCCAGCCGGCACCCAACGCCAGCCACTTCTCCGCCAATACCAGCAGGGCCAGCAGCGCCATACCCCACAAACTCATGGCACCCACCACTAGCAGAAGCAGCATCAGCGCCCAACAGCAACCCAAGCAGTAGAGACCATGCTGCATGCCGAGGCGCCAGGCACCCGACAAGCCAGGACGAACGTGGCGCTGCAGAAACCCCAGCGGGCTTTGACAATGTTGCAGGCAAGCCGCCTTTGCCCGGCTCAACTGGTACAACCCGGCCATCAACAGAGCCAGAGCGCCAAGCCAGGGCGGCAGGCGCAAGAGCATTGGGTCGAGCCAGCCGAGCTGCTCGCCCACGCCCTGCAACAGCGTCATTAACAGCGCGAACAGACTCCACAACAACACATAGGCCACAATGAACAGCAGCAGCTTTGTCAGTTTCTGACGATCACGCTGCAGGCAACGACGGTAAAGCAGGAAGACGGGCAAAACGGCTGGCAGCATCATGGCCTGCATCATCACCATCCACATCAGCAAGGCAAACATACCTGCAGGCGCCAGCCAGTCGGTGGGCGGCATCTGCATCTCACCCATGGCCGCCATCACTGTCGCCTGCTCAAACTGCCACCACCAAGCAACCGCACTCAGCAGCAGAATGCAGGCGCTGGCTAGCAGCGCACCATGGTCGACCGGCCTAGCCGCGAATGATGCCATTGGGCCCGGTATGCAGTTCATAGAGCAACGCGTTGGCCTCGCTGTAGTTCATCGCAAGGGCTGCCGTGGTGCTGAAAGTGCCACTGACACAGTCGGCCTCAGCAAACTGAAAACCATCCGGCAAGACCATGCTCACACGGTGCACCGAGCCATCCAGCGGATTTCGAATTGGCACGGCCGTGGCTTCAATGGCGCTCCGCACGTGGATACTCGCCGTCAACCCAGCACGGTCGACACACACCTTGACTGGCACGAAGCGCGGCTCATGCATGGTTTCGATGGTGCTGGCGAAAATGGCAAAGAATGCCGTTGGTTCCTGCTCCTGCCCTGTAAGGATGGTCAACAGGGCTTGGCGCTGTGCCTCACTGGCACGCTCATCAATGAAGGCCTGGCACTGACCATGCCCCTCGTGAATAGCACCGGGCCAAGCAAAGCTGCAGGCCACGTGCAAATCGTCCAACGACACATCGGCGAAGTGCCCTTGCTCAATATGAAAGCCCACCGCAGCCTCGCAATTACCAGAGGTGGGCGGCGCATTGAACTGGCAGGGGCAGCCGTACGCGCAATTACACAAATCAACGCCGGCGCCGCGCAGACGCCAGTCGACATAATCGGCCATGCTCATCTCCTCGAGCGGCAACAATGCCACTTAATGAGACTAGCCCCTACGGCAACGACCCCGTAGACGCATTCGACCCCTGAGCCGCCGCCCTAAGCGAGAAAGCGCATAACCACAGGCGAAGATGCAGAAAGGGCAGCCTAAGCTGCCCTTTCTGTCAGTGCATCATTCCCACTCAATGGTCGCTGGCGGCTTGCTCGACACGTCGTAGGTGACGCGGGAGATACCGTCGATTTCATTGATGATGCGGCCGCTAACGGTTTCCAGCAGCTCGTAAGGCAGGTGCGCCCAACGTGCGGTCATAAAGTCGATGGTTTCCACCGCTCGCAGGGCCACAACCCAGGCGTAACGACGGCCGTCACCGACCACACCGACCGACTTAACCGGCTGGAACACCACGAACGCCTGGCTGACCTTGTGGTACCAGTCGGCCTTGCGCAGCTCTTCGATAAAGATGTGATCCGCACGGCGCAGCAGGTCGGCGTATTCCTTCTTCACTTCACCGAGGATGCGCACGCCCAAGCCTGGGCCTGGGAATGGATGACGGTAAACCATGTCGTACGGCAGACCGAGCTCAAGGCCCAAACGACGTACTTCGTCCTTGAACAGTTCGCGCAGCGGCTCGACCAGCTTCAGGTTCATTTCTTCCGGCAGGCCGCCGACGTTGTGGTGCGACTTGATCACGTGGGCCTTGCCGCTTTTCGCGCCCGCCGACTCGATCACGTCCGGGTAGATGGTGCCCTGAGCGAGGAACTTGATGTTATCCAGCTTGCTGGCTTGAGCATCAAATACATCGATAAAGGTGCGACCGATGATTTTGCGCTTCTTTTCCGGATCGGCTTCGCCGGCCAGGTTGCCGAGGAACTGCTCCTCGGCATTGGCGCGAATCACTTTGACGCCCATGTTCTCGGCGAACATGGCCATCACTTGCTCACCTTCGTGCAGACGCAACAGGCCGTTGTCGACAAACACGCAGGTCAGTTGGTCGCCAATCGCCTTGTGCAACAGTGCTGCGACCACAGATGAGTCGACGCCGCCGGACAGGCCGAGCAACACATTGGCGCTACCCACTTGCGCACGCACAGTGGCAATGGCGTCTTCAGCGATTTTCGACGGCGTCCACAGCGCTTCGCACTGGCAGATATCGAGGATAAAGCGCGAGAGGATGCGCCCGCCCTGCTTGGTGTGGGTCACTTCTGGGTGGAACTGCACGCCGTAGTAGCCGCGCGAGTCGTTGAACATGCCGGCAATCGGGCAGCTCGGAGTGCTGGCCAGGATGTGGAAGTCCTGCGGCAGCTTGGTGACTTTGTCACCGTGGCTCATCCACACGTCGAGACCAAATACGCCGTCGTCATCGACGTGATCTTCGATGCCATCGAGCAGGTGGCTTTTGCCCACCACATCAACGCGGGCGTAACCAAACTCACGCAGCTCGGAACCTTCAACCTTGCCGCCCAGCTGCTCGGCCATGGTCTGCATGCCGTAGCAGATACCGAAAACCGGCACGCCGAGGTCAAACACCGCTTGCGGCGCACGCGGGCTGCCGACCTCATGCACCGACTCCGGACCACCGGCGAGGATGATCCCGCGCGGGGCGAAGGCACGAATGTCATCGTCGCTCATGTCGAACGGATGCAGTTCGCAATACACGCCGATCTCGCGCACGCGACGGGCGATCAGCTGGGTGTACTGGGAGCCGAAATCCAGAATCAGAATGCGGTGCGCGTGGATGTCTTGATGAGCCATGGCCGTCTCTCGTAGCGAAATTCACAAATGACTCGGGGCTGCCCTGTAAAAAACAGCGACAGCCCCGCATTTCATATCAACAGTTAGCCGACGCGGTAGTTCGGGGCTTCTTTGGTGATCTGTACGTCGTGTACATGCGACTCAGCCATGCCAGCACCGGTGATGCGCACGAACTCAGGCTTGCTGCGCATCTCTTCGATGGTCGCGCAACCGGTGTAGCCCATGGAGGCACGCAGGCCGCCCATCAGCTGATGGACGATAGCGCCCATCGCGCCCTTGTAGGCCACGCGGCCTTCGATGCCTTCCGGGACGAGCTTTTCAGCACCGGCCGAAGAGTCCTGGAAGTAGCGATCCGAAGAGCCCTGCGCCTGCGCCATCGCGCCCAGCGAACCCATACCGCGGTAAGCCTTGTAGGAACGACCCTGGAACAGTTCGATTTCACCTGGCGCTTCTTCAGTACCGGCGAGCATCGAACCGATCATCACGCAGGAAGCACCGGCCACGATGGCCTTGGACAGGTCACCAGAGAAACGAATGCCACCGTCGGCGATCAAGGGTACGCCGGTGCCTGCCAGGGCAGCCGCTACATTGGCGACAGCGCTGATTTGCGGCACACCGACACCGGCGACGATACGCGTGGTGCAGATCGAGCCTGGACCAATGCCGACCTTGACCGCATCCGCACCAGCTTCGGCCAGCGCCTTGGCCGCGTCACCAGTGGCGATGTTGCCGCCGATGACCTGCACCTCAGGGAAGGTCTGCTTGACCCAGCGCACGCGGTCGATCACGCCCTTGGAGTGACCGTGGGCGGTGTCGACGATGATCACGTCAACGCCGGCATTTACCAGCGCGGTCACGCGCTCTTCTGTATCGGCACCGGTGCCGACCGCCGCGCCGACGCGCAGGCGACCTTGGTCATCCTTGCTGGCCAGCGGGTAGGCCTTGGCTTTTTCGATGTCGTTGACCGTCATCATGCCTTTGAGGCGGAATTGCTCGTCGACGATCAGCACGCGCTCAATGCGGTGCTTGTGCAGCAGTTTGCGCACAGTCTGGGTGTCTTCACCCTCTTTGACCGTGACCAGACGCTCTTTTGGCGTCATCACGTCGCGCACCGTGGCGCGCATATTGGTCTCAAAGCGCACGTCACGACTGGTGACGATGCCGACCAGATCACCGTGGTGCAGCACCGGTACGCCGGAGATGTTGTTCTGCCGAGTCAGGTCGAACAAATCACCCACAGTGGCGTCGGCCTCGATGGTGATCGGATCCTTGACCACACCGGACTCATAACGCTTGACCTTGCGCACTTCGAGCGCTTGCTGCTCGGGAGTCATGTTCTTGTGGATGATGCCGATGCCGCCTTCCTGAGCCATGGCAATCGCCAGACGGGCTTCAGTCACGGTATCCATCGCAGCAGAGAGCAGGGGAATATTCAGTTCAATGCCACGGGTCAGGCGCGTTTTAAGGCTGACATCCTTCGGCAGAACTTCGGAATAACCTGGAATAAGTAGAACGTCGTCGAAGGTAAGAGCTTCTTGACTGATACGCAGCATGGCGGGGGCTCCCGGACGGGAAAATTGGAAGCGCGCCATTATACTCAGACGCCCCCCTGCACTCAACGCAAAGTATTGATAAACCTCTCCAAACATTCACGCGCCGGGCATCGCGCCCTACAAATCGACCCGCACCAAAGAGACCGGATAGCCCAGTCGCGCGGCGAACTCGTCGAGAAAACTCGGCTTAAACCGGGCATCCGCCCAGTTATTGAAGATAAATCCCAGGTTGGAAAAGCCGCAGGGCTGCAGAAATAAAAAACCGTTGATGTCATCTTCATGGCCACAGCGCGGACAGGTGAAGTTGTCGGTGTGCCCAGGCATCCACTCTTCCAAGCTGTCGAACAGTGGCCCGCCGACCTCTTTACGGCACTGGGCGCAGCCTGCTTCCTCAAGAAAACCAGTGGTCGGGGTATAGATGCAACGCTTGTAGATAATCTCCAGGCCATGCACCGCCTGCCCGAACGGCAGCAATTGCGGACGCTCAACCACCCGGCGCGCGCCCTCGGCAATGCCATAGGCCATATGCTGGTAAGTACGCCCGCAGGTCGAGAGCTGCTCGGCGATGATGTTCTGTTTGACCAGCCAACGCACGATCAACCGCGCCCGCGCCTCGTGGCCGGGAAAGCTGGAAATCTGCGGCACGATGATCGCTTGCTGCTCGTTCATGACTGGTTCTGCATGGATAAAGCCGCGCAGCTTAATCGGCTGGCACGCTCGGTCAAGGTCAATCCGCTATGGCCTGCCTGGTTAAAGCCTTTATCATGCCGAGCATGATCAAAGACCCGTTCCAACGCCTGAACCTCGACCGCGAAGTGCTCAGCGTCAGTCAATTGAACAACCGCGCGCGCCTGCTGCTGGAAGATGTGTTCGGCGGCATCTGGGTGGAAGGTGAAATTTCCAACCTGGCCAAGCCGGCGTCCGGGCACATCTACTTCACCCTTAAAGATAGTCAGGCCCAGGTACGTTGCGCGCTGTTCCGGCAAAACGCCGCCAAAGTGCGCCAAGCGCTGCGTGATGGCTTGGCCGTGAAGGTGCGCGGCAAGGTTTCGCTGTTTGAGGGGCGCGGCGATTACCAGCTGATTCTCGATGCAGTCGAGCCGGCCGGCGATGGCTCACTGCGCCTGGCCTTCGAAGCACTGAAGGAAAAACTCAGCGCCGAAGGACTGTTTTCGGCCGCGCACAAAGTCGCCCTGCCCGCCCACCCGAAACGCATCGGCATTATCAGCTCGCCGACCGGCGCGGTGATCCGCGACATCATCAGCGTGTTTCGCCGCCGTGCGCCGCAGGTCGATCTGACCCTGATCCCGACTGCCGTGCAAGGCCGTGACGCCACCGCACAGATCGTCCGCGCACTGGCCCTGGCCGACACCAAGGGCTTCGATGCATTGATCCTGGCCCGCGGCGGCGGCTCGCTGGAAGACCTCTGGTGCTTCAACGAAGAGCCGGTGGCCCGCGCCATTGCCGCCTGCCAAACCCCCATCGTCAGCGCCGTGGGCCATGAAACCGATGTTTCCATCGCTGATTTTGTCGCCGACGTACGAGCGCCGACGCCCTCGGCGGCCGCTGAACTGCTGGCTCCGGACAGCAGCGAACTGCTGCAACGACTGCACACCCTCAAACGTCGCCTGAACCTGCGCATGCAACACCGCCTGGAGCGCGAGCGCATGCGCCTGGACGGCTTGCAGCGGCGCTTACGCCACCCTGGCGAACGCCTGCGCCAGCATGCCCAGCGCATCGACGACCTGGAGATGCGCCTGAGCCGCGCCTTCGCGCGCCAGCTGAATAATCGCCGCGAGCGCCTAACCCAGCTACACACCCGGCTGCTCAGTGTGCATCCGGAGCGCAACCTCAAACTGCTCGACCAGCGCTTGCAGGCCCTCGCCGAGCGCCTGCAACGCAGCATGCGCGCAGGCCTCAAACAACGTCATCTGCAACTGCATAGCCAGGTGCAAACCCTGCATGCGGTCAGCCCGCTGGCGACGCTCGGCAGGGGCTACAGCATCCTCCTCGATGAGCGCGGCCGGGCCATCCGCAACGCCGCCGACACGCAACCAGGCCAGCGCCTAAAAGCCCGCCTAGGCAACGGCGAGCTGGAGGTGCGGGTCGAAGACAATCATCTACAGCCGGTCACGTTGTCGCTGCTGGACTAACCAGCAGGCACAACAACGAGTAACCGCCTACCCACTGGAATCGCCATGCGCCTGTTTCTCTGCTCAATCGCCCTCTGCCTTGCCCTACCCGCTCATGCAGAAGGCTTTATCAGCCGCCTGTTGAACAAGCCCGTACCGGGCGGCGTGGCTGTGGTTGATCTGGGTGCCGGAGAAACCGCGCCCAGCGTGCGCTATCAAAACAAACCGGTATTGGTGATTAAAGAAGACCAGCAACGCTGGATCGCCATAGTCGGCGTGCCGCTTAGCGCCAAGCCAGGCCGCCAGAAAATCAACGTTAATGGCAGTCAACAGCTGAGCTTTCAGGTGGCCAGCAAGCACTATGTTGAACAGCGCATCACCATCAAAAACCAGCAGCAGGTCAACCCCAACGCCAAGAACCTGGCGCGCATCGAGCGCGAGCTGGCTGAGCAAACCCGCGCCTATCAGCAATTCAGCGCCCGCCAGCCGAGCAACCTGCTGTTTGACCGCCCCGTAAGCGGGCCATTGTCCAGCCCCTTCGGCTTGCGCCGCTTCTTCAACGGCGAAGAACGTAACCCGCACTCCGGGCTGGACTTCGCCGCCAGCCGCGGCACACCGATTAAAGCCCCGGCGGCGGGAAAGGTGATCCTGATCGGCGACTACTTCTTCAATGGCAAAACCGTATTTGTCGACCACGGCCAGGGGCTGATCAGCATGTTCTGTCACCTCTCGGCCATCGACGTGAGGCTCGGCGACGAACTGCCGCGCGGCGGCGTGCTCGGCAAGGTCGGTGCCACCGGTCGCGCCACCGGCCCACACCTGCACTGGAACGTCAGTTTGAATGACGCCCGCGTCGACCCGGCGATTTTTATCGGCGCGTTCAAACCCTAGCGGCCCGCAAGACACGTCCAGTAACCAACCTGGCCGACCTAGTGGCAGCGCCTTGGTTAAGGTAGCGCCAATCATTAAAACGCTGAAACTCTAGAGGAGTGGCATGAGCGACTTGTACAGCAACGCCCAGAACTGGCTTGAACACTACCCCGAACTCTACAGCCTGACCGGCCTGAGCCTGCTGATACTCGCGGCCTGGTTAGCCAATTGGGTGGTCAAGCGCATCCTCTTGCGCGGCTTGTACCGTCTCTTGAAGGCCACGCCGATTGGCCAGGATGGCACCCTGCATAATTCGCGCATCATTGCGCGGCTCGCCAATATCGTCCCAGCGCTGATCATTTCCGCCGGCATCATGCTGGTACCGCACCTGCCAGAAGCTGCCGTGGCAGCGACACGCAATGTCTGCAGCGCGTTTATCGTGCTGACCATCGCTTTGGCCATCAGCGGCGTATTGACGCTGCTGAACAGCGTTTACGAGAAGCGCCCCAACGCCCACCTGAAGCCGATCAAGGGGTATGTGCAGGTGGTGAAGATACTGCTCTTCGCAGTTGCCACCATCCTCATGATCGCCAGCTTGATTGATCGCTCCCCACTGATCCTGCTGTCGGGCCTCGGGGCCATGGCCGCGGTGCTGATGCTGATCTTCCAGGACACCCTGCTGTCGTTGGTCGCCAGCGTGCAGATCTCCTCCAGCGATATGATTCGCGTCGGCGACTGGGTCGAGATGCCACAACTGAATGCCGATGGCGACGTGATCGACATCGCCCTGCACACGGTCAAGGTGCAGAACTGGGACAAAACCATCAGCACCATTCCGACCAAGCGTTTTATCAGTGACCCGTTCAAAAACTGGCGAGGCATGCAGGAATGCGGTGGCCGGCGGATCAAGCGCAGCTTGCTGCTCGACCAAACCAGCATTGGCTTCCTCAGCCCGGAGCAAATCGCCCGCCTGCAGCGTTTCCTGCTGCTTGGCAAATACCTGAGCAACAAGCAAAGCGAACTGCTCAGCTGGAACAGCGCACTGCTCGACACCAGCCAGGAGCCGGCGAATACTCGCCGAATCACCAACATCGGCACCTTCCGCGCCTATGTCGAGCACTACCTGCGCCAACATCCGGGCATCCATCAGGAGATGACCCAACTGGTCAGGCAGCTGAGCCCCACAGCAAATGGCCTGCCACTGGAGCTTTACTGCTTCACCAATACGACGGCTTGGACACGCTATGAAGCTATCCAGTCCGACCTCTTCGACCACCTGCTGGCGATCCTTCCGGAGTTTGGCTTGCGGGTTTTCCAGCACCCGAGTGGCGCGGACATGCGCGAACTGAAACCCGGCCTTGCCGCTGTAGCCCAGGGCTGAGCGTAAGACGGGCGGCTGCAGCCGGTGCAGCCGCCCGCAACCAGCACAAAGCCCAGCAGAATTTTTCAGCACAAAAACCACAATTAACTGCAAAAACAGCTCACCAACACCAATTTATTCGCATTGCTTGCCAGCTTTACCTTCACCGATTAGGGTTGGCGCCATGCACACTCAACACACTCTTATTCAGCTGCGCCAACACACCTGCCTCTGCTTGGTGAGCCAGCGACTGCGTGGCTAACGCCTAACGCCACCGCCCTACCCTGTTTACAGATTGCGCCCGGCCCGCCGATTGCCGCCGCGCTACAAGGATTGCCCCATGAGCATGCTTAAACACCCGTCCAGCAAGTACCGCCCGTTCACCCAGATCGCCATCCCGGACCGCACCTGGCCGGATCAAATCATCGACAAGGCGCCGATCTGGCTGTCGACCGACTTGCGCGACGGCAACCAATCATTGATCGAGCCGATGGACGCCGAGAAGAAGATGCGTTTCTTCAAGTGCCTGGTACAGATCGGCCTGAAGGAAATCGAAGTGGGTTTTCCCTCGGCCTCGCAGACGGATTTCGACTTCGTCCGCGAGCTGATCGAAGGCGGCCACATTCCGGATGACGTGACCATCCAGGTGCTGACCCAGGCCCGCGACGACCTTATCGAGCGTACCTTTGAGTCGCTCAAGGGCGCGAAGAAAGCCATCGTGCATTACTACAACGCCTGCGCGCCGAGTTTCCGCAAGATCGTCTTCAACCAGGACAAGGCAGGCGTCAAAGCCGTCGCCGTGGCCGCCGGCACGACCATCAAGCGCCTCGCGGCTGCCGCCCCAGAAACCCAGTGGGGCTTTGAGTACTCACCGGAAGTGTTCAGCTCCACCGAGATCGATTTCGCCGTGGAGGTGTGCAACGCGGTCATCGGCGTATTCCAGCCGACCCCGGCCAACCCGCTGATCCTCAACCTGCCCGCAACCATCGAGTGCGCCACGCCGAACAACTACGCCGACCAGATCGAGTGGTTTGGCCGCCATGTCGACCGCCGCGACAGTGTGCTGATTAGCGTGCACACCCACAACGACCGTGGCACCGGTGTAGCCGCCTCTGAATTGGCAGTCATGGCCGGCGCCGATCGCGTCGAAGGCTGCCTGTTCGGCAATGGCGAGCGCACCGGCAACGTCTGCCTGGTGACCCTGGCACTGAACCTCTACACCCAGGGCGTCGACCCTGAACTGGACTTCTCCGATATCGACAACGTGCGCAAGGTGGTCGAGGACTGCAACCAAATTCCGGTACACCCGCGCCACCCGTATGTCGGCGACTTGGTTCATACCGCCTTCTCTGGCTCGCACCAGGATGCCATCCGCAAGGGCTTTGCCCAGCAGCAGACCGACGCTGTCTGGGAAGTGCCTTACCTGCCGATCGACCCCGCCGATATTGGCCGCGATTACGAAGCGGTAATCCGCGTCAACAGCCAGTCCGGCAAGGGTGGCATCACCTTCCTGCTCGAGCAGGAATACGGCATCTGCCTGCCACGGCGCATGCAAATTGAGTTCAGCCAGGTGGTGCAGAAGGAAACCGACCGCCTCGGCCTGGAGATGAGCGCCAAGCAGATCCATCAGCTGCTGGAGCGCGAGTACCTGCAAGCCAGCGTGCCTTACGCACTGAAAGGCCATCGCCTGCAGGAAGAAAACGGCACCAGCGCGGTCGATGTCGAGATCGTCAACGACGGTGAAGTTCAGCACTGGCGCGGCATCGGCAAAGGCCCGCTGGAAGCCCTGGTCGCCGGTCTGCCGGTTGCCGTGGAAATCATGGACTATTCCGAGCACGCCATCGGTGCCGGCACCAACGCCAAGGCCGCGGCCTATATCGAGCTGCGCGTTAACGGTGGCCGCGCCCTGCACGGTGTAGGCATCGACGAGAACCTCACCACGGCGAGCTTCCGCGCGCTGTTCAGCGCCCTTAACCGCTCGCTGAAACAGACTGAGGCACAAGCCGCCTAAGGCGCTCCAGCAGTGACGACAACGCCGGGCATGCCCGGCGTTGTTACATCTGCACCCCGGATAAATCCACGGCAGTACTGGCGGTTATACCTGGATAGGTGGGTTGCACCCAGGTGACGTCAACTCAAAGCCATCGGCATCGAGGTAAGCCGGAAAACGCTCGCGGTAAGCCGCCAACGCGGCACCCGACAGGCTGATAGTAAACACCCCGGTCGCCGCCTCGGCGCTGAGCAATGAATCACCCTGAAAATCCAGTACCTGGCTGTCGCCGCTATAAGCGTGGCCCTTGCCGTCCTCGCCGATACGATTGACCGCCGCCACATAGCAGAGGTTTTCGATCGCCCGCGCCGGCAACAGGCGGTTCCAGTGATGGCGCCGCGCCGCTGGCCAGTTGGCGGTGTAGAGCAGCAGGTCGGTATCTTGCGGATCGCAACTCCACACTGGAAAGCGCAGGTCGTAGCAGATCAACGGTCGCACCTGCCAGCCCTTCACCTCCAGCAGCACTTGCTGCTCACCCGCGCTGTAGTGCTTGTGCTCACCGGCCATACGAAACAGGTGACGCTTGTCGTAGTGGGCCAAGCTGCCATCCGGGCGCGCCCAGAGCAGGCGATTACGGTACGCACCATGGGCGGTTTGGATAATCAGGCTGCCGGTAACCACGGCCTGCAGCGCTTGGGCCTGCTCACGTAACCACTGGCTGCTCGGTCCATTCTCCGGCTCGGCCAGAGCGGCGGAGTCCATGGAAAAGCCGGTGCTAAACATCTCCGGCAGCACGATCAGATCGGCCCCACGGGCCTGCTCCAACAGGGCTGCAAAATGCGCGCGATTGGCTGCAGGGTCTTGCCAAGCCAGGGAAGTCTGAATCAGCGCCAACTCTAGATCGGGCAACAGGCTTATATCGCGCATAACTTCTCCGCCGCCTGGCGCAAGGTTTCCTCACGCTTGGCGAAGCACAAACGCAGCAGGCGTAAATCCTTGGGCGCTTGTTGATAGAACACGGACACCGGAATCGCCGCGACAGCGTGTTCACGGGTCAGCCATTCGGCCATGGCCACATCATCCAGATCATCGCGAATGGCCGAGTAATCAAGCAACTGGAAATAGGTCCCCGGGGTGCGGGTAAAGCTGAAGCGCGAACCCACCAGCAGATCACAAAACAGGTCGCGCTTGGCTTGGTAAAAGCCCGGCAGCTCCTCGACATGCTCAGGATGCTCAGCCATGTAGTCGGCCAGCGCCCATTGCAGCGGCGTCACTCCGCAGAAGCTGACGTACTGATGCACCTTGCGCAGCTCCGTACTCAAGGCGGGTGGCGCGACCACGTAGCCGGTTTTCCAGCCGGTTACGTGGTAGGTCTTGCCGAACGAGCTGACCACAAACGCACGCTGATACAACTCCTCATGCGCCAACACGCTGGCGTGCTGGCCACCATCGAACACCAGGTGCTCGTACACCTCATCACTGATCAGGTGGATATCGCGGTGGCGAATCAACTCAGCCAGCCGATCCAGCTCGGTACGCGAGATCAGCGCCCCGCTGGGGTTGTGCGGACTGTTGAGGATGATCAGCCGCGTCTTGGCACTCAGCGCGTCCTCTAGACGCTGCCAGTCGATGGCAAAATCCCCGCATGCCAGTGGCACGTGCACGCAGCGCCCGCCGGCCAACTCAACGGATGGCTCATAACTGTCGTAACACGGGTCGAAGACGATCACCTCATCACCCGGACGGATCAGCGCCTGCACCGCACAGAAGATCGCCTGAGTCGCCCCCGGGGTAATGGTGATTTCGCTATCGACGCTGACCACGCGGCCATAACTACGAGCAATTTTTGCCGCTACTTGCTCGCGCAGTGCGGGTAAACCGGTCATCGGCGCGTACTGATTATGCCCAGCCGCAATATGCCGGGCGACGGCTTCACGCAGCGCTTGCGGACCATCGAAGTCAGGGAAGCCCTGGGACAGATTGAGCGCGCCGGTTTCCCCGGCGAGCTGCGACATGCGGGTAAAAATCGTGGTGCCGACATTCGGCAGCTTGCTGATGATCATCGTGGCAGCATCCGGCTTGAGCGCTTGTGATGCGGCAGGATAGCCGATCCCCCAGACACGCAAAAGGCACCCGAAGGTGCCTTTATAACGCGTTTCAATCCACGCTTAGCGCTTGTCTTTACGCTTCTTCTCGGCCTTTTTGTGGTGGGTCATCATCCGGCGCTTCTTGTTCACCTGACGATCCGTAAGGGTGTTTTTGTTGCCCTCGTACGGGTTATCACCGCCTTTAAACTCGATACGGATCGGCGTGCCGACCAGTTTGAGCACGCGGCGGTAGGTATTTTCCAGGTAACGGATATAGGACTTGGGCACCGAATCAACCTGGTTACCGTGGATCACGATCAGCGGCGGGTTAGCACCACCGAGGTGGGCGTAACGCAGCTTGATCCGACGATTCTGCACCATGGGCGGCGCGTGATCGCTGACCGCGTCTTCAAGAATCTGGGTCAGGCGGTTGGTCGGCCAGCGAGTGATCGCCGACTTGAACGAGGCCTGTACCGATTTGTACAGGTTGCCCACACCGGTGCCATGCAGCGCCGAGATAAAGTGAATGTCGGCGAAGTCGACAAAGAACAGCCGGCGTTGCAGCTCGACCTTCACATAGTCGCGCTCGCTCGGTTCCATGCCGTCCCACTTGTTCAGGGCAATCACCAAGGCACGGCCGCTTTCCAGGACGAAGCCGAGCAGGTTGAGGTCATGGTCGACCACACCTTCGCGGGCATCCATGACGAATACCACGACGTTGGAGTCTTGGATCGCCTGCAGGGTTTTCACCACCGAGAACTTTTCCACCGCCTCGAAGATCTTGCCACGGCGACGCACGCCCGCGGTATCGATCAGGGTGTACTTCTCGTCATCGCGCTCAAACGGAATATAGATGCTATCGCGCGTGGTGCCGGCCTGGTCATAAACGATGACCCGCTCTTCACCGAGCATGCGGTTGACCAGCGTCGACTTGCCGACGTTCGGCCGGCCGATAATCGCCAGTTTGATGCCGTCCTTCTCGCTCGGGCCGGGAATGCGCTTGGCCTCCTGGCCTTCGAGGACAACTTCCTCTTCCTCGCCTTCTTGCAGCTCGGCAGCATCCTTGGGGAAGGAGCCCAGCACGGCTTCGAGCATCTGGGTGATACCACGGCCATGCGCACCGGCAATCGGCAGGGACTCGCCCATGCCCATGCTGGAGAATTCGGCGCGGGCCAGGTCGGTGTCGATATTGTCGACCTTGTTGATCACCAGGAAGCTGCGTTTGTTACGACGACGCAGGTGCTCACCAATCATCTGGTCGGAGGCGGACAGCCCGGCGCGGGCGTCCACCAGAAACAGTACGGCATCGGCTTCTTCAATGGCCTGCAGGGACTGCTCGGCCATCTTCGCGTCAATGCCTTCCTCGTCACCGGAAATACCACCGGTGTCGATGACGATATAGGTTCGCCCCTGCCACTTGGCCTCGCCGTATTGGCGATCACGGGTCAGACCAGACAGGTCGCCGACAATCGCGTCACGGGACTTGGTCAAGCGGTTAAACAGGGTGGACTTGCCGACGTTCGGACGGCCCACCAGGGCAATTACGGGAACCATTAGGCTCTCCACTTCGTTATTTCAGAAAATACAAAAGCCGCTGCAGGGGCAGCGGCCGGAATTCATTGCACTGACGATGCTGCGCAGCCCCAAGAGCTGTACAGCACCGCCAAAGCGACAGGCGCTTATTTGATGGTCAAAGCCACCAGTTTGCCGCTATTGCCGAAGGCATATAGCCAGCCGCCTGCCACCAATGGACGCGCACGCAGACCATCACTGTCGATACGTGTACGGCCGACAAAACGGCCATCCACCTGACTCACCAGGTGCAGGTAACCTTCCAGGTCACCAAACGCCACGTAGCTGGAGAACACTTCCGGCGCAGACAGCTGACGGCGAGCCAGCGCGTCATTGTTCCACAGTGCCGAAGCCGAACGCTCGTCGATCCCTTCAACCGTGCCGTTGGCCAGGTTTACATAAACACTGCCGTAACCTTGGGCCACGCCCACCGAGCTGGAGGCTTCACGCTGCCAAAGAATACGACCACTCTCCAGATCCATCGCCGCCACACGGCCTTGATAGCTAACTGCATAGAGCGTACCGGCCGAAAGCAGCAAGCCGCCGTCGATATCAACAACGCGCTCCAACTCGGAACGGCCCTGCGGTACAGCTACGCGCTGCTCCCAGACCGGAATGCCACGCTGTGCGTCCAGCGCGATCACCTTACCGGTGGACAGGCCGGCAACCGCCAGGCGGTTGGTCAGTACCGGGCTACCAGTGCCGCGCAGCGTCAGAACCGCCGGAGTGTTTTCGAAGATCCAGCGCTGATTGCCGGTGTCCGCATCAAAAGCAATCAGACGGTCATCCTGGGTCTGTACCAGCACCACATCACCGTTCAATGCAGGCGCGGCCAGTACTTCACTGGTCACCCGTGCACGCCACTTTTCTTCACCGCTAACGGTGTCGAGGGCGATGATTTCACCTTTAAGGGTACCGACAACTACCAGGCCGTAGCCTGCAGCTACGGCACCGGAAACCGGCAGATCCAGCTCAGTTTTCCACAGGACCTTACCCGTCATGCGGTTCATGGCCACAACCAGGCCTTCAACGTCGGCAGCATAAATCTGCTCACCGTCAAGCGCCGGCGTGAGCATGTTAAAGGTGTCGCCCTGGCCGTCGCCAATCGAACGACTCCACTCTTTCTGCAGGCTAACCTCTTCCTCGAACTTGGGCAGATCGGCCGGGGGCAGTTCCTTCTTACTATTGCTGCTGCAACCTACAGCCAATACGGCCAGGGCCAGCAGTGCGGCATTCTTCCAGCGCATCACGTCACGCATCCCCTTTTGCCAGATCATCCAGCTTCATTTGCAGACCACCTACAGCCGCGTCTTCGGAGAGCGCAGCTTTGGCTTTTTCGTAGGCAGCGTGGGCATCATCGGCACGGCCGAGCTGCACCAGCAGATCACCTTTGAGTTCTTCACGACTGGCGGTAAAGGCCGACGCAGCCTGGGTTTCCAGCAACTTGAGGGCCTCTTCAGCCTTGTCCTGAGCCGCCAGCACACGCGCCAAGCGTTGACGCGCCAACTCTGCCAGGCTGTCGTCAGCAGGCTTATCGACAATCGCCTGCAGCTCGCTGGCAGCGTCGTCCAACTTGCCCGCTTCGACTGCTACTTTGGCCACGAACAGGCTGCCGTATTGAGCGTAATGGCTGCCGGCGTAGTCACTTTTCAGGGTGTTGGCCAACTCGGCAACCTTGGCGGCGTCAGGCTTGCCGCTAGGCTCCAGCGCCGCTTCCAGCAATTGCTGATAGACGATCGAAGCGCCTTGCGCCTGATTGCTCTGGTACTTCTGCCAGCCCTGCCAGCCAAATACCACCACCAACGCCAGCGCAACGCCGGTCAGCAATGGCATGCCATTCTGCTGCCACCAGTCCTTGATTACCGCCAGCTCTTCATCATCAGTACGCGAAACCACCCCAGCACTCCTTTTCGCTAAATCACTAAATAGACGCTCAGGCCTGATTGGCGCAGTTCGCCAGATGCTCGGCCAATGCCGACCATGCAATACTTTGCTGCTCGCCCTGACCACGCAGCGGCTTGCAACCTACCACTTGCTGGGCCAATTCGTCTTCACCCAAGATCAAGGCGTACAACGCGCCGCTTTTATCGGCTTTCTTGAACTGACTCTTGAAGCTACCCGCCCCGGCATTCACCTGCAGACGTAGGCTAGGCAGCTGATCACGCAGCCGCTCGCTCAAGGCCAGCGCCGCCAGCTCAGCGGGCTCACCGAAAGCACACAGGTAAACGTCAACCGTGCGAGCGATTTCAGCCGGTACTTTACCTAGAGTTTCGAGCAACAGCACCAAGCGTTCGATGCCCATGGCAAAACCCACGCCCGGCGTCGGCTTGCCGCCCATCTGCTCAACCAGGCCGTCATAACGACCACCGGCGCAGACGGTGCCCTGGGAGCCGAGCTGATCGGTGACCCACTCGAACACGGTCTTGCTGTAGTAATCCAGGCCACGCACCAGCTTGGGATTGATCACATACGGCACACCCGCCGCATCCAGACGGGCTTTCAGCCCCTCGAAATGCAGCCGCGACTCGTCATCCAGGTAATCCGCCAGCTTCGGCGCATTAACCAGTACGGCCTGGGTTTCCGGCGATTTGCTGTCGAGCACACGCAACGGGTTGCTGCCCATACGGCGACGACTGTCTTCATCAAGCTGATCCGCGTGCGCGCTGAGAAATTCAACCAGCGCATCACGGTAGACCGCACGCGCAGCACTGGTGCCCAGGCTGTTGAGCTCAAGCTTTACCGCATCACGAATACCCAGCAGGTTCCACAAACGCCAGGTCAGCACGATCAGCTCAGCATCGATGTCCGGGCCGTCAACATTGAACACTTCCACGCCAATCTGGTGGAACTGGCGATAACGACCTTTCTGTGGGCGCTCGTGACGGAACATCGGGCCGATGTACCAGAGTTTCTGCATCTGCCCACCGCCGGACAAACCATGCTCAAGCACCGCGCGCACGCAGGCCGCAGTCCCTTCCGGACGCAGGGTCAGGGAATCGCCGTTACGGTCGTCAAAGGTGTACATCTCTTTTTCAACGATATCGGTGACTTCACCGATGGAGCGTTTGAACAGCTCGGTGAACTCGACGATCGGCATGCGCATCTGACGGTAGCCGTAGCCGTCCAGCAGATTGGCCACGGTGCCTTCAAAATAGCGCCAAAGCGGGGTCTGCTCGGGCAGGATATCGTTCATGCCACGAATGGCTTGCAGGGGCTTGCTCAATTCAATTCCTTAACGGTGTTAGCTACGCACGATAACGGCGGCGTCAGCGGCGACCTTGTCGGCCGCTTTCTGGCGAATCAGCTTTTCCAGCTCATCGACCAGGTTGTCATTACCCAGCTTGAGAGCCGGTTTGCCATCGATATAGATCAGGTTGGGCGAGCCGCCAGTCAGGCCGATATGCGCCTCTTTGGCTTCGCCAGGGCCATTAACCACACAACCGATCACCGCCACGTCCAGCGGCACCAGCAGGTCTTCGACGCGCTGTTCCAGCTCGTTCATGGTCTTAACCACATCGAAATTCTGCCGCGAGCAGCTCGGACAGGCGATGAAGTTGATGCCGCGCGAACGCAAGCGCAGTGACTTGAGGATGTCGTAACCGACCTTGATCTCCTCCACAGGGTCTGCGGCAAGGGAGATACGGATGGTGTCACCGATACCTTCGGCCAACAGCATGCCTAAGCCCACAGCCGATTTGACCGTGCCCGAACGCAAACCACCGGCTTCGGTGATGCCCAAGTGCAGCGGCTGCTCAATCTGTTTAGCCAACAAGCGGTACGCCTCGACGGCCATAAACACGTCGGAAGCCTTAACGCTGACTTTGAAATCGGGGAAATTCAGACGATCCAGATGCTCGACATGGCGCAAGGCGGACTCAACCAATGCCGCTGGCGTGGGTTCGCCGTACTTCTTCTGCAGGTCTTTTTCCAGCGAGCCGGCATTCACCCCGATGCGGATCGGAATGCCTCGGTCCCGCGCGGCTTCAACCACAGCCCGCACACGGTCTTCTCGACCGATGTTGCCCGGGTTGATACGCAGGCAATCAACGCCGAGCTCTGCTACCCGCAAGGCGATTTGATAGTCGAAGTGGATATCGGCCACCAGCGGTACCTTGACCTGCTGTTTGATCCGACCGAAGGCTTCGGCCGCATCCATATCCGGCACCGAGACGCGCACAATGTCAGCACCGGCATCTTCCAGGCGACGAATCTGCGCCACGGTGGCGGCCACGTCATTGGTATCGCTATTGGTCATGCTCTGCACGGCAATCGGCGCATCGCCGCCAACCGGCACGGAGCCTACCCATATCTGCCGTGAAACGCGGCGTTTGATCGGTGATTCGCACTGCATATTACTGCCCACCCAACTTCAGACGCGCCGTTTCACCTGAGATAAAAGGCGCAACATCGACCGGACTGCCATTGAGGCTGACCTGCGCACCTCGGGCATAACCCAGGCGTAGTTCCAGCGGAGCCTTGCCAGTCACCTGCAGGCTATCGCCTTTGCGTTTCAGGGCGCTGAACAGCACCTTGCCATTGGCATCAGTCAGCTGCGTCCAGCAATCGGCAATAAAGCTCAAGCTGACAACCGCTTCGCCTGCGGCAACCTGCACCGGAGCGGTTGCAACCGGGGCAGCAGGCAATGCCTCTGCCGCAACCTGCACAACCGGCGCTGCAGCTGCGACGGTTGGAACAAGCGGTGCTTGTGCCTGCACATCCACCGCTGCCGCTTCATCAGCGTTAGCAGCTGGCATTACGGGCGTGCCTTCAGGCAACGGCAAGGCCGTTTCCGCGTCCATTTGGGCCGCTTCCACCGCCTGATCTTCCGGCTCTTCCAGCGGGTGAATCTGTGTGGTGCCGTCGGCGCCATCTACTTCTACATGCTCAAGACTGGTCGTGGCGAGGTCTTCTGCTTGGCGCTCGGCCTTCTCCTGCCACCAGAAGAAGCTCAAACCGGCCAGCGCGAGCAACAACACAAAACTGACCATGCGCAGAATGCGCTGTGAGTACCTTACCGGCCCTTCAATGCGCCCAAGACTGTGCACACTGCTGCCAGCGGCATCGCTACCGGTGAACTGATCGAACTCCAGTACCAGACGATTCTGATCGAGCTCCAGCAACTTGGCATAGGCCCGCACATAACCGCGGGCAAAGGTATGCCCAGGCAGCTTGTCAAAAGCACCTTGCTCGACCTGACTCAAGCGCTGCGAGGTCAAATTCAACTGTGCAGCGACTTCGGCGATAGTCCAGCCGCGACCCTCGCGAGCCTCGCGCAATGTATCGCCCGGATTGACGCGGGAAACTGCTAGCACTTCAGGTTGCGCCGCTTTCATTATTGCTCCGACAGGTATTGCTGATATTCCGGCGTGCCCGGATAAAGTCGCTTCAATTGCAAGCCGAGGCTCGCAGCTTTGTTGCGCTCATCGAAAATCTTCGCTAACCGCGCCCCTAACAACAAGCTACGCGCAGTCTGCGGCGCCAAGGTTAGGTAGCCCTCGTAATAGCTCCGGGCTGGGACGAACTGCTTGTCCTCATAGGACAGCTGCGCCATCTCCATCAACGCGCGCGGCTGGCGGCTGTTCAAGCGCAGCGAGCGCTCGAAATACGCCTTGGCCTGTTCAGGCTGGTTCAACTGCTGCGCGGTCAACCCAAGGTTTTCAAAAACCCGTGAACGCTCAGGGTAGAGATTGTCCTGAGCCGCTTCCAGGTAACGCTCAAGTGCTTCCTGATAACGCTGTTGTTCGAACAGGAAACTGCCGTAGTTATTCAGCAAGCGAGCATCGTCACGGCGCTGCGAAATAGCCTTACGAAAGTGCTCATCCGCCAGTTTGGGTTCCATTTCTATCTGGAACGCCAAGGCCAGCGCGGCGTGTGCATCGGCATTGGAGGAGTCGAGCTCCAGGGCCTTCTTCAGCGGCACTTTGGCACGCCCAGTCTGACCTTGCTGCAGGTAGCCTATGCCCAACTGAACATAGGCATCACGGGCCTCGTCGCGGCCCTTATCGGTTTTCATCGGATCAACACTACCGGTTGTGACACAACCGGCTAACAGACTAGCGGCCAACAGCAATGACGCGGGACGCAAGGTCATGGGTATCCTCCCCTTAAGTTCGATTGGCGGCGGAACTCGGCGTTTCTGCCTCGCTACTCAACTCACGCACAGCGATGTAACGCTCACTTCGGCGGGTACGGTCCATTACCTGACCAACCAACTGGCCACAGGCTGCGTCAATGTCCTCGCCCCGCGTGGTGCGCACGGTGACATTGTGCCCGGCCTTATGCAGCAGGTCCTGGAAGCGGCGAATCGCATTGTTACTCGGCCGCTCATAGCCCGAGTGGGGGAAGGGATTAAACGGAATCAGGTTGATCTTGCAAGGCACATCTTTGAGAAGTGCGATCATTTCCTCAGCGTGCTCAATCTTATCGTTCACATCCTTGAGCAGGGTGTATTCGATGGTCAGCACGCGTTTCTCGCCAAGCCGCGAAACATAACGCTTACACGCGGCCAAGAGCATTTCCAGCGGGTACTTCTTGTTGATTGGTACCAACTGGCTACGCAGCTCATCATTCGGCGCATGCAGCGACAAGGCCAGCGACACATCAATCACTTCGCCCAGCTTATCGATCATCGGCACCACGCCCGAGGTCGACAGGGTCACCTTGCGCTTGGAGATGCCATAGCCGAGGTCGTCCATCATGATTTTCATGGCGGCGACGACATTGTCAAAGTTCAGCAATGGCTCACCCATGCCCATCATCACCACGTTGGTGATGGCACGGTCGACTTTAGCCGGGACACTGCCAAACGACTTGTTGGCAATCCACACCTGGCCGATCACTTCGGCGGCAGTGAGATCGCTATTAAAGCCTTGTTTACCGGTTGAGCAGAAACTGCAATCCAGCGCACAGCCAGCCTGCGACGAGACACACAAGGTGCCGCGCGAGCCCTGGGGGATATACACGGTTTCGACACAACTGCCTGACGCCACCCGCACTACCCACTTGCGTGTGCCATCAGTGGAAATATCTTCGCTGACCACTTCCGGGCCGCGGATTTCAGCACAGGCCTTGAGCTTTTCGCGCAAGGCCTTGCTGACGTTACTCATGGCGTCGAAATCATCGACACCAAAGTGGTGAATCCACTTCATCAACTGACCGGCGCGGAAACGTTTTTCCCCGATATGTTCGAAGAATTGTTCCATTTCTGCCTGGGTCAGACCCAACAGATTAGTTTTACCGGTCGATGCGATCATGGTTTCACCCTCACTCAAATTCGCTTAGCGAATGCGAGCGCAAACTTCAGTGGCCGCGAAGAAGTAAGCAATTTCGCGAGCAGCCGACGCTTCGGAGTCAGAACCGTGTACAGCGTTTTCGTCGATGGAAACGGCGAAATCAGCACGGATGGTGCCGGCAGCAGCTTCTTTTGGGTTGGTAGCGCCCATCAGCTCGCGATTAGCCAGAACAGCGTTTTCGCCTTCCAGAACCTGAACGATAACTGGACCAGAAGTCATGAATGCAACCAGATCCTTGAAGAAGCCACGCTCGCTGTGCTCAGCGTAGAAGCCAGCAGCTTCGCGCTCGGACAGCTGAACCATCTTCGAAGCAACGACGCGCAGGCCGGCTTTTTCGAAACGGCTGGTGATTTCGCCGATAACGTTTTTAGCAACAGCGTCAGGCTTGATGATGGAGAAAGTGCGTTGAACAGCCATGTGAAACTCCAGGAACAGTGATTAAAGCGAAAAATTAAACCCGCGAATTATACGCGGGTTTATAGGGATTGCCTAACAGCGTACAGGGCTGACTCAGTCGGCTTCTTCGATCCAGGCGGCCTGAACGGCCTCCAGCACCTTCTCGCCGCCGCGCGCCGGGTCGTCACTGAATTCCGGCAATGCCAGAATCCACTTGTGCAAATCGACGAAATTCACATAACGCGGATCCACATCAGGCTTGGATTCGGCCAACTGAATAGCGATTTCCAGCACATCAACCCATTTCAAAGTCATAACGGCTCCTTGAATCAATGCGGCGCTTCGGCGGCATGATTGAGCGAGTATTTAGGAATTTCGACCGTCAGGTCTTCAGTGCCGACAACCGCCTGACAGGACAGGCGCGACTGCGCCTCCAGCCCCCAAGCCTTGTCGAGCATGTCCTCTTCCAGCTCGTCGGCCTCGGCGAGCGAAGCAAAGCCTTCGCGGATAATGCAGTGGCAAGTGGTACACGCACAGACACCACCGCAGGCACTTTCGATCTCGATGTGATGCTCATGGGCCACTTCAAGCACCGAAGTACCAGGTGCAACTTCAATTACCAAGCCTTCCGGGCACAGTACAGCGTGGGGCAGAAAGATAATCTGCGGCATGCTTATTCCTCAATCTCATCAAGACTACGGCCAGCCAGCGAGGCTTTGACCGTGGCATCCAGACGACGCGCCGCGAAGGCATCGGTTATCTGGGTCAATCGCTTAGTGTGCTGCTCAATGGCCAAGCCATCACTGGCCGCCATGCACTCTCGTAATTGCTGCATCTGCGCTTCGATGGCCAGGCGCTCATCGGCATCCAGCAAGCGCTCACCATCGGCCAGCAATGCGGCCTCAACCGCCTCCAACAGACGCTGAGCATCGACTTGCTGCTCGCGCAACACGCGCGCCACCTTGTCATCACCCGCATTTTTGAAGGAATCCTGCAGCATGCGGGCGATTTCGCCATCAGTCAGGCCATAGGACGGCTTGACCTGGATACTCGCCTCGACACCCGATGCCAGCTCAAGGGCCGACACGCTGAGCAGGCCGTCGGCATCAACCTGAAAGGTCACGCGGATCTTCGCCGCACCAGCAACCATCGGCGGAATACCGCGCAACTCGAAACGCGCCAGAGAACGACAGTCGCTGATCAGCTCGCGCTCACCCTGCAGCACATGGATCATCATGGCCGTTTGGCCGTCTTTATAAGTGGTGAAGTCCTGAGCGCGAGCCACGGGGATGGTGGTATTACGCGGAATCACCTTCTCCATCAGCCCACCCATGGTCTCCAGCCCCAGCGACAGCGGAATCACGTCCAGCAGTAGCAGCTCTTCGCCATCACCACGCTTGTTACCCGCCAGAGCATCCGCCTGGATCGCCGCACCAATGGCCACCACCTGATCGGGGTCAATATCGGCCAACGGCTCACGGGCGAACAGCTCGGCGACCGCCTGACGCACACGCGGCACGCGGGTCGAGCCGCCGACCATGACCACCGCCTCAACTTCTTCCAGCTCAATACCGGCATCGCGTACGGCGCGGCGGCAAGCCTTGAGACTGCGCGCAACCATCGGCTCGATCAACGCATCAAGCTGCCCACGACTCAACTGCCCCTGCCAGCCAGCATAATTGAGCGTAGCCACATCGCTATTGGTCAAGGCTTCCTTGGCGGCGCAGGCTGCCTGCAGCAACAGGCGCTGCTGACCCGGATCGAGATCAGCTGATACGCCTGCCTGCTGCACAATCCAGCCGGCGATGGCGTAATCAAAGTCATCACCACCCAGGGCGCTATCGCCGCCGGTGGCGAGCACTTCAAACACGCCGCCGGTCAGGCGCAGCACGGAAATATCGAAGGTACCGCCACCCAGGTCATAAATCGCCACCACACCTTCGGCGTGCTGATCGAGGCCATAGGCAACCGCTGCTGCGGTCGGTTCGTTAAGCAGGCGCAGCACATTCAGACCCGCCAGGCGCGCCGCATCCTTAGTGGCCTGGCGCTGCGAGTCGTCAAAATAGGCCGGCACGGTGATCACGGCGCCGACCAGCTCACCACCCAGAGTCGCCTCAGCACGCTGACGCAGTGCTTTGAGAATATCGGCGGAAACCTCGACCGGGCTTTTCGGCCCCTGCACCGTATCAATGAACGGCATGTGCGACTCACCACCGACAAAGCGGTAGGGCAGCTGCTCGCCCAACTGTTTAACGTCAGCCAAACCACGCCCCATCAGGCGCTTGACCGACAGCACGGTGTTTAGTGGATCACCTGAGGCAGCCGCCCGTGCGGCCTCGCCCACTTCGACTCGATCCGCGTGGTAGCGCACGGCGGACGGCAGTATGACCTGCCCAGCCGCATCAGCTAAAGGTTCAGAGAGCCCGCTGCGCACAGCGGCGACTAGCGAATTGGTGGTACCCAGATCAATCCCCACCGCCAGCCGACGCTGGTGTGGCTGGGGGCTTTGTCCGGGTTCAGCGATCTGCAGTAAGGCCATGAGTAATCAATGCTTATGTATCAGGTGCAGCGCAACAGGCGCACCAGCGTTAATCGTCGAGGCGCTCTTCCAGCTGGCGAACCTCGTGAGAGAGCTTGTCGAGAAACTGCATGCGGCGCATCAGGCGCTCGGCCTCTTCACGCTGCGTCGCATCATCCCAACAAACGGCAAAGCTTTCGTTGAGCTCATCCTGAGCCACTTTCAAACGGCGCTTGAACTGCGCAACCCCAGCCAGATCCGCGCTGTCATGCAGATCTTCCAGCTCTTCACGCCACTGCATCTGCTGCAGCAGAAAGCTAGGGTCTTGCACGGTGACTTCCAACGGCAGTTCCGGGCCACTCAGCGCGAGCAGATAACGCGCGCGCTGCGGCGCATTTTTCAGCGTTCGATAGGCTTCATTGAGGCTGGCAGACTGCTCCAGCGCCAGGCGCTGTTCGCGCTCTGATGCATCAGCAAAACGATCCGGATGAACCTGCCGCGCCAGTTCGCGGTAGCGACTGGCCAACAACTCCGGGTCCAAACGAAAACCTGGCTGCAGCTCAAACAAAGCAAAGTGACAAGGAGTACCCACAGGCGCCTCAGATGTTGAAGCTTTCGCCGCAGCCGCATTCGCCGCGTACGTTTGGGTTGTTGAACTTGAAGCCTTCGTTCAACCCTTCCTTAACAAAGTCCAGCTCGGTGCCATCGAGGTAAACCAGGCTTTTTGGATCAATAATCACTTTGACCCCGAAGCTCTCGAACACCTGATCTTCGCCGGCGGTCTCATCGACAAACTCCAGCACATAAGCCAGGCCAGAACAGCCAGTGGTGCGAACAGCCAAACGGATGCCCTCACCCTTGCCGCGCCCGTCAAGGGAGCGACGCACGTGCTGAGCCGCTGCTTCGGTCATGCTGATAGCCATCGACATACCTCCTTAGAGCAAGCCTTTCTTCTGCTTGTAGTCACGCACAGCAGCCTTGATGGCATCTTCTGCGAGAACTGAGCAGTGAATTTTCACCGGCGGCAGAGCCAATTCCTCGGCCAACTGGGTGTTCTTGATGGTTTCTGCTTCGTCCAGGGTCTTGCCCTTCATCCACTCAGTTGCGAGGGAGCTGGAGGCAATCGCCGAACCGCAGCCGTAGGTCTTGAACTTGGCGTCTTCAATCACGCCCTGCTCGTTGACCTTGATTTGCAGACGCATCACGTCGCCACAGGCTGGCGCACCGACCATGCCGGTGCCTACGCTTGGGTCTTCCGCGTCCATCTTGCCGACGTTGCGCGGGTTCTCGTAGTGGTCAATGACCTTTTCACTGTAAGCCATGCTGGTATTCCTTCCTCATCAGAGAGTCGTTCTTACTCGACGACTACTTAGTGCGCCGCCCACTCGATCTTGGAGATGTCGACACCGTCTTTGTACATATCCCACAGCGGCGACAATTCGCGCAGCTTGGTAACCGCCTCGCAAACCTTCTGCGCGGCGTAATCGACCTCCTCATCAGTAGTGAAGCGGCCGAAGGTAAAGCGAATGGAACTGTGTGCCAGCTCGTCATTGCGGCCCAGGGCGCGCAACACGTAGGACGGCTCCAGCGAAGCCGAGGTACAGGCCGAGCCGGAAGAAACGGCCAGATCCTTAAGCGCCATGATCAGCGACTCACCCTCAACGTAGTTGAAGCTAAGGTTGAGGTTGTGCGGTACACGGGCCGTCATGCTGCCGTTGATGTACAACTCCTCAAGACCATCGACCTGCTTAAAGAAGCGATCGCGCAGGGCCAGAATGCGCTGGTTTTCCTGAGCCATTTCTTCCTTGGCAATCTGGAACGCCTCACCCATACCCACACACTGGTGGGTCGCCAGGGTACCGGAACGCATGCCGCGCTCATGGCCACCACCGTGAGTCTGGGCTTCCAGACGCACACGCGGCTTACGGCGCACATACAGCGCACCGACGCCTTTGGGGCCATAGGTCTTGTGCGCCGAGAAAGACATTAGATCGACCTTGAGCGAACCCAGGTCAATCGCCACCTTACCGGTGGACTGAGCCGCATCAACATGCAGGAACACGCCGCGCGAACGGGTCAGCTCGCCAATCGCCGCGATGTCGTTGATGGTGCCGATTTCGTTATTCACATGCATGACCGACACCAGAATGGTGTCCTCACGCAGCACCGCCTCGATCATGGCCGGGGTAATCAGGCCATCTTCAGTGGGTTCGAGATAGGTGACCTCGAAACCTTCGCGCTCAAGTTGACGCATGGTATCGAGCACCGCTTTGTGCTCGATTTTCGAAGTAATCAGGTGCCTGCCTTTACTCTTGTAGAAGTCAGCAATGCCCTTGATCGCCAAGTTATTGGACTCGGTAGCTCCGGACGTCCAGACAATTTCGCGCGGATCGGCATTGACCAACTCGGCCACCTGACGACGGGCATTCTCCACCGCCTCTTCAGCCTTCCAGCCAAACACATGGGAGCGCGACGCCGGGTTACCGAAGTTACCGTCAACCAGCAGGCATTCGCTCATTTTTTGCGCAACACGCGGATCAACCGGCGTGGTGGCGGAATAATCGAGGTAAATCGGCAACTTCATCAACTTTCTCCTAATCAGGTATCAGGCCAGCTAGCCAGCGCTTAGCGCTCAATCGACGGCGGACGTTTCAATCTTATCCAGGTAAGGCGTCCTGCCATTGCAACGGCGCTGATCCTGGCGCTGGGCAACTTCCTGGACTTCACGACGGGTCACCAAGTCAGCGAGACTGATGCCACTGAGAAATTCGTGTATCTGCTGACTGAGATCACACCACAGGTGGTGGGTCAGACAGGTATCGCCGGCGTGACAATCGCCCTGCCCTTGGCAGCGCGTAGCATCAACAGACTCGTTCACTGCATCGATCACTTCAGCCACCTGAATGCCCTGCATGTCTCGCGACAGCTGATAGCCACCGCCAGGCCCGCGCACACTGGAGACCAGATTGCCGCGACGCAGCTTGGCGAACAGCTGCTCCAAGTAAGACAGGGAAATCCCCTGACGCTCGGAGATATCAGCCAGAGACACCGGCCCGCGCTGAGCATGCAGCGCCAGATCAAGCATGGCGGTGACGGCGTAACGGCCTTTGGTGGTTAGTCGCATAAGGGATTACCGCGTGATCGCAATATGCTGCGATTATGCAATTCCCGAGTATTTAAGTCAACTATAAGACCTAGCGCTCTAGTCGGGATTAGCGGACGTGAAGGGCGCGCAGTTTAGCAAAACGCCCGCGCCCACACCATCAAACTGCAGGGTTGTCTGCATCCTTGACCACACCAGCGAAATCCTCATTACGCAACTGCGGCAGGTCCTTAGAGCAGTAATCACTGCCCAAGGCCTTGAGCGCACCGCACATTCCCTCCAACTGCCCGTCCACCGCATGCAGGTGATCGAGCAACTGACCAATGGCGCGCGCCACCGGATCAGGCATGTCCTGACCCACGCCATAGGCATCGAAGCCGAGCTTCTCGGCAATCGCCTTACGCTTGGCTTCCTGCTCATCATCGGCCTTAACAATAATCCGCCCTGGAATACCAACCGCCGTAGCACCCGCCGGCACCTCCTTGGTCACCACGGCATTGGAGCCAATCTTGGCGCCCGCACCCACTGTAAACGGCCCCAACACTTTGGCACCCGCACCAACCACCACACCATCTTCCAAGGTTGGGTGACGCTTACCCTTGTTCCAGCTGGTACCACCCAGCGTCACACCCTGATAAAGCGTGACGTCATTACCGATTTCCGCGGTCTCGCCAATCACAATGCCCATGCCGTGATCGATAAAGAAGCGCCGACCAATTTTCGCCCCGGGATGGATTTCGACCCCAGTCATCCAGCGCCCGATATTCGACACCACGCGCGCCAGCCACTTCCAGCCAGCCACCCAAAGCGCATGCGCCACGCGATGCAACCAGACCGCATGCAAACCCGGATAGCACGTGACCACCTCAAAGGTATTACGCGCAGCCGGGTCGCGATGGAACACGCTCTGAATGTCTTCCCGCACGCGCTCAAACATCTACTTTCTCCTGCCCAGAGTGCTCGCCACGCGCCGCCTTGATGGTTTCCGTCAAGATACCGCGCAAGATATTCATTTCCAGCTTGCTGACCTCGCTGCGCCCATACAAGCGGCGCAAGCGACTCATCAAGTGCCGCGGCTTGGCCGGATCTAGAAACCTGATTTCAACCAGCGCCTGCTCAAGATGCGCGTAAAACGACTCCAACTCATCTGCCGTTACCGGCTGCGAACTCTGCATGGCAGTTGTTTCTAATTTGAGCGTCTTGGTCGGTTGATTCTCGGCCGCCAACCAGGCCATACGCACCTCATAGGCCAAGACCTGCACCGCAGCCGCCAGATTCAGCGAACTAAACTCCGGGTCTGACGGTATGTGCACGTGAAAATGGCAACGCTGCAATTCTTCATTGGTCAGCCCGGCATACTCACGTCCAAACACCAACGCCACCTGCGCACCTTGCCGCGCCTGCTCGCACGCCGCCACGCCACACTCACGCGGATCCAGCAGCGGCCAGGGAATACGCCGATCCCGCGCACTGGTGCCGAGCACCAGACTGCAGCCGACCAACGCCTCTTCCAGCGTGCCTACCACCTGCGCCGCATCGAGCACATCACTGGCTCCAGAAGCCCTGGCCACCGCATCGGCGCTGGGAAAGTCCTGCGGATCAACCAGCACTAACTGCGACAACCCCATGTTTTTCATGGCCCGCGCCGCGCCACCGATATTGCCCGGATGGCTGGTATTGACCAAGACAACGCGAATATTTTCTAGCAACGCAAACGCTCACAGACAAGGCTTAGAGAGGCAAATCTTACAGAACCATCAAGCCTTACGCCACGCAAGGTGCAGGTTGCACTTCAACCGCCGGGCTTTTCTGCTAGAATGGCCGGCTTTCTTTAACGACCCAGGTGAACATCCATGCAGCCCATGCTGAATATCGCGCTGCGCGCAGCCCGTAGCGCCGGCGAAATGATCTTCCGCTCGACCGAACGCTTGGACGTCATCTCGGTCGACGAGAAAGAAGCCAAGGACTATGTAACTGAGCTTAATCGCTCCGCCGAGCAACTGATCATCCAGGGCTTGCGCAAGGCCTACCCGACTCACGGCATCTTCGGCAAGGAAAGCGGCCTGAGCGCAGGCAGCGGTGAAGGCGCTGACTATGTGTGGATCATCGACGCACTGGATGGCAGCGCTAACTTTATCCGCGGCATTCCGCATTACGCCGTGAGCATCGCCTGCAAATACCGTGGCCGCCTTGAGCATGCCGTGATCATCGACCCCGTGCGCCAAGAAGAATTCACCACCAGCCGCGGCCGCGGCGCTGCCCTCAACGGCCGCCGGATGCGCGTTGGCAATCGCAAGAGCCTGGAAGGCGCACTGCTCGGCACCGGCTTCCCGTTCCGCGACAGCCAGATGGACAACCTCGAAAACCACATCGGCATGTTCCGCAGCTTGGTTGGCCAGGCTGCGGGCCTACGCCAGGGCGGAGCAGCAAGCCTGGACTTGGCCTACGTTGCCACGGGCCGCTTCGATGCATTCTGGGAGTTTGGTCTGTCCGAATGGGACATGGCCGCCGGCGCCCTGCTGATTCAAGAAGCAGGCGGCCTGGTCAGCGACTTCAACGGCAGCCATGAATTCCTTGAAAAAGGCCAGATCGTGGCCGGCAACACCAAGTGCTTCAAAGCGGTACTCACTGCTATCCAGCCGCACCTGTCAGCCGCTTTGAAGCGCTAATAGGTCAGGCAATAAAAAAGCGCCCTAGGGCGCTTTTTTATTGCCTGAACACTTACTCGGCCAACACCAACTGA
Organism: uncultured Pseudomonas sp.; assembly: GCF_943846705.1. NCBI lineage: Bacteria > Pseudomonadati > Pseudomonadota > Gammaproteobacteria > Pseudomonadales > Pseudomonadaceae > Pseudomonas > uncultured Pseudomonas sp. The sequence goes on along the minus strand of NZ_OX044366.1, from coordinate 2,243,269 downwards.
CCATCACGCACCGGGATGCGCTGACCTGGATCATTAGCCATACGCACTTGGCTAATCTTACCGTCCAACTCGTACTTAACATCATAACCAACCAGTTTCTCACTGGTGTCGGTCACCGTATTGCAGCGCGTTTCGGTGGTGGTCACCGTGTCATTGGCCTGCATGCTGCCCTGCACCTTGTTACCGGCATAGCCACCGCCGACCGCACCGGCCACGGTTGCCAACTTCTTGCCGTTACCACCACCAACCTGGTTACCCAACAAACCGCCAACCACCGCACCAATCGCCGTACCGGCAATTTTATGCTGATCCTTGACCGGTGCCTGCCGGGTGACCGCCACGTCTTTACACACCTCTCGCGGGGTCTTGATGGTTTGGTTAACCGGCTTCACTGCGAGCACTTCAGCATACTTAGGGGCAGTGACAACGTTGTAAGTGGCCACCGCACCGCCTGCCGTCACACCCACTGCACCCAATACTGCACCGACCAACAATGACTTATTCATACCAACCTCCTGGAAACGCTGCTTAGCGCGCATCGCGCCTTAATCCCTGCCTTGGAGCATAAAAAAACCGGGCAAGTTCAATACCTGCCCGGTCTATTCAAACATTTGCGATTAAGCGCACAGAATCAAGGACGCTCATCAACCTCTTCTTCCACCACCGGCGGAATCAAATCATCCACGGTCAGATCAAGCCACACCAGCATCACGTTGGCGATATAGACCGACGAGTAGGTACCCGCCGCCACACCGACAAACAGCGCCACCGAGAATGCATACAGGTTGTCGCCGGCAAACATCAGCAACGCACCAATCGCCAACAAAGTAGATATGGAGGTCGCCATGGTGCGCAACAGGGTCTGCGTGGTGGAGATGTTGATATTGTCGATCAAGCTCGTCTTGCGCAGCACGCGGAAGTTCTCCCGCACCCGGTCGAACACCACGATAGTGTCGTTCAGCGAGTAACCGATGATCGCCAGTAACGCCGCCATCACCGTCAGGTCGAAAGTGATCTGAAAGAACGAGAGAATGCCGAGAGTGACAATCACGTCGTGGACCAGCGAGATAATCGCCGCCACACCGAACTTCCACTGAAAGCGGAAGGCCAGGTAAAGCATCACCCCACCCAGCGCCAGCAGCAGCCCTAGCCCGCCCTGATCACGCAGCTCTTCACCGACCTGCGGGCCGACGAACTCAACCTTCTTCACCTCAAGCTGCTCACCGGCCTGGCGCAGCGCTGTCGCTACTTTGTTACCCAGCTCAGGATCATTGCCCTGCATGCGCACCACCACATCGGTGGTGGCACCAAAACTCTGCACCACGGCATCGGCATAGCCGGCACCCGCCAACTGCGCGCGGATATTACCGAGGTCTGCTGGCTGCTCGTAGCTCAGCTCGATTTGCGTACCGCCGGTAAAGTCCAGGCCCAGGTTCAGCCCCTTGGTAAACAGGCTACCCAGCGACACCAGCGTCAGCAGCACAGTGAGGGCGAACGCAATATTGCGAACCCCCATGAAGTTGATCGTACGATTCATCACAGCCCCTTAAATCCACAACTTCTTGAAGTCACGCCCGCCGCACGTCAGGTTGACCATGCAACGCGTCACCAGAATGGCGGTAAACATCGATGTGATGATGCCCAGCGACAGGGTCACCGCGAAGCCCTTGACCGGCCCAGTGCCCATGGCGAACAAAATACCGCCGACCAACAGGGTGGTCAGGTTGGCATCGACAATCGCCGAGTAGGCCCGATCAAAGCCTTCATGGATCGCACGCTGAATCGACATGCCATTGGCTATTTCCTCACGAATACGCGAGAAGATCAGCACGTTGGCATCCACCGCCATACCCATAGTCAGCACGATACCGGCAATGCCTGGCAGGGTCAGGGTAGCACTGAGCAGAGACATCAGCGCCAGCAACAGCACCATGTTCAGGCCCAGGGCAAAAGTCGCCAGCACACCAAAGGCACGGTAGATGGCAATGATGAACAGCGAGACAAACAGCATTGCCCACAACGACGCATTTACGCCCTTGGCAATGTTGTCAGCACCCAGGCTCGGGCCAATGGTGCGCTCTTCCGCGAAGTACATCGGCGCCGCCAGGCCACCAGCACGTAACAGCAGCGCTAGCTCGGACGACTCGCCCTGGCCATCCAGGCCGGTGATGCGGAACTGGCTACCCAGCGGTGACTGAATAGTGGCCAGGCTGATGATCTTCTTCTCTTCGACGAAGGTCTGCAGTTCGACTTCCTTCTCGACGCCATCGACCACCTGACGCACATAGCGGGTCACCGGCTTCTGCTCGATAAAGATCACCGCCATGCTGCGCCCGACATTGTTGCGGGTGGCGCGATTCATCAGATCACCACCACGGCCATCCAGGCGGATATTCACCTGCGGGCTGCCGTTTTCGTCGAAGCTGGCCTGCGCATCGGTCACTTGGTCACCGGTGATGATCAGATCACGCTCCAGCAGCGCCGGCGGACGGCCTTCCTGGCGGAACTCGAAGCTTTCTGTCGCCGCCCTGGCTGCATCCGGCTCAGCGGCCAGACGGAACTCCAAGTTGGCGGTCTTGCCGAGAATACGCTTGGCTTCGGCGGTGTCCTGCACGCCCGGCAGCTCAACCACGATGCGGTTGGCCCCCTGACGCTGGACCAGCGGCTCGGCTACACCCAGCTCATTGACCCGATTGCGCACCGTGGTCAGGTTCTGCTTGATCGAGTATTCGCGAATTTCGACCAGCTTGGCCTGGGTCAGCGCCAAACGCAGCACCTGCAACTCATTACGCTGCACAGTGGTCATATCAAAATCGTTAAAATCCTTGCGAATCAGCTGCTGAGCTTTCTCCAACGCCGCCTCATCAACAAAACCCAACTGAATAGCACCATTGAGCTCAGGCAGACTGCGATAACGCACACGCTCTTTGCGCAGCAGGCTCTTGACCTCACCCTCGTAGACCTTACGGCGCGCATCCAGGGCTTTGTCCATGTCCACTTCCATCAGGAAGTGCACACCACCGGACAAGTCCAGACCGAGCTTCATTGGGCTACCGCCCAGGTTGCGCAGCCAATCCGGTGTGGTTTGCGCCAGGTTCAACGCCACCACGAACTCATCGCTCAAAGTCTTGCGCACCAGCTCTTTGGCAGGCAACTGATCTTCAGCGCTGTTCAAGCGCAGCAAGCCGGCACGCCCCTGATTGGCCACGCTGACTGCTTTTACACTGATACCGGCCGCTTCCAGCGCACGCTTAGCGCGCTCCAGGTCAGCCTGCTCGACGCGCATGGCGGAGCTGTTGCCACTGATCTGGATCGCCGGATCATCCGGGTACAGATTGGGCGCGGAATAGAGGAAACCGATTGCTAGCACAGCCAGAATCAGCAGGTACTTCCAGAGGGGAAATTTGTTGAGCATGACGCCGCCCGTTATGACGCGGGGCGCATTAAGCGCCCCGTCGAATGGTAAAGGTGTGTGGCTTAGATCGCTTTCAGCGTGCCTTTAGGCAGCGAGGCGGCAATCGCCACTTTCTGAATCTTCAGCTCGACGGTGTCGGACACTTCGATTACCACGAAGTCATCGGAAACCTTCGACACCTTGCCAGCGATACCGCCGCTGGTTACCACTTCATCACCTTTCTGCAGGCCACCAATCAGACCCTTGTGCTCTTTCGCACGCTTGGCCTGTGGACGCCAGATCATCAGATAGAAGATGACCAGAAAGCCGACCAGAAATACCCACTCAAAACCACTACCAGCAGGACCGGCAGCCGGAACGGCACCTTCAGCGAACGCAGCGGGGATAAAAAAGCTCATATAACACTCCTGTTAAAAGGTCTTTATAAGGTTGGGGAATCAGTCCAGAGGCGGCGTTGGCAGCCCGCGCTTGGCATAGAAGGCATCGACAAAGGCGGCCAATGTACCCTGTTGAATAGCCTCGCGCAAACCAGCCATAAGCACTTGATAATGCCGCAAGTTATGGATTGTATTGAGCATGCTACCGAGCATTTCGCCGCATTTATCCAAGTGATGCAGATAGGCGCGGGAGAAGTGTTTACAGGTGTAACAATCACAGCTCGGATCCAGCGGCGAATTGTCCTGCTTATGGAAGGCATTGCGGATTTTCAGCACGCCCGTGTCGATAAACAGGTGACCATTGCGCGCATTACGGGTCGGCATCACGCAGTCGAACATATCCACACCACGGCGCACGCCTTCGACCAGATCCTCCGGCTTGCCGACGCCCATCAGGTAGCGCGGCTTATCGGCCGGCAACTGCGCGGGCAGGTAGTCGAGCACCTTGATCATTTCTTCTTTCGGCTCACCGACGGACAGGCCACCAATCGCATAACCGTCAAAGCCGATCTGCTCCAGGCCCTCCAGGGAAACCTTGCGCAACTCCTCATGCATGCCGCCCTGAACGATACCAAACAGCGCCGCGGTATTCTCGCCATGGGCGTCTTTCGAGCGCTTGGCCCAACGCAAGGACAACTCCATCGACTTTTTGGCCACGTCAAACTCGGCCGGATAGGGCGTGCATTCATCGAAAATCATCACGATGTCGGAGCCCAGATCGCGCTGCACCTGCATCGACTCTTCCGGCCCCATAAACACCTTGGCACCGTCGACAGGCGAGGCGAAGTACACCCCCTCCTCCTTGATCTTGCGCATCGCGCCCAGGCTAAACACCTGAAAACCGCCGGAGTCGGTGAGGATCGGCCCCTGCCACTGCATAAAGTCGTGCAAGTCGCCGTGCTTCTTGATCACCTCGGTGCCAGGACGCAGCCACAGGTGAAAGGTGTTGCCGAGAATAATCTGCGCACCAATCGCCTCGACATCGTCCGGCATCATGCCCTTGACCGTGCCATAGGTACCCACCGGCATAAACGCCGGGGTTTCCACCACGCCACGCGGAAAGGTCAGCCGACCACGGCGCGCCTTGCCCTCGGTCGCCAATAATTCGAAAGACATGCGGCACGTGCGCGTCATAACTGTTCCTCTGGCCCGCGCGGTGCGGGATTGCGGGTGATAAACATGGCATCACCGTAACTGAAAAAACGGTACTTGCCGGCAATCGCCGCCTGATAGGCCGCCATGGTTTCCGGGTAACCGGCAAACGCCGACACCAGCATCAGCAGGGTCGATTCCGGCAAATGGAAATTGGTCACCAGCGCATCGACCACATGCAGCGGCCGGCCTGGGAAAATAAAGATATCGGTATCACCACTGAAAGCCTTGAGCACGCCATCGCGCGCGGCGCTTTCCAGCGAACGCACGCTGGTGGTGCCGACGGCGATTACCCGCCCGCCGCGCGCACGACAAGCCGCCACAGCATCCACCACATCCTGACCGACCTCTAGCCACTCAGTGTGCATATGGTGGTCTTCGATGCGCTCAACCCGCACCGGCTGAAACGTCCCCGCGCCTACGTGCAGTGTGACAAAGGCGCGCTCGACACCCTTTGCAGCAATGGCATCCAACAGCGCCTGATCGAAGTGCAGCCCCGCAGTCGGCGCGGCCACGGCGCCGGCACGGTCGGCATACACCGTCTGATAACGCTCACGATCGGCCTGCTCATCCGGGCGGTCGATATACGGCGGCAACGGCATATGCCCGACCCGCTCCAGCAGCGGCAGCACTTCTTCGCTAAAACGCAGCTCGAATAACGCATCGTGGCGCGCGACCATCTCGGCCTCGCCACCGCCGTCGATCAAAATGCTCGAACCGGGCTTGGGCGACTTGCTCGAACGCACATGGGCCAGCACACGATGACTGTCCAGCACCCGCTCGACCAGCACCTCCAGCTTGCCGCCCGAAGCCTTCTGCCCGAACAGCCGCGCCGGAATCACCCGCGTATTGTTGAACACCATCAAATCGCCGGGGCGCAGATAATCCAACAGATCACTGAACTGTTTGTGCGCCAACTCACCGGTTGGCCCATCGAGCACCAGCAAGCGGCTGGCACGGCGTTCGGCAAGAGGATGGCGGGCAATCAGAGCGTCTGGCAGCTCAAAACTGAAGTCGGCAACACGCATGGTCAGAGTGGGGTCATCTAGAAGGGCGGCAAAGTTTACCGGAAATCACACATTCTGAACACGCAGTGCATTGACCAACTCAAATACCATCTCTATACTCCGCCGCCATTGTGCCCCGGTGGCGGAACCGGTAGACGCGGCGGATTCAAAATGCCCACTGCCTACTACCAAACCCCTCTAGAACGCACCTTTCAGGCCATCAAGGCCGCTGCTACACCGCTGAGTCACGGTTAAGACTCAATTCTGACAACCTCGTCAGAGATCTTCAAGCCTCCTCCAACAACTGACATTCAGACCTGTTCTTGCAGCGTTTCCTGATGACCTTTCCGTTTGCCCCAAGACATGCCAAGGCATCGGCCCGCTCATTACCTAGCATTCCGTTGCGTGCCTTCACCCAGCAGACGGTGACATCCTTCTCTTGTAGCAACTGGTCAATGCACCGCCATAGGTCGAGATGCTCCGGGGGCTTCTTGTCGGCCCTCTTCCAGCCCCTACTCTTCCAGCCCTCTAGCCAGCCGTTGCAGGCGTCGGCAATGTATTTGCTGTCAGTGTGCAGGGTGATAGGTGCTGTCTTAGTACATCGCTTCAGAGCCTCGACAAGGGCCATTAGCTCAGCCCTGCTGTTGGTCTGCGGCTCGCCCCGAGGGACTGGCCCGGCAATTTCTAATGTCTCCCCTTGGGGATTGGTCAGTACTGCACCCCAGCCTGCCTTGGCGCTAGGCCTTCCATTGTTGCGGCATGCGCCGTCGGTATAGATGGTGTAGGTGGTCATTGGTAAGTGTTCCTTATTAGATGCACGGGCAGGCCTCCCCCTCCTGACGCTTCTCAGGTGGAGACCTCCGGTGATGCAGGTCAGGTAGTCGAGGCCAAGGCCTTCGGCTGAGACCAAGATTTTGGGGACGCCATGTGATGGCTGAGAGTGGCGCTGAGTGCTTCGCCCAGAGACGGCCTTGGCGGTGGTCTTTGCATGGATTGCCTTTGAAGAGGCAACTACAGCAGCTGCACCAGAGCGAACACCCGGAGACCTCTAGGAGGTAGTGGTCTTGGTGGTCTCTTATATATTGCGACGTTAATTCAGCTCATCAGGCTGCAATGCCTTCCTGCTCTTCGTCATCGAAATATTCAGCACCTGACTGAAGCTCAGCTATGCGCTCGAAGGTTCCGACGGGCATTCCAGCTAACAGATAAGGCATGGCCATTCTCAGCGCCTGAACGTATCGCTGGGCCTGTCGAACCTCAACAAGCAGCAGGGCAGAAACGCCGGCGGCAGTGATGACAGACAGTTGGTCAAGAATCGCCAGCATATGCCGTACAGACAGCGGAATACTGCGAGCATTGGGGCGATACCAATCAAGACTTGCCACTCCTCGAAGAACATCATCCAGCCATGCTGGGTAGCCATAGGCTCTGACCGCTTCTTCGTCCTCACGGAGCAACGTTCTAAGACCTACGAAAGGATTGCAAACCGCATCAGGCTTGCGCCCTCGCCCACTAACCTTTGCATTGGCGACCAAGCCAGAAAGCCGCGTCCTTCGCTCCTCAAGCTCACAAATTCGGGCCTCCAGCCGCCGACTGAACTCCAGCAACTCTTCGGGCAAATTTTCCATGCCCCCTCCTTCAGCGACTGAGCTTTGCCGGGGCGAGAGCCTTCCCACCCATGCGGTTGACTGGGCCAAGCTGCAGCCAGTGAGAACCATCCTTGTCGCCCTGGGCGAGCGCCAAGAGGTCGGCAAGCGATTTGCTCAAGCCAGCGATTAGAGCCAGCTCCAGTGACTCGCCAAGACGTGTGTCGCGCCCCTTCAGCTTCGCTAGAGCGTTGGCCAGTTCAACCAACTGAGTGGCATGGTCTCGGCGCATGTGGACGTGGAAGCGGACAAGTGAATCAGGTGTGTGGTGTTTCATTGGGTAGTTTTCCTTTGTGATAGGCGAACGCGAGCGCACCGCTAGGGGTAGCCCTGCAGGGTGTCGGGAGATGTCGCCGGGGGAGTGTTAAGAGGCAGTAAAGGGCCGATAAGAACGGCTTTCTTTTCTGCTAGTACTGGGGGTAAAGGAGGCAGGTAGACTCAGCATTACATACGGCTCAGCACCGCCCAAAGAACGCTTCAAGAATCTTCTGCACTTCGTAACAGACACCTCGCAGGATGTAGTCGACGTCACGCATTACGCTGCCTCCTTGCTCAGGATGAAGCGCAGCTCGGTGAGGCCTTTAGGTGTCACGAAGACCTGAGGGAAGCTGCGGCCAGTGCCTGCCTTGTTACGGAAGCGAGTGACCAACCAACCTTTATCCCGTGCCATCGCTGTTGGGGCGTCTGTATCGCGCTTCGACTTCCAACCGATAGCCCTGAGGAAACGGTTCAGAGCGATGGCGCTCGGCATGCCCAATGCTTCAGCGGCCTGCGTGGCTGTGAAGAAGCCGTCGTTGCTGACCAAGGTGTCGTAGCCGATTGCCTTAGGGGTCAGTGTGGTGACTTCTTGAGTGAGCTGCAGGTTCGCCTGCTCCAGTTGCTCACGTTCCTTAAGGGACTTGACCAGCTCTTCCAGAGACGCCAGATAAGTCTGAGGCAAGGCAAAAGAGGCGGACTCTTCCGGCTTGGTGATGGTCAGCTCAGCTTTCTTGTTGAGGATGTCGTCGATGACCATGTCGCAGAACACGGCGAACTTCACGTCCAGCCAGCGGGCGAAGAAGACGGCCAGCTTAGGGTGACCCCAAGTGCCTGGGGCGCGGCCCCCGCGTACTGCCTGGACTACAGGGCAGTCCGTGGATTTCACGGTTTGAGAAAGCGCGTCGACGTAATCGACAGTATCAGGCGACCGCATGAAGTTGCTCAGGTCTTTACCGTAGACCTTCGCAGCCTTGGTCATGTTGAAGTAGCCGTCCTCGCGGAAGCTGAAGGTCTGGCCGTTGTAGTCGCGGGTGATGATGTTGTTGGTCATGTCGTTCTCTCCAAGATGTTGATAGGCGGCGAAGGGCCGCTCGAAAGGTTCTGAAGTGATTCAGCTAGTACTGGGGGTAATTACGTTTGGGAGGCCTCAACCCCGCTTGGGGCGTGGCCTGTAGCCCGGTGGAAGAGGCGCGCACATGGCTTACTGCCCGAGCATTTCGCGGATGTTCTTAGCGACTGCCTCAGCGCTCTGTGCCTCGGCCAGCAGGTCTTCTGCTTGCTCTTCCAGGGCGATGGCCTGCTCGGTCTTCTGAGCGGCGACTGCCTTGTTGCGGGCGGTCAGGTCTTCCAGGGCGGCCAGGGTCTTGTTGAAGGACTTGAGGTAGGAGAAAACAACAGGGGAGCGGACAGGGAGAGGAATGGTTTTGCTACGGACGGAGAATCCGTTGAGGGGCAGGACTTAAATGGTTATGCAGCGGACTGGTTATCCGTGGATGAACCACAAGATACGAAAAACCCCCGTTGGGTGACCTCCGGGGGCTTCGTCTTTGTGCTGGTGCTGGTGATAGGCGTCAGGCTGTGGCGCCTTCCTTGGCCTTGTCCCTTGCCCTGATAACAGTGCTGGTGCTGACCCCTAGGAGCTTGGCAGCTTCGCGTATACCAGTGCCTTTGCTTAGCAGTGCCATGATGCGGGCGTGCTTCTCCTTGTCTACACCCCTTCCCTTGTATGCCCCCTGAGCCTTGGCCTTAGCAATGCCCTCGTCCTGCCGTCTGCGGCGGTCTTCGTAGTCTTTCCGGGCAACCGCTGCGAGCATGTCTAAGAGCATGTCATTGATGGCCCCAAGCATCCGCGAGGTGAAGGCGTCAGCAGTGGTGGCGTTGGGCGCGACTAAGAACTGGTGCGAGGTAGGCAGATCCAAGGCAACGACCCTCACATCCTTAGCCTTAATGGTCGCCCTGAGCTGCTGCCAATCGCCCTCAGTGAGACGGCTAAGCCTGTCGACCTGCTCAACCAACAGAACATCCCCCGGCTTGGCGTCGGCCAGCAGCCTGAATAACTCGGGACGCTGCAAGGATGCCCCGCTCTCGTTCTCTGTGTAATAGCTGGCGATGGTGAGGCCGTGGCTATGGACGAAGGTATCCAAGGCAGAGCGTGCGCGGCTGGCGTCTTGCTCAGTAGTGGATGCCCGAAGATATGCGCGGACAAACATTGGCGACAACTCCTCGTAGTCGTTTAAGTGTTGCCACCATGCATGTAGCCGTATAAGTAGTCAACAGTACACAAACGACAACGCAAACGAAGGCTGCCGCTGTAGTCGATGAGGTATACCCAAAGAGAACGGCTTGGACTGTGGCGTAGAGATGATAATTTCCTAGACCGAGGAAAGGACGCAGAGCTGCACCGGGGGATATCAAGGCTGCACAGCCAGCAATGGGCGGAGCTATGCTTGGGCGGAAAATGATGCTCGAAATGCCCCCCCCGGCACGGGGGAATCAGGGCAGAACCATTGTTACAGAAGGCCGCTCATATTTTTCTGCCAGAAACATTCACTCTTGAGTTACCTACCTAAAGCAAGCAACTACAGGAGCACCCACGGGAGCAAAGGCAGGTGTAACGCAGAGCTTGTGTGATCTATCGGCATGAGTAACTGCAAATTTCGACGAGCCAGATGCCCCATCTGACCAGTCATAACGTAGTAACAATAACGACCAGATAGCATCCAACCCAAAGCGACCAGAGGATAAACTCAAGCTTCGCAGCGAAAGCAGAACCTCAAGGAGGCGTCGAAGAAGCCTAACCTCTACTAAAGGGGGGCGCGCGCACCAAAATGCTACTGGGTTGTATGCTCGACTAATGGCTTCCCCCCCCCTCAAAAGGCTGAATTTACGCTCAAGCATTCCTTGTTTCTTGGGTACGTGGCGAGTTAGCTCCAATCAAGCTCCTAATTTTCTCAGCGCTAGAACTAAACTGAGCACCAAGTAAAAAAGCTCTATCTAGCTTAGACGCCCGAAAACTTGACGATCCAAGTCTCGCATGGAGAGCGCACCAAGCTACAAATAATGGCTCATTGACCTCATCGGTGGTAGTGTTTTCAAGATTTCGCATCAAGGAATTTAATGTTTTAGCTTCCTAGGGATATGAGGCTGTTATGAGTACTACTAAAAAACCATTGGCTGTAGTGTTTGTTCATGGGTTTACAGGCGGAATTAGTACATGGAAAAACTTAAGCGGTGAAACATTCAAAGATTTATTATTAAAAGAAGCTGACCTATCAGAAACCTTTGAAATGGTTGAGTTTGAGTACTTTTCCAAAATAACTGATATTTTCCACGCTGACATAATCCAAAAAGCCATATCACTGTTCGGACTTAGGCCAAAGGTTAGATATAATCGGCCGATAAAAAATCTCGCCGATGAACTAAGAAGTTTCATACAGCTAAATCTAGATGAGCATGATGGCATTGTTCTTATAGGGCACAGCATGGGAGGCTTGATTTGCAAGGAAGTCATACTCAGCCATGTGCAGGGTGACGGGCCTGAAATTATAGGTTATGGCTCTATTGCGGTTCCTCACAAAGGGTCTTTGGATTCAATACTGCTCTCGCTTTTCAACGTGAATAGCAAAGAACTAGTCCCCTTGAACGCATACAACAGTGAACTTAACAATCGATGGATTGATAGAAAAAGCAAGCTTCCCGAATCTGTTTACGTTATTGGCCAACATGACCAGTATGTCCCTCAGTCAAGCGGTCTCCCCTTCACAACCAAATTCCTAAATATCCCCCACGACCATAATACAATATGCAAGCCCCAATCCAGCAAGGACAGCGCGTACAAAGCCATTCAGAAATTCTTAAGAAAAATCTCAAAAAATAATAAAATGCACTCTCTTTCAACGCTTACATATGAAGAGGCGTCACCCGATTACGACAAAGAAATTTTTGTAATAAAAATGATACTTTGTGATATCGGTGAGAAAGGGATTGAGGACGCAAAAGAATCCTTTTTTAACGCAGAAATCATCACAAAAGCGGCAGATGAAGAAGATAAAAATCTACTTCGCGAACTGAGAGTCAAAGTAATTTCTCTCTACAGGCAAACATTTAATTATCACGCAAATACTGGCTCAACTCCTAATATGATCTTTGGAGAGGTGCACCAAAAATTATTAAGTGAAGATAAACACGCCCTTGAAGTAGGTGCGAGCTACATCAACTTTCTTCACAAAAAAGGCCTATTACACCAAGAGGCAAACAAGGAATGCACCACCGTAACATGGTCAAACAGCACATCAATTGAAGAAATCAAGAGCATGCTGGCATGAGCATAGACTATGCTTTTTTTGATTTCAGAGAAGAGCACTACTCTGCGCTTTATCGTGCCTGGCTTATAATTTACAAACTCTCCGAAAATCGAAATAAAAAATTACAACTATCTATATATAAGGCTCAGCAAATTGACCACATAGTTAAGAGCCCCAAACTATTCAAAAATGCCTGCCAATTCCTGAGTGGGCCTCACTCAGCTAACGACATTCCTGAATCACTATATAATTCAGAAGTGAAAAGCACGGGTGCCTTCGACAAGAAGGAATTTCTAACCAAAGTAATGCTACTTTCAGAAGCCGGTATTGTGGAGCTAATTAGAGATGACGAGCACTTTCTAATTAAGTGCCTAACACCACCACCAACTTCAGAACTACCAACACAGGTACAACTTGAAAGTCAAATTGTGGCGATTAAAGGACTGATAAACAAATCAGAATCAGTCTTGAACAAAATCATATTGGGTGGATAATGGATAGCAACCCCTCTCTAATCGTGCATCGATTGATATTAATGGGCATCGACGGTATATATGAGGCCAAGTTTAAATTAGGGCTTAACATTATATGGGGCTCGATGGACTCCGGAAAATCCACCATACCCCATATGATAAATTATTGCCTAGGCGGCTCAAACAAGAAAATACTTTATGATGAAGTTAAAGCAAAGGTAAGAACGCTATTCCTTGAGCTATCACTCAACGGGAACATATATACAGTAGAGCGCGCTCTAAACGAACCCAAGTCAGCCGTAAAAGTATACTCTTGCAACTTCGATAATAGAGGGGAAGTTTTCCCTCAGTTCATGGCCGCAGACTCTAACGGGAATATGCCTGATGGCTGGTTATCAGATTTCATTCTTGAAAGCCTCGGCATTGCACGCGTTAAAGTCAAAGAATCATTGACCAGACCTGATGCTGACGAAGACCGACTTAGTTTTAGAGACCTAATGAAGCTAATGTTCCTAAAGCAAACAGATGTAGGCTCTGACGGACTTCTGGATTACAAAAACCAAGCTGTATTTATTAAAAACGTAGCCATCCAGAAGTTTGTTTACAACATCCACGACGAGCGACTTTCCTCGCTAAACACTCAGCGAAAGCAGGAAATTGACATACTCAAGCAACTCAAGAGCTCCCAAGATATTCTTTCAAAGTTTTTGAGAGAAGTAGGAATATCTCTCGATGAATTTGCTTTCGGGGATAAAATCGACGACACCAAGAAAAAAATTGAGGAACTAGACGAAGCAGTACAAAACTTAAAAACAGATTTCAGCTTGAACTCTAAAGCCTCCATTGAGCTACGAAAAACCCTAGGCCAACTGAGAGACAACCTAGACGAAAAGACCAAACAAATCGCCTCTCTAAAAAAGCGCATCACCGAATTTTCCAAGCTTAAAAGCACGTATCGGATTGAGCTAGATAACATCAAGATTTCAAAGTTGTCTCGTCCATTTCTGAGCAACGTACCTGTTGAAAAAACCATTGCATGCCCTACGTGCAGCAGTAATTTAACTATCGCCTCTCAGGCCATACCTGAAAACGAAATAAATTCGATTGAACGATCTGTTAATAATAAAATATCTGGACTTGACGACACCATAAAGATCGCTCTAGACAAGATAGAAACTCTCCAGACCGAAGCTGCTCAAGTAGAACTTCAGATTCAACAGCACACACAAATTTTTGACGTTAATAACCTTTCCAGCATATCCCCCATCGTATCAATGATCGAAACAGCAGAGAAAGCTAAGGTTCAGGCACATGTAGAACTGGCTCATCTCAAAAAAAATCTATCCATATACAAAAAGTACAGTGAAACTCAAGAAAAAATAAACAGCAAACAATCCGTCATCTCCAACTTAGAAATTTTAATCAAAAATATTGAGGCCGGACTGATTGACGCAGATGAAATCATCTCGAAACTCAGGACTACTTTCACTAGATATATAGAAAAAAGCGGCGTTCAGAACGTACACAGCATCTCCTACAGCAAGCAGTTCGTCCCACAATTTAGAAACATCTCTTATTACGACCATCTTTCTGGTGGAATTAGAACTGTTATGTCTCTTGGCATGTATATAACAAGACTTGCATACTCCATAGAAGAGGCCTGCAACATCCCTCCATTTTTGATGATAGATACACCGGGCCAAAATATAGGCCGAAAAAGGAGCCCGGAGGACGACGACTCGGTTTCAGACCCAGCTATTTATGAAAAAATCTACTCTCAACTATTAGATGTAGTAAGCCTAGCGAAAAATAATGATACCCCCTGCCAAGTGATTGTCGTTGACAACGACCTCCCGGACATTTTGTCTGGCCCTGAAAACTCGAAAAAATACCACTTAGTCAAACGATTCCAGAAGAACAATCCGAAGTTTGAAAAAGGGTTAATTCACGACGCATAAAACCATTCATAATATGCAATTAATAACTTTATGTGATTGGCATTTTTTGGCATGCCATGATTTATGCGCCAGGCAAAACCTTCTCAACTTTGAGTGTTGCCGGCGCAGCTGTACAGGTGAGATTCTAAAAACCCCATTAGCCGCTCGCCATAGAACACTCAAAACCAACTTAAAGTTAAACCACATAACTACGCGACTTTGCCTGCAATAGCTCTCAAACTACATAAACCTCGGCGCATACTGGTCAGTATTTAATGTAATCTACATATAGATGGCAATTCAATTGGACAGATAAACATTATCGCCATAACGCAGATAGCGTCACGGACGTGAAATACTGAAAGACTCGCGAGCAAACCTCAACTACGGGTAAATCCTCGGCGGAGGCGCTGTGATGTTTGCGCGCCCCTAGGAATTTGGTTAATAAGTCTAAGCAGAAACCAAGATATGAATCCTATAACTGAGGCTCGTCGAAACTATCATCTACAACCGCAACTCTTCGCACCTCCTCGAAAGCATCCTCCACCTGCTGCATCGACTCCCGTAAATCTTCAACACTCAGCCGCAAATAGTGCTTCATGGTCACGTCACCACCCACGCTGTGGTTAACCATCCGTTTGACCGTGGCCAAGTCCTTAAGCGTCCTCTGAGCGATGGTGACAAACGTCCGCCGCAGGTCATGGGGCGACCACTTGAACTGCAGTTGATTGACCAGATGCTCAACCATCAACTCCAAGCGGCGGGTCGTGAGATGGAAGACCAAGCCTTGACGCCCCTCACAGTGAACCTTCAGCAGGGCAAATAGACGCCTGCACAGAGGCAACCGGTGGTCGCTGCCGTTCTTGGTGTCGTGGAAAGTGACTGTCTTTGCCTGCCAATCAATGTCCGTGGTCTTCAGCCGCAGCGCCTCCCCTCTCCGGCACCCAGTCAGGGCGATGAAGACAAAAGCCGCCGATGCTTCCTTGTCGGGCAATGCTTCAACTGCTCTCCACCACCTGGGCTGCAAGGAGTCAGGAATAACACCATCCCTTGGCTTTATGTGGTGCAGCCCTCCCATTGCCTTGAGCCTCTTAGTCGGGTTTATCGTCGTGATGCCGTACTTAGCAGCCCCGAACGACCAGACCGCAGAGAAGATGCGGGCAAGCTGGTTGGCCTGCGCCTTGGACTTGGCACTGACTTCATTGAAGCGCTTCTCGAAGATGTCTGACGTGATAGCTAACCACCCCCTTTCTAGCCAGTCAGCGGCATAGCGGTTGAAGACCTTTTGATAGTCGTCGGCGGTGGATGACTTCAGTTTTCGAGTGTTGCGGTAGACATTGAAGACCGCCTGCAGTGTCGGTGCGGGCTTGGTTTTTGGCTTGGTCACCGGGACTGGTGCCGGGGGTGACGCAACCTCAACCCGAGCGACATCCGTCCTTGATGCAACACCAAGCATTGCCCTGAGAGCATCCAGCGCTGCCGCCCTAGCCTCCTCCGCGCTCATTACAGGCCAATGCCCAAGCGTTCGATAGCTTCCCCGTAGTCGAACCCGGAAAACCCTTGAGCGCGCCCCTGCGACCATCTGAAAGCCCAACAAGTGGCTGTCGTGGATAACCTGCCGAGTGCTGCCTGAACAATTGACCCGCGCGACCGAGGAATCGGAAAGGAGAAAGCGTCTTGCTGCTGAGTTCTGCGTCACCATTGCTACACCGCTGCGTCACCAAAGTGCATGGGCGTGACTCAGCTGCGAACGGCCAAAAACGGGCCATCCGCACTCAATGGTCTAGCGTCAGGAAGTCTTGAAGAGGACTGAAAGCATTGAAATACAAGGATTTGCAGCAAGTGCATTGACCAATGCAAATACCATCTCTATACTCCGCCGCCATTGTGCCCCGGTGGCGGAACCGGTAGACGCGGCGGATTCAAAATCCGTTTTCGAAAGAAGTGGGAGTTCGAGTCTCCCCCGGGGCACCATAAATCTCGAAAAAGGCCTTGATTATCAAGGCCTTTTTTATTGCCTGCAATAAAGTGCTGGTACACCAGCACAGCGGCGTGACGTCGCCTTAGAAAGGCCCTCGACGCGCACAAAGCCCTTGCTGACGACCGTACAAAAGCGCCCTCAAGGCCAGTATTTACATGCCCTGGCGGGGCTTGGCATGCACCTGAATGTTGGCTAGAGTTTCCCCACTGTGTTTGCATGGGTCGCCGAAAATCGTGGCCAGGCGCAGTAGATCAATAAGATCCGCTACAGCCAGCTCAACCTCGCACACCGCCTTGCAACCAGTATCAGCCCCTCATCACGGGTAGCGGCTGTCATCAACTCTAGGTTCAAGGAAATACACTATGTCGAATCGTCAGAACGGTATCGTCAAATGGTTTAACGACGAGAAAGGTTTTGGTTTTATCAGCCCTGAAAGCGGCCCGGATCTGTTCGTGCACTTCCGTTCGATTCAGAGCAATGGTTTCAAGAGCCTTAAAGAAGGCCAGAAGGTCAGCTTTATCGCTGTGCAGGGCCAGAAAGGCATGCAGGCTGACGAAGTTCAAGTGCAGGAATAATCCTGCCACCCTGAAGAACCCCTGATGGCAGCATCAGGGGTTTTTTATTGCCCTCTGATGCCGCATTGTTAGCGCCCATTCCGCCAGCCTACCGAGTAAAGAGCCAATCATGCCGAAACACCTGCTGCGCCCGCAGGGTGAATTCCCCAGCGCCGGACTGCTCCGCCGCCTCGCCGCCATGTTTTATGACGCCCTGTTGTGCATCGCACTGCTGATTGTGGTGACCTTTATCTACAAACTGATCCTGATGGGCTTCTATGGCGAGGCGCAGCTCAAGCAGATGTCCGATGCCGGCGCACTGGATGGCGACCCCCTACTCTCGACCCTGTTGCTGCTAAGCCTGTTCGGCTTCTTCGCCAAGTTCTGGACCCACAGTGGCCAGACCCTGGGCATGCAGGTTTGGGGCCTGCGTATTCAGAACCGCGACGGCTCAGCTGTCAGCCTGTGGCAGGCATTACTGCGCTTTCTGGTCGCCATTGGCTCCTGGCTACTGTTCGGCCTGGGCTTTCTCTGGATGCTCTGGGACAAACAAAAGCGCAGCTGGCATGACATCTATTCGGACAGCCAGGTCATTCAACTGCCGAAGAATATTCACAAGAAGTAAACCGCAGGCATACAAATGCTCGGGAGCCATTTTTAACGTCGCGCAGCGACGGCCCGAAGGGTCGCCGCCATGGATGGCAGGCTATAAAAAAGCCGGCGTGCACATCGGGTGCACGCCGGCTTTTTTCGCCTGATTAACCGGCGCGACGCAGCAAGAACATCCCGACCAGTGCGCAGATACCGGCTGGGGTCAACACCGCCAGCAGCGGTGAGAAGCCGAACACCAGGCTCGATGGCCCGAGCAGGTCCTGGCTGATCTTGAACACGAAGCCTACCAGCACCCCAGTAAACACCCGCTGCCCCAGTGTCACCGAGCGCAATGGGCCGAAGATAAAGGAGATCGCCATCAGCACCAGGGCGGCCGTCACCAATGGCTGCAGCACCTTGGTCCAGAACGACAGCCAGTACTGACTGTTGTTCAGCCCCTGCTCGGCCAGGTAGTGAATGTAATCCCACAGTCCGGTCATCGACAACGCATCCGGGGCCAGCACCACAGTGCCGAGCAATTGCGGGGTCAACTCGACATCCCAGCGCTCGCTAGCCTGTCGGATGACTTCACTGCTGCGCTCACGGAAATGCGTGGTCGCCACGTCTTCCAGCTGCCAGTGATCACCCTGATACTGCGCGCGCCGGGCAAAGCTGGAGGACTGCATGTGTTTCTGCTCATCGAAGCGGTAGCGGGTAACCCCCAGCAGCACGCCATCGGGTTGCACGGCGTTGATGTGCACATACTCTTGCCCCTGGCGATGCCACAGACCGTGCTTGGAGCTCTGTGCGTCACCGCCACCTTGAGCCATGGCACGACTCGCCTGAGCCTGGTTCTCGCTATAGGGCGCCAGGTACTCGCCAATCAGCACGCCGACCAGCATCAGCACCAGCATCGGCTTCATCACCGCCCAGACTATCCGCCCAATCGACACGCCGGCCGCGCGCATGATGGTCAGCTCGCTGCTACTGGCCAACGAGCCCAAACCGATCAGGCAGCCAACCAGCGCCGCCATGGGTAGCATTTCATAGATGCGCCGCGGGGCTGTCAGCAGCACATAGCCGAGGGCATCGAGCAGGCTGTAACTGTCCTCGACATCCCCCAGTTCATCGATAAAGGCAAACAGCAGGGCCAGCCCCACGATAATCCCCAGCACCGCGATGATGGCGATAAAAACCTGGGTACCGATATAACGATCCAACTTAACCACGGGCCACCTCCTGCGCCACACGAGGGGCCGCCCAGCGCAACCGCAGCGACTCCCAATTCAGCAACAGCAGACCGATCAACGCGAACAGCCCATGCACCCACCACAAGCCCAAGGCGGTTGGTATTGTTGCTTTATCCAGTGCGCCACGCGCACCGATCAACAGCGCCAAATAAGCCATGTACAGCAGAATGGCGGGCAACAACTTGAGAAAGCGCCCCTGCCGTGGATTGACCCGAGACAGCGGCACCGCCAGCAAGGTGACCACAAAAACCAGCATGGGAATCGATAAACGCCACTGCAATTCAGACTGCATGCGTGGATCGTCACTGCCAATCAGCTCGCGCGTCGGGATCGCCTCACGCTCCATCACATCCGCTGCCACTTCCGGCTTGGGCAGTAATACACCGTATGTGTCGTACTTAATTGCGCGGTAATCGGCCTGACCCGGATTGCCGTCATAGCGGTAACCATTTTCCAGGATCAGGTAACGACTGCCGTCTGCCTGAATTTCCTGACGCCCGGACTCCGCCACCAGCACAGAAATACCGCGCTCCTTGTCACCTTGGCTCGACAGCTGCGTCTCGGAGATAAACACCCCGGCCAACGAACTGCGATCCTCGGAAAGATCTTCGGTGTAGGTCACCCGCGCGCCACCTTTCATTGACTGAAAACGCCCCGGCACCAGGGTATCCAGCTCGGTCAAGGCGCTCTGCTGGTTGAGAATCCGCGCCACATGCTCAACGCCTTGTGGGGCCAGCCCCAGGCTTAACCAGCCGGCGAGCAGCGCAACCAAGGTGGCGGGCGCCAGGCTGTAGGTAAATAAGCGCTGCTGGCTCATGCCGGTGGCCGAAAGCACCGTCATCTCGCTGTCCAGATACATCCGCCCATAGGCCAGGAGAATGCCGAGGAACAGCGCCAGCGGCAGGATCAGCTGCAAGAAGCCGGGGATCCGGTACGCCATGATCATCAGCAGCACCCCAGGATCAAGCATCCCTTGCGCCGCCTGGGCCAAATAACGAATAAAGCGGCCGCTCATAATAATGACCAGCAGCACGGCACTCACCGCACTCAGGGTCAGCAGCACTTCACGAGACAGATAACGGAAGACGATCAAACCAGACACTCCAGGGTTGTCAGGCTCAGCTGGCTAAGCTCAAACTAGCCAAACTGCTTGCCGGCGCGCCCAACGGGCGCACCTTGAAATTTAAGCCGGCATTATCCTGCAATAGCGACTCGTTGTCTTGGGGACACCACGTAATGGAATTTATTGTTAAAAGCGCACGCCCAGAAACTCTAAAAACCGCCACCCTGGTTATCCCTGTCGGCGAAAGCCGTACACTCGGCGCAACCGCCACGGCCATCGACACCGCCAGCGCAGGGGCCATCAGCGCCCTGCTTAAGCGTGGCGACCTGACTGGCAAGCTCGGCCAGACCCTGCTGGCGCATAACCTGCCAGGCCTCAAAGCAGAGCGCGTGCTCCTGATCGGCACCGGCAAGGACAGCGAGCTGTCTGACCGCCAGTTACGCAAAGTTGTCAGCAGCGTTTACAGCAGCCTGAAAAACCTCGGCGGCGGTGACGCGGCCCTGGCGCTCGACGAACTGCAGGTGAAAAACCGCGACACTTATGGCAAAACCCGCCTGATGGTGGAAAGCCTGGCCGATGCCGGTTACTGCTTTGATCGCTTCAAGAGCCAGAAAGCCGAAGCCGGCGCACTGAAGAAAATCACCCTGCTCAGCGACAAAGCCGGCCTGGCTGACGCCCAGCGCGCCAGCAGCCACGCCCAGGCGATTGCCACGGGGATGGCCTTCACCAAAGACCTCGGCAACATGCCGCCGAACCTTTGCCACCCAAGCTACCTGGCGGAAGAAGCCAAAGCACTGGGCAAGGCCTACAAGAACCTTAAAGTCGAAATCCTTGATGAGAAGAAGCTCAAGGAACTCGGCATGGGCGCGTTTCTCGCCGTCGCTCAGGGCAGCGATCAACCACCACGGATGATCGTCCTCAACTACCAGGGCGGGAAAAAGACCGAGAAGCCCTTCGCCCTGGTCGGCAAAGGCATCACCTTCGACACTGGCGGCATCAGCATCAAACCCGCCAGCGGCATGGATGAGATGAAGTACGACATGTGCGGCGCCGCCAGCGTGTTCGGCACGTTGAAAGCCGTGCTCGAAATGCAGCTGCCGATCAACCTGGTCTGCCTGCTGGCCTGCGCCGAGAACATGCCGAGCGGTGGCGCCACACGCCCTGGCGACATCGTCACCAGCATGAGCGGACAGACCGTGGAAATCCTCAACACCGACGCCGAAGGCCGCCTGGTGCTGTGTGATGCCCTGACCTATGCCGAGCGCTTCAAGCCGCAGGCGGTGATCGACATCGCCACCCTCACCGGCGCCTGCATCGTCGCGCTGGGCAGCAATGTCTCCGGGCTGATGGGCAACAACGACGAGCTGGTACAGCAAATCCTCGCTGCCGGCCTGGCTGCCGACGACCGCGCCTGGCAGTTGCCGCTGTATGACGAGTACCAGGAACAGCTCGACAGCCCGTTCGCTGACATCGCCAATATCGGCGGGCCGAAAGCCGGCACCATCACCGCTGGCTGCTTCCTTTCGCGCTTTACCAAGAGCTACCACTGGGCGCATCTGGATATCGCCGGCACGGCATGGATCAGCGGCGGCAAGGATAAAGGCGCGACCGGCCGTCCGGTGCCGATGCTCACGCAGTACCTGCTGGACCGCAGCAACGCCTGACAACCGGCCTCGGATCTGCTGCGCGCCGACGTCTGGCGCGAGCGATCCGAAATAGGCGCTACACACCAGGCGCACTGTAGGAGCGGTCTTAACCGCAATTGACTGGTAAGCTGCGCGCCTTTCAGCAAGCCGCTCCTGCAACCAACGCCCAAGCGTATCGCCATGCCCCGAATAGAATTCTATGTACTCTCCACCGCCGTGCCGGGTGACCGCCTGCGCGCGGCGTGCCAGCTGGCGATGAAGGCCTGGCGCGCCGGCCTGCCGGTGTTTCTGCGCGGCAGCGATGCCACGCAATGTGCAGAGCTGGACGAATTGCTGTGGCGCTTCAAGGCGGAAAGCTTTGTCCCGCACAGTCTCTATCAGGATGATGCGCAGGCGCCTGTGGCGATTGGCCTGGATGAAGAACCCAGCGGCAGCCAAGGCGTGCTGATCAACCTCGGCAGCACCCTTTCACCGCAGATTGAGCGTTTCAGCCGGGTGATCGAAATCGTCAACCAAGAACCCGACCTACTGACCGCCTGCCGGGAGAATTTCCGCAGTTACCGTCAGCGCGGCTATGATCCAAAACGAGTCGAGCTTTAGCGCCACACCATGGACAACCCAAACACACCGAAAAAACCCGCACACCTGCTGAACGACCTGGAGTCGATCCGCCAACTGCTGGGCGATGAAAACCTTGAGCCACCGCTGCTGATCGACTCGATCGACCCGGATAGCATCCCCCTGCTCTCCGAGATCGTTACCCCACCACCTAGCGAGGCAACGCCAGCCGCCCCAGCGCAGCCCGCGCCAAGCGTTGCGCAAACCCTGCGCGAAACGGTCAACCAGAGCATCAGCCGCGACAGCGAGTTGAACCGCCTGGACACTGAGCTACGCGCCGCCGCCCAGCTGATTCTGCAAGACGTGATCGACGACTTCGTGCCGCAAATTGAAGCCGAACTGAAACGTCGTCTAGAAGCGCGCCTGCCGCGCCTGCTGCCGCGCCGCCCATGACACGGGGCGCCTAGCGCCCATCAGTCAGTCACTCCACGCTCACCCTTACGTCACGCAGGCCATCCCCGCTATACTTGCCGGCTTTTCCGACCAGCCGTCATAAGGGTCCCGCCGCGCATGGACAAGACCTACCAGCCGCACGCCATTGAAACCGCCCTGTACCAGAACTGGGAAGCGAACAACTACTTCGCCCCGCAAGGTGCAGGCGAGCCGTACACCATCATGATCCCGCCGCCGAACGTCACCGGCAGCCTGCACATGGGCCACGGCTTCAACAACTCGATCATGGATGCGCTGATCCGTTTCCGCCGCATGCAGGGCCGCAATACCCTGTGGCAGCCGGGCACCGACCACGCCGGCATCGCCACGCAGATGGTGGTAGAACGCCAGCTTGCTGCTGAAGGTGTCGGCCGTCACGACCTGGGCCGCGAAAAATTCCTGGAAAAAGTCTGGGAATGGAAGGAACAGTCCGGCGGCACCATCACCCGACAGATTCGCCGCCTCGGTAGCTCGGTGGACTGGTCGCGTGAGCGCTTCACCATGGACGACGGCCTGTCCGAATCGGTTAAAGAGGCCTTTGTGCGTTTGCATAAAGACGGCCTGATCTACCGCGGCAAACGCCTGGTCAACTGGGACACCAAGTTCCACACCGCAATCTCCGACCTCGAAGTGGAAAACCACGATGAGAAAGGCAGCCTGTGGAATCTGCGTTACCCGCTGGCCGACGGCAACAAAACCGCCGACGGCAAGGATTACCTGATCGTCGCCACCACTCGCCCGGAAACCATGCTCGGCGACAGCGCCGTCGCGGTAAACCCGAGTGACGAGCGCTACCAGGCGCTGATCGGCACCTTCGTCGAACTGCCGCTGGTTGGCCGCCGCATCCCGATCATCGCGGATGACTATTGCGACCCCGAATTCGGCACCGGCTGCGTGAAGATCACCCCAGCCCACGACTTCAACGACTATGAAGTCGGCAAACGCCACAACCTGCCACTGCTGAACATCTTCGATAAAAACGCTGCGGTATTGGCGCAAGTCCAGGCATTCAACGTCGACGGCAGCGTCAACAGCGACATCGACGGCAGCCTGCCGGCGCAGTTCGCCGGCCTCGACCGCTTTGAGGCACGCAAGCAAATCGTTGCCGCCTTTGAGGCCGCCGGTCTGCTTGAAGGCATTGAGCCGCACGCGCTGAAAGTACCGAAAGGCGACCGTTCCGGCACCATTATCGAGCCGTGGCTGACCGACCAGTGGTACGTCAGCACCAAGCCGCTGGCGGAAAAAGCCATCGCCGTGGTCGAGAGCGGTGAAATCCAGTTCGTGCCCAAGCAGTACGAGAACATGTACTTCAGCTGGATGCGCGACATTCAGGACTGGTGCATCAGCCGTCAGCTGTGGTGGGGCCACCGCATTCCGGCCTGGTACGACGATGCCGGCAACGTCTATGTCGGTCGTGACGAGGCGGAAGTACGCGCCACGCATAATCTGGGCGACGCCAACCTGCGCCAAGACGAAGACGTGCTGGATACCTGGTTCAGCTCCGGCCTGTGGACCTTCTCCACCCTCGGCTGGCCCGAGCAGACCGATGCTCTGAAAACTTTCCACCCGACCGACGTGTTGGTCACCGGTTTCGACATCATCTTCTTCTGGGTCGCGCGGATGATCATGCTGTCGACCCACCTGACCGGGCAGATTCCGTTCAAGACTGTGTACGTGCACGGTTTGGTCCGCGACGGCCAGGGCCAGAAGATGTCCAAGTCCAAGGGCAACGTGCTCGACCCGCTGGATATCGTCGACGGCATCACCCTGGATCAGCTGCTGGAGAAACGCACCACCGGCTTGATGCAGCCAAAGCTGGCCGAGAAGATCGCCAAGCAGACCAAAGCCGAATTCCCTGACGGCATCGCCGCCTACGGCACCGACGCCCTGCGCTTCACTAACCTGGCGCTGGCCTCCACCGGCCGCGACATCAAGTTCGACATGGGCCGGGTTGAGGGCTACCGCAACTTCTGCAACAAGATCTGGAACGCCGCCAACTTCGTCATCGAGAACACCGATGGCCAGGACACTGGCGTTAACGGCGAAGAAGTCGAGTTGTCCTCGGTGGACCGCTGGATCATCTCCGCCCTGCAACGCACCGAAGCCGAAGTCACTCGTCAGCTCGACGCCTTCCGCTTCGACCTGGCCGCGCACGCCCTCTACGAATTCATCTGGGACGAGTACTGCGCTTGGTACCTGGAGCTGGTCAAGCCCGTGCTGTGGGACGAGAACGCGCCGATCGAGCGTCAGCGCGGCACCCGCCGCACCCTGGTGCGCGTGCTGGAAGTGGCCCTGCGTCTGGCCCATCCGTTTATGCCGTTTATCACTGAAGAGATCTGGCAGCGGATCAAGGCGCAAGCCGGCGTCAGCGGTGAAACCATCATGCTGCAGGCCTGGCCGGTCGCGAACCAGGAGCGCATCGACGCTGCTGCCGAAGGCGATATCGAGTGGGTCAAGCAGCTGATGCTGGGCCTGCGGCAGATCCGTGGCGAGATGAAAATCTCCATGGCCAAGCGCATCGACATCATCCTGCAGAACGCCAGCGACGAAGACCAACGCCGCCTGGCCGACAACCTGCCGCTGCTGAACAAGCTGGCCAAGCTGGAGTCGGTACGCGTACTGGCAGCTGGTGAAGACGCGCCGATGTCCGCCACCGCCCTGGTCGGCGACATGCAGGTGCTGGTACCGATGGCTGGGCTGATCGACAAGGACGCCGAACTGGCGCGCCTGGACAAGGAAATCGCCCGCCTGGATGGAGAGGTCAAGCGCGTCGGCGGCAAGCTGGCCAACGAAGGCTTCGTCGCCAAGGCTCCCGCCGAGGTGCTCGATAAAGAGCGCGCCAAGCTGAATGAGGCCGAGCAAGCGCTGGGCAAGATGGTCGAGCAGCGCGGCAAAATCGCCGCGCTCTGATCACCAGCAACACCTAAGGCCCGCGCCCTCACCGGCGCGGGCTTTGTTTTTTTGTGGCAGGCGCCTCAGCCGCAATTTTCGCCGCTGAAGCGCCTGCCACAGCTCCATTTATTGACCGGTACACCCATGACTGATGCACGCGCCCCCTCCCTACTCGACGCCCTGTTACCGATTGGCGTGCTGGTGGTTTTGTTAAGCCTTTCCGTTTACTTGTATGGCGACAGCTCGTCCAGCGGGCCTAACCAAATCGCCCTGATGAGCGCCGCATTTGTGGCCGGCCTGGTCGGTTTGAAGAACGGCCTGCAATGGGCACAAATCGAAGAAGGCATCCTGGCCGGCATCCACATGGCGATGAAAGCCAACCTGATTCTGCTGGCGGTCGGTGCACTGATCGGCACCTGGATTCTCGCCGGCACCGTGCCGACCATGATCTGGTTCGGCCTCAAGCTGATTTCAGCCGAATACTTCTATGTCACCAGCTGCCTGATCTGCGCCCTCACCGCGCTGTCCATTGGCAGCTCCTGGACCGTGGCCGGCACCCTCGGTATCGGCCTGATGGGCGTAGCCGCCGGCTTGGGGCTGGACCCGGCGATTACCGCGGGGGCAATCATCTCCGGGGCGTACTTTGGCGACAAACTCTCGCCCCTGTCGGACACCACCAACCTGGCTCCAGCCGCCGCCGGTGCTGATCTGTTCGCGCATATCCGCTACATGCTGCGCACCACCACGCCGGCCCTGCTGATTACCCTGGTGATCTTCTTTGTGCTGGGCCAGCAGGCCAGCAGCAACCACGACACCACGCGTATCGCCGAGGTGCTGCTGGCGCTGGAAGGCCAGTTCAGCCTGGGCTGGCACCTGCTACTGCCGGTAGCGTTCTTGCTGTTTCTGGCGGTGCGCCAATGGGCAGCCTTCCCCGCCGTCTTTCTCGCGGCGCTGGTCGGTGCAGTGTTTGCGCTGATGTTCCAGGGCGATGTGATGCAGCGTCTGGCCGACCCCGCGGCGGGCGCGCTGGCTCCGCTGAAAACCGTATGGAGCGCACTGTTTGCCGGTTATCAGTCCAACAGTGGCAACGCTGCTTTGGATGGCCTGCTATCCAAGGGCGGCATGGGCAGCATGCTCACCACCGTGTGGTTGATCATCTGCGCCATGTGCTTTGGCGGTGTACTGGAAAAACTCGGCCTGCTGCAGCGCCTGCTGCAAAGCACCCTGCACCTGGCGAAAAGCACCAGCAGCCTGATCGCCAGCACCATCGCCACCGCCATCGGCACCAATATCATCACCGCCGACCAATACATCGCCCTGGTGCTGCCCGGCCGCATGTACCGCGAGGAGTACGCCAAGCGCGGCCTGGCCCCGGTAACCTTGTCGCGGGCACTGGAAGACGGCGGCACCCTGACCTCGGTGCTGGTACCGTGGAACACCTGCGGCGCTTACATGGCCGCCACCCTCGGTGTCGCGACCCTGAGTTACTTACCGTACTGCTTCTTCAATTTGTTGATGCCACTGCTGGCCATCAGTCTGGCGTTTATCTTCCCGCCGCAGCCCGTTGCACAAGCCGAGGCCCCGCGCGACGTCCTGCCGCAGGCGGAGTAGCGAAGACCACTCCCAGTTGCGCAACCCCGCGCAACTGGGACATTCCAGCGTAATCCGAACGCTCAAAAAATCGCTGCGCAGGCCACAAATTGGCGGGCGGCGCGATAAATACCCTGCCAATTTCCATGGAATTCAGGCATCTTCGTCGGCGCATCAAGAACCTCTGGCACCTCTAATTCAATAAAAAAGCCCTGCAACTGGAATTCTGATCATGTATGCGTTGATGGCACTGACCTTCGTTTTTGGCTACCTGTGTATCGCCCTCGAACACCCACTTAAAGTCGACAAAGCCGCTTCGGCAATCCTCACCGCCGTAATCTGCTGGACCTTACTGGTGCTGGGCGCTGACAGTATTTTGCCGCTGATTGGCTCAGGCACTGCCGGCGCCAGCAGCAATGGCCATCACGTCACCGAAGAGCTGCGCCATCACCTCGGTGAAATTTCCGAAATTCTGTTCTTCCTCATGGGCGCGATGACCATCGTCGAGCTGATCGACGCCCATGAAGGTTTCAAGGTCATCACCGACCGCATCCGCACCAACAAGCGTGTGCACCTGCTCTGGCTGGTGGGCCTGATCACCTTCTTCCTCTCGGCGGCGCTGGATAACCTGGCCACCACCATTGTGATGATCTCGCTGCTGCGCAAGCTGATTGACGACCAGAAAGAGCGCTGGTTCTACGCCGGCATCGTGGTGATAGCCGCCAACGCGGGCGGGGCCTGGTCACCGATCGGCGACGTAACCACCACCATGCTGTGGATCGGCAATCAGATCACCGCCAGTGGCATCGTGGTCAAACTGATCATCCCGAGCATGATCTGCCTGCTGGTCCCGCTGATCATCATGAGCTTTGTGCTCAAGGGCGATATCACCCCGCCGAAAATCAGAGAAAGCCGCGAAAGTCGCCGCGACCCGACCACGCCATTCGAGCGTAACCTGGTGTTCGTCCTAGGCCTCGGTGCGCTGATCTTCGTCCCGGTGTTCAAGACCGTCACCCACTTGCCACCGTATATGGGCATTCTGTTCGGCCTGGGCATCCTCTGGGTCACCACTGAAATCATTCACCGCAGCAAGAACAGCGAAGACAAAGACCCGCTGTCGGTGGTCGGCGTATTGCGCCGCATCGACGTCACCAGCGTGTTGTTCTTCCTCGGCATTCTGCTAGCGGTCTCCAGCCTGTCGACGGCCGGCCACCTGATCGACGTCGCCACCTACCTGAAAGACAGCCTGGGCAATGTCTACACCATCGCCATGTCCATCGGCCTGCTGTCCGCCGTGGTGGATAACGTGCCGATGGTCGCGGGCGCGATGAAAATGTACCCGCTGGTCAGCCCCGAGACCTTAGCGCTCGCCGGCAGTGAAACCAGCTGGCTGAGCAACTTTGTGGTCAATGGTCACTTCTGGGAAATGCTCGCCTATTGCGCGGGTACCGGCGGCAGCTGCCTGATCATCGGCTCGGCGGCAGGTGTAGCAGCCATGGGCATGGAGAAGATCAATTTCATCTGGTACGTGAAGTACATCAGCGGCCTGGCTTTCGCCGGCTATATCGCCGGCGCCCTGAGCTATATCGTGCTCTACGCCCTCTAAGCCAACAGCGAGGCGGACACCATGACCACAGCTGCCTCGCATCGGAGCGCTTATGCAAATCAGTAAAACCCGCAGCAGTTTTTACCGCCGGCTGTACGTAGCCTGGCTGATCGACAGCGGCACCGCGACCAACGTGCCGGCGCTGATGGCAGTCACTGGCATGCCCCGCCGTACCGCCCAGGACACCCTCAGCGCCCTCAGCGAGCTGGATATCGACTGCGCATTTGCCCAGCAGAGCGGCGAGCGCAATAACGCCGGGCACTATGAAATACGCGACTGGGGGCCGATCGACCCACAGTGGGTGAGCGCCCACCTGCAGCCAATCAAAGCCGCGCTCGGCTACCTCTGACGCACCGTAACCGGGTTGCTCGCGCTCGCCATCCTTAGCGCCTATATGGCTAACCACGAGCAACCTGCGCCCAGCTGTGGGAAAATCCCGCGCCCCAAGCCTGCGATCTTCCTGCCATGTCCCTGCCGCCGAAACGCCCGAGTCGTAAACCCAGCGCAGCGCGCCCTGCTGCCAGCAAGCCTGCTGCGGCCAAGCCCGATGCAACCAAGGGTTTGCTGCACCCGCGCAATCGTCACCAGGGCCGCTATGACTTTCCCGCGCTGATCAAGGCCAGCCCTGAGCTGGCGGCTTTTGTGATCATCAATCCCTATGGCAATGAGAGCATCGACTTCGCCAACCCGGCGGCGGTCAAGGTGTTCAACCGCGCGCTGCTCAAGCAGTTCTACGGCATCGCGCAGTGGGATATTCCCGCCGATTACCTGTGCCCACCGATTCCTGGTCGCGCCGATTACCTGCATTACCTCGCCGATCTGCTGGCTGCCAGCAATGGCGGCGAGATACCGCGCGGTACCAAGGTGCGCGCACTGGATGTCGGCGTTGGCGCCAACTGCATCTACCCGCTGCTGGGTAACCGTGAATATGCCTGGCGCTTTCTCGGCTCGGACATTGCGGCCGAAGCCATCGCCTCGGCCAAGGCCATCGTGCAAGCCAATCCAGGCTTGAGTGAGGCCATCGAGTTGCGCCAGCAAGGCGACACTGCGCATATCTTTCAGGGCCTGTTAAGCCGTGACGAGCGCTTCGACCTGACCCTGTGCAACCCGCCCTTCCACGCCAGTGCCGAAGAAGCCAACAGCGGCAGCAAACGCAAATGGCGCAACCTGGGCAAACTCGACCCCAAACGCAAACTGCCGGTGCTGAACTTCGGTGGCCAGGCCGCAGAATTGTGGTGCAAAGGCGGCGAAGCGGCGTTTGTCAGCCGCTTGATCAAGGAAAGCGTGCAGGTCGGCCAGCAGGTGCTGTGGTTTAGCAGCCTGATCTCCAAGGCTGGCAATCTGCCGCTGGTCTACAGCGCACTAAAACAAGCCGGTGCGCTGCAGGTGCAGACCGTGGAAATGGCCCAGGGCCAGAAGCAAAGCCGCTTCGTTGCCTGGACCTTCCAGACGCCCGAACAGCAACAGGCGTGGCGTACAGCGCGCTGGGCCTAGGACGGGACGGGGCGCATCGCCGTAGGATAGGTTGAGCAAAGCGATACCCATGCCGTCTATAGCGCCAGGTGATGGGTTACGCCGCTTCGCTGAAGCTGCATGACTGCGGTTATAGGCAGCGGCTAACCCATCCTACGTTTGGCCCAAGGCGTTACTTGACCAGCTCGAACAGCGCGACGTTGCCGCTCTTTTCCAGGCCAGTCACGAGGTAATGTCGGCCGTCCTTCTCGACATGGGCCAATCCTTCCGGCGCCAAATTACCAGAGCCGGCACCTTCGCCAGCACCGATCACCTGCAGCACCTTAGGTTGCGCCGGCTGATCCAGGTCGATCAGGGCCAGGGCGTCTGCACGCTCCAGGGTGGCAACCGCCAGGCGCTTACCAAAGGCATCGAAACTCACCACGCCTTCCGGCTCGCTGCCTTTATTGGGGCTGCGCGCATCCGGGTAAACACCGGCCTCGGCAGCTTTGTCGTCGAACTGGCTACCGGTATCGCCGAGCAGCTTGCCGCTTATCGCATCGAACACGCTGAGCGTGCGCCCTCCACCGCTGGGCAGGCCGGCTTTGGTCTTGCCGATTTTCGGGTCGCTGTCGCCTTCATCGGCGCTGATCAGGTAGCGGCCATCGGCACTCACAGCGATGCCATCTGGTTCGCGCAGGGCGAACAGCTCGGCAGACGGGTCATACGTGCCGTCATCGATGATATCCGCGGCATGGCGCACCGTACCCAAACCAAACACCTTGTCCAGCTTGCCCTGCAGCACATCAACCACCGCTACCGCGTTGTTTTCCTGCAGGCTGACGTAAGCTCGCGCACCGTCCGGGCTGAACACCACGTATTCCGGCTCGATATGCTCAGCGCTGGTACCGAACGGAAGCTTTATCTCTTCGCCATCGATCACCCGCTCCAGCAGACGTTGATGCGCGGCCTGAGTTGCACCTTCGACACCCGCCAAGTCCGGCAGCCTGATCAGGCTGTGCTTGGCAGCAGCCACACCCGCGCGCAGGTCGATCAGGCTGAGCGAGCCTTCGCCGCTGCGAAAGCCCTCGCCGTCGCGCACATAACCTTCGCCTTCATTGGCCACCAGCACAACGTCGCCCTTGGGCGAAAACGCCACACTGTCCGGCCAGATACCGACCTCGATGGACTTCAGCAACTTACCGTCGGCGGCCGCACGCAACTCGACCCGGCCGTTTTTTAGGCCATCACTGTTGCGCACGCACACCGCGAAGAGATCGTCGCTGGGATGGAACGCCACCGAGGTAATTTCCCCCGCGCCCTCGGTCACCAGGTTATAGCGCGCAAGACGACTGAGGCCCTTGGCCGGGTCCAACTGCAGAAGATCCACCAGGCCTTCGGCGCTATTGGAAACGACCACGCGCATGCTCGAAGCCTGCACACTGACAATTTCAGTGCCCGCAGCGAAGCCGCTCTGGTACTCCGCCAGGGGTTTGAGCTCAAGGGCCGAGACCAGTGGGGCCAGCGCAAAAAGCGCACACAGTGTAGGGATTCGCAGCACAGTAACTATCCTTATGCAAAGACCGGGGAATTGAACCATTTCGCAGCAGTCTTCACGGCCAAGATGACGCCTTGATGAAGTATTGGTGGCACAGGCTGTCCGCAATCTATACAAGCAACATTGCCCACGATGGTATAAATGCGCGCTGCTAACAGAGGTCATTTAATGAAGTGGAAAACCCTGTTCGTCGCAGTGTGCTTGCTGCTTGGTGTCTTCGTGCAGGCCAGCGAACAACCGGAATTGAAGATCAGCGTCGGTGACTGGCCGCCATACTTGTCCAGTGACCTGAGACATAACGGCGTCATCGCTCACCTGATCAGTGATCTGCTCGCCGATGAAGGCTACCGCGTCAGCTTTCAGTTTCTGCCCTGGCCACGGGCTTACTCATCTGCCGCCGCGGGCCACTTTGACGCCACGGCCGTGTGGATGCACAAGGACGAGCGCGAGGCTGACTTCCTCTTCAGTGCCCCGCTGCTGGATGAGCAGTTCGTGTTCTTTCACCTGAAAAGCCTGCCCTTCGACTGGCGCAGCTTTGCTGACCTCAGCGGCATGAAGCTGGGTGGCGGCCTGGAATACAGCTACGGCCCACGCTTCGATGCTTTTCTCGCCGAGGGCAAGGTGAAGATCGAGCGCGTTTCCCACGACCAGCAAAACTTCGACAAGCTGCTTAAAGAACGCGTGACCCTCTATCCGCAGGAGATCAACGTGGGCTACGCAGCACTGCGCAGCCACTTCAGCGCGGCGGAGCAAGCGCGTATTACCCATCACCCTAAGCCGCTGCTGATCAACCACAGCTACCTGATGCTGCCGAAAAGCCTGAAAGGCAGCCCGGCGCTGCTCGCACGCTTTAACCAGCGCCTGCAGCACTATCGCAAGAGTGGTCGATACCAGCGCTATTTCGATGACTTACAGCAAGGGAAGTACCAGGCAGAGCCGTCTGCCTTGCCCGTAAGCGAGTGATTCAGGCCGCAGCAAGGTTTAGCGTGAGCTGCGCCCGGCGGTTTATTTGGGTTGCCAATAGCGCTGCATTTCAACGAACAGGAAAGAGGCGGTCCAGGTGATCAACACCAGGCCAGTAAGCCCTTCAATTCCGGCCAGGAAACGTATCGATCCAGTCGGCTCGATATCGCCGAAGCCCAGGGTGGTGAAGGTCGTGAAGGAAAAATACACACAATCCAACAGGCTGCCGTCGAAGTTGCCCGCCAACTCACCCCAGCCGCTGGCGCGATGCATAAAGTAATAGGCGAAGGCGAATACCCACACCTCGACCGCATGGGCCAACAGCGCACCGCAGACGCCGAGGACAATACGAAAGCGATGACGGACGTTGAGCTTGGGCAGCAACTGGGTCAAGCGAAACAGGAACTCGTAGTGCGTCACCACCGCGATTATCACCACTAAGCTGTTGACCAGAAATACACTGAACACGGACGCTCCGTTTACCGAGAGACGGGAAGATGGGCGGCGCAGAAGGCCCCGCTCATGGTACTGAGTATGGCGCTGAGGTGGTCAGCGGGCCACTGTAAACAGCTTCCCCGCGCCCCTACTGCGTGCGTTCAACTGCGCGAGCAGCGCCAGCCCAGGTTTAGCAAGCGAAGCGCCGGTCCAGGCCGCTGTAGCCCATGCCGACACTCTTGTGCACTTTCAGCTGCACCGGGATGCGCTCCTTGAGCGCCTCGACGTGGCTGATTACGCCGATCATCTTGCCGCTGGCATTGAGGTTATCCAGAGCATCCAGCGCCACTTCAAGGGTTTCGCCGTCGAGGGTGCCGAAGCCTTCGTCGAGGAACAGCGAGTCGATGCTGGTCTTGTGGCTGACCAGGTCGGAGAGCGCCAAGGCCAGCGCCAGACTGACCAGAAAACTCTCGCCGCCCGACAGGGTTTTGGTGTCGCGCGCCGCATCGGCCTGCCAGGTGTCGATCACCTCCAGCTCCAACTCACCGCTGCTGCGCCGCGCCAACTGGTAGCGGCCATGCAGGCGTTCTAGCTGTTGGTTAGCCAGATAAACCAGGTGATCCAGGGTCAGCCCCTGGGCGAATTTACGGTACTTGGCACCATCGGCTGAGCCGATCAAGCTGTTGAGTTGCTGCCAGAGGTCGTACTCGCCCTGCTTGATGTCGATCGCCGCAAACAGGCTTTGCTGGCCTAGCCTGCGCTCGTCATTGCTGTGTAGCTGGGCGCGGATTTCGCCCTGACGTTGAGTCAGTGCTCGCAACTGTGCAGCCAATGTCTGCAACTGCTCATCCAGCTGTTCAAGGCCCAATGCGCTGTGCGGCAGCGCCTGGAGCTGCGCCAACTGTTGCGTGCTGGACAGTGCCAAGGCTTGGGCCTCGGTCAGGGCTTTTTCCAGACGCGCCTTGAGCTCGCTCAACTGAGCCTGTTGCTCATCACTGAGCAGCGCCGCCAAGTAGGCCGCCTCATCGGCAAAGGGGCTGAGGTCGAGCGCTTCGAGCCAGGCTTGTTGCTGCCGATGCAGGCTGCTTTTTGTCTGAGCCAGCAACTCGCCGAGGGTCTGCTGTTTACCCTGCAAGGCGCTAACCGCCTGCACGCTGCTGTCGTAACCCGCTTGAACGGTCAGCAGGCGCTCGTGAGCATCCGTCGCTATTGGCAGCGCAGATAACCCGGGCGCGGCCAGCTGCTGCAGGCGTTGCTGCCAGAGCGCGGCAACGTTCTGATTTGTCAGCAGGCCGTGTTGCTCATCGCGCAACTGCTGCGCAAGCTCGCGAAGTTGCTGCTGTTGCTGCTGCCACTGCGCCCATTCCTGCTCGCGCTGGCGCAGCCAGTCATCGCCCTGCTCAGGCAGGCTGTAGCCGAACTGCGCCAACACCTCTGCCAGCTGCGCCTGCTGTTGGTGCTGTTGCTGTTGTAGTTGCTGCAACTGCGCATGGCTGTCGTTGTGTAGGCTCTGATTGGCCTCCTGCTTGTTCAGCAGCACAACCTGCTCATTGCGCAGCGCTTGCTGCCCTTTTTCCGCCTGCTGAGTCGCCGCCCGGGCGCTCTCCATGGCCGACTTGCGCTGCTGTAACTGAGCCAGGCGCAGCTGCAACTGCTCCACCTGCTGCGCATGGCTTTGCTTACAGGCTTGCAACGCCGCAGCATCGGCTGGGGCTTGGCCAAGCAACGCACATTGCTGTTGCCATAACTCGGCCTGTTGCGCGCGCTCTTGCTCCAGCCGTTGCGCCTGCTGGCGCTGCTGGTCGATACGTTCGCCAAGAGTCGCCACGCCACTGCGCAGGTTTTCACCCTGCTCGCCCAGCGCCTTCAACTGCTCGCGCTTGGCCTCCAGTGCGGCAGCGGTCGCCGAACTGTCCAGGGCTTGATAAGCCGTTATCGCCGGGTGTTCCAGCGAGCCACAGAGCGGGCAGGCCTGCTCAGGCTGCAACTGCTCGCGGTATTTCTCCAGCGCCTGAATGCGCTGTTCCTGCTGTAACAGGGTTTCCTTGTCGCGCACCTGTTGCTGCAGGTCGCGATACTGCTCACGCAGGCTGATCAGGGCCTGATCCTGGGTAATCTTTTGCTGCTCCTGCTCCAGCAGGTCACGGCTCAACTGCGCGGCTTGCTTGGCTAACGCCTGACGCTGCTGGGCAATCTGTTCCAGGCGCTCCAGCACATGCCCCTGGCCGACTAAACGCTGCCAGTGCTCATTCAAGGCGCTCTCGGACTCACCGGCCAGCAGTTGCTCCAGCAACGCCGCTTGCTCAACCTCAAGCTGCTGCGCCGAGGCCAAGGCCGTATCGGCCTCAGTCAGCTGTGCTTGCAGGCGCTGCAATTGCTCCACCAACTGCACACCCGCCACCTGCTGTTGCTGCTGTTTGTGCAACTGCTCGGCGACCGCCACGGCCAACTGACTGCGCGCGGCAAACTGCTCTCGCCAGACGCCCAACCGCTCGCCCAACTGAGCACGCTGCGGCTGTTGCGCCAACCGCGCCTGCACGCTCTGCTGCTGTTCGCTGAGCTGGGCAATCGTGGCCTGCCTGGCCGTCAGCAACTGCTGGCTGAACTGACTGGCCTGCCAGACATACTCGGCCACCTGTTGTTGGGCTTGCTGCTGAGCAGCGGTAACGCTGCGCAACTCCTGCCCACGCTGCACGCACTGTTGCTGAGCCTGCTGCCAAGCCTGATGCACGGGCTGTAATTTGAGCGCCGGCGCGCTGTCAGCCAGCACCTGCAACTGCGGCTGAGCGTCCAACAGGGCTTGCCGCGCCAGTTGCTCCTGGGTTTGCGCCTGTTGCTGCTGGTTGAGCGCTTTACGCAGCTCAAGCAGGTGCTGGCGCTGTTGCTGGCCGTCCTGTTGCTGGCTGTTGAGGGCGGTTTCCTGCTCGCTTAGCTGCGCGGCTTCAGCCTGTAACTGCTGGCGCTGTTCATCGCTCAGCAACTCAACTCCATCGGCGCGGGCACGCAGCTGACCTAGATCAACTTCTACCTTCTTGGTGGACTGATAAACACGCTGGGAAATTTGCCCGTAGATGTCGGTACCAGTCAGCTCTTCCAACAGTTCGGCACGCTGGTTGGCATTGGCTTCAAGGAAGGCCGCAAAACCGCCCTGGGCGAGCAGCATGGACTTGGTAAAACGCTCGAAATCCAGCCCGGTCAAGCGCTCGGTTTCGCGCAGCTTCTCGTTGATTTTGTCGGTGATGATCTGCCCGTCAGCCGCCGCCAGCTCGACCTTGGGCGCTTGCAGCGCGCCATCGGCCTTGTCGCGGGCGCGGCGCTGGCTCCAGAAGGCGCGGTAAGCCACACCCTTGACCTCGAACTCGACCTCGGCCAGACAATCGGCGGTGTGCCGGGTCATTAGCTCATTGGCGCTAGCCGACACCGTGTTCATGCGCGGCGTGCGGTGATACAGCGCCAGGCAGATGGCATCCAGCAACGTAGTCTTGCCGGCACCGGTCGGCCCGGTGATGGCGAACAGGCCGTTGTCTTTGAACGGCTCGGCAGTGAAGTCGATCTTCCACTCGCCCTTGAGCGAATTGAGGTTCTTCAGGCGCAGGCTGATGATTTTCATGCGTCGCCCTCGCACAGCTCACTCACCACCTGTTGATACAGCCCGAGCAGCTTGGTCTGCTCGGCTTCCTCTAAGGTTTCGCTGCTCAGCCGCTGGGCGAACACCTCCTCCACGCTCAGCTCGTCCAGGGTTTCCTTGGCCTGGCCTTGCAGGCTGGCGGCAGCATTGCCGCGCTCACGGCGGATGCGCAGCACCTCGACCGGCAGCCCCTCGCACAGGGCGGCGATGCGCAGTTGCAGGTCGCTGAGGTAGTCATCGGTGCCGACCAGCACTTCCAGCCATACCGGCTGCTCGACACTGCCCTGCTTGGCCGCTTCTTGGATGGCCACGCCTAGTTCCTTAAGTGAGCCGCGCAGCGACAGCAACGGCTGAAACCGCGGCACCAACAATGGCTGAATGCTGCGCAAACCGCTGACGTCGAGCTCAACCAGCAACACTTCTTTCTGCTGCTTGGCTTCATCAAAACTCAGCGGGATAGGCGAGCCGCAGTAGCGAATATGCTCCAGACCACCGACCTTCTGCGGGCGATGGATATGCCCCAGGGCGATATAGGCCGCCGGCGGAAAGGCGCTGGTAGGAAAGGCCTCCAGGCTGCCGACATAAATCTCGCGCACCGAATCACTGGCGCTGGCTCCCACAGTGGTCAGGTGGCCAGTGGCAATAATCGGCAGCTCGCCGCCCAGCTCCAGACGCTTGGCTTCGGCCAAGGCATAGAGGTCCTGGTAGTGCTGCTGGATCGCCTGCTGCAGCGACAGCTGCTTGTCCTGGGCGCTCTGCCCAGCCTGGCTGAGTAACACATCACGCGGGCGGATAAAGGGGATGCCACAGAGCAATGCGCCGACGGAACCGTCACGCCGATGCAGCGCCAGCAGTTGCTCATCCAGCTGCTCGCAGACGCCGGGAATCACCCGCGTACCGAGTTGCGCCAGCAGAGTTTTACTCTCGCCGAGCATGGCCACCGAATCATGATTACCGCCGAGCACCACCAGCTCACAGCCGGTGGCGCGCAACTCGACGATAAAGCGGTTGTACTGCTCACGGGCATAACTGGGCGGCGCGCCTGTGTCGAAAATATCACCGACAATCAGCACAGCATCCACTGCCTGCGCGCGCACCTGCTCGATCAACCAGGCACAAAAAGCCTGGTGCTCGGCCTGGCGAGTCTTGCCCATAAAGTGCTGGCCGAGGTGCCAGTCGGAGGTGTGCAGGATGCGCATGGGCTGAGTCAAAAGGTCCAATCCTTAACCATCATATGAGTCTTCACTTTCTGCATACCGGGGAAGTTTTCGATCTCGCCACGCACCTCACTAAAGCGCAGCATTGAAGGCGCCTCGATATACACCAGCATGTCGGTCTCACCGCTGATGCCGCTGCAGCGCCGCACTTCGGGGAATACGCGCATCAACTCGACATAGTGCTCACAACGGCCGCCGCTGTAGAACAACTCCAGATAGCCCTTGATCGCCGCCTCACCCGGCAGCGTTACGTGTGCGTGGTAGCCGCTGATCACGCCGCGCTGCTCCAGTTGGCGGACTCGCTCACTCACCGCCGAGCGCGACAGGTTGACCTCGCGGGCGATCTGGCTGACGGGTAAACGCGCATCGGCGCGCAGCAAGGCGAGTATCTGCTGGTCGAACTTGTCCACGGGGTGCTCTCAAAAGCAATGTGCTGGAGAATGCCGCCATTTCGTCGGGCAAAGCCGACGCTTCGCCAGCTGCCTGAATCAGGTGGGCGATTTAACATGGCGAACGAAACCGCAGAGCATACAACATGAGTCGTCTGAATCAGGAATTGGGCCTGTTGCAAGGGATTGGCCTGCTAAGCACCTCGTTACTCGGTACCGGAGTTTTCGTGATTCCGGCGCTGGCGGCGACGGCCGCCGGTGAGGCCTCGTTATGGGCCTGGATGATCCTTATCGCCCTGGTGCTGCCGGTGGCGTTTACTTTTGCCCAATTGGGCCGGCGCTTCCCCCATGCCGGCGGTGCACCGCACCTGATCGGCCGCGCCTTTGGCCCGCGCATGGAGCGCCTCAGCGCGCTGCTGTTTCTCGCTGTGCTGCCAGTGGGTTTACCGGCGGCGCTGAATATTGCCAGCGGCTTCTGGCAGGCGTTATTTGACCTCACGCATAACCAGGCGCTGATCATTGAGCTGGCGACCCTGGCCGCCATCCTCCTGCTCGGCCAGCGCCCAGCCAAGGCTTCGGGTTTGATTCAGGGCGCGATTGCCGTAGCGATTATTGGCACCATCGCGCTGATCTGGTGGGTCGGCGACTTGCCCGCCAGCCACCAGCCACTGCTGCCGCCGATTAGCGGTTCCTGGCACCTGCTGCCAACGGCGCTGGCCGTGATGTTCTGGTGTTTTGTCGGCATCGAAGCCTTTACCCACATGGGCGAAGAGTTCAAGAACCCTGAGCGCGACTTTCCGCTGGCCTTGCTGTTCGGCGTGCTGCTGGCGGGTTTGGTGTACTGGGCCTGTTCGGTGGCGGTGCTGAGCCTCCATGCTTACGGTGATGTGCAGACCGACGCGGCTTCGCTGCCACGCTTGCTCGACCTGCTGCTGGGCGAGAAGGCCCGCTGGTTGGCCGCCACGGTCGGTTACCTAGCCTGCTTCGCCTCAATGAACGTGTATATGCAGGGCTTTGCCCGGCTGATCTGGAGCCTGGCCGACGAAGGCAAGCTGCCGGACAGCCTGGCCCAGCGCAACCAACACGGGGTGCCGGCGCGCGCCCTGCTGCTGGTGGTGCTCGCCTGCGCGCTGTGCGCCGGCCTGGCCAGCGTGCTCAACCTGACGGTGGACGACCTGATCCGCTACGCCAACGGCAACTTCGTGCTGGTCTACCTGTTCAGCATGGCCGCGGGCTGGGTGTTGCTGCGTGGGATCTGGCGCTGGCTGGCCGCATTCAGCGCACTGTTGTGCGGCCTGGTGCTGCTGATGCTCGGCATGGATGCAGGCTATGCCCTGGCCTTGCTCGCCGTACTCGGCCTGCTCGACCGCCTCAATGAGCAGCGCAGCATGCGCCTGGCGGCCGGGCCACACTGAAAGCACCGCTAACCTTTAACTTGGTCAGCCTTACCAGCTACCCTCAGCCCAGCTAGGTACTGACAAGGACTGACCATGCGCCGCATTCTTCATGACCTGAAAATCCTCATCCTCACCAACCTGTGGATCGTGCCGGTACTAGCCGGCCTAGTCGGTGCGCTGTTTTACTTTGCCGCGCCGCCACCGCCGATGCACGCGCGCCTGGCCACTGGCAGTGAAAACGGCGGTTACCATGCCTTCGGCGTGCGCTTGCAAGCTGAGCTGGCGCTGCACGGCTTCACCCTGGAACTGGTGCCCAGCGCTGGCTCGCAGGACAACCTGAGCAAACTCACGGCCGACGAGGTGGAACTGGCTCTGGTGCAAAGTGGCCAAGAGTTGAGCCTGAGCGATGAGCAGCGCGAGAAAATTGCCGGCCTCGGCGTGATGTACCGCGAGCCACTGTGGTTGTTCGTAGGCGAACATGTGCCGTTCGAACGCTTGGCCAACCTGACGCAACTGCGCCTGGCCATCGGCTCAGAGGGCAGCGGCACCCAGGCGGTAACCGCCGCGTTGCTGAGTGCCAACCGCATCGCGCCTGAGAACTATCCGCCGCAGTGGCAAGCGCTTGGCGGTCGCCGCGCCGCCGATGAGTTGATCGCCGGCACGCTGGACGCCGCCTTCTTCATCGGCCCGGCGGAAAATGTGCTGCTGCAGCGCCTGGCCGCCGAACCGAAGCTCCGCCTGGTCGGCCTGCGCCGCATTGATGCCTACCTGGCGCGCCTGCCGTACCTGAGCCAGCTGCAGGTCGGTGAAGGCATGCTCGACTTGGCTCATAACGTGCCAAGCACGAACATTGCCACCCTCGGCCCGGTCGCCACCTTGGTCGCCGGCGAAGACTTTCACCCCTCGCTGACCCCGCTGATCCTCGAAGCCACCAAAACCGTGCTGAAGAACGGCAGCCTGCTTGATCCAGCTGGCAGTTACCCGGCTCGCCCGCCGCTGTCGCTGCCGATTCTGGATGAGGCCGAGTACTACTACGCCAAGGGTTTGCCGATCCTGCAGCGCTACCTGCCATTTCGTATCGCCTCGCTGGCCGACCGCTACATCATCCTCGCCATCCCGCTGCTGGTGCTGCTGTTCCCGCTGTTCAAGGCCATTGGCCCGATTTACCAGTGGCGCATCCGCGCACGCATCTACCGCTGGTACAAGCACCTGCGCGAGATCGACCAGCAGCTGTACAAAGGCAAGCTGAGCGGCAACATCGGCGCAGAAATCGAGCGTCTGGAAAAACTCGAAGACGAACTGGCCCAGGTAGAAGTGCCGCTGTCCTACTCCAACGAGCTGTATGAGCTGCACATGCACCTGCGTTACATGATTGAACGCTTGAGCTCCTACCAGCGGCGCACGACTGACCAAGCGAAGGTCGGGTAACATGCGCACTTTCCGTTTACGCACCACGAGGCCGCTATGCCGATCCGCCACTGTATCGTCCACCTGATCGACAAGAAGCCCGATGGCACGCCCGCAGTGCTGCATGCTCGCGACACCGAGCTGGGCGCGTCCCAGGCCATCGAGAACATGCTCGCCGACCTCAACGAGAGCTATAACGCCAAGCAGGGCAAAGCCTGGGGCTTCTTTCACGAAGAGTCCGGCGCTTACCCGTTCAGCGGTTGGCTGAAGGCTTATCTGGATAACAGCCAGGACTTCGCCGCGTTCAGCCGTCAGGCCGTGGAGCAGCTGCAGAAGCTGATGGAAGAATCCAACCTATCCACCGGCGGCCATGTGCTGTTCGCCCACTACCAGCAAGGCATGACCGACTACCTGGCCATCGCCCTGCTGCACCACAGCGAAGGCGTGGCGGTGAACGATGCGCTGGACGTAACGGCCGCCAAGCATCTGGACCTCAGCCAGTTGCACCTGGCAGCGCGGATCAACATTTCCGAATGGCAGAACAACGCCAACTCCAAGCAATACATCTCGTTTATCAAGGGCAAGAACGGCAAGAAGGTCTCGGAGTACTTCCGCGATTTTATCGGCTGTCAGGAAGGTGTCGACGGCCCAGGGGAAACCCGCACCCTGCTGAAAGCCTTCAGCGACTTCGTGGAAAGCGAAGACCTGCCGGAAGAACAGGCCCGCGAAAAAACCAAGACCCTGGTCGGCTACGCCAGCAGCCAGGCCAAGCTGGGCGAGCCGATGACCCTCACCGAACTATCCGGGCTGATCGATGAAGAGCGGCCTAAGGCGTTTTACGAGCATATCCGCAACAAGGACTACGGCCTGTCGCCGGAAATCCCAGCGGATAAGCGCACCCTCAACCAGTTCCAGCGTTTTACCGGCCGCGCCGAAGGCCTGTCGATCAGCTTCGAAGCGCACCTGCTGGGTTCAAAGGTCGAGTACGACGAAAGCACTGACACCTTGGTGATTCGCAACCTGCCGACCCAGCTCACCGACCAACTCAAGCGCCGTAAAAACTAGCGATGAGTCGCCTGCCGGACACGCTGCTGGATGCCTGCCTGTGTGATCCGGCGGCACTCTTTGGGCAAGATCCGGCCCGCGACTTCGGTTTAGACAAACAGCAGGCCAAGCAGGCGTTGGCGGCCCTGCGGCCCTGGCTCAACAAACAGCAGCGCATGCTCTGGGCCAATCGCCGCAATGCCCTGCTGCTGATCCTGCAAGGCACCGACTGTTCCGGTAAAGACGGGGTGATTCGCCGGGTGGTCAACAGCTTCGACCCCCAGGGCGTACGTATTCACGGTTTCCATAAACCCGATGCCTGCGAACAACGCCATGACTTTCTCTGGCGCTATCAGCGTCGCTTGCCAGAGCCAGGCCTGCTCGGCGTATTTAACCGCAGTTACTACGAGGGACTGATCAGCGATCCGTTGGATGGTCTGTGCAACCTCAGCGAATTGCCTGCTCGCCGCCAGGCCATCCAAGCCTTCGAAATGCAGCTAATCACCCAGCACATCCAGCCGCTGAAGTGCTTTTTGCACCTATCCAAAGACGAGCAAAAACAACGCCTGCGTAAACGCCTGGAGCAACCGCATAAGCGCTGGAAGCTGCACCGTAGCGACCTGCAATCGTACCGTCAGTTTGATCTGCGCCAGCAGCGTTGGGCCGAGCAGTTAAGTGCCAGCCACAGCCATGCTGCGCCCTGGTATGTGATACCGGCCGACCATCGCTGGTTACGCGACTGGATAATCGCCAGCCTGCTGGCCCGCGAATTTGAACGTTTGCAACTGGACTGGCCGGATGACCCGGCACCGTTCAGTCTGGAAGACCTGTAACAGTGCGGATCAACAACCGCGGATTTCCCCGCGATTGTGCTTAAGCCTATTACAACGCTTTGATGGCAAAGCCCAGTCGCGGAAAGTGCACGTGCACGGTGCCGGCGCGTGGGTCTTCGCGGCGCAGGATCAGCTCTTCTGTGCCGCTGAAAACCAGCTCACCCTCAACCGCATCCACACCATAGTCGACGGCCGAAATCGCCACCTGCTGACCCACGGCAAAGCCGTTTGGATCAACCAGCGGCGCTTCCGGTAGCGCCGCGGGGGTGGCATCACGGGCAATATTAATGGCGTCCTCAGCACTCATGTCGCTGAACGAACCGTGACCAAAGTCCAGCACTCGCGCCAGCCAAGTGGCGACGGCCGGATAGGCGTCCACCAGTGGCGCAGTCACCGGGGTGCCGCGCAGGAACCACAGCGAATGGGCCATGGCGATATCCGCCAGCGACGGCTCGCCAAACAGAAAGTCACCCTGCTCGCGCTCAAGCTGCTGCTGCAAGCGCGCCATGATTGTCGGCCATTGATGCTTGGCCACCTCTAACGGTACACGGGTGGCCAGGCCGCCGTTGAACAGCGTCGAACGGTCGGCAATAAAGGTCTTGAGGAACTCCGGCGGCAGTTTGCCGAAGCGTGCGGCGACGGACTCCGGCTGGAACACCAGGCTCACTGCATGCAGAAACACCTGGGAGTCGGCCCACTGGGCGAAACTGGCGACGTTGAATTCTTGGCCTTCCGGAAACAGC
This sequence comes from uncultured Pseudomonas sp., assembly GCF_943846705.1. NCBI lineage: Bacteria > Pseudomonadati > Pseudomonadota > Gammaproteobacteria > Pseudomonadales > Pseudomonadaceae > Pseudomonas > uncultured Pseudomonas sp. Next base: position 2,199,351 of record NZ_OX044366.1, on the reverse strand, counting down.
GCCGGGGTGCTTTTCTCCGTTTCCAGGCGACGGGCAATCAAGGCGCTGTCGCAGTAGATGTCCGCGCCGATCTGCAGCACCGGGGTTTTGCGGTAGCCACCGGTCAATGCGGTGAGGTCTGGCTTGGGCATGATTGGCGGGATCATTACCGAGCGCCAGGACAGCTGCTTGAAACCGAGCATCAAGCGCGTCTTCTCGGCGAAGGGCGAAGTCGGGTAATGGTGCAGGATCAACTCGTGCATGACAGGCTCCGCAGCGTTGGGGATAAACCAGCAGCTTAACCCTGCCTAGGGTATCGGCCTACCCGCTTAGCCTAATGGCGCATTATCAGCCTCGGCGATAACAGCCTGCGTGGCGACCAGGGCTTCCTTGGCGGTCTTGGCCAGCGCCTTGATGGCGCGTTCGCGGCGCAGCGCATCGCCTTTCGCCGCGCAGGCCTCGATATACACCAAGGCCTGCGCCGGGCTGGAATGGAAGAAGCGCGCGCCTTTGCCGCTCTGGTGCTTGGCAAAGCGCTTGTGCGGGTCGTCGCTGATGCCGCAATACAACGCACCATTGGCCGCCCGCACCAGGTAGACAAACCAGGCTTTGCTGACGGGCGTGGCAATCGCAGGGGACAAATCAGGCATCAGGAAAATCAATCGGTTGAGGCTCAAGCGGCGAGCTTAACGGCTCTTTTACAACGCCGCCAAACCTTTACCCGCCGGCTGTTGAAGAGCCGGTTGCGTTCTACTCTTTGAAATACCGTGCCCTGACCGCCGTCACCGTGGCCTCGCGCAGCAGGCCGATAAACAGCTGCTCGACATCGCTCAGCAGCTGGTTTTCCGGGGTCACTAGGTAAACGTCGTTGACCGGCAGCTGGTCATAGGGCGGTAGCTGGAACAACAGCTTCTGCGCCACATAGGGCTTGGCCCCCTCCACGGTCAGGGCGCCAAAGCCGAGGCCGGCGAGAATCAGCCGGCGCACTTCTTCCTCGTTGGGCGACACGGCCACCAGGCGTCCCCAGAACTGCTGCTGGCTGCGTACCGAGCTGACGGCGCTAAGGCCCTCGCCCGGCTGATCGCTCTCGAAAGACACATAACTCAGGCCGCGCAGGTCCTCTGCCGTAAGTCCCTCGCGAGCAAACAGCGGGTGGCGCGGGCCACAATAGAAGGCCATCTGCTCGTAACCAATCAGGTCAAAGTGCAGGCCGGTCTGCGCGGTTTTCTTGTTGCTGATACCGATATGCAGGCCGCCCCGCGCCACGGCGTCGACGATGTCGGCGCTGGGCTGGGAACTGAGGCTGATCAGCACATTGGGATAGAGCTGGTGAAACTGCGCCAGGCTGTCGTCGAACGGCTGGCAGCTGACATGGCTGGCCACCTGGATATGCAGCTCGCCGAGCACCGCACCGGCCGCACCGGCGTACTGCTCGGCCATCTTGTCGATGATGCTGCCGGCCGAGGAAATGTACTCGTAGACCCGCAAACCCTGCTCGGTCAGGGCGAACATGCCCTTCTTGCGCTGGATCAGGCGCATGCCCAGGTGTTCTTCCAGACGCTTGAGCGCATTGCTGACGCTGGGCTGGCTGAGCGACAGCTTGCGCGCCGCGCCGGTGATGCTGCTTTCCTCGACTATCACCAAAAAGGTGTACAGCAGATTCCAGTCCAGATTGCGCAGCAAGCGCTCGCGGGGCGACAGCATGATCGGTGGTTCTCCCAGGCAGGCCGTCATATTGGCCAATTCTGGGGCAACAGTGCACTGCCCCAGCCACCGAGTGCAAGCCTGCCCGGCCGCGTCATCGCTCAGTCGACATCAAGCGCCAGGAGGTCGCGGTATTCGCCACGGCGACGGATCAGCCGGCTGCCCTGCTGCACGTCCACCAGCACCGCGGCAGCCGATTGCCGACCACAGTACTGGTTCATCATTTCCAGGGCGTAGGCCCCCACGTCCAGCAGGGCAATGACATCGCCTATCTCGGTGGCAGCCGGCAATTCACGCAGGTTGGGCTGGTGTACCAGCACCTTCTCCAGCACCGCACGATGTTCGGCCAGCGCCGGTTGCTCGGCGATCAGGTCGGCCACGGCACCCTCGCCCTCAATGTCGTAGTAGGTGTCGCTGCTGTCGCACAGCGGCCCGGCGATACGGCAGTGGTGGGTATCCCGATCATCAGCGCGCGAGGCGTTGAGCATGTGGAAGTACCAGCCGATATACAGGTCGAACAGCACGCTGTAGCCGGCATCCAGGTAAAACACCGGACGCCCCTGGCGCTCTTTGCGGGCCTCGATGCGGGTCAGCAAGATAGCGGTGTCGCTGACCATGCTGCGCCCCGGTTCGACGATCAGCTCAATCTGCTCACCGAGAGCCTGAGCCATCGGCTTGATCAGGTGCTCGGCGAGCATGGCGAAGTCGATCTCGGTGCGGTAGTTGGCACAATAATGTGCAGCGACCGAATCGAAGTTCTCCTGCGCGCTGCTGTAATTCTTCGGGAAGCCGCCACCCAGATTCACGTGTTCCAGCGGGTAAGGCAGGCGCTCGCCGACCTGACGCACATAATCGATAAGGAAGTTGGCCTCGGCCTGGTACACGCTGATATCGGTGATCTGGGTGCCGATATGCGCATGCACCCCCACCAGCTTGACCGCCTGCGGATGTTGCAAAATCAGCTCGATGGCCTCGGCCTGCTCGGCGGCGGTCATGCCGAATTTGGAGGTCGAGGTGCCAGTCTGCCAACCGGCGGCCGCGCCGCCCTGAATTTCCGGGATGATGCGCAGGCTAACGCGGGCCTGCTTACCCAACTCCTCCGCCACCGTGAGAATGCGCGCCAGCTCCGACAGTGAATCGACGTTGATCGCCTTGATTCCGGCGGCAATCACCTCGCGCAGCTCATGCACCTGCTTGGCCACACCGTTGAACACCAGCTGCGACGGGGCGAACCCGGCGATTTGCGCCTTGTAGAACTCGCCACCAGAGTTGACCTCCAGATCCAGGCCGCAGTCCTTGAATACCTTGAGCACCGCCAGGTTGGCGCAGGCCTTGCTGGCGAAGCAAACCCGGGTATTGGCGTGCACACGGCGGAAGTTGTCGAGAATATCCCGCGCGTTATGCCGCAGCTTGGCTTCGGAATAAACAAACAGTGGCGAACCATAGCGTTCGACCAATTCGCGGGTGTTGACCCCATCGATCAGCAACTGGTTGTGGCCACTCTCAAGGTGCTCGGCTCTTTTCCACGGGTACAGAGAAACGACTTCGCTCATGGCAGTTCTCACTCAAACAAGGCAGTTAAAATTAATATTGGCTGGCCAGCAGGCGGCGCAGGTTGTCCGATTTCGGGGCATTGAACAGCTGCTCGGGGCAGCCCTGCTCCTCGATGCGGCCCTGGTGCAGGTACACCAACTTGGACGAAACCTCGCGGGCAAAACGCATCTCGTGGGTGACCATGATCATGGTGCGGCCCTCCTCGGCCAGCTCGCGGATTACCTTCAACACCTCGCCGACTAGCTCCGGGTCTAGGGCCGAGGTTGGCTCATCGAACAGCATCACTTCCGGGTCCATGGCCAGGGCGCGGGCGATGGCCACCCGCTGCTTTTGCCCACCGGACAGGCAGTCGGGGTACATCTGGCACTTATCCAGCATGCCGACGCGGGCCAGCAACTTCTTCGCCTGGGCCTCTACGTCAATGCGATTGCGTTTAAGCACCAGACACGGGCCGAGCATGACGTTCTCCAACACGGTCATGTGCGACCACAGGTTGAACGACTGGAAGACCATGGCCAGGCGCGAACGCACCCGCTCGATCTGCCGCTGGAAACGCCGCGAGCGCACGCCACGGCTGTTCGGCGTCAGCTCCAGCTCCTCGCCGTTCACCTGCAGGCGCCCGCTGTCGGGGAACTCCAGCAGGTTCATGCAGCGCAGCAAGGTGCTTTTGCCCGAACCGCTGGAGCCGATGATGCTGATCACGTCTTGCTTCTCGGCGGTCAGGGAAATGCCCTTGAGCACCTCGATACCGGCAAAGGTCTTGTACAGTCCATCCACTTGCAGGGCGGCATTGGTCATCTCGAGACTCCGGTGGCGACCCGCTCTGCGGCGGGTGCAGTAGCAATGGCTGGGGCCTGGCGGGCCCGCTGGTGGCGGGTCAGGCACAGCTCCAGGCGACGCCAGAACCAGACGAAAACACTGGTCATCAGCAGGTAGAGCACGGCCGCCCAGAGGTACACGGACAGGTCGAAGGTCTGCGAGAAGATCCGCCGGGTCTGCCCCATTACATCGAACAGGGTGATCACGCTGACCACCGCACTGCCCTTGAGCAGCAGAATGATTTCGTTACCCAGGGCCGGAAATACAATGCGGTAGGCATTGGGCAGGATGATTTTGCGGTACTGGTTGAAGCGCGACAGGCCCATGGCCACACCCGCCTCGATCTGCCCGTAAGGCACAGCGCGCAGGCCACCCCGAAGAATCTCGATCTGATAAGCCGTGGAGTTGAGGGCAAAGGTCAGCAGCGCGCAGTAGTACGGATCGCGGAAGAACCACCACAGCCCCAACTCGCTCAGCTCGGCGCGGAACTGCCCGGATCCGTAATAGACCAGAAACAGCTGGGCCAGCAGCGGCGTGCCACGAAAGAACGAGACGAACAGGCGAATCGGCCAACGCAACAGCCCCTGCTCGCGGCAGCGGGCGATGGCCAAAGGTAAGGCCAGCGCGCAGGACAGCAGCGCGGCGATGACGGTGAGCTGCAAGGTCAGGCCGGCGCCGGCCAACAACTGAGTGGAGAAGCGCGCAAGGATATCCATCATGCTGCGGCACCTCCGCTACGGTAACCACGGTTAGCACGGCGCTCCATGCGTGCCAGCAGAAACTCGCAGAGCAGGCAGACGCCCCAATAGGCCAGGCACACCACCAGGAAGAACAGAAACGGCTTCTTGGTGGTGCCCACGGCGATATTGGCCACGCGCATCAGGTCACTAAGGGCAATCACCGACACCAAGGCGGTGTCCTTGAGCAGGTTGATCCATAGGTTGCCCAGGCCCGGTAACGCCAGACGCAGCAGTTGCGGCAGCTCAATCACCCGGAAGATCGTCAGCCGGCGCAGGCCCATGGCCTGGCCCGCCTCGCGCTGACCGCCGTCCAGGGCCTGCCAGGCGCCACGCCAGACTTCGCTGGAATAGGCGGCAAACACCATGGCCAGGGCCACGACCCCGGCGACAAAGGGGCTCAGCTCGAAATACCCGACGTCCGGGTCATACCAGCGCAACAGGGCATTCAAGCCCATACCCACGCCGTGGTAGATGATAAACAGGGTGAGCAACTCGGGCAGGCCGCGCAGGGTGGTGCTGTAGGCCAAGGCCAGGCTGCGCGCCAGGCGCCCGCCAAACAGCGCCAGTGCTGCCACCAGTAAGCCCAACAGCAACCCGACCGGCAGGGTGGTCAGTGCTAGGACCAGGGTTACCCCAAGCCCTTGCAACAACTCGTCACCCCAGCCGGCGTCACCAAAACTCAGGTAAGTGAGCCAGTCCATAAAACATCCTCTTCTCGTTCAGCAGGTGGGCCGTGCTTGGCTCACTGCTCCAGGGTCAGCAGGTTGAGCGAGAAGAATTTGTCGTTGATGAGCTTGTAGGTGCCGTCGGCGATGATCGCCGCCAGTGCCTCATTAAGTTGCTGGCGCAGCTGTTCGTCTTCCTTGCGCACGGCCATGCCGACGCCCTCACCGACATATTTAGGGTCACTGACCGGCTCACCGACTATGCGGCAGCAACTGCCGTCGTCGGACTTCAGGGTCCAGTCAAGCATCGGAATCATGTCGCCGACCTGGGCATCTAGACGCCCGGAGACCATGTCCAGGTTCACCGCATCCTGGGTCGGATACAGGCGTACATCGGAGTCGGGGTACATGGCCATCAGGAAGTCGGCCTGGGTGGTGGCACCCTGAGCGCCGAGGGTCTTACCCGCCAGGGCAGCCGGGCTGAAATCCTTGAGCTTGGAGTCCTTTGACACCACAAAGGTCATCGCCGACTTCTGATAGGGATCACTGAAGGCGACCATCTGCTTGCGCTCCTCAGTGATAAACATGGAAGCGATCACCACATCATATTTGCGCCCCATCAGTGCGGGGATGATGCCGTCCCAGTCCTGAGCCACCAAACTGCACTTGACCTGCATGCGCTTGCACAACGCCTCGCCGATTTCGACATCGAAGCCAGCCAACTGGCCGTCGGCGGTGTAGTAGTTAAAGGGTGGGTACGCACCTTCGGTGGCGATGCGCAGGGTCTTGGCTTCGGTGGCCTGGGCGGCGCCTAAAGGCAGGAGGCCGATGCCGGCACAGAGCAACAATGAGCGGAGAGTCTTATTCATATTATTTTCCTCTGGAAGCAGATTTCGCTGTGAAATCAGGTTGTGCGGTAAAGCCGACTATCAGCCACACCCCCACTTCACATCGCACTGTGGTGACCATTTGGTCACCGCTGCAACGCAAGAATCCGCCCAGCTCAGACATTTATCAAATGTATATTTATTATGTTATGCATAACCATCAGCTATGTGTGAGCCCGCAAAAATCCGCGTACGCAAACGCGACATACCGGTGCAAACACTACTGAGCGATCCGTAAGCACCGAGCCCGCGCCTGCGCGTGCTGACACGCCAGTCGCCCTCTGCAGAAAATACGCGGGCGCCGTTACACTGCGTACTTTGTAAAGGAGCACAGGCGATGCAAAAGGCAGCGGTTTACGGTACAGGCGATGCGTCCTATCAGGCCGCCGGCGGCATTGAGGGTTTACGCGGCCTGGTCTCGGATTTTTACCGCTTGATGGATGAGCGCCCCGAGGCCGCTCAGCTGCGCAGCCTGCATGGCGAGAGCCTGGAACTGGCGAGCGACAAACTGGCCTGCTTTCTCAGCGGTTGGCTCGGTGGTCCCAGCCTGTTCAGCGAGAAATACGGTGCGATCGCCATCCCGGCTTTTCACGCCCAATGGCCGATTAATCAACAGCTGGCCGAGAGCTGGCTCGACTGCATGGGCCGGGCGATCGCACTGCAGCCCTACCCTGCTGACTTCGCTGACTACCTGCTGACCCAGTTGCGGGTGCCGGCGCAGCGTATCGTTCAGGCCAGCCGAAACCGGCATGGCACGGCTGGCGATTAGCGCGATAACGCGGCGTGAGCGCTACTGTAAGCACCACAACTCATCAGCAATAGCGCTAAGTGATGTCGTTACGATTGTTTCCAGCGCTCGGCCGCGTCCTGATCTGAGCAGCGCCCTTCGACCCAGCGCGGGCCTTCGGCGGTGTCTTCCTTCTTCCAGAACGGCGCGCGGGTTTTCAGGTAATCCATGACGAAGTTGCAGGCATCGAATGCCGCCTGACGGTGAGCGCTGCTGGTGCCGACAAACACAATCGGCTCGCCCGGTTCCAGACGGCCAACACGGTGGATGACCTCAATGCCCAGCAACGGCCAACGCTGCCGGGCCTCCTCGGCGATCTTGGCCAGGGACTTCTCGGTCATGCCGGGGAAATGTTCGAGAAACATGCCGGCGACTTCGCGCCCCTCGTTGAAGTCGCGCACATAGCCGACAAAGCTGACCACCGCACCGATGCCCAGGTTGGCGGCATGCAGGGCGTTGAGCTCATGGCCGGGATCAAAGGGTTGCGACTGGACGCGAATGCTCATGCAGATGCTCTCTTTGCGAGGGGCGTAGGGTGGGTTAGCGGCGCAAAGCCAAGCTGGCAAAACAGCCGAGCAATCCGGGCGCTGCGCAACCCACCACGGTATTCACTGGCGGCATGGGTAGCATGAGGGCAGCTAAAGCGGTGCAATACGGCATCCTGCCGTTTTGTCGCTACGCTCAACCCACCCGACAAAATCATCCACCCGTCACGGTGGGGAAGAACGCCACTTCATCGCCGGCCTGTAGCGGTTCGTCCAAACTGCAAAGCTCCTGATTGCGCGCACACATCAGGTTTTGTTCGGCCAGCACGTCCCATACGCCACCACGGGCTAACAGATGCTGACGCAGCTCATCGAGGCTGGCGAATGCACCACTCAACTGCTCACCGTCCAGCCCCAACGCTTCGCGGTAACGGGCAAAATACTGCACGCGAATCATGCTTCGTCCTCAACTTTGCTTTCTACCTTGAAGGCGCCACTTTTGCCGCCAACTTTCTCCAGCAGGCGCACGCCTTCGATGACCATGCCGCGGTCCACCGCCTTGCACATGTCGTAAATAGTCAGCGCGGCGACGCTGGCGGCGGTCAGGGCTTCCATTTCCACCCCGGTCTGCCCGGTCAGCTTGCAGCGCGCAGTAATGCGCACGGCATCCGTACCTTCGGCCCGCAGCTCGACCTTGACGCTGGTGAGCATCAGCGGATGGCACAAGGGGATCAGGTCACTGGTTTTCTTCGCGGCCTGAATGCCGGCAATCCGCGCCACGGCAAACACATCACCCTTGGGGTGTTCGCCCTGGCTAATCATCTGCAGGGTTTCGGGGCGCATGCGCACCAACGCTTCGGCCACAGCCTCACGGACGGTCAGGGCTTTATCGCTGATATCGACCATATTGGCGCGGCCTTGGGAATCGAGATGGGTTAACACGGGCAGACTCCAGACAGGTGTCCGCCGATTGTAAACCCAGGGGTCAGGTTACGGCACCTGTGAATGCCGATGGATTCAGCCAGATGCTGCAAGCAGCAGCCAGCCCTGCAGCCATAAGGCGTGCAAGGCTGGCTGGCGGTGAGTTACAGATGGGTTTCGGCGTACTCGGCGAGGATCGAGCGTGGCACCCCTTGCAGGGTGATGTGCACGCCATGCTCGAAGTCTTTGAAGCGCTCCGTCAGGTAAGTCAGCCCGGAGCTGGGGGCCGACAGGTAAGGTGTATCGATTTGCGCCAGGTTGCCCAGGCACACCACTTTAGAGCCGCTGCCGGCACGGGTGATGATGGTTTTCATCTGGTGCGGGGTGAGGTTCTGGCATTCGTCGATCAGGATCAGGCTTTGCTGGAAGCTGCGCCCGCGGATGTAGTTGAGCGATTTAAATTGCAGCGGCACCTTTTGCAGGATGTAATCGACGCTGCCGTGGGTGTTCTCGTCCTCCATATGCAGCGCTTCAAGGTTGTCGGTGATGGCCCCAAGCCAGGGCTCCATCTTCTCCGCCTCGGTGCCGGGCAGAAAGCCGATTTCCTGATCCAGCCCCTGCACGCTGCGGGTGGCGATAATGCGCCGATAACGCTTGCTGACCATGGTCTGCTCGATGGCCGCCGCCAGGGCCAGGATGGTTTTACCGGAGCCGGCCGCGCCCGTCAGGTTAACCAGATGAATGTCCGGATCAAGCAGGGCAAACAGCGCCAGTGACTGGTACACATCACGCGGGCGCAAGCCCCAGGCCTCTTGATGCATCAGCGGTTCCTGGTGCATGTCGAGGATCAGCAATTCACCCGGTTTAATGCCTTTGATCCAGCCGACGAAGCCCTGCTCGTCGATGATGAACTCGTTGAGGTGCATCGCCGGCATCTCTTCGGTGAGCTGCACTTGATGCCAGGTGCGGCCGTGGCCCTGACGTGTCTCGACCTTCTCCACGCGATCCCAAAAGGAGCCACTGACGTTGTGGTAGCCCTTGGGCAACAGCGATATATCGTCGACCAACTGGTCGGTGTGGTAATCCTCTGAATCGATGCCGCAGGCGCGCGCTTTAAGGCGCATGTTGATGTCTTTGGTCACCAGCACCACGTTGAGGCCAGGGCGACGCGACTTCAGCTCGACCAGTTGGTTGATGATTTTGTTGTCGTTGAGGTCTTCCGGCAGCCAGGTCAGCGGCGCGGCGCTTTTGCTCATCAGAATCGACAGAAAGCCGCATGCCCCGCTCTTATCGCGCTGAATCGGGACGCCATGCTCCACTTCCTCGGGGTTGGCACTGCCGAGAATCTTGTCGATCAGGCGAATGGCCTGGCGGCATTCGGCGGCGACCCCCTGCTTGCCGGTTTTAAGTTTGTCCAACTCCTCCAGTACAGTCATCGGGATGGCGACGTGGTGCTCCTGAAAATTCAGCAGCGCGTTGGGATCGTGAATCAGCACATTGGTGTCGAGGGCGTACAGGGTTGGGGCGGTGGATTTGGCGCGTCCGTGGTCATCCATACTCGGTCACCTTCTGTAGTAGCCAAGCAGCGCAGAAGTGAAACTGCGCCGCGAAGGGCCGCCGGTTGCTCAGTGACGAGGCTGAGCACGCTGCAAATAGGTGAGGGCCGATGGCCGCCACCTGTCTGCAGGGTTCGGCGGTCTTGCCTTTTAATTACTCCTATTTGGATGACAGAAAAACGTTTTTTTACGTATTTGCCGGTTTATTTTCTAGTCCGGCAAATAGCGCTTGGCGCACCGCTCAGGCACCGCTAAAGTCAGGGGTTCTAGCGCCCTGCGCGGCTGTTGACTTTTTAACCAACGCCCCGTGCAACCGCACAGCGATTGACCTCCACGGTCACATGCACCAACTCGCTAATCCCCGCCAAACGTGCCTTGTAGCGATCTGCCGAGCGATCACCATGGGTGACCAGGCTGACGATGCAGGCAAACTGCGCCCGCCCTACACGCCATACATGCAAGTCGGTCAGTTCGGTATCCGCTTCCTCGGCTACAGCACTGCGGATGCGCGCCACCACCGGGCTGTCCATCTCGCGATCGAGCAACACCTTGGCGGTTTCAATCAGTAAGCCTTTGGCCCATACCGCGATGATCACCGCACCAATCACCCCCATCAGCGGATCAAGCCAATCCCAGCCCAGCAGCATCCCGCCTACCAACGCGAGGATCGCGGCGACCGAGGTAAGGGCATCGGCCAGCACATGCACAAAAGCAGCATGGCGATTAAGGTCTTTGCCCGACGGCGTTGCGGCGTGATCGTGATCGTGATCGTGATCGTGATCGTGATCGACATGAGCATGCCCATGGGCGTGGCCGTGATCATGGCTGTCGCGCAGCAACCAGGCTGACACCAGATTGACCAGCAGGCCAATCACGGCCACCCACAAGGCCATGTCGAAGGTAATGGTTTGCGGTTGCCATAAGCGCCACAGCGACTCGAACGCCAGCATCGCCACCACCACAACCAACAGCAAAGCACTGGCGAAACCGGTCAGCACCTCAATCTTCCAGGTGCCAAAGGCAAAGCGTGGGTCATCGGCATAGCGCCGCGCCAGCAGGTAGGCCAAGGCAGTCAGGCCAATGGCAAGCATATGCGAGGCCATGTGCCAGCCATCTGCAAGCAAGGCCATGGAGTTGAAGGCATAGCCGGCGACAATCTCCACCAGCATGGTCACCCCGGTCAGCGCGGCGACACGCCAGGCTTGGCGCTCGGCGCGGGTCTCCAGAGGGCGATAGTCGTGGGAAGGCTCCCAGCGTGAGTGGTTGCAGGCGGTCATGATGGCTCCTTGATGGATTCGACCCGAACAAACTACAACCCCGTGGCGGCCCCCGGGTCAAGCGACGCAAGACAAACTTAGCCAATCGCCCTTATAGGTAGTCTCAGCCGCCGCCAGCTTCTAGAATCGCCGCAGACTTTCAGGAGCACAGTGTATGTTGATGGTGATTTCCCCGGCCAAGACCCTCGATTACGAGACGCCGTCGGTAACCCCGCGTTTTACCCAGCCTGAGCACCTCGACCATGCGCAGGCACTGATCGAGCAACTGCGCGATTTTAGCCCCGCGCAAATCGCCGAACTGATGCACCTCTCGGACAAACTCGCCGGCCTGAATGCCGCGCGTTTTGGCAGCTGGGAGCGGCCGTTCAACCCCTCCAACGCCAAGCAGGCGCTGCTGGCGTTCAAGGGCGATGTGTACACCGGGCTAAATGCCGAAGACTTCAACGAAAGCGATTTCGATTTCGCTCAAAAACACCTGCGCATGCTCTCCGGACTGTATGGCCTGCTGCGTCCACTGGACCTGATGCAGCCCTATCGCCTGGAGATGGGCACCAAGCTGGCCAACCCACGCGGCAATAACCTCTATGACTTCTGGGGCGAGCGCATCAGCGGCTGGCTCAATGAGGCGCTGGCCGCTCAAGGCGATGAGGTACTGCTCAACCTGGCCTCCAACGAGTACTTCAGCGCGGTGAAGCGTAAGGCGCTGAATGCGCGGGTTATCAACACCGAGTTCAAGGATCAGAAAAACGGCCAGTACAAGATCATCAGCTTCTACGCCAAGAAAGCCCGCGGCCTGATGGCGCGTTACGTGATCAAGGAGCGCATCAGCGACCCGGCCGGCCTCAAGGACTTCAGCTACCAGGGCTATCGTTATTCGGCGGAGCAGTCCAAGACTGATAGTCTGGTATTCCTACGTGACCACCCCGAGGCCTGATTAATGCTATTCGGCGCAATTCTGGTACTGAGCTGGCTGATCTTGCTGATCCGCTACCCGAGCAAGGCCCTGCCGATCTCGCTCGCCGCGTTGATCGGCCTGGGCCTGGTGACCAGCTGGGTGCTCTGGGAAGAAAGCCGCGAAAACCGCCACCTGGCGCACCTCGAATTACGCCTCGACTATGCCCCGGACAGCTGCCCGGCAGATCGCCCGCTGACCCTGAACCTGAAAAACGCCAGTGCAGCGGCATTGGTCGAACTGCAATGGCAGATCGCCGCTTACCGCCCGGGCGACAGCACCAATCTGGCCGAGCGCCTGTATGAAACCCCGCGCTACAGCGGCCCGGGCGACTTACAGCCAGGGGCCACCTGGCAAACCTGCCTGCCCCTGCCGCCTCTGCGCAGCGGCTACCGTGCCAGCACCCTGAAGTTCCGCGCCGAGCGCCTGCAAGGCAGCTTTGTCTATTAACACCGCTACATCGACTGCATAAAAAATAATAAGGAGCTGTGCATGAGCCAACCCAGCGTACTGATCACCGGCTGTTCCAGCGGCATTGGCCGCGCCCTGGCCGAGGTGTTTCAGCAAGCCGGTTATCAAGTCTGGGCCAGCGCGCGTAAAGCCGAGGACCTGGCGGCCTTGAGTGAGGCTGGGTTTAACGCGGTGGAGCTGGACGTCAACGATGGTCAGGCGCTGGGCCAACTGGCCGAACGCCTAAAATCCGAAATTGGCGGTCTCGATGTGCTGATCAACAACGCCGGTTACGGCGCCATGGGCCCGCTGCTCGACGGCGGCGTGAGCGCCATGCGCAAGCAGTTCGAAACCAACGTGTTTTCAATCGTCGGCGTGACCCGTTCACTGTTCCCGCTGCTGCGGCAGAACAAAGGCCTGGTGGTGAATGTCGGCAGCGTCTCCGGCGTGCTGGTCACCCCGTTCGCCGGTGCTTACTGCGCCTCCAAGGCTGCCGTGCATGCGTTAAGTGATGCGCTGCGCCTGGAGCTGGCGCCCTTTGCGATTGAGGTGATGGAAGTACAGCCCGGCGCGATTGCCTCCAGCTTCGGCGCCAACGCCAGCCAGCAGGCCGAACAGCTGATCGACCAGGCCTCACCCTGGTGGCCGATCCGCGAGGGCATCCGCGCCCGCGCCAATGCCTCACAGGACAACCCCACCCCCGCCAGCCACTTCGCCCGCAACCTGCTGGCGGCGGTGCAGAGCAAACCCCGGCCCAACCTGATCCGCCTGGGCAACGGCAGCCGTGCCCTGCCCCTGCTCGCAGCGCTGGTGCCTAAGCGCTTGATGGAAAGCATTCTGAAAAAACGCTTTGGCCTAAACCGCAGCCTGTAGGAGTCGCCCCAATGCACGACGCCAGCCCCGACCACGCGCCGATCACTCACTTGGCCATCGGCGGGGTCGCGGCAGTTATCGTGCTCAATCTGCTGCTGCGCACCTTCGCCAAACTCCCCGGTGTACTTAACACCCTCATCGTGGCGGCTGTCGTCGCCGGTGGCATGGCGCTGTGGTTCTACCTGCAACATAAGCGTCGCCCGCACCCCGGCGAACGCCGCCGGTTAATCGCCCTGTACGGCGGCATCCTTGCCCTGCTCTACCTGGGTCTGCTGGGCATGATGTGGTTCAAAGACGAACCCGGCCCGATGGGCCTGTTTATCTTTGGTTTGCATTACTTCAGCTACCCGCTGCTGGCCTGGCTGGCGCTGGCCAAGCTCCAGCGTCCTTAAGCGCCGTCCACCCAAACACCGAGTGGCCGTAGGATTACCGCTTAGCGTTAGCGCTTGATGGTTTTCAGCAAATCTTCCGGGGTGATATAGCCCACCGCGCCGGCATTGCTCGCCGCGCTGCCCGGTTGTGGCTGATGCAGGATATGGCCCTTCATCTTGCCGATGATGTGCATCTCACACGGTTTGCAGTCGAACTTCAGGGTCAGCACTTCGTCCTGGTGGATCAGCTGCATGTCCGAGACTTTGGTGCGCACGCCGGTGACGCCTTTGGCCTGCTTAGGGCAGAGGTTGAAGGAGAACCGCAGGCAGTGCTTGGTGATCATCACCGGCACATCGCCGGCTTCTTCATGGGCCTCGTAAGCCGCATCGATCAGCTGCACGCCGTAACGCTGGTAGAAGGTGCGGGCCTTGTCGTTGTAGACGTTGGCAAGGAAGGTCAGATGCGACTCGGGGTACACCGGCGCTGGCACGCTAACTGGCTTGCGCCCGCCACGGGGATGGACGGCAACGCGGGCCTGAGTCAGCGCTTCAATGGCTTCGCGGCGCAGGGCCTTGAGTTGCGAGCCGGGGATAAACGGCACGGCTTCGCAGTCGATCTGCACAGCGGTGCTGAAGTAGATGGTGGTGCCCAGCTTGCTCAAGGTGTCGGCCAGCTGCTCACGGGATTGCTCGGCATCCTTGGCGGCGGCGAACGGCCCATTCAGGCTGACGCTGGCCACTACGCCCTCTTCGCTGGTCACGCTCAAGTGCAACTGATCGCCGTGCAACGCCACCTGCCAGCTCACCGCAACGCGGCGCTCGGCCGAAGTCTTCTGCAAGGCTTGCTGCCAGTTATGGTCAAGGTTGCGATTGAGCGGCTGTTGCGGGCGCACGCGCTGCATGGCCTCGGGCATCTCATTAGGCTCGACGCGGTAGCGGTAGCGCTTCTCGCCGTCCTCGTCGAACTCGCCTTTGAGCTCGCAGATGTTGCTGCGAAAGCCCACCACTTCGCGCTTGATCAGCACATTAAGGCCATCGCCATTCGACAGCGGCGTGTCAGTGACGGCGATCAGGTCGCGCTTGTTGACCTTCTCGATATAGCCCACCGCCAACCCGGTAAAGGTTGGCGAGTCGAACGCGCCGATATCCACCTTGCGGTCGCTGACAAAGTAGTCGGTGCTGCCACGGTGGAAGGTTTTGTCGGTGTCCGGGGTAAAGAAGTGCTCGGTACGGCCGCTGGCAGCGCGGGCCAGGTGCGGACGCTGTTCGAGAATCGCGTCGAGTTCCTGGCGGTAGTGCGCGGTGATGTTCTTCACGTAGCTCATGTCTTTGTAGCGCCCTTCGATCTTGAACGAGCGCACGCCGGCATCCACCAGATGAATCAGGTTGTCGGTCTGGTTGTTGTCCTTCATCGACAGCAGGTGCTTATCAAACGCCACCACGCGGCCCTGATCATCTTTCAGGGTGTACGGCAGGCGGCAGGCTTGTGAGCAGTCACCACGGTTGGCGCTGCGCCCGGTCTGCGCGTGGGAGATGTTGCACTGCCCGGAGAACGCCACGCACAGCGCGCCGTGGATAAAGAACTCCACCGCCGAATCGACGTTTTTGCAGATGTTGCTGATTTCTTGCAGGTTCAGCTCGCGGGCCAACACCAGCTGGGAGAAACCGGCGTTATCGAGGAAGCGGGCTTTTTCCAGGGTGCGGATGTCGCACTGGGTGCTGGCGTGGATCTCGATGGGCGGCAGGTCCATCTCCATCACGCCCATATCTTGCACAATCAGCGCATCGATGCCGGCCTCATACAGCTGCCAGATCATCTGCCGCGCCGGCTCCAGCTCATCCTCATGCAGGATGGTGTTGAGGGTGACGAACACCCGCGCATGGAACAAATGGGCAAACTGCACCAGCTCGGCAATCTCCGCCACGCTGTTGCTGGCGTTGTGCCGCGCGCCAAAGCCGGGGCCACCGATGTACACGGCATCAGCGCCATGCAGGATGGCCTCCTTGGCAATAGTGGTATCGCGCGCAGGGCTGAGCAGTTCGAGGTGGTGCTTGGGCAGGGACATGGCGTGGGCATCGGCGGCAGTCAATTAAGCCGGGCATTTTACCCTTAAAGGCGGGTTTGTCTCTGCCCGCTTGGCAGCCACTTACACACTGTATGGGCATCCATGCAAAAGGCCACGTAGAATTGCCTTTCGAATGAGCACGGGATGAGTACGGTGGACTTACAGCAGGGCTTTATCCTCACCCGCCACTGGCGTGATACGCCGGCCGGGACGCTGGTGGAGTTCTGGCTGGCCACCGATAACGGGCCGCGGCATATCCGCTTGCCGCTGCAACCCTCGGTGGCGTTTATTCCAGCTGAGCAGCACGCCCAGGCCGAGGCGCTGCTGGCCAATGAAAGCGGCGTTGAACTGCGCCCCCTGGGGCTAAAGGACTTTCAGCAGCGCCCGGTGCTGGGCCTGTATTGCCAGCAGCATCGCCAGTTGATTGATCTCGATAAACGCCTGCGCCGCGCCGGCGTGACGGTCTACGAGGCAGATGTACGGCCGCCCGAGCGCTACCTGATGGAGCGTTTTATCACCGCCCCGGTGCAGTTCACTGGCGCGCCCAACAGCGATGGCCTGCTGCTGGATGCGCAGATCAAACCCTGTAGCGACTACCGCCCGACGCTCAAGCTGGCCTCGCTGGATATCGAAACCAATGCCTTCGGCGAGTTGTACTCGATTGCCATCGAGGGCTGCGGCCAGCGCGACGTGTATATGCTCGGCCGCACGCCCGAGCAGCCGCCGGCTGTGGACTTCGCATTGGGATACTGCGAAAGCCGCGGTCAATTGCTCGAACGCCTGAATCAGTGGATGGCGCAGCATGATCCGGACGCGATTATCGGCTGGAACCTGGTGCAGTTCGACCTGCGTGTGCTCCACGAACATGCGCGCAGCCTGGCCATCCCGCTGCTTCTGGGCCGTGATGGCAGCGAGATGCAGTGGCGCGAACACGGCAGCGCAAACGGTCACTTCTTTGCCGACGCGGCGGGCCGGCTGATCATCGACGGTATCGAAGCGCTGCGCTCAGCGACTTGGAGCTTCCCCTCGTTCAGCCTGGAAAACGTCGCACAAACCCTGCTCGGCGAAGGCAAGGACATCTCCACGCCCTACCAGCGCATGGACGAAATCGACCGCATGTTCCGCGAGGACAAACCGGCCCTGGCGCGCTACAACCTGCGCGACTGCGAGCTGGTCTCGCGGGTTTTCGAGAAAACCGAGATCCTCAGCTTCCTGCTCGAACGCGCCACCGTCACCGGTTTACCCGCCGACCGCAGCGGCGGTTCGGTGGCCGCGTTTGAACACCTATATATGCCGCTGATGCATCGCCGTGGCTTTGTTGCGCCGAACCTCGGTGACAACCCGCCGCAAGCCAGCCCCGGCGGCTTTGTCATGGAGTCGCAGCCGGGGCTGTATGAGTCGGTGTTGGTACTGGATTACAAGAGCCTGTATCCGTCGATCATCCGCAGCTTTCTGATCGATCCGGTGGGGCTGATCGAAGGCCTGCGTCAGCCAGACGACGCGCATTCGGTGCCAGGCTTTCGCGGTGGGCGTTTCTCCCGTAGCGAGCATTGCCTGCCGGCGATTGTCGAACGTGTGTGGCAGAGTCGCGAGGCAGCCAAACGCGAGCACAACGCACCGCTGTCGCAAGCGTTGAAGATCATCATGAATGCTTTTTACGGCGTGCTCGGCTCCAGCGGCTGCCGCTTCTTCGACACGCGCCTGGCCTCCTCCATCACCCTGCGCGGCCACGAGATCATGGCGCGCACCCGCGCGTTGATCGAGGCAGAAGGTTACCGGGTGATTTACGGCGACACCGACTCGACTTTCGTCTGGCTGCAACGCCTGCATGACGAAGCCGATGCCGCGCAGATCGGCCGCAGCCTGGTGGCCAAGGTCAATGCCTGGTGGGCTGAGCACTTGCAGACCGAGTACGGTCTGAGCAGCGCCCTGGAGCTGCAATACGAAACCCATTACCGGCGTTTTCTGATGCCGACCATTCGCGGCGCCGAGGAAGGCAGTAAGAAGCGCTACGCCGGCTTGGTCAGCCGCGCCGACGGCAGCAGCGAGATGGTCTACAAAGGCCTGGAAACCGTGCGTAGCGACTGGTCGCCGCTGGCCCAGCAGTTTCAGCGCGAGCTGTATGAGCGGATCTTCCGTAATCAGCCCTATCAGGATTATGTGCGCGATTATGTTGAGCGCACTTTGAATGGCGAGCTGGATGAGCTGCTGGTGTACCGCAAGCGCCTGCGCCGCCTGCTTACTGACTATGAGCGCAACGTGCCGCCGCATGTGCGCGCCGCGCGCCTGGCCGATGAGTACAACGCCGCGCACGGGCGGCCACTGCAATACCAGCGCGGCGGCTGGATCAGCTACGTGATCACCACGGCCGGCCCGCAACCACTGGAAGCGCGCAGCGCCGCGATCGACTACGACCATTACCTGACCCGGCAACTGCAACCGGTGGCCGACGCCATCCTGCCGTTTGTCGATGATAATTTCGCCACCCTGATTGGCGGGCAGCTGGGGCTGTTCTAAGTACTTTTACCGGATGAAAACCCGCGAAAGGTTTTCCACTCTTACCCCCGCAGGCTTATCGGGCTCGGCTTGATTGACGTGTTTGGCGGGCACCATTAATGACGCTGAGCGACTTAATCGTGCTGTGCTTACTCGATGAGTTCATCCCAGCTCCCCCCCAACTCGCGGCAATATGCCTATAGTCTGGGTACCCATCAGGTCGAACATAAGGCTGAATAAATGACCGTAGACGAGCTCAGTCACTTAGTCAGTGAGACTATCAATAAAGCACTCGACGCATTTTCCCAGCCGCAAACCTATGCACAGATCGGTATTATTTTAGCGATCTACCTGGTTGCCTGGGTGTTGGCCAATCGCATCAGAACCTATGCCCCGTTCCTTGATGCGCTGCAAGAAAAGTCTGTTACCCACCCTTTGCGCAAATTGGTTAGCCGCGTGGGCGGTTTAATCTTTCCGCTGTTCGCCATCTTAATGCTGCGCATCGCCGTTGAGGTAAGCGGCGAAGCCTTGGGCCAAAGCTGGCTGATGCAGACCGCATTAACAGTTGCCATATTGCTGCTGTTCTATTCGATCATCCGCAACTTTGTGCAAAGCCGGGTGGTCGCGGGGGTATTCAAGTGGCTGGGCATACCGCTGCTGCTGCTGCACCTACTGGGCATACTCGCTGGCTTGATCGCCATACTCGAATCCATATCGGTCAACCTCGGCAATATTGAGATTTCGCTTTACGGCATCGCCCGCGTGGCCATTTTTGGTTCACTGCTGTTTTGGCTAGGGCGTATTAGCAGCAAGACTGGCCGCTCATTTATCGCCCATCAGGAAAACCTCGATATACGCACCCGCGAAGTGGCGGCGAAACTGTTCGAGGTGGCGATATTCTTCGTCATGGCCCTGCTGATCTTGCAGGTGATGGGCATCAATCTGACCACCCTCGCGGTGTTTGGCGGCGCCATTGGTGTGGGTGTCGGCTTGGGCTTGCAAGCGATTGCCTCCAACTTTATTTCCGGAATCATCATCCTTCTCGACCGCTCGGTGTCGATTGGTGATTACGTTGAACTCGATGATGGTCGCACCGGCATCGTCCGCGAATTAAACATGCGCTCAACCACCCTGGAAACCTACGACGGCAAAGACATCGTGGTGCCTAACGAAAAATTCATCGCCGAGATTTTTACCAACTGGACGCACAAGGACAAAAGCCAGCGTTATCGCGTGGATTTCTCGGTCGCCTATCACTCCGACATCAGAAAGCTGGTGGAAATCATCAAGACCGTGGTGGCCAGCCATCCACAAGTATTCAGCGGTGAAGATGTGCCACTCGAGGAGCGCCCCGACTGTGAAATCGATAGCTTTGGCGACTCAGGCATCAACATGTTTGTTGAGTTCTGGATGGAGGGCATCGACGACGGCAAAAACCGCGTCGGCGGTGACCTGCTGTTAATGATTCTGGAAGCGCTGCAGGAACACGGCTATGAAATCCCCTTCCCGCAGCGCGAGGTTCGCGTGGTGAATAAGGACTTTTCCATTAACACCAAGCGCAGCGATTAATCGCTGTTGATGAAGGGCCCGATCAGCCCTTCGCTACCAACGCCGCGGTTGCCGGCAACGCCTTGGGCTTACGAAACACCAACACGTTGCCGAGCATCACCAGCAGCAGGCCGAACAAGGCCGGTGCGGTCCATTGATAGCCCTCGGCAAACACCGAGATATTCAACGCCACCACCGGGAACAGCACCGTGCAGTAGGCGGCGCGCTCCGGGCCCATGCGCCCGACCAGGGTCAGGTAGGCGGTAAAGCCGACCACCGAACCGGGGATCGCCAGGTACAACAGGCTGCCGATATAACGGCTGGTCCACTCGATACTAAACGGCGTGCCACTGACCACACAGATCGCCACCAACATCAACGCGCCATAGAGCATGCCCCAGGCATTGGTGGTCAGCGGCTTGAGGCCGGCCTTCTGCTGCAGGCTGGAGAGCATATTGCCGGCGGAGAACAGCAATGTGCCCACGACCGCCAGAGCAATGCCCAACAAGGTTTCATGGCTGGCCTCATGCCCGGCCAACTCCGGCCAGAACAACAACGCTAAACCACCCAACCCCAGCGCACCACCGGCGAGCACATTGGCGGCGATTTTCTGCTTAAAGAACAGCCGTGCGTTGATCGCGTTCCATAACGTCGCGGTGGAGAAAATCACCGCCACCAGGCCGCTGGGTATCCATTGACTGGCGGTGTAGAAGCACATGAAATTCAGGCAGAACAGGCACAAGCCTTGCGTCAGGCAAATCAGCTGACCGCGCTTATCGAGCTTCTGCAGGCGGCCACTGAGCAGCAAAACGGCAAACAGCACCAGCGCGGCGAGGGCAAAGCGATAGGCAATCGAGGCGGCAATCGCCACTTCACCCAGTTGCATCTTCAGGGCAATCCAGGTGGTGCCCCAGATCAGCACGGTTAACAGATAGAGCGACAGGTTCATCAACAAACTCCCTTTGAATGGCCGAGAGTTTGCGCCTGCTCAGCCCTGACTGGCTTGCACAAACTTGCGCTTTTTATCCCCGGTGAGTGCGACTGAGTCAGGGCCAGCCTTATGCAAACACATCAGCGCTGAGCCGTTGCCTGATACCGAGGCAACCCGAGGGAAATCAGCGCCGCGAGCAGAACAAAAGCCGAGGAAATCCACAGACAGGCCTCCAAGCCATAGGCCTGATACACCCAGCCGGAGAGCAACGTGCCGAGCAGCCGGCCCAAGGCGTTGGCCATGTAATAGAAGCCCACATCCAGCGACACGCCGTCTTCCTTGGCGTAGCTGACGATCAAATAGCTGTGCAGCGAGGAGTTCACCGCAAACAGCACGCCAAACACCATAAGCCCACCGAGCAGTACCCACTGCGCTGATAAGTCACTGCCCAGGCCCAGGGCTATCGCCGCCGGCAAGCCAGCCAATAGCGCGGCCCAGACAAACGCCGCGCGACCATCCGGCAACTGGCCACTGGCTTTGCCGGTAATGGCTGGAGCGAAGGACTGCACGATGCCGTAGCCAATCACCCAGACCGCAAGAAAACCGCCGACCAGCCACACATCCCAGCCAAATACACTGGCTAGATACACCGGCAGCGCCACGACAAACCATACATCCCGCGCACCAAAGAGAAATAACCGCGCCGCCGAGAGCAGGTTGAGCGCCCGGCTTTTCGACAGCAGCTCACGGAACTTCGGCTTGGCTTTGGCCTTGCCCAAGTCCTTTTTCAACAACAGCAGACTGGCCAGCCAGACCAGCGCCAGCACAGCAGCCATGGCCAGCACCGCGCCGCTAAAACCGAGCAGCGCCAACAGCGCACCACCGAGGAAGAAGCCCGCGCCCTTGAGCGCATTCTTCGAGCCGGTGAGGATCGCCACCCACTGATACAAGGTGCCCTGCTGGTCGCCCGGCACCAGCAGTTTGATTGAGCTTTTCGCGCTCATCTTGTTCAGGTCTTTGGCGATACCGGACAGCGCCTGCGCGCCCATCACCCAGGGGATGGTCAGCCAGGCCGCCGGCACCGTGAGCATCAACAAGGCCACGACCTGCAGGCCCAGACCGATATTCATGGTGCGATTGAGCCCCAACCGTGCGCCGAGGTAGCCACCGAGCAGATTGGTCACCACGCCAAAAATCTCGTAGAACAGAAACAGCGCGGCAATCGCCAACGGCGTGTAACCGAGGCGGTGAAAATGCAGCACCACCAGCATGCGCAGTGCGCCGTCCGTCAGGGTAAAGGCCCAATAGTTGCCAGTAACCAGCAAGTATTGGCGCACCTCAGGGGCTAGACGGGATAAGGCGAGCATAGGCAGTGTTCCGCTCAAGTGAGGATTATAAAAGGGCTATGAGCTGGTTTGAGTAGGATGGGTGGAGCGCAGCGATACCCATCAAAATCGGCTACGCCAGATGGGTATCGACGCGCAATGCCCGCTATCCGCTAGGCAGACTTGCGCAAGCGTCTCAACCCATCCTAGGTTGGCCTCGTTAGGCCGCACCGACCAGCCGCGCCAACTCGACAGTACGGTTGGCGTAGCCCCATTCGTTGTCGTACCAGGCATACAACTTCACCTGAGTGCCGTTGACCACCATGGTCGACAGCGCGTCGATGATCGAGGAGCGCGGGTCGCTGCGGTAGTCGATGGACACCAGCGGGCGCTCTTCATAACCGAGGATGCCAGCCAGCGGCCCAGCGGCAGCCGCCTTAAATAAGGCGTTGACCTCCTCCACCGTGGTCGCCCGCTCGATCTCAAAGACGCAATCCGTCAACGAAGCGTTAGCTAGGGGTACGCGCACCGCATGGCCATTCAGCTTGCCGCGCAGCTCGGGGAAGATTTCGGCAATCGCCGTGGCCGAGCCGGTGCTGGTGGGGATCAGGCTCATGCCACTGGCCCGCGCGCGGCGCAGGTCCTTATGCGGCTGGTCGAGAATGCTCTGGGTGTTGGTCAGGTCGTGGATGGTGGTGATTGAGCCATGGCGGATACCGAGGTTCTCATGGATCACCTTAACCACCGGGGCCAGGCAGTTGGTGGTGCACGACGCGGCGGTAACGATGCGATGCAGCGCCGGATCAAACAGCTGCTGGTTAACGCCCAAGACGATATTCAACGCGCCGGCCTCTTTCACCGGCGCACTGACCACCACACGCTTCACGCCCTGGTCGAGATAGCCTTGCAGCACCGCCACGGTCTTCATCTTGCCGCTGGCCTCGATCACCAGGTCGCAACCGCTCCAATCGGTATCGGCGATAGCTTTGTTAGCGCTGACCTTGATCGACTTGCCGTCGATCAGGATGCACTCGCCTGCGCTGCTCGCCTCATGCTGCCAGCGGCCATGCACCGAGTCGAAATTCAGCAGATGGGCGTGGGTCGCGGCATCGCCGGCCGGGTCGTTGATCTGCACAAACTCAAACTCCGGCCAGCCCCAAGCCGCGCGCAATGCCAGACGGCCGATGCGGCCAAAACCGTTGATACCTACTTTGATAGCCATGGGTAATGGTCTCGCTAAGTGATTAAACAGAACGCGGGGCGAACATGATGATCGCCATGCCGAACAAGGCCACAGCGGCCCCGAGCAAATCCCAGTGGCTGGGGCGAATGCCATCCACCAGCCACAACCAAACAATGGCCGTGGCGACATACACCCCGCCATACGCCGCATACACTCGCCCGGTGGCGGTTGGGTGCAGGCTCAGCAGCCAGACAAACAACGCCAGCGAGGCTGCGGCCGGTAGCAGCAGCCAGATGCTCTTGCCCTGTTTCAGCCATAAATAGGGCAGATAGCAGCCCAGGATTTCAGCCACAGCCGTGAGCGCGAACAAACCGAGGGTGTTGAGCAGGCTCACCTCAATCTCCAAACTGGGTTAGCGCAGATGCTGAGAGTGCCGAAGAAATGCGACATGCTGATGGTCCCTGAAAGTTAAATAGACGCCTGATTGACCCGTTTGGACAGCTGCTCAGCCGATTCCTTGCGCTCGGAATAGCGGTCCACCAGGTAGTCCGCCTGGCCGCGCAACAGCAGGGTGAACTTGACCAGTTCCTCCATCACATCCACCACCCGGTCGTAATAGGCCGAGGGCTTCATCCGCCCCGCCTCATCAAATTCGAGAAAGGCTTTGGCCACCGAGGACTGATTGGGGATGGTGAACATGCGCATCCAACGCCCCAGCACGCGCATCTGGTTCAGTGCATTAAAGGATTGCGAACCACCGGACACCTGCATCAGCGCCAGGGTTTTTCCCTGGCTTGGCCGTACCGCCCCCATGGCCAAAGGGATCCAGTCAATCTGCGCTTTGAATACGCCGGTCATCGCGCCATGCCGCTCCGGCGAGCACCAGACCATGCCCTCACTCCACAGCACCAGCTCGCGTAATTCCTGCACCTTGGGGTGGCCCTCGGGCGCGTCATCCGGCAGCGGCAGGCCACTGGGGTTGAAGATCCGCGCTTCGGCACCGAGCTGCTCAAGCAGCCGCGCCGCCTCCTCAGTCAGTAAGCGGCTATAGGAGCGCTCCCGGTTGGAGCCATAGAGCAGCAGGATGCGCGGCTTGTGCTGCGCCGCCGCTTTATCCTGGGGGGTGATATCCAGCAGCTGCGCAACGATATTCGGCAGATCGGGGAGCATAATTTTTCTCCAGAAATAGGGCGTTAGCTGCACAGCGCCGCACGGTCAGGGCGGTCACGCATGCTGTGCAAACGCAGGCGATCTTCGGCCAGTTGTGGGTCATCGGCCTTGAGCACTTGCGCCAAAAGTTCACTGATCCAGGCGGGCAACTGCGGATGCAGGCGGTAATACACCCACTGCCCGGCACGCCGGTCTTGCAACAGCCCGCAGCTGCGCAACTGGGCCAGGTGACGGGAGATCTTCGGCTGACTCTCCTGCAGCGCAACAGTCAGCTCGCAGACGCACAACTCACCCTCCTGAACGATCAACTGGGTCATGCGCGTGCGGGTGTCATCAGCCAGGCACTTGAACAAGGTGACCGGGGCCAGTGTCTGCACAGGCGCACTGGCCTTGCTCTTGACCAGCACGAACATTTTGATGCGTTCATGGATCTGCTGGAGGGTGGTTTTGTAAGCGTTCGGCTGCTGACTGCTGGCCGGGTCCTCAAAGTCCCAGGCGATGTATTCGCCGGCACCCGGCAGGGTGCTGCACTCGAAGGCGGACTTATCACACAGGGTGATCACATAATCGAACTGCTGACCGTCGAAGCTCTCCAGCGGTTTGCTGTGCAGGCCCTCAGTGTTTATCCCCAGCTGCTCCAGCGCTAAACGGGCACGCGGATCAACCTCACTCGGCTGGGTGCCGGCGCTAAAGGCCTCGTAGCCTTCAGAGTCGGTATGACGCAGCAGGGCCTCGGCCAACTGGGAGCGGGCGGCATTAGCCACACAGAGGAACAACACGCGAATCTTTTGGCTCATGGGGATGGCCTCACGCAAATACGATTTGGCGAATATATTTAAAACCATATATCTTGTAAACCGTATATTCAGCCCAACTGAACCAACCCAGATCAATACCGCGTATAGCGGACATGACCCGTGACTCGACCTAAGGAAGCCTGCATGACCAACGCCATTCAATCCGTAGCGCCTCGGGCCGGCTCGCCGCTGGGTTTGTTCGAGCGTTACCTGAGCCTCTGGGTGTTTCTCTGCATCGGTGGCGGCACCCTGCTCGGCCTGTTTGCACCCGAGGCAGCACAGGCCGTGGGAGCGCTGGAGGTCGCCCAGGTGAATATCCCGGTGGGCCTGCTGATCTGGGTGATGATCATCCCCATGCTGATGAAGATCGACTTCAGCGCCATCGGCGAGATCTATCAGCAACGCGCCGGCCTGGGCGTGACCCTGAGCATCAACTGGCTGATCAAGCCGTTCACCATGGCGTTTATGGCCTGGCTGTTTCTGCGTCATGTGTTCGCCGACTGGCTGCCAGCCGAGCAGATCGACAGTTATGTGGCCGGGCTGATTCTGCTCGGCGCAGCACCCTGCACCGCCATGGTGTTCGTCTGGAGCAACCTGTGTAAGGGCAACGCCAACTTCACCCTAACCCAGGTGGCGATCAATGATCTGGTGATGGTGTTCGCCTTCGCGCCGATCGTCGCCCTGCTGCTCGGCGTGTCGTCGATCCCGGTGCCCTGGGACACCCTGCTGCTGTCGGTGCTGATGTACATCGTCATCCCGCTGGCGATTGCTCAGTTTATCCGCGCACGCCGTCTGCGCCGGGGCGAAGCCGCATTACAGGCGACGCTGGCGCGCATAGGTCCGTTCTCCATCCTCGCCCTCCTGGCCACCCTGATGCTGCTGTTTTCCTTTCAGGGTCAGACCATCGTCGAACAACCGCTGATCATCGCCATACTGGCAGTGCCGATTCTGCTGCAAACCCTGTTTATCGCCGCACTGGGCTATTGGCTGTGCCGCCAACTCAAGGTGCGCCACGACATCGCCGGCCCTGCCGCGATGATCGGTGCCTCGAACTTCTTCGAGCTGGCGGTAGCCGTGGCCATTGTGCTGTATGGCTTCAACTCGGGTGCTGCACTGGCCACGGTGGTCGGTGTACTGATCGAGGTGCCGGTGATGCTCTGGCTGGTGCGCATGGTTAATAACAGCAAGGGCTGGTACGAACGCAAAGCCTGATTGTTACTGCACCACGCTTGCAGATTCTTGCGCTTTTTATGACTGCGGGGCTGGCAGGCGGCCATGCCCGGCGTAGCATGGGGCGACGGAGGATGTATGGCGCCACTCGAACACTTACAGGTTTTCCAGAGCATGCACAGCTCGCCCAATGCTCAGCTGCAGCGCAGCGCCGAGCTGGGTGACGGGTTGGCGGCGGCGGTGTGGAGCAACCGCGATGATGCCCGCGACTACCAGGCACCCAGCCACCACACACTGTCCTGCTACCTGGCCTACGGCACCGGCAGCTTCCGCCGTGAAAACCCGTCCAGCAAGGGTGCACCGAACAAACTGTGCATCCTCCCGGCCGGGCATCAGTCGGCCTGGGTGATCAACGGCAAAATCCAGCTGGCCCACCTGTATGTCAGCCAGGAACAGTTCGCCCTGGCTGCCGCCCACCTGCTCGACCGCGAACCGCGTGAACTGGAACTGCGCGAAGGCACCTTTCTCGATGACCCGCAGCAGGCCCAGCGCTTCCGCCAGCTCAGCCAACTTGACTGGAATGAGCCGGCCGAGCGTCTGCTCAGCAGCAGCCTGGCCCACGGCTTGATCAGCCACGCCCTGCTCTCCCAAGTGGGCCGCCGGGAAGGTTTGCGCCTGACGGGCGGCCTAGCGCCCATGCAGCGCCGGCGAGTGCGCGAGTTTATCCAGGCCAATCTGGCCGAGCCGCTCAGCCTGGGCCAGCTGGCCGGGTTATGTGCGCTCTCCGAATACCACTTCGCCAGGATGTTCCAACTCAGTTTTGGTCTACCGCCGCATCGCTATGTACTGGCGCAGCGTTTGCGCCATGCCCAGCAGCTGCTGCAATACACCACCCAGCCGCTGCTCGAGGTCGCCATGGCCTGTGGTTTTGCCAGCGCCAGTCATTTCAACAACCGCTTCCGCCAAGCGTTTAATGCCACGCCTGGGCAATACCGCGCGGCGCTGCAACGCCGCTAGTACGCCGCGCCCCTGCTCGCCAAAACACAGTGTAATTACCACCCCCGCGCATAAGTGAGGGGAGTGGGCGCGGCCGGGCAGCGAAAAGCGTCTGCTAAAGCCGGGCCGCCTGTGCAAGAATCATCGGCTGTCTTCGAGAAAGCTGCCCATGTCACGATTCGTCTTTTCGCTCAGCAGGGTCATCTGATGGCCCTCGATATCCTGCATCTACGTGAGGAGGACTGGCGCGCCGAATTTGGCGTGGGCGACCTGCAACGTGGCCAGGGCTACGCCGCGCAAGGCCGCAGCCGCCTAATCAGCCTCAAGGACAGCACCCTGCTGGCCAGCTGCCGTGGCTCCGGCAGCCAGACCTACCAACAACGCATCACCCTGCATCCTTACGGCCAGGGCTGGGGCGTCAGTGGCAAGTGCAGCTGCCCGGTGGGTTTCAATTGCAAACATGTGGCCAGCGCCCTACTCACCCTGCAAGCCCAGCAGGCGCAAGGCGTCGACCTTTCACCGCTGATCGTCAGCAGCCCGGAGGCCCGCGAAGAACGCCTGGAGGGCCTGCAGCCGAGCCCGGTGCTGAGCCTGGGCAGCCTGGTGCGCGTGCACTTCGATGCCCGCAAGAGCCGTATGCAGGAACAAACCCAGCACCGCGCGGCCTTGGCCTTCGATTACCAGGGCCATCTGGCCTCGGGTAAGCATGGCAAAGACCTGCTGATCAAACAGCACCCCGAGCTGAGCCTGCGCATCGTGCGTAACCTCGACGCTGAAGCGCAGCTGCGCAAACGCCTGCAACAGACCGGCCTGCTGGTCTCGCTCCGGCAAAGCGAAGCCCTGCCGGAGAGCGCCGGTGAAGCCTACGAGCAAGTCAACGACGCAGCCTGGCTGCTGTTTGTCCGCGAGCAACTGGCGCAACTGCGCGAAGAAGGCTGGCAGATTCGCATGCAGCCAGACTTCCAATTCAACCTGGCGCAAGTTGATGACTGGTACGCCGAGGTCGAGGAAGACCCCGAGCAAACCTGGTTTGACCTGGAGCTGGGCATCGAGGTCGAGGGCCAGCGCATCAGCCTGCTGCCGATTCTGCTGCAGGCCATCCGCCACAAACCCTGGCTGCTCAACGGCGAGGCACTGAACAAGCGCGACGACGATGAAATGCTGCTGGTCAGCCTGCCCAACAGCCACAAACGCGCCGCCCTGCCGCTGTCACGCTTGAAACCCTTGCTGGCCACCCTCGGCGAGCTGTTTGTGCGCGAGCCTGGCGAGTCCAGCCAACGCCTGCGCCTGTCGCGTTTAGACGCCGCGCGGCTAAATCATCTGCAAGATGGCCCCGCGCTGAGCTGGCAAGGCGGCAGCCAGCTGCGCGACTTCGCCGAGCGCCTGCAACGCCTGGGCAGCGCCACCTTGCAGCCGCCACCAGGCCTGCAGGCAGAGCTGCGCGCCTATCAGCTGCAAGGCCTGGCCTGGATGCAGGGCCTGGCTGAGCTGGGCGTGGGCGGCCTGCTGGCCGATGACATGGGCCTGGGCAAAACCCTGCAGACGCTCGGCCATATTCTCTGCGAGCATCAGGCTGGGCGCTTGCAACAGCCGGCGCTGATCGTCATGCCCACCAGCCTGATCCCCAACTGGCAGGATGAAGCGGCGCGCTTTACCCCGCAGCTCAAGGTGCTGGCGCTGTACGGGCCGAAACGCCGCGCGCTGTTCAAGCAGATAGACCAGCAGCAGATCATCCTCACCACTTACGCCCTGCTGCCCCGCGATCTCAAGGCGCTGAGCGCTTACCGCTACCGCCTGCTGATCCTCGATGAAGCGCAGAACATCAAGAACCCGCGCAGCAAGGCCGCCATCGCTGCCGGGCAGCTTCAAGCCGAGCAGCGCCTGTGCCTGACCGGCACGCCGCTGGAGAATCACTTGGGCGAGCTGTGGTCGCTGTTCAATTTCCTCATGCCCGGCTGGCTCGGCGACAGCAAAAGCTTTACCCGCGACTACCGCACACCGATTGAGAAAAACGCCAACGAACAACGTCTGGCGCACCTCACCGGGCGGATCAAACCCTTTATTCTGCGGCGCACCAAGGAACAGGTGGCCAGTGAATTGCCGCCGAAAACCGAGATCACCCATTGGGTTGAACTCAGTGCGACGCAACGCGACCGCTACGAAACCCTGCGCCTGGCCATGGACAAAAAAGTCCGTGACGAGATCGCCCGCCAAGGTTTGGCCCGCAGCCAGATCGTGATTCTCGAAGCGTTGCTGCGCCTGCGCCAGGCCTGTTGCGACTTGCGCTTGCTCGGTGAGGAAGGTGACAGCCAGCTCAGCAGCCTGGATTCGGGCAAGCTCAGCGGCCTGCTGGAGATGCTCGATGAACTGTTCGCCGAAGGCCGCCGGGTGCTGCTGTTCTCGCAGTTCACCTCGATGCTGACGCTGATCGAGGCCGAGCTAAACACGCGCAACATCCCCTACGCCAAGCTCACCGGCAGCACCCAGGACCGGCGCACCCCGGTGCAGCAATTCCAGGCTGGTGAGCTGCCGATCTTCCTGATCAGCCTGAAAGCCGGTGGCGCGGGCCTGAACCTCACCGCCGCCGACACGGTGATCCACTTCGACCCCTGGTGGAACCCGGCTGCCGAAGCCCAGGCCAGCGACCGCGCTTATCGTATCGGCCAGGACAAACCGGTGTTCGTCTACAAGCTGATCGCCCGCGGCAGCGTCGAAGAGAAGATCCAGCAACTGCAGCAGGCCAAGGCCAACCTGGCCCGCGGCGTACTGGAAGGCGGTAGCCAGACCCAACTGCAACTCAGTGAAGACGACTTGCAGGCGCTATTTGCCCCGTTAAGCCCCTGAGCCAAGCCACTCAATCGTCGCTTTGGGTGTCGTCTTTTTCCGCTGCATCATCCGCCGGGTTAGGTTTTTTGCGCACCCCACCCGCCTGAACCGAGGGAAAACGCGACGAAGCATAGCGCACCACAAAAATCGCCAGCGCCAGCAAGAGAATCGCCCCAGACACCATCACCACGCCCATATCGGGTTTATGGTTGTGCGATATATCGGCAATCATCAAACGGGTCAGCGCGGTAATCGCCACATAAATCATGAAGCGAATCGGCATGTGGTTGGTCTTGAAATAGATCCCCACCATGGCCGCCAATTCCAGGTAGATGAACAGCAACAAGATGTCATCGACCGTGATATGACCCTTGTCCAGCATGCCGATAAAGGCCATCACCGCCGCCCAGGCAGTCACCGCACCGATGGCGAACAACGCCAGGTAATGGAAGGCCTCCATCAACAGATTGCCCAGCGACTCAGCCTGGCCATGCATGCGCTCGCGCATCTGCTCGGCCCAGTTTGGCTTACCCATAACATCTCCTAGAGAATCAAAAATAACCACGGCCCTGCGCACGCAGCTAACCGCGCCAGTAGCAGAAGCCTGCTGGCAACGAAAAAGCACCTGCAACAGCCACGCCATGGCGGCGCACGCGCACCCTACACTGAAAATTCGACTATGTTGTCAGCCGGCATAGCAATTGCTGCTGTTCAAATGCCCGCGAGTTCTTTATGCTCGCAACCACTGTACAAATAAACAGTTTATTGCAACCTATTCAGCGTGAAGGCGTAGAGGTGATGAATGGCCGTCGAAGTGGTGTACCGCAGCAGCCGGGATTTGGAGCGTTTATTCATGGATAAAGCCGAAGCTGACCGTCATGACAAAATGCTCGAACTGGCCGAACTGCTCACCGAGGTGCTGCAAAAAGCCGTGCCGTCGCTAAATGAAAGCCAGGGTGAAGAACTGGGCATCTACATGGCGAAGAACCGTGAAATCTTCGCCAAAGCCTTCAAGAACCAGCCCGATGCGCTGAGTGAATTGAGCGAAGCCGCTGCCGAATAATCTTCGCCGCGGCAAACAAAACCCCAGCCAGTGACTGGGGTTTGGCATTTATAGCGACTATAAATGCGCCGTGGGAGGCGCTTTAGCGGCGAGCGTTCAATCGCCGGATGGTAATCGCAGGGGCGCGGCTAAAGTCCCCCCACGTAGATGGCTTCACTTATTTAGCCATACAGCAGCCGCTCGGCAATCGCATCTGCAACCCTTGCCGGGGAGCGTTTGTCAGCCTGGGCATGGCCGAAAATCTCCGTCAGGCGACGGCTGATCTGGGTCAGGTGCGCGGTGATCGCCACCAGGCTTGCACCTTGATGTTTTAAGGACACGTAAATCAGCCCACCGGCATTGATCACATAATCCGGTGCGTAGAGAATCCCCCGCGCCTGCAGATGGTCGGAGATATCGGCACTGGCCAGCTGGTTGTTCGCCGCCCCCGCCACTGCCGAACAGCGCAGCTGGGCGACGCCTGTAGCGCTCAACACACCGCCCAACCCACACGGCGCAAGGATGTCGCAGGGGATGGCCAGCAACGCCTCATTGGCCACCGGCCGTGCGCCGAGTTGCTCGACCGCCAGTTGCACGCGGCCAGGGTCGAGATCGCTGACCAGCAACTCGGCACCGGCGGCATGCAGCTGCTCGGCCAAGGCATAACCGACATTGCCCAGGCCCTGAATCGCCACCCGCAAGCCCTCCAGGTTGTCGCTGCCGAGGCGCGCCAGGGCGGTGGCGCGAATCCCGGTAAACACGCCCATGGCGGTGTGCGGCGAAGGGTCGCCTTCAGCCGTGGTGCTGGTCACATGCTGGGTGTACTGCGCGATGCAGTCCATATCGGCGCTGGACGTACCGCTGTCCATGGCGCTGATGTAGCGGCCGTTCAAGGTTTCGATGAACCGCCCGAAGGCCTCGAACAATGCACCACGATTCTCGACATGCGCGGGGCGAATGATCACCGCCTTGCCACCACCTTGCTGCAGGCCAGCCAACGCCGCCTTGTAGCTCATGCCTTGGGCCAGGCGCAGCACATCGTCGATGGCGCTCTGGGTGTCGGCATAGGGTAAGTAGCGACAGCCGCCCAGCGCAGGGCCCAGGCGACTATTGTGAATGGCGATAATGGCCTGCAGACCGCTTGGCGGGTCCACGGCGAAGTGCAGCGACTCCAGTCGGGCGGTTTCCATCATGGCGAACATGCTGTGGCTCCCGTACTGCTTTGCTACTCAGTATAGGCCGCGGCGCTGCCGGCAGACCTCCGGTGGTCAGTTGCGCCAGCACTCACTCGCCCCCGCAATCAACGGAACGATAAGCCGCCTCTGCGCTAGAACAAACCCAGTGCCTTAGCCTTGGCCACCGCCTGGGTGCGCCGCGACACGCCCAGTTTGCCGTTGATCCGCCGGGCATGGGTCTTAACCGTGTGCAGTGAAATAAACAGCTGCTCGGCCACTTCCTGATTCGAACAGCCCTGGGCGATCAGCTGCAGCACGGCCAGCTCGCGCTGGCTCAGCGTATTGGCCGTTTCGCCCGGCAAGGCGCACTCATTCAGGGGGTTGCCCAGGGTAAACCACAGGCATTGATAACCCAGGCGACGGCGTAGCGCCTGCCCCTCCGCCCGCGCCTGCTCGGCCGCGGCTTGGTCAGCGTGCGCATCGCAAGCCTCGGCATATGCCAGCAAGAGTTCACTGAGCAGCGCCTGACGCCCCTGGTTCAAGGCTTGATCACGCAGCTGTCGCAAGGCTTCACGCACATCCGCGCCTTGTGCCAGATCCAGCTGCAGCCCTAACAACTGCAGGCGTGGGATCAACTCGGGGAAGTTCGGTGTAGGCAGAATCGCCTTAACCTTCTGCTCATAAGCCAACACTCGATCCACCGCCAGGCGCGCACGCTCATGGTGCCCCTGGGCGATCCACAGGTGACTGCTGGCCAGTAGCAGGGTGCCGCGGTACAGGGTTTCACTGACGTGCTGGCGTTGCATCAACCGCTCGGCTTCGCCCAGCTGAGCAAAGGCCGTGGCCAGGTCGCCCTGCACCATGGCCAACTCGGCCAAACCAAGGTAGCCATGAAATGCCGCGGGGTCCCCCCAGTTGAGTGCCAGCGCAAGCCCAGCGGCAAAACCATTGGCCGCCTCGGCACGCCTGCCCTGACGTAACTGCACGCGGGCCAAACGCAGCTGCAGCCGCGCCCGCACCGGGGTATTTTGCAGGGTGCTCAGGTGGCCCGCAGTCAACACCCGCAGCAACAGTTTCTCGGCACGGGCAAACTCGCCGCGCGCCTCCAACAACAACCCGTGGTCCAACTCCAACAGGGCCTCAAACACAGGGTTGCCGTGCGACCGCGCGCGTTTCAAGGCCTCGAAACTGAGCTTTTGCGCCAGTTCCAGATCACCCTGACCAATCGCCACTAACGTCAGTGCCGAGCGACAGAGCAAGGACTGCGCCCAGGCGCTTTCCGGCAAACCCTGCAAGGCTTCAAGCAGATGGCCGCGCGCACTGACTGCGCAAAGCCGACCGTAGGCGATGATCCCCTGAATCGCTTGCCAGTGAGCAAACAGCTCGCGGGTGCGCAGGCCATCACTGCGCGGCTGAAACCTGGCCAGTTGATCGATACAGTGCTGCGCCTCATCCAGACGCCCGACCAACAGCAAGACCCAGGCATTCAGCAGAATTAACCTGGGCGTACTGCACAGCAGGCTCTCGGGTAACTCGCTGCGCCAGCGCAGGATCAGCGGCAAGTCCTGACCTTGCAGCACCTGCTCCTCGGTAAAGCGCTCCAAAAAGCTGCTGGCCACCTCCGGCTGCCCGGCCAGCAAGGCATGCTCCACCGCCGCGCGAATATCGCCCTGGCTGGCGAACCATTGGCTGGCGTGCACATGCAGCGCGCTGTAAGCGGTGCCCGCAGTCAGTCGCTGCAACAGCGCGGCCAGCGGCGCAAACAAGACCCACCAGCCCTTGCCGGATTCGACTTCCTGAATAAACAAACCACGCTCAATCAACATGCGCAGCCAGTTCGCCCCCTCCCCCACACCAAACAAGTGCTCACACAGCGCCGGGTTAAAGCGTGGTAACTGGGCCAGCTGATAGAACATCTGCAGCAGCTCGTGCGGCAGCTCGCGCAACACCTCGCGCTCGACGTACTCAGCGAGCAAGTGATTGTGCTCCGCATCCAGCGGCGCACTTGCTTCAGCGGGCTCGGCCTGGGCAGCCAATAAGCGCAGGCGCAATGCCGCCGGCCAGCCGTGAGTGAGCCCGTGCAGCGCGGGCGCCCAGGTGCTGCGGGCAGGGTCCAGCTGTTGCAGCCAGCCGGCAACCTCGGCCTCGGTAAACGACAGGTCAGTCGCGCCCAACTCCAGCAGCTCGCCTTCCAGCAACAGCCGCGACAAGTTACAGGCCGGCCGGCGGCGGCTGCCCAGCCACCAGCACACGCTGGCGGAAGTCACCAAGAGCAGTTGATCGAGGACGTCATCCAGATCGCTGTCCGGCCGTGCCGGGTAATCGTTGAGCATGATCCACAGACGCCGCGTCTCCTGCGCCAGTGCGATCAGCACTTCGCCAGCCGTTAGCTGTGCCGGGTAACCGAGCAGCGTGCCCAGTTGCTGCACCAACTGCTCGGCTGAGATGCCTTCAGCGGCACAGTTGAGCCAGAGGACGCGGCAGTCTGGCGGGCACTCACGGGCGCAGTCGGCCAGCAATACGCTCTTGCCAAACCCGGCAGGCGCGATCAGCAGTCGCAGTTGACAGTCTTGGTCAAGCAGCCGTTGCTGCAGGGTTACGCGCGGAATATGGCCGGGAGGTGGGCGCTTAACGCTGCCGCAGGAAGTCGCAGCGACGCTCAGCGAAAAAGGCGCTAATGCGTTCATGGCGGCTCGTTTTATTGTTGTACGGGAACCGGATCATCGCAGGCTAAACCTCAACACTTGAGGCTTACAGCTCTATCAACGCAGGTGATGGCGGATGATAAAAA
The DNA here is from genome assembly GCF_943846705.1 of uncultured Pseudomonas sp. Lineage (NCBI taxonomy): Bacteria > Pseudomonadati > Pseudomonadota > Gammaproteobacteria > Pseudomonadales > Pseudomonadaceae > Pseudomonas > uncultured Pseudomonas sp. The sequence continues at coordinate 2,163,815 of NZ_OX044366.1, read as the reverse complement.
AAGCGGCCCGCAGGCCGCTAAATCACGGAGTAATACCTATGCCTTGAGGGTTAACGCACGCCTGAACTGCGCAAAGCGGCCGGCGTGTAGTCGGCCGCGGAGGCCTTGAAGCCGAAGTTGTACGCTGACTTTTCCTCGTTCTTCATGCCCAAGGCCAAATAGCGACCAGCCACCAGGTCGTACAGCGCCTCCAGGGTGTAACCCGGCACCTGATGGTTGAAGTACTGCTGCGCATGGCCCTCCGCCACACGCCAGAGTTGGCCGCGACCGTCGTAATGGTCGACCAGGGCGATCTGCCAGCTGTCCTCATCGACATACATATGCCGCTTGGCATAAATATGCCGTTCACCACTCTTCAGCGTGGCCACCACCTCCCACACCCGGTGCAACTCGTAGCGGGCCAGGTCCTGGTTGATATGCCCGGCCTTGATCACATCGTCGTAAGCCAGCGCTGGCGAATCGAGCTTGTAGCTGTTGTATGGAATGTACATTTCCTTCTTGCCGACCAACTTCCAGTCGTAGCGATCCGGCGCGCCGGAAAACAAGTCGAAGTTGTCGGCCGTGCGCATACCGTCAGCGGCGGTACCCGGACCGTCGTAGGCTACCTGGGGTGCGCGGCGTACCCGACGCTGACCGGCGTTATAGATCCAGGCCAGGCGCGGTTCCTTGACCTGATCAATGGTCTCGTGGACCAGCAATACGTTACCGGCCAGGCGCGAAGGTGCCGTCACCCGCTGTTTGAAATACAGCAGTATGTTGCTGCCCTTGGCGGGGTCGAGGTCCGGCATATCCGCCGGGAACGCCACCTCGTCCTCGAACTTCACCAGGCTGTAGGAGCCGTTAGTCTGCGGCGTAGCTTGCGTGACGATCCGACGGGTATTGCCCCCGCGGTATCGGGTGATGTGGTTCCACACCACCTCAACGCCGCTTTTGGGGATCGGGAAGGCGTAATAACGACTGGCGTTAAAGTTGAGCAGACCGTTGCCGCCATCCACCGGCGTGGTATTCAGCGCACTGAGCTTGGCGGCGGCTGCAATGGCCTCAGGCACGGCGGTGGTGCGATGGGTGGCATAGACCGGGATCTTGTAGCTGTCCGCGTAGCGCTTGAGCATGGCCATCTGCCCGGCTGACAGTTTGTCCTTGTACTGCTCGGCATTGGCGGCGGTGATGGTGAACAACGGTTGCTCGCTGGCAAACGGGTCAGCGAGAAAACCTTTGCTGTCGACAGCGGCGGCGTTGGTCGGCAGGCCACCAGTCCAGGCAGGGATGGTGCCCTCGGCATTACCAGCCATTTCACCGCCCAGCGGCGTCAGGCTGACGCCCAACTGAGCGGCTTCTTGCTCAGAGACTGCGGCCATCACACTGCTGGCTAACAGGGTCAGCGCCAGCGCTCCGGCTTGCAGGATTCTTGTGCTTTTCATTGGGTACGGATCCTTTTGCACTGCGTTGATCAGAAGTTCACACCAAAACTGAGGGCGACAAAGTCACGGTCGACGTTGGTGTTGTAATCACCACCAAAAAAGTCGGTGTAACTGAGGCTGGCGGTGTAGGTGTTCTGGTAATCAGCATTCAAACCCAGGCTGACGGCTTTACTGCCTTCGCTAAAGTTGGGTCCATAACCATCAACGTCATGCGACCAAGCGATACTCGGCGTCAGGTTGACCCCGGCAAAAACGTTGCTGTAGTCGGCACTGGCGCGCAGGCGATAGCCCCAGGAGCTGCTGGTGATAAAGCCATCGTCATTACACTCATCAGGGTTGGCGGTATTCAGCGAGCCGGTACAGGCAGCATTAGGGGTTAACTCACCAATGCCATAGACCGGATCGCGGCCGAAGCGCAGATCGCCGATATCATTACTGATACCACTGACATGGTTGTAACCCACCTCACCGAGCAGGGTCAGGCGGCTGGCACCGAGCACCCGGTCAAAGAACTGCACCGCAGTAATCTGAGCCTGGGTCACCGGTTTGCGCACATAACCACTGATTTCCTCGCCGGCGACATTGCGCGCATGACCACTGGTAAACACCGGTGAATTAGGCAATGCCAGCGAAGCAAAGGTCAGGTCGGTAGAGTTGATCGAGATCGGCATGTTTGGCCGATAGCTGAGTTCACCCGACAGCGCAGTGCCCTCGACGTTGGTTTGAAAACTTATGCCATACAGGCGGATATCTTCGGGGTACTCGAGAAAGTAGCGGGCATTCGGCGCGCCAGGAATGAGGGACGCAGAGGGTGTGCTGGTGCGTACGAAACTGCCGTTCGGGGTACGGCTGTGGTAGTTCATCGCATACAGACCGAACTCGGTGTCGTTCAGCGATTCGGCAAACCAGCGCAGGGCAACGCCGAACTGGCCACTGTCGCGCGCATCCCGATCGCCGCCACGCGGGACATAAATGGGATTGCCAGGAGCACCGGTGTTGTTCGAGGCACCTGGCGCTACATCCGCGCCGAACACCGCCAGGCGATCATTGCAGCCATCAGCCGCGGTGTCACTGGGGGCGAAGAAGGTGCCGCAGTTATCAATAACCGTCTGGTCCCACTCCAGCTGATAGAACGCCTCCATGCTCACGCTGTCAGTCAGGCTCTGCGACACGTAGAGCATATTGACCGGAATCAAACCCTCTTTGATCTCCGCACCAGGACGGCGGAACGCTGCGGCATCCACCGGGTTGATTGAGTTGATCGAGTTCTGGATAAAAGTGCTCTCACCCCAACTCACCACCTGCTTACCCACCCGCACGCTACCCGGCATGCCACCCAGGTTGTAGTTGTGGTAGATAAACGCATCGAGGATTTCCGCGCCAGAGGCCTGCGCCGCGGTCTTGCGGTTGCTGTCGACGATGTCATAGAGCAGGCGGCTTTCGTCCTTGGTTTCGAAGTCGTACCAGTACTTGCCGCGAATAAACACGCCGGTATCGCCGTACTTCAGCTCAAGGTCATGAATGCCTTTGAAGATTTTCGAGAAGGTTTCGCCCTTCTTGAAGTTCAGGCGGCCGTCATCGTTGGTTTGCGAGGACGCCTTGCCGCCATTGCGCGTGCCGATAAAGTCCGGTTCAGCGCCGCGTACGCTCCAACTGGCACCCACAGAAAGGGACGAATCGAACTGCCCTTCGACCTCACCAAGGTTAAACGTTACGGCCTGAACAGGCGCGACACAGCACAGCGCAATGGCAGTCGCCAAAACACTAGGCTGGAAGATGGCATGTCTTGTTTTTGTTCTCATGCGGCTCTCCTGGAAAGCGGGGGTTTCGTGTTGAAGCTCCACGCTACCCAGCCACCCGGGGCGGGATAAGCGCCCGAAAGAGGTATTTGCCCGGTCAGCCGAAAGAGTGAATAGCCGTCTAATAGGCCACCCCGCGCCCAGCCCATTGAGCCTCCCAATGGCGCTGGATAGGCTGGATGAATAGTTCTTGCTGTCGGCCACGGGCATGGCCGCTACACCCCGCTCAGCCCAGTTCGCGTTAGCGCAATAACCCTCGGCAACAAGCCGTGGCCAGCATCAACCGTATCGCTTTAGATACAACGTAATAAAATCGATACAGCCAGCCTAACCCACGGCCTCAGCGCCCTTACCGAACACATAGCCGTTGAACGCCCCTCACGCGTATTGAAATCACTACAGGCACAACAAGAGCACAACCACAGAAACAATCTAAGTTATTGTTTTTGTTGATAAAAATAACAATGGCACCTACCTTGCTATGGTCTTTGCATCTTGCGTTCGCTGCCCTGCACGAGCGTCCAGCACATCGCCCCCAGCAGAAAGGGCGAGTCACCCCCTTGAGGAGTTCACATGAGCGAATTGCGTTTTACCGTTGAGCACGAATGGCTGCGTCAGGATGCCGATGGCCTGGTTACCGTGGGCATCACCGCCTATGCCCAGGAAGCCTTGGGTGACGTGGTATTCGTGCAATTGCCAGAGGCCCAGAGCTACGCCGAGGGCGACGAAGTGGCCGTACTGGAATCGGTAAAAGCGGCAAGCAATATCTCCATGCCGCTGGACGGTGAGGTGGTTGAGGTCAATGGCGAGCTAGAATCCAGCCCTGAGTTGGTTAACGAAGAGCCCCTGGGTAAAGGTTGGTTCTTCCGTTTCCGCCCGGCCAATGCCAGCGCGGTAGCCGACCTGCTCGATCAGGCTGCCTACGAGCGCCTGCTCAACGCCAATGCTGACGCCTGAGAGATTGCAATGACCAAGCTGACCACCCAGAACGAATTTGTCGCCCGCCACATCGGCCCACGTGAGGCTGATACCGCGGCCATGCTCGAACTGCTCGGCTACGCCAGCATCGACGCACTGACCGACAACGTGATCCCCGAGAGCATCAAGGGCACCAGCGTGCTGGGCTCACTGCCGGGCCTGTCGGAAGCCGACGCGCTGGCCAAGATCAAAGCCATCGCTGGCAAAAACCAGCAATTCAAAACCTACATCGGCCAGGGCTATCACGGCACCCACACGCCAAGCCCGATCCTGCGCAACCTGCTGGAAAACCCGGCCTGGTACACCGCCTACACCCCGTACCAGCCAGAAATCTCCCAGGGTCGCCTGGAGTCCTTGCTGAACTTCCAGACCCTGGTCACCGACCTCACCGGTATGCAGATCGCCAACGCGTCCCTGCTCGATGAGGCCACCGCCGCCGCCGAAGCCATGACCTTCTGCAAGCGCCTGTCGAAGAACAAGGCCAGCAACGCCTTCTTCGCCTCGCAGCACTGCCACCCGCAAACCCTCGACGTGCTGCGCACCCGTGCCGAGCCGCTGGGCATTGAAGTAGTGGTAGGCGACGAAGCCAGCATCACTGACGCCAGCGCCTACTTCGGCGCACTGCTGCAGTACCCGGCGAGCAATGGCGACATCTTCGATTACCGCGAGCTGGTAGCGCGCTTCCACGCCGCCAACGCGCTGGTTGCCGTGGCCGCTGACCTGCTGGCCCTGACCCTGCTCACCCCGCCGGGTGAGTTTGGTGCCGACGTGGCCCTGGGCAGCGCGCAGCGCTTCGGTGTGCCGCTGGGCTTCGGTGGCCCGCACGCCGCCTACTTCGCCACCCGCGATGCATTCAAACGCGACATGCCGGGCCGCCTGGTCGGCATGTCGATCGACCGTTTCGGCAAGCCGGCCCTGCGCCTGGCCATGCAGACCCGCGAGCAGCACATCCGCCGCGAGAAGGCCACCAGCAACATCTGCACCGCCCAGGTGCTGCTGGCCAACATCGCCAGCATGTACGCCGTGTACCACGGCCCCAAAGGTCTGACCCAGATCGCCCAGCGCACCCACCAGTTCACCGCGATCCTGGCCAAGGGCCTGCGCGCTTTGGGCTACAGCGTTGAGCAGGAATTCTTCTTCGACACCCTGAGCCTGGCCACCGGCAGCAAGACCGCCGCCCTGCACGCGGCTGCGCGCAAAGCCAGCATCAACCTGCGTGAAATCGATGGCGAGCGCCTGGGCCTATCCCTGGACGAAACCACTGACCAGGCCGCTGTCGAAGCACTGCTGGCGGTATTTGCCGAGGGCAAAGCCGTGCCGGCATTCGCCGAGCTGGCCGCAGGCGTCACCGCACAACTGCCGCAAGGCCTGCTGCGTGAGTCGGCGATCCTCGCGCACCCGGTGTTCAACCGTTATCACTCGGAAACCGAGTTGATGCGCTACCTGCGCAAACTGGCCGACAAGGACCTGGCGCTGGACCGCAGCATGATCCCGCTGGGCTCCTGCACCATGAAGCTCAACGCCGCCAGCGAAATGATCCCGGTGACCTGGGCCGAATTCGGCAACCTGCACCCCTTCGCTCCGGTTGAGCAAAGCCAAGGCTACAGCCAGCTGACCACTGAACTGGAAGCCATGCTCTGCGCGGCCACCGGTTACGACGGCATCTCCCTGCAGCCGAACGCCGGTTCCCAGGGCGAGTACGCCGGCCTGCTGGCCATCCGCGCGTACCACCACAGCCGCGGCGACGATCAGCGCGACATCTGCCTGATCCCGCAGTCGGCCCACGGCACCAACCCGGCCACCGCCAGCATGGCCGGCATGCGTGTAGTCGTCACCGCCTGCGACAGCAGCGGTAACGTCGACATCGCCGATCTTAAGGCCAAGGCCGAAGAGCACAAAGAGCGCCTGGCTGCGCTGATGATTACCTACCCGTCGACCCACGGCGTGTTCGAGGAAGGCATCCGCGAAATCTGCCAGATCATTCATGACAACGGCGGCCAGGTGTACATCGACGGCGCCAACATGAATGCCATGGTCGGCCTCTGCGCCCCAGGCCAGTTCGGCGGCGACGTCTCGCACCTGAACCTGCACAAGACCTTCTGCATCCCGCACGGCGGTGGCGGCCCAGGCGTCGGCCCGATTGGCGTCAAAGCGCACCTGATTCCGTTCCTGCCGGGCCATGGTCACATGGCGCGCAAGGAAGGTGCCGTCAGCGCCGCACCGTTCGGCAGCGCCAGCATCCTGCCAATCACCTGGATGTACATCAGCATGATGGGCGGCGAAGGCCTCAAGCGCGCCTCGCAGATGGCCATTCTCAACGCCAACTACATCGCCCGCCGCCTCGAAGAGCACTACCCCGTGCTGTATTCGGGCGCCGGTGGCCTGGTGGCGCACGAGTGCATTCTGGACATCCGTCCGATCAAGGACAGCAGCGGCATCAGCGTTGACGATGTGGCCAAGCGCCTGATCGACTTCGGTTTCCACGCCCCGACCATGTCCTTCCCGGTCGCCGGCACGCTGATGATCGAACCGACCGAAAGCGAATCCAAGGAAGAACTGGACCGCTTCTGCGACGCCATGATCGCCATTCGCGAAGAAATTCGTGCGGTGGAAGCCGGTCATCTGGACGCCACCGACAACCCGTTGAAAAACGCCCCGCACACCGCCCTGGAACTGGTCGGTGAATGGACGCACGGCTACAGCCGCGAGCAGGCGGTGTACCCAACCGCCACGCTGATCGAAGGCAAGTACTGGCCACCGGTCGGCCGCGTCGACAACGTGTTCGGCGACCGCAACCTGATCTGCGCCTGCCCGTCCATCGAGGCGTATCAGGACGCTTAAGGCGATGTAAACGTAGGATGGGTTGAGCGCAGCGATACCCATCACGCCACGTACCATCAACGATGGCTTACACGGCGTTCAATAGCGGCGTTGCCAGCCTGATCAGGGCAATGCGCCGCCCATCCTACGGTTTATTTACCCAAAATTTCGACTCACCCCTACCCGGGGCGGGTCAGTTGTACCCACAAGAACAACAACCGAGGGATCTGCGCATGTTCAGCAAACACGACCAACTGCAAGGTTATGACGACGCCCTGCTCGCCGCGATCAACGCCGAAGAGCAACGCCAGGAAGATCACATTGAGCTGATCGCCTCGGAAAACTATTGCAGCCAGCGCGTCATGCTGGCGCAAGGCAGTGGCCTGACCAACAAGTACGCCGAAGGCTATCCGGGCAAGCGTTACTACGGCGGCTGTGAGCATGTCGACAAGGTCGAGGCCCTGGCCATCGAGCGCGCCAAGCAGTTGTTCGGTGCCGACTACGCCAACGTCCAGCCGCATTCCGGCTCATCGGCCAACAGCGCGGTGTACCTGGCGCTGCTCAATGCCGGCGACACCATCCTCGGTATGAGCCTGGCCCACGGCGGCCACCTGACCCACGGCGCCAAGGTGTCGTCTTCGGGCAAGCTGTACAACGCGGTGCAATACGGCATCGACGAGCAAGGCCTGATCGATTACGCCGAAGTCGAACGCCTGGCGCTTGAGCACAAGCCGAAGATGATCGTCGCCGGTTTCTCCGCCTATTCGCGCACCCTGGATTTCGCCCGTTTCCGCGCAATCGCCGACAAGGTCGACGCCCTGCTGTTTGTCGACATGGCCCACGTCGCCGGCTTGGTCGCCGCAGGCCTGTACCCCAACCCGATGCCGTTTGCCGATGTGGTCACCACCACCACCCACAAAACCCTGCGCGGCCCACGCGGTGGCTTGATCCTGGCGCGCGCCAATGCGGACATCGAGAAGAAGCTCAACTCGGCGGTATTCCCCGGCAGCCAGGGCGGCCCGCTGATGCACGTGATCGCAGCCAAGGCAGTGTGCTTCAAGGAAGCGCTGGAGCCTGCTTTTAAAACCTATCAACAGCAGGTCATCGACAACGCCCAGGCCATGGCCGAAGTGTTCGTTGGCCGCGGCTATGACGTGGTTTCCGGCGGCACCGACAACCACCTGATGCTGATCAGTCTGGTCAAGCAGGGCCTGACCGGCAAAGCCGCCGATGCGGCGCTGGGTGATGCGCATATCACGGTGAACAAGAACGCCGTGCCGAATGACCCGCAGTCGCCGTTCGTCACTTCTGGCATCCGCATCGGCACTCCGGCCGTGACCACGCGCGGCTTCAAGCAAACCGAATGCCGCACCCTGGCTGGCTGGATCTGCGACATTCTCGATGAGCTGGACAACCCGGCGCTGATCGAGCGCGTCCGTGGTCAGGTGGCGGCACTCTGCGCCAGCTTCCCGGTCTACGCTGACTAAGCAACAGCTGCTTTTTGCTGAACGCAGGCGCGGTTACACGCCGCGCTGTATCCACGCCAACCTACAAGGTCGGCTCAGAGCCGGAGAAAGCATGTCACTCAGCGTTTTTGATTTATTCAAGATAGGTATCGGCCCCTCCAGCTCACACACCGTGGGCCCGATGCTCGCCGCCCTGCGCTTTGCCGAAGGCCTGCGCCGCGACGATTTACTCGCCAGCACCGAGAGTATCAAGGTCGAGCTATACGGCTCCCTCGGCGCCACCGGCAAAGGCCATGGCAGCGATAAGGCGGTGCTACTAGGCCTGGAGGGCGAGCAGCCCGACACGGTCGACACCAACAACGTCGACGCCCGCCTGGCGGCGATCCGCAGCGGCGGTGAGCTGAATTTGCTTGGCGAAAAACCGATCCGCTTTGTCGAAAAACAGCACCTGGCGATGATCCGCAAGCCGCTGCCCTTTCACCCCAACGGCATGATCTTTCGCGCCTTCGACGCCGCCGGGTTACAGATTCGCTCGCGTGAGTATTACTCGGTGGGCGGCGGCTTTGTGGTGGATGAACAAGCCGCCGGCGCTGACCGCATCGTCGAAGACACCACGCCGCTGCAATACCCCTTCACCACCGGTAAGCAACTGCTGGCGCATTGCGCCGCGCACAACCTGTCGATCAGCCAGGTGATGCTGGCCAACGAGGCGGCCTGGCGCCCGGAAGCGGAAACCCGCGCGCGCCTGCTGCAGATCTGGCAAGTGATGCAGGATTGCGTCGAAGCCGGTTGCCGCAACGAGGGCATCATGCCCGGCGGGCTCAAGGTCAAACGCCGCGCGGCAGACTTACACCGACAACTGTGCAAACACCCGGAAGCCAGCCTGCGGGATGCCTTGAGCGTGCTCGATTGGGTCAACCTCTATGCCTTGGCGGTTAACGAAGAAAACGCCAGCGGCGGCCGCGTGGTTACCGCGCCGACCAATGGCGCGGCCGGTATCGTGCCGGCGGTGCTGCATTACTACAGCCGCTTTATCCCCAGTTCCAACGATGACGGCGTGGTGCGTTTTCTGCTCACTGCCGCCGCCATCGGCATCCTCTACAAGGAAAACGCCTCGATCTCCGGCGCCGAAGTCGGCTGTCAGGGCGAGGTCGGCGTAGCCTGTTCGATGGCCGCCGGGGCACTCTGCGAAGTGCTGGGCGGTAACGTCAACCAGGTGGAAAACGCCGCCGAAATTGGCATGGAACATAACCTCGGCCTGACCTGCGACCCCATCGGCGGCCTGGTGCAGGTACCCTGTATCGAACGCAACGCCATGGGCTCGGTGAAGGCCATCAACGCCGCACGCATGGCCCTGCGCGGCGACGGTCAGCACTTTGTGTCGCTGGATAAAGTCATCCGCACCATGCGCCAGACCGGTGCCGACATGAACAACAAGTACAAGGAAACCGCCCGCGGCGGTTTGGCCGTCAATATTATCGAGTGCTGAGCAGCGCACCCCATACAAGCCTGTAGGCGCGAGCACGCTGCGCCTACAGGAATAACGTTTACCGACATGGAGAACCGCATGACCACTGAAACCCTGGCGAAAACCCCACTACACGCCCTGCACCTCGAATTGGGCGCGCGCATGGTGCCGTTTGCCGACTACGACATGCCGGTGCAGTACCCGCTCGGGGTGATGAAAGAACACCTGCACACCCGCGAGCAGGCTGGTCTGTTCGACGTCTCGCACATGGGCCAGATCGTCCTGCGCGGTGCCAATGCCGCCAAGGCCCTGGAAACCCTGGTGCCGGTGGACATCATCGACCTACCGGTGGGCATGCAGCGCTACGCCATGTTCACCGATGAGAATGGCGGCATCCTCGACGATCTGATGGTTGCCAACCTGGGCGACGACACCCTGTTCCTGGTGGTCAACGCCGGCTGCAAGCATCAGGACCTGGCTCACCTGCAACAACACATCGGCAGCCAGTGCGAGATTGAGGAGCAGTTCGAAGCCCGCGCCCTGTTGGCGCTGCAAGGCCCTAAAGCCGTCGACGTACTGGCGCGCCTGGCCCCAGAAGTGGCGCAGATGACCTTTATGCAATTCGCCCCGGTGCGTTTACTCGGCGTGGACTGCTACGTCAGCCGCTCCGGTTACACCGGTGAAGATGGCTACGAGATTTCCGTGCCTGCTGAACACGCCGAGACCCTGGCGCGCAGCCTGCTAGCCGAAACAGAAGTCGAGGCCATCGGCCTCGGCGCGCGTGACTCGCTGCGTCTGGAAGCCGGCCTGTGCCTGTATGGCCACGACATGAGCAGCAGCGTCACGCCAATCGAAGCCAGCCTGCTGTGGGCCATCTCCAAGCCGCGTCGTGCCGATGGTGCCCGCGCCGGTGGTTTCCCGGGGGCGGCGCGCATCTTCGCCCAGCAACAAGAAGGCGTGACCAGCAAGCGCGTCGGCCTGCTGCCACAAGAGCGTGTACCGGTGCGTGAAGGCGCGGAGATTGTCGATGCCGACGGCACTGTGATCGGCAGCGTCAGCAGCGGCGGCTTCGGCCCAAGCCTCGGCGCACCGGTGGCCATGGGTTATGTGCAGAGCAGCCATATCGCCCTGGATACCGAACTGTGGGCCATGGTGCGCGGCAAGCGCGTGGCGATGAAAGTCGCCAAAACGCCGTTCGTGCCACAACGCTACTACCGAGGCTAATCGCCCACCGCGCTGCGCCGGCCGCCAGGTCGGCGCACAACCTTCGTTATCGCAACTGCCCGACCATCGCAGCCGCGACACTGAGCACATCCTTGCCCAGCTGCTTGGATCGCTCGCCATTCCAGCCCGTTTGCGGGTTAGGCCGATCGTCGTGGTCTTTGAACGGCATTTCGATGGTGAACGCTAAACAATCGAACTCTAGCCCCACGGCATTACAAGCCAGGGTGGTATTGGCCTGGCCGAACTGGTCTGGGGCGTATCCGAAAGTGGTCTGAAACTCGGCACCATTATCGATCAGCAGCTGGCGAAATTGCTGCTCCAGCCCGGCAAGGCGCGGGCTGTAACCCGGATTACCCTCACATCCTGCGGTGAATACGTGGGGAATCTCTTCGTCACCGTGGATATCCAGAAACAGATCAACGCCAATCGCGCGCATCTGCTGCTGGACGAAATGCACTTCGGGGCTGTCCGCCGCGCTGGCTGACTGCCAGGCTCGGTTGAGGTCACGTCCGGCGAGATTAGTGCGCAAGTGACCACGGAAGGCGCCGTCCGGGTTCATATTCGGCACCAGGTACAGATCGGCCTGTGCCAATAACGCGCTTAGCTCGGCGTCATCACGCTGCTGCAGACGCTCGATCAACCCCTCCATAAACCACTCAGCCATATGCTCGCCAGGGTGCTGCTGGGCGATCAGCCAAATCTTGCGCGCCGCTTGCGGATTACGGCTGATCCGCAGCAACTCGATGGCGCGGCCTTCGAGGCTTTTGCCGGTGGCAAACAACTCGGCACCGGCCAGGCGCTGCGCCTGGTCAATTAGCTGTGCATGGCGGGCGCGGCTATAGGGTTCAAAATAGGCAAACCAGATCTGTGCCTGCTGCGGCTCGACATCAAAGCTCAGCGCACCATCTGCAAAACGGCTGGGTACGCGAAACCAGTTACGCTGATCGTAAGAGGCCACGGCGTGGTAGTCCGTCCAGGCATTCGGGTAAGACGACTGCCCAGCATTGCTCAGGCTAAAACCATAACGCTGCCCTGGCTGCAAACCTTCAACCTTAAAATGAAACCACTGGAAGTGGCCGCTGTTAAGGTCCGGACGAATCGCCAGCAACACCTGCTGCGGATTACTGGCGTCGATGACCTCGATATTGCCGCTGTCGAAGTTGGAGCTGATCTGCATGGATACCTCGATGGCTGGTGATAGACCGCTACGCTTAAGAGTCGCAGCTCTGCCTGGCGAACGAAACGCTGAAGGCGACACACTGCTAGGCATTCGACCCTGTCGAATCAAGCAGCGCCAACCCTAGCCGCGCAACTTGCTGCCGCCTGCACAGTCTGCTGTGCAGTGGCCCTTTCAAACCCCGCAAAAGACCGGAGAAGCCCCGCATGGCTATTGCTTACCCATACGTAGCATTGCTTGGCATGCTGATGATACTAGGCGGTTGCGCCAGCACCTCAAACGGCAAGCCAGCCAGTGCCCCCACCCCAGTAGAGACGGCAAAAACCGACACCCGCGCCGCGCACGCTGACCTGCAACGCCAGGCCATGCGCGGCGACCTCGACAGCCAGTTCCAATTGGGCAGCCTGTATTTTGTCAGCCAACCGAAAGACCTCAAACAGGCCGAATACTGGTGGAAAATGGCCGCCGACAAGGGCCATGCGCTGGCTGCGGTCAGTCTGGCGTTTTTGTACACCGGCCGCGATAACCCGGCGCTCAACAACCCGCCACTGATGCTCAAGTACTTGAATCAGTCTGCTGCTGGGGGTAACCCGATGGCCCAGCACATCCTCGGCAACCTCTACCTCAGGGGCGAACAGGGCGTGCCCCGTGACGCACGGCAAGCCCGGGCATTATTCCTCAGCGCCTGCCAACAGAACTACGCCGCCAGCTGTGAAGCGCTCAGTCAAACACCCTGAGACTGGCGTCAGGTTTCAATCATTTTTGCCTCAGCCGGAGCTAACGGCTCAGCATCGGGCTGCTCGGGCTGCCGGGGTTCGTCTGGCTGATCTGCTTCAGCAGGTGTGCCCAGCCACTCACTGAGCGAGCGTTGCACGTCGTCCACCTCCTTGTTGAGCGCTTTAGCCGTCTCATCAAGCATCTCTTGAGCCAGGTCCCGCACAGCTTGCTCGGTCTTCTCGACCAATTTCTGCGCCGACTGTTCGAGGGCATCGCAACCTGCCAGGTTAATTAGCAACACCCCCAGCACACCTACTTGCATCGCTTTACGCATCACGGCCTCTATTAACAACTGTTAGCGGGTTGCTCTGTGGCAGCGACCCAGCACGATAAAATAACTTCCCCGCGATCGCCCACTCGCTCACAGGACGCAGCAGAGTCGAGCCGCTTGGCAAACACGCCAACACAGGGCTAATAATACAAGCCACTGTACGCACCCAGTAGCCACGCATTGGCATGGCTGCATTTGCCTGCCAGTATTCATCGCCACTAAAGGATTATGTCGTGTTGATACGCAAGGCGCTGGTCGTGCTAAGCATTTTATTTTCGGCCAGCGCTTCAGCTGAAGAATTGCACTTTGTCACCGAAGAGTTCCCACCCTTCAGCTATTCCCGCGGCGCAATAGCCAGCGGCGCACTGTCCGAAATAGTAGAAGCCACCTGCATGATTTTGCAGTGGCGCTGCTCTATTGAGGTATTACCCTGGCGGCGCGCACTGCAGTTAGCCGAGGAGGGTGAAGTGGATGGGATTTTTACTGTTATTCAATCACCCGCGCGACAGCAGGCATTCTTTATTACCCCCATGCTGGTGACCTCCGGGTACGACTTCTACACCACACGCTCAAGCAACTTCCACTACACCCAGCCAGACGATTTACGTGGTCGCCAAATCGGAGTGTATGGCCCGTCAGGCACCTCATTTATTTTGCAAGAACACCTGCAAAGCACCCCAAACGTCGAGGTCAAGCTGGTTACCAATAACCGGCGCTTGTTATTGATGCTCAATGCCGGACGCTTTGGCGAGAATGGCGTAGTTGTACTTAATCGCGATGTAGCGCGGCACTTGATTGAGCATGAACATCTGTATGCCCTGCGTCACGCCGGACACTTGACATCGATTGCATACGGCATTGGTTTTTCCCGCAAAAAAGTCAGCCTTGGGCAATTTCAGGCCTTCAATCGCGGGTTAAGCAGACTGCGCAATAGCGGCCAACTTGCAACCATTGTGCAACGCTATGGTCTACAACCTAGCGATTAAGCACGCTGGACATTTGACTCGGCTTCGCCATAATTACCGTGTGCAGCCTAATTAAGCCCTTTACAAGCCTGACAACTCGATCAGGCAATCCTCAATTAAAGGGCACGCTGGCGCTGATAATAGTCTCTGAAACTATTCGCAACGCCTTGCTTAATACATGCGCAAACTACAACTGTTTGGCTGTCTCAGCTGTCCAGGCACGCGCCTGGCATCAAGCCAATATTCTGCTCAACACCATGGGAAACAACGTGACGAAAGACGAACTGCGCGCCGAACTCGAGCGCCAGGCGCAGCGTTACAAGGATGTATACGGCGGGGAAGTGATTACCTACGCCGCTCAACCGGACCCCGAGCGCAAGCCATGGCGCAAGAAGGCTAACCTTCTCGACCAAGCGTTTGACAAAGAGCTGGAAAAAATCGAAAAAGAGCTGCAAACCAAGGCCGACGAAGCGTCTGGCTGACGCCCGCCTCCCTGGCAGCTGACCACGCGGCCATCCCTCATCGGGATGGCCGTAGCCTCAACGCCGCTTGCCGCCCATTAACGACCCCAACAATCCGCGCACCAGCTGCCGGCCGATCTGATTGGCCGCCTGGCGCATGGTGGCTTTCATTACCTGACTCGCCAGCCCGCCGAACAGCTCACCGGCTGCGCCAGCAATGCCGCCGTCCGCCTCGTCTTTCTTGCCGGCGGGGGTCACTTTACTTTGCTCGATTTGCTCCGCGGCGGCCTGTTCGGCGCGCGCGGTCAACAGCTCGTACGCCGACTCACGATCAATGGGTTTATCGTAGCGTCCACGCAATGGCGACTGGGCAATCAAGGCCGCGCGCTCAGCCTCACTCAACGGCCCAATCCGCGACTGCGGTGGCGCAACCGCCACACGCTGGACCATGGCGGGCGTGCCTTTAGTCTCCATGGTACCGACCAGCGCCTCGCCAATACCCAGTTCAGTCAACACCGCCAGCGTGTCGATGGCAGGGTTAGGCCGAAAGCCATCGGCTACCGCGCGCAACGACTTCTGTTCTTTGGCGGTAAAGGCGCGCAAGCCATGCTGGATACGCAGGCCCAGCTGCGCCAACACATCGTCCGGCAAATCACCCGGTGACTGGGTGACGAAGTACACCCCCACGCCTTTCGAACGAATCAGCCGCACCACCTGCTCCAGGCGTTCCTGCAACGCCTTCGGCGTATCGGCAAACAACAGGTGCGCTTCATCAAAGAACAGCGCCAACAGCGGTTTGTCGGCGTCGCCGCGCTCCGGCAGTTGCTCGAATAACTCGGCCAGCAGCCAAAGCAGGAAGGTCGCGTAGACCTTGGGCGCTTCGTGCACCAGACGGCTGGCGTCGAGCAGGTGAATGCGCCCGCGACCATCGCGATCAGGGTGCAAAATATCTTCAAGTTGCAGCGCCGGCTCACCAAACAACGCCTCCGCACCTTGCTGCTCAAGGCCGGCCAGCTTGCGTAGCAAGGCTTGTGCTGAAGCGCTGGTAAACAGCGCGCTGTCGTCGCCAAGCACCTCGGGGTGGCTTTTCAGGTGCGCCAGCAATGCCTTGAGGTCTTTCAGATCAAGCAACAGCAAGCCTTCGCGATCTGCCACCTTGAACGCGGCATAGAGCGCAGCCTGCTGGCTAGCGGTCAGCTCCAGCAGCGCGCCCAGCAACAAAGGCCCCATTTCACTGAGCGTGGTGCGCAGCGGGTGGCCGCTTTGCCCGTGCACATCCCACAGGGTGACCGGGTAGGCCATCGGCTGATGGTTAAGCCAGGGCATGCTGGCAATCCGCTCAGCCACCTTGCCTTGTGGCGCACCCGCCGCACCGAGGCCACAAAGATCGCCTTTAACATCGGCGGCGAACACCGCCACGCCAGCATCGCTAAAGGTTTCGATGAGGCGCTGCAATGTCACGGTTTTACCCGTACCCGTGGCACCTGCGATCAGCCCGTGCCGGTTGGCCAGACGCAGCGCCTGCCCCACTGGCAGCCCATCAAGACCGGCCCCCACAACAAACTGATCGGTTTGCGTCATTTTGTTATCTCCCTGGTTAAAGCTTTGCTGCAATCAAGCCGACACAATCACCATGACCGCACAGTCGGCCCCGCGATTAGCTCAGTCAGCCCAAGACTGATGCCAGAACTTACCGGACGCAAGAAGCCATGACCAACAACCTGAAGTTCAGCCACAAGATTCTGCTCGCCGCCTCACTGGTGGTGATCGCGGCATTCTCGCTGTTCACCCTGTACAACGACTATCTGCAACGCAATGCCATTCAGAGTGATCTGGAGAGCTACCTGCATGAGATGGGTGATGTCACTGCAAGCAATATTTCCAACTGGCTGTCGGGGCGCATCCTGCTGGTGGAAAGCGCAGCGCAGTCGATTGGCCGTGATGCTTCGAGCGAAGCCCTGACCGGTTTGCTGGAGCAGAGGGCTCTGGCCTCTACGTTCGTGTTTACTTACTTGGGTAGCGCCGATGGCAGTTTCACCATGCGCCCAGACAGTGAAATGCCCGCGGATTATGACCCGCGCACACGACCTTGGTATAAGGACGCCATGAGTGCGGGTGGCAGCACCCTGACCGAACCTTATTTCGACGCCTCCACCGGAGCGTTGACCATGACCATCGCCACCCCAGCCAAGCCCGCTGGCGTAGTCGGTGGCGACCTGAGCCTGCAGACCCTGACAGACATCATCAACTCACTGAGTTTCGACGGTATCGGCTACGCATTTCTGGTCAGCTCAGACGGCAAGATCCTGGTCCACCCGGACAAAGCACTGGTGATGAAGAACCTCAGTGAGGTCTACCCGAAAAACACCCCGCGCATCAGCAGCGAGTTCAGCGAAACAGAACTCGATGGTAGTCAGCGCATCCTGACCTTTAGCCCGGTCAAAGGTCTGCCTTCGGTGAACTGGCATATTGGTCTGTCCGTCGACAAGGACAAGGCCTATGCGATGCTCAGCGAGTTCCGCGCGTCTGCAATCATTGCCACCATCATCGCGGTGGTGCTGATCATGCTGCTGCTGAGCATGCTGATCAGCGTGCTAATGCAACCGCTGAATGTCATGGGCAAAGCCATGGAAGACATCGCTCAGGGCGAGGGCGACCTGACCAAGCGCCTGAACATCCAATCGAATGACGAGTTCGGTCGACTGGCCCGCGCGTTCAACCAATTTGTCGAGCGTATCCACAGCTCGATCCGCGAAGTGTCGTCGGCCACCAGCCAGGTTAACGAAGTGGCCAAACTGGTGGTCGGTGCGTCCAACTCATCGATGATCAACTCGGACGAACAAGCCAGCCGCACCAACAGTGTGGCCGCGGCGATCAACGAACTGGGCGCGGCCGCCCAGGAGATCGCGCGCAACGCGGCTGACGCCTCGAATCAAGCCTCCGATGCGCGTCATCTGGCAGAAGATGGCCGCCAGGTCGTGGAAAAAACCATCCGCGCCATGAATGAACTGTCGGGCAAGATCAGCGCCTCTTGCAGCAACATTGAGACCCTCAACAGCAAGACCGTGAACATCGGGCAGATTCTTGAGGTAATCAAAAGCATCTCCCAGCAAACCAACCTGCTGGCACTCAACGCCGCCATCGAAGCGGCGCGCGCCGGTGAAGCCGGCCGTGGCTTCGCCGTGGTAGCCGATGAAGTGCGCAACCTGGCCCATCGCACCCAGGAGTCGGCGCAGGAAATCGAGAAGATGATTGAAGAGCTGCAAGTCGGCTCGCGTGAGTCGGTCACCACCATGACCGAAAGCCAGCGTTACAGTGAGGAGAGCGTCGAGATCGCCAACCAGGCCGGTGCACGCCTGGGCAGCGTAACCGAACGCATCGGCGAGATCGACGGTATGAACCAGTCGGTGGCCACCGCGACCGAAGAGCAGACCTCGGTGATCGAGTCACTCAACGTCGACATCACCGAAATCAACACCCTTAACCAGGAAGGCGTGGAAAACCTCAACGCCACCCTGCGCGCCTGCGGTGACCTGGAGCAACAAGCCAGCCGACTTAAGCAGTTGGTCGACAGCTTCCGCATTTAACCAAGCAATAAAAAACGGGGCGCTCAGTGAGCGCCCCGTTTGCATGCCTACTCGTCGCCGCTCGGCGGCTGCTTATCTTGCTGCAACTGTCGCCATAGCTCGGCGGCATGCGCGAATTCGGTGCCGTGTTCAGGGGTCAGTGCCTGCGGGTCATAGCGCTGCGTACAGCCCTCACCGAGCACTGCTGGCGCGCTCGATGCCCCTCGCGAGAGCGGATCACCCATAACCCCTCCAATCAGCAGCGCTCGGTTTTAGTTAAGCGCCAGACGCCCTTCGTCGTGCTGGGCGAACTCTTTGACCGCCCGCAGCACATCACTGCGACTGACCTGACCAACCAAGCGGCCCCCTTCAACAACCGGCAAGCGCCGACGCCGACCGCGCAGGAAGCGCTCTGAGATTTCAATGATATCTGCCTCAGGCGAAATCACTTCTACCTCAGTGGTCATATAGGCGCTGACATTACCGCCCGTCGACTCGTAATAAGCGCCTGAGAGGATGCCGCGTAAACAATCACCTTCCGACAACAGCCCTACCAGATGCCCTTGGCCATCGACCACTGGCGCGCCGGATATACGGTGCTCAAGCAGACGATTGATCGCGGTAAACAGGTTCATTTCGGGACGAAAAGTCACCAGATTGCGGGTCATGTAATCACGTACTTTGATTGACTTGAGCATCAGTAGACTCCTCTGTCTGCGCTTAACCGCAGCGCCGCATGCACGTCAGTCGAACACCACCGTCTTGTTGTCGTGCACCAGCACTCGGTCTTCTAAGTGATAGCGTAGACCACGCGACAGCACCATCTTCTCGACATCTTTACCCAGGCGCACCATCTCCTCAATGCTATCGCGATGGCTGACCCGTACCACGTCCTGCTCGATGATCGGGCCGGCATCCAGTTCCTCGGTGACATAGTGCGAGGTCGCCCCTATCAGCTTAACCCCACGCAGCGACGCTTGGTGATAGGGCTTGGCCCCGACAAAGGACGGCAGGAAGCTGTGGTGAATATTGATGACGCGCTGCGAGAACTCCGCACACAACTGCGCCGGCAGAATCTGCATATAACGCGCTAAGACAATTACGTCAGCCGCATGGGCTTTTACCAAGCGTTCAACTTCATCGAAAGCCGGCTGTTTGTCTTCAGGGTTAACCGGTACGTGGAAGAATGGAATGCCATGCCACTCGACCATGCTGCGCAGGTCATTGTGGTTAGAAATCACACACGGAATCTCGCAATCCAGCTCATCGCTGTGCCAGCGGTGCAGCAAATCGGCCAGGCAATGCGATTCCCGGCTGGCCATCAACACCACGCGCTTTGTCTGCGCCGAATCGGTAACCCGCCACTCCATGGAAAACTCACGGGCGATAGGCGAAAACGCCTGACGGAAACCATCCAAGTCAAAAGGCAGTGAGTCGGCGCGGATCTCATGACGCATAAAGAACCAACCGCTCTGGTTATCAGAGTGATGACTCGCTTCGGTAATCCAGCCGTTGTAAGTAGCCAGAAAGTTACTGACTTTGGCCACGATCCCAACCCGGTCTGGACAGGCAATAACCAATCGAAAAGTACGCATCAACGGCTCCAGCACTCGAATAAAGTCGGCCATTCTAGTCACTGCACGAGAAAACTGCAGTAGCCAAACAGCCCTGCCGTTGCAGCCGTACGGGCGAGTGGCGCTTCAGATGCAACTAAACCCGAGCGTGAACTAGGCGTTGAACATGCACTCATGTAGAAAAAGCAAACGGCCAATAAGTTACTTAACAATACAATTCATAAAAAATACCGACAAAGCGGTTTACTTGTGAAAAGTGCCTGACTACTATTACCAGTACTTAATCGTCATTTCTTAATACAGGCACGCCTACATGTCGCTGATCAATGAATACCGCGCCACCGAAGAAGCTATCAAAGAGCTGCAAGACCGCCTGAAGAACATGTCGCAAGACGACAAGCTGAAAAAAGAGCTGGAATTCGAAGGCAAATTGCGTGCACTGATGGGCGAATACCAAAAGTCGCTGCGTGACATCATTGCCATGCTCGACCCAGACGCCAAAAGCAGCAAAGCTATCCGCACAAGCAAAACCACTGGCACCAAGCGCGCCCGTAAAGTTAAGCAATACAAAAACCCGAACACTGGTGACGTGATTGAAACCAAAGGTGGCAACCACAAAACCCTGAAAGAGTGGAAAGCCAAGTGGGGCGGCGACGTCGTTGAAAGCTGGGTAACCCTGCTGGACTAAGCCACAACGCGACCCGTACGGCTGCAAATAAAAACGCCAGCATTGCTGGCGTTTTTTTATGGGCATTAGTTTCTAACTAGCGCCACATTTGACCTTACTGATTACAAGGCATATTGCTCGCGCAGCCGCTCGGCATACGCACGCCACTCCAACAGTATCGCTTGCTGTGCAGCATCTGCACTGGCAAACACCTGCGCCACCGCCTGCTCGAACTGCTCAAGGGTATTCGGCGCACCGTATTCGGGGTTGCTCAAACGTTGCTGGCAAAAGGCTCGCCAGCGCTGCTGTTCTTCAGCGTTAAGGCTCGCGGCAAAGTTGCGCGCCCGGTAACGAAATAGCAACTCAGGCAAACGCCCATCATCAAAAGGCCAAACAGCCTTGGCCAACTGCTGCGGCTCCGCACGCCTTACTTGTTCGCACAAGCGGCGATCACGGTCACCAATAAAGCCATCGTACAACTGTTGTTCCGGGTCTTGATTGGGGGCGAATGGTTCTTCGCCATATACCTGCACCAGCTTGTCCTGCCAATGAGCGGAACTAGCCTGTAACTGCTCGGCCTGCGCCTGATACGCCGGAATATCGAGTTGCAGGCGCTGAATATCCTGCGCACGCAATACATTCATCGGAGCAACAACCGGGCAACGATTGATATGCAGCAACTTGAGCGGCACCGGCAACTCGCCCTCGGCCAATTGATCACGGCGCGTGTAAAGCCGCGAGCGCAATACCTCAGCCGACTCATTGAGCAGCGGCGCAATATCCGCCTGTAGGTCACACACAATCAGGGCATTACGATTACGCGGATGCCAGGCCAAGGGCAGCACCACTGCCAGGTAATGCCGCGCACCGGCATAACGCCCGGAAATATGCACCAAGGGCTGTAATAAGCGTATGTGTTCCTGCACCCGTTGCTTAGTGCGCAGTTGATACAAATAGTCATACAACTTCGGCTGCTTGTTGCGCAGTAGCCGCGCCAACGCAATAGTGGCGCGTACATCGGACAGCGCATCGTGAGCCTGGCCATGCGCAATGCCATTCGCGGCAGTCAGGCGCTCCAGCTTGAGCGTGACCCGCCCCTCTTCTTCCGGCCAAACGATGCCTTCCGGGCGCAAGGCGTAGGCCGTTCGCACCAAGTCGATCAGATCCCAACGGCTATTACCGCCCTGCCACTCGCGGGCATAGGGGTCATAGAAGTTGCGGTACAGACTATAACGCGTCACTTCATCATCGAAGCGCAGGCTGTTGTAGCCCACCCCGCAGGTGCCTTGCTGCGACAACTCGGCATGGATGCGGTGCATAAACTCGGCCTCATCCAGGCCATGCTGCGCCAAGGTGCTTGGGGTAATCCCGGTAACCAGGCAAGCCGCCGGGTGCGGCAGGATGTCGTCGCTGGGCTGGCAATAAATGTTCAGCGGCTCCGCGATTTCATTGAGCTGTTCATCGGTGCGAATCCCGGCCACCTGCAACGGGCGGTCGCGGCGCGGGTCGATTCCGGTGGTTTCGTAGTCGTACCAAAAGAGGCTAGCGGTCACAATAACGTCCTAATGCTGAGGCGCAGGCAGTCTAGCACCCTGCTGCCAAGCACAGCCCCCGCCCCACATATCCGACCTTGAAACTGTCAGCCAACCGATTAATTGCCATTAAATAACCTGCTGCTTCGAGTCTTGTGACAGCGCCGGTTGCGTCCCTGCGTACTGCTGGCTAGCATCGGGCTTTCCTCGACGCAGTCTGCCGATGCCGCTCACGCCCCCCTCTGCTTCAGTTGCCGCACGTGCGCTGCTGGATACCCGCTATAAAGTGGAAACACCGGAAGGCATCGACCTGATCCTGCGCCCGGCGGGTTTGGTGCCGCGTGCCCTGGCATTCAGTATCGACCTGCTGATCCGCGGCGCACTGCTCGGCGCATTGTTTGCTGTCTTGGCGCTGCTGGGGCAGTTCGGTATGGGCCTGGGCACGATCCTGCTGTTTCTCGTGACCTGGTGGTACATGGTGCTGTTTGAAGTGTTCAACCAGGGCCGCTCACCTGGCAAACAACTGATGGGCCTGCGGGTCACTCATGACGACGGCACGCCGATTGGCTGGGCCGCCTCACTCACCCGCAACCTGCTGCGCTTCGTCGACATCCTGCCGTTCGGCTATACCCTGGGCATTCTCAGCTGCCTCAATCACCCGGCCTTTAAACGCCTGGGCGATATCGCAGCCGGAACCCTGGTGGTTTATCGCGATACCCCGCCCATTGCCCCCGAACTGCCGCCAGCCGAAGCCTTGCGCGCGCCGTTCAGTATGACGCTGGACGAACAGCGCGCCCTGCTTAGTTTTGCCGAGCGCGCGCAGAGCCTGTCTAGCGCGCGCCGTAATGAACTGGCAAGCATTCTTGCCGAGCCGTTGCAGGTTCCGGCCGAGCGGGCGGAACAACAGATTCACGGCATTGCCCGTGGCTTGCTAGGCCCGACATGAAGCAGAGCCTGTTCGAAAACCAGCACCAGGCCGATTGGCAGGCGTTCAGCACGCAGCTTGAAGCGCTTGAGCGCGGCAAAGCCGACAGCCAGCAGTGCAAAGGCTTTGCCGCGGCCTATCGCCGCGTGTGCCAGCACCTGGCGCTGGCGCAGAGTCGCGGTTACAGCAGCCTACTGATCGAGCGCCTGCAGCAACTGGCCATGCGCGGCCATCAACAGTTCTACCGCCATCGCAGTCCGCTGGGCGGCCAGTTACTCGGCTTTATTCTGGCGGGTTTTCCGCGCCTGGTTAGAGCCGAATGGCGCTTTGTCGTCGCTGGGTGCCTGGTGTTTTTTGGCAGCCTGTTACTGATGGGCGTGCTGGTGTACCACTTCCCCGATTTGGTCTACGGCGTGATGGGCCCCGAGCAAGTCGCCGACATGGAAAAAATGTACGACCCCGACGCCAGACGCATTGGCCGCTTCAGTGAACGTGATTCGGGCGATGACTGGATGATGTTCGGCTACTACATCATGAACAACATCGGCATCGCCTTTCAGACCTTTGCCAGCGGCCTGTTATTTGGCCTCGGCAGCCTGTTCTTCCTGCTGTTCAACGGCCTGATGATTGGCGCGGTGGCCGGCCATCTAACGCAGATTGGCTACGGCGCAACCTTCTGGTCTTTCGTCGTCGGCCACGGCGCATTCGAGCTCACCGCCATTGCCCTGGCTGGCGCCGCCGGGCTAAAACTGGGCTGGGCACTACTCGCGCCGGGGCGCTTACCTCGCGGCGAGGCCTTGCGGGTGGCTGCCGGTAGCAGTGTGCGACTGGTGGGCGGGGTGATTGTATTTCTGCTCTTGGCCGCCTTTATCGAGGCGTACTGGTCATCCATGAGCCTGGCCAGCCCCACCGTCAAATATGCAGTCGGCGGCGTGCTCTGGCTGCTGGTACTGGCTTACCTGCTGCTGGCCGGTCGAGGTACGCATGCGCCTGACTGATGCCAGCGTGGTCATTCGCCCACGCAGTGCCTGGGAGGCCGTCGACCTTGGCGTGCTGTTGGCTAAGCAGCATACCGGGCTGTTGATGCTCAGCTGGGCGCTGGTGACCCTGCCAATCTTCGCCCTGCTGTGCCTGCTGCTGTGGGACTCGCCAAGCATTGCCCTGCTGATTTTCTGGTGGCTCAAGCCGGCTTATGAGCGCTTGCCGCTGTACATTCTGTCGCAGGCTTTATTTGCTGCGCCCCCCACACTCAAGCAGGCGCTGAAAGCCCTGCCTGGCCTGCTCAAACCGCAGTTACTGGCCAGCCTGACCTGGCGCAGGTTAAGCCCCACACGCAGCTTCGACATGCCCGTCATGCAGCTAGAAGGCCTTACTGGCAAAGCGCGCAATCAACGCCTGACGGCCCTTGGCCAGCGTGATGCCGGTGGTGCCAGCTGGCTAACGATTGTCGGCATGCACCTGGAGATAGCGCTGTGGCTCGGCATCATCAGCCTGTTCTATATGCTGCTACCGGCGCAAATTGAGCTGAACTGGAGTTGGGACAGTTTGATCAACGCCGCCGGCGAGTGGTTATGGCTGGAACACCTGTCCAACCTGCTTTACGTATTGCTGCTGATTCTCTGGGAGCCGATTTACGTCGCCTGTGGCTTCACCCTTTATCTGAACCGGCGCACCGCCCTCGAAGCCTGGGATATCGAGCTGGTGTTCCGCCGGCTGCGCCAACGCCTGACCGGCGTGGCCTATGCCCTGCTGCTGGGCTGCGGCCTGCTGCTGATGCAAATACCCAATAGCGCCATGGCCACCACCAGCGACCCAGTGCCGATTGAAGACCCCATGGGGCCACAGGCCGAACGCCTGCTCAAGCAACCGCTGAGCAGCCTGCAAGCGCAGCAAAGCATCAGCCAGCTGCTCGATCAACCGCCCTTCGAACACCGTGAAACCGTCACCCGCTGGCGTTTCGGTGAGGAGTCCAAGGAGCCCGGCGCAGCAGACGGCAAAACCCTGAGTGAGCTATTGAAGAGCTTGTTAAAACTCTCCGAACTGTGGAAAAGCATCGACGGCGTGGCGCTGTTGTTCGAAGTGCTGCTGTGGGCGACGCTGTTCGGCCTAATCACCTGGCTGCTGTGGCGCTACCGCGACTGGCTGAGTGCCTTTGCTGGGCGCATGCGCTTGCCGCAGCGCCAGCAGCACCTGCCACCGCAACAGCTGTTCGGCCTGGAAGTGGCACCGCAAAGCTTGCCAGCGGACATTCCCGGCGAAGTCGAACGGCTGTGGGACACACAACCGCGCGCGGCCCTGGGTTTGCTCTACCGCGCCCTGCTCAGCCGTCTGCTGCATGAGCAGCGCTTGCCGCTGAACAGCGCGCATACCGAAGCCGAAGTGCTGCAACTGGTGCAGGCGCTTGCGCATAAAGACCTCAGTCACTTCAGTCAGATGCTGACCGGCCACTGGCAGCACCTCGCCTACGGCCATCAGCTGCCGCCGCCAGCGCTGAAACAGAGCCTGTGCAGCGCGTGGCGACAGCTGTTTGAACAAGAGGCTCAGGCATGACTCGGCGCCTGCAACTTGCACTCGGCGCCAGCCTGCTCCTGCTGCTCGGCGTGCTCGGCATTTACCTGCTGAGCAAACTCACGCCTTACCAGGAAACCCTCAAGCACGGCCCGGCTCCAGAAGCCCAAGCCAACCCCTATCTGGCCGCCGAACAGTTCCTGCGTACACAGGGCTTGCAAGTGCAGCGTGCCGACGGTCTAAGCATCATCAGCGACCTGCCGAGCGCGGGACACACCCTGCTGCTGCTCGGTGATCGCCAGCGCATGACGCCCAAACAAAGCGCGCGCCTCCTGGCCTGGGCGGCCAAAGGTGGGCATCTGCTGTTCGTGGCCGAACGGCTATGGGATGAACAAGACGGTAAAAGCGGCGATCTGCTGCTCGACAGCCTGGGAATCCAGCAGTATCAGGCTGAAGATCTCGACGAAGAAAACAACCCAGCGCCTGATGAGCCGCTGCCCGTCGACGGCGACCCACAATCCGCCCCTGCGGCCGACGGCGCAGCTGCAGCTGCGGATGACGAGAACCATGCCTATCCAGAGCTGACCCAGCTCTATCTGGAAAACGAAGAAGCGCCGGCCTACATCAACTTTGACCCCGACTTCCATCTCTACGATGCCGAAAATCGCGCCCATGCCTGGGCCAACAGCGATGCAGCCACGCACTTGCTGCAGCTCTACCATGGCGACGGCCTGATCAGCGTGATCAGCGACAGCTGGATCTGGCAGAACCAGAGCATCGGCGAGTACGACAACGCCTGGCTGCTCTGGTACATGAGCCAAGACAGCCAGGTCACCCTGCTCTACCGCGCCGACCGCGATGACCTGCTCAGCCTAGTGCTCGAACACTTCCCGCAGGCGCTAGTTGCCCTGGCGCTGCTGCTGGCCTTTGGGCTGTGGCACCTGAGTATGCGTCAGGGTCCATTATTGCTGCCCGCCAGCCGTAATCGGCGACAGCTGCAGGAACACCTGCGCGGCAGCGCCGAATTCCTCCTGCGCCACAACGGTCAACAGAGCCTGCTGCAAGGCCTGCAACAGGATATCCAGCGCCGCGCCCGGCATCGCCACCCGGGCTTTGAACGCCTCGCAGTAGCCGAACAATGGCAGGTGCTTAGCCGCCTGACTCGCCAGCCGTCCCGCGTTATCAGTCAAGCCATGCGACCGCCGCCCAAGCAGCGCCTGGCCGCCGCCGAATTCACCCGCCAGGTCGCCAACCTGCAAACCCTCAGGAATGCCCTATGAGCGAGCACACCCCCGAACAGCCGGACAGCGAAATCGCAGTGGCTGCCGCAACCCCCGAGCCCAGAACTCCTGAAGTACCCGCTGCCGCACCCACAGCAGCGGCCCCGACAGCGCCCGCCGCGAATCCGAATAGCCAGCGCCAGCGTGCCAGCCAGCTGGCTCAGGCACTGCGTAGCGAGCTGCAGAAAGCCCTGATCGGCCAGACAGCGGTGATTGATGACGTGCTCAGCGCACTGATTGCGGGTGGCCATGTGCTGGTTGAAGGCGTTCCCGGCCTGGGTAAAACCTTGCTGGTGCGTGCGCTGGCGCGCTGCTTTGGCGGCGAGTTCTCGCGCATTCAATTCACCCCGGACCTGATGCCCAGCGACGTTACCGGCCACGCCGTGTACGACCTGCAGAGCGAGCAGTTCAAGCTGCGCAAAGGCCCGGTGTTCACCAACCTGCTGCTGGCTGACGAGATCAACCGCGCCCCGGCCAAAACCCAGGCGGCACTGCTGGAAGTGATGCAGGAGCGTCAGGTGACCCTGGAAGGTCGCGCCCTCAATGTGCCGTTGCCGTTTATGGTGCTGGCCACACAAAACCCGATCGAGCAGGAAGGCACCTACCCGCTGCCGGAGGCCGAACTTGACCGCTTTATGCTCAAGCTGCGCATGGACTACCCCGAGCAGAGCGAAGAGCTCAACATGGTGCGTCAGGTGGCACGCTCGAGCAAAGCCGACATGCTCGAGGTCACCCCATTGCGCACCCTGCTGCAAGCCCGCGATGTATTGGCGCTGCAGAAAATCGCCAGCGACCTGCCGATTGATGAACAGGTACTCGATTACGCCGTGCGCATTGCCCGCGCCACACGTAGCTGGCCGGGCCTGGCCATCGGTGCCGGGCCACGCGCCTCAATCGCCCTGGTGCGTTGCGGTCGTGCCCGTGCGCTGTTGCGCGGCGGCGACTTCGTCCTGCCGGATGACATCAAAGGCTGCGCCCTGGCCGTGCTGCGCCACCGCGTACGCCTCTCCCCCGAGCTAGACATTGAAGGTCTGTCGGTCGATCAGGTGCTGCAACAACTGCTCAGCCTGGTTCCGGCACCGCGCCTATGAAGCCCGTATTGATAGGCGCTACGGCATGAAACCATCGCGCGCACTGCTGGGCTTGCTGGCCGGCCTGTTCGTCCTTGGCCTGCTGCTGGGGATCTGCAGCGCCTTGGGTATCGGCGTGCCGCGCAGCTTTACCCCCATTTATTGGGGCCTGCTGCTGGTGCTGCTCGGCCTGACACTGATCGACGCCCTACGCGCGCGCTTGATGGCGGTGCCGCGCCTCGAACGCCAGCTCCCCGGCAACCTGCCATTGGGCCGCTGGAGTGACGTGTGCTTGACCCTGCACCACACCTACAGCCGCCCACTGCAAATCGAGGTATTCGATCACCTGCCCGCTGACATGGCCTTCGAACACCTGCCGCTCAAGGTCGATCTGCACCCAGGCGAACAGACGCAGGTCAGCTACCGCGTGCGGCCGCTGCGGCGTGGGCACTTCCACTTTCCGCAATGCGAGGTCAGCCTGCCCAGCCCGATGGGGCTTTGGCGCGACCGGCGTTACTTGCCGCTCGCAGGGGAAACCCGCGTCTACCCGGATTTCGCCCGCCTGTATGGCGCACAGTTGATGGCCGTGGATGACTGGATCAACCAGCTCGGCGTGCGCCAGCAACAACGCCGCGGCCTCGGCCAGGAGTTCCACCAGCTGCGCGAATTTCGCGACGGCGACAGCCTGCGGCAGATCGACTGGAAGGCCACCGCACGCAAACGCACGCCGATTGCCCGCGAATACCAGGATGAGCGTGACCAGCAAATCATCTTCCTGCTCGATTGCGGCCGGCGTATGCGCAGCCAGGACGGCGAGCTGGCGCACTTCGATCACGCCCTCAACGCCTGCCTGCTGCTCAGCTATGTGGCGCTGCGTCAGGGCGACGCCGTCGGGCTCTCGACCTTTGCCAGCGACCAGCAACGCTTTATTGCACCGGTCAAAGGCCAGGCGCAGCTCAATGTGCTGCTCAATGCCCTGTACGACCTGCGCAGCACCCTGCAGCCAGCCGACTTCAGTGCCGCAGTGGAGAATGTGCTTAGCCGTCAGCGCCGACGCGCCCTGGTGGTGCTGGTGACCAACCTGCGCGATGAGGATGACCAGGCCCTGCTCGGCGCGGTCAAACGCCTGAGCCAGCAACACCGCGTGCTGGTCGCCAGCCTGCGTGAAGAAGTGCTGGATACCCTGCGCCATACCCCGGTGCAGGATCTATCCAGCGCGCTGGATTACTGCGGCACCCTGGACTACCTGAATGCCCGCGCCAGCCTGCACGAGCGCCTGACAGCCAACAAAGTACCGGTACTGGATGCCCGCCCCAGTGAGTTAGGGCCGCAACTGGTAAGCAGTTATCTGGCGTGGAAAAAAGCCGGCGTACTGTAAGGAACCGACCAGGATCTGCAGCGCGTCGGCTCTGCTGCGTTAAAAGCACAACGCTAGCTCGCGAGATCCGCGATCTGTTTCGCGAGCAGTAACCCTAAAGCCAGGTGACGTGCTGCTCCAACGGAAAGCGCAGACGCGGGTTGTACACGCCCTTCTCGTCCTGTTTACCCACCGCCAGCAGCATGATCGGCAGCGCCTCGCGCGGGATATCCAGAGTTTTACGCAAACGCACTTCATCGAAGCCTTCCATCGGGCAGGTGGCGTAGCCATGGCTCTGAAAGGCCAGCATCAGGTTCTGCGCCGCCAAGGCCGTGGATTTCACCGCCCAGATACGCATCTGCGCGCGGCTATTGGGCGCACGCATCAGCGGCTTGCGCCAGGCGGCCACACGTAACAGCTGCCGCTTGAACAGCCCCAGCAGACCGAACGGCCCCTGGTTGTACTGAAAAGGTGCGGTCTTGTTGTAGAAACTGCGAATCCGCGCGGGCACTTGCGGCTCCGGCCAGTACTCAATGATGTTCTGGCAGGCCTGTTTCCAGGTGTCCGGGCGCGCCAGCACGGCGATGATCAAAGGCGCCTTGGCGGCGTTCTGGCTCATGCAAATCGGGTGCAGGCGGGCCAGCAGCGCTGGATCGCGAATCACCTGAAAACTCCAGGGCTGCAGGTTGCAGGAATTCGGCGCGAGTACCGCCAGTTCCAGGCAGTCGCGCACCACCTCATCCGGCACGGCTTCGGCAGTAAAACGGCGTACCGAACGGCGACTCTCGATCAACTCGCGAAGCGCGGCGGGGTTAGCGCAAATCGGGGCAGGGTCAGCAGGGAAAAGGCTCATCAGGGTCATCCTTAGCAAATCGACCCAATTAAGCCGTGATGGCTGGCTGCGGACAAGCCATGGGCTGGCTGAGTCCGCAGCCTGGCGCAAATGGCCTGCTCACGATCTGCTGCGCGTCGGCTGAACGGCGTTGGAAACGGCCTCAGATGCTCGTTTACAGCTCGTAAACTCCGCTTCCTCGACCGCTTTCACCACCGCTCTCTAGGCTCGCAAGATCGTGAAAGACGTTTAACCTAAGGCCTTTTCGATGGCCTGAATGATGTTGGGATCATCCGGGGTGGTGCGCGGCGAAAAGCGCGCCAGCACGCGACCATCATGGCCGACCAGAAACTTCTCGAAATTCCAGGTGATATCACCCGGAAACTCAGCCCCTTCACCCGCCAGCAAACGGTACAGCGGGTGGCGGTCCGCGCCATTCACCTCAAGTTTGCTAGCCATGGGAAAGCTAACCGCATAATTAAGGCTGCAGAATTCGCGGATGGCGTCTTCGCTGTCCGGTTCCTGCTCGGCAAACTGATTGCACGGCAAGCCCAGCACGCTGAAGCCTTGGTCCTTGTACTGCTGATAGAGCTTTTCCAGGCCGGCATATTGCGGCGTCAGGCCACACTTGGAGGCCACATTAACCACCAACACCACCCGCCCCTTGAAGGGTGCCAGCGGCAGCTCTTGGCCATCCAATGCACGCAGGTTGAGGTCGTGAAAGGCACTCATGTTTAACTCCTTGAGAACACAGATGTGGCGCGGCGGGCAGAAAGTGCCCGGGAAGCATTTTTAACGTCGCTCAGCGACGCTCTGTAGGGTGGCCGCCATAAAAGGCCGTGCCATAAAAAAGGCACCTATCGAAGGTGCCTTTCTTGTGTTCCAGCTTAGCAGTCGAGCCGCTAGTTGGTACGACCATAAGTCGAATTACAACGACGACATAAGGCGGACACTTAGTGCTGGTGACCACCTTCGCCATGGATATGGCCATGGGCGACTTCTTCTTCGCTGGCATCACGCACGTCAACAACCTTCACCTTGAAGTGCAGGCGCTGGCCGGCCAGTGGGTGGTTGCCGTCAACGATTACGTCATCGCCGTCGAGGTCACGGATGGTGACGATCTGCATGCCGCCGTCCGGACCGGAAGCGTGGAACTGCATGCCGACTTCCAGCTCATCGACACCTTCGAACATCGAGCGGTTGAGGGTGGCGACCAGCTCAGCGCTGTATTCGCCATAGGCATCTTCCGGCTCGACTGCAACGTCCAACTCGTCGCCAACCTGCTTATCCAGCAGGGCTTTTTCCAAGCCGCCGATGATGTTGCCGGCACCGTGCAGATAAACCAGCGGCGCGCCGCCTGCGGAACTGTCGATCACCTCACCGGCATCGTTAGTCAGGGTATAGTCGATGGAGACGGCCTTATTGGCGGCGATCAGCATGGGGCGGGACCTTTTGCTTGAAAATAAAGAGCGGGCAAGTTTACCGAAGGGCGCGCGTGAAAGCGAACCGGACACAGACGGACGGCCATGCGTGGTTTTAGTGCGCGTGCTTGATTTCCGTCAGGATGAGCACGGCGACTGGCTGGCAGTATTGTCCTGCGGCCATACACAGCACCTGCGCCACCAACCGCCCTGGCAGAATCGCGCGTGGATACTCGACCCCACACAACGCAACGCACAGCTGGGTAAAGCCTTCCCCTGCGGCTGGTGTGCGGCCGCACATGCCCCCAACGAGGCAGCAATACAGCGCCCGAACCCAGCGTTAAACAAGGAGCGGTAAATGCCCGCACGCAACATTTTGGTGATCAACTGCGGCAGTTCATCGATCAAGTTTGCTCTGGTCAACGAAGACCACGAGGCATTCACCCTGAGCGGTATAGCCGAGCGGCTTGGCAGTGCGCAGGCGCAGGTACTCTGGCAGCAGGACGGCAACAAAGAGCGCCTGATGCTGCCCCACGCCGACCACCGTGCGGCCCTCGCCCAAGTGTTAGCGCTGATCCAGACGGCCGCTGGCGACCAGTTGCACGGCATTGGTCATCGCGTGGTGCATGGTGGCGAGCACTTCACTGCAGCTTGCACGCTGGACGACTCGAGCATCGCCGCGATCCGCGCGACCGCAACCTTGGCCCCGCTGCACAACCCAGCCAACCTACTCGGTATAGAGGCCGCCACCAAGCTGTTCCCGAGCCTACCGCAGGTGGCGGTGTTCGATACCGCATTCCACCAGTCACTGCCCGAACACGCCTATCGCTACGCCCTCCCCGAGCCGCTGTACCGTGAGCACGGCGTGCGCCGCTATGGCTTTCACGGCACCAGCTACCGCTTTGTCGGTCAGCGCGCTGCCGAGATGAGCGGGCTGGCGTTCACGGCCAGCAGCTGGCTGCTCGCGCACCTTGGCAACGGCTGCTCCACCTGCGCCATTGTCGACGGCCAAAGCCGCGACACCAGCATGGGCCTGACGCCATTGGAAGGGCTGGTGATGGGCACCCGCAGCGGCGATGTCGACCCCAACCTGCACAGCCATCTGGCGCGGACTCTGGGCTGGAGCCTGGAGCAGATCGAAACCCTGCTTAACAAGGAAAGCGGCCTGCTCGGCCTGTCCGCCCTGTCCAATGACATGCGCACCCTGGAGCAGGCCCGCGCACAAGGCCATGCCGGCGCGACGCTGGCCATTGAGGTGTTTTGCTATCGCCTGGCCAAATCCCTGGCGGCCATGAGCTGCGCCCTGCCGCAACTGGACGGGCTGATTTTCACCGGCGGTATCGGTGAGAACTCGGCATTGATCCGCAGCAAGACCGTCGCCCATCTCAAGCTGCTCAACCTGGCTCTCGACGAGCAGGCCAACGCCAGCACCGTGCGCGGTGTCGCCGGGCCGATCCAGGTCCACGGCCACCCGCGCGTACTGGTGGTGCCGACCAACGAAGAACGACAGATCGCCCTCGACACCCTGGCGCTACTCGACGCCTGAACGGAGCACCTATGCACACCTTCTTTATTGCCCCCACCGGTTTCGGTGTCGGCCTGACCTCCATCAGCCTCGGCCTGGTTGGCGCCCTGGAGCGCGCCGGCCTCAAGGTCGGCTTTTTCAAACCCATCGCGCAACCACATCAAGGTGACATGGGCCCGGAACGCTCCAGCGAGCTGATCGCCCGTACCCACGGCCTGCACTCACCCAAGCCGCTGGCCTTGGCGCATGTCGAACGCATGCTCGGCGACGGTCAGCTGGATGAATTGCTTGAGGAAATCATCAGCCTTTATCAAGAGGCGTCTGCCGACAAAGACGTGATCATCGTCGAAGGCATGGTGCCGACACGCCAGGCCAGCTATGCCGCGCGCGTCAACTTTCACCTGGCCAAGAGCGTGGATGCCGAGGTGATTCTGGTCTCTGCCCCGGAGCAGGAAAACCTCAGCGAATTGATTGATCGCGTGGAGATCCAGGCCCAGCTGTTCGGTGGGCCGAAGGACCCCAAAGTGCTCGGGGTGATCCTTAACAAAGTGCGCAGCGAAGACGGCACCAACGCCTTCATCCGCCGCCTGAAAGAACTTTCGCCGCTGTTTAAGAACGATGACTTCCGCCTGCTCGGCTGCATCCCCTGGCAGGACGAGTTAAACGCCCCACGCACCCGCGACATTGCCGACCTGCTCGGCGCGCGCGTGCTCAATGCCGGCGATTACGAACAGCGGCGCATGCTCAAGATCGTGCTCTGCGCTCGCGCAGTGGCCAACACCGTGCAACTGCTCAAGCCCGGCACGCTGGTGGTTACGCCGGGGGACCGCGACGACATCATCCTCGCCGCCAGCCTGGCGGCGATGAACGGCATGCCCCTGGCCGGCTTGCTGCTATGCAGCGACTTTGCTCCCGACCCGCGCATCATGGAGCTGTGCCGTGGTGCGTTGCAGAGCGGCTTACCGGTGATGACAGTGAGCACCGGCTCCTACGACACCGCGACCAACCTCAACCGCCTGAACAAGGAAATCCCCGTCGACGATAAGGAGCGCGCCGAAACGGTCGCCGACTTCATCGCCAGCCATATCGACCACGAGTGGCTATTTACCCGCTGCGGCACGCCGCGCGAGTTGCACATGTCACCGCCGGCGTTTCGTTATCAGTTGGTGCAACGGGCCAAGGCGGCGAACAAGCGCATTGTCCTGCCGGAAGGCAGCGAGCCGCGTACCGTGCAGGCCGCCGCGATTTGCCAGGCGCGCGGTATTGCACGCTGCGTGCTGCTGGCCAAGCCGGAAGATGTTCACGCGGTGGCCCGCGCCCACGGCATCGAACTGCCTGAGGGACTGGAAATTCTCGACCCTGAGCTGATCCGCGAACGCTATGTCGAGCCCATGGTCGAGCTGCGCAAAGGCAAAGGTTTGAACGCGCCAATGGCTGCCGCCCAACTCGAAGACACCGTGGTGCTGGGCACCATGATGCTCGCGCTGGATGAGGTCGACGGCCTGGTTTCCGGGGCAATCAACACCACCGCCAACACCATTCGTCCGGCCCTGCAGCTGATCAAAACTGCCCCCGGTTACCAGCTGGTGTCGTCGGTGTTCTTTATGCTGCTGCCCGATCAGGTGCTGGTGTACGGCGACTGCGCGGTAAATCCCGATCCGACGGCGGTGGAGCTGGCCGAAATCGCCGTGCAAAGTGCGGCCTCGGCCAGCGCGTTTGGCATCACCCCGCGCGTGGCCATGCTCAGCTACTCCACCGGCGACTCCGGCACTGGTGAGGAAGTCGAGAAAGTCCGCGAGGCCACTCGTCTGGCACGGGCCATTGCCCCCCAGTTGCTGCTCGACGGCCCGCTGCAATACGACGCCGCCGCGATCGACAGCGTCGGCCGGCAAAAGGCCCCCAACAGCCCGGTGGCTGGGCGTGCCACGGTGTTTATCTTCCCAGACCTGAACACCGGCAATACCACTTACAAAGCGGTGCAACGCAGCGCCGATTGCGTCAGCGTCGGGCCCATGCTGCAAGGTCTGCGTAAGCCGGTTAACGACCTGTCTCGCGGTGCACTGGTCGACGACATCGTCTACACCATTGCCCTGACCGTAATTCAGGCGGCCAACTTGCCAGACTAAAACCCAGCCGGGGCCGGCCAAGCGCCGCCCTGGCCGGCTAATAGCACTTAAAAGCCACGAACGACGCCGATAAGCAACACTTCGTAAGGTTTGCAGTTCGGTACACAGACGTTAATCTGTGCGCCGACCGAGCTGTGCTGGAAAACCACAGACTCAAACGCTTCGGGGCGCACGCCCTACTTTTGGAGACACCGGCCCCCATGCTGCATTTTCTCCCTGCTCCACTGCGCGGCGTAATTGCCGGCCTGCTACTCGCCCTGAATACCCTGATCGGCTGCTGGCCGCTGTTCATCGGGGCTCTGCTGAAATTCTTGCTGCCCATCCCGAAGGTTCATCGCGTGTTGCGCTCGGCCATGCATGCGACAGCCGAATTCTGGATTTCCACCAACAAGTTCTGGATGCGCCTGGTTGGCAATATCGAGTGGAATGTCGAAGGACTGAAGGGCTTCGACAAGCAACACTCCTATCTGGTAACCAGCAACCACCAGAGCTGGGTCGATATCCTGGTGCTGCAATACCAGCTCAACCGCCGCGTACCCTTTCTCAAGTTCTTCCTCAAGCAGGAGTTGATCTGGGTGCCGGTGATCGGCCTGTGTTGGTGGGCGCTGGAGTTCCCTTTCATGAAGCGTTTCAGCAAGGAGTTCCTGGCCAAGCACCCGGAGAAACGCGGCCAGGACCTGGCCACCACGCGCAAAGCCTGCGAACGCTACAAAACCAACCCGGTATCGGTATTCAACTTCCTTGAAGGCACGCGCCTATCACCGGCCAAACACGCCCAGCAGCAGTCACCCTTTAAGCACCTGCTCAAACCCAAGGCCGGCGGTATTGCCTTCGTTCTGGATGCGATGGGCGAGCAACTGCACAGTCTGGTCAACGTCACCATTCATTACCCGCACGGCGTCCCAGGCTTCTGGGACCTGCTGTGTGGACGGATTGATCAGGTCGTGGTGCGCTTCGAGGAGGTGCAAATCCCCAAGGAGTTCATTGGCGGCAACTACGATCAGGACGACGCCTACCGCCTGCAATTCCAACAGTGGGTCAACCAGCTGTGGCTGGACAAGGATGCGCAACTGGATGAGCTGAAACAGCGTTTCCCAGCCAACTGAGGCGCTGTGTAATGTTGAATCAAGCCCGCCTAAACGGCGGGCTTTTCATTGCGCGGCAGATTGTGCCAATCCACTTGCGCAGGGAACGCATTGGCCTGCTCGACGCTCAACCCCGGGGCAACCAGAAAGCCCTGCATGATCGCGCAATCGTGCTGCGCCAGCCAATCGCGCTGCGCCATGGTTTCCACGCCCTCGGCGATCACCTCAAGGCCTAAGTGCCGACCGAGATCGATGATGGTACTGACCACTGCCGCATCACGGGGCGAGTCGAGCATATTGCTGATGAACAGGCGGTCGATCTTCAGCGTGTCCAGCTCGAAATGGCGCAGGTAGGCCAAAGATGAGTAGCCCGTACCAAAATCATCAATAGCAATTTTCACTCCGAGCCGTCGTAGCTGACGCAGCTGTTCCTGGCTGGTTTCCAGATTTTGCATCAACGCACTTTCAGTCACTTCCACCTCCAGCTGCTGCGGGGCCAGCTGATGTTCCTCAAGCACTCGGCGCAGGTCTTCAACCAGCTGCGGCATGCCAAACTGCACCGGACTGACATTCACGCTGATCACCAATTCACTGCCATAGCGCTGACTCATCTGCCGGCACTGCTCGACCCCGGCTTGGAAAATCCAGCTACCCAGGCGATTGATCAGCCGCGTTTCTTCGAGCAAGGGAATAAACACCCCGGGCGCGACGGTACCCGCCACCCGATGCTGCCATCGCAACAATGCTTCGAAGCCGCGTAGACGACCGCTTTCGAGGTGAATCTGCGGCTGATAGACCAACACAAAGTCGTCATTTTCAATCGCCGCGCGCAAGCTCTCCTCGAGCATCAGCCTTGAGCGCGCACGGCCATTCATTTCCGGGGAAAAGAAACGATATTGCTGGCGACCCGCGCGTTTGGCCTCGTACATGGCCATATCGGCGGCGCGTAGCAGGCTCTCGACGTTTTGCCCGCACTCAGGGAAGCAGGCAATACCCACGCTCGCGCCGAGGGTTACATCAATACCGTCGAAGGTATGCCGCACCGAGACCTGCTCAATCAGCTTCTCGGCAATCCGCGCAGCATCTTCTGGATGATCCAGGCTATCGAGCAAGGCGGTGAACTCATCGCCGCCGATCCGCGCCAAGCTGTCATAGGGCCGCAGACTGGCCTTGAGCTGCTCGCCAACCCGCTGCAATAAGCGGTCGCCGACATCATGGCCGAGTGAATCGTTAATCCGCTTGAAGCCGTCCAGGTCGAGATACAGCACTGCCATACGATGGCCACTGCGCTCGACCCGCGACAACGCCGACTCCAGTGCTTGGTAGAAACCACGCCGGTTGAGCAGGCCGGTTAAGGCATCAGTAATCGCCTGAGACTCCAACTGGTGGTGCAGATTACGCACCACCGACATGTCCAGCGCAATGATGACCATTGCATGCTGCAGACGAGGCAACGGCGAACAGGACAGCGCCACCGGCACCTCGCCTCCGCTTATGCGGCGTAAATTAGCGTCATGCAGGCGATACGTCTCACCGCGCCGCCCTTGCCGATAAAACTCGGACACACGCCACTCGCAGGTCACGTCCGGGCTGGCCAGGTGAGAGAGCATTTCAGTGCCCTGCAAATCGCTGATCGAACCGCCCAGCATGCGCGCCATGGCTGGGTTGGCAAAGCTGATGCGGCCATCCTCACCCACCACCATGATGCCTTCGGCGGCGTTGTCCAGCACTGAGGCATTAAACGCCCGCGCGCTATCCAACTGCTGGTTCAACAGCAGCAACTCGCTGCGATTGCGTTCATGTTCGAGCAGGGCGTGAATTTTGTGGCGCAACACGCTGGGGTCGAACGGCTTGAGCATGAAATCCACCGCCCCACTGGCGTAGCCCTTGAGCACCGAGCCCTGAGTTTGGGCGATGGCCGAGACAAAGATGATCGGCGTGAAGCGAGTACGCGGGTTGCCGCGCATCAGCCGGGCCACTTCGAAACCGTCCATAAACGGCATCTGCACATCCAGCAGCACCAGCCCCACATCCTCCTCGAGCAGGCATTGCAAGGCAGCTTCGCCCGAGTCGACGCAGCGCAGTTGCCAGTCGCCATCCTCCAGCAGAGCCTGCATGGCCTCTAGATTTTCCGCTCGGTCATCCACCACCAGCAGAATCTGCGGCGTGGCCGTGACCTTGAGTTGCGCGTATGCCATAAAATCTCCCTTATCCCTGGCGAATGCCTTTCAACTCCTGTTGCGGTTCAGGTTAGCAGGCTGCTGAAAAACTATTGCGCTGGTGCCGGCGGCGCATCGCTGGCGGCCAACCAGCGCGTCAACAACTCTAGCAAAGCCTCACGACTCACCGGTTTAGCCAGATAATCGTCGACGCCAGCGTTGATGCACTTCTCCCGATCGCCCTTCATGGCATGCGCAGTCAGCGCAATGATTGGGATAAGACAGGCATGTTCGGTTTTAAGCAGTCGGGTAGCCGTATAGCCGTCCATGGTCGGCATCGCCATGTCCATCAGGATCAGGTCGAACGGCTCTCGCTGATAACACTTGATGGCTTCCTGGCCGTCCTTCGCCGCGCTGATGATTAGCCCCACCTCATCGAGCAAGGCCGTCATGGCATATACATTGCGCACGTCATCGTCCACCAGCAAGACCCGCCGGCCTTGCAGTGGGTTTCCCAACGTCGATGTAGCTAATTGTGCCGGTGCACGTACCTCGCCGAGAAAACCCTGTACAGCCTCACTCAGCGCCTGCATGTCCTCGCCGTGCTTGTGCACCACCACCGCACTGAAGCGCCGCAGGCGCTGCAGAGCCTGGCGGGTGACATCGACACCCGTGTTGATCACCACTCGTGCGTCATTAAGTGGCCGCTGCCGATTGAGCGCCTCCAGCAGCTCAAAGCCGTCCTGGTCTGGCAGGTCAAGATCAATTACCAATGCGCTGAACGCCCCTGCAGCATAAGCCTGCTGCGCTTCATCAGCCCGCGCGCAGGCCTGCACAGTAAAGCCCAGCTGCTGCAGATGCTCACGATAATGCTCGCGCTCGACCTCGACATCCTCAACCAGCAGCAAATGCTGCGCCGGCTGCTGGCCGAGCATCTGCAGGTCGGCAAACACCTGCTCCAAGTCAGCACGCTGGATTGGTTTGACCAGGTAGCGCGTGCTGTCATTACTCCAGCCTAGCGGCTGCGGTACGCAGGAAATGATATGCACAGGCGTGTCACGGTGACTGGCATGCCTGCGCAGGCGGCGGAACAACTGCCAGCCACTGATATCGGGCAACAGAATATCGAGAATGATCGCGCTGAACCGCTCGCTTTGCAGCAGGCCTAGTGCCTGCATGCCGGATCGGCAATGCACACTGGCGAAGCCATGCGCGTGCGCCTCCTCGGCCAGGACCATGGCAAAATCCACGTCATCCTCGACAATCAGTACCGCCGGGCCCACACCGCTGCGCTGCGCGGCGCCCACTACTGCCTCCACCTGATCCTGCGCCACGACCCGTACCGGCAATCGCACGGTAAAGCAGGAGCCTTCGCCGGGCGTACTTTGCAGGCTGATCTCACCGTCCATCGCCAGCACCAACTGACGCGTAATCGCCAACCCTAACCCGGTGCCACCAAAACGCCGGCTGGTGGAACCGTCGAGCTGCTGGAAGGCCTGGAAAATCTGCTCATGCTGCGCAGGGGCGATACCCATGCCGCTGTCGCGCACGCTGAAGTCCAGCAATTCGTACCCCTCCTCGGGCTCACCAGAGGCACAGGACACGGTCAGGCTGACCTCTCCCTGCTCGGTAAACTTCAAGGCATTAGAGAGCAGGTTGCGCAGTATCTGATGCAAGCGTATGCGATCACTGTGAATCACCCGTGGGACGCCTGCTGCCAACTGGGTATGCAGGCGCAGCCCTTTAATCTCGGCCATTGGCCGCAAGCCGGCATCCAGTTCGACCAGCACGTCCTGCATGTTCAATGGCTCTATTTTCAACTGCATGCGCCCGGACTCGACCTTGGCCAGATCAAGCACATCGTTGATCAACTGCAATAGATCACTGCCCGCACGGTGCACGATGTCAGCATGCCTGGCCTGTTTCTCGGTTAGGTTGCCAGCACTGTTAAGGCGCAACTGATCGCTAAGTATCAAAATACTGTTAAGCGGCGTACGCAACTCATGGGACATGTTGGCGAGAAACTCTGACTTGTAGCGATTGGCCAACATCAACTGATCGGCCTGGTCGCGCAGGCGTTGTTCAGCCGCTTTACGTTCGCTGATGTCAATAATCACCGCCTGCACCAGCGCGTCATCGCCACTGCGTATGGGCGACAGCCCCACCTCAAGGGGGATCAAGTGGCCGTCGCGATGCTGACCGAACAACTCACGGTTGCGGCCCATGCGGCGTGGCTCTGGATTGTCTTGGTAGCTCTTGCGCTGCGGTACATGACTAGTGCGTAAATCAATCGGCAAGAGCATTTCAACGGGCTGAGACAGCAACGCTTCACGGTCATAGCCAAAAAGTTGCTCTGTCTGACGGTTGACCATGGCAATACAGCCTTGACTATCAACCAGCACAATCGCGTTGGGCGAGGCCTCGACCACGAGACGAAAGCGCTCCTCGGCACCTTTGCGCGCACGTAGATCGATGAGGTTGATCAGGTAACTCACACCGACTGAGTCACCCAGCACGCTCACACTCAATGCAACCGGCAACTCGCTGCCACACTCAGAGCGCACTTGGTGCTCATGGGCAAACTCAGGCGCCTCATGATCAATCGCCAAGGTACTGAGTTGCCCCATCGCTGGCAGAAAGCGCCTCACGCGCTCACCGAGCAAGCCCTCAGGCGTTGAGTCGAGCAGTTCGGCAGCGCTGCGATTGGCCATCTCGATACGCCCTTCGGCGTCGCACAACAAGGTAGCCACCGGCAAGCGCTCAACCAACAGGCGAAAACGCTCCTCGCGCTCACGCAGTTGCGCCGTCGCCAGTTGATTGGCAAATAACTCACGCTCACGTAAATACAGATAGCCGCCGATCAATAGCGCCAGCAACACGGCCGCCGCCAACCCCAGCCACAGGCGCAAACTGCTCGACTGACTGACTTGCTCTGCGTCGTAGAGCGCCGTGCTGCTGACTTCAAGCACCCAGTTGCGGCCGTACTGTGGCAACTCCAGCACATGGTGAAAAGTCGGCGACGACATGGCGCCGGTGGTCTCGCCACTGAGCAACAGCAACTCAGGGGCTTGCTTATCCTTGAGCACGATAGCAAAGCGACTGTTCTGCGCCCCGAGGATGCCGGTCATCAAGTCGTGACTGCGAAACGCCGCATGGACCAAACCCAGTACTGCCGCACGGCGCTCTTCAACCGTGTTCAGCGGCTTGCCCGGCTGGTACACCGGTAAATACAACAACACGCCCGCCTGAACGTTCTCCCCTGTTTCCTGGCGTAGCGTCACCGGTGCACTGAGGGCTGCCACACCACTGTCAATAGCCTGCTCAATGGCCGCCTTGCGCACGGCCTCACTGAGCATGTCGTAACCCAGCACCCGTCGATTACGCCAATCCAGCGGGCTGATGTAGTCGATCAGCAGGTAGTGCTCTCGCTGCCCTGCGGGGAAAAACAATGGGCTACTACGCTCTTTAGCCGGCTCTTGGGCAATAAGTTTCTCGAGCTGATCCGCCCGCAAATAGCGCGACCACCCCAGCGCCTGAATGCCTGGATAGCGATCCTGCAACTGCAGCTGATCCATGGCCCGCTCCCACTCGTCCAGGGAAACGATCTCGCCACTGGCCATCAATCCTGAGGTCCCGCGCAGCACCATTTCATAGGCCTGCATACGGCTGAGTACCCGCTGGCTAACGTCCTGAGCATCACGTTCAAAGCGCTCCTGGCGCTGCTCGTGCTCACGCTGTTCCAGTGCGCGCCACTGGCCAAATGACAGACCACCCAGCACCACCAACAGGCTCAGGGTGACCCAAATGGGCAGCCAGGGTTTACGTGAGATAACGGCGAGCCGGTCGTCCATGCGATCTCCAATCTTCATCCATGTAAGGCGCTACTGTGCACCACGGCAGCAGGATTTGGGTGAACCACTGCCAGCAGTCTAGTCAGGTATTGAATGATCGCCCATGACATCCCGGCCAGCGCTTCAGGATTTAACAGGCAGGCATAAAAAAGCCGCGCATTCGGGCGAATGCGCGGCTTTCATGAAGCCAAAACGATTACAGCGGACGCAGGTTGATTTCTACCCGGCGGTTCTGCGAACGACCGTATTCGGTGGCATTACTGGCCACCGGCTGATCCGGCCCCATGCCGCGAGTACTGATCCGCATGCCGTTGACGCCCTGAGACGTCAGGTAGTTGGCAACGCTTTGGGCCCGCCGCTGGGACAATGTGTAATTGTACTGCTGCGCCCCCACGTTATCGGTATGCCCGATGATCTCGATACTGTTCTGCTCATACTGCTTGAAGGAATTAGCCAGGTTGTTCAGTGGCGCGTAGAAATTGCCGGAGATGTCCGCCGAGTTGGTGGCGAACGTGATGTTACCCGGCATGATCAGTTTGAGGTCATCACCATTGCGCTGCACCTCAACCCCGGTGCCCTGCATGCTGCGACGCAGTTCTGCCTCCTGCTTGTCGGCATAGTAGCCATAGCCGCCGCCCGCCGCGCCACCGACTGCGGCACCAATCAACGCACCCTTGGTGCGGTCTTTTTTGCTGGATGTAGCGGCACCCACCGCCGCACCGGCTATCGCGCCGATGGTGCCGTAAGTGGTCGACTTACGCATTTCGCCATCCTCACGTACGTAAGGATTCTGCACAGCACAACCGGCAACAATGGACACAGCAGTGGCTAGCAGCAGTATTTGCGAGGCTTTAAACATGAACTTCACTCCAGCAATTAAACGGATGAGTTACCCGAGCATCATTGTAGGAACATAGCACAGGGAAAAAATTCCCTGCTCAGGCGCGCACAAAAGGGTTATCACGCATCTCGTCGCCCAATCGCGTCTCGGCACCATGGCCGGTCACCACCGTGGCGTCTTCATCCAAGCAATACAAGCGTTGCTTAATCGAGCGCTCGATAGTCGCGTAGTCACCACCCCACAGATCGGTGCGGCCGATACCACGCTTGAACAGCGTATCACCGGCAATCAACAGCTTGTCCTGCGGGAACCAGAAACTCATCGAGCCAGGGGTGTGCCCCGGTGTGTGCAGCGCCACACCGCAACCGCAGGCGAGTTCCTCATCATCAGCAAGCCAGTGATCCGGCGCAGGCACCGGCGTATACGGCACACCAAACATGCCGCACTGCATTTCCAGGTTGTCCCAGAGGAATTGATCCTCTTTATGCAAGTGCAGGGTCGCACCGGTCAGTTCCTTCATCTGCCCGGAGGCGAGAAAGTGATCCAGGTGTGCATGGGTATGAATGATGCTCACCACCTTGAGGCCATGGGCGTCGAGACGCGCCATGATCAAATCCGGGTTGCCACCCGGATCGACGACAATAGCCTTCTTAGTTAGCGGGTCACCAATAATCGTGCAGTTGCACTGCAAAGGCCCGACGGGGAAGGTTTCGCGAATCAACGCGGGTTGAGCGGCTTGCATGAAGTCTCCAGCAAATTAAATAGCATCGTTATGGCATGCCCACATAAAACACTCTGTCGCAGTTAGCCCTATCAGCGACATGCCCAAATAAACAACAAAGGGTGACACCAATCATCCAGTCCCATTAAGGGCCTGACGGTAATATTTGTTCGCTATCGCCACGCCATACCTTGAGCGAAGTCTCGGCTGCTGGATGCGGCGCAATCAGCGCAATAGCCCCAGGCTCTTGGCTCGCGCCACCGCTTGAGTGCGACGTTCGACGCCGAGCTTGCTGTTGATGTGCCGAGCGTGGGTTTTCACCGTGTGCAGCGAGATAAACAAGCGCTCGCTAATTTCCTGATTGGAGCAGCCCTGAGCGATCAGCTCCAATACGCCCATCTCGCGCGTGCTCAACGCATCGATCAACGCATTGCCGTCCTCCGGGCTCGCCGCCTGCGCAGTACGCGGCAGATGCTGCTGCAAGGTTTCAATCAAGGGACTCGCGTCCTGCGCCAGTAGCTGCGC
Source organism: uncultured Pseudomonas sp. (assembly GCF_943846705.1). Classification (NCBI taxonomy): domain Bacteria; kingdom Pseudomonadati; phylum Pseudomonadota; class Gammaproteobacteria; order Pseudomonadales; family Pseudomonadaceae; genus Pseudomonas; species uncultured Pseudomonas sp. Next base: position 2,119,423 of record NZ_OX044366.1, on the reverse strand, counting down.
GCGCAACCATTCGGGTTGCCGGCTCAACACATCATAAAAGGGCAGCAGGCCACCCCCTGCTGCGAGCTGTAGGGCACTGCACAACTGTTGCCGAGCCTCACGCTCACGGCCACCGTCATGCAGCATGGCCATCAGTTGCATCTGCGCAATCGCCCCCAACAACTGCCCGCCGGCGTTCTGCGCCAGCTGACTGAGCCCACGCAAGCGCCGCTCGGCCTGCTCTTCTTCGCCCTGCAGGCGCTCGTAAGTGGCCAGGTGCAGCTGAATATGCAGCGGCAGTTGCGGGTGGAACTCAGGCGCGGCTGCCGCCTGCTCGCCGCCATAGGCATCCAGCAGACGGTTCAGCCAGACGCCGGCCAACTCACACTGCTCCTGGCGTAACCACAGTTCACATTTAACCAGGGTGATCATCGCCAGGTAGTAGATCGGTGGAATATCCCAGATATGCATCAGCCGTTCGGCCTCAGCCAACTGAGCGAAGGCTTCCGACAGGTTGCCACTGCGGCCCTCCATGCTGGCCAGCACGCAATAACCGATCAGCACACTGATATCACGACAATCGCGCGCCTCGGAAATTCCACTCAACAGCTTCTGCCGTGCCTGCTGTGGCTGCAGGCGCAGGCTCAACAGATAACCTTCATACAAGGTCAATCGGCCACGCGCCGCGTATTGCCGCCGCACTGGAAGGATCTCCAGACGCTGCAACCCCAGACGCACCTCATCCAGCGCCCGCAGCACTTCGCCACGCGCTTGCAGAACCCGCGCCCGATCGTAGTGGGTCAATGCCTCGAACAGTGGATTGCCGACCCGCTGGGCTAATTCCAGCGCTTCACGATTCAACCCGCGGGCGCGCCACAGGTCACCCTGCACAATCGCCAGGTTAGCCAGACTGGACAGGCACATCAGCCGTTGACCATACCGCTCCTGCGGCAGACAGCTCAGCGCTTCACTGCAGTAGGCCTGCGCCTTAACACTGTCACCGCGGCCGCGGGCAATCACACCGCTCAAGGCCAACCACTGTGCCAGCAAACCTTCCTGCTCAGCCCGATCGTGCGCCGGCAGAAAACGTCCGAGTTGGGCGAGCAGCTCTTCGGCCGCATCCAGCTGGCAGGCCAACGCCAATGCCCAGCCGTACAACAGAATCAGGCGCGGCGTACTGGTCAGCAGGTTGTCGGGCAAATCGATCTTCCAGCGCAGCAACGTGGCAACGTTCTGCTCGGCCAGTAGCTGTTCTTCGGAAAGGTTCTGCACCAGGTTAGCCGCCACATCCGGTTGCCCGGCACGCAGCGCCTGTTCAATGGCCTCATCCAGCAACCCTTCGGCGCTGAACCAGCGACAGGCGCGCAAGTGCAAGCCCGTAGAGGGCTGCGGACGGCTGCGCAGCAGGTCAGAAAACAGGTGGTGATAGCGAAACCATTTGCCCTGCTCATCCAGCGGCACCAAAAACACCTGGTGTGCTTGAAGATGGCGAAGAATCGCGACGCTGTCATGGGCATCGCGCAGGGCATCACACAGCTCCGCACAGAAGCGCTCCTGGCTGGCCGTGTCATAGAGGAAAGCTTGCACCTCGGCGGGTTGCCGCTCGATCACCTCTTCCAACAGGTAGTCATGAATCAGCCCATCACCGCCCTGAACCAGCGACGGCAACACGCCAGACTCCTGCGTTTCGCTGGCAGCCAGTGACCACAAGCGCAAGCCTGCCACCCACCCTTCACTCCGCTGCAGCAGATCCGCCAGCGCTTCAGCGGACAACACCGAGCCCTGCAAGGCGAGCAACTCAGTGCTTTCGCTGTCGCTCAGCCGCAGATCCTGCTCGTGCAACTCCAGCAGCTGGCGCGACAGGCGTAAGCGCGACAGATGCCAATCCGGACGCTGGCGACTGGTCACCAGCATCACCAACCCGGGCGGCAGATGATTGAGCAAAAACTGCAGGCAACGATCGAGTACCGCGCCTTGAGCCAAGTGATAATCATCCAGCACCAGCAACAGCGGCTGCTGTGGCTCGAGGCGCAGCGTCAACTCATCGAGCAAACCATCGAGCCACTCTTCGAAGGCGAAAGGCTGATGCCGTTGGCGTAAACGCAGAAGTCCAAGCGCCTCCTGCCCGAGACCAGGGAAGAACTGCTGCAGCCCGCCGAGCAACCGCTCGAGAAAACGCCCCGGGTCACTGTCGCGCGAGCTCAAACCCAGCCACAGGTTTTGCCACGGCTCAGGTAAATGTTCACAAAACTCGATGGCGAGTGAGCTTTTACCAAATCCAGCAGGCGCGCTGACCAACAGCAGCCGGCCCGCCAAGCCCTCCAGCAAACGCTCGCACAGTCCCGGGCGCGAGACATAACTGGCGGGTAACGGCGGCCGATAGAAATACCCGCCCAATGCGTTGGGCGCGGCAACCAAGTCAGAAATGGAGGGCAGATTGGTCATCAGCTGGTTTCTTGTAGTAGTCAGGCAGAGGCACTACCAATACCCAGCAGCCTAGCGCCTTGCCCCACGCATTTGAAGCCCTGACGGCTTTCAGACGGGAATCGGCAATGATTGCTCATACATCAGCTGCATATGTATCGGCAGCGTGCAAGCCTAGGAGAGCGCCTGGAAGGTAGCTTCACATTGCGTGGTGAAAGCCCTGAAGGTGATCGCCTGGATGACCACGCATAAAAAAACCGGCCCTCTGGGCCGGTTTCTTATGCCGCTGTACTCAGGTTTAGCGAACGCCCGCCTGGCGCAGGGCCGCTGGGGTGTAATCGCTTTCCTTGGCTGGGTAGTCGAACTCGTAAGAACTCTTCTCTTCGTTCTTCATACCCAGAGCCAGGTAACGACCCGACAACAGGTCATACAGGGTCTCTACGCTGTACCACGGCACTTGCTTGTCGTAGTAGTACTGAGAGTGGGCCTCAGCCACACGCCACAGGGTACCGCGACCGTCGTAGTGGTCGATCTGCGCCGCTTGCCAGGTGTCTTCGTCGATGAAGAAGTCACGCTTGGCGTAGATGTGACGCTCGCCCGACTTCAGGGTTGCAGTCACATGCCATACACGGTGCAGTTCGTAACGCGTCAGGTCCTGATTAATGTGGCCAGCCTTGATGATCTGGTCATATTTCAGCTTCGGCGAATCCAGACGGTAGCTGTTGTAAGGAATGTAGATTTCCTTTTTACCGTTGAGCTTCCATTCGTAACGGTCAGGAGCACCGTTGTACAAGTCGAAGTTATCGGATGTACGCAGGCCATCGGCTGCAGTACCTGGACCGTCATAAGACACCTGTGGCGCACGACGCACACGACGCTGACCGGCGTTGTACAGCCACGCCAGGCGCGGCTCCTTCACCTGGTTCAACGTCTCGTGAACCAACAGCACGTTACCCGCCAGACGCGACGGAGCAGTTACCCGCTGCTTGAAGTAGAACAGCACGTTGCTTGGCTTGCTGGCATCGGCATCCTTCAGCGCACCACGGAAGGTGAACTCATCCTGGAAGTAAACCAGGCTGTAGGAACCATTGGCTTGCGGAGTCGCCTGGGTTACCAAGCGCTTCACGCTGCCACCACGGTAGCGAGTGATATGGTTCCAGATCGCTTCCAGGCCGTCCTTCGGAATAGGGAAAGGAATAGCCTGTTCGAAGTTCTCCAGGCCGTTACCGCCCTCGACCATCTTGGTGTTGACGGCGTTGTTCTTGACAGCCGCCAGGACAGCGCTTGGCATGGTCGCTGAACGATGGGTGGCGAATACCGGCATTTTGTAGCTTTCCGGGTAACGCTTAAACATCGCCAACTGGCCAGGGGTCAGCTTGTCTTTGTACTGATCAACGTTCTGTGCAGTGATGGTGAACAGCGGCTGCTCATTCGGGAACGGATCCGCGAGAAAGCCGGCAGAATCGACAGCACCTGCGTTGGTTGGCAAACCGCCGGTCCAGGCTGGAATCGAGCCGTCAGCATTACCGGCCATTTCCGCACCAACCGGAGTCAGCGTAGTGCCCAGTTTGGCCGCCTCACCCGGCGATACCGCTGCCATAACACCGCTGGCCAGCAGCGAGAGTGTCAGGGCACCGGTTTGCAGCAGACTTTTTGTTGTTTTCATAGTCATAGTCGTCCTCAAAATCTCGTCCGCTTAGAAGTTCATACCGAAGCTGAGTGCTACGAAGTCACGGTCAATCGACGTGTTGTACTTGCCACCGAAGAAATCGGTGTAAGCCAGGCTGGCGGTGTAGGTGTTCTGGTATTCAGCATCCAGACCCAAGCTGACAGCCTTAGCGCCTTCAGTGAACAGACCATTTGGACCGTAACCGTCAACGTCATGCGACCAGGACACGCTTGGCTTCAGGTTGACGCCGGCGAATACGTCCGGGTAGTCCCAAATGGCGCGAGCACGGTAGCCCCACGAAGTACTGGTCACAAAACCATCATCATTGCAGTGTTTTGTAGCATTCGCCGTCGCGCCTGTATTGCCATTGGCACCAGCGATCGTAGAAGCGTTGAGAGATCGACATGTTGCATTATTGTCAGCCGAAGCACCCGGACCGTAAATAGGATCGCGGCCATAGCGCAACTCGCTAGAGTTTTCTAAACCGCCAACATGCACAATGCCGACCTCGCCCACCAGAGTCAGACGGCTAGCCCCCATCACTTGATCGAAGAAATGGGTGAAGGTGGTCTGGAACTGGCTGATTTCCTTGCGCCGATAACCATTAACAGTGCCACCCGGCTGCCCTTTGATAAGTGAGGCGTTAGCTACCAAAGGCGTAATACCTGCAAACAGAATATCTGTGGTATTCAACAGCACCGGTGCGTTCGGACGGTAGCTAAACTCACCACTCATAGCTGTGCCAGTGGGCAGCGTGGTAGAGAAACTCAGACCGTAGAGCTGAATATCTTCAGGGTACTCAAGGAAGTAATTGGAGTTACCGGCAACAGGTATTGCCGCAAATTGAGCAGGTACGGCAGCAAGACCGTGCAACGCAGCACTTGTTGTTCGGTAAGCGGCAGGGCCTGGCGCGGTAGCACTGAAGGCCGGTGTACGGCTGTGGTAATTCATGAAGTAAGCCCCGAACTCTGTGTCTAGAGCCGGCGAGAAGTAGCGTAAAGCTGTACCAAACTGGCCACTGTCGCGTGCATCGCGGTCACCCGAGCGACGGATCAACACACCCTCCGAGTTCTGATCTACAGCAAGGTTTCCGTTACCCTGGGCAACAAGCGCTTGGTTCACACCCCGACCTACAGCAGGGTTGTTACTCAGCACCCGCAGATTGTTGTCGCAGCCATCAGCAATGATGTCCGGCTGAGCAAAGAAGGTTCCGCAGTTATCGACAACAGTCTGATCCCACTCCAACTGATAGAAGGCCTCAGCAGAAAGGTTCTCAGTCAGGCTCTGAGATACATAGAACATGTTGACCGGGATCAAACCTTCTTTGATCTCAGCACCTGGGCGACGGAATGCCGACACGTCGACCGGGTTGATCTCATTGATGCTGTTACGGATAAAGGTGCTTTCACCCCAGCTTACAACTTGCTTACCCAAACGCACCGAGCCTGGCTGATCGCCGATGGCGTAGTTGTGGTAAACGAAGGCGTCGAGAATCTGTGCGCCTGAGGCTTGCGCGCCCTCTTTACGGTTGCTGTCGCTGATGTCTTTGAACAGACGGCTTTCATCTTTCAACTCAAAGTCATACCAGTACTTACCCCGAACGAACACACCGGTATCACCGTATTTCAATTCAAGGTCATGAATACCCTTAAATATCTTCGAGAAGGTCTCACCACGCTTGAAGTTCTGACGCGAATCATCGGTGGTCTGGGACAGACCTTCACCACCGTTGTTAACACCAATCAGATCTGGATCCGCGCCACGCGCCGACCAGCTCGCGCCGACCGACATGGATGAGTCGAACTGACCTTCGATTTCACCGATATTAAAAGTAACGCCGAATGCAGGTGCGGCGAGGGTGGATGCGAGGCTGACGGCCAGCGGCAGTCGTGCCAGGCGCCAGGTTTGTTTGGTTTTTGTCATCGACGCTACTCCATGTGTTTTTTGTTATGGATGGTGCGGACTATAGCCAGCGGGTACTTCTGCTTGATCCCTCGAAAGGGTGATTTTTAGCTCACAAGCACTCTGGCTCGCTGGTTTCGGCGTGTTCACCACGACCTGCAGAGCCAAGAATGGCTTGTAACGAGCAATTAGCAAGCCAAACGCTTGTTTGACTGACCAGTCACCTAAAGTGATTTGCTTGAACGTAAATTGAGCTGCGCTTGCATTACGTATCTTGCCCTCCCGATAGCTTTACCAATCCTCCCGAGAGCCTTTACTCAAGCGGCTTCGCTGGGATTAGCGAGCTTCAAACCAACGGGCGAAGCTGGTGCCCCGCCCGTGACGAAAAATCTTAGACGGTGGACAGAAATGGGCTACCGGCGGCCTGCCACTGGACGATATCCAGACGAATACGCTTCTTATCCAGCTTGCCAACACTGGTTTTGGGAACTTCGGTAACAAGCGCTATTTGCGAGGGTATCGCCCACTTGTTAATGCTGCCCTGATCGACAAAAGGTTTGAGGTGATCCTTCAATCCTTTGGCGTCCAGGCTGTGGCCGTCACGTAACACCAGCAAGGCAAACGGCCGCTCGCCCCACTGCGGGTCAACCACACCAACCACTGCCACTTCACGCACGGCAGGGTGACGGCTGATCAGGTCCTCCAACGCCAAAGAAGAAATCCATTCGCCGCCGGTCTTGATCACATCCTTGATGCGGTCACGGATGTCGATAAAGCCAAAGTCGTCGATAGTCGCCACATCACCTGTGTGTAACCAACCGTGCTCCCACAGCTCTTCGCCCTTCTCCGGCTCACGGTAGTAGCCTTGGGTCAGCCATGGCGCGCGCAACACCAACTCGCCCTGGGTTTCGCCGTCGGCCGGTAACAGGCTGCCATCGGCGGACATAATGGCGGCTTCGACCAGCGGCACCGGCACCCCGGCTTTAATCCGGTAAGCGGTGCGCTCATCTTCACTTCCGGCCATCAGCTCATCGTTGATGTGACCACAGGAGATCAGCGGGCAGGTTTCTGACATACCGTAGGCGGCGGTCAGCTGGATACCGCGGGCTTTGGCGGCGTCATACAGCGAGCGGTTAAGGGCGCTGCCACCAATGATCATCTTCAGACCATTGAAGTTCTGATTTTGAGCAGAGGGTGCGTTCATGACCATTTGCAAAATAGTCGGCACGCAGTGGGAGAAGGTGACCTTCTCCTCTTTCATCAAGCGGCACAGCATGTCCGGCTCATAACGACCGGGATACACCTGCTTGACCCCGAGCATGGTCGCCACATAAGGAATGCCCCATGCATGCACGTGGAACATTGGGGTGATCGGCATATACACATCGTTAGTGCCCAGCAGACGAATGCTGTCGAGGCTGCCCAGTACGCTAGCCTCGGCCAGGGTGTGCAGCACCAGTTGACGATGACTGAAGTAGACGCCTTTGGGGTTACCGGTGGTGCCGGTGGTATAGAAGGTGGTGGCGATCGAGTTTTCGTCGAAATCCTGGAAGTCGTAACGCGGGCTGGCGGCTGCCAGCAGGGTTTCGTACTCGCCGACCAGGCCGCCTAGGCCCGCAGACTTAGCCTCTGCATCGGTGAGCAGGATGGTTTTCTGCACGGTGGTCAGCTGGCTTTCGATGCTTTGATAGAGCGGTACAAACTCGCTGTTAACCAGCACGAACTTATCGTCGGCATGGTTCATGGTGTAGAGAATCTGATCGGCCGAAAGGCGGATATTGATGGTGTGCAGCACCGCGCCGATCATCGGGATGGCAAACATGCACTCTAGGTAGCGGTGGCTGTCCCAGTCCATCACTGCCACGGTGTCGCCCGCCTTGACCCCGGCCTCGGTCAGCACGTTGGCCAGCCGGGCGATACGCTCATTGAGGGTGGCGTAGCTGTAGCGCATCTGGTCGCGGTAAACGATCTCGCGGCTTTTCTCGTAGCGGATGCCGGACAACAGCAAACGCTTGATCAACAGAGGGGCTTGGTGCGCATTCGCAGCGGGAGCAATCAGACGGGTCTGGAGCATGGCGATACCTTAGTTCACGAGTTTTTATCAGTACGCCAATCTAGAGCCCTCGGCGTTTGACTAAATCAACCCAAAGAATGATTTTTCGGCATGACTCTTTGGGCATTTTTAGTCACGCAGTAGAATCCACGGCTAGCCATTACATTTATTTGGCATATTTGAGGAGTTTTTCGATGTCCGATATCGTCATCGTCAGCGGCGCACGTACGCCAATGGGTGGTTTTCAAGGCAGCCTGTCCAGCGTTGCCGCCGTTGACCTGGGCGCCGCCGCGATTGCGGCCGCTGTTGAGCGCGCCGGGATTGCACCGGCCGACGTGCAAGAAGTGATCATGGGCTGCGTGCTGCCCGCCGGCCTCAAGCAAGGCCCGGCGCGTCAGGCGTCGCTGAATGCCGGGCTGCCTGCTGCGACTGGCTGCACCACGATCAATAAGCTCTGTGGTTCGGGCATGAAGGCGGTGATGCAGGCCTTTGACTCGCTCAAAGCCGGTAGCAACACGGTAATGATCGCCGGCGGCATGGAAAGCATGTCCAACGCGCCCTACCTCATGACCAAAGCCCGCGCCGGCCTGCGAATGGGCCATGGTGAGATCAAGGACCACATGTTCCTCGACGGTCTGGAAGACGCTCGCACCGGTCGTTTAATGGGCTCCTTTGCCCAGGAAACCGCCGACCAATACGGCTTCACCCGCGAGCACATGGATGCTTACGCCATCGAATCGCTGAAGCGCGCTCAGGCAGCCATCGCCAGTGGCGCACTGGATGCGGAAATCGTCCCGATCACCGTCAGCGGCCGCAAGGGCGATGCACTGGTCAAGGATGATGAACAGCCGTTGAACGCCAATCTGGAGAAGATTCCGGGCCTCAAACCAGCATTCCGCAAGGACGGCACGATCACCGCCGCCAACGCCAGTTCGATCTCCGACGGTGCCTCAGCGCTGCTGCTGATGACCGCCGAAGAAGCCGCCAAGCGCGGCCTTAAGCCGTTGGCCAAAATCGTCGCGCACGCCACCCAGAGCCAGGATCCGAGTGAATTCACCCTGGCGCCGGTTGGCTCAATCAGCAATCTGTTGAAGAAAACTGGCTGGGATAAGGCCGACGTCGATCTGTTCGAGATCAACGAAGCCTTCGCCATGGTCACCATGCTGGCCATGCGTGAGCACGACCTGGATCACGCCAAGGTCAACATCTATGGCGGCGCGTGCGCCCAGGGTCACCCGGTGGGTTCCACGGGTTCACGGATCATTCTGACCTTGATCAACGCGCTGAAGAACACCGGCGGCAAGCGCGGTATCGCCTCGCTGTGCATCGGTGGCGGTGAAGCGACGGCCGTAGCAGTCGAGCTGATCTAAGGCCCGTAGCCAAACGGAGAGTGGCTCACGCCCGCAGCCACTCTCCGCTCAGCGCCCGCTCACCCGCCAGGTTCAGCGACGGCGATTCAGCAACTTAAACATCAGCTGATCCAAAACACCCCAGACCTTCTGCTGTACACGGATGTACCAAGGCCTGGCCAGCCAGGCCTTGCCATCAATCAGCTGGCTGTCGGCAAAGTCACGCTCAAAACAGGTCGCCACGCTGGCGGTGAACGCTGGGTCGAGTGCCTCAAGGTTGGCATCCAGATTAAAGCTCAGGTTCCAGTGATCGAAATTGCAGGAACCAATACTGACCCAATCGTCCACCAGCGCCATCTTCAGGTGCAGAAAGCGCGGTTGGTATTCAAATATCTGCACACCGGCTTTCAGCAAACTGGCGTAATAACGCTGCCCGGCAAAACGTATCGGCGGATGGTCGGTATTGTTGCCAGCCAACAGCAGGCGCACATCGACCCCACGCTCGGCCGCTTGGCGCAGCACGCGGCGCACTCGCCAGGTCGGCAAGAAATAAGGCGTAGCCAGCCAGATGCGGCGCTTCGAGCCGCGCAGCATGCGCACCAACGAATAGAGAATGTCGCGATGCTGCACCGCATCGGCAAACGCGACACGCGCCAAGCCCTCCCCCACAGCCGGCGTTGCCAACAAGGTTTTGATGCGCAATGGCAGGCGCGGCCGCCAGACGATCCAGCTTTGATCCATCTGCCACTGGCGATCAAACAGCTGCAACCAGTCGGCCACCACGGGGCCACTGATTTCCACCATGACTTCATGCCAACGGCTCTCGGCTGCGCCAGGCTGCCAGAAGGCATCCGTGGCACCGGTACCGCCGACGAAAGCGAACTGCTCATCGACCACCAACACTTTGCGGTGATCACGGTGAAAGTTGCGCACACCATGGCGCCAGCGCACCGGGTTGTACCATTTCACCTGGATACCCGCAGCGTCTAGACGCAGGCGATCCGGCAACAGCAAGCCTTGCCCACCGTAGCCGTCGAACAGGCAACGCACCGCGACCCCACGCTCAGCCGCCGCACATAAGGCGTCCAGTAAGGCGCTTGAACACGCGCCACTTTCCAGCAGATACAACTCCAGCTCGACATGGCGCTGAGCAGCGTTAATGCGCTTGAGCATCTGCCCGAAAAAGCACGGGCCATCGACCAGCAGGCTCACCGCATTGCCGCGCCGCCAGGGGAATACGTTATAGGCCACGGGAGCTCACACGACACAGGGCTTCAGGCATGACACGTCACGGTCAGAAACGAAGAGGCCACCATAGCTGCCTTACCATGCATTGCAAGCCCCACTCAGAGGCACCGCCCTCAGGGCGCGGGTAGCTCAGCAGGCTCTGGCAACAACTGACATCCCTGGCGCGGGCTCAGCCACTGCGCACTCTGGGTGCGACCCAGGCCTCGGGCCGTCACGCGCTTATGCGCAGCATCATCAAAAAAGCCTGAAAGCGGCAGGTACTGCGCCACATAGGTCGCACAATAATCCGCCGGGTTATTGACCACGTAGCGGCATGAACAATATTCCTTGGCCGAGTAAGCACCGATGATGTCGGGGAAGGCTTGCAGGTGGCTGCGGTTTTGCCAGGCCAAGGCCGCCAACAACAGCAGCACCAGCAGTAACAGGCTGCTGAACAGACGCCGGCGGATCATCGCTGCACCTCAGTGGCCGTGGCCGCGATTACCAGTTTGAGAAAGTGATTGCGATCAAAGCTGGCATCACGGTCATCGGCGTAACGCACGATCACCAGCTTCTCGTCCGGCAGCACATACAAGCCTTGCCCCCAGTGACCTGAGGCCGCCAGCAGGTTGCTCGGCGCATCCGGCCAAGGTTTGCGCGCCCCCGCCACCGCGGCATTGAGCCACCACTGGCCACCCGGAACGGGGTCACTGGCTTTATCGTCCTGCGGCTGATAATTGGCAAACGGCGTACGGTTGAACTCGACCCAGGCCTTGGGCAGCAGTTGCTGCTCGCGCCAGCGCCCCTCGCGCTGCATCAGCAAGCCAACACGCGCCAGGTCACGTGCGCTCATGTACAGGTAAGAAGAGCCGACAAAGGTGCCCGCCGCATCGCTTTCCCAGACCGCCGATGTCACGCCTAGCGGATTGAACAGCGCCGTCCAGGGGTAATCGGCATACGCCGCCTCGCCGACCATACCCTTGAGCGCGGCGGACAACACGTTGCTGTCGCCGCTGGAATAACGAAAGCGCGCACCCGGCTCGGCATCAGCCGTATGCGCGGCGGTGAAGGCCGCCATATCACTGCGCCCACGGGTATAGAGCATGGCCACCACCGAGGATTTCAGCGGCGCGTATTCGTAATCCTCCTGCCAGTCCAAACCCGAGGCCCAGTTCAGTAGATGGCCAATCTTGACCTGCGGGTGCGCGGCAAATGGCGGGTAGTAAGCTGCCACCGGCGCATCCAGCTTGAACAGCCCCTGGCCGTAAGCCACGCCCAGCGTGGTGGCGAGTATGCTTTTGGCCATTGACCAGGTCAGGTGCGGCGTGGCGGCGCTGGTCGGCTCCGCGTAGCGCTCATAGACCACTTGGCCGTCGCGAATCACCAACAAGGCATCGGTGCGCACACCCTGACGGGTGGCCTCATCACGGGCTGGGAAGGCGTAGCTGTCCAGCTCGCTAAGCGCCGCACTGGCTGGCGTCAGCTGGCGGCTCCAGTCGGCACCGGGCCAGCTCTCAGCATGCACAGTCGCACAGCCAAGGCTGAACGCGCACGCCAGCAGCAGCCGCGAAGGAAAGAGGACGATGGGCATGACGCCGCCTTTACTGGGATCAAAGGCGGCACCCTAGCATGGGCCCGTTGACGACAAACAGCGTCGAACGCGCCGCATTCACGGACAATTTGGCGCGAAATGTCAGTACTGACTATTTCGGCAGGCGGTAATCCTCCGCCCCCATCAAGTCCATGCCGCACTCAAGGTGCTCGACCCAGTAGAGGAAGGCGTTGATCATTTCCGCGCCGACAAAGGGCCGGCCATGCTGCGGCACAATCATCGCCACATCCATTTCACGCACCATCGCCGCCCACAGGCGGCAGACCTTGTTGCTGGCCATGTAGCGCCGGTGAAAGCCGAGCATGTTTGGGACATGGTTGACGAAGTCGCTCACCGGGTGCGCATCGTCGACCAGCGATGCGCCCATGTCGCCGGAAAACAGGATCTTGCTTGTCGGGTCATACAGCTGGAAGTTGCCCACCGAATGCAGGAAGTGCGCAGGCACCGCCTTGAGTGTGCACTTGCCCAAACTAAATGACTGGCCGCGATCGGGCAGCGCGATGATCCGGTCAAAGGTGTTGATGCCACGGCTGAGCGCCAGGTAGTTAGCCGTCAGGTGCGGCAGGAAACGCGCCCAGAGCTTGGAGCAGATCACCTGCGCACGGGTGTGCAGCAGCCATTTGTCCAGCGAGGCAATGATGTCCGGGTCCTGGTGCGAGGCAAAAATATAGGTCAGGTCTTGCACCGGAATGTGCTTGGACAACTCCAGCGACAGCGGCGTGTAGGTCAGATCGCCACCCGGATCGAGCAGCAGGTACTGCTCGTTGTCGGTGATCAGAAACTGGTTGGACTGCACGCCCTCACCGCTGACCAAGTCATCGAACATCATGCATTGATGCTCGCCGTTATCGAACAGCACTATAGGCTCGCGGCGCATGGCAGGCTCTCTTGCAAAAGCCGGCGAGCTTAATGGCCTAACGCCCGAGCCTTACTGATCTGGATCAAACCGCCACGGTGCAACGCGTCACAAGCTGGCTTAAAGGTTGATACCGAGCAGTGCCTGGGCCTTCTGCAGGCGCTTGCCGCGTGCGCTGCCGGCGATCGACAGCAGGTCCTTGTCACGCTGCCAGAGCTGCGCCCAGTGCACCGCGCCTGCGGCAAAAGCAGCATCCAGATCAGTGCTCAGGCTGTCGAACTGAGCAAACAGCCCGCCTAACAACAGGTGGTTATCCGCCGCACTCGGGCATTGCCGCGCCACTTCCGCGCAGCCGGCCAACAGGCCAAGCAGGCGCAATTGCAAACTCTGCGGCCAGGCAGCCTCCTGCCCCACGCCGAACAACCAGGCGGTCAGTGCCGCCAGCACGTGGGCGTCTTCCAGCGTGCGGAACGGTTTGACGTAGGCAGCCCAACCATCACCCGGCAGCCGCTCACAATGCGCGCCCTGCAGATGCAAACGGCCATGGCTGATGTCCGGCATCAGCGGCAACGCGGGCAGGGTTTCAATACGCACGCCCGGCGCGCCGTTGCGCACCACGCCCAGCGCCAGCCTTACCGGCTGGCCGGCTTCATCCTCGCGGGCGGCCACCAGCAGCCAATCGACCGCTTCGGCGGCAGTAACGAAATCCTTGCGGCCAGCGAGGGTTAGCGCGCTGAGCCGCGTGTGCATGTCCGCCGGGCGGATGCTGCGGTTCTCGGTCGCGCACAGCGCACCCAGCGTCCAGGGCGCGGCGGGCCAAAGCGCGCGCAACGCGCCTTGATAACCGGCAAGAAAGGCCAGCCCCGGCGTCGCCGCCAAGCGCCCGCCGAGCACAGCCAGCTGCAACGGCGTCGGCTGAGCGATGCGCTCAAGCAGGCTGGCGTACCACGCCTCCAGGTCGACGATTGGCAGACGTGTCTGCGGGCTCAACAGCTGTTGCCAGGGCATGCATTGCTCCTTGTTGGGTTAGGGTCTGTCACACAAGCATCACCAAAACTTAACGGAGGTGACACCAGCGCTACCTAGCCTGAGCTTGCCCAACAAGATCGACCGGCCGCAAGGCAAAAAACCGGCTCACGGAGACTCAGGCATGACTCAGATGGCAATCACCCGCAACCGCAACACCCCAGCGCGTCGCTTGCAGGCCGAGCGTTTACTGGGCGCAGCTGCCCTGCGTGAAGCCCAGGCGCTGCGCTATCGCGTATTCAGCGCCGAGTTCGCTGCCAAGTTCAAGGGTGCTGAACTCGGCCTGGACATGGATGACTACGACATTCACTGCCAGCACATCGGCGTGCGTGACATGAACAGCGGTGAGCTGGTGGCCACCACCCGCCTACTCGACCATCAAGCCGCCGCCAACCTGGGGCGCTTTTACAGCGAAGAAGAGTTTAGCCTGCACGGCCTGATGCACCTCGAAGGCCCGGTATTGGAAATCGGCCGCACCTGTGTCGATGCGGCCTACCGCAACGGCGCGACCATCGCCGTGCTCTGGGGCGAACTGGCCGAGGTGCTCAACCAAGGCGCTTACCGCTACCTGATGGGCTGCGCCAGCATCTCCATGCTCGATGGAGGTATCCAGGCCCAGGCGATCATGCAGCGTCTACGTGAGCGCTACCTGTGCACCGAGCACCTGCGCGCCGAACCGAAAACCCCACTACCCAGCCTGGACGTGCCGAGCAACGTCATCGCCGAGATGCCACCGCTGCTCAAAGCCTATATGCGCCTGGGCGCGAAGATCTGCGGCGAACCGTGTTGGGATCAGGATTTCCAGGTCGCCGACGTGTTTATCCTGCTCAAGCGCGACGAACTCTGCCCGCGTTACGCACGGCACTTCAAAGCGGCGGGGTAAACCTCCGCCACGCACAGTTGCACAAGCCGCCGGCACGCTGTAGACAGTGCCGGCGTTTTGTCTTTGCCTGCAGGAGCCCCCGATGAAGAAGCTGCGTTTGTATGCCCGCCTGTTGCGCCTGTTGGCGGTGATCAGCCTCGGCACGCTGCTGGCGGCCGGCGTCGCCCTGCTGGAGCGTCTGGTTCGGCATGACCTGATGCCCACCCGCCAGCGCCTGACCCGCTGGTTTCTCGCGCGGCTGACGGATGCGCTGCCGTTTCGCCTAAAGGTGCAAGGCCAGCTGCCGCGCCAGCCAATGCTCTGGGTCAGTAATCACGTGTCGTGGACTGACATTCCGCTGCTGGGCATGCTCACTCCACTGTCTTTTTTGTCCAAGGCCGAGGTGCGCGCCTGGCCAGTCGCAGGCTGGCTGGCGCTCAAGGCCGGCACGCTGTTTATCCGCCGGGGCTCGGGGGATAGCGGCCTGCTCAATCAACAACTCGGCCAGCACTTACAACAGGGCCGCAACCTGCTGATCTTCCCGGAAGGCACCACCACCGATGGCCTCGACCTGCGCACCTTTCATGGCCGCCTGCTGAGCAGCGCCATCGACAGCGGCGTCGCGGTGCAGCCGGTGGCGATCCGTTACCTGCGCAACGGCCAGCCCTGCGCCGTAGCGCCATTTATTGGCGATGACGACATGCTCGCGCACCTGCTGCGCCTGCTCGGCAGCGACTTGGGTGAAGTGCAGATCCAGCTGCTCACGCCGATTGCCAGCGCTGAGTTGCATCGCAATGCGCTCGCGCGGGCCGCGCAACAGGCGATCCGCCAGGCGCTGTTCGGCGCAGCGACCCCTGAGCAAACGGTCGTTGCTGAAGACCTGGCGGCCTAATCCGCCGCTTGCCGCTGCTGCGCCACAAACGCCTGTAATTCAGGGTAGAACTGCTGAAAATCCTCCAGCAGCTGTTGGTACAGTCGCTCCAGCTCAGCCATACCCCCCGCCAACAACCCCGGCCGCGACAGCCTCCGGTCGATGCCCGCCACCACCTGCTCCAGCACGGCAAATTCACGGTAACTGCCTAACCAGTCCTGCGCGGCCATGCGTGGTGCAATCATCGCCAGACGCTCGGGCAAACGCGGCTCGGCCTGCAGCACCCGATAAACCCGCCCGGTAAAAATTGGCAAAGGCTCGGCGGCATAGTCCGCCCAGTGCAGCGCCAGGCAGTGGTCAAAAAACACATCCAGCAAGATCCCGGCACAACGCCGCCGCTCAGCAGGGAAGCGCGCCCGCGCCTGCATTTGCAGCGGGTGGTTGTCGGTAAACACATCGATACGCCGATGCAGACGAATCGCCGCCTCGATATCCGCCGGCCACTGCCCCGCCAACGGCCCTTTGACGAAATCGCCATACAGGCTGCCCAGCAATTGAGCCGGCGCGTCACCGCCGAGATGTAAATGCGCGAGGTAATTCATGCCTGCCAGCTTACACATCAGCGCGCATGATGATGACTATCGGCACGAACAATCTGTATATCGCCAACGCCCGATATAAGGTTCGTCTCATCGCGATACGGCGTGACAACACCCACGGACGACCCGCATGCAGCTCGACATCGATGAAATCATCAAGGCCCTGGCCCACCCGGTACGGCGCGACATCCTGCACTGGTTGAAAGACCCCCAGGCCTATTTCGCCGATCAGGAGCACCCGCTGGAAATCGGCGTCTGCGCCGGCAAGATCGACCAACGCACCGGGCTGTCGCAATCGACTGTCTCCGCGCACCTGGCGACCTTGCAGCGCGCCGGGCTGATCAGCAGCAAAAAGGTCGGCCAATGGCATTTCTTCAAACGCAATGAAGAAACTATCCAGGCCTTCCTCAGCCATATCAGCCAAGCGCTTTAAATCATTTGCTATTAGCCCCGCACACAGGACGCATATTTATGACCACGCTTTTTGACCCCATCAAGATCGGTGATCTTGAACTGAACAACCGCATCATCATGGCCCCGCTGACCCGCTGCCGCGCCGACGAAGGCCGCGTACCCAATGCGCTGATGGCCGAGTACTACGTGCAACGCGCCAGCGCCGGCCTGATCATCAGTGAAGCCACCGCCGTCACGCCGATGGGTGTCGGCTACCCGGACACCCCCGGCATCTGGTCCGATGAGCAGGTGCGCGGCTGGAGCAACATCACCAAGGCCGTGCACGCCGCAGGCAGCAAGATCGTCCTGCAACTGTGGCACGTCGGGCGTATTTCCGACCCGGTCTACCTGAATGGCCAGTTGCCCGTCGCGCCAAGCGCCATCCAGCCGGCTGGGCACGTCAGCCTGATCCGCCCGATGAAGGACTACGTCACCCCACGCGCCCTGGAAACGGAAGAAATCGCCGACATCGTCGACGCCTATCGCCTGGGCGCAGAAAACGCTAAAGCGGCCGGTTTTGACGGCGTGGAAATCCACGGTGCCAACGGCTATCTGCTCGACCAGTTCCTGCAGAGCAGCACCAACCAGCGCACAGACCGTTACGGCGGTAGCCTGGAAAACCGCGCGCGCCTGCTGCTGGAAGTCACCGATGCCGCAATTGACGTCTGGGGCGCAGGCCGCGTTGGCGTGCACCTGGCACCGCGCGCCGATAGCCATGACATGGGCGACGCCGACCGCGCAGAAACCTTCACCTACATCGCTCGCGAACTGGGCAAGCGCGGCATTGCCTTTATCTGCGCCCGTGAGAAAGAAGCCGACGACAGCCTGTCGCCAAGCCTGAAAGAAGCCTTCGGCGGCGTGTTTATCGCCAACGAACGCTTCACCAAAGATCAGGCCAACGCCTGGCTACAAAGCGGCAAAGCCGATGCCGTGGCCTTCGGTATTCCGTTTATCGCCAACCCAGACCTGCCAGCCCGCCTGGCGCAAGACGCCGAACTGAACACCCCGCACCCAGAAACCTTCTACGGCAAAGGCGCGGTGGGTTACCTCGACTACCCGACGCTGTAAGCCAAGGGCCGCAATGCCTCGAAAAGCCCGGTGCAGCGCATCGGGCTTTTTACTTTGCAGCCATTACGTCAAACTGGAATTTAAATCCTTTATATTCAATTACTTAGGCTATAGCTACGAGGCTATATCCACAATAAGCGGCAGATGATCGCTATATTCCAGCCAATGCTCAGTTGCACCGATGGATAGGTGGGCGCTGGCCTTGAGCATTTCAGACAGAAACGCATAATCGATGTGGTATGGCTTTTCCAACTTCCGGTGCAGAAAGAATGTCGGCTGGGCCTCAGAGCCTTGGTGTTGTCCTGTCTGCGCATGGTAAAGACTGTGAAGGCCAATATCCGCAAGCTCTTTGACCACGTCCGAGTGGTTCCACCAGCGATCCCAAACATCCCAGCGCGCATTGCTGTTGAGGTCTCCAATTACGATGGCTCTGGGCTTGGCAAATTGGGCCTTGTGCAATTGAAGCCACTTGTAGAGCTGACCAATGTATTTAAACGTTGGAGAGCCAGCCTCTTTTGTCCAAACGGCCAATAACGTGATCCCATCTACCCGGCATGGTAAGAAGAGCTGCAACCGTCCAGCGTCGAGAGCGAGTGGCTCTAGTCGCATCCCTGACTTGACGAATACGCCAAGGCCTTTGTGCTTATTTCCGCCAGCCCAGAGATAGCTGCCGGCCCACTGTTTGTAATGGGCATCTTGAGTCTGCGTGGGGTTCTCACACTCCTGGACAACAAGGATGTCTGCCCGCAGCTCATCGAGAAGGTGGAGCTTTTTTCGAAGTGCCCCGTTGCAATTCCAGCTAACAATTCGCATCTGAGCGAGGATTCCCTTCACAGATCAGACCAAGTAGCCCGAGCTTACCATCCAATTGAGCGGGTAATTTTCGCTGCACAAGCAATGGCTGAAAGGCTCGCGTTATCTCGTAGGATGGGTTGAGCGCAGCGATACCCATCGTTGTAATCGTCCGAGTCATTGGACAACCCCTTAAACCGAAGAGGCCATTTAATGGCTGACGGTACTTCTGCTCGGCTTAGCTGCCGATGATGGGTATCGCTATGCTCAACGCCATCCTACGGTGCCGGGCTTTTTCACCGGCTGATTAAGGTAAGTTAGCGCCACCCAAACAGAGATTTGCACCCCTTAGAAGCCCTGACCGGCGGCTCATCGGCGATCCGCATGCTCGCCTGAACATCGCCGTAGCCCTGCAAATCGGACGGCTCTCGCCGCCGCGAAGTACAAGGAATAGTGGATGAATATCGTCAACGCCCGCCTGCGCAAGAAGCCCGGCCTGTACCGCATCGAACTGGACGGCGAGCGCATTGCCGCGATCATCGAGCAGCCGGTGCTGGTCGCAGCCAACGCTAACGATCTGGACGCCGCCGGCAATCTGGTAACCGCGCCCTTTATCGAACCGCACATTCACCTCGACGCCACCCTCACCGCCGGCGAGCCGGCCTGGAACATGAGCGGTACGCTGTTCGAAGGGATCGAGCTGTGGGGCGAACGCAAAGCGCGGGTCACTCACGAAGACACCAAGCAGCGTGCGCGCAAGGCCATCGACATGCTGGTCGACCATGGCATCCAGCATGTGCGCAGCCATGTCGACGTGACCGATCCGACGCTCGCCGCACTCAAGGCGCTGGTCGAGGTGCGCGAAGAAGTGCGCCACCTGATCGACCTGCAGATTGTCGCCTTCCCCCAGGAGGGCATTGAGTCATTCGCCAACGGCCGCGCGTTGATGGAGCAGGCGATTACCTTGGGCGCTGATGTGGTTGGCGGTATTCCGCACTTTGAAAACACCCGCGAGCAGGGCGTCAGCTCGATCAAGTTTCTGATGGATTTGGCCGAGCGCACGGGTTGTTTGGTGGATGTACATTGCGACGAAACTGACGACCCGCACTCGCGCTTTCTCGAAGTGCTGGCCGAGGAAGCCCGTGTGCGCGGCATGGGTGAGCGCGTTACCGCCAGCCACACTACGGCCATGGGCTCTTACGACAACGCCTATTGCTCAAAGCTGTTTCGCCTGCTCAAGCAATCGAAGATCAACTTTATCTCCTGCCCCACCGAGAGCATCCACCTGCAAGGCCGCTTCGACAGCTTCCCCAAGCGCCGTGGCCTGACCCGCGTGGCTGAGCTTGACCGCGCCGGGGTGAACGTCTGCCTGGCGCAGGACTCGATCGTTGACCCTTGGTACCCACTGGGTAACGGCAACATCCTGCGCATTCTCGAAGCCGGCCTGCACATCTGTCACATGCTCGGTTACGAAGACCTGCAACGCTGCCTCGACTTCATCACCGACCACAGCGCGAAAACCCTGAACCTGGGCGAGCGCTATGGATTGGAGGTGGGTCGCCCGGCGAATTTGCTGATTCTGTCCGCACCTGACGACTATGAAATGCTGCGCAGCCAGGGCCACGCGCTGGTCTCAATCCGTGCCGGCAAGGTGTTGATGCAACGCACACCCGCACAGATCAGCCGTACCCGCTAGGCCTTAAGCAGGCGGGCCGGCGCGCCACCAAGCCGGCCCTTAGCGGGCGTCGATCTGCTGCTGTAGGTTCTGCACCTGGGCCTGCAGGGTGTTGATATTGCGGGTCATCTGCGCGCGGAAGGCGTCAAACTCGGCCGTGCTGCTGCCGGCGGAACGGGTTTCCAGATCACCTTTAACCACCAGCAGATCCTGCTCCAGGCGAGCGAGGGCCTGGTTCGGATTGCCGAGCTTCTTCAACGCCGCTACGTCAGCGCTCAACCCAGCCACCTTTTCATCGAGCTTGGCTTGGGCTGCCTGAGCACTTTTCAGGGAAGCTTGCTCTTTGCTCAGCACAGCCTGCTCGGCACTGAGTTTGTTAAGGATGGCTTCAAGCTTGGCGCCGCCACCTTCCTGGCCCTTCAGCTGCACCGCCAGCTGCTCAAGGCGCTTGCTCTGCTCGCTTTGCTGGCTGCTCGCCCCCTGCTGCTGCTTGGTTATCTCGGCCAACTTATTTTCCAGCTGCTTGACCCGCAGTTTCAGCGCTTCACTGCCGCTGGTCACCGAAGACTCGGTGGCAACCACCTTGCCGGAAATATCCTGAATGCGCCCCGCCGCTTCTTCGCTGATCCGCGCGAAGCTCTCCTGGGTGGCCACCAGTTGCTGCTCCATCAGGCTGACCTGCTGGAAGCTCCACCAGCCGAGCCCGCCGAGGGCAATTATCAGCGCCCCGACCAGCGCCCACAGCGGGCCCGTGCTGGCCGACTTCACCGGTGCAGCAGGGCCGCCACGGCCATAGCTATTACCGCGCGTGGATTCCGGGTGATCGGTCGCATACTCATCGTGGTCGCGCTGTTCAGCCCGCAGGCTGGGCACGTGATCGAGTTCGTCGTGGGCATCGTTACGCATGGGTCAACCTTCAAGAAAGCGCAGGGATCACAAATGGCCGCGCAGTATAACGGTTCGCGCGCAGCGCTTCAGTGTCGCGCCAAGTCAGGGCGAGACGCACTGAGCAAGGGCATGGCACAGGCCATCGACACGCTATACCCCGCGCAGTTCCGCAGCACTGTGAGCTGGTATGCGCTTTGCACTCACCTATTCGCGACATCTGCGCGCCCTCAGGGCGCACCGCGATGCAGTCGTGATCAGGCCGCAGGGCATTCGCAATGAATGATACCCAGCCCACTTGTATATCGAGGGAAGGTCCATGGAGCTGAACAAAGAAGTGTTGGATTGCATGAAAAGCCTGCGCCGCCGGCTGCGCGAAGAGTTGGCGCTGGACATTCGCCTGAGCCAGCCGGATGCAATCAACAGCATGCTTAGCGCCTGCCTCGGCTCAAGCAACGAGGAAACCCGCCGACTGGGGCAATTACTCGCCCAATACAGCGAACTCCCCTTTGCCCACGCCAGCCCTGCACCACGCATACAAGCCGGGCATCCGTTGCTGGTGGAAGACCCCAGCCACAAACCCGCGAGCACCTCGGTACGGATGTATCGCGGGCAGCGGGTCTACGCCTGAGTCAACGCGGTGGCTGCGTCTGCCACCAGGCGCAGAATTCATCCAGCGCCCTCCATAGGCTGACCCTGGGCTCGTACTCTAGGTACTGCTGCGCACGGCTAATATCCAAAGAGAAATCCTTGGCCATCACCGCCATACCCAAACGGAATAGCGTTGGTTCCGGGCGGCCAGGTAATAGCGTGCACAGCCCTTCATTCAACGCCGCAGCGCCATACGCCAAAGCATAGGGCAGATGACGGATCACCGGCGGCAGGTCGAGCTTCCTAAACACATAATTGATCACATCCCACAGCGGCACGGGCGCACCATTGCTGATGTTGTAGACCTGCCCGAGCGCTGGCCCCGCCGCTAGCAAACAGCTCATCAACGCCTCGTTAAGGTTGTGCATGCTGGTGAAGTCGACCTTATTCAGGCCATTACCGATGATCGACAAACGCCCCTTGCGCTGCATGTTGATCAGCCGCGGAAAGATGCTGGTATCACCCGCTCCGGTGACGAAGCGCGGACGCAGCGCCAGCACCTCCAGGCCGAACTCCTGGGCGGCGAACACGTGCTGCTCGGCCAGGTACTTGGTTTTGCCGTAGTGATCGGAAAAGCGCTTGGGCAACTGCTCTTCCTTCAAACCGACATGCGCCTGGCCGTCGAAATACACAGACGGTGAAGACAGGTGCACCAGCCGCCGCACTTTCTGTTTCAGGCAGGCGTCCACCACGTTTTCAGTGACGCTGACGTTGGCCTGGTAAAAGTGCTCGTAACGCCCCCACACCCCAACCGCGCCGGCGCAGTGCACAACTGCATCGACACCCCGGCACAGCTGCTGCACCAGCGCCGGATCAGACAAGTCACCTTGGATAAACTCCGCACCGCGCGCACACAGGTGCTCAACGCCCTCGGCACGGCGACCGTTGACCCGTACGCTCAAGCCCTGCTCTAGGGCAAAACGGGCAAAGCGCCCACCAATAAAGCCACTGGCCCCGGTTACCAAAATCTTCATTAACGCCCCCTTTAGCTGAACTCAGGCCACTCTAGCAGCGCGCACCAACCACCACCGTGGCATTGCCGGCCAGAACAACGACTGTGTGCACCCTGCACTAGCCGAACAGCAAGGCACACAGCAGCTAAGCTATTGCCCCACCCCACACAACATAGGAGCCGCCGATGGCCACGCATTGGATGATCTACGGAGCCAACGGCTACACCGGCCACCTGCTGGCCGCCGAAGCCAAGCGCCAGGGTCTGACGCCCATCCTGGCCGGACGCAACCCGGCCGCAGTCCACGCCCTCGGCAGCTTGCTGGGGCTGGAATGCCGGGTGTTCGACATCCAACAGCCAGAACGTGCCAAGGAAGCATTGGCCGATATCGCCGTGGTCGCCCACTGTGCCGGGCCGTTCTCGACCACCAGTGCACTGATGCTTGATGCCTGCCTGGCGAGCACTACCCACTATGTCGACATCACCGGTGAGATCAGCGTGTTTGAGGCCGCGCAGCACCGTGATCAACAGGCGCGCGAACAAGGCGTGGTGGTCTGCCCCGGCGTAGGCTTCGACGTAATCCCCAGCGACTGCCTGGCCGCCTGCCTGCATCAGGCCCTGCCCGATGCCACGCACCTGGCGCTGGGTTTCGACAGTGGCAGCGGGTTGTCACCCGGCACCGCAAAAACCTCGGTGGAAGGCCTCAAACTTGGCGGCAAGGTGCGCCGTGCAGGCGTTATTACCGATGTGCCCCTGGGCTATAAGCGCCGTGCCATCAACTTTGGTCGAGGCGAAAAGCCAGCGGTAACGATTCCCTGGGGCGATGTCTCCACCGCCTACCACTCCACCGCTATCGACAATATCGAGGTGTATCTGCCGACCCCAACAGCCGCCGCGATCGTTATGCGCCTGATCGACCCGCTGCGCGCGCTGCTGGGGCTGAATGCTGTGCAGAACTGGCTCAAGCGACTGATCGAGAAACGCGTCAACGGCCCTGATGAAAGCACCCGCGCCCGCCAGCGCACCTGGCTCTGGGGCGAGGCGCGTAATGCTGCTGGGGTGGTGAAAACCGCGCACCTGGAAACCGCCAACGGCTATGACGTGACCGTGCACGGGGTTCTGCTGGCGGTACGGCACCTGCTTGATTACCAGGGCCCCGGCGGTTACTTCACCCCGTCCAAACTACTTGGCGAGCGCTGTATTGAGCAGCTGCCAGGGTCAAAGGCCATCCGCATCAGTTAAACCGCGCTAACACGCCGGGGCTACCAAGCCCCGCGCCTCCTTTCGACACAAACACGCCTGAAGCTGCCCAAGATGGGTGCCTTGTAAACGTATCCGCGCCATCCATCCCTCTCTCGCCCTAAAGCACGCCCTCGCTCAGCCAGACAGCCGCTCGGTTGTTTTATTTTACGAGTCGTCAATTAACTCGCACGATTCTTGCAGAATATTTTACAGCGCACGAACTGTAACCCTTCTACCCGCGGAGCCACCGGACATGCCGTTACGCTTGAAACTTGCCCTGAGCTACTTGCTCATTGGAATTCTTCCCGTATTGGCCATGGCTGCAACGGTGTACTTTCATGCCAGCCAGGCCCTGCAGGAACAAACGCTGAACGCCCTCGAGGCCGTAGCAAATATCAAACAAAGACAGCTACTGGATAACCTGCAGGACCGCCGCGATCAACTCAGCACCCTGGCCAGTAATCTGGGTACCAGCTACAGCGGCCTAGACGAGCCAGCCCTCATCAGCGCGGCCAACTATGACCAACCGATCTTCAAGAACTTTATCCAGACCTATAGCTACCGAGACCTCAAGCTGATCTCCGCAGGCGGCAAAGTGATCTTCAGTGTGCTGCGCGGTGATGACTATCAACAGAACCTCAGCCAGGGCGTCTGGCGCGAGCAATCGATGGGGCGCTTGTTCAACGCCAGCCTGAATAACCGCAAAAGCCTGATCAGTGACCTGGCGATCAACCCGCAATCCGGCGAGCCCAGCCAATTTCTGATAACCCCCATAATCAGTGACGGAGAACTGATTGCCCTATTGATGCTTGAACTGCCCATCGAGCCGCTCAATAGCGTGATGCAAACACGCCAGGGGCTGGGCGATGCAGGGGAAACCTACTTGGTAGGTGCCGATGGTCTGCTGCGCTCGGACTCCATCCGTTTCGCGCAACATCAGGTATCGCGCAACGCCCAGCAAGCCACTGCGCTACAGGGTGAGGCCATCACCCGTGCCCTACAGAACAAGCAAGGCCGCCTGGCTGAGCCCGGTTTGAATGATCAACCCGCACTGAAAGCCTTCGTCCCCCTAGAGTTCGACGGCCAACAATGGGCACTGGTCGCCGAAATGGATCAAGCACAGGCCTTCGCCCCGGTCCGTGAATTAATGTGGCAAGTGTTGTTGCTCGGCGTACTCACCGTGGCTGGCGTTCTGCTAGCGACCTGGCTGGTCAGTCGTAGCGTGATGCGCCCGCTGGGCGGCGAACCGGGCAATATGGCCGCGCTGGCCGAGCGGCTAGCCGCCGGGGAGCTGCAACTACCTGCACAACTGAGCCAAGGCAACGGCCTGATGCTGGCACTACGCGAAATGGCCAATGCCTGGCGTACGGTGATCGAGCAACTGCGCCAAGCCAGCAGTGCCGTTGAACATGCCAGCGGCGATATTCTCAACGCGGCCGGACAAACCAGTAGCCGCCTCGATCAACAGCAGGAAGCCCTGGAGATGGTGGTCAGCGCGGTCGACCAGATGGCCGCCACCGTGCAGGAAATTGCCGCCAACGCCAGCCAGAGCGCCGACAGCAGCGAGGCCGCGCGCGGTGCCTTCAGCACTATGCAGGCGACCCTGCAACGCATGATTGGCCGCCAGGACCAACTTCTCGATGGTCTGCGCGAAGCCGACCAGGTCGTACAGACACTCGCTGGCAACAGCCAGCAGATCGCCTCGGTACTCGAGGTCATTCGTGCGATTGCCGAGCAGACCAACCTGCTTGCCCTGAATGCCGCAATCGAAGCCGCACGGGCCGGCGAACAGGGCCGCGGCTTCGCCGTGGTCGCCGACGAGGTCCGCAGCCTGGCCATGCGCACACGCACCGCCACCGAGGAAGTCGTACAGATCATCGGCACCCTCGCCGACTCCTCCAACCAGGCGTTGGCCAGCATGCACGGCTCGACCGAACAGGCCCGCGCCCTGGAAGATGAAACCCAGGCCGTGCTCGGCTCCCTCGGCCACCTCGATGAGTCCCTGCAAACCTTACATGGCCTGGCCTTCCAGATTGCTGCGGCTGCCGAGCAACAGGCCACCACCACTCAGGAGGTCAACCAGCACATGCATCAACTTAGCGCCATGACCGGCGATAACCGGCAGAACGCCGCGCATACGCGTCAATGCGGCGAGCATCTGCAAAGTGTCGCCGATAACCAGCAACAACTCTTGGCGCACTTCCAGCTGTAGCGCACTCAGCTGGCTGCGGTCACCAACTGGGTGACCGCATGGCGCTGCAAATGCTGAGTCAAGGCGCTCAGCAGCTCGCCGCCGCTGCGCCAATGATGCCAATACAGCGGAACATCCAGCGGACGCTCAGGCAGTAACTCACACAGCTTCCCCGCCGCCAGCTCTGCTTGCACCTGCAACTCAGGCATCAGCCCCCAGCCAAAACCGGCCTCGGCCAGGCGCACAAAACCTTCGGACGACGGACACAGGTGATAGGCCAGTCCACCTTCTACGCCCAGCGCAGACAGGTAGCGATGCTGCAGCAGATCATCCGGACCAAAGACAATCGCCGGTGCCTGAGCCACGCCAGCGGCCGTCACTCCATGGGGAAAATGCCGGGCAATAAAATCCGGACTGGCCAAGGCACGATAACGCATGCTGCCCAACAACAATGCCCGCGCCCCGGCTACAGGGCGTTCGCTGCCGCACACGCAGGCCGCCACTTCACCAGCGCGCATACGCTTGAGACCGACATCCTGATCTTCCACCACGAGTTCAAGCAGCAAACCCTGCGCCGTACAGAAGCTACCCACGGCTTGCGCCCACCAGGTCGCCAGACTGTCGGCATTTAAGGCGATACGCAGACGTTCCGGCGGACCGCCCTCATCCAGCCCTGGTACCTGCGCCTGAATATCGCGCTCAAGCAGCCGCACCTGTTGCACATGGTTAAGCAAGCGGCGACCGATTTCCGTTGGCACCGGTGGTAGCGCCCGCACCAGCACTGGCTGCCCCACCCGTGCTTCTAGCAGCTTGATCCGCTGTGACACCGCCGACTGCGACAAGCCCAGCACCTGAGCGGCGCGCTCAAAGCCGGCCTGCTCCACAACCGCCGCCAGGGCAGCCAGTAATTTGTAATCGAGCAAATCAGTTTTCCTAATGAGCGATCAACACTATTGGTTTCTCTTATACAGCCTGACGCCACAGACTCGCCACACTCCTCACCCTAATCAGGACATCCACATGGCCGGCGAAACCTCATTGACGACCTTATTACGTAGCATGACGCCGGCGCTGAATGAGGGTGCCTACGTCTTTTGCAGCCTGACTGATGCCAGCCAACTGCAAGGCGTGCAGCCACTGGGCAGCTTCCAGGAACGCGAAGGCCTGAGCGTGATACTGCAGCAGCAGCAGGCCGAACAACTGCAACTTGAGATCGACTATGTAGCAGCCTGGCTGACCCTCGAAGTGCACTCGGCCCTGGCGGCAGTGGGGCTGACGGCGGCAGTGGCCGGAGCGCTGGCCAACGCGGGGATCAGCTGCAACGTGATCGCCGGCTACTACCACGATCATCTATTCGTCGCCCATGCCGATGGCCCGCGCGCCCTTGGCGTACTGCAGCAACTGGCCGATGGTACGGAGTAATTGGTATGTGGCAAAGCTATAGCAACGGTCTACTCATCGCCGCCGGGCTGATCATCGCCCTCGGCGCACAAAATGCGTTCGTCCTGGCGCAAAGCCTGCGCCGCGAGCATCACCTGCCTGTGGCCCTGCTGTGTGTGGTCTGCGATGCCCTGCTGGTCACCGCCGGGGTATTTGGCCTGGCCGCCGTACTGGCGCAGAACCCCATCTTGCTGGGCGTAGCGCGCTGGGGCGGCGCGGCCTTTCTGCTCTGGTATGGCGCCCAGGCGCTGTTGCGCGCCTGCCGCCCGCAGGCGCTGAATCAAACGGGCGAAAGCGGCCCTCGCTCACGTCGTGCAGTACTGCTGGCAGCCCTCGCGGTAACCCTGCTTAACCCGCACGTATACCTGGACACCGTCTTGTTGATCGGCTCGCTCGGCGCGCAACAACCGGTACCCGGCGCCTATGCCCTAGGAGCGGCCAGTGCCTCACTGATATGGTTCTCGTTCCTGGCACTGGGCGCGGCCTGGCTCGCCCCTTGGCTGGCGCGCCCGAGCACCTGGCGGCTTATCGATCTGGGCGTCGCATTGATGATGTTCAGCATCGCCTGGCAACTGCTAAACAACCCCGGCATGCTCTGAAACGACCATGCGGAGCACAGGCGAGAACACGCAGAGGCGGTTTCCCACACAGTTGCTGCGTGTTTAAGGCGCTGGGCCAGTGCTATGATCTGGGGCTTGCGGCGCATAGAGATAACTCACGCCGCTTAGATGGCCGCCCGTGATCGGCCTCGCGCACACCGCACCTGACCTGATTAGGAGATAAACCATGGCTTTCGAATTGCCGCCGCTGCCTTACGCTCATGACGCCCTGCAGCCGCACATTTCCAAGGAAACCTTGGAATTCCACCACGACAAGCACCACAACACCTACGTCGTGAACCTGAACAACCTGGTACCTGGCACCGAGTTCGAAGGCAAAACCCTGGAAGAGATCGTCAAGACCTCCTCGGGTGGCATCTTCAATAACGCCGCCCAAGTCTGGAACCACACTTTCTACTGGAACTGCCTGGCACCGAACGCCGGCGGCCAACCGACTGGTGCCCTGGCTGACGCGATCAACGCCGCCTTCGGTTCGTTCGACAAGTTCAAAGAAGAGTTCAGCAAGGTTTCCATCGGCACCTTCGGCTCCGGCTGGGGCTGGCTGGTTAAGAAGGCCGACGGCTCCCTGGCCCTGGCCAGCACCATCGGCGCAGGCTGCCCGCTGACCAGCGGCGACACCCCGCTGCTGACCTGCGACGTCTGGGAACACGCTTACTACATCGACTACCGCAACGCGCGTCCGAAGTACGTCGAAGCGTTCTGGAACCTGGTTAACTGGGACTTCGTAGCGAAAAACTTCGCCGCCTAAGCACCTGCGCAACCCCACAACAAACCCGGCCCAGTGCCGGGTTTGTTGTTATACGGAGACTGCCTCACCACAACCCGCACCACCGGCGAAACCCGCCAGGCCATCC
Organism: uncultured Pseudomonas sp.; assembly: GCF_943846705.1. Lineage (NCBI taxonomy): Bacteria > Pseudomonadati > Pseudomonadota > Gammaproteobacteria > Pseudomonadales > Pseudomonadaceae > Pseudomonas > uncultured Pseudomonas sp. The sequence continues at coordinate 2,090,171 of NZ_OX044366.1, read as the reverse complement.
GCAGCGAAAACACTGAGCAGGGCCAAGCAATGCCGGCAGATGAATATTCGCACTTAACAAGCTAAGGTCTGACATGCATTTCCAGACGCTCCGACATTGCCAGCAACGCGACCAAGTACAAAAAGCCGCCCAACGGCGCTCAAGCCACCGACAACCCGAGCCGATACAGTCACGCCATCGCCGCGCAACCGAGAATAAGCTTGCCCCACTTGAGTAATGGCCCTTTGACGGCAAGCGCGACTTTGCCAATACTCAGTGCGTCTGATGCGAACGGCTTCGAACAAGGAACCGCCACTTGAAGCTGGAACTCAAAAACAGCTTGTCACTTAAATTGCTCCGCGTAGTGCTGCTCTCAGCGCTGATCGTCGGCGTGGTCTTGAGCGTTGCGCAAATCGTTTTCGATGCGTACAAAACCCGCCAGGCCGTCGACAACGACGCGCACCGAATCCTTGGCATGTTCCGTGATCCGTCCACCCAGGCGGTGTATAGCCTGGACCGGGAAATGGGGATGCAGGTCATCGAAGGTCTGTTCCAGCACGACTCAGTGCGCATGGCCGCCATCGGCCACCCCAACGAGCCGATGCTGGCGGAAAAGTCCCGCGAACAGGTCAACAGTTCCATGCGTTGGATGACTGACCCGATCCTCGGTAAAGAGCAGCAATACACCACTAAGCTGGTAGGTCGTGGCCCGTACAGTGAGTACTACGGCGATCTCAACATCACCCTCGACACCGCGCCCTATGGCGAGAGCTTCGTTACCAACTCGATCATCATCTTTATCTCCGGCGTATTGCGCGCCTTAGCGATGGGCCTGGTGCTGTATTTGGTCTACCACTGGCTGTTGACCAAGCCCTTGTCGCAAATCATCGAGCACCTGAGCAACATCAACCCGGATCGCCCCAGCGAGCACAAGCTGCCGATGCTCAAGGGCAACGAGAAGAACGAGTTGGGCTTATGGATCAACACGGCCAACCAACTGCTCTCCTCCATCGAGCGCAACACCAGCCTGCGCCGTGAAGCGGAAAACAGCTTATTGCGCATGGCTCAGTACGACTTCCTCACCGGCTTGCCGAACCGCCTGCAACTGCAGCAACAACTCGACAAGATTCTCGAAGATGCCGGACGCCTAAATCGCCGCGTGGCCGTTCTGTGCGTGGGCCTGGATGACTTCAAAGGCATTAACGAGCAATTCAGTTACCAGACCGGCGACCAACTGCTCTTGGCCCTGTCCGACCGCCTGCGCAGCCACAGCGGCCGCCTCGGTGCCCTGGCCCGCCTCGGTGGCGACCAATTCGCCCTGGTTCAGGCCGACATCGAGCAGCCCTATGAAGCCGCCGAGCTGGCGCAAACCGTGCTCGACGACCTCGACACCCCGTTTATGCTCGACCAGCAGCAAGTGCGCCTGCGCGCCACCATCGGCATCACTCTGTTCCCTGAAGACGGCGACAGCACCGAGAAGCTGCTGCAAAAAGCCGAACAAACCATGACCCTGGCCAAGAGCCGCTCGCGCAACCGCTACCAGTTCTATATCGCCAGCGTCGACAGCGAAATGCGCCGCCGCCGCGAGCTGGAAAAAGACTTGCGCGACGCCCTGACCTTGAAGCAGTTGCACCTGGTCTATCAGCCCCAGATCGATTACCGCGACCATCGCGTGGTCGGCGTCGAGGCACTGCTGCGCTGGCAACACCCGCAACATGGCCTAGTACCGCCGGATCTGTTTATTCCGCTGGCCGAACAGAACGGCAGCATCATCCCGATCGGCGAATGGATTCTCGACCAGACCTGCCGCCAGCTACGCGAATGGCATGACCAGGGCTTTACCGAGCTGCGCATGGCGGTCAACTTGTCCACCGTACAGCTGCACCACGTCGAGCTGCCGCGAGTCGTGAACAACCTGATGCAGGTTTATCGTCTGCCGATGCGCAGCCTGGAGCTGGAAGTCACCGAGACCGGTTTGATGGAAGACATCAACACCGCCGCCCAACACCTGCTCAGCCTGCGCCGCTCCGGCGCGCTGATTGCGATTGATGACTTTGGTACGGGCTATTCCTCGTTGAGTTACCTGAGAAGCCTGCCGCTGGACAAAATCAAGATTGATAAGAGCTTTGTCCAAGACCTGCTGCAAGACGAAGACGATGCGACCATCGTGCGCGCCATCATTCAGCTGGGTAAGAGCCTCGGCATGCAAGTGATCGCCGAGGGCGTGGAAACCGTTGAGCAAGAGGCCTACATCATCGCTCAGGGCTGCAACGAGGGCCAGGGCTACCTGTACAGCAAGCCACTGCCGGCCCGCGAGCTGACGGCCTATTTGAAGCAAGCCCGACGCCTAAACAGCGCCGCCAATCCCGCTACAATCTAACCCAGATACATACGCAAAAGCCCGCCAATTGGCGGGCTTCTTGTTGCGCCGTCCTGTTCGCTTAGACGCTGTTGATCCCCAGCAGCCAGGCCGCTGCCAGCGCGCCCGCCACACACAGCAACACCCCGCCAGCCGCCTGCCAGTAGAACAAGCGCACCAGTTCATCCTCGCCAGCGCAGGAAAGAATAAACGGCTGCGCCTCAAGCGGTTTACCCAGGTGATGTTGCACCGCCTGAGTACTTTGCTGGCGATGACGGTCTTCGGCTTCCAGGCTCGCGGCAAGCTGCACCCGCTGCCATTCGCGCTCATCCAGCTGACCATTACCGTCGCTGTCAAAGCGCTGCAACAGGCCGGCGAAGTCACCCTTCCACTGACGAATCACCGCGCCTTGCGCTGCCGCCAAATCCAGGCCCTGACGCCCGCCACCGCTGCTGCGAAAGTTGCCTATGGCATACAAGGGCTGGCCAGCATGCAAGCGCTCCTCGGTATAGCGGTAGCGCTGGCCGTCGCTAAACAACGCGCGCCAAGCGCTTTTGTCCGCGCCAAGAGGATGGCGCAAACGGCCTTTCCAAACGTCGCGGGTCTGCGGCCGTACTTGCGCGCCGCGCGGGTCAATCAGGCAGCTGCCGGTGCTGTCATCGAGTTGCAGCAGGGCTTCGCTGCTGCCGCTTTCCAGGGTGCGCCAGCTGCGTTTTTTGCCGCTTGAAGTGTATTCCTCGATTTTGTAACGCCACCACAGGCAAGGGGTATTGGTCAGCGGCCCGAGCAACTGCGCCTCGCCACGCTCATGCAGAACACCGTAGAACTCGACATAGCCCTGGGCGGCCGATCGAATCTTCGAGGTCGGCGTATCGAGCAGGTGCCGTGCTTGCGAGAAACGCCGCAAGAACCACCAGGCCCCGCCAGCGCTAACCGCCACGCTGCAGGCCACGCCGATAACCTGTCCCTGAATATCCACGGCCTAGGCAAACAGCGACTTGAGATCGACATCGGCCTTTTCCGCCTCGCTGAATTGCAACAACACCGCCTCTTTGAAGGCAAATACGCGGGCAATCAGCACATCGGGAAACTGCTCGATGCGCACGTTGTTCAGGTTGACCGCCTCGTTGTACAACTCGCGGCGGTCGGCAATGCCGTTCTCCAAACCGCTGATGCGTTGCTGCAGGTGCTGAAAGCTCTCGTTGGCTTTCAGTTCGGGATAGTTCTCGGCCAGCGCAAACAGCTGGCCAAGCCCCGCCCGCAAGCCCGTCTCGGCCTGGCCCAGCGCATTCATGTCGGCTTTGGCCTGCGCGTTGGAAACCGCCTGGCGCGCAGTAATCACCGCCTCCAGCGTACTGCGTTCATGCTGCATGTACTGCTTGCAGGTTTCGACCAACTTGGGCAGTTCCTCGTGGCGCTGCTTGAGCATCACCTCGATATTCGACCAGGCTTTGCTGACACCGTGCTTCAACCGCACCAATGCGTTGTAGAGCATCACGGCATAGGCGGCGAGCAGGATCAACAGCACACTAATGACGACACTGGTAAGGCTCATGCAGTACTCCGAGCGGTTATCAAAAAGCAATTCAGCTGGGCATTTTAGCCCTATCGACTTGTCCCAACGCAGACTTCAACCACAGCGTAGGGCAAAAAAAACTGCATGAACCCTTTGCGCATAATGCAAATCTTTCGCATTATGCTTTGCCTTTTGCACTCAGACGCATGAGTGTTTCACCTAACTTGTAAAGGATTTCGCCATGCTCCGTATGCCCCTGGCCTCTGCCAGCCTGCTTGCCATCGCCATTTCACTCGCCGGTTGCGGCGAAGATAAAGCGCCAGCCAACCAAGCCGCCGCACCCGCGGCCAGCAGCGCCAGCGCGGCGGCGGTAACCGCCGGGCAGATTGATCAGGCAGCAGCTAAGGCAGTAGTCAGCCACTATGCGGACCTGGCTCTGGCCGTCTTCAGCGACGCCGCCAGCACCGGTAAAGCGCTGCAAAGCGCAATTGATACCCTGCTCGCCACGCCCAATGCTGACACCCTGCAAGCCGCCCGCGAAGCCTGGTTAGCCGCCCGCGCGCCCTACATGCAGAGTGAAGTATTCCGTTTCGGTAACGCTGTGGTCGACGATTGGGAAGGCCAGATGAACGCCTGGCCGCTGGATGAAGGCCTGATCGATTACGTCGCCAAGGACTACCAGCACGCGCTGGGCAACCCAGGCTCCAGCGCCAATATCATTGCCAACACCGAATTGCAGATTGGCGAAGATAAGCTCGATGTCAGCACCCTCACCCCAGAACTGCTGGCCAGCCTCAATGAGCTGGGCGGCTCCGAAGCCAACGTTGCCACCGGCTACCACGCCATCGAATTCCTGCTGTGGGGCCAAGACCTGAACGGTACCAATCCAGGCGCTGGCGAGCGCCCGGCGACAGATTTCGTGGTGGGTGACGGTGCTACCGGTGGCAACAACGAGCGTCGTCGCGCGTTCCTTAAAGCTGCGACCGACCTGCTGGTCAGCGATCTGGACGCCATGGTCGTGCAGTGGCAAGCCGGCAATGCCGACAACTACCGCGCCACCCTGGAAGCCGAATCGGCCGAGAACGGTTTGCGTAAAATGCTCTTTGGCATGGGCAGCCTGTCCCTCGGCGAACTGGCTGGTGAGCGCATGAAAGTCGCGCTGGAAGCCAACTCCACCGAAGACGAGCATGACTGTTTCAGCGACAACACCCACAACTCGCACTTCTACAACGGCAAAGGTATCCGTAACGTTTACCTCGGCGAGTACAAGAAGGCTGATGGCACCACCCTGACCGGCCCAAGCCTGTCCTCCCTGATCGCCAAAGCTGACGCCGCCGCCGATGACACCCTCAAGGCTGACCTCGCAGCGACTGAAAGCAAACTGCAGGCCCTGGTCGACAGCGCCAACAACGGCCAGCACTTCGATCAGCTGATTGCCGCGGAAAACACCGCTGGCCAGCAAATCGTCCGTGACGCCATCGCCGCCCTGGTCAAGCAAACCGGTGCTATTGAGCAAGCTGCCGGCAAGCTGGGCATCAGCGACCTCAACCCGGACACCGCTGACCACAGTTTCTAAGCCACATAGCGGCCTGGTCCACGCCAGCGCCTCGACTTGCAAGCCGCACTCTGCAAAGGGTGCGGCTTTTTTCTGGACGCTGCGCCGCCACCTTTCGGGGCCGGCGCTAGGCGACGACAGACCGCATTCGGCGATGTTGACGCCCTGCGGCGTTTAGTCATCAGTGATAATGCAAATCCGTCTTATTTAAACCATTGCAGACTGGTAATATCTGCCGCCTGTTTTCTGCTGTGGATGCTCTCCCATGTTTGCGCTGCATCGCGTCGCGCTGCTACTGGCCCTCGGGCTGAGCCTGACGGCCTGTGACAAGCCGCCACGCTTCACCCAAGCAGAGCCCGGCGAAGCCTTGTCTGGCGGCAGCGCCACCGTGCGTAAAGCAGATCAGAACGCTTTTTCGTTACCGTCTGCCAACCTGTCACCGTTACGCCGCCTGGACTTCAGCGTCGGTAACAGCTTCTTCCGCAACCCCTGGGTCACTTCACCGGCCACCACCACGGCGCGCGACGGTCTTGGCCCGCTGTTCAACACCAACGCCTGCCAGAACTGCCACATCAAGGACGGCCGTGGCCATCCACCGGCGCCTGAGGCACAAAGTGCGGTGTCGATGCTGGTGCGCCTGTCGATCCCTGCGGGCAGCGAGCATACGGCGATTATTCAGCGTCTCGGCGTACTGGCCGAACCGACCTACGGCAGCCAACTGCAAGACATGGCCAACCCTGGCACGGCGCCTGAAGGCAAGGTACGCGTCAGCTACAGCCCCCAGTCGGTTAGTTTTGCCGACGGCCTGCTGGTTGAGCTGCGCCAACCCAGCCTGGATATCAGCCAGCTCGGTTACGGCGCGCTGCATCCCGACACCTTGCTCTCCGCCCGTATCGCCCCACCGATGATCGGTCTCGGCCTGCTCGAGGCCATTCCCGAGGCCGCCATCCTGGCCAATGCCGACCCCGAGGACAGCAATGGCGATGGTATTTCCGGGCGCGCCAATCAGGTCTGGGACCGCGCACAACAGCGCACGGTACTTGGCCGCTTCGGCTGGAAAGCCGGGCAACCCACCCTAAACCAGCAAAATGCCGAAGCCTTTGCCAACGACATGGGCCTGACCAGCACGTTGATTGCCCAGGACAATTGCAGCGAGGCGCAGCTGGACTGCCGCAATGCAACCCATGGCGGCAAGCCTGAGGTCAGCGACAGCATTCTCGCCAGCGTGCTGTTCTACACCCGCAACCTGGGGGTTCCGGCACGCCGCGAGGTTGATTCGCCACAGGTCCTGATGGGTAAAAACCTGTTCTATCAGGCCGGTTGCCAGGGTTGCCACAGTGCGACCTTCACCACCGCAGCCGACGCGGCCGAGCCGGAGTTGTCCAACCAGGTTATTCGCCCCTACAGCGACCTGTTGCTGCATGACATGGGCCCAGGGCTGGCCGACAATCGCCCGGAGTTCCTCGCCAGCGGCCAAGAATGGCGCACCCCGCCGCTGTGGGGCATTGGTTTGACGGCAACGGTTAACGGCCACACTCAGTTTCTGCATGACGGCCGCGCGCGCAACCTGCTGGAGGCCATTCTCTGGCATGGCGGTGAAGCCGAAGCGGCCAAACAACACGTCCTGACTTTCAACGCCGATCAGCGCGCCGCGCTGTTGGCCTTCCTGAACTCGCTGTAAGGAGTCACTCATGATCCGCTCCCCCCTGGGCCTGGCCCTGCTCAGTTTGACCCTCACCGCCTGCAGCCCAGCCGATCCACAGCAGCAGGTCAGTCAGGCACTGACCGATGGCGTAATCCTGCCCATTTATAGCGCCTGGCATGAGGCCGACCGCCAGCTGGCGGCCAGCGCCCTGGCCTTCTGCAGCGACCAACAGAACCTCGCCGAAGCGCGCCAGGCCTTCGCCACTGCGCAGAGCGCCTGGGCCGCTGTGCAACCAGCGCTGCTCGGCCCCCTGGCGGAAGGCAACCGGGCCTGGCAAGTGCAGTTCTGGCCCGACAAAAAGAACCTGGTTGCGCGCCAGGTTGAAGCTCTGCTCAACAAAAAGCCTGACATCAGCCCAACCGATCTGGATAAATCCAGCGTGGTGGTGCAAGGCCTGACCGCCTACGAATACCTGCTGTTCGACGCGGCACTTGACCTCAACAACCCCGAGCAGAAAGCCCGTTACTGTCCGCTGCTTGTTGCCGTCGGCGAACATCAGCAAGCGCTCGCAGCTGACGTGCTGGCCAGCTGGCAGAGTGACGAGGGTATCGCTGCGCAGCTAAAGCGCTTCCCCAATGCACGCTACGCCGAAGCCCCGGAAGCGCTGGCAGAATTGCTGCGCACCCAGGTCAGCGCCATCGACGGGCTGAAAAAGAAGCTCGGCACGCCCATGGGTCGCCAAAGCAAAGGCCAGCCACAGCCTTATCAGGCCGAAGCCTGGCGCAGCCAGGCCAGCCTGAGCAACCTCGCCGCCAGCGTGGCGAGTGCCGAGCGCATCTGGCTGGGCGCCGAACAGGATGGCATCCAGGCGCTGCTTAACGCCGAGCAAACCGAGCTGAAACAACGTATCAATGCCGCCTACAGCGACACCCGTCAGCGCCTGGCCAACGCACAGCGCCCGCTCGGCGAACTGCTCAGCGACGAAGCCGGTCGTGCCGAGCTGAACGCTTTGTATGACAGCCTGAGCGCCCTGCATCGCCTGCACGAGGCTGATTTGGCCAAGACTCTGGGCATTCAACTGGGCTTCAACGCCCATGACGGTGATTGATCCATGCCAATCAACCGCCGCACCTTTCTCGGCTTAGGCGCCACGGCCCTCGCCGCCACTGCGGTAGCCGCCAGTACCTTGGGTGGCTGGACGCTGACGCACAGTGGCCCGCAAGCACTGCTGCTGTCGGCGCGCAATGATGCCGCCGGCCAGCACTTCGCCGTCGGCTACCGGCTGGATGGCAGCCAGGTATTCGCGACTGCGGTCAGCGAACGCTGCCACGATGTCATCGCTCATCCGTTTCTGCCGATGGCGCTGTTTGTCGGGCGCCGTCCGAGCACCGAGAGCTACCTAGTCGATACCCGCGACGGCCGCCTGCTGCAAACCCTGCGCGCGCCCGCGCAGCGCCACTTCTACGGCCATGCGGTGTTCCACAAGAGCGGTGAATGGCTGTACGCCACCGAGAATGACACCCGCGACCCCGGTCGCGGTGTACTGGGGGTTTACCGCCTCCAAGGCGAACAGCTGCAACGCAGTGACGAACTCTCGACCCACGGCATCGGCCCGCACCAATTGCTCTGGCTGCCAGACGGCGAAACCCTGGTAGTGGCCAACGGCGGCATCCGCACCGAGGCCGATAGCCGAGTGGAGATGAACCTCAACAGCATGCAGTCGAGCCTGGTATTGCTGCAGCGCGACGGCAGCCTGGTGAGCAAGGAGCAACTGCCCGAACAGATGAACAGCGTGCGCCACCTGGCCGTGGCCAGCGATGGCACCGTCGTCAGCGGCCAGCAATATATGGGCGAACTCAGCGACAAGGTGCCGCTGTTGGCGATCAAGCGTCCCGGCCAGCCCTTCCAGCACTTTCCCGTCGCCGATGCGCAGCGCCAGCTGATGAACCAGTACACCGCCAGCGTGGCAATCCACAGCGAACTGCGCCTGCTGGCCCTGACTGCACCGCGTGGCAATCGGGTATTTATCTGGGACCTGGACAGCGCCGCACTGCGCCTTGATGCGCCCCTGGCCGATTGCGCCGGCGTCGGCGCGGTAGCCGATGGTTTTGTCGTCAGCAGCGGCGTGGGGCGTTGCCGCCTGTATGACTGCCGTGGCGAGCGCATCACCAGCCAGCCCCTGCAACTGCCCGCCGGGCTCTGGGACAACCACCTACGCCTGGCCTGACACCAGGCTTTAGCCCCAGCGATTTTAAAGCGCTAAAACGCTAAAACGCTTACGACACGCTCAAGAATACTGTCGCCGCGCCGATCTATATGTCCAGTCCGCCGCTGCCTCTTGGCAATCCGGCCCAGCCGATACCAGTCGATAGGGATTTTCGCAGTTATGACGCACTCAGCGTCATCGGCATTCTGCTTTCCACATTCCGAGGTATCCATGTTTCTGCAAAAATCCTTGCGCGCACAAATTCTCGCGCTGCTGGGCGGTAGTCTGGCGCTGATTCTGCTCACCGCACTGGCCTGCTTCAGCCTCCTCTCCAATGGTATGCGCGATTACCGCGGGCTACTCGAAGGCCCACTGGAACAGTCGACATTGATCGGCGTCGCCAACCTCGACTTCAAGACCCAGATCCAGGAGTGGAAGAACGTCCTGCTGCGCGGCTCCGACAGCGCTCAACTGAATAAGTACTGGAGCCAGTTCGAGGCACAGGAACGCAAGGTTCAGGACACCCTGAGCAAACTCAGCCTGCTGGCCAGCAACGATCTCGACCTCAAGCGCAAGGTCGATAGTTTGCGCAACGAGCACCAAAACTTGGGCAGCAAATACCGTGCAGGCCGCGATGCTTTTATTGCTGCGGGGGCTGACGCCAAAGCCGGCGACACCGCAGTTGCGGGCATCGACCGCAACACCACCGAGCAAATGGACGCACTGGCCGCACAGCTGTACAAACAGAGCCTCGACCAGGCCAGCCTGATCAATGCCGCGGCGGATCGCACCATACTCGTCGGCATCCTGGCGATGCTCGGTGCCACCCTGCTCATTGCCCTGCTCAGCCTATGGTTGATCAACCGTAATCTGATCAACCCCATCCGTGAACTAATCGCGCACATCGCCCTGCTCAGCCAGGGCAATTTCGGCAAGCGCGTGGACGCCAGCCGTCAGGATGAACTGGGTAACCTGGCCGTGGCCGCCAATATCCTGCGCGACTTTCTCGCCGATACGTTTACTCGCCTAAAGCGCACGACCAGTGACCTCGACACCGCCAGCGGCGAACTCAACGCCATCGCCACCCTGATGGGCCAAGGCACCCGCGAGCAGTTCTCGCGTACCGACCAAGTCGCCACGGCGATGCACGAGATGTCTGCCACCGCCCAGGAAGTCGCGCGCCACGCAGCCGAAGCGGCAAATGCCGCCGACGATGCCGACAGTGCAGCACGCCAGGGCGAGAAAGTGATGCAGGCGACCATCAAGACCATCACCGATATTCGTGGCGAAATCAGCAGCACCTCCGCGGTCATCCGCCGCCTGGAAGGCGACACGGGGCGCATCGGCAAGGTGCTGGAAGTGATTCGCGGGATCGCCGAACAAACCAACCTGCTCGCACTCAACGCGGCCATCGAAGCCGCCCGTGCGGGCGAGCAGGGCCGTGGCTTTGCGGTAGTGGCTGACGAAGTGCGCACCCTGGCCCAGCGCACGGCCGAGTCCACGGCAGAAATCCACCAGATCATCGACACCGTGCAAACCGGGGCAGTCAATGCTGTGCGGGCAATTGAGAGTGGCCAGCACCGCAGCGAGGAAGGTGTGACCCAAGTCACCGAAGCCGGGGCCAACCTGCAACTGATCACTCAAGCCGTGGAGGCCATCCGCGACATGAACCGGCAGATTGCCACCGCCGCCGAAGAACAGACCTCGGTCGCCGAGGATATCTCACGCAACCTCACCGAGATCACCGCCATTGCCACGGCGAATCAGGAGAACGTGCAGCGCACCGAAAGCGCCGGGCAGAACCTGCATGAGCTGTCCGGCCAGCTCGGTGAAGTGACCCAACGCCTAAGCGCCTGAGCACAGCCGCTGTAAACCAAAACTCGATAAGTCAGAGGCACACCTAGAGGGGCCTAGTGGCGCGGATTGGCTTGATCCGCAAGCAGCTGCGCCGTGAGCAAGGCCTGTCTCCGCGCATAACCTCGAAGGGGGTGACCAACAAGGATGGCAGCCCACAAAAAAGCCCTGCATTGCAGGGCTTTTTACTGCCTGAAAATCAGGTGATGCACAACGCCCGCTCAGGAGCGAAGACCTTGGGACAGGCCGAACATAAACAACAACAGGTCCTGATCAGGCTTCAATACATCCGCTTCATGCGCTTGCGGCGGGAGCAAGCAGTAACCCGCAGCATTCTCACTAATAACCTGAGGCGTAGCTTCCTGCCAGGCCGCTGCCGCGAGTGAGGCCACGCTAAGCGCGCCGACCAAGAACAAACCTCGTGCGATTTCTAACTTCATAACTGCAACCTCTTGATAGCGCTGCCAAACGCCGTTTACTTACCCTAGACCACTGATAACCCTGGCGTCGCGATTAGCGACCAATGGTGGTTACTGGAACGCTGCTTACAACCACCCGATCACCTTGATTCGCCGGCAAGCCATTGGCAGGCCACGCCTTCGAACCGTATTCAGGCCGATAGTTCAACCCAACAACTGAGCAGGCACAGGGCGTATCACGCACCTAACGGTAACAACCTCAGGGTCACTTAATTGCCCAATTGCAGCAGAGCGGTGCGTCATACAACCTGCAGCGTTAAAACAGGCGCCGGAAAACCGTAACCGACACAATCTCCGCCCACCCTGCAAAGCAGCGTGGTAGAGCACATCCAGGTGAGGTCAAAACAAGAAGTGGCCATGCTGCAATGCAGCACCGCACAAATTGACAGGCTCCAGTCCGGGAGCAGGCATTAACCAAAGCAATTGGCATACCGCTTTGCCGCGCGGGACTGTTATAGCCGATAAAAATGAAAACCCCGTGACAGGCACGGGGTTTTCTTTACAGCGTGCAAACCGCCTGGCGGCGGCCTGCTAGGGGCCAGGCTGGCTTACATCATGCCGCCCATGCCACCCATACCGCCCATGTCTGGCATGGCCGGTGCAGCCTTGTCATCAGCCACTTCGGCGATCATCGCTTCGGTGGTGATCATCAGGCTACCGATCGAAGCAGCAGCTTGCAGCGCCGTGCGGGTAACCTTGGCCGGATCGAGAATACCCATCTCGATCATGTCGCCGTAGGTGTCGGTGGCGGCGTTGAAGCCGAAGTTACCCGAACCCTGCTTGACCTTGTCGACCACTACGCTTGGCTCGCCGCCAGCGTTGGAAACGATCTGACGCAGCGGCGCTTCAACAGCACGGCGCAGCAGCGCGATACCGACGTCCTGATCGGCGTTTTCGCCTTTCAGTTCGCTGATGGCCTGCAGAGCACGTACCAGTGCCACGCCACCGCCAGGTACCACGCCTTCTTCAACGGCTGCGCGGGTGGCGTGCAGGGCGTCGTCAACGCGGGCTTTCTTCTCTTTCATTTCAACTTCGGTGCCGGCACCGACTTTGATCACCGCAACACCGCCAGCCAGTTTGGCCAGACGCTCTTGCAGCTTCTCTTTGTCGTAGTCGGACGAAGTGTCTTCGATCTGCTTACGGATCTGCAGAACGCGCGACTCGATATCAGCCTGAACGCCAGCACCGTCGATGATGGTGGTGTTTTCTTTGCTGAGGATCACGCGCTTGGCGTTACCCAGGTGCTCCAGGGTGGCGCTTTCCAGGCTCAGACCGATCTCTTCGGAGATTACGGTACCGCCAGTCAGCACAGCGATGTCCTGCAGCATGGCCTTGCGACGATCACCGAAGCCTGGTGCCTTAACGGCAGCGACTTTAACGATACCGCGCATGTTGTTCACAACCAGAGTCGCCAGGGCTTCGCCTTCAACGTCTTCAGCCACGATCAACAGCGGACGGCCAGACTTGGCCACAGCTTCGAGAACTGGCAGCAGCTCACGGATGTTGGAGATTTTCTTGTCGACCAGCAGGATCGCTGGAGCATCAAGCTCGGCAACCATGGTGTCTGGCTTGTTGATGAAGTACGGGGACAGGTAGCCACGGTCGAACTGCATGCCTTCAACAACCGACAGTTCGTTTTCCAGGCCCGAGCCTTCTTCAACGGTGATCACGCCTTCTTTGCCGACTTTTTCCATGGCTTCGGCAATGATTTCGCCGATGGAGCTGTCGGAGTTAGCGGAGATCGAACCAACCTGAGCGATAGCCTTGGTGTCAGCGCACGGCTTGGACAGGTTCTTCAGCTCAGCAACGATAGCGATGGTCGCCTTGTCGATGCCGCGCTTCAGATCCATTGGGTTCATGCCAGCAGCAACGGCTTTCAGGCCTTCGCTAACAATCGCCTGAGCCAGAACGGTGGCGGTGGTGGTGCCATCGCCGGCCGCATCGTTAGCCTTGGAGGCCACATCTTTTACCAGCTGGGCGCCCATGTTTTCGAACTTGTCTTTCAGCTCGATTTCTTTGGCAACGGAAACGCCGTCCTTGGTGATCAGCGGAGCGCCATAGCTCTTCTCGATGACCACGTTACGGCCTTTCGGGCCGAGGGTAGCTTTTACCGCGTCAGCCAGAACGTTAACGCCAACGAGCATTTTTTTACGGGCGGAATCGCCGAATTTAACTTCTTTAGCAGCCATGATGGTTATTCCTTGATTCGTTCAAATAGAGCGGAATTCGTAGCGACAGAGCGCTGCAATCAGCCTTCGATAACGGCGAGAATTTCGTTCTCAGCCATTACCAGCAGGTCTTCGCCGTCAACTTTGACGGTGTTGCTGCCCGAGTACGGGCCAAATACCACTTTGTCACCGACCTTGACGGCCAGCGCACGAACTTCACCGTTGTCCAGCACGCGGCCAGTACCGACAGCGAGGACTTCACCGCTGTTGGCTTTTTCAGCAGCGGAACCTGGCAGCACGATGCCACCGGCGGTTTTCTTTTCTTCTTCGCTGCGACGGATTACGACGCGGTCATGCAGAGGACGAAGCTTCATGGTCGATCTCTCCCAATAGTTTATTTTTCGGCCGGTGTAGTCACCGACGGGTTAGCAAAATCCGGCTAGGCCGGTAGCGCTACGCCAGGCGCAGCGCTGAAGTCTGATTTGTCTGAATGACAAAAAACCTTGCGGTGACCGCTACATAAGGGCGCACAGGGGGATTTCAAGGGCTGAGGACGAAATCTTTATCGAAAATTACCCGCCGAGGCACTCACTCACGACGCTCGTACTCGCCTTCCAGCACATTTGCCTGGGTTGGCCTGGAATGGGCCGCCTGGTCGTCGAAAAAGGCGCGCTGGCGCATGGCTTGCTCAGCGGCGCGCAGGCGCACCTTGTTGACCAACAGGCGACGAGTAAAGGGGATCAGGCAGAAGATCCCGAAGAAGTCACTGATAAAGCCAGGCAACAGCAGCAGGCCACCACCGACAGCGATCAGCAGGCCTTCGAGCATTTCCTGCTCGGGTAACTCACCACGCGCAAGCCGTTCACGCGCACGCCAAGCCGTGGCAACACCGGCCACCCGCAACAGCACACTGCCGAGCACCGCCGAGCCGACGACCAGCAACAGGGTCGGCAAAACCCCGATCGCACCGCCTACCTGGATCAGTACGGCCAGCTCAATGATCGGGAAGAGTAAAAATAAAAACAGAAAAGCGCGCATCAAAAGTTCCTTAACGGAAGATCAGCTTCCAGTAAGAGTGAAGTATGGGGGGTTACGCTGAATTCAAGCTGAAGCCCGACCGTCGGTCGGCCACACCGTTGCCCGCGCCAGCGCTACCAGGGCCTGACGCACCGTAAGCGGACTGTTACAGGATGTTGGAAAGGCCAGCCAATAGACACCCTGAGCGATGCGCAGATGGAAGCCTTCGCTGTCGATACCGACCAACTCAGCCGGCACCTGATTAGGCAAGCCTGCCAGCTCGACATAGTGAGCGATAGCTGCCGCGTGGTCGCTGTTCATATGCTCGAGCATGCTGACTTCACTGTCCCCGGCAAAGGGGTTGGCCTGAGCCACATGATCCAGCCAGTGAATCGCGCCAAAACCACCGATATAACGCCAGCGCACCGGCTCCAGCCGCCAGAAGTCGAAATCATGGGCCTGATGATAACCGCGGGAGTCGGGAAAGTAGCGGTAATAGCGTTGCGCGGCGGCGGCAATCTGCTGCTCATCCTCCAATTGCCGGGCTTCTGCCAGCAGCGTCAGCCGTCCAACCGCCTGCACATCCTCGGCCCCACGCTCGCTGACCAGCAGCGAACACTTGGCGTCCTGCTTGAGGTTGTGAGTGTGTTGGGCTATGCGGCTGATCAGCAGCAGCGGGTAGCCATCCGCATCCAGGCAATAGGGCACCACTGATCCGAAAGGGAAACCCGGCATCGACTTGGAATGGGTGCTGAGCACGCCCCGGTATTCCTTGAGCAGCAATTCTCGGGCATGCTTACCGGCTTTCACGCTCACCTTATGACTCCTTGGATAGAATCCGTCGTTAACGGACAGGCGCTTTAGGATAACGGTTACAGCGCCGGCAAGGTTACACCGATGAACCAGTTGAGCCTCTCGCACGCTGGGCCAAATACTCGTAACGCGTTCTGGCCGGCGCACAGCAGTGGTTGCAGCGGTTCGAATTACTTGGGGATAGGCAATGCAACTCAAAGACAAAGTTATCGTGATCACCGGCGGCTGCCAGGGCCTGGGTCGTGCCATGGCGGAATACCTGGCAGAAAAAGGCGTCAAGTTGGCGCTGGTCGACCTCAACCAAGAAAAGCTCGACGAAGCCGTGGCGGCCTGTAAAGCCATGGGCGTGGAAGCACGTTCTTACCTGTGCAACGTCGCCAATGAAGAACAAGTGACTCAGACCGTGGCGCAGATTGCTGAAGACTTTGGCGCGATCAACGGCCTGGTCAACAACGCCGGCATCCTGCGCGACGGCCTGACCATCAAGGTCAAGGACGGCGAAATGACCAAGCTGAGCCTGGCTCAGTGGCAGTCGGTAATCGACGTCAACCTGACCGGCGTGTTCCTCTGCACCCGCGAAGTGGCGGCGAAGATGATCGAGCTGAAAAGCGAAGGCGCGATCATCAACATCTCGTCTATCTCGCGTGCCGGCAACATCGGCCAGGCCAACTATTCCGCGGCCAAGGCCGGGGTGGCCGCTGACACCGTTGTGTGGGCCAAGGAGCTCGCGCGCTACGGCATCCGTGTCGCCGGCGTGGCACCAGGCTTTATCGAAACCGAGATGGTTGCCAGCATGAAGCCCGAAGCGCTGGAGCGCATGACCTCGGTGATCCCGCTGCGCCGCATGGGCAAACCGGCCGAGATCGCCCACTCGGTGGCCTACATCCTGGAAAACGACTATTACACCGGTCGGATTCTGGAACTGGACGGCGGCCTGCGCCTCTGATCCGCTAGTTCGAGAACACTGAATACAAAAAGCCCCGCTCTGCGGGGCTTTTTGTATTGCTTAGAACCTGTTCACGATCTCGCGAGCTAGGATCCTGCAAGGCGCTACGTAGTAACAGCCTTCTGCTGGCCAAAACAGCGAGGAAGCGGAGTGTACTTTTGTACATGAGCATTACTCGCTTCACTCGCCCTTCGGGCCGCGCTAAACCGCGTTAGCCGCAAGCGGCTGCCGAGCCTGTTTTTAACGCAGCAGGGCCGACGCGCAGCAGATCGATGCTCTAACACTTACCAGCCGACACCAAATCCTAGGCTATAGCGGGTTTCGTCCAGCTCGCCTTGCGAGCCGCTGACCAAGTCCTTCTCGGCCTTCATATTCAGCGAGGCCCAGTCGGTCAGCTTGTAACGCAGTCCGAGTGCTGCATCCAAGGTGTAATCCGCCACACCGTTCAGCGGTTTGCCCACTTCACCATCACTGAACAGCTCGACACTTTTACCGATCAGGTAACGGTTGTAATCCCACTTCATGCTCACCGCATAGAAGTTATCACGCTCACCAGTGTCATATTCATAGTCGGTGCGGTTGAGCAGGCCGGCCACGGAGAAAGCCCCCAGCTCGTTATCCCAGAACTGGTAACCCGGACCCGTACCGACCGTGCGCTGACGGCGCACCTCTTCGATCAGGTCGCGCTTGTATTCCAGGCGCCCCTGCCAGAACCAATGCTCGGTGATGAAGCGGTCGAGGGCATATTCCACACCCCAGTTATCGGTGGTGACCACGTCATTCTGGAATTCGCGGGAGTAGTCCGCTTCTCCGTTATGCCGCCACAGGCCATGGCGCGCCTTGGTCTTCAGGCTGATGTCGTAGTCGTCGGTGTCGGATTCGGCACGCTTGTAATCCAGTCCCGCATCGATATTGCCCTTCCAGACGAAGTCTTCAATTAACGGCTTGGGCTTGAGCATCTGCTGGATACTGGCCAATTCGATTGTTTTGGGCGCGTCACCGTTGACTAAGGTGACCTTACCCGACTCGGCTGGGCGCAGCGATTTAGCCCGCTCACCCACCACAGCATTCTCTTTGATCAACAGCTCCTGGTCGCTTTCGAGGGTGGCGATCTTGTCCCAGCTCAAGGCAATAGCGCCGCCGTAGTCGGTGGCCAGCACCAGCTTGCCACCGTCGTAAAACTTGATCTTGCCGGTCAAACGGTCACCGTTTTTCAGCCAAACGGTGTCCGCTAATGCGGGTGTGGCAGCGAGCGTGAGGGCCAGGCAAAGCAGGGATCTGGAAAACATAAGGAGGGGCTTTCTATCTAGGGGTGTGCGGAAGGCCGAGCATTATCCGTAAGCGCGGCAGCAGAGCAAGCACTGACCGACAGAAGCACCGCGAGTTCACCCGCAGCCCCTACCAGCCGACCCCCACACCCAAGAGATAACGCCGCTCGCTCGATGACTGGCCAAGCCCGCGCACTTGATCGAGCTCGTACAGCAGCGATAGCCGCGCCCAATCATTCAGGCGGTAACGCAGGCCGATTTCACTGTCGAGTACGTAGTCGATCTGCTCGATATCCGGCAGCTGCACCTCGGCTGTGCTGTAAAACTCCAGCCGGGTGCCCCAGAGCAGGCGCTTGAAGTCCCACGCCAGTGAATAGGTATTGAGCGCCAGCTCAGCATCACGGGTTTGCAATTGCAGGCGATTAAGCTGGCCCACCACATCCAGCCGGCCCAACTCGTTATCCCAGAAGCGATAACCTGGCCCGGTACCCAGCGAGCGCTGGCGGGTGAAGAAAGCGAACTCATCCTCGTTTTGCTCGGCACCGACCCGCCAGAACCAGTTGTCCGTGATAAAGCGGTCAAGGTCGTACTCCAGCTGCCAGTTGTCAGCGGTTTTTGCCTGATTTTTGACCTTGCGCTCCAACTCGCCGCTCATCACGTGACGCCAGCGACCGTGCTCAATACGTGTGTTGCCCTTTAGCTTCCACTCGTCGGTGTCGTCATCATCACGCTCCATGTCGAGTTTGGCGTCCAGATTGCCTTCCCAGAAGCGATCCTGCAGCACCGGGCGAGGCGGTATAAGCCGTTTAATGCTGGCCAACGGCACCGTCTGCGTGCGCTCACTGACCACCCGCACCATGCCCTTGCCTGCGGCCTCCAGCTGATTACTGCGCTCGCTGTCGAGGCCCTGACGGCGAATCAGCAAGGGCTTGTCCGAGCGCAGAGTGTCGATATCCTTCCAGGCAATCAGCACCTGGCCGGCATACTTGGTTCTCAGGGCCAGCTTGCCGCCATCGAGTAGAACTATCTCGCCGCTCAGGCGGTCACCATTGTTCAACCACACCGTATCCGCCCACGCCGACGTGGCCAAACCAAGAATCAGTAAACACAACAGAGTACGTAGCAGCATGTTGGAGAAGCCAGATAGCGAACCAGAACAGGTGCCGAAGCATGCCGCGCCA
Organism: uncultured Pseudomonas sp.; assembly: GCF_943846705.1. Taxonomy (NCBI): domain Bacteria; kingdom Pseudomonadati; phylum Pseudomonadota; class Gammaproteobacteria; order Pseudomonadales; family Pseudomonadaceae; genus Pseudomonas; species uncultured Pseudomonas sp. The sequence goes on along the minus strand of NZ_OX044366.1, from coordinate 2,071,185 downwards.
GGCCAGCCCACAGCAAGCCAGAGCGAGCGGCGCACGGCACTTTATGCGGCGCTGGCCCAGGTGCCCGCTGGCTGCGTGGTGAGCTACGGGCAGCTGGCCGCCTATTCCGGCCTGGGCCGCGCTGCGCGCTGGGTCGGGCGCAGCCTCAGCCAACTGCCGGACGGCACGAGCCTGCCGTGGCATCGGGTGATTGGTGCAGACGGCCGTCTCAGCTTGCCGGCCGGCAGCCACTCCGGCGCGGAGCAACGCAGCCGCCTTCGTGAGGAGGGGGTGCCAATCGAAAATGATCGGGTGGATATGCCGCGCTATGGCTGGCGCCCAACAGAGCACAGCGGTTAGAGTGCGCCCTTTGTCCGATAAAAATCAGGCTGATACCCCTTCAATGCCCCGTAAAAGCTGGCGTGACGCCATTGCTGCTTATTCCAGCCCCTCGACACTGGTGCTGCTCCTGCTAGGGTTCGCCGCCGGCCTACCCTACATGCTGGTGTTCTCCACTCTTTCCGTCTGGTTACGCGAGGCCGGTGTGGCGCGCGACACCATTGGCTTTGCCAGCCTGATCGGGCTGGCCTACGCCTTTAAATGGGTCTGGTCACCGCTGCTCGACCAATGGCGCTTACCCCTGCTGGGCAAGTTGGGGCGCCGACGCTCCTGGTTGGTGCTGTCCCAGGTTCTGATCGCCATCGGCCTGGCAGGCATGGCGCTGTGTGATCCGCAAACCCACCTCACCTGGCTGATTTCCCTGGCTGTACTGGTAGCCTTCGCCTCGGCCACTCAGGACATCGCCGTTGATGCCTACCGTCTGGAAATTGTCGACGACACCCGCCAGGCCGCGCTAGCCGCTAGCTATATGGCCGGTTACCGGGTTGCCGCCCTACTGGCCACCGCCGGCGCGCTGTATTTCGCCGAAGGCTTTGGCTCCACTGCCCTGCTCTACCAGCACGGTGCCTGGGCTGGCACCTATCTGGTGTTTGCCCTACTGATGTTGCCCGGCTTGCTGACCAGCCTGTGGATGCGCGAGCCCGACGTACCGCTGCGCACCCAACTGGCCGCCGCACGCTATGGCTTTAGCCACCAGATTGCCTCGGTACTGGTGTTGATTGTGCTGCTGGTGTCGGTACCGGCGATGTTCACCCAGTTCTATTACACCGACTTCGCCAGCCTGATTAATGGTCAGAACAGCCTGCTCGACCTGTTACTGGAGGACCGCGCCTTTCTACGCGCCCTGCTCTACACCGTGCTCAGCGCCCTGTGCCTGTCGTCCATGGGCCGTCGCGGCTTGGCGCCAGTCCTGACGCCGGTCAATGACTTTATCGTGCGTTACCGCTGGCAGGCTTTCCTGCTGCTGGGCCTGATCGCCACCTACCGCATGTCAGACACCGTGATGGGCGTGATGGCCAACGTGTTCTATATCGATCAGGGCTTTACCAAGGATCAGATCGCCAGCGTCAGCAAGCTGTTTGGCCTGGTGATGACCCTGGTTGGGGCAGGGTTCGGCGGCTTGCTGATCGTGCGCTTCGGCATTATGCCGATCCTGTTTATCGGCGGCGCCGCCTCGGCAGCGACTAATCTGCTGTTCCTGATGCTGTCCGGCATGGGCGCGGATCTGCAGATGCTGATCGTGACTATTTCCGCCGATAACTTCAGCGCGGGCCTGGCAACTGCGGCATTCGTCGCCTATCTATCGAGCCTGACCAACCTGAAGTTCTCCGCCACCCAATACGCCCTGCTCAGTTCGATCATGCTATTACTGCCGCGACTGATCGGTGGCTACTCAGGTGTTATGGTGGAGTCATTCGGCTACGCCCAGTTCTTTCTAATTACCGCCGTGCTTGGCATCCCGACCTTGATCCTGATCATTCTGCAATGGCGGCGTGAGCAGCCACAGCACAATGATGTCAGCGGAGTGACCTCAACCGAACGACAATAAAACCAATCCGAGAATGGCCGTATCAGCCCGCCAAGGTAAGTTGCACGGGCGGCTGATACCCTATTAAGGGCAGATTATGGCAATAACACTCAGCACCCCGAACACCTCAGACCACCCAACCAGCTTCGACAGTTGGTGGCAGACCCAGGGCGAATGGGTCGAAGAACCCAACGACCGCCGCGGCGGTTACAGCGGCGTTCAACGCATCAACAAAGACGGCATGTTGCTCTATGCCAAGCGCCAAACAGGCCATATCCACCGCAGCCTGCTCCATCCTTTTGGCCGGCCCACCGTACTGCGCGAGCAAGAAGCGCTGCTCGGTGCCCGCAAGGCCGGCGTCAGGGTCCCCGAGATTGTCTACTGCGCCGCAGAGCAAACATCCCAAGGCTGGCGCGCGCTGCTCGTGACCAAAGCACTCGACGGTTTTCAGCCGCTTGATCAGTGGTACGCCGGCAACGGCCGCGAGCAGTATGGCGAGGCCCTGCACCAGCAATTACTGGTGACAGTAGCGAACACACTGGCACGCTTACACACTGCGCGCTGGCAGCATGGCTGCATGTATATCAAGCATATTTTTGTGCGTATCAGCGGCTCGGGGCAGGCACTGACTGCCGAGGTCGCCTTACTCGACTTGGAGAAGTGCCGGCGCCGCCTGACCAGCAAGCAAGCCGCCATGCATGACATGCTGCAACTGCGGCGCCACTCGCCCTGGGACCAGAGCGACTGGCAAAACCTGATCAGTCATTACCAGCAAGCAATGGGCCGCAACTTCAACCTGCTGTACAACGCCACTCGCCGCTAGCGCGGCGAGTGCTCAAGCAGGGCTCAACTGCTCTGCTGTACCAGGTGCACCACGCGCTGCGGGAACGGAATACCAATGCCCGCCTCGTCCATGCGCTCCTTGGTCTGCTCGGTAAAGGCAAAGGTAACCGGCCAGTAATCCGGCGTCGCCACCCACACCCGCATAGACAGGTTGACCGCACTGTCGCCCAAACCAGTCACAAACACCACGGGAGCGGGCTCGCTGTGCACTCGCGGGTCCTTGGCGATTTCCAGCAGTACGTCACGGGCCTTTTTGATATCACTGGAGTAATCGATACCCACATTGATATCGACACGTCGCTTGGGCTCGCGCGAATAGTTGGTGATATGGCCATTCGACAAGCTGCCGTTGGGCACGATGACCACTTTGTTATCGGCAGTTTTCAGCGTGGTATGGAAAATCTGAATGCTGTCGACACTGCCCGCTACGCCTTGTGCCTCGATCCAGTCGCCTGCGCGGAACGGGCGAAACAGCATGATCAAGACCCCGCCCGCAAAGTTCGCCAGACTGCCTTGCAGTGCCAGGCCAATGGCCAGGCCTGCGGCACCGATCACCGCGATAAAGGACGTGGTTTCCACCCCGATCATCGAGGCGACACTGACCAGCAGCAACACCTTGAGCACGATGCCGACCAGGCTGCGGATAAAACTCCCCAGCGCGCGGTCGACCTGACGCATATCCAGCAAACGGCCAATGCTGCTGGTGAGTTTGCCAACCAGCCACCAACCGATCAGCAGGGTGATCAGGGCCAGCGTCAACTTGCCACTGTATTCCAGTACGACCGGTAGCCAGGCTTCCGACATTTTCACGAGTTGTTCGAGGTTAAAGTCCATCTAATAATCCTTGTAAAGCTTAAAAACAAACCGCCACGGCAAGCCGTGGCGGTTTTTACTGCACGTGCAGCGTTGCGACGCCGGCACGACCACAAGGTTCAATACTCACGCCTTAATCGCGGAAGTTATTGAACTGCAAGGGCATACCGAACTCCTTGGCCCGCAGGGCGGCAATCGCCTCCTGCAGGTCATCACGCTTCTTGCCGGTGATGCGCACCTGCTCGCCCTGAATCGCCGCCTGGACCTTGAGCTTGCTGTCCTTGACGTGCGCAACGATTTTCTTCGCCAGTTCTTTTTCGATGCCTTCACGCAGAATCACTTCCTGCTTGACGCTCTTGCCCGACGGATAAGCGTCCTTAAACTCCAGGCACTGCACATCAATCTTGCGTTTAATCAGGCTGAGCTTGAGAATCTCAACCATCTGCTCCAACTGAAAATCCGCATCGGCGGTCAGATTGACAGTCAGCTCTTTCAGCTCAAAGCTACCTTTACCGCGCAGGTCATAACGACGCTCCAACTCTTTGATGGCATTGTCGATGGCGTTGGTAACTTCATGTTTGTCCAACTCGGACACCACGTCGAACGAGGGCATGGGCTTACTCCTGATAGACGGCGCGCCCTGCATCACGAACGGGGCACGCCTGGCTTGACGGTAAAAAAACCAGACCATTATATAGTGGTAGCGACACACACTGCCCGGCGAAGTACCGGGCTCACGTGATTTCCCCCTAGCGAGCCTGCCCATGCCTAACCCCCACCTGAGTATTTTGGTCGTCGATGACGCCAAGTTCTCCAGTGCCATGATCGGGCGCGCCCTCAGCCAGGCGGGCTATCAGGATCTCCGTTTTGCCAGCAGCGCGGCTGAAGCCATCAAACTGCTCGAACAGCGCCCCGCCAGCGTCTTGCTGGCCGACTGGCTGATGCCGGAGATAAATGGTCTGGAACTGACCATGCAGGTGCGCCAGTACGACGAAATGGCTCACCACTACACCTACGTCATCCTGCTCACGGGTAAAGAAGGCGAAAACGTGCTGGGCGAAGCCTTCGACAGCGGTGTCGATGACTTCATCAGCAAAGCCGCAATGAACGAGCAACTGGTGCCGCGGGTCTACGCCGCCGACCGCCTGTGCAACACCCTGCAACGCCTGCTGCAGGAAAACCGCCTGCTCACCGACAACATTGCCAGCCTGGAACAGCGCAACCTGATTGACCCGCTCACGGGCCTGGGCAACAACCGTTACTTACATCAAAAGATGCACCACAGCCTGCGCCAGGTCGAATCGCGCGGCGGTGCACTGTGCTACCTGCTGATTGGTTTGCCGGACATCCACGCACTGCATCAACAGCATGGCGAGGGCTTCTACAACGAACTGCTCAGCAGCGTAGCCCGCCGCCTGCAACAGTTGGTGCGGCCGCTGGATGTGCTGGTGCGCCTGGATGAAAACCACTTTGGCCTGATCACCCTGCTGACTGATCTGCAGCAGTGCACACCCAGCAGCTTCAAGCGCCTGTACGAGGGCATCAACCTCAAAGCCTTCAAAACCAGCGAAGGCTTTATCAGCCTCAAAGCCGGGATCAGCCTGGTTGGCCTGGATGCCAAAGGTTTGCCGTGCACCCCGGAGAAAATCATCCAACACACCGAAAAATTGCTGCCAGAGTCTTACACCAGTGGCCGGGTGACGGCCCTGCGCCTGCCGTTGCTGCAGTAACTCTCCCTCAGCATGTGGCATATCCTTGGGGCCGGCAGCCTTGGCACTCTATGGGCAACCCGCCTGGCGCGGGCCGGCCTGCCGGTGCAGCTGATCCTGCGTGACCCGCAGCGCCTGCACAGCTACCAACAGGCCGGTGGCCTGACCCTGGTTGAGCACGGTCAGGCGCAACGCTACGCCATCGCCGCACAGACAGTCGATCACCCGCAACCGATCCAGCGCCTGCTACTGGCCTGCAAGGCCTATGACGCCGCCGCAGCAGTAAGCCAACTGGCACCCCGCCTGGCGGCAGGGGCGGAAATTCTGCTGCTGCAAAATGGCCTGGGCAGCCAGGACGAGGTCGCTCGCGCAGCGCCCCAGGCGCGCTGCATTTTTGCCTCCAGCACCGAAGGCGCGTTTCGTCAGGCGGATTTTCAGGTGGTGTTTGCTGGCCACGGTCATACCTGGCTCGGTGACCCGCTTGATCTTCAGCCGCCCACGTGGCTGGCAGAGTTACACCAGGCCGGGATTGCCCATGGCTGGAGCCTGGATATCCTCAGTCGCCTGTGGCGCAAGTTGGCGCTGAACTGCGCGATCAACCCGCTCACCGTGCTGCATGACTGCCGCAATGGCGGGCTGCACGAACACCCGGCGCACGTAGCCTGCCTGTGCAGTGAACTGGCTGAGCTACTGCTCCGCTGTGGCCACAGCAGCGCCGCCGAAAACCTGCATGACGACGTACAACGGGTGATCCAGGCCACCGCAGCAAACTACTCATCCATGCATCAAGATGTCAGACAGGGTCGGCGCACGGAGATCGCCTACCTGCTGGGTTATGCCTGCAATGCCGCACAACGCCACCAACTGCCGCTGCCACATCTGCAAGCCCTGCACCGCCAGCTGCTGGCTCACCTCGAAGCACGCGGATTGCCCAGCCACTGAGCCACGCGTTAACCTGCCGACACGCTCACCACCGACCCGCCTTGCCATGCCCCTGCGTCAGCGCCTTGAAAACTTACCGGTCGGCCGCAAACTGCTGGTCGCCCTGCTGGCTTTGCTGGCCACCGTCCTACTGGTAGCCAACCTGGCCTTTATCAGCGCGGCTTACTGGATCTCCCAGGAAAGCGTGGCACCCCAAGCCCTGCACACCCTCGGCCGGCTGATTGCCAGCCCACAACTGAGCAGGCATGCGTTGAGTTCGCCCGCCGCCGCCGAGGCCTTGCTCAAGCGCCTGGATGACTACGCCCCACTGCGCGCAGCGATGATCTATGACGCCGAGGGCCTGAGCCTGGCGCAGCTGCAGCGCGGCAGCAAACTGCAATTGCCGCAGCGCATCGAAGAGGTCGAGTCCTGGCGTCACAGCGAGTTCCGCATCAACCAACTGGTCGAGCTGCCGCAAGCCACAGGCAATTCCGGCTATTTGCTGCTGGTGGCCTCCAGCGAACTACCAGGGGTGTTCTACACCGGTACGCTAACCGCCAGCCTGGTGATTCTCGCCCTCAGCGTCGTGCTCTGGCTGATCGTCTCGCGCCAGGTACGCCGGCTGATTACCCGACCGATCCGCCGCCTGGAAGAACTCTCGCGCCAGGTCACCCGCGAAGAGAACTACGCCCTGCGCGCACGCCGCGGCAACGCCGACGAGATCGGCAGCCTGGCGGATGCCTTCAACACCATGCTGGTGCGCATCGAGGCCCGTGAGCAGCAGCTCAAGCGCGCCCGTGATGACGCCCAGCAAGCCTTCGACCAAGCCCAGAACCTGGCCGAAGAAACCCGCCACTCCAACCGCAAGCTGGAGCTGGAAGTGCAAGTGCGCAGCAAGATTGAGAAGAAGCTCACCGGCTTTCAGAACTACCTCAACAGCATCATCGACTCCATGCCATCGGCGCTGATCGCCCTCGACGAACAGCTTTATGTGACCCAATGGAACCAGGAAGCCAGCAGCCTCTCCGGCACCCGCCTGGACGAGGCCTTGAACCAACCGATCTTCCTCGCCTTCCCGCCGCTCAAGCCCTTCCTGCCGCAACTAAAACGCACCGTCGAACAGCACCAAGTGGAAAAGATCGAGCGCGTGACCTGGGGCAGCAACGAACAACCGCTGTACTACGCCCTGACCTTCTACCCACTGACCGGCGGCAGCGGCCGTGGCGTGGTGATCCGCATCGACGACATTACCCAGCGCCTCAACCTCGAAGAAATGATGGTGCAGTCGGAGAAAATGCTCTCGGTCGGCGGCCTGGCCGCCGGCATGGCGCATGAGATCAACAACCCTCTCGGGGCCATCTTGCACAACGTGCAGAACATTCGCCGGCGCCTGTCACCCGAGCTGGAAAAAAACCGTGAACAAGCCGAGCAGACAGGCATCAGCTTGCAAGCCATCGACCGCTACCTGCAGGCCCGGGAGATTCCGCGCCTGCTTGACGGCATCCAGCAAGCCGGCAGCCGCGCGGCGAAGATCGTCAGCCACATGCTCAACTTCAGCCGGCGCAGTGATCGCCAGCTCGCCCCGTGCCACTTGCCAGCGCTGATCGACCAAGCCGTGGAAATCGCCAGCAACGACTTCGACCTGACCGACAGCTTCGACTTCAAGAGCCTGAACATTCAACGCGAGTTTGCCAGCGACCTGCCCGCCGTACCGGCCACCGCCAACGAACTGGAACAAGTGCTGCTCAACCTGCTGAAAAACGCCGCCCAGGCCATTCACCAACGCAGCGACAGCGCCGCCCCCGGGCAGATCATTCTGCGCGTGCGCCTGGCCGGACCCTGGGCGGAAATTCAGGTTGAAGATAACGGCGTGGGCATGCCCGAGTCGGTGCGCAAGCGCATCTTCGAACCGTTCTTCACCACCAAGGAAGTCGGCCAAGGCACTGGGCTCGGCCTGTCGGTTTCCTACTTCATCATCACCAACAATCACAAAGGGCAGATGGAGGTGCAGTCCAAACCGGACCAGGGCACCTGCTTCACCTTGCGCCTGCCACTGCCAACCCCCACTCCTGATACAGGCCTCTGAATATGGGTTACCGACTCTCGAAGATTTACACCCGCACCGGCGACGCCGGCGAAACCGGTTTGGCCGACGGCCGCCGCGTGACCAAGGATCACCCGCGCGTGGACGCCATGGGCGAGGTCGATACGCTGAACAGCCAGGTTGGTCTGCTACTCGCCGACCTGGCCGAGCAACAAGGCCAATACCCAGGACTGACTGAGATCATCGAGGTGCTCGCCCCCTGTCAGCATCGCCTGTTCGATCTGGGTGGCGAGCTGGCGATGCCTGACTATCAGGCCCTGCAAGCACCGGAGATCGAACGCCTGGAAGCGGCCATCGACCGCTGGAATGAAGAAGTCGGCCCGCTGGAGAATTTCATCCTGCCCGGCGGCTCACGCTTGATCGCCCAGGCTCACGTCTGCCGCAGCCTAGCGCGCAGCGCCGAGCGCCGCTGCCAGCACCTGAATGCCGTAGAGCCGATTCGCGGCGTTGGCCTGGCTTACGTTAACCGTCTGTCTGACCTACTGTTTGTCGCCGCCCGGGTGATCGCCAAACGCCAGCAGATTGATGAGGTGCTGTGGCAGGCCGCCGCCAAACAGCCGCAAAGCTAAAGTAGGCTGAGTCGGCTCTCGAAGCTGCGCCGCTCGCCGCTCAACGGGTCAGCAAACGCCAGGCCGCGAGCCAGCAGCTTTAGCGGCTTGCTGTAGTCATCGGGAGTGCCCGGCGCATCGGTGACCTCGGGGTAGAACGGGTCATTGAGGATCGGCGCACCCAGCGCCGCCAGGTGCACACGTAACTGATGCTTCTTACCCGTCACCGGGTAAAGCCGGTACAACCAATACTCACCCAGGCGCTGGGCCACTTCAATGCGGGTTTCAGTGTTGGCAACCCCAGCCACTTCCTGCATACGAAAGAACGGCTCAGCCGCGTCCAGGCGCGTCGCACGCACCAGCGGGAAGTTCAGCTGCGGCAGGGCTGGGGCCAATGCCTCGTAGCACTTCTCCATCTGCCGCAGGCGAAACAGTGCCTGGTACTGGCCACGACTCTGGCGGTTGGTGGAAAACAGCACCAGGCCGGCGGTATGCCGATCAATCCGATGCAAGGGCACCAAGTCGGCATTCCCCAAACGCTTGGCCAGCCGTGCCTGCAAGGTCTGTTCGACATACTCCCCCGCCGGCATCACCGGCAGAAAGTGCGGCTTATCGGCGACCAGCACATGCTCATCGACATACAGCACGCTCTCCTCGAAAGGAATCGGCGTCTCTGCCGGCACCTCGCGAAAGTAATGCACCTTGAGCCCTTCACGGTAAATGGCCTCGATAGCGAGTGGCTGCCCTTGAGCATCCAGCACGCGCCCCCGCGTGAAGCGCTCTAACCAGACCTCACGGCTAATAGCCGGAAAGTGCCCGCACAGGCAGTCGAGCACCGTAGCCCATGGCCCTCTGGGCAAGTGCAGGGTGCTGGGACGCATATTCGACGGGGAGCGGAGTTCTACGGACACAGGCATTCTCAACCAGTAAACAGTGCATAGGAGCCTACAGCAAACGTTTGCACGGGCGTCGCGATCAGCCGACCGAGACGCAGGTGTCTGCGCCTTGCAAAGACATACGGAACATTGCGGCCAGCAGGTCGGTCTGGCTGACAATCCCCACCACTCGCCGCTCTTCGTCGACCACCGGAACCTGATGCACATCGCCATCGGTGAACATCTGCAGCAGGTAGGTGACCGGCCAATCCGCGCGACAGGTGGGCACCTGGCGACGCATGCACGCGCCAACATCCTCGGCACCCGTGGGCGCCTGCAACACCTCATGCAGCCCGAGCATGCCGAGCAACTCGCCCTGGGCGTTGACCACCGGCATCGCGGTTAAACAGTGCTCATGCAGGCTGGCACGGGCTTCGCCAAGCTCCGCAGTCGGACCCAGTGTTTGCACATCGCGGGACATGATATCGACGCAGCGCACCTCGCCAAACCGTCGCTGATAGGCACGCGCCTCAGTCTGCAGGAGAATTTCCTCGAGGTCCTCACGGGAAATATCGAGCAGCTCGCCACGGGCTTCGAGCACCGCGTCCAGATCGTCCGGGGTAAAGCCCAAGCGCTCACGCGGGATCGGGTCACGGGTCTTGTGCACGTTGCCATGCGCAAGGGCTTGATGCGGGTATTGCCGGCGCAACGCGTTATTGAACAGCAGCGCAATCAGCAGCAGCCCCAGGGAGTTCAGCGCAACAGGATAAAGCGCGAAGTGATAACCCAACTGGGCCACTTCAGGGCCTGCCAGCACGGCGGTCAAGGCCACCGCGCCGCCAGGCGGGTGCAGGCAGCGCAGGGCAAACATCGCGGCAATCGCCAGACCACCGGCCAGCGCGGCCACCGGTGCGCTATGGCCGAGCCAGGCGGCACAACTGACGCCGACCAGGGCGGAGAACAGGTTACCGCCAACAATCGACCAAGGCTGCGCCAGGGGGCTGGCCGGCACGGCAAACAGCAACACCGCCGATGCGCCCATGGGGGCAATCAGCCAAGGGCTGGCACTGCCCAACGCCTCGCGGCATAGCCAGCCACTGAACAGCAATCCCAGCACCGCCCCAACACAACTCAGCACCCGCTCGCTCAGGCTGACTGCCATAGGAGCCGGCCAGAAGCCTTTCAACCACCCCGTGATGCTGTGCCCCATTAACCGCTCACCTATCGCGCACCATTTGAGGGCGCGACTATAGCGCTGTTTAGCTGATGGTTGCCATTCCAGGGCTTACTCCGGCCAGAACGCCCGAATACCGGCCACACCCTGAGCTCCGACCTGCCAAGCCCGCTCAGCGTCGCCCGGGGTCACCCCACCCAACAGGTAGGCTGGCTGATTAAAGCCCTGCAATAATTCGGCAACCTGCGTCCAGCCCAGCGGCTGGGCATCGGGATGGGTGCGCGTCGCCTGCACCGGCGACAAGGTGATGAAATCCACGCCCATCTGCGTCGCCAGCGCGAGTTCGTCGGCCGAGTGACAGGATGCAGCCAACCAGCGCTCGCGCGGGAACGGCCGCCCTCCGGCACTCAGCTCACGCAATTGCTGCGCCGTCAGGTGCCAGCCAGCCGCGGGAAAGTCGCCCAACCACTCCAGCGGGCCTTTAAGCATTAGTTGCGCCTTGCCGGCACACAGGCCGAGGGCATCCACGGCAATGTCGCGGTACTGCGCGTCGAACATCGCCGGGGCGCGCAACTGCAGCAAACGGATGCCGCTTGTCAGCGCCGTCTGGATACCCCGTAACAGCTCTGGCCCACTCAAGCCCTCCGGGGTGATCAGGTAACGCTCGGGTAAACGTGCAGCGGTGACAATCGGCCGATTGGCCGCCGGGAATTCATAGTCGCCCAACTGCCGGGGGCTGACCCAGGCCAGCGGCTGACCTTCCGCGCCATGCGGTTCGCCGGTGAAAGCCGAGACCTCCCAGACATCCAGCAACACCTGCTTGTCTGGGTAATCATGCCGCACCTGAATCAATGGCCGCGCCGTGCTGGGGCGAATGCCCAGCTCCTCTTCCAGCTCGCGAGCCAGGGCGACCGGAACAGCTTCACCGACTTCAACCTTGCCGCCAGGAAACTCCCAGAGGCCGCCCTGGTGTTTATCTTCAGGGCGTTTGGCGAGCAGGATCTGCCCGTCGGCACCGCGAATGACGGCGGCGGCTACATGAATACGTTTCACCCCAGTTGTTCCTCTTGAGCAGCCTGGAACCAGCGCTGGAACGCTGGCCACTGGTAAATAGTCTCGACATAAGCGCCCGCCTCAGCCGGCAACGCCACCTGATAACTGTGCAGGCGCGCCGCCACGGGAGCAAAAAAAGCATCCGCAATACTGGGCCGGCCAAACAGGAAGGCACCGCCCTGAGCAAATCGCTGCCGACACTCGGCCCATAGCTCGCAGACGCGGTGAATATCGGCCAGGGCCTCGGCCGGTATTGCTGCCAATGCCTGGTTACGCTTGAGGTCCATCGGCATATGCGTGCGCAGGGCGAAAAACCCACTGTGCATTTCGGCGCAGGCACTGCGGGCCAACGCTCGGGCAGCGCGTGCCTGCGGCCAGAGTTGCGCCGCTGGAAACCGTTCGGCCAGGTACTCGGCAATCGCCAGCGAATCCCAAATCGCGCCGTCGTCGCTGATCAGCAGCGGGACTTTGCCAGTGGGCGAATAACGCAAAATCTGTGCACGGGTATCCGCTTGATACAACGCAATCAGCTGCTCGCTGTAGGCTGCCCCGGTCAACTCTAGGACCAGCGCCGCACGCAGCGACCAGGACGAATAGGTTTTGTCGCCGATCACTAAAGTAAGGGACATGGCTGCACTCCGGGCGAGAAGATCGAACGACCTTAGAAGGCGCCCCCCTCAATAGCAAATTCCCGTTGCTTATGCGGGCATAAACAACGGGAATGCGGAGAGTCAGACAGCCAGCAAGTGAATGATCAGGTGCGGTATTCGGCGTTGATCTTCACGTACTCATGGGACAGGTCGGTGGTCCAGATGGTCTCGCTGCAACCACCGCGACCCAGCTCGATGCGGATGGTGATTTCTTCCTCGGCCATCACCGCAGAACCCTGCGCCTCGGTGTAGCTGGCCGCACGACAGCCGCGGCTGGCAATGCACACCTCACCGAGGAACACGTCGATCAGGCTGACATCCAGTTGCGCCACACCGGCACGACCGACAGCGGCGAGAATGCGCCCCCAGTTCGGGTCAGAGGCGAACAGCGCGGTCTTGATCAGCGGCGAATGCGCTACGGCATAGCCGACGTCCAGGCACTCTTGATGAGTAGCCCCGCCATTCACCTGCACAGTGACGAACTTGGTTGCACCTTCGCCGTCACGCACGATGGCCTGCGCCACCTCCATGCATACGCCGAACACGGCTTCCTTGAGCTTAGCGAACAGATCACCGCTGGCCTGGGTGATTTCGGGCAAGGCGGCCCTACCCGTAGCAATCAGCATGCAGCAGTCGTTGGTCGAGGTGTCGCCGTCGATGGTGATGCGGTTAAACGACTTGTTCGCCGCATCGCGCAGCAGGTCCTGCAGCACGCCTTGGGCGACCTTGGCGTCGGTGGCGATGTAGCCGAGCATGGTCGCCATGTTCGGCTTGATCATGCCTGCACCCTTGCTGATACCGGTGACGGTTACCGTCACGCCGTCATGCACAAACTGGCGGCTCGTGCCTTTGGGCAAGGTATCGGTGGTCATGATGCCGGTCGCCGCATCCGCCCAATGGGTTTCGGAGAGGTTAGCCAACGCAGCCTGCAGCGCGCCCTCGATCTTCTCAACCGGCAACGGCTCACCGATAACCCCAGTGGAGAACGGCAGCACCGCACTCTCGTCCACTCCAGCCAGTTTGGCCAGGGCCGCGCAGGTACGCTGGGCATTCAGCAGGCCCGGCTCACCGGTACCGGCGTTGGCATTCCCGGTGTTGGTCAGCAAATACCGCACGCTGCCCAGCACGCGCTTCTTGGCCAGAATCACCGGGGCGGCGCAGAACGCATTGAGGGTGAATACACCCGCTACGCTGGAGCCCTCGGCGCAGCGCATGACTACCACATCCTTGCGCCCAGGACGCTTGATGCCCGCAGAAGCGATGCCCAATTCAAAACCTGGAACCGGGTGCAGGGTAGACAACGGGCCAAGACCAACAGCCATGGGAACGCTCCTAGAGGTGGTAGGACAGAATGAGATGGTAAAACGCCGCGAGCGGTCAGACCGTTCGCGGCGTTAATCAAGCTGAGCCCAGCATAGCCAACTTCACTGCCGGCTCAACCCATGCGACACGATCGGTTTAATTCACCTGACCGTGACAATGCTTGTACTTCTTGCCGGAGCCACACGGGCAGCTCTCGTTACGGCCAATCTTCGGCTCGGTGCGCACAGGCGCCACGGCAACCGCGACATCACCCTCTTCGTCAGTGGCGGGCTGCGGCAAGGCCGACGCGTCTGCGTGCTGGAACTGCATGCGCTCAGCCAGGGCTTCAGCATCTCGACGCAGACGAGCTTCTTCTTCGGCCGGATCTTCGCGGCGTACCTGCACATGCGACAGCACGCGGATGGTGTCGCGCTTGATCGAGTCCAGCAGCTCCTGGAACAGGGTGAAGGACTCGCGCTTGTATTCCTGCTTCGGGTTTTTCTGCGCATAACCGCGCAGGTGAATGCCGTGGCGTAGGTGATCCATGGTCGACAGGTGGTCTTTCCACAGGTCATCCAGCACACGCAGAAGGATCTGCTTCTCGAAGGTGCGCAGCGCCTCGGCGCTGGCCTCGATTTCCTTCTCGTTGTAGGCCGTGATCAGCTCTTCGAGAATGCGCGCACGCAGGGTTTCTTCGTACAGCTTATGGTCATCATCCAGCCACTGCTGGATTGGCAGACGCAGGTTGAAGCTGGTGAACAACGCTTCTTCCAGGCCGGCGATATCCCACTGCTCTGGCAGCGACTGCGGCGCGATATGCTCGTTGATCAGGCTCTCAAGCACTTCCTGACGGAACTCGGCGATGGTTTCGCCAATGTTGTCCGCAGCCAGCAGCGTGTTGCGCATGTGATAGATCACTTTGCGCTGCTCGTTGGCCACGTCATCGTATTCCAGCAGCTGCTTACGCATGTCGAAGTTGCGCCCTTCAACCTTGCGCTGGGCTTTTTCGATGGCATTGCTGACCATGCGGTGCTCAATGGCTTCACCGGACTGCATGCCCAAGGCCTTCATAAAGTTCTTCACCCGGTCGGAGGCGAAAATGCGCATCAGGCTGTCTTCCAGCGACAGGTAGAAACGGCTGGAACCCGGATCACCCTGGCGGCCGGCACGGCCACGCAGCTGGTTGTCGATGCGGCGCGACTCATGGCGCTCGGAAGCGATCACATGCAGGCCGCCCGACTCAATCACCTGCTGGTGACGCTTCTGCCAGTCGGCCTTGATCTGCGCGATTTGCTCGGGCGTGGCGTTTTCCAAACTGGCAACTTCGACTTCCCAGTTACCACCCAGGAGGATGTCGGTACCGCGACCGGCCATATTAGTGGCAATGGTTAGCGCGCCTGGGCGGCCGGCCTGGGCAATGATTTCCGCTTCTTTCTCGTGGAACTTGGCGTTGAGCACCTTGTGCGCAATGCCTTCCTGGTCGAGCAGCCTGGACATGTGCTCAGACGTTTCAATGGTGGCCGTACCAACCAGCACCGGCCGCCCTTGCGCCATGCTTTCCTTGATGTCGGTGACGATGGCCGCGTACTTCTCATCCGCAGTCAGGTAGACCAGGTCATTGAAGTCCTTACGCGCCAACTCACGGTTGGTCGGGATCACGATCACCGCCAAGCCGTAGATCTGATGGAACTCAAACGCTTCGGTATCAGCAGTACCGGTCATGCCGGACAGCTTGTTGTACAGACGGAAGTAGTTCTGGAACGTGGTCGAAGCCAGTGTCTGGCTCTCGGCCTGAATCGGCAGGCCTTCTTTGGCCTCGATGGCCTGGTGCAGGCCCTCGGACAGGCGGCGACCCGGCATGGTGCGGCCAGTGTGTTCGTCGACCAGCAGTATCTGGTTGTTCTGCACAATGTATTCAACGTTACGGTTGAACAGCTTGTGCGCGCGCAGGCCCGAATAAACGTGAGTCAACAGGCCCAGGTTGTGCGCCGAGTACAGGCTTTCGCCCTCGGCCAATAGGCCAACTTCGGTGAGCATCTCTTCGACGAACTGGTGGCCGGCTTCGTTCAGCTCAACCTGGCGCGCCTTCTCGTCAAGCTTGTAATGGCCTTCCTGAGTGACGATGCCTTCCTCTTCCTCGACATGCAGCTTGAGGCGCGGAATCAGTTTGTTGATTTCACTGTAGAGACGCGAGCTGTCTTCGGCCTGGCCGGAGATAATCAGCGGGGTACGTGCTTCGTCGATGAGGATCGAGTCAACTTCGTCGATTACGGCGAAATTCAGCTCACGCTGGAATTTATCTTCCAGGCTGAAGGCCATGTTGTCGCGCAGGTAATCGAAACCGAATTCGTTGTTGGTGCCGTAGGTGATGTCAGCCGCATAGGCTTCACGCTTCTCTTCCGGCGGCATAAACGGGGTGACGATACCCACCGACATGCCGAGGAATTCATACAGCGGGCGCATCCAGTTGGCGTCGCGGCGGGCCAGGTAGTCGTTGACCGTGACCACGTGCACGCCTTTGCCCGACAGCGCATTGAGGTACACCGCCAGTGTCGCCACCAGGGTCTTGCCCTCACCGGTGCGCATCTCGGCGATCTTGCCTTCGTGCAAGGTCATGCCACCGATCAACTGCACGTCGAAGTGGCGCATGCCCATCACTCGCTTACCGGCTTCACGGGCAACCGCGAAGGCCTCAGCAAGCAACTGATCAAGGGTTTCACCTTGGCTCAGGCGGGCCTTGAACTCATCTGTCTTGGCACGCAGTTGCTCATCGGAGAGGGCAAGCATCTGCTCCTCGAAGGCATTGACGGCAACAACCGCCTTGAGCATGCGTTTAACTTCACGCTCGTTCTTGCTTCCAAAGAGTTTTTTCAACAAAGGCGCAAACATATCGACAGGATCTTCCAGGCGTATGGATTGAGGGCTACTGAACAGCGACCCATGCAGCCCTTAAGGCTGCGTGCGAGGTGGGCATTCTACTCGGAAACGCCAATGAGGAAAGCGGCGTTATTCGACATCGCCAACTCGGGCGATGTAGCTGGCCGGATTGACCACCCGGCCATTCTTGGTGACTTCGAAGTGCACATGATAGCCGCTGGCGCGCCCGGTGCGCCCAACCTTGGCAATCGTCTGGTCGCGTTGTACCAGGTCACCGATCTGCACCAGGTTGCTCTGATTGTGCGCATACAGCGTGGTGTAGCCGTCTGCGTGACTGAGCTCAACGACATTGCCATAACCCGACTTGACTCCGGAGAAGCTCACCACCCCAGCAGCGACAGCCACCACATCACTGCCCGGTTTGGCGGCAAAATCGACACCCTTGTGCTGAGTATTGCGCCCGGTCAGCGGATGTATGCGCCGACCGAAGGATGAGGACATGTAGCCGTGACGCACCGGCATACCGGAAAGGTATTCAGCCTCACTCAGTTGGCGCTCGCCGATCAACTGCTCGAGCACTTCCAATAACTGCTCACGGCTGTCCAGGCGCAAGCTTAAGCGGTCGAGTTCATCCATAAACTGCGGTGGCGCATAAGCCGCCTCGCCCAAAGAATCTTCGGCACCGCCCTGACCGACATTGAGCGAGAAGTCGAATTCACTGGCATCCAGATCCGCCAATTCAGTCAGTCGCTCACCCAGGGCATCCAGGCGCGTCAGGCGCGCCTGCAGCTCGGCCACATGCACCGCGAATGCATCCAACTGACGCTGCGCATCTAAGCGCACGGCACCGACCTCAGCGCGCTGCTGATCCAGCACCTGATTGATTTGTGTGTCGTCTTGCACCCTCACGGTGGCAGGTGCCCACCAGGCACCTACCGCCACACCACTGGCGAGCGCGACAGCCAGCGCCAGTAATATCGTCAACAGTAACCCGCGTGAATCCAGGCGAATTGAGCGTGCGGCACCGTGGTGCCGACTGAGTAAAATGATCTGCACAACTTTCCCCTAACGGTGAAGCCACAGCCGGTAGCAGCGATTCTGCTACCATGGCGGCCTCACTTTATCAGGCGTCCTGCCATGACATTTCGTCCTTTGCCGGCCCGGGCTCCCGCCGCGCTGTTGCGCGAAGCGAAGCCTCTGAAAGCGCTGTTCAATCAAGCGCAACGCATTGATCGTCTGCAGCACTTACTGGAAAGCCAGCTACAGCCGGCTGCTCGCGAACACTGCCATGTAGCATCATGGCGCGAGGGTTGCCTGCTGCTGATAATCACCGATGGCCACTGGGCCACGCGCCTGCGCTATCAGCAAAAACGCTTGCTGAAACAGCTGCAGTCACTCGAAGAGTTCGCGACCTTAACGAAGATCCTGTTCAAGGTGCAACCTCCGACTGCCGAAAGGCGCGCACCAGGTCGCACAATCAGCCTGTCCAGCAGCGCAGCGGAAAACATCCAGGCCACCGCCGACGGCATCAGCGATCCCAAGCTGCGCGCCGCCCTCGAGCGCCTAGCCAAGCACACACAAAGCGACAAATCAGCCGACTAAACAGCAGGCGAAAAATGCTCAGCCTGCATTTTTCGCCTCATGCAGTGACTGGCCGAGTACTGCCCACCCGCATTGCTTATCGATAAAAAAAGGCCACCCTAGGGTGGCCTCAGAAAACAAAGAAGGAGGGTATTGCGTTACACCGCCGCAACCGGGCGCATGTAAGAGATTGGCGCGGTATTAGGGTCGTCGAAGGTGACAACTTCCCACGCATCGGTCTGCTCGATCAGGGTACGCAACAAAAGATTATTCAGTGCATGCCCCGACTTGAAACCTTTGAACTCGCCAATCAGGCTGTTACCTAGCAGGTAAAGATCGCCGATCGCATCGAGAATCTTGTGCTTAACGAACTCGTCCTCATAACGCAGGCCGTCTTCGTTCAACACGCGGAACTCATCCACCACGATGGCGTTATCCACGCTGCCGCCGAGTGCCAGGTTCTGTGAACGCAGGAACTCGATATCACGCATAAAACCGAACGTACGCGCGCGACTCACTTCCTTCACGAAAGACGTGCTGGAGAAGTCAACGCTGGCCGACTGGGTGCGATTGCGAAAGACCGGGTGATCGAAATCGATCTCGAAGGTCACCTTGAACCCTTCGAAAGGCACGAAGGTGGCGCGCTTGTCGCCCTCTTCAACTGTGACTTCGCGAAGAATACGGATGAACTTCTTGTGGGCATCCTGCTCTTCCAGACCTGCCGATTGAATCAGGAATACAAAGGGACCAGCACTGCCATCCATGATCGGTACTTCGGATGCGGAGAGCTCGACGTAGGCGTTATCGATGCCCAGGCCAGCCATGGCCGAAAGCAGGTGCTCTACCGTATCCACCTTGACATCACCATTGACCAAGGTGGTCGACATGGTGGTTTCACCGACATTACCTGCACGCGCGGGAATTTCCACGACAGGGTCCAAGTCGGTACGACGGAACACGATACCGGTGTCCACAGGGGCCGGCTTCAGGGTCAGGTATACCTTCTCCCCGGAATGCAGGCCAACGCCAGTGGCGCGGATAATGTTCTTCAGGGTGCGTTGTCTGATCATGGATTGGACCGCTATAGCACTAGTTGCGAATAGTTTTCAACAATGGCCGGCGATGATAGCAGAACCGGCCTTTGCTGAACACCAATCGTCCTAATACTCCTGATACATTTCATCAATCGGCCTGACGACGCAGGAAGGCCGGAATATCCAGGTAATCCATATCGTCCTGTGGGTTCATCTTGGCCGCAGTGGCCGCACCGCCGTGGCTTTGACGCTGCACGGTGGGACGCTCGTAGTCCTTGTAATTGACGCTTTGCTCGCTACGCGCAGGTGCGGTTGCGTTGCTGTGGCCGCTGGCAGAAACCTGCACAGTATTGTCGATAACCTTGACCGGCTTCTCGATACGCGCACCCAGACCAGTGGCAACCACGGTGACATGCAGCTCGTCGCGCATGTCCGGATCGATCACGGTGCCGACCTTGACGGTGGCGTGCTCGGAAGCGAACTGCTCAATGATGTTACCCACGTCGGAGTACTCACCCAGGGACAGGTCAGGACCGGCGGTGATATTCACCAGAATGCCGCGTGCGCCTTGCAGGTTGACGTCTTCCAGCAGCGGGTTGCGAATCGCCGCCTCGGTGGCTTCACGTGCACGGTTCGGACCGCTGGCGCAGCCAGTGCCCATCATTGCCATGCCCATTTCGCTCATCACGGTTTTCACGTCGGCGAAGTCGACGTTGATCATGCCCGGACGCTTGATGATGTCGGAGATACCGCGCACCGCACCGGCGAGTACGTCGTCTGCCTTGGCGAAAGCCGACAGCAGGCTGGCGTCTTTACCGAGGATGGTCAGCAGTTTTTCGTTAGGAATGGTGATCAGCGAGTCAACGCTTTCTGCCAGGGAGCGAATGCCCTCCTCGGCGATCAGCATGCGCTTTTTGCCTTCGAACGGGAACGGACGGGTCACCACCGCAACGGTGAGAATGCCCATTTCCTTGGCCACCTGAGCGATGACTGGAGCCGCACCGGTACCGGTACCGCCGCCCATGCCGGTGGTGATGAAGACCATGTCGCAACCCTGCAACACCTCAGCGATACGCTCGCGGTCTTCCATCGCCGCCTGGCGGCCGACTTCGGGATTAGCACCGGCGCCGAGGCCTTTGGTCACGGCCGTACCCAGCTGCAGGACGGTACGTGCACCGACGTTTTTCAGCGCCTGCGCATCCGTGTTGGCGCAGATGAACTCAACGCCTTCAATGTTGTTTTTCGCCATGTGATTGACAGCATTACCGCCGCCGCCGCCCACGCCGATGACCTTGATAACTGCGCTTGCTGGAGCGCTGTCTACGAGTTCAAACATTTTCCCTCTCCTTTACTTTCTAGTTATAACGCCTACTGCAAAATCAGAAATTGCCCTGGACCCAGCGTTTCAGCCGTTCCAGAACAGGTTGTTTGGGTTCATCGCTGTAGCTGCCAAGCGCAGACATCGAAACGCCGTCGGCCTGCTTCTGCAGCCCGTACAGCAACAGGCCTACACCTGTGGAATAAATGGGGTTACGCACGACGTCGGCCAATCCT
Source organism: uncultured Pseudomonas sp. (assembly GCF_943846705.1). Classification (NCBI taxonomy): domain Bacteria; kingdom Pseudomonadati; phylum Pseudomonadota; class Gammaproteobacteria; order Pseudomonadales; family Pseudomonadaceae; genus Pseudomonas; species uncultured Pseudomonas sp. The sequence continues at coordinate 2,050,241 of NZ_OX044366.1, read as the reverse complement.
TTGACACCCTGGGGAATACCCAGGCGTACCGGCATATGGAAAATTTCTTCGGCCAGCTCGACGGCTCCTTCCATCTTCGCTGTACCGCCAGTGAGGACGATCCCGGCCGGGATCAAGTCCTCGTAACCACTGCGACGCAGTTCAGCCTGAATCAGGGTGAACAACTCGTCATAACGTGGCTCAACCACCTCGGCCAAGGACTGACGCGACAAATCACGCGGCGGACGATCACCGACGCTCGGCACCTTGATGGTTTCGCCCGCACCGGCCAGTTTGGCCAACGCGCAAGCATACCGAATCTTGATCTCCTCGGCATACTGGGTTGGCGTGCGCAGGGCCATGGCGATGTCATTGGTGACCTGGTCACCGGCAATTGGAATCACCGCAGTATGGCGAATCGCGCCTTCGGTGAAGATGCAGATGTCGGTGGTGCCGCCGCCGATGTCGACCAGGCACACACCCAGCTCTTTTTCGTCGTCGGTGAGCACGGCATAGGCCGAGGCCAACTGCTCAAGAATGATGTCGTCAACTTCCAGGCCGCAACGGCGCACGCACTTCTCGATATTCTGCGCGGCATTCACGGCGCAGGTGACAACGTGCACCTTGGCCTCCAGGCGCACGCCGGACATGCCTAGCGGCTCGCGCACGCCTTCCTGGTTATCGATCACGTAATCCTGCGGCAAGGTATGCAGTACCCGCTGGTCGGCTGGAATGGCCACCGCCTGGGCGGCATCGAGTACCCGCTCAAGGTCAGCCGTACTGACTTCGCGATCACGAATAGCGACGATGCCGTGGCTGTTGAGGCTACGGATATGGTTACCGGCCAGGCCGACAAAGGCCGAGTGGATACGGCAACCGGCCATCAGCTGGGCTTCTTCGACGGCGCGCTGGATCGATTGCACGGTCGACTCGATATTCACCACCACGCCCTTTTTCAAGCCGCGCGACGGATGGGTACCGATGCCGACGATTTCCAGCTGGCCGTCCGCATTCACTTCACCGACCAACGCCACCACCTTGGAGGTACCGATATCGAGACCGACGATCATCTTGCCGCTCTGCATATTTGCCATGGCTCTTGCCTTCTCCTGATTCACTGCACGACAGCGGTTGGTGCCGCCGTGGGCGCGACCGGCTCACGCCATGCCACGGCCAGGCCGTTGGCGTAACGCAAATCGATCCGCGCGATATTCGCTTGTTGCTCTTTCAAGGCCTTGCCATAAATGGCGGTGAAGCGCCGCATTTTTTCCACCAGGTGGTCACGTCCCAGCAGCAGCTCAATGCCCTGTCCGGTGGAGAGGAACCAGCTACCACGCTCACGCAACTCCAGGCGCGCCACGGAAAAGCCCACGGGGCGCAGCATCTGGCTGATCACCTGGTATTGCTGCATCACTTGCTGCTGCGCCCGCTTAGGGCCATACAACTGCGGCAGGTGTGGATAATTCGCCAGCTCCTGCGGGGCGAATGCCTCGCCCTGGTTGTTCAGCAGCGCCTCATCGCCCCAGCGGGCAATCGGTAATTGTTCTTCCAGACGCACCACCAGTTGATCCGGCCATACCCGGCGCACTTGGGCACTGGCAATCCAGGGCATCGTCTCCAGCTCACGGCGCATACTCAGCAAGTCAACACTGAAGAAGCTGGCGCTGGCGTAAGGCGCAATGCGCTGCTGTACGGCCTGCTGATTGACGTAACTGAGATCACCCTCGACGCTGATTTTGGCAATCGGCTGATCGGCATAGGGCAAGGCGCGCAATGACAGCTCATAGGTGCCGTAGCCCAAGCCCAGCAGCAACAGCGGCCAAGTCAGACGCTTGAGCCAGGCGCCAAACCCGAGAAGACGGGCTTTCGGCAGGCTCACCCGCAGGCTGATCGGCTCCCTGGCCACCAAACGGCTGGCGCCGCGCTGCACAGGCTTGCCGCGCACGGGGGCGCGGGAAGAACCTGGCTGGTGACGCAAGGTGACGGTCATGGGTTAACCCCGCGCTTCTAGGCTGTCGGCAAGAATCGCCAACACCAGTTGTTGAAAATCCAGACCTGCGGCCTTCGCCGCCATCGGCACCAGGCTGTGATCGGTCATACCGGGAACCGTGTTGACTTCCAGCAACCAAAAACGCCCATCGGCATCCTGCATCACGTCCGCACGGGCCCAGCCCTGAATACCGACGGCTTCGCACGCGCGTGCGGTGAGCTGCACCAGCTCCGCTTCCTTCGCAGCATCCAGGCCGCAGGGAATGCGGTACTGGGTGTCATTGGCCAGGTACTTGGCGTCGTAGTCGTAAAAGCTGTGCGGAGTGCCCAGGGCAATCGGCGGCAGCACCTCACCGCGCAGCACGGCGATGGTGAACTCCGGCCCGGCGATCCATTGCTCAACCAGCACCTGCGAGTCGTAGCCACTGGCATCCTGCCAGGCCGCAATCAACGCCTGCAGATCACCAACCTTGGCCATGCCAATGCTGGAGCCTTCATGCGCCGGCTTGACGATCAGCGGGAAGCCCAGATCAGTTGCCGCCGTTTCACAATCAGCAGCCGAGGCCAATACCGCATGGCGCGGAGTCGACAAGCCAAGGCTCTGCCACACCTGCTTGGTGCGCAGCTTGTCCATCGCCAAGGCCGAAGCCAGGATGCCGCTGCCGGTGTAAGGAATCCCGGCACACTCAAGCAACCCTTGCATCGCGCCATCTTCACCGCCACGACCGTGCAGGACGATAAACGCACGATCGATTTTTTCATCATTCAAGCGCTGTAGAAAATCAGCCTCGACATCAATACCAAAGGCATCCACGCCGGCGGCTAGCAGCGCTTGCAGCACGGCATTTCCGGACTTCAGCGACACTTCACGCTCGGCGCTCTTGCCGCCAAACAGCACCGCCACACGACCAAAGGCGCTGACCGGGTATTGGCTCTTCAAATGCTCGGCACTCATTTCGATTGACCTCCAGCGACGGCGAACAGCGGGCTTTGCAACAACTGCGGAGCCAGCCCGCCGATGTCGCCAGCGCCCTGGCAAAGCAGAATGTCGCCGGCACGCAGCAGTGGTTTGACGATCGGCGCGAGGTCCACACCGCGCTCGATGTAGATTGGGTCGAGCTGGCCGCGCTGACGAATGCTGTGGCACAACTGACGGCTGTCGGCACCCGGAATCGGCTCTTCGCCCGCCGGGTAGACAGCCATCAGCAGCAACACGTTGGCCTCGCCCAAGACCTGCACGAAGTCGTCATACAGGTCGCGGGTGCGGCTAAACCGGTGCGGCTGGTAGACCATCACCAGGCGGCGCTCCGGCCAACCGGCGCGTACCGCCTTGATCACCGCGGCGACCTCGCGCGGGTGGTGGCCGTAATCATCGACCAGCATCACACTGCCGCCATCAACCGGCAGCTCGCCATACACCTGGAAACGCCGGCCGACACCCTGGAAGCCTGACAGGCCCTGGATAATCGCCTCATCGCTGATGCCCTCATCGGTGGCAATGGCGATGGTCGCTAGGGCGTTCAAGACGTTGTGGTTGCCGGGCATATTGACCGACACATCCAAAGGTTCACGGTCACGGCGCAACACGGTGAAGAAGGTCTGCATGCCCTGATGGCGCACATTGATGGCGCGCACATCGGCGCCTTCATCAAAGCCATAGGTGACGATGGGGCGCGACACCTGCGGCAAAATTTCACGCACAAACGGGTCATCCACACACATCACGGCCAAGCCGTAGAACGGCAGGTTGTGCAGGAACTTGACGAAGGTGGCCTTCAACTTGTTGAAGTCACCGCCGTAGGTGCTCATGTGGTCCATGTCGATATTGGTGACGACCGAGACCATCGGCTGCAGATGCAGGAAGCTGGCATCGCTTTCGTCGGCTTCGGCAATCAGGTAACGACTGCTGCCCAACTGGGCATTGGTGCCTGCTGCATTTAGCCGGCCACCAATCACAAAGGTCGGGTCGAGGCCGCCGGCAGCGAACACCGAAGCCAGCAAGCTGGTGGTGGTGGTTTTGCCGTGGGTACCGGCGACGGCAATACCGTGGCGGTAGCGCATCAATTCGGCGAGCATCTCGGCGCGCGGCACCACCGGAATACGCCGCTCCAGAGCGGTAGCAACTTCCGGGTTGCTGGTATTAATCGCACTGGAGACCACCAGGACATCGGCTTGCTCGGCGTTTTCGGCGCGGTGACCAATAAAAATCTGTGCTCCGAAGCTTTCCAGACGCTCAGTCACTGCGGAAGTTTTCAGATCGGAACCGGACACTTCGTAGCCAAGATTGAGCAGCACTTCGGCGATACCGCACATGCCGGCACCACCGATGCCGACGAAATGGATACGCCGGATACGGCGCATACGGCGGATTTCCGAACGAGCAGCAGCGGGAGACTTAGCCACGGGCAACCTCCAGGCAGATATCGACAACGGTGCAGGTTGCATCGGGTTTGGCCAGGCGGCGAGCCGTCTGCGCCATTTGAATGAGTTGTTCGGGGTGCATCAAAACCTCGGTCAGCTGCGCGGCCAGCTTGGCGGCGTCAGTGGAACGTTGTGGCAACAGTACGGCAGCGCCGGCACTGGCCAGATAATCGGCATTGCGGGTCTGGTGGTCGTCAATCGCATGCGGCAGTGGCAACAGAAACGCTGGCAAGCCGGCTGCAGCAAGCTCGCTGATGGTCAACGCACCGGCGCGGCACACCACCAGATCCGCCCAGGCATACGCACGGGCCATGTCTTTGATGAATGGCGCGACCTGCGCTTCGACGCCAACTGCGCGATAGCGTTCAGTGGTAATTGCATCATGTTGCTTACCGGCCTGATGGAACACCTCAGGGCGCAGTTCAGCCGCCACTTGCGACAACGCTTCGGGAAGCAATTTATTCAGCGGTTCGGCCCCCAAACTGCCGCCCAGCACCAGCAGGCGTGGCTGGCGGTTGCGCAGCGAATCACGTGGGGTTTCCAGGAACAGCTCTTCGCGCACCGGATTACCGGTGGTGCGGCGCTTGGCGCTGTGGCCAAAGGTATTCGGGAAGGCCTCACAGACGCGGCTGGCAAACGGCACCAGGCTACGATTGGCGGTACCGGCTACGGCATTCTGTTCGTGAATGATCAGCGGCGCGCCATTCATCCGCGCCGCTAAGCCGCCGGGACCAGTGACATAACCGCCCATGCCCAGTACGCACACCGGCTGCAGTTCACGCATCACCTTGCGCGCCTGAAGCAGCGCCTTGATCAGCTGGAACGGCGCCTTCAGCAGGGACAACTTGCCCTTGCCACGCAGCCCGCTGACCTCAATCAGGTGCAACGGCAGGCCAGCAGCCGGCACCAACTCATTCTCAATGCCGCGCGGCGTGCCCAGCCAATGCACGCTGTAACCACGCGCCTTGAACTCACGGGCACAGGCCAGCGCTGGGAACACATGGCCGCCGGTACCGCCGGCCATAATCAGGACATTACCGCGCATGCTGAACCTCCACGGCGGCTTGGCCTTCGAAGAAGTCGGATTCGTTAAAGTCGACATCCGCGCTACCTAGTTGCGTGCGGCGCTCCCACTCAATGCGCAACAACAACGCCAGGCTGACGCAACAAATCACCAGCGAGCTGCCGCCGTAGCTGAGGAACGGCAAGGTCAGCCCCTTGGTCGGCAGCAGGCCAACATTCACACCAATATTGATCAGCACCTGACCGATCCACAGGAACGCCAGGCCATAGGCCACATAGGCCGAGAAGAACTGCTTGGCCTTCTCCGCCCAGAGACCGATATACAAAGCGCGCACGCTGACGAAGACGAACAGGCCGACGGTAATCAATGCGCCGATCATGCCCAACTCTTCGGCCAGTACGGCAAACACGAAGTCGGTATGCGCTTCCGGCAGGTAGAACTGCTTTTGCACGCTGTTACCCAGACCGACGCCGAACCACTCGCCACGACCAAAGGCAATCAGCGCCTGGCTCAACTGGTAGCCAGCGCCATATTGGTCCGCCCACGGGTCGACAAAGTTGGTCAGGCGCTCCAGGCGATAGGCCTGACTGGTCATCACCCACACGCCAAGCCCCAGCACACCGGTGGCCAACGGAATAAAACGCAGCAGGTTGACCCCACCGAGGAACAACATGGCGATGGCCGCGCCAACCAACACCACGGTGGCGCCGAAGTCCGGCTCGGCCAGCAACAGAAAGGCAATCGGCCCCAGCACCAGCATTGGCTTGAGAAAACCGGTGAGTTTCTCGCGCACCTCTGCTTGGCGTCGCACCAGGTAGGCGGCGATAAACATCACGCTAAACAGCTTGGCCAGCTCGGACGGCTGCAGGTTGAAAACCCCTAAGCCAATCCAGCGCTTGGCACCGTTGACTTCACGACCAATACCCGGCAGCAGCACCAGAATCAGCAACACCACGGCCACCAACAACAGCATGCCGCTGTAACGCTGCCACAGCGCCATGGGCACCAGCAGCGTGGCCAGTGCAGCACCGGTGCCGATGGCCAGATAAATCAGGTGGCGAATCATGTGGTACAGCGGGTTACCCGTCTGCGCCGCCGCCACTTCCGAGGACGCCGAGGTGATCATCACCAAGCCCAAGCCGAGCAACGCCAGGCAACCGGCCAGCAACGGGAAGTCGATGTCGATACCGCGACGGGTATGCAGCGGCGATGGCGCCGCGAGCAGACGGGCTAGCATCAGTGCAAACCCTCCACGGCCTGGGCGAATAGACGCCCGCGCTCTTCGAAATTCTTGAACATATCCAGACTGGCGCAGGCCGGCGACAACAGCACCGCATCGCCCGCCTCGGCCAGCTCGGCAGCGCGCTGCACGGCTTCTGCCAAGGTCTTGACCCGGATCAGCGGTGCGGCGTCACCCAGTGCAGTCGCCAGTAACTCAGCATCACGGCCGAGCAACACCACCGCGCGGCAGAACTTGCCGACGGGCGCTTGCAGCGCGGAGAAGTCAGCGCCCTTACCGTCGCCACCGGCGATCAGCACCAGCTTGCCGTCGATATCAGCGCCCAAGCCGTCAATGGCCGCCAGCGCGGCACCGACGTTGGTGGCCTTGGAGTCGTCGTAATAGCTCACGGCATTGCGCTCGCCGACCCACTGACAACGATGCGGCAAGCCGGCAAAGCTACGCAGGGTTTGCAACATGGCTTCGAACGGCAGGCCAACGGCGTGGCCCAACGCCAAGGCCGCCAGGGCATTGGACTGGTTGTGCGCGCCACGGATTTTCAGCTCGCGCACTGGCAGCAAGGCGGCGAACTGATAACCCAGACACTTCTCGCCGTTTTCTTCGAGCAAGCCAAAGCGTTTGAAATCCGGCTTACCCAGGCCGAAATACCAGCACGGCAATTGATCGGCCACCAGCGGACGCGACAACGCGTCATCGCGGTTCACCACCACCTGCCGCGCACCACGGAAGATCCGGTGCTTGGCCAGGTGATAGGCCGGCAGGCCGGCGTAGCGATCCATGTGGTCTTCGCTGATATTCAGGCAAGTGGCCACTTCGGCATTGAGCTGGTCGGTGGTTTCCAGCTGGAAGCTCGACAGCTCCATGACATACAACTCGACATCGTCACTGAGCAGGTCCAGCGCCGGGGTACCGAGGTTGCCACCGACGGCGACCTTCTTGCCGGCCGCTGCGGCCATCTCGCCGACCAAGGTGGTCACGGTGCTCTTGGCGTTGGAACCGGTGATCGCCACAATCGGCGCCTTGGCATAGCGGGCAAACAGGTCGATATCACCCGACAGCTTCACGCCGCGCGCAGCCGCCGCCTGCAGCGCAGGCGTGGCAACGGCCAGGCCCGGGCTGATCAGCAGCTCGCTGGCGCGGCAGAGGAACTCCACGTCCAACTCACCACAACGCACTTCAACCTGCGGGAACTGCTCACGCAAGGTGGCGAGCTCCGGCGGGTTGGCACGCGTATCGACCACGGCAAACGGCAAGCCCTGACGTGCGAGGAAACGTACCAGGGACATGCCGCTCTTGCCGAGGCCGACAACGATGCGGAAGTGGTCAGAAGCGATCAGGGTCATGGGGTCCTCAACGCAGTTTCAGGGTGGCAAGGCCGATCAACACCAGAATCACGGTGATGATCCAGAAGCGCACGATCACGCGCGGCTCAGGCCAGCCTTTGAGTTCGAAGTGGTGATGGATCGGTGCCATACGGAACACCCGCTTACCGGTCAATTTGAACGACGCGACTTGAATGATCACCGACAGGGTTTCCACCACGAAGATGCCGCCCATGATGAACAGCACCACTTCCTGACGGACGATTACCGCGATGGTGCCAAGCGCTGCGCCGAGGGCCAGTGCGCCGACATCACCCATAAACACTTGCGCCGGGTAGGTGTTGAACCAGAGGAAGCCCAGGCCCGCCCCGACCAACGCGGCGCAGAACACGATCAACTCTCCCGCGCCCGGCACATAGGGAATAAACAGGTACTCGGCGAACTTCACGTTACCCGACAGGTAGCAGAAGATCCCCAGCGCGCCGCCAACCATTACGGTGGGCAGAATCGCCAGGCCATCCAGGCCGTCAGTCAGGTTGACCGCGTTGCTCGAACCGACGATGACGAAGTAGCTCAGCACCACAAAGCCCAGGCCCAGTTCGAGGCTGAAGTCCTTGAGCATCGGCAGAATCAGGGTGGTTTCCACCGGGCTCTGCGCCGTCATATACAGGAACAGTGCCGCGCCGAGACCGAACACCGACTGCCAGAAGTATTTCCAACGGCTCGGCAGGCCCTTGGAGTTTTTCTCGATCACCTTGCGGTAGTCATCGACCCAACCGACCGCACCGAACAGCAGGGTCACGGCCAGCACGGTCCACACGTAGCGGTTGGACAGATCAGCCCAGAGCAGGGTGCTGACGGCAATAGCCGAGAGAATCAGCGCGCCGCCCATGGTCGGCGTGCCTTTTTTCGACAGGTGCGACTGCGGACCGTCGTTACGCACCGACTGGCCGATCTGGCGAATTTGCAGGGTGCGAATCATCCACGGGCCGAGCCACAACGCCATCGCCAACGCTGTTAGGACACCGAGGATGCCGCGCAGTGTCAGGTACTGAAACACTGCAAAACCCTTGTGGAACTGTTGCAGGTACTCCGCCAGCAGCAGCAGCATTAGTGAATCTCCCCGGATGTGCCACACAGGGCCGCGACAACCTTTTCCATCGCCGCGCTGCGTGAACCTTTAATTAGAAGGGTGGTATCGCCCTGCTCGCCTTGCAGCGCGGCAATCAGGCTGGCTTGGTCGGCAAAATGCCGACCATTTGTGCCGAATTCTTCAATGGCATACGCCATCAGTGGGCCCACGGCATACAGCGCATCAACTTTGCCCACGGCGTAAGCGCCGACCTGACGATGGCCCTGCTCGGCCCACTCGCCCAACTCGCCGATATCGCCCAACACCAGCACCCGGCGACCCGGGAAACCGGTAAGGATATCGATGGCCGCGCAAACGGATGTCGGATTGGCGTTGTAGCTGTCGTCAATCACGCGCAAGCCATTCGGTGCAAGCTGCGCGACGGCGCGGCCGCTGACCGGCTGCAGGTTTTCCAGCCCGGCTTTGATCGCCGCTGGCGCAATGCCCAACGCCTGGGCAGCCGCAGCAGCCGCCAGGGCGTTAGCTACATTGTGCTCGCCCAGCAGGTTGAGCTGAATACGCGCCTGACCGCCGGCACACTGCAGGGTAAAGGCCGAGCAACCACGGGGATCGCGCGCCAGCTCACTGGCGTAGACGTCGGCGGCCGGGTTGCGCAGTGCAAAAGAGCGGATCGTCCGGCCCTTGGCGCGCTGCTGCCAAATGCTAAATGCCTGGTCATCCAGGTTGAGCACGGCCACGCCGTTGTCGCTCAGCCCTTCAATAATTTCGCCCTTGGCTTCGACAATTTTCTCTGGCCCGCCAAACTCACCGACATGCGCGGTGCCGGCATTGTTGAGAATGGCCACCTGCGGCTGGGTCAGGCCTACGGTGTAGGCGATTTCACCGACATGGTTGGCGCCCAATTCGATCACCGCAGCGACATGCTCAGGCGCCAGCTCGAGCAGAGTCAGCGGCGCGCCAAGGTCGTTATTCAGGTTGCCACGGGTCGCCAGTACCGGGCCCTGCAGGCCCTCACGGAGAATGCAGGCAAGCATTTCCTTGACGGTGGTCTTGCCACTGGAGCCGGTGATCGCCACCACAGGCGCGGTGAACGCCTGGCGGTTTAGCGCCCCCAGTTGACCGAGGGCCACGCGGCTATCGGCCACCAGCAATTGCGGCAGTGGCGCATTCGCCACTTCACGCTCAACCAGTGCAGCAACCGCGCCTTTAGCGGCGACGTCGGCCAGGTAGTCGTGGCCATCAAAGCGCGGGCCGGCCAGGGCGATAAACAGCTGGCCGGGCTGAATCGCCCGGCTATCGCTGCTGACGGCACTGAATGCCACATCCGCACCGATCACCCGAGCGTTCAGTGGTTTAGCTACGTCGCTCAACAATAGCGGCTTAAGCATGCGCCACCTCCCATGCCGCCAAAGCCTTAGTCGCTTCGAGCAGATCGGAGAACGGCTGCCGCACGCCATTGATTTCCTGGTAATCCTCATGGCCCTTGCCGGCCAGCACCAACACGTCATCGGCTGAAGCCGCGGCAACCAGCTGGGCAATCGCCTGGCCACGGCCGTGAACGAACTGCACCGCTTCGGGGCTGACAAAGCCGCTGCGAATATCGCTGAAAATCTGCGCTGGGGCTTCGCTGCGCGGGTTGTCATCGGTCACCAACACACCATCGGCCAGCCGCTCGACCACGGCCGCCATCAACGGACGCTTGCCGTTGTCGCGATCACCGCCACAGCCGAACAGGCACAGCAGTCGGCCTTTGACGTGTGGACGCAGGGCTTCGAGGACTTTTTCCAGAGCATCTGGGGTGTGCGCGTAATCCACCACCAGCAGCGGCTGCTTGCCGCCACCCAGGCGCTGCATACGGCCAATCGGGCCCTGCAACTGCGGCAGCACCTTGAGAATTTCATCCAGCGCGTAATCCAGGCCGAGCAGCGCGCCGACCACCGCCAGCAGATTGCTCAGGTTGAACCGGCCGAGCAGCGAACTGCGCAAGTTGCCTTCACCGCGCGGGGTGACCAGCGTGGCGCGCACGCCCTGCTCGTCAAACTGCGCATCGCGGCAATACAGGTAGGCACTGGCATCTTCGAGGCTGTAGCTGATCAAGCGCGACTCGTGCGCAGCACCCGCCAGCTCACGGCCGAACGCGTCATCCAGGTTGAGCACCCGGCAACGCAAGCCTGACCAGGCAAACAACGTGGCTTTTGCCTCGGCGTAGGCCTGCATCGAACCGTGGTAATCCAGATGATCGCGGGACAGATTGGTCAGCACCGCCACATCAAACGCCAGAGCAGTGACGCGGCCCTGATGCAGTCCGTGGGACGACACTTCCATGGCCACCGCACGGGCACCGGCATTTTTCATGTCAGCCAAGGTGGCCTGCACACCAATCGGATCAGGCGTGGTGTGGCGACCCTGTTCCAGCGCGCCGTAGAAGCCATTACCCAGGGTGCCGACAATCCCGCAGTGCTGGCCTAGCAGATCCAACGCCTGAGCCAACAGCTGGCTGACGCTGGTTTTGCCGTTGGTACCGGTGATGCCAATCAGGTTCAGGCCACGACTTGGCTCACCATAGAAACGACCGGCAATCGCCGAAAGCTGGCCAGCCAAGCCCTTGATCGCGACCAACTCGCTACTGCTGGCCGTCATTTCGCCCGCGCCTTCGGCTTCAAACGCCACGGCCGCCGCCCCACGCGCAACGGCATCCGCGATATGCACGCGGCCATCCTGCTGAGTACCGGGGACGGCGAGAAACAAATCACCCGGACGCACCTTGCGGCTGTCCAGGGTCAATTCACGAATCAGTGTGGCGCTGGCGGCTTCGGGGAGCAGCTTGCTGAGGGGCATAGGCATTAGATACGCCCTCCTTTAATAATGTCGGCAGTCGCGGTTTGCGGCTCTGGCAGGTTGTCCGGCGCAACGTTCATTAGGCGCAAGGCGCCAGCCATGACCTTGCCAAATACTGGGGCAGAAACCAGGCCGCCGTAGTAGCCGCCCTGGCTTGGCTCGTCGATCACGATGGCCACGGCAATACGCGGGTCGCTGACCGGGCCAAAACCAGCGAACAGTGAACGGTAGGCATTGTCTTTGTAACCACGGCTACCGACTGACGCCTTGCGCGCGGTGCCGCTCTTGCCGGCCACGTGATAGCCCGGAACCTTGGCGCGATAAACCCCACCCGGCGCTTCAATGACCTGCTGCAACATGCCTTGCAAGGTGACTGCAATGGCTTCGGGAATGACTTGAACCGAGTCAGGCTGACGATCAACACGCGCCAGTGACAAGTGGGTACTGCGACCATTGTTGGCCAATACCGAATAGGCATGCGCCAGCTGCACGGCGGTGACCGACAAACCATAGCCATACGACAAGGTGGCCGTTTCGGCCTTGCGCCACTCCCGATAGTTCGGCAGGTTGCCGACGCGCTCACCCGGGAAACCGAGCCCGGTGTCCTGGCCCAGGCCGACCTGCTGCATCACTTCGAAAATCGACTGGCCACCGATATCAAAAGCGATCTTGCTCATGCCGACGTTACTCGACTTGATCAAAATCTCGGTGAGGCTGAGCGGGCCGCTGCTGCGCGACACGTCGCGAATGGTGTATCTACCGATCTGCAGAGTGCCCGGATAAACATCGACGGTATCTGACGACTTCCAACGGCCACTTGCCAGCGCCGCACTCATGGAGAACGGCTTCATGGTTGAGCCGGGCTCGAATACATCGATCATCGCCCGGTTACGCATTGCCGCGGGCTGCAGGTTGCGGCGATTGTTCGGGTTATAGGTCGGCTGGTTGACCATCGCCAGCACCTCACCGGTGCGCACATCAACCATAACCAGGCTACCTGCCTTGGCACCGAACTCGAGCAGCGCATTGCGCAACTCGCGATGGGCGAGGTATTGCAGGCGCAGGTCAATCGACAATGCCAAGGCCTTACCGGCCTTGGCATTCTGCGCAACCTGAACATCCTTGATCAGCCGACCGCGCCGGTCCTTGAGCACCTGACGCTTGCCGGGCACGCCGGCCAGCCAATCCTCAAACGCCAGCTCCATGCCTTCACGACCGCGATCATCAATGTCGGTAAAGCCCACCACATGGGCGACCACTTCACCGGCCGGGTAAAAGCGCCGGAACTCTTCGATGCCATAAACGCCAGGCACTTTCAGATCGAGAATGCGCTGGCCTTGCTCAGGCGTCAGCCCACGCACCAGGTACATAAATTCACGCTCGGCATTGGCTTGCAGGCGCGCACTGAAAGCCTTGGGCTCTTGCCCCAGCGCCGCCGCCAACTCATCCCAATAGGCCTTGCCGCCCTGCAATTCCTTGCCATTGGCCCACAGTGTGGTCACCGGCGTACTCACGGCAAGCGGCTCGCCATTGCGGTCAGTGATCAATCCGCGATGCGCCGGAATAGGGATATGGCGCACGCTACGGGCGTCACCATGGGCCTGCAGAAAGCGCTGATCGAATACCTGCAGGTCGACGATGCGCCAGGCGATGGCACCCACCATCAGCGCCAGCACCAATAGCACTAAACGAAAACGCCACGGATAAAGAGCGCCTTCAAGTCCGGTCATGGCGCCACCATGCGCACTTCAGCGGCATCCGGGATGCGCATGCTGAGGCGCTCAGTCGCCAGCTTCTCGATGCGGTTATGCGCGGTCCAGGTGCTTTGCTCAAGAATCAGCCGACCCCATTCAGCCTGCGCCTTATCGCGCACGCTCAGCTCGGCATACAGTTCGTTAAGCAGCTGACGATGCCAGTGCGCGCTATAGGACACCCCAATCGCCGACACCAGCGCAGCCAGAAACAACAGCAGCATCAGCAGACTGCCGCCGGGTAATGGCTTGGCAAACAGCGTGCTCATCGCACCTTCTCGGCAATGCGCATCACCGCACTGCGCGAACGCGGGTTGGCCGCAAGCTCAGCCTCGGAGGCAAACACCGGCTTACCGATCAGCTTCAAGCGTGGTTCGAAGGCTTTCGGGATGATGGGCAAATCACGCGGCAACTTGTCCATCTCGCCCTTGGCATGCTTGCGCATAAACAGTTTGACGATACGGTCTTCCAGCGAGTGGAAACTGATAACCACCAGACGACCGCCGACTTCCAGACTTTCCAGCGCCGCATCGAGACCGGTTTCCAGATCACCCAATTCGTTATTGATATAGATGCGCAGCCCTTGGAAGGCACGGGTCGCCGGATTCTTGCCTTTTTCCCAGGCCGGATTGGCCACGGTCAGCACCTGGGCCAGGTCAGCGGTACGCTCAAATGGCTGCTCGGCACGACGCAGTACCACGGCACGGGCCATGCGCTTGGCGAAGCGCTCTTCGCCGTACTCTTTGAATACTCGGGCAATTTCTTCTTCGGCGGCACTGGCGATGAACTGCGCCGCACTGACGCCAGCATCGGGGTTCATGCGCATGTCCAGCGGGCCGTCTTGCATAAAGCTGAAGCCGCGTGCGGCGTCATCCAGCTGCGGCGAAGACACGCCGAGGTCGAGCAGAATACCGCTGACCTTGCCGTCCAGACCGCGCTGCGCAAGCTCATCACCCAGCTCGGCAAAGCTGCGCTGCACAACGACAAAGCGGCCGTCTTCGGCCGCTAGCGCATTCCCCGTCGCAATCGCCAGGGGATCCTTATCAAACCCTAGCAAGCGACCGTCTGACCCAAGCTTTTCCAAGATCAACCGACTATGCCCTCCGCGCCCGAAGGTGCCATCGAGGTAGCAGCCACTCGCGCGCACAGCCAGCCCTTCGACAGCCTCGTCGAGCAGCACAGTGATATGGCGAAAGTTACTGGTCATGGTCACAGGATCAAATCACGTAGGTCGTCAGACAAAGCACCCGGCTGCTTGATCGCGGCCAAATCGGCATCGGCCACAGCATTCCAGGCATCTTCATCCCACAGTTGGAATTTATTGAGTTGGCCAACCAGCATTGCGCGCTTATCCAGCTTGGCGTACTCGCGCAAACGCGGCGGCACCAGGAAGCGCCCACTGGCGTCCAGCTCAAGGTCAACAGCATTGCCGATCAGCATGCGCTGCAAGCGGCGGTTTTCTTCACGGAAGGAGGCGAGTTCACGGAGCTTGGCCTCAATCAGCTCCCACTCAGGCAGCGGATAAACACAAAGACAGGTGTCGATGGCATCAATCGTGACGATAAGCTGGCCGGAACAGCGCGACACAAGCTCATCCCGATACCGGCTTGGCATCGCGAGTCGCCCTTTAGCGTCGAGACTGATGGCATTTGCTCCGCGAAACACGATCGCGCTTCCCCTTTTTATTAGCTATCCATGCCTAAGAAACCCACTTTCTGCCACTTCCTACCACTTGCGCACACTATAGGAATGCACGCCCCCCACCGTCAAGGCACGCTTAACTGGAAAAACCCTTATAGAACGGCGATTTAGCGAACCCCTAGAGGGGTAAAGCGGAGAAATAACCCGAGAAATCGAAAGCAAAAACAAGCCAATACAGCGCACTGAACTGCGAAGTTAATGTGGTTTGTTAAGAGTAAGATTTTTTCGGTATTAGAAAGGAGGTGAAGCAGTGAAGCGGACAAAGGAAAAGGTGGAGAGTCGATCTGTAAGCCGGGTTCTGTCGAGGACAGTCATTCCTCTACGACGTACATCACTGCACGCCTTTAGCAACCTACCCGGTTCCAGCGCGGGCCACGCCAATGGAACCCTATTTGGTCTTGCTCCGAGTGGGGTTTGCCTAGCCACGAACTGTTACCAGTCGCGCGGTGCGCTCTTACCGCACCTTTTCACCCTTACCGGCACCGAAGTGCTTAGGCGGTTATTTTCTGTGGCACTTTCCGTAGGCTCGCGCCTCCCAGGCGTTACCTGGCACTCCGCCCTATGGAGCCCGGACTTTCCTCCCCCGCATTACGCAGAACGTAATACGGCAGCGACTGTCCGATCGACTCTCCGCCGGCAAGGTTAACGGCACGCGCCTTATAGGACAAGGTTTAAAGGTCTTTTTGCTGCTCCAGAGCCACTTGATAGAGCAGATTCTTACGCACCCCAGTGATCTCTGCCGCCAGGGCAGCCGCGCGCTTGAGCGGCATTTCCGCCAGCAGCAGATTCAACACGCGCAGCGCTTCGGCACTCACCGTCTCCTCGCCTTCCGGCGCTTGCCAACCTGCCACCAGCACCACGCACTCACCGCGCTGCTGATTACTGTCGGCCGCCACCCAGGCCGCCAGCTCGGCCAGCGGCATACCCTTGAGTGTTTCAAAGGTCTTGGTCAACTCACGCGCCAGTAACGCCGGGCGCTCATCACCAAACACTGCCTGCATATCCTGCAGACATTCGAGAATGCGATGCGGGGCCTCATAGAAGATCAGCGTGCGCGGCTCTTCCTTTACCTGCTCAAGACGCGCTCGCCGCCCAGCCGCCTTGGCCGGCAGAAAGCCCTCAAAAATAAAACGATCAGAGGGCAGTCCGGCCGCTGACAACGCAGCAATCAGCGCACAGGCTCCCGGCACCGGCACCACGGCAATGCCGGCCGCGCGAGCCTGGCGCACCAGGTGATACCCCGGATCGGAAATCAGCGGCGTCCCCGCATCGGAGATTAACGCCACATCCTCCCCCGCCAGCAGGCGCGCGAGAAAACGCCCACCCTGATCACGCTCATTGTGCTCATGACACGCCGCCAACGGCGTGCCGATACCGAAATGCTGCATCAGCCGCGCCGAATGACGAGTGTCTTCTGCGGCGACCAGGGCAACGCTGCGCAGGATATTCAGCGCGCGCGCACTGATGTCATCCAGGTTGCCAATGGGCGTGGCAACCACATAAAGACTGCCCAAAGGCGAATTCGCAGCAGCAGAAGTGGTCACAGCACAGGCCTCTCAATATCAACAAAGCGCGCATTGTAGCCCGTTTCCAACCTTCGACATCGCGTCACCCGGCGTGCTTGGGTACAATTCGACGCTCAATTTGATCAAGTATCAGGAACGCTTACATGATCGCCTGCCTGCGCCCCCTTTTCGCCCTCTGCCTTGTCGGCCTCCTCGCGGCCTGTGCCAGCCAGCCCTCATCAACCCTGGGTGAACTGCCACGCACGCCACAAGCCAGCATCGAACAACTGCTGCAGCAAGCGACGCAGAGCTCGTCGGAACAAGCCGCATCACTGCGCCTGTCGGCTGCCGACTTGGCATACACACAAAAAAACCTCGCCCGCGCCAGCAGCATTCTTGAACAGGTTTCGCTGGAAAGCCTAAACCCAGCCCAGCAAATCTTCGCCAGCACCCTGCGCGCCGAGCTGGACATGCGCGGCAACAAACCCAAAGCCGCCCTGCGCGCCCTCAGCCACCCAAGCATGGAGCGCCTGGGAGAGCTGTCGGTTGAACAGCAGATACGCAGCCAGATGGTGCGCGCCAGCGCCCTGCAGGCCACCGGACAGAACCTGGCCGCCGCCCGCGAACGCGCCTTTATCGCACCGCTACTCGGCGACACCAGCGCCGTGCAGAATAATGAAGCGATCTGGAGCCTGGTTTCCAGCCTGCCACTGGCTGAGCTGCAAGCCAGCGGTGACGCCGACCTCGACGGGTGGCTGGCACTGGCACTCGCCACCAAGAGCGCCGCAACCCTGGAGCAACAGCAGACCGCTATCGACACCTGGCTTGCACAGAACCCACAGCACCCAGCGGCACAACAACTCCCTCAGCCACTGGTCGAGCTGAAAAAACTCTCCAGCCAGCCACTAAACGAGATCGCCCTACTGCTGCCGCTGGATGGTCAACTGGCTAGCGTGGCCCGAGCCCTGCGCGACGGCTTCCTGGCTGCCCACTACCAGGCGCAACAAGCCGGACAGAACCCGCCCAACATCCAGATCTTCGACAGCTCGCGCATCGGCTCCATGGATGCCTTCTACGCCCAGGCCCAGGCCGCCGGCGTGCAACTGGTGATCGGCCCTCTGGAGAAGAACCTGGTCAGCCAACTCAACAGCCGCGAGCAACTGCCCATCACCACCCTCGCCCTGAATTACAGCGAAAACAGCCAGGAAGGCCCGGCCCAGCTGTTCCAGTTCGGCCTAGCCGCCGAGGACGAAGCACGCGAAGTGGCGCGCCGCGCCTGGGCTGACGGCATGCGTCGCGCCGTCGCCCTGGTACCTGCTGGCGACTGGGGCAACCGCGTGCTCGCCGCCTTCCGTCAAGACTGGCAGGCCCAAGGCGGCACGCTGATCGCAGCTGAGCATGTCGACCAGCCGGTTGAGCTGGCGCGACAGATCGCAGAACTGTTCCAACTGCGCGAAAGCGAAGCCCGTGGCAAGCAGCTGAAGAACACCTTAGGCAACACAGTCGCAGCCGCACCTTCGCGCCGCCGCGACGTCGACTTTATCTTCCTCGCGGCAACCCCGCAGCAAGCCCAGCAGATCAAGCCGACCCTGGCCTTCCAGTACGCTGGCGATGTGCCTGTGTACGCCACCTCGCACCTGTTTACCGGCACCCACAACCAGGCGCAGTACCTCGACCTTAACGGCATCATGTTCTGCGAAACACCCTGGCTGCTGAACGTCAACGATCCGCTGCGCCAGCAAGCAAGTGCGCAATGGCCACAAGCAGGCACCAGCCTCGGCCGCCTGTACGCAATGGGCGCCGATGCTTTCCTGCTGGCTCCGCGCCTGAATCAACTGAAAGCCTTGCCGGACACTCAGCTACCAGGCCTTACGGGCACCCTTAGCCTGAGCGCGACGCAACGCATTGAGCGGCAGCTGCCATGGGCCGAGTTCCGTGACGGCCAGGTTCAACCACTGCCCGACCGCATCAATTGAGCGAACGCATCAGCAGCCAACAACGTGGCGATGCTGCCGAAGCCCTGGCCCGACAGCATCTCGAGCGACACGGCCTGCGCCTACTGGCGCAGAACTGGCGCTGCCGACTCGGCGAGCTCGATCTGGTCATGCTCGACGTCGATACAGTAGTATTCGTTGAAGTTCGCTATCGCAGCCATAGAGCCTGGGGCGGTGCAGCGGAAAGCGTGGATGCACGCAAACGTGAGAAACTTAGTCGTGCCGCTCAACTCTTCCTGCAACAAGAATCGCGCTGGGCCACGTACCCATGCCGTTTTGATGTGATTGCCATAACCGCCGACAGCCAAGCCCCCGCGCAACTGGACTGGATTCAAAACGCCTTTGATACCTGAACAGACGCCACACTGAAGGTTATATCTCCAATGGACATGCAAGCCCGCATTCGCCAACATTTCCAAGCCAGCATTGAAACCAAGCAACAGGCTATGGAAGTGCTCATCCCCTTTATCGAGCAAGGCAGCCAGGCCATGGTCCAGGCATTGCTCAGCGAGGGCAAAATCCTCACCTGCGGCAACGGCGGCTCGGCCGGCGATGCCCAGCATTTCTCCTCAGAGCTGCTCAACCGCTTTGAGCGCGAGCGCCCCAGCTTGCCGGCTATCGCCCTGACCACCGACAGCTCGACTATCACCTCGATTGCCAACGACTACAGCTACAACGAGATATTTTCCAAGCAGATTCGCGCCCTCGGTCAACCCGGCGACGTACTACTGGCGATCTCCACCAGCGGCAACTCGGCTAACGTGATTCAGGCCATCCAGGCTGCCCACGACCGCGAAATGACCGTGGTAGCCCTTACTGGCCGCGACGGCGGCGGCATGGCCTCATTGTTACTGCCTGAGGACGTAGAGATCCGCGTCCCCGCCAAAGTCACCGCACGCATTCAGGAAGTCCACCTACTGGCCATCCACTGCCTGTGCGACCTGATTGATTGCCAACTGTTTGGGAGTGAAGAATGACCCGTTCACCACTACTGCTTGCCGGCCTGGCACTGACCCTCGCCTTAGCTGGCTGCGGCAATCGCAGCGTCGGCAACAAGATCGACGACCAGTTTATCGCCCCGGAAGTAAGCGCCAACGTAGCCCGTGCGCATATCGACCTGACCAGCCCGACCTCACACATCGTGGTCACCAGCTACAACGGTGTGGTGCTATTGGCCGGACAGACTCCGCGCAACGACCTGAAAGGCATGGCCGAACAAGCCGCACGCAGGGTCAATAATGTCAGCAAGGTGCACAACGAGCTGCAGGTGCTCAAGCCAACCTCATTACTGGTACGCAGTAACGACTCACTCCTGACCAGCCGCATCAAGACCCAGATGCTTGCCGACAGCAGCGTCCCCGGCTCACGTATCAAGGTAATCACCGAGAACGGCGTCGTGTTTATGCTCGGCCTGGTTTCCAAAGCCGAAGCTGTCCACGCCACCAACCTGGTGCAGAGCGTGTCAGGGGTGCAAAAAGTGGTGAAGCTGTTCCAGTACACCAACTGATAGCGACACACCCACGACAGATAATAAAAAGGCGATCCTAGGATCGCCTTTTTATTTACTTGACCACTTTCAGACTCGGCCGACCACTTGGGCGTGGCGGCTCATCATCCGGCGGACCCTGGTCGTCCGGATCGTCGATTTCGCCACCATCGAGCATCGACGACTCAGAATCAAAGACCATACCCTGACCATTCTCCCGCGCATAAATCGCCAATACGGCAGCTGCAGGCACATATAAGCTTTGCGGAACCCCAGCAAAGCGCCCCTCAAAGCTCACCGCCTCGTTATCCATATGCAGATGACGCACGGCAGTGGGCGAAACATTCAGGACAATTTGCCCATCACTGGCAAAGCCGCTCGGCACTTGCACACCGGCAAACTCGGCATTCACCAGCAAATGCGGCGTGCAGTCGTTGTCCACGATCCATTCATAGAGGGCACGCACCAGATAAGGACGACTCGACTTCATCATTACCTCCTCGGTTTAACGCATATCGCGTTCGGCAGGCGACAGACTGGCCTGGAACGCTTCACGAGCAAACTGACGATCCATGTAGTCAAGCAGCGGCTTGGCCGGCTTTGGCAGCTCGATGCCTAACACAGGCAAGCGCCAAAGAATCGGCAACAGGCAGCAGTCCACCAGGCTCAGCTCCTCACTGAGGAAGTACGCCTTGTCGGCAAACAGCGGCGACACGCCCGTCAGGCTTTCACGCAACTCCTTGCGCGCCAGCGCACGGGCCGGCTCTTTACTGCGCGGATCAAGAATCAGATCCACCTGAGCGCACCAGTCACGCTGAATGCGATGAATCAGCAGACGGCTATTGGCCCTAGCCACCGGGTACACCGGCAACAGCGGCGGATGCGGGTAACGCTCATCCAGGTACTCCATCACCACTGTCGACTCATACAGAGCCAAGTCACGGTCCACCAGTGTAGGCAAGCTAGCGTAGGGATTAACCTCCAGCAACCCGGCCGGGTAACGACCCTTTTCGACACTAATGATCTCGGCGCTGACACCCTTCTCGGCGAGCACGATACGTACACGGTGGGAATAGTGATCGGCGGGGTCAGAGTAACAGGCCAACCTATTGGCTACGGCCATGACGTCTCTCCTCGCTTATTAAAGTTATGTAAAGCAGAAAAACCTGCGCGCCCAAAGGGGCGCGCAGGTCAACAGCGGAGATGCTACGGATTAATGCACGTCCTTCCAGTACTCGCGCTTAAGCAAATAAGCGAACACGAAGAAGAAGGCAAGATACAGCAGAACGTAGGTACCGATACGCTGACTTTTCAACTTAACCGGGTTGGCCGAGTAAGCGAGGAAGGCCACCAAGTTCTGGACCTTCTCATCGAACTCCTCAGTGCTCAACTGGCCGGTCTTAGGCTCAACAGTCAACTGATCACAGGCCTCATGGGTAATCGGCGTGCCGGTCAGCGGATCGAACAGCTTCTTGCCATCCTCAACCACTTGCACCTGCTTGCAACCGATGTACTGACGGCCCTGTAACCCAACCAACACGTTCGGCATACCGACGTTCGGGAACACCTTGTTGTTGGCACCCAGCGGACGCGTGGTGTCTTCATAGAAGGTACGCAGGTAGGTGTACAACCAGTCGTTACCACGCACACGGGCAACCAGCGTCAGATCAGGCGGCGCCGCACCGAACCAGGCTTTGGCATCGGATGGCTGCATGCCAATTTTCATGTGCTCGCCAATCTTCGCGCCAGTGAACACCAGGTTATCCAGCATGACTTCATGCGGAATACCCAGATCATCAGCAACACGCTCATAACGCTGATACTGCGCCGAGTGGCAGCCCATGCAGTAGTTGGCGAACGTACGCGCACCATCCTGCAAAGCAGCTTTGTCGGTGAGATCAATATCCACTTTATCCAGCGGATAGTTACCTGCAGCGCCCAAGGCCAAGGCCGGCATTGCGACGATTACGAGTGCAGCAAATAGCTTCTTCATCAGCCAGTCACCCTTTCCGGAACCGGTTTGGTCTTCTCGAGTTTGGTATAGAACGGCATCAGGATGAAATACGCGAAGTACAGGAAGGTACATACCTGCGACAGCAGCGTACGGCCTGGCGTTGGCGACAACACACCCAACACGCCGAGAATCACGAAGGACACACAGAAGATCAGCAACCAGACCTTGCTCATCCAGCCCTTGTAACGCATCGACTTGACTGGACTACGGTCCAGCCACGGCAGCACGAACAGCACGGCAATAGCGCCGCCCATGGCAATTACACCCAGCAGCTTGTCCGGCACCGCGCGCAGAATCGCGTAGAACGGCGTGAAGTACCAAACTGGAGCGATGTGTTCAGGCGTCTTGAACGGGTTGGCCGCTTCAAAGTTCGGCTTCTCGAGGAAATAACCACCCATTTCCGGGAAGAAGAAGATCACGAAGCAGAAGATAAACAGGAACACCACGACACCGACGATATCTTTCACGGTGTAGTAAGGGTGGAAGGCGATGCCGTCGAGCGGAATGCCGTTCTCGTCCTTGTTCTTCTTGATGTCGACGCCGTCCGGGTTGTTCGAGCCGACTTCGTGCAGCGCCAGAATGTGCAGCACTACCAGACCCAGAATCACGATGGGCAGCGCCACAACGTGCAAGGCGAAGAAGCGGTTCAGGGTAATACCCGAGATCAGGTAGTCACCACGGATCCACTGCGTCAGGTCCGCACCGATCACCGGAATGGCACCGAACAGCGAGATGATCACCTGGGCGCCCCAATAGGACATTTGCCCCCATGGCAGCAGATAGCCCATAAAGGCTTCAGCCATCAGCATCAGATAGATCAACATGCCGAAGATCCACACCAGCTCACGCGGCTTCTGGTAGGAGCCATAGAGCAGACCGCGGAACATGTGCAGGTAGACCACCACGAAGAACGCCGAAGCGCCAGTGGAGTGCAGGTAGCGCAGGATCCAGCCGTACTCCACATCACGCATGATGTATTCGACCGAAGCAAACGCCTCTTCAGCCGACGGGGTGTAGCTCATGGTCAGCCAGACACCAGTCACAATCTGGTTAACCAGCACCAGCAGCGCCAGGGAGCCGAAGAAGTAGAAAAAGTTGAAGTTCTTTGGTGCGTAGTACTTGGACAGATGGTCTTCCCACATCTTGGTCGCGGGAAAGCGCGCATCAACCCATTCCATGAATTTACTCATCATGCTTGCTCCTGATCCACACCGATGATGATCACATCATCCGTCTCGTACGTGTGCGGCGGCACCGGCAGGTTCAAGGGCGCAGGCTGTCCCTTGTACACGCGACCAGCGAGGTCGTAGCGTGAGCCGTGGCAAGGGCAGAAGTAACCACCCACCCACTCAGCGCCGAGGTCAGCAGGAGCGACTTCCGGACGGAACGACGGCGCACAACCCAGGTGCGTGCACAAACCTACCAGTAACAGCAGCTCTGGCTTGATCGAGCGGGTTTTCGGATCGACATAGCTCGGTTGCTCGGATGCTTTGGAGTCGAAATCAGCAAGCTGGCCTTCGTGCTTTGCCAAGTTACTGAGGATCTCCTCGGTACGGCGCACGATAAACACCGGCTGCCCCCGCCATTCCGCCACCATCTGCTGGCCCGGCTCAATTTTGCTGACGTTCACCTTAACGGGTGCTCCGGCAGCTTTAGCCTTGGCGCTTGGGAACCAGGACCCTACGAACGGGACCGCGGCACCCACCGCTCCTGCAGCGCCCACCACAGAGGTGGCCGCTACCAGAAAGCGACGCCGGCCTGCATTCACGCCGTCATTGCTCATTCAGTCGTCTCCCATCAGCTTTATGGCCTGTTTGGTCAGGCCTATACTAGGTAAAAATCGATTCACGCAAAAAATTTGCCAAATGGTAAAGAAAAGCCCCTCTACTGACAAGGTAATAACCCGTACAGCACAGACGCAAGCCCTTACAAATCAGGCTATTCGCGGATGCGGCATGATGCCGCAGAGCAAATAATCACCCATAAAAAACGCCCAGCTCCGAAAGGAAGCTGGGCGTTTTTTTGAACGCAGGTAGCGAATTAACGCTTGGAGTACTGCGGACGCTTACGCGCTTTACGCAGACCAACCTTCTTACGTTCAACTTCACGGGCATCGCGAGTCACGAAGCCTGCTTTACGCAGAGCAGGACGCAGAGCCTCGTCGTAGTCCATCAGTGCACGAGTGATACCGTGGCGAATTGCGCCAGCCTGACCACTTACACCACCACCAACAACGGTGATGAACACATCAAACTTCTCGGTCATCTCAACCAGTTCCAGCGGCTGACGAACTACCATGCGGGCAGTTTCGCGACCGAAGAAACCGTCAAGAGTGCGGTTGTTGATGGAGATTTTGCCAGTACCAGCACGCAGAAAAACGCGAGCGGTTGCAGTCTTGCGACGGCCAGTGCCGTAATTTTGAGTCGCCGACATAATGAACTATTCCGTTAAAACTTCAGTTCTTGGGGCTGCTGAGCAGTATGGGGGTGAGCAGCGCCCGCATAGACTTTCAGCTTACGATACATGTCGCGACCCAGCGGATTCTTAGGCAGCATGCCTTTAACCGCGGTCTCGATCACGCGCTCAGGGGCTTTAGCGATCAACTTCTCGAAGTTGATCGACTTGATGCCGCCCGGGAAACCGGAGTGGGAGTAGTACATCTTGTCAGTGGTCTTGGCACCAGTAACACGAATCTGCTCAGCATTGATTACGACGATGTAGTCGCCGGTATCAACGTGCGGAGTGTATTCAGCCTTGTGCTTGCCACGTAGACGGCTCGCGATTTCGGTGGCCAGACGACCCAGGGTCTGACCAGCAGCGTCGACGACGAACCAGTCGCGCTTAACTGTTTCCGGTTTAGCAGTAAAAGTTTTCATTCTTTATAGCCTCAGGGGCCGCCCTGATAAATAAGACGGCGGATCTTACTGAATAGTGCGTACTTTGACAAGGTCAAAGGCAGCCGAAAACAGGCGCTATCGGGGGCTCGGGTCAGCGCGTCCGTAATACGGCAAGATTCTTCGGCAAGCGGCGCATCACTTCCACTGCAGAAAGAGGTGCGCAATTATGCAGATTGCGCGGAAAATATCAACCTCAATCAGCCAATCCGTTTTCTCAAGGAGCTTGCAATGGATTACCGCCAACTCGGCCGCAGCGACATCAAGGTCAGCAGCCTGTGCCTCGGCACCATGACCTGGGGCGAACAGAACAGCACCAGCGAGGGCTTCGCCCAGATTGAACGAGCCAAGGCCTACGGAATAAATTTTATCGACACCGCCGAGATGTACCCGGTACCGCCACGCGCTGAAACCTACAGCAAGACCGAGCAGATCATTGGTGACTACTTCAAGCAGCGCGGCGATCGTGCTGACTGGGTACTGGCGAGCAAGATTGCCGGCCCCGGCAACAGCATCAGCCATATCCGCGACGGCCAGCTGAAGCACAACCGGGCGCACATCGTGGCCGCCCTGGATGCCAGCCTCAAGCGTTTGCAAACCGACTGGATCGACCTGTATCAGCTGCACTGGCCAGAACGCCCGACCAACTATTTCGGTCAACTCGGCTACCGCCACCAGGACAGCGAGTTCACCCCACTGGAGGAAACCCTCGAAGCCCTCGATGAGCAGGTCAGGGCTGGCAAAATCCGCCACATCGGCCTGTCCAACGAAACCCCCTGGGGCACCATGAAATTCTTGCAGCTGGCTGAAGAGCGCGGCTGGCCACGCAGCGCTTCAATCCAAAACCCCTACAACCTGCTCAATCGCAGTTTCGAGGTGGGCCTCGCCGAAATCGCCATCCACGAGCAATGCGGCTTACTGGCTTATTCACCACTGGCCTTTGGCATGCTCAGCGGCAAATATGCAAACGGCGCACGCCCGGCCAATGCACGCATTAGCCTGTTCAGCCGCTTTACCCGCTACACCAACCCAGAGTCGGAGGCAGCCTGCGCCCGCTACGTCGCCCTGGCACACGAACATGGCCTGGACCCCGCACAAATGGCCTTGGCTTTTGTGACAGCACAGCCGTTCGTTACCAGCAACATCATCGGTGCCACCAGCCTGGAGCAACTGGACAGCAACCTCGCCAGCAGCGAGCTAAAACTCTCAGCCGAAGTACTGGCCGGTATCGAGGCCATCCACACAGCTCAGCCCAACCCTGCCCCATAAGCGCAACCCTCAACATAAAAAGCCCGGCAGTTGCCGGGCTTTTTATGTGCAGCATGTCGATCACAGTGAGCGGGCGATGATCTCTTTCATAATCTCGTTGGTGCCGGCATAGATGCGCTGCACCCGAGCATCCGCCCAGGCCCGCGCCACCGGGTACTCCCACATATAGCCGTAACCACCGTGCAGCTGCACGCATTCATCAAGCACCTTGCATTGCAGGTCAGTGCCCCAGTACTTGAGCATGGCCGCGGTCGGCACATCCAGTTTGCCCTGCAGGTGCAACTCCAGACAGCGGTCGACAAATACCCGACCGACCTGAATTTCCGTGGCCATTTCCGCCAGTTTGAAACGGGTGTTCTGGAAGTCCGCCACCGCTTTACCGAATGCTTTGCGCTCGCGGGTGTACTCCAGCGTCCATTGCAGCGCCGCTTCCGCCGAGGACAACGCGCCGATACCGACGGTCAAGCGCTCTTGCGGTAACTCCTGCATCAGGTAGGCGAAGCCCATACCGGCCTGGCCCAAGAGGTTTTCCTTGGGCACGCGCACATCCTGGAAGAACAACTCAGAGGTGTCCTGCGCCTTCATACCGACCTTCTCCAGGCGCTTGCCCTTGGAGAAGCCCGGCGTGCTGGCTTCCACCAGAAACAGGCTGGTGCCCTTGGCGCCGGCTTTCGGGTCGGTTTTGGCCACCACAATCACCAGATCAGCGAGAAAGCCGTTGGTGATAAAGGTCTTCGAGCCGTTAATCACGTACTCATCACCGTCCAGCACCGCAGTGGTTTTAACCCCTTGCAGATCAGACCCGGCACCCGGCTCGGTCATGGCGATGGCCGTGACCATCTCGCCAGACACCAGCTTGGGTAGGTACTTGTGCTTCAGCGCCTCAGAACCGTAATGCAGGATGTAGGGCGCGACGATATCCGAGTGCAACGAAAAACCAATACCGGTCAGCCCAAGGCGCCCGACCTCTTCGATCACCACGGTGCTGTAGAGAAAGTCCGCCGACATGCCGCCGTATTCTTCCGGGATATGCGAGCAGAGCATGCCGGCCTCCCCCGCCTTGTTCCACAGCGCGCGCTCAATGTGGCCATCCTTCTCCCATTGTGCATGGAAAGGCACGGCTTCCTGCTCAAGAAATTTGCGCACGCTGTTGCGAAACTGTTCGTGCTCAGAGCTGAAAATCGTTCTCGGGATCATGGCAGCACCTACTAGCTGAGTCGTTTTAAAAGTGATCCTGACTTTAGCCAAGCAAACGCTTGGTCACACTGGACACAAGCGCCAATAAATAAGACGATCCAGCCAGCCCATGACCACTTAGCCTTTATAAGAACAATATTTATGTCCAGCCCATCACCTCTGCAGCGCGTCAGTATTCTTGCCACCGAAGGCGTATTCGCCTCGACACTGATGCAAGCCAAAGACTTCTTCCACATGGCCAGCCTGCGCTACGGCAAACAACAAGGCCTGGGCCTGACCCCGGCATTCGAGATCCACTTGGTCAGCCCGGACGGCTTACCGGTACGCAGTTTCAGCGGCGTGCTGATCCCGGTTGATGGCGCCTTGAACAACGCTGACGTCATCATTCTCCCGGCCTTCTGGGACGACTTCGACGCCCTCTGCCAGCGTCACCCACAGGTACTCAGCTGGCTGAAGCAGCGCCACGCGGCAGGCAGTGTGATTTGCGGCGAAGCCACCGGGGTGTTCTGGATGGCCCAAGCCGGCCTGCTCGACGGCAAAGAAGCGACCACCTACTGGCGCTTCTTCAATGAGTTCGCCGAGCGTTTCCCCAAGGTCTTACTGAACCAGGAAAAGCACCTGTCAGACGCCGACAACCTATATTGCGCAGGCGGCACCACCTCGGTCTGCGACCTGTACATCTACCTGATTGAGCGCTTCTGTGGGGCCAGCGTGGCTCAGGGCGTGGCCCGCGACATTCTCTATGAAGTGCAACGCAACTACGCGCCCGGCCGGATCGGCTTTGGCGGGCAGAAGCTGCACCACGACATGACCATTTTGCAGATCCAGCAATGGCTGGAAGATCACTTCGCCGACAAGTTTCGCTTCGAAGATGTGGCCCGCGAACACGGCATGAGCATTCGCAACTTTATGCGCCGTTTCCAAACCGCCACGGGCGACAAACCCCTGCACTACCTGCAGCGCCTGCGCATCGAAACCGCCAAAGGCCTGCTCAGCGCCACCCGCAAAAGCATCAAGACCATCAGCTACGAAGTGGGTTACGACGACGCCAGCTTCTTCGCCCGGCTGTTCCGTCAGCACACTGAGCTGTCACCTAACCAGTACCGCCGGCAGTTCCAGCACAAAGACAGCCACGCTTAAGCATCAGCCCGAAATACCGCCAGCACAGGCGCTCAAGCAGTTCAGTGATCACTTGCAGCTGAGCTGCAAGCGGCAGCGCTGGATAGTCGACCGATGCAGTGCAGGATCGTTAGCGCCCCATCAACGCGAAAGGCTGCCCACAGGCAGCCTTTCTATTTACCGAGCAGCCCAGTCAGGACTTGTCGCGTTCCAGCGGCTCAAGCTGCGCCCACAACGCCTGCGCCTCTTCGCTCAGCGTGGCGTAGCTGCGGATATCGCCATTGCGCTGCGCCTGCATGGCCTCTTCTAATTTAGCGCTGTATTGCTTACGCAGCTTCTTCGCGGGATCGTTGTTAAACCAACCGAACATGCTCTGGATGCCTCTATCGAGAAAAGACGCTGGGATAAGCGCACTGCAAGCTTAATTCAGTCGCGTGCGGCGCTTGGCGAACAGATGTAACAAGGTACTAAGACTGCGCGTCACCCCAACGCGTGGTCACGGACCTTCTGCAATGCCAGTGACATTTTCGCTGCCGGCACCCGCTGCAGGTTGCACAGCAGCTCATGCGATACCTCGGCGATACCGTGACGCTCGCGCAGCAGCGCCGCCATAAAGCAGGTCAGATTGGCCGCCATTTCCGCATCAGCCAGGGCCCGGTGCGCCTTACCGGTATCCGGCAAACCGGCCCAGCGGTTGAGGTTACCCAGCTTGTGGCTAGGCGCCAGCGGCAGTAAACGCCGCGACAGCAGTAAAGAGCAGGCAAACGGCTGCACACGCTGACGGCGGATCAGCGCCAACTCGGCGTCCCAGAATTTCTGATCAAAGCTGGCGTTGTGAGCCAGCAGCGGGCGCTCGCCGACAAACTCTGCCACCTCCTGCATCACCTGTGCAGCGGGCGGAGCCGTGCGCAACATGGCGTTGCTGATGCCCGTGAGCTGCTCAATAAACGGCGGTACCCAGGCCCCGCTGTTCATCAGGCTTTGGTAGCGGGCAACAATCTGCCCGCCTTCAACTATCACCACGCCAATTTCTGTGGCACGAGCCTGCTGGGCCGGCGACATACCGGTGGTTTCGAAGTCGAGGACGGCAATGGAATCTGCAAGCATTGATCAGTTTCTCAGCAACAGGCTGCCTTCAATCGGCACGTAGCGGCTGGCAGCGCGCACCAGCGATTGCGCAGTCAGCCCCGGCACGCCGTAGGCAATGGCTTCGACGCCATGGCTGCTACGGATTTTCTCCAACAGCAGATCGAAGTCGCCGTCACCGGAGGCCAGTACCACCTCATCGACACGCGGCGCCGCATCCATGATGTCGATGGTGATGCCCACGTCCCAGTCGCCTTTGGCCGAGCCATCGCTGCGCTGGATATAGGGCTTGAGTTTGACGGTAAAGCCGAGGTTACGCAGGATCTGCTGAAACTGCTGCTGCTTGTGGTCACCGCGATCGATGGCATAGGCGTAGGCTTCAACAATCTGTCCATGCTGGCTGATATCAGCCCACAGCGCGGCGTAGTTGAAGTGGCAGCCATAGGCCTGGCGCACGGTGTAATAGAGGTTCTGTACATCGGCGAATACGGCGATCTTCTTCACCGGCAATCCTCATGGCGGGGCAATAAGCGTCGGGCAGTATGCCAGAAGGCGACAGCTTGCCGCGCCGGCATCAATTGGTGCTCCCGGAGCAATCAGCTAGAGTGGCGGCTGTCCATCAACGCGCCCTTGCCATGAATATGCTCGCTGTACTGCGTGACGCCAGCTACTTCTTCACTCACAACCTGGCGGCGATTGCCCGCCTGTGTTTGCCGCTGATCGTGCTCGAAGGCCTGTTACTGCAACAGGTCAGTGCCCAGGTGCCTGGCGAGTCGGCCACCCTCTGGCGCTTACTCGCCGGCCTGCTGTTTTACCCGCTGTACAGCGCTGCGCTGATTTTGTTTCTCGATGCGCGCAGCCAGGGCCAGCACCCAAGCGCGCGCAACCTGCTCGCCGCAAGTTTACGCCTGTGGCCCAGTTTTGCCCTGTTGGCGGGGCTCAACACCCTGGCAGTTCTGCTCGGTGCATCGTTATTCGTGCTGCCAGGGCTATGGCTGATGGTCAAATTGGCGTTCGCCGAATACCTGCTGGTATTGCGCGGCCTGAGCCCGCTGAAGGCACTGCATAAGAGCTTCGAGATGAGCAGCGGTTACTTTTGGCCCATGCTCGGCTGCATCCTGATTGTCATGCTGCCGCTGTGGCTGCTCGATGGCTGGAGCCAATCCAGCAGCACCATCGCCGACAACCCACTGGCCAGCCTGCTGCTGGACTGCACCAGCCGTTTTCTCCAACTGTTTTCCAGCGTCGTGCTGTTTCGCCTGTTTATGCTGCGTAGCAGCCAGGCCGACGGCGAGTAAGCGGCGAGTCCAGCAAGCTGGGACTTGAGCGATTCAAGTCAGGAGCGCCCCGCACGCTGTGGTTTCAGACCCGACAAGCGCGGTAATAGCACGCGCTCGAATACCCGCGGAAAGAACCGCGCCAGCACCCGCGCGCGCCAATCGACATTCGACAGTACCAACAACCGGCGACGCTTCAAGGCTGCATGATAGATCGCCTCGGCGACATCCTGCGGTGACGCTACCTTACCCATCGCCAGAGGCGGCTGCGCGGCTACCGAACCGTCGCCGATCAGGGCATTTTTGCGCAGGTCGGTGGCGGTGAAGCCCGGGCACACCAGCATCACATTGACCCCGGAGCCCTTCAGTTCATAACGCAGGGTTTCAAACAAACCATGCAGCGCATGTTTGCTGGCGTTGTAAGCGCTGCGGTAGAGCAACGGCGCAAAGCCTGACAGCGAGCTGAGCACGATGATCTGCCCGCCGCGGGCGATCAGGCTGGGCAGTGCGGCCTTGGTGCAGTGCAACGCACCAAAATAATTGACCGCCATAATCCGCTGAAACACCGCCAGCTCGGTGTCGGCAAAACTGCTGCGGTGGGTGACTCCGGCGTTATTGATCAGCACATCGATACCACCGAAACGCTCAACGGTCAGGGCCATTGCCTGCTCAACCGCCACTGCATCAGCCACATCGCAGAGCACGCCTAGCGCCTCGGCATTATGGTGATCGGCCAGGTGCTGCACCAAACTGTCGAGCGCCTGCTGCTGCAGGTCGAAAATCACCAAACGCGCGCCTGCCTGTGCCAAGCGAATGGCCAAGGCCCGGCCAATGCCGGCGCAGCCCCCCGTAATCAGCACAACCTTGCGATCGAATACCTTGTTGGCAAACACCTTGCGGTACATAACCTGCCCCCGACCTCGTCACTGCGAAAGCGTTACTACAACCTGTTATGACTGCCATCGCAACAGGGCGGTGTCTGCGTGTGTTTGCAGCCACAGAAGTACAGAGTCGCGTCCTCGTCGGCGTGGTATTTCAGCGGGGTAAAACCGCTGCCTTTATGCTGCCCATCACAGAATGGCTGCGTGGCGCTGCGCCCGCAGCGGCACCAGAAATAGTCGGTACCGGCAGTCACCGCCACCGCGTACGGGCTGCGCTGAGCAATCGTAGGGGTATTCATGCGACCTCCTGAAGCAACCGGGGTCATGTGTTGCAGCATCGTTACCGCCACGCATCTCCGGCATGCTCGCTCAGCATAGTTCACCCCTTAGCGACCTTGCTGATGCGGCTACTCACGCGCCGGTTTTTACCGGCCATGAGCTAAGCTTTGCTGTATTCAGCTAGACAACACTGCTGGCAGTTAGCCATGATCGCAGCATGTGACAGTTTTATAACGAAAAGACGGCTGATAGCCGCGGTACGTAGCCACTTGATGCCACGCTCTGTCTGCCTTGCGCTGCTCGCCGTGCTGTTTTGCGGGTCTAGCCACGCTGCCACCGCCAACGACATACGACCGCTGGTGCAGGTGGGCTATTACGAATTTCCGCCTTACTCCTACAGTGACAACCAGGACCGACCTCTGGGTACTATCCTCCAGCTGAGCAAACGTCTACTGGAGCACGCGGGCTACCGCGCCGAATTTCGTTCATACCCCAGCGCACGGTTATACAACGCCCTGCAGGACGGCAGCGTGCAGGTTTGGCCAGGGGCACCGGGGAAAGCGGAGCTACGCGAACACACCCTGGAGGCCCGCACCCAGCTAGGCGAGATTATCCTCAACCTGTATTTCCGCCGAGACACCCTGATGCCGCGCCTGCCTGAAGACCTCAAAGGCCGCGGGGTAATCATGATCAGCGGCTACACCTACTGGCAACCGATCAACCAGATGCTCAATGACCCACTGCTGGCAGTACAACAACACCGCACGGGCTCCCACACGGCAGCCCTGGAGATGCTCCAGCGCGGACGCGGTGACTTTCTCCTCGACTACTCCACGCCGATAGAGCAAGCGCGCAAGCACCTGGGCATGCCCGAACTGCCGTATATCCAGCTGCAACGCATCCCGCTGAAACTGATCGTTTCCAACCGTGCACCAGGAGCCGAAGCGCTGCGCGATGCACTGGACCGCGCCTACGAGGAGTTGCTGGCAGCCGGTATCGATATGCGTCTTCCCTAAGACAGAGCTGAATTCCATCCAGCGACTAGACTAACCACGGCACGGCATGGCACAGAGAAGGATCAATCTGATAATGCTTAACCCATATCTGCCGCACCGCATGGTTTGAGCACCAGTGCAGCTGCACTTGCAGCCAAAACCGGCGCCCAGCACTGACTAGTGCTTAATCGATAGCGTTTGAAATACCGGGTTGCATTAGACTGTTTAGCAATCAGCTTTAGGCCTCTAGCTCGGCCCTAGCAGCAAATAGGCCAGCGACTTTTAATAGGTGCAACACACATGAGCAGCAGCCTCACAGGTCCAAGGAAAGTCCTCACGCGGGTGCGCATACCGGTCAATGAGCTGGCCCTAGGCATGCATGTGATAGAGCTCGATAGGCCGTGGCTGGAAACTGACTTCCTACTACAGGGCTTCATCATCAAGGAGCGAGCGGAGATAGACTCACTTCAGCGGCAGTGCGCGTTCGTTTACATTGAAGGTGTAGCGCACCAACTCGATGTACAGCCCGAGCCTGACGCAAAGAGACCGGGCCTACTGAGCCGCTTCATCGGCAACAAACTCAACAGGCCGGCAGCCGCGCAAGAACCTTCGCCACTGCCCCCGAGCAAGCCGACCGAGCAGACGCGCACGACCTACATCAACAAGATCGACACCGAACAAGAAATGCAGGTTGCTCGGGACAGCTACAGCTCCGCCAAGACAGTGGCAAAAAACATCATGGAAGACCTGCGTATCGGCCGCATGCTCGACATGAACCAGGCACGTAATACGGTCGACGAGGTGGTCGACAGCCTGCTGCGCAATGATGATGCACTGGTGTGGCTGACCAAGCTGAAGAACCAGGATGAATACACCGCCGAACACTCGCTGAACGTATGCATCTTGTCGGCGGCCTTTGCCCGACACCTGGGCCATGATGAAGCGGAGATACGCAAAATTGGCCTTGCCGGGCTGCTACACGACATTGGCAAAGCGAAAATACCTGTAGAAATACTCAATAAACCAGGCGCGCTGGACGCCAATGAGCGCGCCCTGATCAAGCAGCACCCTAATCTCGGGCGGAGTTTGTTGATGACCTCTGCAGCCGTCGAGAATTACACGATCGACGTCGCCTACAGCCATCACGAACGCGTGGATGGTACTGGCTACCCGCGTGCATTGCAGGCTCACCAGATTCCCTATTACGCCAAACTGGTTGCCATCGTCGACACCTACGACGCCATCACCAGCAGCCGTGCTTATGACAGCGGGCGCGCCTCAATGGAAGCTCTGGAGATTATTTACAACAGCCGCAATAGCCACTTTGACGCGGACCTGACGGTGGAGTTTATTCGCTGCATCGGCGTCTACCCGCCGGGGGCCATTGTCGTGATGACTAATGGCGAAGTCGGCATCGTGGTCGAGTCAAACAAGAGCAGCAAACTTCGCCCCAAAATTATCCTAGTCAAAGATAGCGCGAAGGAGTGGCAGGAAAAACGCACTATTGATTTGAATCAGGGCGCCCAAGATAAGAACGGCAAGCCCTATGCCATTGCCCACGAAGTGCCGAACAAGACTTTCGCTATCGATATCAAAGCGTTTCTAGACGAGGGCTGGCTGGTTTTCGCAACGACGTAAACAACGCAGCCGCCCCCAGCGGCATGCCAACGCTACGCATGCAGCAAGTGCTCGAGGAGCCGTTACTTGCGCGGTTTAGCTCGCGCAGTGGGCTCGGCAATCAAGGGATCATCCGGCCAGTAGTGCTTGGGATAGCGCCCCTTGAGATCCTTCTTCACCTCGGCATAGGTGCTGCGCCAGAAATTGGCCAGATCCTGGGTCACCTGCACCGGCCGACGCGCGGGTGACAACAGATGCAACTTGACCACCTGCCTGCCACCGGCAATACGCGGGGTATCAGCCAAACCAAACAACTCCTGCAAGCGCACCGCCAGCACCGGCGGTTGCTCGCTGTAGTCCAGACCGATGCGCGAACCTGAAGGCACCTGCACACTGCGCGGCGCCAGCTCATCCAGACGCTGCGGCAGCGGCCAAGGCAGCAGGTTCAGCAGCAGGCTGGGCAAGTCCAGATTGGCGAAATGGCTAAGCCGGCTGACGTTATCCAGATAAGGCTGCAGCCAGTTCTCCAGCGTCGCCAACAAGGCGGCGTCACTGACATCCGGCCACTCGCTCGCGCCCTTCGCGGCCAGATCCAGGGTGCGCAGCAGCGTCACCCGCGCCTGCCACTGGCGTAACTCGGGCGTCCACGGCAACAACGCCAAGCCCTTGCGCTGCACCAGGCCGAGCAAGGCGCGGCTGCGCTGCTGTGCAGTCAAACCGGTTAAGGCCTCGCGGGACAGCACCAACTCGCCGACCTTGCGCTGGCGCTCGGCACGTAGCGCGCCCTCACGCTCATCCCAGTCCAGCACCTCGAGACTGCTGACCTGCTCGGCCAGCACGCCCTCAAACAGGTGTGGCTGCAACTCGGCAGCCAAGTAGATACGCTCTTCACGTTGCCCCTGGCGGCTGCCCAGATCGGCCACCACCAGCCAGCCGTGCTTCATCAACCCATCGACTTCGGCAAACAGCGCCGCCCGCCCGTTCGCCAGGCGATATTCAGCAGCACCAGCGCGGCGTTGCTGGGCGATACGATCCGGGTAGGCAAACGCCAGCAAGGCGCCCAGCCAGCGTGGATGCTCGGGATCACAGACCGCCTGCAAACTGGGCCGACGCTTGAGATAAGCCTGGAACTGTCGGGACAGTTGCCGGGCACGCTGCACCCCACCTTGAGCGCTGCGCCCACCGCGCGACTCGCCTGCCAGTAGGGCCAGCCGACTGTGCAGATCGGCTCCCGCTCCGCGCAGGATGTCACGCTCGCCAAGCAGCGCCGCCAGGTCGCAGGCCAGCGGGCCCAGCCCCAGCTCCTGCCCACGCAGCAGCAAGTGAGCGATACGTGGATGGGTTGGCAGTTCGGCCATGGCCTGACCGTGTTGGCTCAACACCCCCTGGGCATCCACCGCCCCCAGGCGCGCCAGCAACTCCAGCGCCTGGGCATAAGCGGCGGCGGGCGGCGGATCGAGCCAGACCAACTCATCCGGCTGCACGCCCCAGCGCACCAGCTGCAGGGCCAACCCGGCGAGATCAGCCTGAAGCATTTCCGCCGTACCGTAAGCAGCCAATTGTTCATGCTGCGCCTGCGACCACAGGCGATAGCACACGCCCGGCTGCAAACGCCCGGCGCGGCCGCTGCGCTGAGTAGCCGAGGCTCGGGAAATACGCTGAGTATCCAGGCGGGTCATGCCACTGTTCGGATCGAAACGCGGCACCCGCGCCAGCCCCGCATCGATCACCACCCGCACGCCGTCGATGGTCAGGCTGGTTTCGGCAATATTGGTCGCCAACACCACTTTGCGCAGCCCGGCAGGCGTCGGCTCAATGGCCGCGCGCTGGGCATTGAGATCCAGTTCACCATGCAACGGGCAGAGCAGGATGTCGCGGCGACCGGCGAGCGCCTCGGTCAGCTGTTCATTAACCCGGCGAATTTCCGCCTGCCCCGGCAGAAACACCAGCACACTGCCCGGCTCATCGGCCAGTGCCTGTAAAACGCTCTGCACGACCTTCGGCTCAAGCCACTCCCCCGCCTGCCAGGGCGCGCCCCAACGGATATCCACCGGAAACATCCGCCCCTCACTGCGCAGCACCGGCGCATCCTCCAACAGTCCGGCCAGGCGCTCGCCCTCAAGGGTCGCCGACATCAGCAGCACCTTTAGCGGCAATTCACCAGAGTCCTCGCCGCGAAACATGGCGCGGCCATTCAGGCACAGCGCCAACGCCAAGTCAGCGTCTAGGCTGCGCTCATGAAACTCGTCAAAGATAACCAGGCCGACGCCGTCCAGCGCCGGGTCATCCTGCAGACGCCGCGCGAGAATGCCTTCGGTGACCACTTCGATACGGGTGCGCGGGCCGACCTTGCTGTCCAGTCGGATGCGGTAACCAACGGTTTGCCCCACCGCTTCGCCCAACTCGCTGGCCAGGCGCTCGGCCGCCGCCCGCGCTGCCAGCCGGCGCGGTTCGAGCATGATGATGGTTTGCCCGGCCAGCCAGGGTTGATTCAGCAGCGCCAGCGGCACACGGGTGGTCTTGCCGGCACCGGGCGGCGCCTCCAGTACGGCTTCATTACGCAAGGTCAAGGCCGTGCAGAGGTCGGGCAGCAGCACATCGATAGGCAGGGAATTCATGCGGGCTCCAGTCAATGGGCGCAATTATAACGGCGAACCTGCCAGGCATTCGTGCTGTCTCAGCACCGCATTAGCTAAGGTTAAATGCACTGGCAGCGCCTGACGCAGCGGCATTGCGCGACGGGCATTGTTATAGTTGCGGCACTTTTTCAGGGAGATGTTCAATGCGCATTCAAACCCGCGTTATCGGTGGCCTGCTCGTCGCCGCTTTGTTCACCCAACTCACCGCCTGCGGCACCCTGTTCTTCCCGGATCGCCGCGGCCAGATCGAAGGCCGCATCGATCCGGTGGTGGCCGGGCTCAACGCAATCGGCATTCTCTTTTATGTGCTCCCGGGGCTGATCGCCTTTGGTATCGACTTCGCCACCGGCGCGATCTACCTGCCGGGTGGCCTGACTGCACAGGTTGCACCGCAAGACCTGCAGAACCTGGTCGATGCCGACGGCAAGATCGACCCACTCAAGCTCAAGGCGCTGATCGAAGTGCAAACCGGTCACAGCCTGCCGCTGAACGATCCACGCCTGCTCCAGCACAGCGGAAGCATTGAGCAACTGGCCGCGTACGGCCTGCGCCCAGCCGCTTAAATCCCACTATAAATGCCCGCCAGCACGGCGGGCTGAGCTCTTTCATTCGCGCGAGCCTTGGCAGAACGCCCCTATTCTGGATAGCCCGTGAACATACCGCCGCAACATGCCCGGCTCATGCGCCTGGCGACCTTCGCCGCGCTGGCAGCTGCTCTCACGCTGGCGCTGGCCAAAGCCATTGCCTGGTGGTTCAGCGGTTCGGTCAGCCTGCTGGCAGGCTTAACCGACTCACTGCTCGACGGCGCGGCCTCGCTGCTTAACCTGCTCGCCGTGCATTACGCCCTGCGTCCCGCCGACGAGGATCACCGCTACGGTCATGGCAAGGCCGAAGCCCTAGCCGGCCTGGGCCAAGCGTTGTTTATCGGCGCCAGCGCCTTACTGGTGGGCAACCACGCCATTGACCGCCTGCTGCACCCCGAGCCAATTGGCGCGCCAGCCCTCGGCATTGCGGTGATGCTGCTGTCGCTGCTGGTCACGGGCGCGTTGCTGCTGTTCCAAGGCCATGTAGTGCGCCTGACCGGCTCCACGGCGATTCGTGCCGACTCCCTGCACTACCGCTCGGATCTACTGCTCAACAGCAGCATCCTGCTGGCGCTGCTACTGGCCAGTTACGGCTGGCCACAACTGGACGCCATTTTCGGTATTGGCATTGCGCTGTATATCTTCTGGAGCGCCATCAGCATCGTCCGTGAAGCGGTCACCGTGCTGATGGATCAGGAGCTCGACCCGCAGATCAGCACCCAGATGCACAGCCTGGCCTGCGCCGTACCCGGTGTATTGGGCGTGCATGATTTACGCACGCGACTGTCCGGCACCCACTGGTTTGTCCAGCTGCATGTGGAGCTGCCCGGCGAGTTGAGCCTGCAGCAAGCCCACCAATTGTGCGACCAAGTCGAGACGGCCATTCGCCGCGAATTCCCCCGCGCCGAAGTGCTGGTGCATGCCGACCCCTGCAACGTGGCCGGGCACCCGCCCCCCACTCGAACAGGTAACTAGCACGCAACAAAAAAGGGAGGCCTGCAGGCCTCCCTTTTTATCTGTCCGTCATTGTGGCGATGATAACGCCTTTTCTTCGCCCGCCTGGTTGGGCAGTGCGGGCCCGGGTGCCGTGACGATCCGGTGGGATCGGCGGCGACCGCTCACCTGATTGGGCGAGACGGCTGGACGTGTTGTCCGGGCCTTGAAGTTGATACAAAGCTTACGCTCACCACCGCAGTGAAAGATTGCTAATATTGCTTAAGTTCAGCTCAATTACGCAATTAATCACCACACGCAAATGATAAAGCACAACCAAATAACGATTTAGAGGCAAATATGAACAGACTTGATCGTTACGACCTGAATATCCTCGCCGAACTGCAGCGCGACGCCACCGTGTCCAACCAGGAGCTGGCCGAACGCATCGGCCTGTCGCCCTCGCCCTGCTCGCGACGGGTCAAGCAGCTTGAAGACGACGGCTATATCCTCGGTCAGGTCGCCCTGCTCGACCGTAAGCAGCTCGGCCTGACGCTGACCGCCTACGTCCTGATCGGCATGGACAAGCACACCCCGGAACGCTTCGAGCATTTTCAGGAAGAAATTCGCAAATGCCCGCAAGTGCTCGAATGCTGCCTGGTCACCGGGATGGACGCGGACTATCAGCTCAAGGTGGTGGTGCCGGATATGGATCACTACCAGAAGCTGCTGCTCGGCACCTTGACCCGTATCGAGGGCGTTTCCAGTGTGCGCTCCAGCTTCGTCCTGCAGCAGATCCTCTCCAGCACCCAGCTGCCGTTACAGCACCTGCGCGGCTGACGGACACCCCTTCCGGCGGGACGGTGCGCGCGTATAATCGCCGGCCGTCGAAACTCCGTTATTCCCGAAGAGGCCTCATGGAAACCGAACAGTTCGAATCGTTGATGATGTACGCGTTGGTCGGTGGACTGATGGTGTTTATGTTTTTCATCATCTGGGACCTGGCAAAAACCTCCAAAGCCGGCCGCATGGGTACGGCGATCCTGTTCCTCGGCCTGGGCCTGTGCCTGTTCGCCTTCCTGGCCAAGCCGATCATCACCTACATCATCGAGGCGAGCCGCGGCATTCACGGCTGATGACCCGCTCACTCGCGTGGGTATCGCTGCGCTCAAGCCACGCTACAAACGCGCCTCGACCTCTTTCCATTCGCCGGGCTGCAAGCCGTCCAGACTGAACGGGCCGATACGCACGCGCACCAGACGCAAGGTCGGCAAACCAACGGCGGCCGTCATGCGCCGCACTTGGCGATTGCGCCCCTCACGGATCACCAGTTCCAGCCAGGCGGTGGGGATGCTTTTACGAAAACGCACCGGCGGGTTGCGCGGCCACAGCTGCGGCTCCTCCAGCTGGCGCGCTTCGGCCGGCAGGGTTGGGCCATCGTTGAGCTGCACACCATCACGCAGCTGCTGTAGCTGCGCCTCGCTGGGCTGACCCTCGACCTGCACCCAGTAGGTTTTCGCCAGTTTGTGTTTGGGGTCGGCGATGCGCGCCTGCAGACCGCCGTCGTTGGTCAACAGCAGCAAGCCTTCGCTGTCGCGATCCAAACGCCCGGCCGGATAAACACCTGGCACCTCGACAAAGTCCTTGAGAGTGGCGCGGCCTTGCTCATCGTTGAACTGTGTCAGTACGTCGAAGGGCTTGTTAAGCAGCAATAGGCGCGGTGCGGCGGGAGCGGCTTTAGCCACTCGGCGCTCGGCAGGCTTGCCAGCGGGACGCCGCGTAGCGGCTGGGCGAGGGGGACGGGGCATGACAAATCCGAACTGAACAACTGAGACGCGCAGTGTAACCGAGGCAGGCGTTGGACTATCACCCCGGCTTATCCAGGCATATTTCACGTGACGAGCAGGCTATGCTGGCTGCGTTGTGTTCCCTTCACAGAGGCAATCGCCATGAGTTCGTCCGCACCCGACGTCGACACCTTCACCGGCTGGGCCGCCAAGGCCCCCGGTGCGCCCCTTGAGCAGTTCAGCTATAACCCCGGCCCGCTAGGGCCTGAAGACGTCGAAGTGGCGGTGGAATATTGCGGCATCTGCCACTCCGACCAATCGATGATCGATAACGAATGGGGCAATGCGCGCTATCCGTTTATCCCCGGCCATGAAGTGGTCGGCACCATCGTGCGCCTAGGTGAACAAGCGCGCGGCCTCAAGCTCGGCCAGCGCGTAGGCATCGGTTGGTACAAGGGCAGCTGCATGCATTGCGGCTCGTGCATGGAGGGCTCGCATAACCTCTGCCGTACGGTGAAACCAACCATCGTCGGCAGTAACGGCGGCTTTGCCGACCGTCTGCGCAGCCACTGGGCCTGGGCCGTGCCACTGCCGGTCGGGCTCGACCCAGCGCTGGCCGGGCCGCTATTTTGCGCCGGTTCCACGGTATTCAGCCCACTGCTGGAGTTCGGCGTTAAACCAACCGATCACGTCGGCGTAGTCGGCATCGGCGGCCTCGGTCACCTGGCGCTGCGCTTCCTCAACGCCTGGGGATGTGACGTCACCGCGTTCACCTCATCGCTAAACAAACAGGACGAAGCCAAACGCCTGGGCGCGCACAACGTCGTGGCCTCGACCGACAGCGCCGCGATGAAGGCGATTGCCGGCAGCCTGGATTTTCTGCTGGTAACCGCCAGCGCTGACCTGGATTGGAACGCCCTGCTCGGCACCCTGAAGGGCAAAGGCCGCCTGCATTTTGTCGGTATCGTACCGAGCGCCATTCCCATGCACGTATTCAGTTTGATCCCGCAGCAGAAGACCCTGTCCGGCTCACCGGTAGGGTCGCCAGCGAGCATGGCGAGCATGCTGGAGTTCTGCGCGCGCCATCAGATTGTGCCGCAGGTTGAGCACTTCCCGATGAGCAAGGTCAATGAAGCCATCGACCACCTGCGCGCCGGCAAGGCGCGTTACCGCGTGGTGCTCGACGCCAGCAAATAAGCCCAGCTGAAATGCAAAAAGCCCGAGCGCAAGCCTCGGGCTTTTTGCATGCCTTGCGCATGACTAGCGGAACGGCGGCTCGTCAAAGCTGCGCAACTTGCGCGAATGCAGCGAGTTGAGCTGATTGCGCAACAGGTCGAGCGCGGTGATGCCTATGTGCAGGTGCTGGGTCACGGCGCGCTCGTAGAACGCACCCGCCGCCCCCGGCAATTTGATCTCACTGTGCAGCGGCTTGTCCGACACGCACAGCAGCGTGCCGTAGGGCACCCGCAGGCGGTAGCCCTGGGCGGCGATGGTGCCGCTTTCCATGTCCACCGCCACCGCGCGCGACAGGTTGATCAACGGCCGTTCCTGGGCCCAGCGCAGCTCCCAATTACGGTCGTCATAGGTCAGCACAGTGCCGGTGCGCAGGCGTTTTTTCAGCTCATTGCCCTCTTCACCGGTGACTTGCCGAGCGGCCTCCTGCAGCGCTTGCTGCACTTCAGCCAAGGCTGGCAGAGGAATGTTCGGCGGCAGCACACGGTCGAGAATGCCATCGCGGCGCATGTAAGCGTGGGCCAGCACGTAGTCGCCAATGGTCTGCGATTGGCGCAGCCCGCCGCAGTGGCCAATCATCAGCCAGCAATGCGGGCGCAGCACGGCCAGGTGATCCGTGATGTTCTTGGCGTTGGAGGGGCCGACGCCGATATTGACCAAGGTGATGCCATCACCTTCTTTCTCGCCCTGCAGGTGATAGGCCGGCATCTGGTAACGGTGCCAGATGACGTTTTCGATAATCGCCTGCATCTCGCCTTCGGCCATGCCGCGCTCGATCACCACATTACCGGGCATGACCATGCGTACAAAGCGCGAGTCGCCGACCAACATATCCAGGCCGTGGCGGATGAACTGATCAACATAACGGTGGTAGTTGGTCAGCAGAATCCACGGCTGCACATGCCGCCAGTCGCTGCCGGTGTAATGCACCAGGCGACGCAGGGAGAAATCCACCCGCGCCGCGTCGAACAATGCCAACGGCAACGGGTCGGTGTTTTCCCAGTCGTACAGGCCATCGGCCGTGCCGTCAGTGGCTGCGGACAAATCGGTGCTGGGGAACACCCGCGCCAGCTCCGCAGCCGTCACCCCGGAGCCGGCCAGCTCATCGCCCTGCTCGACGACATAGGGGTAAGGAATACTCTGCTGGCTGATGCCCACCTCCACGCGCACGGTGAAGTCGCTCATCAGCGGACGCAGCTGCTCCAGCAGGTACTTACGAAAGGCCGCCGGGTGGGTGACGGTGACACTGTAGGTGCCCGGCACCTGCACCTTGGCATAGGCGCGCGCGCTGGTGGGGGTTTCACCATGGCCCTGGTAGGTCAGACGCAACTCGGGGTAGCGAAACTGACTGTGTTGCGCCGCATCGGGTTTGATGCGCTCTTTCAAGTAGCGCTTGAGCGCCGCACTTAAGCCGCTGGTTGCTTGCAGATGCAATGCGGCCAGACGATCGACCGCCTCTTCAGCGCTATTGGCGACAACAAAATCATCAGAACACGTATTCACAAGACACCTTCCTGGCTGATCCAATGGTTCTATCTTGCCCTGCCCCGTCGCGGATGCGATAGCGCGCGTTGCATTTACCGGCTACTTGAGTAGCGCTTGCAGATCCTCAGGCAACGGCTGCGGACTCAACGGGCTCACGCGACGCGTACCGGGGTTACCCAGCGGGTAAATACCCACCAGCGAACCCAGACTGCCAGGTATACGTAACAGTTGTGCGCCACACTCGGCCCAATCGCGTTGCCGCCAGGCCCACGCCAGTATCCATAGGTGGCTGCGCAGGTGCTCGCTGAAGTAACCCTGGCCGAGGATATGGGCACGCTCCAGATGGCGCAGCTCGGCGGCGGGATCATGGCCGCACTGGGCGCGGGCCAGTAGCTGTTCCTGCCAAAAGGCTTGTTTACGGGTCATGGCGTTACTCCTGCAAAGGTTCGGCATCAGCTTGCAGGCGCGGGGCGGCCCCCAGGTCAAGCCTGAGCAGGCAACAGATGAATGGCTGTTGAGCCGCCAAACGCTATGCCTGGATGCGCCGATGCCGGGCGATAGCCGTTAGCCAAGCTATGCAGCGCGATCGTTTCAGCGACCCGTACGGCTCGCTGAAACGATCGCGGCCAATGATTAGGCCGGCTGGTGCAGTCGTGCGTTGAACAGCGGCCCACGGCTGTAGCTTGAGAGCGCTTTGGCCGCAGCCAATACACCCAGATCGACCAGCGGCTCGAGCAGAATCACGCTCATATACGCCAGGCCAAAGCTGCCCACAGCCACCAGGTTCTCACCGGAGAAGCCGTTGCCGTAGATCGCCCAGAAGGCAACCCAGGCGACGATGCCGCCCTGATAGGCCGTCGACAACGCCAGCGCCTGCTTGTAGGAAAGCTCCACATAGGCAGTACCCGGCGCAATGATGCGCTTGGCCAGCAGATGAATACCCCACAACGGCAGCAGCAAGGTGGTCACGTTCATGCCGTACTGCGGCAGGTCGAACTGGGCGAACAGCAACCCCTGCAGCAGCAGGCCAACGGCTAAGCCGACAGCTGTTGCGCCGGCACCGAACAGCAGCAGCAGGGTTGAGCCAAGGATCAGGTGT
The DNA here is from genome assembly GCF_943846705.1 of uncultured Pseudomonas sp. Classification (NCBI taxonomy): domain Bacteria; kingdom Pseudomonadati; phylum Pseudomonadota; class Gammaproteobacteria; order Pseudomonadales; family Pseudomonadaceae; genus Pseudomonas; species uncultured Pseudomonas sp. The sequence continues at coordinate 2,005,510 of NZ_OX044366.1, read as the reverse complement.
ACTTCGGAGACGCCAACCGCTTGATGCGGAAAGACCTCGAAGAAGCAGAACACCAACGCGGTGGTCAGCAGGCTACGCAAAGTCAGGGCGGCGACGCTGCCGTTGCTGCGTACGCTATCGAGGGCAAGCTTGACTGTGAGGCCAAAGGCACCTGCGCCGGTTGCATAGCTGAGAAAGAGTTTGGTGCCAGTGACGACTTCGGGTTCGATGTGCATAGAGGTTCCTGTACCGCGCCCACCGCGCGATGATCTGGATTGAGGGTGTGGGCATAAGCGCCCGGCTTCGATGGCAGGTCTCCTGGCTCACGGCTTAACACTTCGCCCGCCTTCCCGACCTTGCGGCCAGTGGCGTAGGGGCATCGCTCACCGTTTACAGTTGCGGGGGCAGCCATGGCTTCGGTACGTGTTGCAGTACCCACCATGTTCCCTTTTCATCCACTCGCGTAACACGCTGTGGAACCATCGGCGGCCACCTTACCCGGCTACACGCAGAAATGACAGAGCCCGGCGCAGAGGGCCGGGCTCAAGTTGAAGTCTCACACTGCGATTCGCGCAAATGCCCTGGCTAGAGAGCTATGTGCCTCACAGCAAATGCGGCGTGCTGCGCGCCAGTAGCGTCTCGACAGCCACGCCACGCGGCAAGGTGCCATAAACCCGCCCCCCTTGACCGCCCAGACGGCTGACGATGAAGGCGTCAGACACGCTGGCATTGCCGGCTTCCAGCAGCAGTTTGGCCTGTAACGCCAGGGCCACGTCCTCGGTGAGCTGGCGGGCGCGGTACTGGATGTCCGCGGTGTCGCGGAAATCCGCTTGGAGCTTGGCGATATGCGCACGCAGGCGCGCATCACCATGGCCGTCGCCCAGTTCGGTAAACAGCGCATCGAGCACGCCCGGCTCCTTCGACAACGCACGCAGCACGTCCAGGCACTGCACGTTGCCCGAACCCTCCCAGGTGGAGTTGACCGGCGCTTCGCGGTACAGCCTTGGCAGGATGCTGTCCTCGACATAACCAGCGCCGCCCATGCACTCGGCGGCTTCGTTGATCATGGCCGGCGCACGTTTGCAGATCCAGTACTTGCCTACGGCAGTGACCAGCCGCGCAAACTTGCCTTCCTGCTCATCCTGCGGGTTATCCAAGGCCTTACCCATGCGCAGGGTCAAGGCCAGCGCGGCTTCGCTTTCCAGGGCCAAATCGGCCAGCACGTTTTGCATCAACGGCTGCTCGCTGAGCACCCGCCCACCTACTTGGCGATGGGCACAGTGGTGCGCGGCCTGAGTCAGGGCCTGACGCATCAAGGCACTGGAACCGATCATGCAATCGAAGCGGGTCAACGCGACCATCTCGATAATGGTCGGCACGCCACGGCCCTCCTCGCCCACCATCCAGGCCAGCGCGCCGCGAAACTCCACTTCACTGGAGGCGTTCGACCAGTTGCCCAGCTTGTTTTTCAGGCGCTGGATATACAACTCATTGCGCGTGCCGTCCGGGCGGTGACGCGGCAACAGGAAACAGGTCAACCCCTTGCTGGTATGGGCCAGGGTGAGAAAGGCATCGCACATCGGCGCCGAGCAGAACCACTTGTGGCCGACTAACTCATAGGCCTGACCAGGCCCACCGAGGCCGACCGGATAGGCGCGTGTGGTGTTGGCACGGACATCGGTGCCGCCCTGTTTCTCGGTCATGGCCATGCCGATGGTCGCCCCGGTTTTCTGCTCAATCGGCAGGTTGCGCGGGTCGTACTGGGTCGAGAGAATTTTCGGCAGCCACTTCTCGGCCAGATCGCCCTGCAACTTGAGCGCCGGCACGCTGGCGAAGGTCATGGTCAGCGGGCAACCGCTGCCGGCTTCGGCTTGCGTGTGCAGGTAGTTCATCGCGGCGCGCGCCACTTGCGCACCCGCCTGTTGCTCAGCCCAGGGCATGGACGGCAGCCCGTGCTCAATAGCGGTGCTCATCAGCTGGTGGTAGGCCGGGTGAAACTCCACCAGATCGACGCGATTGCCATAACGATCGTGACTTTTGAACACCGGCTTATTCTCATTGGCGAGAAAGCCGGCGGCCATCAGCTCACCACCGGCCAGCGCGCCATATACGTCCAGGCGCTGCTCGGCCCAGCCGCCGCCAAAACGCTGAGTCCACTCCTGCAGCGGCAGGTCGACGCGGTACAGGTTGGCACCGTCCAGCGACGGCACCTGGTTGAACACCTCATGGGTTTCGGCATGTTGGCTGGCATTCATGACTGCGGCTCCTCTTCGTGCAATGGGGCGCCCACGGCGCGTAGACAAAAGGTGACAAGACCCTGGCTGACTTCAGCCAAGCTGAGTGCCGGATAACCGGCTTCACGGGCCGCACGCGCCGGCGGCGATAACGGGCCGACCAGGGCTTCGGCAATCGCCCCGACCAGACAGGCTGCAGCCAGGTTGACCTGCTGCACGCGGAATACGCCAAGGGCAGCGCCCTCGTGCAGCAATTCGGCAAATAGTTCGGCATAGGCTTCGCGATAGAACAGGCGCTGTTCGTCGACTTCGCTATCAACCGGTTCGGCGATCAAGGCAAAGGCCAGCTGACGGCTGTCCCAGGCCCGCGCAGCAAAGCGCTGAAGCCCGGCAGTCAGGCGCTGTACCGGGTCGCCAGGGCCACGCACAATGGCCGCCAGAGCGTCGATTTCATGCTGACTGGCCACGGCAAACACCTCGGCTGCCAGCTCGCCCTTATTGCGCACATGGCGGTACAGGCTGCCGGTGGCGATGCCGACATCCTCGGCCAGGGCCTGCATGGTCAACGCGACGAAACCACCCTCGGCGACCCGCGCCAGCGCGGCACTGATGATGCGCTCACGCAGCGCCTGGTCGCGGTCGATACGCAGTGCAGTGGGGCGATAGGCCATGGTCTGAATCCCGATTCACAATCACTTGATTGAATCAGGATTCAGAGTTTGGCTAAAGGGTGATTCCGGGCACAACAGCAGGCATATCCGCCAGCCACTGGCGCATACAACTTACCGCGCTAGAGTTCGCGACAGAGCACCCAGTCATGCAGCAGGCTGCGCAGCTGCTCAAACTTCACCGGTTTGGCCAGGTAATCACTCATCCCGGCAGCCAGGCAGCGCTCACGGTCACCGCTATGGCTGTGGGCGGTTATCGCCAGCACCGGCAGCAGCTGACAGCCTGGCAGGTTGCGCAGCGCGCGGCAGGTGGCAAAACCGTCCATCACCGGCATTTGGCAATCCAGCAGTACCGCGTCAATGGTCTCGCTCCGCAGCACGTCCAGGGCTTCGGCACCGTTGTCGGCGGTACGCACCTGATACCCCAGCTTGAGCAGCATGCCGCGGGTGACCAGCTGGTTAATCGCATTATCCTCAACGATCAACACCGTGCATGCTTGCGGCTGGCGCACCACCGGGCCACTGGCACGCAGGACGGCAGCCGCCGGGGTGGATATCTGCACGGGCAAGCCCAGCGGCAGGTCCAGGCGAAAGCAACTGCCCTGGCCTGGTTGCGATTCATGGCTAAGGTTACCGCCGAGCAAATCGACCAATTGCCGGCAGATCGCCAGACCGATGCCGAGCCCGCCGTATTGACGGGTCAGTGAGCCATCCAGTTGCTGGAAGCGTTGGTACAGCTTGCCATCGGCCGGGGTGGTAAAGCCCACGCCGCTATCGATCACCTCAACACGCAACGGCAAAATGTCGCTCGCACTGCCGCCCCGACGGACACGCACCCGCACTTCGCCAGACAGGGTGAACTTGATGGCGTTATCGAGCAGGCAGTTGAGGCTCTGCAACAGCTTGCCGGCGTCACCCTCCAAGGTGTCCGGCAGGCTTTCGTCGAGCTCCAGAACAAAGCGCAACGCCTTCTCTTCGGCGCGCGGCGCGTACTGTGCCCGCAAACCATCAAACAAGCCGCGCAGGCTGAACGGCTCACGCCGCGGGTAGAGTCGTCCGGCCTGCAGCTCGGTCAAGGCGAGGATGTCGTTGACCATGCGCATCATGTCGCGCGCGGAGCTGGCGGCAGTCTTCTGGTAATGCGCCAGCTCACCTTCGAGGTTGAGCATCTGCATCAACTCCAACGAGCCGATCACCCCGTTCATCGGGGTGCGCAGCTCATGGGTGACCGTGGCAAGGAATTCGTCTTTTAGCCGATTACTGTTAGCCAGTTCTTGGTTAAAGGCCTCCAGCTTGAGGCCAGCCTCCCGGAGGATCCGCGTGCGCTCTTCCTTCATGGCGTTGATGCGGTCGGCCAGCGCCAGCGACAGCAGGCCCACCTCCAATGCCGAGCCGATCTGGCTGGCATACATGGTCAGGAACATATTGGGCAGATAGCCCAGCACCATCAGGGTATTGATCACCCCACCGACGAGGAAAGCACTCCAGGCGAAGATGAAATAGCGCGCCACGCGCATGCCGCGCATCCAGGCAAGGATGCCCGCACTGAAGATCACCACGGTAAAGCCCAGCGCCAGGTAAGTGGCCAGGCGCAGCGACAGCGCGTAGCTGGCCGTCAGCGCCAGGGCCATCACCAGCACGCCAGCGGCCATCATCAGCAACAGGGCACGGTCAACCCAGGGACTGTGCTCGGCGGTATGCAGAAAACTGCGAGAGAACTGACAACCGAACAACGCTGCCGCGCCAATCAGAAACGGCGTGGCCGCATTCGCCCACCACGGGTTATTCGGCCAAAAATACTCAATCGCCGCACCGTTGACCGACAGCTGATAGAAGCCGAACGCGGCAATATAGAGGATGTAATACAGGTAGCTGGTGTCGCGTACGCTGAGGAAGATAAACAGGTTGTAGATCAGCATCACCAGCAACACGCCATAGATGATGCCCAGCACATAGGTGCGTGCCGGCTGCTCCTCCAGGTAGGCATTGGGCGCCCAGAGCGTTAGCGGTGCCTGAATAGAACCCTGGCTTTCTAGCCGCAGATAGACGCTTTGCGGCTGCGCCGGTGCCAGCTTCAGCTCAAACACATAATTGTGCTGTTTGATCTCGCGACTGGAGAACGGCAACGCATCCCCAGTGTGCTGACGTAGCTGGTAACGCCCCTGCGCATCAGGCAGGAACAGCTGCACATGGTCGAGCGGCGGATACGCCAGCTCCAGCAACCAGGGTTGCACACCCGTCGCCTGCTGCGGGCGGTATTCAAGATCCAGGCGCAACCAGAACACCGAGCGCGAATAGCCAGCGTTGAGCACGGCCTTGTCATGCTGTCGGAAGCTGGCCTGCAAGGCAGGCGAGGAGATGTCCTCAATTCTGGCATCGCCGCGCACATCCTCAAATACCGCGATGGACTTGCCGAGCGGCAGGCTGCGGGTGTGCTCATCAAAAACCAATGCCCCTGCCAACCCTGGCAGCAACATCAAAAAACACAGAAGGATGTAGGGCATGCAACTCAGCCAGAGAGGCCCATAACGCCGTGAGACGTAGCCGGGGCGGTGTTTTCAGATGATTGGCACTCTAGCATAGGCATTTACCCCAGAGCCTCAGGAAATACCTGAACTGCTTGGGGTTTTACGCCATAGATCGAAGCAGACCGCTGGGTAATAACGGCGTGCGACAGATCGTCCGCCTGGCGGCCTTTCATCACGCACCGGGGTCTCCACGCCGTGGTTTGGTGGTAAGCTCGCGCACCATGAAAACGCCTACTTCTCGCCCCGTAGTGCTGTGCCTGTCCGGTCATGACCCCAGTGGTGGTGCCGGCCTGCAAGCTGATATCGAAGCCCTGCTCGCCCAAGGCTGTCACGCTGCTCCAACCGTGACCGCGCTGACCGTGCAGGACACCGTCAATGTGTCTGACTTCCGCGTGCTCGACCGCGACTGGGTGCTCGCCCAGGCCAACGCGGTGATCCACGACCTGCCGGTTGAAGCCGTCAAGCTGGGCATGCTTGGTTCGGTCGAGATGGTCGAAACCGTCCTGGAGATCATGCAACGCCTGCCCGGCATCCCGCTGGTTTGTGACCCCGTGCTGCGTGCCGGCGGCGGCGGTGCACTGGGTAAGGATGAAGTGGGCTACGCGATGCGCGAGCGCCTGTTCGCCGTATCGACCATTGCCACACCAAACCTGCCGGAAGCGCGCATCCTCGCCGAACTGCCTGAAGGTACGGCTGATGAATGCGCGGAAAAACTCCTGCAGCATATCCAGCACCTGCTGATCACCGGCGGCCACGGCGATGAGCATCAGGTACACAACCGTCTGTATTCGCGTGACGGCAGCCGCCACACCTTTACCTGCCAGCGCCTGCCCGGCAGCTACCACGGTTCGGGCTGCACCCTGGCCAGCACCTTGGCCGGCCGCCTGGCCTTGGGCCAGGAACTGGTCAGTGCCGTAGAGTTCGCCCTCGACTACACCTGGCGCACCCTGCGCGACGCCGAGCAGCCGGGGCATGGTCAGTACATTCCACGCCGCTTGCCCCTGGACTTCTGCTGATGGAGCGCACCCGATGAAATTGCGTGGCCTGTACGCCATCACCGACAGCCAACTGCTGGCCGGCAAGCTGCTGCCCTACGTCGAGGCGGCTCTAAAAGGTGGTGCAACACTGCTGCAGTACCGTGACAAATCCACCGACGACGCCCGCCGCCTGCGTGAGGCCGAGGCCCTGCGCGAGCTGTGCAACCGCTACGGCGCCGCGCTGCTCATCAACGATGACGCTGAGCTAGCGGCCCGTCTTGGCGTGGGCCTGCACCTCGGTCAAGAGGATGGTTCGCTGTCGGTCGCCCGCGCCTTACTTGGGCGGCAGGCGATCATCGGTGGCACCTGCCACGCTCAGCTGGAACTGGCTGAAGCGGCGGCTAAAGAAGGCGCCAGCTACGTCGCCTTCGGCCGCTTCTTCAACTCCAACACCAAGCCTGGCGCGCCCAGCGCTGACGTGGCGCTGCTCGATGCCTGCAAAGGCCGGATCAACCTGCCGATCGTTGCCATCGGCGGTGTGACCCTGGACAACGCGCCCGCGCTGATTGCCCACGGGGCGAGCATGGTCGCGGTGATCCACGGCCTGTTCGCAGCCGATTCGGCCGCCGAAGTCGAGCGCCGCGCCCGCGCCTTTAGCGCCCTGTTCAACCCTAAATAATCGCCGGGCGCGATTTTTAATCGTCGCGCAACAACGGCCCAAAGGGTGGCTGCCATGGATGGCAGGCCATAACCAATTGTTCACAGGGCGATCCGACTCGCCCCACAGCCAAATTTCAGAGGCCCTGCCATGTCCCGCTCCGAAACCCTATTCAATGCAGCCCAGAAGCACATCCCCGGCGGCGTTAACTCCCCCGTGCGCGCCTTTAAAAGCGTTGGCGGCACGCCGCTGTTCTTCAAGCATGCGGAAGGTGCCTACGTCACCGACGAGGACGATAAACGCTACGTCGATTACGTCGGTTCCTGGGGCCCGATGATCCTCGGCCACAGCCACCCAGAAGTGCTCGACGCGGTGCGCAACCAGTTGCAACACGGCCTGTCCTACGGCGCGCCCACCGCCATGGAAACCGAGATGGCCGATCTGGTGTGCAGCCTGGTGCCATCGATGGACATGGTGCGCATGGTCAGCTCCGGCACCGAAGCGACCATGAGCGCGATTCGCCTGGCCCGCGGTTACACCGGCCGCGACAACATCATCAAATTCGAAGGCTGCTACCACGGCCACTCCGACAGCCTGCTGGTTAAAGCCGGTTCCGGCCTGCTGACCCAGGGCGTACCGAGCTCAGCCGGGGTACCCGCCGACTTCGCCAAACACACCCTGACCCTGCCATTCAACAACCTGGCCGCCGTCGAGCAAATGCTCAGCGAAGTCGGCGACAGCGTGGCCTGTATCATCGTTGAGCCGGTCGCCGGCAACATGAACTGCGTGCCACCTGCTCCGGGCTACCTGCAGGGCCTGCGCGAGCAGTGCGACAAACACGGCGTGGTGTTGATCTTCGACGAAGTGATGACCGGTTTCCGCGTCGCCCTCGGTGGCGCCCAGGCGCACTACGGCGTCACCCCCGACCTGACCACCTTCGGCAAGATCATCGGTGGCGGCATGCCGGTTGGCTGCTTCGGCGGCAAGCGCGAGATCATGCATTGCATCGCCCCGCTCGGCGCGGTTTACCAAGCGGGCACGCTGTCGGGCAACCCGCTGGCCATGGCCGCCGGCCTGACCACCCTGCGCCTGATCAAGCGCCCGGGCTTCCACGCCGAACTGAGCGACTACACCAGTCGCATGCTGCAAGGCCTGCAAGAACGCGCCGATGCTGCCGGTATCCCGTTCGTCACCACCCAGGCCGGCGGCATGTTCGGCCTGTACTTCAGCGCGGCCGACGACATCGTCAGCTTCGAAGACGTGATGACCAGCGATGCCGAGCGCTTCAAGCGTTTCTTCCACTTGATGCTGGACGGCGGTGTGTACCTGGCACCCAGCGCCTTTGAGGCCGGGTTCACCTCGATTGCCCATGGCGATGCCGAGCTGAAAATCACCCTGGACGCTGCCGAGCGCGCCTTCGCCGAGCTGAAGAAGACCTGATGCAGCTCAGCACGGCGTTGTCAGATGGCGGATTGGCGCTGGCCTGCTTGGCCTGCGCCATCGCCGTCGGCAAAGCACGCAAACACTACGGTGAGGGCGACCAGCCGGCGCTGTTCTGCGCCCTGCTGGGTTTTTTCCTGCCCGCCGCAGCGGCTGTCGCCGGGGTCATACGCTTTGCCATCGACCCCGGCGCAGAGGCTGCGCATTTGTGGCTGAGCCAGGCCAGCAGCTTTCTCGGCCTGCCGTTACTCGGCGCAGCCGCGTTGGCCCTCGGCCGGGGCTGGCAATGGAGCCGCGCTAACTGGGGCCGCATCCTGCTGGGCCTGTGCGCCTTCTTCGAACTGTTCCGGCAGATGAACCAGCTGGAGGATTATCGCCTGCTGCTTAACCTGACGACCTTGCTACTGATTGCCTACACCGGGGCGCTGCAGTGGCCCAAACGCGCCCCGCTGGTTGCTGCATTCGCCGTAGTCGGGCTGTTTTTGCTGGCCGGCGTGACCGTTGGCACCCAAGGCTTTCTCGGCCCACTGCGCCGCGTTGATCTGTTCCACGCCCTGCTAACGCTGGCTTATCCGCTACTGGCCTGGCTGCTGCTGAGCCTGCCCAGCCGTGTTAAATCCGCCAGTGCGGAAGAAAACCCGGTAAAGACTTTGTAAGAACGCTGCAGCTTATTTCATAATGTGACGGCCACCGCGTTTCGGTGGCCAGGCACATCGCCTGTTTTGTATCCCGAGGTAAATGGACTTTCATGAAACGCACCGGCCGCACCCTGTCCCTGGGCTGCCTGTTGCTCCTGCTGCCACTGCTTGCTTCGGCAGGCGGCAACTCCTTACTGATCCCTGCGCTTGGCAGCTGCTCACTTAATACTGCCGCCGAAGAACTGCCTGCCGCGCTCGACGCCTGCCAGCAAGCCGCCCTCAACGGTGATGTGCAGGCCCAGTTTGAGCTGGGCGAGTTCTACTACGACGGAAAGCGCGTCGAGCGCGACCTCAGCCAGGCACTGCACTGGTTTGAGCAGGCCTCGCTGCAAGGCCACGCACAGTCGCAGTACCACCTGGGCATGATGTTTTTCCGCGGTGAAGGCGTGCCGGCGAATGCCGTACAGGCTTATATCGTGCTGAAAATGGCGGCGGTAAATGGCTCGGATGAGGCCATGGACAGTGCCGACGTGATTGCCGCGCAAATGCCCCGCGCCGAACTGGAAATCGCCAGCCAGGTACTCGGGCAGATTTTCCGCAACTACCTGCTGGAGTTGCAGAACAGCGACACCCTGACCTCGCCGTTCGCACCGCTGCCCTGATTCAACGCAGGCTCAACCCGCCTGACACTCTTAGACTCCGTTTAAGCTCTCGCGAGCTAGAGCACTGCAAGACGCTACGTTAGCAACAGCCTCCGAGCTTGTTTTCAACGCAGCAGGGCCGGCGCGCAGCAGATCGTCTGCGGCTCTTACTTATCCGGCATCGGCATGGGAAACGACATGACATTGCCGCCGCCCTTGGCTTCGCTGATCTTCGGCGTACCGAGGCGCTCGACTTCGTCGATGCGGACGATCGCGTTCATCGGGATAAAGCTGCGCACCACGCCGTCGAACTGCGCCTTGAGTTTTTCTTCGCTGGGGTCGACGACCACCTGGGTGCGCTCACCGAAGACGAATTCCTCCACTTCCAGAAAGCCCCACAGATCACTTTGAAAGATCTGCTTGGCGTACATCTCGTACACCTGACCCTGGTTGAGAAAAATCACCTTGTAGATGGGTTCGCGCTTGCTCATGGTTATGCAGTCCGCACCGACGGGTTGTTTGGAAGGGCGCGGATCATAGCATAGCCGCCAAGCAGCCAACGCTAGGAACCCGAGGCATGGGCCTCTATAATGCGCGGTTCGTCGAATCACCCTTTTTGAGTGCGCATGACCAAGAAGCTCTATATCGAAACCCACGGTTGCCAGATGAACGAGTACGACAGCTCGCGCATGGTCGACCTGCTGGGCGAACATCAAGCCCTGGAAATCACCAACAAAGCGGACGATGCCGACATCATCCTGCTCAACACCTGCTCGATTCGCGAAAGAGCCCAAGACAAAGTGTTCTCACAGCTCGGCCGCTGGCGCGAGTTGAAGCTGGAGAACCCGGACCTGGTGATCGGCGTCGGCGGTTGTGTCGCCAGCCAGGAAGGCGCCGCGATCCTTGGCCGCGCGCCCTATGTCGACGTGGTATTCGGCCCGCAGACCCTGCACCGCCTGCCTGAAATGATCGACGCCGCGCGCAGCACCAAGATTGCCCAGGTCGACATCAGCTTCCCGGAAATCGAAAAATTCGACCGCCTGCCCGAGCCGCGCGTCGACGGCCCCAGCGCCTATGTGTCGGTGATGGAAGGTTGCAGCAAGTACTGCACCTTCTGCGTGGTGCCCTACACCCGCGGCGAAGAAGTCAGCCGACCAATGGCCGATGTGCTCAGCGAGATCATCCACCTGGCCGAACACGGCGTGCGTGAAGTCACCCTGCTCGGGCAGAACGTCAACGGCTATCGCGGCGAGACGAGCAACGGCCAGATCGCCGATTTCGCCGAGCTGCTGTATGCTGTGGCGGCCATCGACGGTGTCGACCGTATTCGCTACACCACCAGCCACCCGCTGGAGTTCTCCGATGCGCTGATCCAGGCCCATGCCGAGATCCCTGAGCTGGTGAAATACCTGCACCTGCCGGTGCAGTCGGGTTCTGACCGCATTCTCGCGGCGATGAAGCGCAACCACACCGCACTGGAATACAAGTCGCGCATCCGCAAACTGCGCGCCGCCGTACCGGACATTCTGATCAGTTCAGATTTCATCATCGGCTTCCCCGGTGAAACCGAGAAGGACTTCGAGCAGACCATGAAGCTGATCGAGGACGTCGGCTTCGATTTCGGCTATTCCTTTATCTACAGCGCACGCCCCGGCACCCCGGCAGCCGACCTGCCCGACGACACCCCGCCGGAGTTGAAGAAGCAGCGCCTGGCCTTGCTGCAGCACCGCATCACCCAACAGGGCGCCGAAAACAGCCGGCGAATGGCCGGTACCGTGCAGCGCATCCTGGTCACCGACTATTCGAAGAAGGACCCCGGCATGCTCCAGGGCCGTACCGAAAGCAATCGCGTGGTCAACTTCCGCACTGACAACCCGCGTTTGATTGGCCAGTTTGTCGATGTACGTATCGACCAAGCCATGCCCAACTCGCTGCGCGGCACGCTGCTGAGCGAAACCGACTGCAACTAAAGCCGCAGCGGCCCGAGCTTCCACGTCGCGGCCGCTAACGCTATTCTTGGTTTTTCACTACCCCAGCCGACTGGCGGCCATCACACGACCTTGAACACACCCATAGAACCACTTCGTTTTATCCTTGAACCCTTTGAGGCCCGCCGCTTCGCTAACCTGTGCGGCCAATTTGATGAGCATCTGCGCCTGATCGAGGCACGCCTGGGCATCGAACTGCGCAACCGCGGCAACCAGTTCGAGCTGATCGGCAGCGCCGGCCAGACCACCGCCGCCGAGCAGTTGCTGCGCCGTCTTTACCGCGAAGCCGAAAACACCGAGCTGTCGCCCGATCTGGTGCACCTGTTTCTGCAGGAGTCCGGCATCGAAGAGCTGAGCAACCCGGTGGTCGAAGCCAGCGTCGCCCTGCGCACGCGCAAAGGCATGATCCGCCCACGCGGGGCCAATCAGCAGCGCTACGTCAAAGCCATTCTCGACCACGACATCAACTTCGGCATTGGCCCAGCCGGTACGGGTAAAACCTACCTGGCCGTGGCCTGCGCGGTCGATGCTCTGGAGCGCGAGCAAATTCGCCGCATCCTGCTGGTACGCCCAGCGGTCGAAGCCGGTGAGAAACTTGGCTTCCTGCCCGGCGACCTGTCGCAGAAGATCGACCCTTACCTACGCCCGCTGTATGACGCCCTGTATGAAATGCTCGGCGTCGAGCAGGTGGCCAAGCTGATCGAGAAGCAGGTGATCGAAGTCGCGCCACTGGCGTACATGCGCGGCCGCACGCTGAGCAACAGCTTTATCATCCTCGACGAAAGCCAGAACACCACGCTTGAGCAGATGAAGATGTTCCTCACCCGCATCGGCTTCGGCTCCACAGCGGTGATCACCGGCGACATCACCCAAGTCGACCTGCCGCGCGGCACCAAGAGCGGCCTGACCCACGTGATCGACGTGCTGCACGATGTACCGGGCATCAGCTTTACCCACTTCAAGCCCAAGGATGTGGTGCGCCATCCGCTGGTGCAGCGCATCGTCGAAGCCTACGAGCGCTACGAGAACCGCATCCACGGCAAGCTCGATGACCTGCAGGACAACGGCAATGCTTGAGCTTGATCTACAGATCGCCAGCGACGCGGCCCAGCTGCCGAGCGAGGCGCAGTTCCGCACCTGGTGCGCGCTTGCCCTGCGCCAGCGCACGGCCGACTCCGAACTGACCATTCGTCTGGTTGATGAGGCCGAAGGCCGCGAACTCAACCACACCTGGCGGCACAAGGATTACGCCACCAACGTACTGTCCTTCCCGGCCGATGTGCCAGACGAGTTTCTCGATATCCCGCTGCTCGGTGACCTGGTCATCTGCGTGCCGGTGGTCGAGCGTGAAGCCGTCGAACAAGGCAAAGACCTGCAAGCCCACTGGGCGCATCTGGTGATCCACGGCTGCCTGCACCTGCTCGGCTACGACCACATCCTTGACGCGGAAGCCGAAGAGATGGAAGCGCTGGAACGCGAATTGCTGGCTGAATTGGGTCACCCTGACCCTTACGCCGATGAAGATGATTCCCCACACACAACACAGAAGGTTCCTGAGTAACCACCATGAGCGAAGACCGATCGAGCAACGAGCAGACATCCTGGTTTAATCGACTGACCCAGGCGTTTGCTCATGAGCCGAAAAACCGCAAGGAACTGCTCGAAGTACTGCGCGAAGCGCATCAGAACAAGCTGCTCGACAGCGAGGCGCTGGCCATTGTCGAAGGCGCCATTCAGGTCGCCGACCTGCAGGTCCGCGACATTATGGTGCCGCGCTCGCAGATGATGAGCATCAAGGCCAACCAGTCGCCCAAGGAGTTTCTGCCGGCGATCATCGAAGCCGCGCACTCGCGCTACCCGGTGGTCGGCGAAAGCCTCGACGATGTCATCGGCATCCTCCTGGCCAAGGATCTACTGCCGTTGATCCTGCAAGGCGACCAGCCCAACTTCAACATCAAGGACCTGCTGCGCCCGGCCACCTTTGTGCCCGAGTCCAAGCGCCTGAATGTGCTGCTGCGCGAGTTCCGCGCCAACCATAACCACATGGCCGTGGTGATTGACGAGTACGGCGGCGCTGCCGGCCTGGTGACCATCGAGGACGTGCTCGAACAAATCGTCGGCGACATTGAAGACGAGCACGACGTTGAGGAAGACAGCTACGTCAAACCCCTGCCTAGCGGCGACTTCCTGGTCAAAGCACTGACGCCGATCGACAGCTTCAATGAAGCCTTCGATACCGAGTTCTCCGATGACGAATTCGACACCGTCGGCGGCCTGGTGATGAGCGCCTTTGGTCATCTGCCCAAGCGCAATGAAGTCACTGAAATCGGCGGCTTCCGCTTCCGCATACTGAATGCCGACAGCCGGCGGATTCACCTGCTGCGCCTGACCCCGATCAATAACTGATCGACATACACGGCCACCCTAATCGGTGGCCGCTGTGCATAGTCGGCCCAGTAGCCCCAAGACTTTCCCCACCCCATCTTCCGTTTTACCCTTGCGCCACCTCAATCCAAGGACCTGCATGCAATGCACTGGATAACCCGACCTGGCTGGCCCGGCAACCTGATCGCCCTGCTTGCGGGCGCCATCACCACACTGGCGCTGGCACCCTTTGATCTGTGGCCGCTGGCCCTCCTCTCCATCGCCCTGTTCTACCTGGGCCTGCGTGACCTCACACCGCGCCAGGCCACACTGCGCGGCTGGAGCTACGGCTTTGGCCTGTTCGCCGCCGGCACCAGTTGGGTGTATGTGAGCATCCACGATTACGGCGCGGCCTCGCCGCCACTGGCGGCGTTTCTCACCCTGCTGTTTGTCGGTGGCCTCGGCCTGCTGTTCGCCTTTAGCGCCTGGGTCTGGACACGTTGGCTACGCCGGGTGGAAGCGCCGCTGGCCGATGCACTGGCCTTCGCCGCCCTGTGGCTGGCGCAGGAAGCGTTCCGCAGCTGGTTCCTCACCGGTTTCCCCTGGCTGTATGCCGGGTACAGTCAGCTGGACGGCCCACTGGCCGGGCTCGCGCCGGTCGGCGGGGTGTGGCTGATCTCCTTTGCTCTGGCGCTGAGCGCCGCGCTGCTGGTGAACCTGGCGCAACTGCGCGTGCGCAAGGTATTTCTCGCCATCGGCATTGCCCTGCTCTGCGCGCCCTGGATCGCCGGCATCGCCCTCAAGGGCCACGCCTGGACCCAGCCGGTGGGTGAGCCGCTCAGTGTGGCGGCCATGCAAGGCAATATCGAACAGAACATGAAGTGGGACCCCGCACAGCTCAACGCGCAGCTGGCGCTATACCGCGACATGACCTTCAGCGCCAAGCCGACCGACCTGATCGTCTGGCCGGAAACCGCGGTACCGGTGCTCAAGGATCGCGCGCAAGGCTACCTGGGGGTGATCAATCGTTTCGCCACTGAGCGTAATGCCGCTCTGATTACCGGCGTACCGATTCGCCAGAGCAACGAATACGGCGAGCAGCGCTACTACAACGGCATCAGCGTGGTCGGCCAGGGCAGCGGCGACTACCTCAAGCAGAAGCTGGTGCCCTTCGGTGAGTACGTCCCGCTGCAGGACGTACTGCGCGGCCTGATCGCCTTCTTCGACCTGCCGATGTCGGACTTCGCCCGCGGCTCGTCGGAGCAAAGCCTGTTGCAGGCCAAGGGTCATGCGATTGCCGCGTTTATCTGCTACGAAGTGGTCTACCCAGAGTTTTCCGCCGGCCTGGCCGCGCAGAGCGATCTGTTGCTGACCATCAGCAACGACACCTGGTTCGGCCGCTCCATCGGCCCCCTGCAACACCTGCAGATGGCGCAGATGCGCGCCCTGGAAGCCGGGCGCTGGATGATCCGCGCGACGAACAATGGCGTCACCGCGCTGATTAACCCTTATGGCCAGATCACCGAGCAGATACCGCAGTTCGAACAGGCGGTGCTGTATGGCCAGGTGCAACCGATGCAGCAACTGACGCCCTACCTGTACTGGCGCGGCTGGCCGATGCTGATCGTTTGCCTGGTGTTGTTTGGCTGGGCGCTATTGGCCAGCCGCATGGCCAAGACGCTGTAACGTCCGAGAGAAGACAACTATTCGTAGGGTGGGTTAGGCGCGCATGACGACGGACTGTCTAACGCTGGCTAGCCCGTAGCGCTGCAACCCACAATCCGCGAAAAGTACCGACTGACCCATGGGTATCGCGCTGCTCAAGCCACCCTACAAAAGACAATTAACGGCGAAAGAACCGGTAGAACTCGCGCAGCTCAGCCTGCGCATCGCCGATGCTAATCGGGGTGAAGCGCAGGGCGTGGTGCGCCGGGCACTGCGCCAGGCGACCCTGGTCGAGCGGATGCAGCCAGCCCAGCAATGGATAACCACCCATGGTCTGGTGATCGGCCTGGAGAATGATTGGCTGACCATCCGGCGGCACCTGGATCGCCCCACGGCTAACGCCCAAGGACCACTGGCGCTCAGGCGGCTGCACAGCCTCGCCGACTAGCCGTGCGCCCATGCGGTCGGAATGCGGGCTGAGCTGCCAGGTCTGGGCAAAAAAGCCCTGCAACTGATCCTCCTCGAAACTCGCCGCATCACCGCCGGTGATCACCCGCAGCAGCGGCGTGCAACTGTAATCCGCCACATAAGGCCACGGCACACTGACTGAACGGCTGAAACGGGCCGCCCGGCAGGCTAATACATCCCCCGCCTGCAGCGCCCGCCCCATGCCTTCGCGCAACTGCACACTGACGCTACCCAACACCGGCACAGCAATAAACCCGCCGGCCACCGCCAAGTAGGCGCGCTGACCGCTGCGGGCAAAGCCCAGGCGCAGCGATTGGCCCTTATGCAGCGGCAAACGCGTCCATAGTGCCTGCGGCTGATCATCCACACTCAGTGGCATCTGCGCGCCACAGACCGCTACCCAGGTGTCGACCTCAGCCTGAAACTCGACATCGCCCAAGGCGACTTCCAGCAGCGGCGTGCCCCAGGGGTTGCCCAACAAGTGATTGGCCCAGGCGGCAGCATGGCCATCGAGCGGTCCGGCTGGCGATACGCCGAGGTGCTGCCAGCCCAGCCGGCCGCCATCCTGCAATAAGCTCTGCGGCCCAGGCTTGAGCACCCGCAGGCCGCTCATAACCGGCCGCCTTCATGGACAAAATCGCGCTCGGCAATCGCGCGAAAACGTACACGATCACCCAGCGCCAGCGGGCACGGCGGGGTTTGCGTCACATCGAACAGCGGCCAGGGGCAACTACCAATCAGGTGCCAGCCGCCAGGCGAGCTGTGCGGGTAGATTGCCGTCTGCCGCTCGGCAATCGCCAGGCTGCCAGCCGGCACAACGGTGCGCGGGGTCGCGCGGCGCGGCAAGGCCAGGCGTGCGTCCAGCTCAGCGAGGTAGGCAAAACCCGGGGCAAAACCAATCGCACCGACCCGGTAGTCAACCGCCGCGTGAAACTCGATCACCTGGGTGATACTCAGTTGGCACAGCCGGGCAACTTCGCCAAGGTCTTCGCCGCCATACCAGATGGGCAGTTCATGCAGCCGACCGGATTGCGCCACATAAGGTTCTACCAGCCAGCGCTCCAGCATGGGTTTGAGCCGCTCAGCCAATTGCAGGTGGTCGGTGCGCAGCAGGTCATAGTGCAGCAGCAGACTGGTCCAGCCCGGCACCAGATCAGTCAGCACGTCACCCAGTTCATTGCGCACTCGCTCGGCCAGCAGGGCAATACGCGGCGGTAACTGCGCATCGGGCTGGTCGGCCAGCACCAGCAGCAGGGCTTCGGCACCGGCCGGTTCAAAGCGAATCATAGGGTGTCCAGGGCGGCTCGCAAACGCCGCAAAACGGCCAGGGAGTCGGCGTTGTCGCCATGCACGCAGAGGCTGTCGGCGCGCAACTGCAACGGCTTGCCGTCAATATCGGCAAACGGTTCACCTTGGGCAATCGCCAGCGCCTGCTGCAAAATCCGCTGCGGCTCATGGTGCACCGCACCGCTCAAACGGCGTGGTGCCAGCTGCCCATCGGCCAGGTAGGCGCGGTCGGCAAAGGCTTCGAACATCAGCGGCACATCGGCTTCATCGGCCAGGAGCAACTCACGACTGTTATCCGCCAGCGCCAGCACCATCAGCGGCAAACCTTTTCGGTAACTGGCGCACGCTTCGAGTACCGCACTGAACAGGGCATCGTCACGCACCAGGTCGTTGTACAGCGCGCCATGGGGTTTGACGTAGGCGACCTGAGTGCCCGCCGCACGGCAGAAGGCATCCAGCGCACCGAGCTGATACAGCACCAGCGCCGTCACCTCCTCAGGCGAGCAGGCCATGTGCCGGCGGCCGAAACCTTGTAAGTCCGGGTAAGCCGGGTGCGCGCCGATGCTCACACCATGCTGCACCGCCAGGACGACGGTACGCTGCATGGTCAAGGGGTCGGAGGCGTGGAAGCCACAGGCCAGGTTGGCTTGGTCAACCAGCGGCATGGCATGGGCATCATCACCCATGCACCAGACGCCGAAGCTTTCACCCATATCGCAGTTCAGCAGGATCGTTTTCATAAGCACAAGCTTAGTGCTGCAATGCCGTGGCGGGAAGCCTGCGAACGACGCAGTGTCGCGCGCTCAATACACGTCGCGGCGATAACGCCCCGTTTCGCGCAGCGCAGCGAGCCCTGCCTCACCCAATAAGTCGTGCAGCACCGCCTCCACGCCGCCAGCCATGCCCGCCAGGCTGCCGCACACATAGATCGCCGCCCCCCGCGCCAACCACTCGTGCAGCTGCTCGGCAGATTCACGCAGGCGGTCTTGCACATAAACCTTGCTGGCCTGATCGCGGGAAAACACCGCATCCAGGCGCGCCAGATCGCCGCTGGCCAGCCAGCCTTGCAGCTCGCTTTGGCAATAGAAGTCATGCGCCGCATTGCGCTCGCCGAACAGCAGCCAGTTATCCGTATAGCCGGCGACGATGCGCGCCTTGAGCAGGCTGCGCAGGCCGGCCAAGCCGCTGCCATTGCCGATCAGAATCAGCGGGCGATCATCGTCCGGCACATGAAAACCACTGTTACGCCGCACCCGCGCCAGCAACTGGCCGTGCTGCGCCACACCCTCAGTCAACCAGCCGGAGCCGAGCCCCAGCGAACCGTCGGCATGTCGTTCTTGGCGTACGATCAGCTCCAGCTCACCGTCACTGGGCAACGAGGCGATCGAGTACTCACGCGCGGCCAGCGGCAGCAGTGCATCCAACACGGCTTGCGCATGCAGGCCAACCAAGCGGGTGGACTGCTCAGGTAACTGCTTGCCCGCCAAAGCCTGCTTTAGCGATTGCGACAAGCCGTCCAACTGAACGGGCTGATTACCCTCCAGCCCGTGCGCCTGCAGCCAAGCCTGCACCCGCGCATCGGTGTGACGGGGCAACACCTCGAGAATATCGCCAGCGACCCACCCAGCAGGCCGCTCCGCCCGCAGCCCGAGCCAATACGTCGGCGCACCCTGGCTGCCCGGATTGAGCAGCTCGCGGCGGCTCAATGTCCACAGGCCATAGGCTGGTTCGCGATCATGCACCGGCTTGGCGCCGGTCAGCTCGCCGAGCTGGCGCTGCCAGCTGGCCAGCGCCGTGGCATCGCCGGCGTCCACCTGTACGGCGTCAAACAGGCTTTGCGCACCTTGCTCAGTCAACCAGCCCTGCACGCGCCGGGCGAAGCCGCAGAAGTGCTGGTACTGGCGATCACCCAGGGCGAGCATGGCGTAACGCAAATGCCCAAGGCCCAGCACCTGGCCGAGCAGCTTGCGCTCGAAGCCGCGCGCACTGTCCGGAGCCTCGCCCTCACCAAAGGTGCTGACGACAAACAGCGCCTGCTGCGCCTGACGCAACATTGGCTCGGTGAGTTTGGCCAAAGGCTGCACGTTGACCGCCAGCCCGGCAGCCTGCAATTGCCCAGCAGTTTTCCAGGCCAGTTGCTCGGCAAAGCCACTCTGGCTGGCAAAGCCAATCAGCCAGCTGCCCGCAGTTGCCGCGTTCGACTGCACGCCGCCGCGCGCCTGCAGCATCGCGAGCTTCTTGCGCCGCCGGTCGAGGTAGAGCAACCAACCGGTGATGGCGAACAACGGCATCGCCAGGCTGGCAAGGAACAGCAAAATGCGTCCAGTCAGGCCAAAGTAACTGCCCACATGCAAGGCATACACGCTGCTCAGCAGCTGCTCGCCAAAGGCCTGCTGGGCATAGCGTTTATGCAGGCCCAGCTCACCACTCAGCGGATCGAGTGTCAGCTGATTGAACGCACGCTCATGGGCGGCCTCATCATCCAGGTAGAACAGCGTCACCGCTTGTCCGGCCGCCGTCGGCAGGCGTAGGTTGTAGCTGCTCAGCTGAGCGCCGGCCTCACGCTGGAATGCCGCCCACACAGCAGGCAGATTGACCGCCGGTAGCGCCCCGGCCGGCGGTGGACCGCGCTTACCGCCACGCGACTGCTCAGCCGTTTTCTCGCTGAGCAACGCCGTCGCCCCTTCGCGATACCAGTCGTAGGACCAATACAACCCCGTCAACGCGGCAAGCAGATAGAACGCCAGGCACCAGGTACCGGCCACCGCGTGCAGATCCCAATTAAAGCTACGGCCTTTACGCGCCCAGTCCAGAGTTAGCCACGCGCGCCAGCTGCTGGCCTGACGCGGCCAACGCAGGTACAGCCCCGATAGACAGAAGAACAACAAGATCAAGGTACAGGCCGCCGTGATCTGCTTGCCGTACTCGCCCATGGCGAGAAACCGGTGCAGTTTCAGCATCAAATCGAAGAAGCCCTGCCCACGCGGCTCACCCAACAGCTCAGCGCTAGTGGCATCGAAGTAACGCGAAGGGCCGCGGCGCTCGCCTGGCTCTGGCGCAAACAACACCCGCCCGACGCGCTCATCCTGCCCACCCAGCCAAACACCGACCACCGGCTGCTGCCCTGCCACCGCAAGCGCTGGCACCAGCTGCACAGCTGTCAGAACAGGGCTGTCACGCAGCTCGCCCTGAAAAAACTCGGGGTTGAGTGCACGCAGCAGTTCGTCCTGAAACGAGTAGGCCGCTCCTGTCACCCCCATCAGGGCTAACACCAGACCGGCAGTGATGCCGAACAACCAATGCAGCTGGAACAGGATTTTCTTCAACAAGGGACACTCGAACGCAAAGATTGAACACAGGCAGTTATTGCCCACAAAACGGCAATCCACCGAAAAGGAATGAATTCTATTTGAGAATTCGTTTCATATACTTAAAGCACGCCGACCTTTACTCACTCTTTACCTCACGCAGCTGTTGAACGAAAAAACCCCGCACACAGCGGAGCAGGGTTTCTCGTTAAACCAGCAAGGCGAGGTAACTAGAAGCGGTAAGTGGCCGACAGCACGGCCGAACGTGCATCGCCATATTCGATGGCTGAAGAACGAGTATTAAGACCAACGTTCTGCCGCACGCTCTGCACATAGTCCTTGTCGAACAGGTTATTCATGTTCAGCTGCAGGTCGAGCTCCTGATTAACCTTGTAGCCGACCATCGCGTTATGCACCCAGTAGGCATCCAGCTTGGCGTTATCGCTGGAGGTCACGTTGCGCTCACTGGCGTAACGCGCACCGTAGCCGACGCGCCAGCCTGCAGGCAGCTCATAGGTGCTCCACAGATTGAATGAGCGCGGCGGGGTATTACCCAATGCCTGGCCTTCTTTGGCGATACCGGCGGCAGTATCCGCCGCCTTGAGGGTTTCACTGTCAAGGAAGGTGTAGTTGGCGTAGACGTTCCACTGCTCGCTAATACGCCCGCTTACACCCAGCTCAACCCCTTGCACGCGCTGCTCACCGGCCAGTTCGGTTGAGCCATCGGCCATGGTTTCACGGGCATTGGTCTTCTCTACGCGAAACAGCGCTGCATCCAACTGCAAGCGGTTGTCCAGCAGCTCCCACTTGGTGCCCAACTCCCAGCTTTTGTTCTCTTCGGGGGCCAACTCGGCGGCGGCGGCGTTCAACGAGCCGGAAGACGCCAAAGCTTCTGCAGCCGGGTTAAAGGAGGTGCCGTATGCCAGGTAGATGCGGCCATTTTCAGCTGGCTTATAGACCACTCCAGCACGCCCACTGAGCTCCTTGTCACGCGAGCTCAGGCGCGTTGTCGTACCAGCGGGCAGCGCGGTGTTCTTCGAATCACCCTTAATCCAGTCATAACGCAAACCCAGGCTTAAGTCCCACTGCTGATTCAGAGCAATGGTGTCGAATGCATAGACGGCCTGGTTCTCAAGCTCGGTCGAGGTTTCGGCCGTGCGGGTCTTGCTGGTCGCCCCAGCGTAATAACCCGGCGGGTTGCCTAGGTCGTAATCCTTGCCGGTAAAGTTGAGCGCGTGATTGTAGGTATTGCGGTAGTAATCCTCACGCGACACCTCGACGCCCGTCACCAGGGTATGGCTCAGGCCCAAGGTATCGAAATACGCGGTCAGGTTGGTCTGGTTGATCCACATCTCGCTGGTCACATCACGGCCATACGCCTGCGGGCCAGCGGGAACATAACGGCCGGCGGAAACGCCAGTAAGGTTAACGTGGGCGGCGGAAATCACCGTATCTCGCTCAACACGGCTGTAACGGCTGAGGTTCTGCAAGCGCAGACTGTCGCTGAAATCGTGCTCGAATTTGACCGTGAAGGCATCGGTCTGGATCTCTTCCTTATCCAAGTTTTTCCAGCCGAAATAAGCATCACGCTCAACCCCGGCGACACGCTTGCCATCGAAGGCCGGCACGCCGTAGTCAGGCATGTTGTTATCGTTTTGATGCAAGTAGCTCAAGGTCAGGCGCGTCGAGTCACTCAACCCCAACAACAGCGAAGGCGCAATGCCCCAGCGCTCACGATCGATCTGCTCGCGGCTCGGTACATCATTCTCATGGGCCATCAGGTTGAGACGAAATGCGCTGCCGGTGCCGACTTCATCCAGAGTCTGGTTAGTGTCCAGCGTCAGGCGGTGGTAGTTATCGGTGCCTAAGCTCGCGCCGATCTCAGTGAAATCGCGCTGGCGTGGCTGCTTGCTGACCTGATTGATGCTGCCGCCAGTGGCGCCCGAGCCGCCAAAAACCGAGTTGGGGCCTTTGATGACCTCGACCGCTTCGATATTGAAGGTGTCGGTACGGTTGTTCTGCGAGCTGTCGCGCAGGCCGTCGATCTGCATATTGGCGTTGGCACTGAAGCCACGGATGTTGATGCTGTCACCCGAGCCGCCACCGCCCTCACCGGCGTTGAAGGTGATGCCGGAAACGTTAGCCAGCACCTGCTTCATGCTCAGCGCCTGCTGCTCTCTGAGCAGCGCCTGCGGCACCACGGTGATGGTCTGCGGGGTATCAAGCAAAGGAACGGCGTACTTGGCGGAGGACGAGGCATCGGTTTTGTAATCTTCGGCCTGCTGGCCCTTGACCGTTACGCTGCCCAGCTCAACCGGCGTCTTGGCTTGCTGCGGTGCCTGCTCAGCAGCCATACCAGCACCCGCCCAAGAGGCGACGGCCAGACCGATGGCCGAAGCCAGAAGACGACGCTGCGGCAAGTTGCCAGCTTGTTTATGCATACCCATGAGAACCACCCCCAGATCAAAACGAGGCGTGATTCTATTTGATAATCATTATCAATCAATAGGTATTTACACTTTTATTCGTAATTAGCTCCATTTAATGCGCACTGACCCGCACACACTCCCCACCAATACTGGCCAGATCGCGACACCCG
Organism: uncultured Pseudomonas sp.; assembly: GCF_943846705.1. Lineage (NCBI taxonomy): Bacteria > Pseudomonadati > Pseudomonadota > Gammaproteobacteria > Pseudomonadales > Pseudomonadaceae > Pseudomonas > uncultured Pseudomonas sp. The sequence continues at coordinate 1,982,068 of NZ_OX044366.1, read as the reverse complement.
GTTAGCGCCATGGCAACCTCCAGTTCGGCACGCAGCAGTTGCACCACATGCGCCACCCCACTGGCTCCGGCCGTGGCCAATCCATAGACATAAGGCCTGCCTACCAGCACGGCGTCGGCACCCAGGGCCAGCGCCTTGAACACATCGGTGCCACGGCGTATACCGCCATCCAGCAACAGCGGTACGCGCCCCTGTACTGCAGCGGCAATCTCCGCCAACACCTCGATGGTTGCAGGCTGACCATCCAGGGTACGGCCGCCGTGGTTGGAGACGATGATGCCGTCGACCCCTTCGGCCAGCGCACGCTGCGCATCCTCCGCCGTCATCACGCCCTTGAGCAGAATCGGCAGGCGCGTCAGCGAGCGCAGCCACTGCACATCCGCCCAACCGGGCGCGGCCGCTAATAACGCACCGCCGAGCAACAAGCCACCGCTGGGCTCGGCACTCTCACGCAGTGACTGCATCCCGCGCAGGTTGACCGCCTCGATACCCTCCGGCAAACAGAAGCCCACCCGCTGCTCGCGATTGCGCATCCCGTTTACCGGCGCATCCACGGTTAGCACCAGCGCCTGATAACCGGCAGCTTCGGCGCGCTTGACCAGCGCCTGGGTGAAGGCCCGATCCGGCTGGATATACAGCTGAAACCACAGCGGATTGTGCGCCTGTTCGGCGACCGCTTCCAGGCTCACGCTGGCCTGGGTGCTAAGCACCATACCAGCCTGCACGGCCGAAGCCGCCAGCACCGTGGCCAGTTCGCCATCGGCATGGGCGAGCTGTTGATACGCCACCGGCGCGAGGAAAATCGGGTGGGCAAACGCTTGGCCGAATAGGCTCAAGTGAGTGTTGCCGCCACTCAGGTCGGCCAGCACACGCGTACGCAAACGAATGTGCCGAAACGCGGCCTGGTTGTCGGCCAAGGTCAGCTCATCGGCCGCGCCGCCAGCCATATAAGCCCAGGCCTGGGCACTCATACGCTGACGCGCCAAGGGCTCGTAGTCCGCCACGGCAGCAATACTCGGCGGGATCTGCGTCAGTTTCGCCAGGGGCAAGGTGCTCAAGTGTTGGCCCAATGGCGCAGCAGGTTGTGATAAACGCCGGTCAACCGCGCCAACTCGGCGCTGTCCGGCACCTGCTGAGTCAACGCCTGGATCGCCTTATCCAGCTCCAGCAACATGCTGCGCTGGTTGTCTTCACGCACCAGGCTCTGAATCCAGAAAAACGCCGCATAGCGCACACCACGAGTCACCGGCTCAACCCGGTGCAAACTGCTGCCGGGATACAGCACCAGATGCCCCGCCGGTAACTTCACCCGGTGACTGCCGTAGTTGTCTTCGATCACCAACTCGCCGCCGTCGTACTCATCTGGCTCGCTGAAAAACAACGTGGCCGACAGGTCGCTGCGCACCCTTTGTGGCGTACCCGGCACACTGAAAATCGAGTTATCAATATGGTTGCCATAGCGGCCACCACCGCTGTAGCGGTTGAAACGCGGCGGCAATACCTTGAGCGGCAGAGCGGCGGAGACAAACTGCGGATGACTGCCCAAGCGCTGCACGATGAAGTCACCGACCTGCACTGCCAGCGGATCATCCTGAGCCAGCTGCTGATTAGCCTTGGCTTTGGCGGCCTGATGACCTGCCGTACCCCGTCCATCCTGCCAGCTGGCCTGCTCGAAGGCCTGACGGCATTGCGCCACCTGCTCAGGCGTTAGTACATCGGCAATGCTCAGCATCATATTTACGCCCTCCTCGCCGGCCGTCTCAAACGGCCCAGCCAATCAAATGCAAATGATTCTAAATAGCTGAAGCGCACTATGACAGTGCCGCCTGCCAGGAGATTTAATTTAGCCCCAGCAAACACTGCTGCCGGGAACGCATAGCAGAAGATGCGAATGGCGAAGATGGCGTGAACACGAGCCCATTTCAGCGGCGTGCTAACAAGCAAACTTTACAATCAATTTACATTAACCAATAGCAATGCTTATCATTAATAACATTCTATTGTTTGGAGTTGCTCGGTGACCGCCTCACGCTTAAACCCACTCTACCTAGCCCTGCTGGGCGCTTTCGCCGCGCCAGCAGCACTCGCCGACTCGAACAGCGCCCTGGAGATTCCAGCCGCCACCGTTACCGGGCAGCAACAGCAAAACGGCTACAAACCCAGTCGCAGCACCAGCGCGATGAAGATCGACGCACCGCTGCGCGACATTCCGCAGACGGTCAATGTCATCCCGCAGAGCGTAATCAAGGATCAGGGCGCACAGTCGATGGAAGACGTGTTGAAGAACGTGCCTGGCGTGGGCCTGTCCAACGGCGACGGCCAGCGCGACCAGGTCACCATCCGCGGCTTCAGCGCCATCGGCGACCAGTACATCGACGGCATCCGTGACGACGCGCTGTACTACCGCGACCTGTCGAATATCGAGCGAGTGGAAGTGATCAAGGGCCCAGCCGCGGTGCTCTACGGCCGAGGCTCTTCGGGCGGCCTGATCAACAGCGTGAGCAAGCGCCCAACCTTCGCCCCGGTGCAGGAAGTTGGCGTTTCGGTCGACAGCGAAGGCAAGAAGCGCACCCAGTTCGATGCCGGCTGGGCCGACCAGGAGCACGGTGACAAAGCCCTGCGCGTGACCGGCGCAGTGGAAGACAGCGACGGCTTTCGCGACGACGCCTTCCTTGAGCGCAAGGCCCTGGCCGCGTCGAGTTACTTCAAACTGTCCGATGACCTGGAGCTCAACCTGGGCGCCAGCTACCTGTACGACAAGCGCCTGATCGACTTCGGCATTCCGGCGCTAAACGGCCGCCCGGTGGATGTCGACCGTGAGACCCGCTTCGGCTCCGCCGACCCGGACCAAGACTACACCCGCAGCGAGGTGTTCTCCTTCAGCGCCGGCCTCGAGTACCAGATCAACGACGACTTCAGCCTGTCCAACACCAGCCGTTACTACCACTACGACCTGGATCGCAATAACACCCTGGCGCACACCGATGCCAAGCGCTTCGTCACTGCGGCCAACGGCGAGCTGCTAGTCAAACTGCGCCGCGGCAACGTGCAGCGCAAGGAAGATGGCTGGTTCAACCAGACCGAACTGAAGCAGCAGGCGCAGATTGCCGGTATGCAGCACAGCCTGCTCTATGGGGTAGAACTGGGTCGGCAGAACAAGCACCAGACAGTTTTCAGCCAGAGCGACGTGGCACGGGTGCCGGTGTTCCGCGATGGCTTGGTCGACGTGCCGTTCCAGGCCGCGCAAATGACCTCCAAAGGGCTTAACACCCAGGACACCGCCGGCTTCTACGTGCAGGATCTGGTCGAGCTGGCGCCGCAGTGGAAGGCCCTGCTCGGCGTGCGTTACGACGTGTTCGACCAGGCCTTCGCTGACGACCTGAGCGGCCAAGATATCTCGCGCACCGACCGCACCTGGAGCCCACGGGTCGGCCTGGTCTACCAGCCGGACCAAATTCAGTCCTATTACGTCTCGGTGAGTCGCTCCTACCAGCCGTCAGGCGAAACCTTCCCGCTGAATAACTCGATCAAAGACCTGGAGCCAGAGCAGACCACCAACTATGAGCTGGGTGGCAAATGGGACCTGCTCGATCAGCGCCTGTCGCTCACCGCCTCGGTGTTCCGCCTTGAGCGCACCGACATGAAGACCAGCGATCCAGCCAACCCAGGCCAGACGATCCTCGCCGGCGAGCAGCGCACCGATGGTTTCGAAGCGACCCTAAGCGGCCAGCTCAGCGACAAGTGGCAGGTGTATGGCGGCTACGCCTATCTGGACGCCGAAATCACCAAGTCCACCAGCTTCACCAATGGCGTGGCTAACCAGGGCCAAACGCCCACCCTGACCCCACGCAATAGCGCCAACCTGTGGCTGGTACGCTCACTGAATCAGCAGTGGCGTGTCGGCATGGGCGCCAACTATGTCGACGAGCGTTATACCGCTCTGGACAACGCCACCGTTATGCCCAGCTACACCACCTACGATGCGGCGTTGCTGTACAACCAGCCACAGTGGGACGCAGCCCTGCGCCTGCGTAACGTGTTCGACAAGGAGTATTACGCCTCGGCCCACGGTTCGGTGGACCTGATCACCCCCGGCGCGCCACGCAGCCTGGAGCTGAGCGCCAACTACCGCTTCTGATCTGCGCGCCCACACCGCCGCGGCTTTGCACCTGCGGCGGTGTGGGCAATCAGCGCACGCTGGTTGGGCTCGTCATGTCGACGACCCGGCCAACGTCTTCCCCTCATGCATGGCGCACGATGGCGCGCCAGGACTCAGACGCTGACCTGTTCCTCAGGCTCTGCCACACCATCGGCATAGTCATGGCTGAGGAAGTGCTCCAGCGAATCATCGAGAATCTCCAGCCAAGGGGCTGGCAATTCAGGGGCTGCGGTGCCCGTGACGGTCGAGGTATAGCACTGGTTGCGATAGCCCATGATGTCGAGCTTCTTGTCCTGCTTCCAGCGCTTGAACAGCTCGCCTTGAGCCTCAACGGCAAACTCGGGGTAGTCGGTCGGCTGCAACAGGTCGCGCACATAAGCCGCCTGGAAATCGATTTCCGCACTGGCATTTTCCAGCGCTTCTTCGCGGCTCAGCCAATCGTGCATATCCGCCTGCATCGTTGCGGCATCCGGCAAGGGAATGCGCCCGAGCATGACATCGCGGGCATACCAGGCCTGAGCATCGAACATGTTGAAGGTGAAGTACTGATCCTGCATACCGAGGTAGATCAAGCGCGGATTGCTCTCCCAGAACAGGCCCTTGTACAGGCTCTGCGGGTACAGACGGTTGTGCGTCTGCAGGCGCAGGTCATCCGGCAGGAAGGGGAAGCTGTGCTGGTAACCGGTACACAAAATGATCGCATCCACCGCCTTGCTGCTGCCATCACTGAAATGCGCCACGTTGTCTTCCAGACGCTCCAGCAGCGGCACTTCGGTCATACCCGCGGGCCAGTCGTAACCCAGAGGGCTTGAGCGGTAGCTGAAGGTCACCGACTTCGCGCCGTACTTGTGGCACTGCGTACCGATGTCTTCGGCCGAGTAACTGCTACCGACCAGCAGCAGGTCTTTGTCCTTGAACTCCAGCGCATCGCGGAAATCATGGGCATGCAGAACTCGCCCGGGGAAGCGCTCGATGCCTGGAAAGTACGGCACATTTGGCGTGGAGAAGTGACCAGTGGCGACCACCACGAAATCAAACTCTTCGGTGCGCAGTTGATCTTCGCGGTGATCCATTACCGTCACGCTGAATTTCTGCGTTTGTTCGTCGAAGTTGACCCAGCGCACGGCCGTTTCAAAGCGGATGTACTGACGCACATCTTTGCGCTCGATACGCCCCATGATGTAATTCTTCAGCACTTCACGCGGCGGATAGGAGGGAATCGCGCGACCGAAGTGCTCATCGAAGGAGTAGTCGGCGAACTCAAGGCACTCTTTCGGGCCGTTGGACCAGAGGTAGCGGTACATGCTGCCATGCACCGGCTCACCGTGTTTATCCAGGCCAGTACGCCAGGTGTAATTCCACATGCCGCCGAGGTCATTCTGCTTCTCGAAGCAGACGATTTCAGGCATTTCTTCATGCTCGGCAAGCTGGGCGGAAACAAAAGATCGAAGTTGAGCGAGCCCGCTAGGACCGGCCCCAAGAATAGCGATTTTCAGGGACAAATCTATCTCCTCTCAAGCTGAATGACCTTTTTACCCTAACGCGATAAGCGTGCCAGCAGCAAACTTGATCCCTGAAGTTGACTCCCAACAACCGCTTTTTCCGTGCAAAGTCACGCCACAAGCAAACGGCGCACACGCCCACCTCATAGGCGATCACAGCCGACGTGAACCGCAGGGAGGCAATGAAATATATTTATACAAAAGGCCATGTTGAGCGCCCCAGCACACGCCTGCGCGGGGCGTTGAGAGCGCCTGCTCCGCGAGCTTGGCCACAGCGAAAATCCCGCGGGCAGAAACCAAAAACCCCGCCGAAGCGGGGTTTTAGCAGCGCAATAGCGCCTTACAAGTAGAAGGCCTTCAACGGCGGGAAGCCATTGAACTCCACGGCGCTGTAGCTGGTGGTGTAAGCACCGGTGGAGAGCCAGTAGACACGGTCGCCAATTGCCAGATTGAGCGGCAGGCCGTACTTGTAGTTCTCGTACATGATGTCGGCGCTGTCGCAGGTCGGGCCGGCGATCACCACCTCTTCCATCTCACCCTTCTTCTCGGTGTAGATCGGGAACTTGATCGCCTCGCCCATGGTTTCAATCAGACCGCTGAACAGGCCCACATCGACATACACCCAACGCTCCACTGCGGTGCGCGACTTACGCGCCACCAGCACCACTTCACTGACCAGGATGCCGGCGTTGGCAATCAGCGAGCGGCCCGGCTCCAGGATGATTTCCGGCAGGTCGTCACCGAAGTCTTCTTTAAGGAAGCGGATGATTTCCTCGGCATAGGTTTCCAGGCTGTTGGTACGGGTGATGTAGTTGGCCGGGAAGCCGCCACCCATGTTGATCAGCTTGAGGGTAATGCCGTCTTCTTCTTTCAGACGCTCGAAGATCACTTTGACCTTAGCGATCGCCGCGTCCCACACGGAAATATCACGCTGCTGCGAGCCAACGTGGAACGAGATGCCATAAGGCACCAGGCCCAGGTCGCGGGCGAGAATCAGCAGATCCATGGCCATGTCGGTCTGGCAGCCGAACTTGCGCGACAGCGGCCAGTCCGCGGTAGTCGAGCCTTCAGTGAGGATACGCACATAGATTTTCGAGCCCGGTGCGGCCTTGGCAATGTTGCGCAGGTCGGCTTCCGAGTCGGTGGAGAACAGCCGCACGCCCTTCTCGTAGAAGTAACGGATGTCCTTGGATTTCTTGATGGTGTTGCCATAGCTAATGCGGTCTGGCGTTACACCACGGCTCAAGACCTTATCCAGCTCATAGATCGAGGCGATGTCGAAGCTGGAGCCTTTGTCCTTGAGCAGGTCGATAATCTCGACGGCTGGGTTGGCCTTGACGGCGTAATAGATGCTGGCGAACTCGAAACCGGCGCGCAGGTCGTCATAGGCCTGGCTGATAATTGCGGTATCGATCACCACAAACGGGGTTTCCTGAGTATCAGCAAACGTCTTCATGCGCTGAAAGGTGGCGGGGGCGTAATAATCTTCGACCTTGATCGACATGCTCGACTCCAAATGGCAAAACCAGAAACACAATGATTCGGGCAGCTAAACCGGGCACAGGTTCAACTGAGTTTCAGGGGGCGGCCGCGAACGGCCCGGAACGTCTGATCAGTTTCCCCACTTTGGTTCGCCTACTTCCCAAGGCATGTCGCCGAGTATCGGGATCGATCTCTCGTCGTCAGTACTTGAGCCGGATGGATCGTTGCCAGCATGGACGTTCGGGCGCGAACTTTAGGGCCATGGGAAGCTTAGATCAATCAAAAATGCCGCGCTTTTGACCTGCATTGCCGCCTTATTGATTGATCGTTTTATATTCAAAACAAAACGTCATGGAATGCTGCACAAAGCGCGAAAGCCTGGCGGTTTTATCCGTTGACTACAGGCCGCCGCGCTCGCGGGCGTTTACCGTTATAATCGCCGCCTTTTTTGACAAACCGACTATTCAGTCGACGGGTTCCCGCACAATGACCATCCAGGCCGCCGAAGTCGCCAAACGCCGCACGTTCGCGATCATTTCTCACCCCGACGCCGGTAAAACCACCATTACCGAAAAGCTCTTGCTGATGGGCAAGGCGATTTCTGTCGCAGGCACGGTGAAGTCGCGCAAGTCCGACCGCCACGCCACCTCGGACTGGATGGAAATGGAAAAGCAGCGCGGCATCTCCATCACCACCTCGGTGATGCAGTTCCCCTACCGCGATCACATGATCAACCTGCTCGACACCCCCGGTCACGAAGACTTCTCGGAAGACACCTACCGCACCCTGACCGCGGTGGACAGCGCACTGATGGTGCTCGACGGCGGTAAAGGCGTTGAGCCACGCACCATTGCCCTGATGGACGTGTGCCGCCTGCGCGACACGCCGATTGTCAGCTTCGTCAACAAGCTCGACCGCGACATTCGCGACCCGATCGAGCTGCTCGACGAGATCGAAGCCGTACTGAAAATCAAAGCCGCGCCGATTACCTGGCCGATTGGCTGCTACCGCGACTTCAAGGGTGTTTACCACCTGGCCGACGACTACATCATCGTCTACACCGCCGGCCACGGCCATGAGCGCACCGAAACCAAGATCATCGAGAAGCTCGACTCCGACGAGGCCCGCGCCCACCTGGGCGATGAGTACGAGCGCTTTATCGAACAGCTGGAGCTGGTGCAGGCCGCTTGCCATGAGTTCGATCAAGACGAATTTATGAACGGCCAACTGACCCCGGTGTTCTTCGGCACCGCGCTGGGTAACTTTGGTGTCGATCACGTGCTCGACGCCGTGGTCGACTGGGCACCACGCCCGCTGGCCCGTGTCGCCAATGAGCGCACCGTGGAGCCAGTGGAAGAAAAATTCAGCGGCTTCGTGTTCAAAATCCAGGCGAACATGGACCCCAAGCACCGCGACCGTATTGCCTTTATGCGTATCTGCTCGGGCAAATACAGCCAGGGCATGAAGATGCGCCATGTGCGCACCGGCAAAGACCTGCGCATTGGCGACGCCCTGACCTTCTTCTCCAGCGAGCGGGAAATGCTCGTGGAAGCCTACGCCGGCGACATTATCGGCCTGCACAACCACGGCACCATCCAGATCGGCGACACCTTCACCGAAGGTGAAGCGCTGGGCTTTACCGGCATCCCACACTTCGCTCCGGAGCTGTTCCGCCGCGTGCGCCTGAAAGACCCGCTGAAATCCAAGCAGCTGCGTCAGGGCCTGCAGCAACTGGCCGAGGAAGGCGCGACCCAGGTGTTCTTCCCCGAGCGCAGCAACGACATCATCCTCGGCGCGGTCGGTGTGCTGCAGTTCGACGTGGTCGCCAGCCGCCTAAAGGAAGAATACAAAGTCGAGTGCGGCTACGAGCCGATCACCGTCTGGTCGGCGCGCTGGATCGAGTGCAGCGACAAGAAGAAGCTAGAGGAATTCTGCAACAAAGCGGTAGAAAACCTCGCCCTCGATGGCGGCGGCCACCTCACCTACCTGGCGCCAACGCGGGTCAACCTGGCGCTGATGGAAGAGCGCTGGCCAGACGTGAAATTCCGCGCCACCCGCGAACACCACTAAGCCGAAGTCCGCCTTACCTCTTGCCGTAGCAACAAGAGGTAAGGCGCCAACTGGCGCAATAACGACAAATCGTCGATGCTCTGCCCATGCGCCTGATCGACACCCACACTCATCTGGATTTCCCCGACTTCGATGCCGATCGCGGCGCGCTGTTGCGCCGCTGTCGCGACCTCGGCGTCGAGCGCCTGGTGGTGCTTGGCGTGCATCAGTCCAACTGGCAGCGCCTGTGGGATCTGGCGCTGGCTGAAGATGACGTTTACGCCGCCTTCGGCCTGCACCCGGTGTACCTGGACGAACACCAACCCGCGCATGTGGATGCTCTGCGCGACTGGCTAGCACGCTGTGCCGGGCATCCCAAGCTGTGCGCGGTGGGTGAGTTCGGCCTGGATTATTTTCTTGAACAACTCGATCGCGAGCGTCAGCAACAGCTGTTTGAAGCCCAGCTCACCCTGGCCATTGAGTTCGAGCTACCCGCCCTGCTCCACGTGCGCCGCGCCCATGCCGCAACCATTGCCACGCTGAAACGCCTTAAGCCCTCACGGGGCGGCATCATCCACGCCTTTGCGGGCAGCTACGAGGAAGCCCGCGAATACCTCAAGCTCGGCTTCAAACTCGGCCTCGGTGGCGCGCCAACCTGGCCACAAGCACTACGTCTGCGCAAAGTGCTGGCACAGCTGCCGCTGGAGGCCATCGTGCTGGAAACCGACTCGCCGGACATGGCCCCAGCCATGTACCCCAACCAGCGCAACAGCCCGGAACATCTACCAGACATCTGCACTGCACTGGCCGAACTGCGCGGTATCAGTGCTGAACAACTGGCCAGCGCCAGCAGCCGCAACGCAGCCGAGCTGTTTGGCTGGGAGAATGGCGTAACGCCCTAAAGCTGCGGCCCGAGAGACGAAAACGACAAGGCCCAGCAAATGCTGGGCCTTGGCGTTACGGCAGAACGCTTAAACGCGGAACGCGCTAATCAACTGCTTCAAGCGCGCGACCAACCCAGACAGCTCGCGACTGGCCTGCTCGGTCTGGCTAGCGCCTTCGGCAGTGCGCTCACCGGCCTGGCTGATTTCGACAATGTTCTGGTCGATATCCTGCGCCACAGCCGTCTGCTCTTCGGCAGCAGTGGCGATCTGCTGGTTCTGGTCGACAATCATGCCCACGGCCCCAAGGATATTCTCCAGCGCCTGCTGCACCTTGCCCGACTCATTGACCGTGCTGTCAGCCATCTTGTGGCTGGAGCTCATCGACTTGACCGCCGCACCGACGCCACTTTGCAGCTTGCTAATCATCGCCTCGATTTCTTCGGTGGACTGCTGAGTGCGCTTGGCCAGGTTGCGCACCTCATCGGCCACCACGGCAAAACCGCGGCCCTGCTCACCAGCACGCGCGGCTTCAATGGCCGCGTTGAGCGCGAGCAAGTTGGTCTGCTCGGCGATGCCCTTGATCACATCCAGCACCTGGCTGATCGACGCGCTATCGCTGGCCAACTTGTTGATCACTGCTACCGACTGATCAATTTCCCCAGCCAGACGCTGAATGCTGCCAACTTGCGATTCGACCAGGGCGCGGCCACTGACCGTTTCATCATTCACACTCTGTGCGCTGCCCACCGCCGCCGCCGCACTGCTGGCGACCTCTTGGGCGGTTGCCGACATCTGGTTCATGGCCGTGGCCACCTGGTCGATCTGCCCACGCTGCCCAGCGACAGCCTGGTTACTTTCCCCGGAGATTTGCTGCACACGCTCGGCCTGACGCTCAACCTCGACCACCGTCTGCCCCACACGCTCGATCAACTGGTGAATCTTGCTCACCGTTTCATTGAACACCTGGCCCAGCTCACCCAGCTCATCCTTGCTTTGCGCCTTGAAGCTGACGGTCATATCGCCCGCCGCCACCTGGTTCATCACCTGACCGAGGCTCTTCAGGGTGGCGCGAATCGACACATAAAAGCCGCTGTAGAGGTAAACGATCAGCAGGAACACCACCAGCAGAGCGACCACCAACAACACCATCTGTACGCGGTTCTCTTCCAAGCGCAGCTGCAACTGCCGATCGAGAAACACCAACACGGCGCTATTGAGCTGGTAGGTTTGCTCCATGGCGGCGCTGACATCGTTGTAGAACTGCGCCCAGGGCATATCCAGGCTGTCGGCGATAACCACCTTGTCCTCAAACAGCACCGCCATGCTCTTCAGCGTGCCCAGGCTGCTCTCGCTCTGGCTCGACAACGCGGCACGCGCTTCAGGGCTAGTATTGAGCGAGGCCTGAAGATTTAGACCGTACTCGGCATGCAGCTTTTCCAGCTCCAGTAGCAGGTCGTCGAACGCCGTACTGGCTGACGAGTTGAGGAAGCCCTGCCCCAGCGAGTAAGCCCCCATAGCGCGGCCTTCGCTGAGCGCCGCAGTTACTTTGAGCGTATCCGCCGAAATCAGCTCGACCATCTGCCGCACAGCGGCTTGACGGTCTTGGCTCAAGCCTGCCTGGCTGGCGACCAATTTGATAAACACTTGGGAGGAACCCAGCAGCTTTTCCGCCAGGACACTCTTGCCCTGCAAGGACGTCTCGCGCTGCACCGCCGCCAATGCGGCAATCAAGCCATCACGCGCGCTATTAAACTCCTCGACCTGCTCCGCATCACGCACCACCGCGACCATGCCTTGTATGGCACTGGCGATAGTTTCGTGGAGCTTGCTCTGGCGCGCCTCCAGATCACCCGCCTGCCCAGACTGGCCGATCACCGAGTTGATCTCGATGAGGTCGACATAATCTTCAAGGTTGCGCCGCAGCGTCAGGCTTTCGCCAAGCAGGTCAATACTTTCGAGCGCGGCTTGAGTGCTGACGAATTGACGATAGGAGTCACGCACCAGGTAGAAGTTGGTGACCAGCATGGGCAGAAAGAACAGCACACTGATCAAGCTGAACTTCATGCCGAAGCTGAGGCGATTCATTAGCGCGATGGCCGGATACAGCGCGGTCTTCACAAGACGTCTCCTGTTCTAATTATTGTTGTTGTGTCAGGTCCCAAACAGGCTGCTCAGCATGGCTAATGGCCGCCTAGATGTCCCTTAATGCTCGACCTGCGGCGCTTGGATCAACCGGCCAGATACCGCCCGATTGGCGAGACCAATGTCACAAAATTGCCGCCGAGCATGGCGCCATGTATACCTCTTATCGACTTCAACCTCTGTAACTTAAGGTTAATGATGCACACACCGCTGAAGCTGGGCATTGATTTGGGTGGCAGCAAAGTCGAAATCATTGCCCTGTATGACGGCCGCCAGCTCTTACGCCGCCGCGCTCCAACGCCACAAGGCGACTACCTGCAAACCGTCGAGCTGATCGCCCGCTTAGTTGAGGAGTGCGAGCACGAGTTGGGAAGGCGCGGCAGCGTCGGGGTCGGCATTCCCGGTACACGCTCCCCCGACCACGGGCGGATCAAGAATGCCAACTCCCAATGTTTAATTGGCGAGGATTTGCAGGGCGATCTTGAGCAGCGTTTAAACCGCCCGGTGCGCCTGGCCAATGATGCCGACTGCTTTGCCCTCTCAGAAGCCTGCGATGGCGCCGGGGCGGGAGCCGCTAGCGTTTTTGGGGTAATTCTCGGCACCGGAGTCGGTGGCGGGCTGGTTGTGCATCAGCAACTGCTCAGCGGGCCGAATGGCATCGCCGGTGAATGGGGGCATAACCCCCTGCCCTGGCGGCGTAATGAGGACGGCCCGAGCCGGCGCTGTTATTGCGGTAAGGATGACTGCATCGAAACCTTTTTAAGCGGGCCGGGCTGGGCTGCGCGCAGCAACCTCGGCCTGGATGCGAGCGCCCTCGCGCGCGCGGCTCAAGCCGGCGAGCCGGCCGCGCAGCAGGCGCTTGGGCGTTATTGCGAGCAACTGGCGCGCGGCCTTGCGGCGGTGATCAACCTGATTGACCCACACGTCATTGTCCTGGGTGGCGGGCTGTCCAACAGCAGCGCGCTCTACTCCGAGGTCATCCCGCTGCTACCACGCTACGTGTTCTCCGATCAGGTCAATACGCGCCTGCTACAAGCCCGCCACGGCGACTCCAGCGGCGTGCGCGGCGCGGCATGGCTGTGGAACGACGACCTCAAGTCTGGGTATTAAATACCCGTGACCGCCGGCTTTCGTAGGGTGGGTTAGCGGCCCTAGTGCCCGGCAATTGCCACGCAAACTGGACGCCGCAGGCATCGCACAACCCTCCCGCACGGCTCAATACATAAGAGGGCCTTATATAAGCAGGATCCACACGGCAAACCCCGCATACCAAAACACCGCCGCACGCACCAACAACTGCCATAGCCCGTCCAGGCTGCTGACACCGGCTTCACCAATCACCGGCGCGGGCGTCTCGCCAGCCGCCCGCGCGGTGTTGATGACCAGCTGCGCGGCGCTGATATCCCAGCTGAGCAGCTCATGCAGCAGCGCCCGGCTGACCCCGGCAAAGTTACCGACTAACGCAAAGCTCGCGGCCAGCACACGCACTGGCAGCCAGTCGCAGCCATGACGCAGCTGTACGGCGGCCTCACGCAACGCCGGGACAGTGGCATGCTCGCTGCTCAAGGCGACCAACCGATAACCCAGCGCCGCCACAGGCCCCAGCAGCGCATACCAGAAGATCACCGCAAAAAAGCTCTGGTAGGCCTGCCACACCAAATGCCCCTGCACGCTTTGCAACAGCGCACTCTCATCGTCCGCCTCCAACGCCAGGTCGCGCCGAGCCACCAGATACGCCGCCTCGGCATCACCACGGCGCCAGCTGTCACGAAACGGCCCGAGTGCCGCCAGCAGATCACCGCGCCCCAGGCTGTAAATCACCACCAGCAAATGCACCGGCAACGCCAGCCAGCCGTATGCCACAGGCTCTAACAACAACAGCATCAGCCCCATCAGCAACAGCGGCAGTAGCACGAGCAACGCCAAGGCCAACCAGGGCCGTTCAGCCCACTTCGGCTTGCCCTCCAGCGCCGTCAATAACTGCAACCAAGGGCCGTCGTGTTGAATACGCTTACGCCAGGCCGAGAATTTTTCGACCCAAAGCACCAGCAGTAGCACCAGAAAATTCATTTCAGCTCCTTGTCTTGCTGCAATGCCAGGCGCACAGCCTGCCAGTCGAATGCCGGGCCGGGATCGGTCTTGCGCCCGGGGGCGATATCACTATGCCCACAAATGCGTTCCAGAGTGATGGCTGGGTAGGCCGCCTGCAGCTGCTGAACCAACTCGACCAGCGCCACATACTGCTGCGCAGTGAACGGCAGATCATCGGTGCCTTCAAGCTCAATCCCTAAGGAAAAATCATTGCAGTTTTCCCGCTCGGCAAAGCGTGATTGCCCTGCATGCCAGGCGCGCTCATTGCAGGAGACGAATTGGCTGACGACACCATCACGCTCGATAAAGAAATGCGCGGACACCTGTAGGCTGGCGATGCTGGCGAAATAAGGGTGTTCGTCAGGGTCCAGGCGATTCTGAAAAAACGCCTGGACCTTGCCCGTGCCGAACTGTCCGGGCGGCAAGCTGATGTTATGAATCACCAACAACGAAACCTCACCCAGCGGCCGCTGATTGAAGTTCGGGGACGGGCAGTGCTGAATGCCGTCGCACCAGCCACTGGAAGGGTCCAGCTGCATACAAGCTCCTTGATCGAACGGCCACTCTAGTGCAGCGTCGCCCGCAGGCCAAGACCACACCGCCGAGGCCAATAACCGTGCAGACGCAAAAACGCCGCCAAGGCAGGGCCCAAGCGGCGTTATTGTTACCCGTCAGCGCCTAATCAGGTGCCCTTGAGTTTACGCAGGTTGCCAATCACCGACTCCAGCGCCCGATCAAACAGCAGCGCGTCATCCAGCAAGCGAATGGCCTTGCGGCGGAACTCTACAGCCAGGCCCATGCGCGTTTTCTCCAGCACCTTCATGCCGGTGCGGTTGACGAAGATGTATTTGCCGGTTGGCTTGATCACCGCTGCCAGTTTGCAACGCAGCTTATGCTCTTCATCTTCCTGAAACTCGAGCCAACTGCCGACCCGCAGATTATCAACCAGCAGCAGCGACTCATCATCGTCAGGCAAGCTGGTTTCTGGCTCTGCGACGCGCAGCTCGCCTGGCGCCAGCAGGATGATCTCCTCAACTACCTCGACCATCGCCGGCTCTGCAACGGCCTCTGCAGGCGGCAGTTCCAGCAATGGCAGGTCAATCCCGACCTCAGCCAGCGCCGCGCGTTGCTGGTCATCAATTTCAGCAAGAGCAGGCACATCGGCCTGCGCGCCTTCCTCCACCAGGCTGCGCTTGAAGCGCTGGAAGGCCTGTACATGCAAGGCCTCCAGTTGGCTGAAAAACTCACCGGTGGCGAACGGATCAAACGCCGCGCTGGCCATGCCTTCTCGCAGCGCCTTGAGCAACCCCGGCACCATCTCCAGCAGGCGCATGCGCGCTTGCGGCTCTTCGTGGTGCTCAACGCTCCAGACCAAGTCATCCATAGTGGCCAAGGCGGCCTGCCACTGGGCTGACTCAACGCCGTGCTTCAAGCACATGAGCATCAGCACCTTGCTCCAGGCCTCCTGCAGCAAGCGCACCACCACCTCTGGCAGGGTCTTACCGAGCAAACGCGCATTCAACGCCTGCTCCACCTCACGCCGCGCCAACGCGGCCTTGGCGCTGCCCTCTTCGGCATCGCGGGTACGCTGCTCCAGCAGCTCGCTACGCCGACGCTCGGCACCGGTAAAAGCCAGAAACTCAGCCAACAGCTCGGAGAAAATCAGCGGGTCGTCAACAAAGTCATTGAGCAAGCGCTGCACCACCTGCTCAATCTTCTGATACAGGCTGTCGCGCTGCGCATCATCCTGCTCGCCCCACCCCAGAGCAGCCGAGGCAATTTCATTGAGCAAGCGCCGGGCCGGATGACTGCCACGGCTGAAGAAGGTTTTGTCGATCACCGCTACTTTCAGCATCGGGATCTGCAAGCGGCCGATCAACGCCTTGAGCGAGTCCGGCAACGTACGGTCATCAAGAATGAACTCGAACAGCATCGACACCAGGTTGATGACATCTTCATCAACCTCACCGACCACTCGCGCCTTGCCGGCTTTGGCACTGGCACGGGTGAGCAGGCCTTCAAGCTGCTCACGCAGATCAAAGTCGTCACTGACCTGTACCGGCGTACGCTGCTGCATGTGCGAGAGCAGGCGCATCAGGTCACTGCGGGAAATCGGCATGGCATCCGCTGGCCGCTTACGCGTCGGCACTGCCGTATCGCGCACCTGCGAAAGCAGCTCCTGCAGCGCCCCGAAGACTTCCTGCACACTCTCATCAGCAAACTCAGGCGACAACTCAGCCGCCGCATCCGAACCGGCACCGCCCGCTTGAGCATTGGCGCGCGACGGGTTACGCCGCGCCGGTGCGGACTTCAGCTCAGGCAGCACACCCGCAGCAATCAATGCCTGGTTAGCGTCGGCATACAACTGATCGAGATCACTAAGCACATACTTCTCAAACAGTTTGAGGATGATCAGCTTGACCTTGATCTCCACGCCCAGGCTGCTGCAGGCATCCAGAAACAACTCGCAGAGACTGGTCGGGCCAACCGGGTTGCTCTTGTCATCCAGCTTCTTGCTGACCATGGCGTTGAAGCGTGTAGTCAGATGGCTCAGCGCCGTTGCGTCACGACTGATGACCTTGGCCACCATCGAGTCCAGCGCCACCGACTCTTCCAGCGCATCGTTTTGCACCAACGACAGGGTGTCAAAGGTCACCGCATCCAAGGGTGCGGGCTTGCCGATTTCGTATTGGTTAAGGGTGGCGAAGGCTTCAAAGACCTTCTGCAGAAAGCCTCGTTCGATATTTTTGCGCTTCAAGCGCAGGTCGCGCATCGCCTCAAAGAAGGCATTCTGCTCGGCATTGCTGGTGGCACGGTCGGCCATCTCGAACAATGTATCGTCGGCATTATCAAACAGCGCCTGCAACGCCGCTTTCAGCTGTTGCGCCGCTTTGTCACGTACATTTGTCAGCGCCACAGGCAGTCTTCCTACCGGTGAAGTGGGCGATTGCTCAGGGGCCGCCTTGCTCAGACGCACCACATTCGCATCAGTCTTCATTGCGAGTCTCCTGCAGACTGCCCCTCTTGGGCTAACCGATCTGCACAGCGATCAACTGAGCGTCATCCGTAACGTCAAAGGCCTGGCGTCAACAATTATAAAATGTAAAGTCATTATAGGGATGCGCACGCGCATACCAAGCTGACTTTTCACCCAGACATGACCCAGGTCACAGATGCAGCGCCGCAACCTCCGAACGGTTAGCCGGATGCGACCAACGCCGCAAACTAGGCCGAGCAGACGCACAACTCACGAACAATCAATCAGCATAGCCCCACAGCTACCGGTGAACAGCCGTAAGCACTGCGCAAACGGCCAGCAATCCCTATAATCGGCGCATTCTGCTGACCGGAGCCCACCATGCCTAACCTCATCCTCGCCGACCTCACCAACGAAATAGAGGCCAACGTGCGCCGCGCACTGGCAGAGGATATCGGCAGCAGCGACATCACCGCGCAGTTGATACCCGCCGAACGCTTAGCACACGCCAAGGTCATCACCCGTGAGTCCGCCATCATCTGCGGCACGGCCTGGGTCGATGCGGTATTCCGCCAACTCGACCCGCGTGTCGCGGTGCATTGGCACATCCAGGACGGCCAACGCGCCGAACCCAACCAGGTTCTATTTGAACTGGAAGGCCCCGCCCGCGCCCTGCTCAGTGGCGAGCGCAGCGCGCTAAACTTCCTGCAAACCCTCTCTGCCGTCTCCACTCGCTGCCAACACTATGCGGATCTGGTGCAAGGCACCGCAGTGAAATTGCTCGACACCCGCAAAACCCTGCCCGGCCTGCGCCTGGCGCAAAAATACGCCGTCACCCAGGGCGGCTGCCACAACCACCGCATCGGCCTGTACGACGCCTTCCTTATTAAAGAAAACCACATCGCCGCCTGCGGCGGCATCGCCCAAGCCATAACCGCCGCCCACAAAATTGCCCCCGGCAAGCCAGTGGAAGTCGAAGTGGAAAGCTTGCAGGAGCTGCGCGAGGCACTGGATGCCGGAGCCGACATCATCATGCTTGACGAGTTGAGCTTGGATGAAATGCGTGAGGCTGTTGCCATCAGCCAAGGCCAAGCCAAGCTGGAAGCCTCGGGCGGTGTTAATGAAAGCACATTGCGGGCGATTGCCGAGACGGGCGTGGATTATGTGTCGATTGGCGCGCTGACCAAGGATGTAAAGGCGGTTGATTTGTCGATGCGACTAAGCCTGTAAATCTAATAATTTTCGGGCGGAGCCACGCAATAGGGTTTTCTCTACGAACTAGATAACCTTAGGCCGTCCTAAAAACGTGGCAATAGAGCCATCACATCAGCCAAGACCGGATGATGCTCTTGCATGAGCTGCAATTCGGCAATGCGCTCTTTATAGCGATGGTCCCCGTACAAACCACGCAAAATTAACAGTTGATCTCGAGCAGCCTCAGAATGACCATTAAGCGCCAACGCTTGGGCGTAGCGAAAAAGACTAGGGGGATTAGGATAACGACGCGAGACCCTGCGCATCCACTCCAAGTCGCGAGAACTCATACCCTCAGTAGGAGAAGTACGAGCATAACGAATAAGCTCTCGCAATTGACTCAAGACAACCACATCAGGAGCAACCCGCTCAGCTTTGAGGTTTCCGACTCTCGCATTTTCAAAACGCAGCAGCTGAGTGCTTACTTCAACAATTCGATATTCGCACCAAACCCAAAAAAACAACCCACCCAAGAAACTCATTAAAGCAGCCAACAGCAAACGAGGAAACTTAATTTCATGTGTCGCGCACTGCTCCCCCTGAACCGAGCCGAGCAAAACACCAAGCGGCAATAAAAAATAAGCATACTCTAAGGGAAACTCTAACATAGCATGCACCAACATAAAGCCTGCAGCTATAAGCGAGAACAAACTTTCAACTGTTCGGGCCCGCACTCCTAAACAAAACAACCAAATAGCAACAAATACAACAATCCCCCCACCCAATACCGGACCATTCCACAACAGCAAATCAAGTATAATGTTATGACTATGCTCAGTCATGATCGGAAGCGGATAGGCTAAAGTGACATCGACCTGAGCCATACCTATTTGGTTCCAACCATATCCCCAAAACGGCCCCTGCAAAACAGCAAACCACAACTGCCCCCATATACCTAAACGCTCTAATGCTTGGGCACGCTGACTTAAACCCTCACCTGAAAGAAAAAGCCACTCTGAGATGTGTGGTAGCAACAGCACAAAAAGTGCATATACACCCACCCAAAACAGCAGCGCACGCAAAGTCAAACGAAACTTGAAGGCGAGAGACTTCCAGGCCCAAAATGCACTAACAACCATAATAGCCACCCATGGTGTTCGCGACAAAGTTAAGGCCACCCCAAAAAATAAAAAGCCCGCTAGCAGACTCGCAACAACAGAACCAAGCGAATACCTCTCATAAAGATACAAAGTACCGGCACACCCCAAACAAAGAAGTGTAGCAAGGTTATTGGGCTGCATAAGATTGGCAAAAGGCCTGCCACCCGAGGGTAAATCCACCATCCAAACACTCCCCGGAAGCTGAAGCCATTGCCGAAGAGCGATCCATATAGAAACAATGGATCCGAAAACAAACAACCCAGCAAATATACGAGCAAGGAACTCGCTCAAACCGGGACTCTGCGCCAAATTATAACCAACCAAAAGCATTAAAGAAAAAGCAAACAAATACAAAGAAGCGACCCAAGCATCGCCAAAAAACAATATCAAGCCCATTGAATACTGAAAAAGCGGAATGAATGCCAAAAGAAAAAAAACAACGAAACTTGGTCTAATATGCACAGGCGCAAACAAAACCGAAGATAAAAAAAATAAACCTGCAAAGAAACTAAAAAACTCCTGATAAGCAGACAACCAAGGACTGTAGTGATTAGGTAAAAGCCAAGCCAAGAGCAACATAGTGCCCGCGACCAATAAAACTAACCGCCGCCACCTCTCGCAAGCCAACATAAACACTCCCGTAAAAAACAGCCCAGAGCTGCATTTACTTACTAAAAATACAGCGAAAAATAAAAACGCCCTGCAATTGCAGGGCGCTGGAGTTAAGACCAAGACACTAGCAGTGGCAATTGAAAATCATATCCCAGCCACCAAAAGCATCCTAACCATTAACGGCAAGAACCAGGCATCCACTTTGTCGGTGTACCAGTACAAGCCCACTGACTGATAGTGTTACCCGAGATAGTTGGGGTAAGTGTAATTGTAGCTGTCTCGCTGAGACCCGTACTTGTAGCAGTCACAACACCCGAAGTTGCATTTACAGCCAAAGTACCAACATATTTAGTCGCAGTGAAACTGTTCGCGCAAGTATCCAAGTTGGAAGCCCCTGTAGACTGAACAATTTCAGTCACACATGTACGCGCAGAGCTAGCAGCCAATACAACCTCAGAAACTTTTGCTTTGTTGGTGTAATCCTGATAAGCCGGCAGCGCAACTGCAGCCAAAATACCGATAATCGCAACCACGATCATCAATTCAATCAAGGTAAAGCCTTTCTGCATTTGAGCTTTCATAGAAGCATCTCCTTAGTGTGTATAGGTCGACGACCTAAACCTTACAATGCAGCTCGCATGCCAACTTCCCATACCGCCGTAATCTGGGTTCTCGGATAAGCACGCGGGTCAGCCACCATCACTCCGCCGGCACTAACTGCCGTTTTTTGTCACCTCGCCCTGTTGTATTTGGCACGCATTAGGCATCTAGGCTATAAGGCATGCATAGTTATGGAGCCTGTGATGAACGATAGCGTGTCCCTTACCGGCCTGGCCCGGCAGATGGTGTTGGCGGAACTGCTGGATGAAAGAGCCGCGCAGCAGGCGCAAGCCCAGGCGCAGCGCAACAAGCTGTCGCTGGTCACCTACTTGGTACAAAACAAACTGGTTAAAAGCCGTGTACTGGCCGAGCTGGCCAGCGATCAGTTCGGCGTGTCTTTTGTCGACCTAAATGCCCTCGATAAAGAAAGCCTGCCTAAAGATCTGGTGACCGAAAAGCTGGTGCGCCAGCACCGCGTGCTGCCGTTATGGCGTCGCGGCAACAAGCTGTTTGTCGCGGTCTCCGACCCCACCAACCACCAAGCTATTACCGACATTCAATTCAGCACCGGGATGAACACCGAAGCCATTTTGGTTGAGGATGACAAGCTCGGCGAGGCCATCGATAAGTTTTTCGACTCCGCCGCCAGCGGCATGGAAGACCTGGCCGACATCGACCTCGACAGCCTGGATGTCGAGGCAGTTAATGACGAAACCGAAGCGGCGGGCGACGGCAATTCGGCCGACGATGCCCCAGTGGTGCGTTTCGTCAACAAAATGCTGCTGGATGCGATTAAAAAAGGCTCATCCGACCTGCACTTCGAGCCATACGAGAAAACTTACCGCGTGCGCTTTCGCACCGACGGCATCCTGCAGGAGATCGCGCGACCGCCGATCCAGCTTTCACCACGCATCTCCGCGCGCTTGAAAGTGATGGCCGGCCTGGATATTTCCGAGCGGCGCAAGCCGCAGGACGGGCGTATCAAGATGCGTATCTCGAAAACCAAATCCATCGACTTTCGCGTCAGCACCTGCCCAACGCTGTGGGGCGAGAAAATCGTGATGCGGATTCTTGACTCCGCCAGCGCACAAATGGGCATCGACGCTTTGGGTTATGAGGAGTCGCAAAAAGAGCTGTACATGACGGCGCTCAAGCAGCCGCAGGGCATGATTCTGGTGACTGGCCCAACCGGCTCCGGCAAAACCGTATCGTTGTATACCGGCTTGAACATCCTCAATACCGTTGACGTGAACATTTCCACCGCCGAAGACCCGGTGGAAATCAACCTGGAAGGCATCAACCAGGTCAACGTCAACCCCAAGCAGGGCATGGACTTCACCGCCGCACTGAAGTCCTTCCTGCGTCAGGACCCGGACATCATCATGGTCGGCGAGATTCGTGACCTGGATACCGCCTCCATCGCCATCAAGGCTGCGCAAACCGGGCACATGGTGATGTCGACGCTGCACACTAACAGCGCGGCGGAAACCTTGACCCGCCTTCGCAATATGGGTGTGCCGTCGTTCAACATCGCCACCTCGGTCAACCTGATCATCGCCCAGCGTCTTGCGCGCAAGCTGTGCAGTACCTGTAAGAAAGAAATCCAGATCCCCCGCGAAGCCCTACTTGAGGAAGGTTTCCCGGCTGACAAGATCGGCACCTTCAAGACTTACGAGCCCGTCGGCTGTGAAAATTGTAATGGCGGTTACAAAGGCCGTGTCGGGATTTATGAAGTGGTTAAAAACACGCCGGCGCTGCAGCGGATTATCATGGAGGAAGGCAACTCGATTGATATCTCCATCCAGATGCGCAAAGACGGCTTTAATGATCTGCGAACTTCAGCTTTGCTGAAGGCCATGCAGGGCGTGACCAGCCTCGCTGAAGTGAACCGCGTAACAAAGGACTAACCGATGGCCGTTAAAGCACTAAAAACCAGCACCTTTGCCTGGGAAGGCACCAATAAGCAGGGTGCCAAAATAAAAGGTGAAGTCAGCGGCCAAAACCCCGCATTGGTAAAGGCACAACTGCGCAAGCAGGGCATCAACCCAACCAAAGTCCGTAAAAAATCGATGTCCCTGCTCAGCGCAGGGAAAAAGATCAAACCAATGGACATCGCGCTGTTTGCCCGGCAAATGGCGACGATGATGAAGGCTGGTGTACCCCTGCTGCAGTCGTTTGAAATTATCGCAGAGGGCGTTGACAACCCGAATATGCGCAAGCTGATTGATGACATCAAACAGCATGTGGCGGCGGGTAATAGTTTTGCTGCTTCGCTGCGCACACGCCCAGAGCATTTTGATGACCTGTTCTGCAACCTGGTAGATGCAGGCGAGCAAGCCGGCGCACTGGAAGACCTACTGGACCGAGTAGCAACCTACAAAGAAAAGACCGAAGCGCTTAAAGCTAAAATCAAAAAAGCCATGAACTACCCCATCGCAGTAGTGCTGGTGGCGGTGATTGTTTCAGCTATTTTGTTGATCAAAGTAGTGCCGCAATTCGAATCTGTATTTGCCAACTTTGGCGCTGAGCTACCTGCCTTTACTCAGTTTGTAATCGGCATTTCCCAAGCCTTGCAAGAGTGGTGGTTTATCATCCTGATTGGTTTTTTCGCCGCAGGTTTTTCTTTTGTTGAGGCAAAAAAGCGCTCAGAGAAACTCCGTAACTGGCTCGACCGCACAGCCCTCAAAGCCCCGATTGTTGGCGACATCATTTATAAATCATCAGTGGCTCGCTACGCCCGTACCCTGGCAACCACCTTTGCCGCCGGCGTGCCACTTGTGGAAGCCTTGGACTCAGTCGCCGGAGCAACCGGTAATATCGTATTCAAGAATGCCGTGAATAAAATCAAACAGGATGTTAGCGCCGGTATGCAGCTGAACTTCTCCATGCGCAGCACGGAAGTCTTCCCCTCGATGGCCATCCAAATGACCGCCATCGGCGAAGAGTCCGGCGCACTGGACATGATGCTGGATAAAGTCGCCAGTTATTACGAGGCTGAGGTCGACAATGCCGTCGATGGTTTGACCGCCCTGATGGAGCCGCTAATTATGTCGGTACTCGGCGTACTGGTCGGCGGTCTGATCATTGCCATGTACTTGCCTATTTTCCAACTGGGTGCTGTTGTTTAACCTATGTCAGTCATCGATTTTTTGGCCAGCCATGTGCTGGCCTTTGTTTTATGCGCGCTACTCATTGGCTTACTGGTCGGTAGTTTTCTCAACGTAGTAATTTTCCGCCTGCCGAAAATGATGCAGCGCGACTGGCGCGAGCAAGCGCGTGAGATATTAGAGCTGCCTGGCGAGCCTGAAACAGCCACATTCAACCTGGTACTGCCCAACTCGCAATGCCCGCACTGCGCCCACGAAATAAAGCCTTGGGAGAATATCCCGGTTATTAGCTATCTGTTTCTGCGCGGCAAATGCTCCAGCTGTAAAGCACCTATCAGCCTGCGTTACCCGCTGATTGAGCTGACCTGCGGCTTGCTCTCGGCCTATATCGCCTGGCACTTCGGCTTCACCTGGCAGGCCGGGGCGATGCTGCTGTTGACCTGGGGTTTGTTGGCGATGAGCCTGATCGACGCCGACCACCAGTTACTGCCGGACTCACTGGTGCTACCGCTACTCTGGCTCGGTTTAATTGCCAATAGCTTTGGCCTGTTTACCAGCCTGGAAGATGCACTCTGGGGCGCGGTTGCTGGCTACCTAAGCCTGTGGTCGGTGTACTGGCTGTTCAAGCTGATCACCGGCAAGGAAGGCATGGGCTATGGCGACTTCAAGCTGCTGGCCATGCTCGGCGCGTGGGGCGGCTGGCAAGTTTTACCGCTGACAATTTTGCTGTCTTCGCTCGTCGGCGCGGTACTTGGGCTAATCATGTTGCGCCTGCGCAACGCCGAAACCAGCACACCGATCCCCTTCGGCCCTTACTTGGCAATTGCTGGCTGGATTGCTTTGCTCTGGGGCGAGCGGATCACCTCCAGCTACCTGCAGATTGCTGGTTTCTAATTGTAGGGTCACTCATAGCACCCGCACCGCAGATGGGTTACGGCGCAACTAGCTACGCACCAGCAGATCACCTGCCACCATGCGCCTAACCCATCCTACGAAGCATCGCGTACAACAGGCACCTAAGCAGGGCGGACGATTCAACATAAACGACAGCGTTGCCCGCGCGGTTCGCCACCAGCAAGGTGCCTGCACTACAATCGCGTCTTCGAATGACCGACGCGAGCACGCACCTTGAGCACAAAACCCTGGATTCTTGGCCTTACCGGCGGCATCGGCAGCGGCAAGAGTGCTGTCGCCCAGCACTTTATCGATTTGGGTGTGCACCTAGTGGACGCCGATCATGCGGCGCGCTGGGTGGTCGAACCTGGCAAGCCGGCGCTCGCCAAGATAGTCGAGCACTTCGGCGCGGAGGTCTTGCAGGCCGATGGCCAGCTGGATCGCCCGGCGCTGCGCCAGCGAATTTTCGCCGATGCAGCCGAGCGGCGCTGGCTTGAAGCTTTACTGCACCCGTTGATCGCACAGGAGATCAGCCAGTACCTGGCGCGTGCAGAATCCCCCTACGCCATTCTGGTGTCACCACTACTGGTTGAGTCAGGCCAGTACAAACTAGCCCAGCGCATACTCGTCGTGGATGCGCCCGAGCATCTGCAAATAGCGCGCACCATCGCCCGCGACCAGAGCTCAAGCGAACAGGTGCAGGCCATCCTCAAGGCCCAAGCCAGCCGTGAAGAGCGCCTGAGCCACGCACACGATGTGTTGCTCAATGATCAAGACCTACACGAGCTAAAAGCCGAAGTGGAACGATTGCATACCTTTTATCTGAGCCTACGCGGAGGCCAAGCATGAGCACCCCAACCTTAGTCACCTGCCCCACCTGCAGCGCCCCCGTCGAGTGGGGCCCGCAAAGCCCGAGCCGGCCCTTCTGCTCTGAGCGCTGCAAGCTGATTGACCTTGGCGCATGGGCCTCGGAAGAGCACGCGATCGCTGGCAATCCACTTGAAGACGATTTGTTTTCTGGTGAACTGCCGCCGCGCGAACATTGACCGCCAGGGCCGCATAAAGCTGTACTCACGCTCGCCATCTAAGTTATCGGCGAGAAACTGCAGCTCTGCGGCTAGATCTGTCGCACTGCGCGTGACCCGATTACGTTCGATAGCCGCGTTGAGCAACGCCCGCAACGCTAGCGCCTGATCAAAACCCTGCACCTCAATACCCTGCAAACTTTGCTCGATCACTTGCCTTGCCCACTGATGTACGCCCATCTCACGCCCTCCTGACTGCTAGAGGAACGATGCGCTATTAGCGTGGCAGATCATCATCCTTCCAGGGCGCGGCCAGATAGCGCGTGCGGTTGAAGGTTTCCAGCCAGTCCGGGTAAAACACCACCAGCGCTGTGACCAGCAGGCCATTGATAAAGGCCTCGGGAAAAATCACCAGCCAGAGGTAGCCGATAAAGTCCTCCAACCAGGGCGGCATCGGAAACAATCCATCCAGCCAGAGCAGCGTCAAGGCCGCGACAATACACAGCAATACCGCCAGCGCCGCGGCGAAAAAACCACTGCAGAAGATGTAGACGAACAGGTTGCGCGGCTGCCTTCTCTCGACCCAGAGCGCGCAGACCTCGGTCACCCAGACGGGAATCACCACCAGCAGCACACCATTGACGCCGAGCGCAGCAAAGTCCTGCCGGCCCAGCGCCAGCAAACCCAGCTGAGCAATCAACCCCACCAGCATGGCCAGCGGCCAATCCAGCAACAGGGTGACCGCCGTCATGCCAATAATCTGGTAAGACAGGCCCGAGTCGAAATCACGGCGTATCAGCCACAGCACAAACAACGCCAACGCCGTGCCACCGAGCAGATGCTGGCGCCGCACATCACTGCACAGCTCAACCCAAGGCGTGCGCCAGAGGGCCCAGCACAATAGCGGCAGATAGATCAGCCACCCAACTACCTGGCTGGTGGAAGACAGCAAGTGCGCGGCAATCATCCAGAACAAACTCCCCGTGATCGTGATGCTGCAAGCAGTCTACAACCGCTGCCACAGCGCACGCCCAACCTGACGATAAAAAGCCTGTAGCAAGCGCCGCAGAGGGCTACCAACAAACCAGCTGTGCAGGCTAAGCTGAAGCCATGGATGATTCAGATTACCTGCGCCTGCTCACGCACCAGGCCGAACAAGCTAACGCCTTTCTCTCCAACGCGCGCAAATGGGAACGCGAGCGCTGGGTTTGCCAGCGCCTGCTGCAGGCATTAAATGTCGGCCACCGCCTGGATGAGTTCAGCGCCGCGGGCCATGAACCACCGGACGTATTGTTCCGCGACGCCAGCTTTGAAGTGTTCTTCGTGCTCGACGAAGGCCGTCGCCTGAATGATGAGTGGCGCGCCGAACTGGAACGACGGCGCAGTGCGTTTTCCCTAAGCCAACTGGTGCGCCGTGAAGCCAAGCCTAGGCGCATCGCCGCAGCTGATCTGCAACAGCGACTGACGCCAACCCTGCGCAAGAAAGCCCACAACTATACGGAGCGCGGCCTCGACTTGGGCGAGCTGGACCTGCTCGCCTACGTCAACCTGAAACGCGCCACACCAGACTTCAATAGCCACTTTCCGCCACCAACCGAGTTTCTCCGCCAGGGCTGGCGCTCACTGTCACTGGTGGGGCCCACCTTTGCCCGCGTGCTGTTCGCCCACCCAGACGCGCCAGATTTTCTGCGCAACAACCTCGGCCGCACCGTGCTGTTTGATATAGGCATAAGCCTGTGAGCCCTCTGCACGAACTGCTCGCCGCCGTGCCGCAACAAGGTAGCGTGCGCTGGATTGGCGTACGCCCGGCCGCACGCACAGCGATGCTCGAGCTGGATGCTGTCGAAGCGCGTCGAGAAGCCGGGCTGACCGGCGACCACAGCCGCCCCGGCCCGCACAATGCCAGACAGGTGACACTGATCCAGTGGGAACATCTGGCCGTGATCAGCGCCTTGATGGGCCGCCCTGCCGACAACCCAATTACCGCGTATGAACTGCGGCGCAATATCGCCATCAGCGGCATCAACCTGTTCAGCCTCAAAGGCCGGCGCTTTCGTCTCGGTCAGGCAATCCTGGAAACCACCGGCTGGTGCCAACCCTGCGCGCGCCTGGAAGAACGCCTGGGCCGCGGTACGTTCCAGGCCATGCGCGGCCACGGCGGAATTACTGCGCGCGTACTGCAAGGCGGCATTATTCGCCTGAATGATACCCTGCGCGTTGAGCCTTGATAGGCCGCACGGCTAGAATGCCGAGCACCGCAGCCGGCAATCGACTTTACACATTGCCAACCAGCCCCATTATTCGAGGCACACATGTCCAGTCGCCTGAACCCTGATGATCAAAAACGTGTCGAGCAGTACCTCAGCGCTCCACAGCATCAGGTCGAGCGCCAGCCGTTCAAGGTTTGGCGACTGCTACTGATCATTATGATTGTCGTGATTGGCCTGGGCCTGCTGAGCCGTCTTCTGAGTCGACTGGTGCTATGAGCTGCTTTGCGCTCGCCCACGTCGCCTCACCGCCTTTTCTTAAAAGCCTTGTGAGCGTGTCGAATGACTCATCAAATTGTAATTGTCGGCGGCGGTGCCGGCGGACTGGAGCTTGCTACCCGCCTAGGTAGAACCCTGGGTAAACGCGGCAAAGCCAAGATCACCCTGGTCGATGCCAACCTGACGCACATCTGGAAGCCACTGCTGCACGAAGTCGCCGCCGGCTCACTGAACTCCTCGGGCGACGAGCTGAACTACGTGGCCCAGGCCAAGTGGAATCACTTCGAGTTCCAACTGGGGCGCATGTGCGGCCTCAACCGCACGAGCAAACGCATCAGCTTATCCGCCACTCTGGATGAGCACGCCCAGGTATTGGTGCCCGCTCGCGAGCTGAGCTACGACAGCCTGGTCATCGCCGTGGGCAGCACAACCAATGACTTCGGCACCGCCGGTGCGGCCGAGCACTGCCTGTTCCTCGACACCCGCGAGCAGGCCGAGCGTTTCCACCATCAACTACTCAACCACTACCTGCGCGCCCACGCCAGTCAGAGCGCAACCACTGAGCTGATCAACATCGCCATTGTCGGGGCCGGCGCCACCGGCGTTGAACTGGCTGCCGAGCTACACCATGCGGCACGCGAGCTGGCGGCTTATGGCCTGGATCAGATCAGCCCCGAGAACATGCGCATCACCCTGATCGAAGCCGGGCCGCGCGTGCTACCCGCACTGCCGGAGCGCATCAGCCAACCGGTACACAAAACCCTGGAGAAACTCGGCGTCACCGTACTGACCGGCGCTGCTGTCAGCCAGGCCACCCATGACGCACTGCATACCGCGCAGGGCCAGGTGATCCCCGCCACGCTGAAAGTCTGGGCGGCGGGCATTCGTGCACCTGACTTCCTCAAAGCACTGGATGGCCTGGAAAGTAACCGCATCAACCAACTAAACGTACGGCTGACCCTGCAAACCACCCTGGACGATAATATTTTCGCCTTCGGTGACTGTGCCGCCTGCCCACAACCCGACAGCGAAGGACGCAACGTCCCGCCGCGCGCGCAAGCGGCACACCAGCAGGCGTCTTTGCTGAGCAAATCGCTGAAGCGGCGCATTGAGGGCAAGCCTCTAGCAGAATACCGTTACCGCGATTACGGCTCGCTGATTTCGCTGTCGAGCTTTTCCGCGGTTGGCAACCTGATGGGCAACCTGACCGGCAGCGTCATGCTCGAAGGCTGGCTGGCCAGGATGTTCTATGTGTCGCTCTACCGCATGCACCAGATCGCCCTGTATGGCGTAACCCGCACATTACTGATGATGCTCGGCGACCGCATCGGCCGCAGCACCGAGCCACGCCTGAAACTGCATTAACGCCCTGCGCGGACAAGGCCAAGCCTTGTCCGCCGCCACACAGCCTAGTGACACGGCATAAATCGCAGGCAATAAAAAACCCGCACTAGGCGGGTTTTTTACTTTCAAGCTTGCTTGAAATGGTGGGTCGTGTGGGATTCGAACCTACGACCAATTGGTTAAAAGCCAACTGCTCTACCAACTGAGCTAACGACCCAAAAATGGTCGGGGTAGGGGGATTCGAACTCCCGACATCCTGCTCCCAAAGCAGGCGCGCTACCGGACTGCGCTATACCCCGATGAAAGATTGGCTCCGCGACCAGGACTCGAACCTGGGACCCAATGATTAACAGTCATTTGCTCTACCGACTGAGCTATCGCGGAACTACTTGCTTCCTTTCTCAGAAAAACCGAACCGCTTGTTAATTCGTTTCGCTTGTCTGAGGCGCGCCATTTTACGGTTTATCGCGAAGCTGTCAACCCCTAAAATTGCTTTTAGTACAATGATTTGCAGCTGCGTGATGGGCTGCTATATCTTCCTTATGTCTGTGTTCAATGCAGGACGCATCTGCCGTAAGGCCTCAGCCAGGAAAGTCGATGAGTAACCAGGGCACACCACCAACCCCACCCGCTTCCATGCAGACCCTTGCCAGCCGCGGCATCCAGCCGCGCTTCGGTGAACTGGTGCAAAGCTGCCGCAAGCTGGTGATGAATCGTTTAGCCGAACACCTGACGGGAGTCTTCGCGCAGGTCGACGACACACTATTTGAGTGCGCCGAAAAAGCCGAGAACAATCAGGTGCAAACGCTGTTCTTCGACAACATGCGCGAGATCCGCAGGCAGCGCCCACAAATAGAGCGCAGTTATCACCAGCAGATTGCGCAGAATTTCTCCGACTTCCTCGACGGCAAACTCAAGCCAGCACCCAGCGCCAGCGAGTTGGACGTCGAGCAGCTGGCCCTGGTGCAGAACGAGGATTATGAAGAGAGCCTGCAAGTAACCAATATGGTCAGCCGGGTCAAGGCACGCTGCGCGCAACCGCTATTTGCCTTGGAGCAACGTCTGGCCTTGCTGAATAACGGCCAGAAACTGAGCGAAGACATCAACCCTTTCGGCCCGCAGATGATTGCCCAGGCCTTCCGTGACGCCTTGTCGCCCTGCCCATTCCCTCTGCGTATAAAGGTCATCCTCTACACGCTGTTTGACTCGCATGTCATGCAAAGCCTGGACAGCATCTATACCGCACTCAATCAGCGCCTGGTCGATGCGGGCGTGCTGCCTAACCTCAAGTACACCGCGCAGCGCAACCGCCAACCTGCGCGGCAGAAGACGTCGCCGGCGACTACACCAGCCGAACAACCGACGGAGAGCAGCGCCAGTAGTAACAGTGACAGCAGAAAAACCAGCAGCAGCGTTACCGGGCAACCTGCCGGGCAACAGCATAACGCCGGCAACACCGACCTCAGCGGCCCGCCGCCCAGCGACCCACAGGAGTTGCTGGGCAGCCTGACCGCCCTGCTCGGCGAACATCGCCAGCGCGACATTAATGCGCCCCTGCTCGGCGGCACCCGCAGCATTGCCAGCTTCACCTCACCCGAGGCGACCAGCACCTACAGCGCATCCGCTCTGCTGGACGCACTCAACCGCATGCAGCAACACTCGGCCAGCGACCTGTCGCAGCGCCTGCATCGCCCACAGCCAGTAGAAGGCCTGAAAGCCGACCTGCAGCAGCAGCTGGAGGCCCACAGCGAGCTTCCCGGCCAGCAGAAGGTTTCCGACGAAGAAGCTGATGTGATCGACCTGGTTGGCATGCTGTTCGACTTTATTCTCGACGACGACAACCTGCCCGGCACCTGCAAGACCACGCTCTCGCACCTGCACACCCCCTATCTAAAGGTGGCGCTGCAGGACAAGGCGCTGTTTACCCAGCACCACCACCCTGCCCGCCGCCTGCTCAACAGCATGGCCCAGGCCGGCGTGCTATATGGCGGCGAAGGGGATGAGCGCGGCCTGCTGGCCAAGATGCAGTGGGTGGTCGAGCGGGTCATTAATGATTTCGCTGGTGACCTGCAGCTGTTTGAAGGCTTGCTAGATGAATTCAACGAATTCGTCGGCACCCTCAAACACAAGGTCGAATTGCGCGAGCGTCGCGCAGTAGAAGCCGCCAAAGGCCGCGACAAGCTGCTCGGCGCTCGCCAGCATGCGGTCGATGTCATCGCCAATAGCCTGAACAACCGACAGCCGCCGAGCATCATCCACAACTTCCTCGAACTGACCTGGGCCGATGTGCTGGTATTCGTGTTACTGCGCAATGGCGAGCGCAGCCCCGAATGGCAGCGCGCCTGCGAGGCGGCCGAGCAGCTGGCCTGGAGCGGCACGGTGCTCGACGAGGCTGGGCGCGAGCGCTTGCAGAAGCTGCGCGTGCCACTGCTCGAAGATCTGCGCAAAGGCCTGGAGCTGCTCGGCGGCTACCACGAGGACGGCATTCGCCGCCTGCTACAGGACCTGGTCGCCTGCCAGCATGCTGTGCAAGCCAGGCAACCGCAGGTGGCCGCCAAGCTCAAACCCAGCCTGCCAGAAAGCCCCCTGGCCGCCATGCTCGGTGAAGACGCTGCCCTGGCCACCCTGGCGCCGCGCCAGTCAACACTCTCCACACGCGCTCAAGCACTGGCTAAAGAGCTGGGCCATATCGAGTTCGGCACCTGGTTCGAATTCGTCACGGGCGAGCAAGTCCGTACGCACAAGCTCTCGTGGTTCAGCCCAACCACCCGCAACTACATGTTTGTCGACCAAAGCGGTCAGCGCGTGGCAATCAAGCCACTCACTCAGCTGGCCACTGAAATGGAACAAGGGCTGGCGCGCATCGTCACCTCCGATCGAGGCGCACCACTGGTGGACCGCGCCCTTACCGCTATTTACCGCGTGCTGCAGCGTTTTACCGGGCGCGCGGCTGAGTCTGAAGAATAAGGAACTCGCATGAATGACGAACGTCGCCTGCATAGCCGGCATAACGCCGACGTGCAGCTGGAGGTCTTTGATTTGCACTCAGACCAACGCCTGGGGCGGATTGTCGACCTCTCCGCCGATGGCTTTATGCTATTCAGTGACGCACCACTGGTTGCCGACGAACTGGTGGAATGCCGCATCGTCAGCGAGCAGCTGATTGGTGGCGTGTGTGAAATAACCCTGGGTGCCGACTGCCTATGGAGCCGCCCCGCGGCTGACGGCCAACACTGCTGGGCGGGCTTTCATATCATTGACCTGGCCGAGGACCAGGCAGCCGCATTGGAAGTTTTGCTTCAACACATGTAACCCACGCAAAAAACACCCCGGTCAGCGCGAACTGTACCGGGGTGTTTTTTATTGCGCGGCGTTAATACGACTAGCCACGATCAGTCGAAGACAATCTCGTCACCCTCAACCCGCCCGGTCACGCGACTGCCCGGCGCAAACTTGCCCGCCAGAATCAATTGTGCCAAGGGGTTCTCGATCCAGCGCTGCACGGCACGCTTGAGCGGGCGCGCGCCGTACACCGGGTCGTAACCCACGGCAATCAGCTTATCCAGCGCCTCGTCCGACAGCTCCAGATTCAGCTCGCGCTCAGTCAAACGTTCCCGCAAACGCCCCAACTGGATTTGCGCAATGCCGGCAATCTGATCACGGGCCAGCGGCTCGAACATCACCACCTCATCAATGCGGTTGATAAACTCCGGACGGAAGTGCGTGCTGACCGCATCCATTACGGCGGCACGCTGCGCCTCGCGATCACCGAGCAACTCCTGAATCTGCACGGAGCCAAGGTTAGAGGTCATCACGATAACGGTGTTCTTGAAGTCCACGGTGCGGCCGTGGCTATCGGTCAGGCGGCCGTCTTCCAACACTTGCAGCAGCACGTTGAACACATCCGGGTGGGCCTTCTCCACCTCATCCAACAGGATTACTGAATACGGTTTACGGCGCACCGCCTCCGTCAGGTAACCGCCCTCTTCGTAGCCCACATAACCCGGCGGCGCACCGATCAGCCGCGCCACGGAATGCTTCTCCATAAACTCGGACATATCGATACGCACCAGCGCCTCTTCGGTGTCGAAGAGGAACTCAGCCAGCGCCTTACACAACTCGGTTTTACCAACCCCGGTCGGGCCGAGAAACAGGAACGAGCCGCTCGGCCGGTTAGGGTCGGACAGCCCGGCGCGGGAACGGCGCACCGCGTTGGCCACGGCCACCACGGCTTCATCCTGCCCAATCACGCGCTGATGCAGCAGGCCTTCCATTTTCAGCAGCTTGTCGCGCTCGCCCTCAAGCATCTTGCTCACTGGAATGCCGGTCCACTTCGACACCACCTCGGCAATCTCTTCCTCGGTGACCTTGCTGCGCAGCAGTTGATTGTCCTTTTTACCGTGCTGATCAACCATTTGCAGACTGCGCTCAAGGTCGGGAATAACGCTGTACTGCAATTTGGCCATTTGCTCCAGGTCACTCTTGCGCCGCGCCGCCTCCAGCTCCTGGCGGGCCTGCTCAATTTTCTGCTGGATTTGCGCCGAGCCTTGTACCTCGGCCTTTTCCGACTTCCAGATCTCCTCCAGATCGGCGTACTCACGCTCCAGGCGAGCAATGTCCTCCTTGAGCTTCTCCAGGCGCTTCAAGGCCGCCTCATCATCTTCCTTCTTCAACGCCTGACGCTCGACCTTGAGCTGAATCAGGCGGCGCTCGAGACGATCAAGCACTTCAGGCTTGGAGTCGATTTCCATGCGAATACGACTGGCCGCCTCATCAATCAGGTCGATGGCCTTGTCCGGCAACTGGCGGTCGGTGATGTAGCGATGCGAGAGCTTGGCCGCGGCGATAATCGCGCCGTCGGTAATGGCCACCTTGTGGTGCACCTCGTAGCGCTCCTTGAGGCCACGCAGAATGGCGATGGTGTCCTCTTCGCTCGGCTCATCGATCAGCACTTTCTGGAAGCGCCGCTCCAGGGCAGCGTCCTTCTCAATGTACTGGCGGTACTCGTTGAGCGTGGTCGCACCCACGCAGTGCAACTCGCCACGGGCCAGGGCGGGCTTAAGCATATTGCCGGCATCCATGGAGCCTTCGCCCTTACCGGCGCCGACCATGGTGTGCAGCTCGTCGATAAACAGAATGACCCGCCCTTCCTGCTTGCCCAGCTCGTTGAGCACCGCCTTGAGGCGCTCTTCGAACTCGCCTCGGAACTTGGCACCGGCGATCAGCGCGCCCATATCCAGCGACAACACGCGTTTGTCCTTCAAGCCATCCGGCACTTCACCATTGACGATGCGCTGGGCCAGGCCCTCGGCAATCGCGGTTTTACCCACGCCCGGCTCACCGATCAGCACCGGGTTGTTCTTGGTGCGACGCTGCAACACCTGGATGGCGCGACGGATTTCATCATCACGGCCGATCACCGGATCCAGCTTGCCATCCTCGGCGCGCTTGGTCAGGTCGACGGTGTACTTATCCAGCGCCTGGCGGTTTTCTTCGACGTTGGGGTCATTCACCGCATCGCCGCCGCGCAGGTTAGCCACTGCGTTCTCCAGCGCCTTACGGCTGACGCCCTGACCAAGCAGCAGTTTGCCCAGCTTGGTGCTGTCATCCATCGCGGCCAGCAACACCAGCTCACTGGAGATGAACTGATCACCCTTCTGCTGCGACAGGCGGTCGGCCTGATTGAGCAGACGGGCCAAGTCCTGGGACAGATTGACGTCGCCAGAGGGGTTCTGAATCTTGCCCAGCTGGTCCAGCTCTTTACCCAACGCCAGACGCAGGCTATTAACGTCGAAACCAACCTGCATCAGCAGCGGCTTGATGGAGCCGCCCTGCTGTTCGAGCAGCGCCTGCATCAGGTGCAGCGGCTCAATGGCCGCATGATCAAGGCCCACGGCCAGAGATTGCGCATCGGATAGCGCGAGTTGCAACTTGCTGGTTAAACGATCAATTCGCATAAACAATCACCCTCGTAGTGATGGCAGGCCGGCGCACTGAGTCGCACCTAAACAGAAAGCCTGCGAGATGAAGAGTAGATGAGGTCGATTGTGCGAGTTTCAAGCCAGGCGGCGTTGATGGAGATCAGTAAAGCGTGAGCCCGCGCGATCTGCGTGGGCTCGAGAACTCAGCTACCCAGCCAGATCAGGCTGGCAAAGCGCCCGGTTTGCGCCGAACGGCGATAGGAGAAGAAACGCGGGTCGCTAACGGTACAGAAATCGCCGCCGTACACGGCTTCGACGCCGCAGGCAGCCAGACGAATGCGCGCCAACTGATAGATATCGGCCATAAACTTACCCGGATTGACGCTCGGCTGGAATGCTGCCGCCGCCTGCGCATGCTGACTGACAAAGGCGTCACGCACTTCCGCCCCCACCTCGAAGGCCTGCGGCCCAATCGCCGGTCCCAACCAGACCAACACCTGATCAGCCGGCACGGCGAGCTCATCCAGGGTGGCCTCCAGCACACCGCCAGCCAGCCCACGCCAACCGGCATGCGCGGCTGCCACGCGCGTACCGGCGCGATCACAGAACAACGCTGGCAAACAATCTGCGGTCATCACCGTGCATGCAACGCCTGGCGTGCTGGTCCAACTGGCGTCGGCCTCAAGCACTGCCGCTGGATTGGCCTCAACCGCAGCAACGCCATGCACCTGCTGCAACCACGCCGGCTTGCAACCCAGCAGGCTGACCAGGCGCTGACGGTTTTTCGCGACCGCCTGCGGGTCATCGCCGACATGCTCACCCAGGTTAAGCGTGTCATACGGCGTAAGACTGACACCGCCGCTACGGGTGGTGACACAGGCGTTTACTTTAGCCGGCGCTGGCCATTGCGGCATCAGCCAATCGTGCATGGGGTCACCCAATAAATGCTTCACGATCCTGACGCAACAGCGTCAGCAACCAGACGAAGTCATCCGGCAACGGCGACTGCCATTTCATCCGCTCACCGGTAATTGGATGATCCAACTCGAGGAAGCGCGCATGCAACGCCTGACGCGGGAACTCTTTGAGGGTCTGCACCATGCTCGGGTTGGCGGCGGGCGGAATACGGAAACGCCCGCCGTAGACCGGATCCCCAACCAGCGGATAACCGATATGGCTCATGTGCACGCGGATTTGGTGAGTGCGCCCGGTTTCCAGCTTGACCCGCGCATGGGTGTGCGAGCGATAGCGTTCCAGCACCCGGTAATGGCTGACCGCCGGCTTGCCGCCGTCACTCACAGCCATGCGCTGACGCTGCGAGGAGCTACGACCGATCGGGGCGTTGATCTTGCCGCCGGAGGTGATCACACCAATCACGATGCACTCGTAGATGCGGCTGACCGAGCGCTTCTGCAGCTGATCAACCAGACGGGTCTGCGCTTCAATGGTCTTGGCCACCACCATCAGGCCGGTGGTGTCTTTATCCAAACGGTGCACGATGCCCGCGCGCGGCACGTTGATGATGTCCGGCACGTGGTGCAACAAGGCGTTGAGCAAGGTGCCATCGGCATGCCCGGCAGCCGGGTGCACCACCAGCCCGGCAGGCTTGTCGATGACCAGAATCTGCTCGTCTTCGTAGACGATGTTCAGTGGGATGTCTTGGGCAACCCACTCACCCTGGGCTTCCTGCTCGGCCTTGAGCGCCAGTAGCGAGCCGCCGTGGACGATGTCGCGCGGGCGCAACACCGCACCATCGACGGTCAGCAGACCCTCTTTGATCCAGGCAGACAGACGCGAACGTGAGTGCTCGGCGAACAGGAGTGCGGCGACTTGGTCGAGGCGTTGACCGCCCATGTCATAGGGCACCTCGGCGTTCAGTTCAATAATCTGCTTATTAATAGAGGGCATGCTCGGCAACGGCGGGAAAGTCTGAAAGGTCTAGCCTTTGGTTTCGGCTACACGCTTGTGGTTAAATACGGCGTCTTTGCCCCAGGGGTACCGGGGGCGCTCATCATAACAGGACGGCTTTGCTCAAGACAGCCGCCGTCACAGGGACGCAAGCCGCCATGCAAGTGAAACACCTGCTGCTGATCGCAATCCTCGCCCTCACCGCCGCCTGCTCGTCGAAAGAAGTGGTCGACGAAAACCTCAGCGAGGCCGAACTCTACCAGCAGGCACAAGCCGACCTGGACAATAGTAGTTACACCGCTGCGGTGGCTAAGCTCAAGGCGCTGGAATCGCGCTACCCGTTCGGCCGCTACGCCGAGCAGGCTCAGCTGGAACTGATTTACGCCTACTATAAGAACGTTGAACCGGAAGCGGCAAAATCCGCCGCTGATCGCTTTATTCGCCTGCACCCACAGCACGCCAACGTCGATTACGCCTACTACCTGAAGGGGCTTGCCTCGTTCGACCAGGACCGTGGCCTGATTGCCCGCTTCGTGCCGCTGGACATGACCAAGCGCGACCCTGGTGCCGCCCGCGATTCTTACAACGAGTTTGCCCAGCTCACCAGCCGTTACCCGAGCAGCCGCTACGCCCCAGACGCCAAGCAGCGCATGATTTACCTGCGCAACCTGCTGGCCGCCTACGAAATCCACGTAGCGCACTATTACCTGACCCGCAACGCCTACGTCGCAGCCGCCAACCGCGGCCGCTATGTGGTGGAAAACTTCCAGGAAACCCCGGCAGTCGGCGACGGCCTCGCGGTCATGACCGAAGCCTACCAGCGCCTGACCCTGGACGACCTGGCGGCCACCAGCCTGGAAGCCCTCAAGCTTAACTACCCAGACCACCCAAGCCTGGTCGACGGCCAATTCGTACCGCGCGAAGAAGAAGCCGATACGCGTTCCTGGATGGCCAAAGCCACCCTCGGTCTGATCGAAACCGATACGCCGCTGCCACCAGGCGAAACCCGCGCCAGCCAAGACGTCATCCGCCAGTACGAAGATGCCGAAGAGCTGATCCCGGATGAACTGAAAGCCGACGCCACTGAAGCGCCAAGCCGCTCTTGGTTCAGCTACCTGACGTTCGGCCTGTTCGACTGAGCAAGCGCAACACCCCCAAAGGGAGGCCTCGGCCTCCCTTTTTAGTGCCTGATTTTTATTGCCTGCGCTGCCGGGAGTGATAACTCGCTGCCCCGCGCCCATCAGCACAAGACCTGCTGCCAACCTAGCCAGCGACGGCGTAACTCGCCCGACAACGCGGCGTGCACCTAGGCCGAAACATCGCTCGGTATTGAGCCGATAGCGCTCCGCCGCACAACCGAGCACCGCCCGCAGAAACCGGCCGACACGCATAACCACGCCTGGATCACTGCTTGAGCGCTGGGCGCATGCCGGTGGGTTAGCTAAACTGCCCGCCTGCCAATATGAAGAGAGCACCATGGGCCTTTTCCGCTTGCTGTTCTGGATTGCCATCATTGCCGCCGCCTTCTGGCTGTGGCGCCGCTTTATCCGCTCAACATCGGCGCGCCCCAAAACGCCTAAAGAGGCGCAAAAGCCAGCACCCATGGTGCGCTGCCAACACTGCGGCATCCATGTGCCCCGCGATCACGCCTTGGCTAAAGGCGAAGCCTGGTTCTGCAGTCAGGCCCACCTAGAGCAAGGCTCAAAATCCAGTGGCCACTGACTTCGCCTTGAGCGGAGAGCAAAGCTGGCGGATTCTGCGGCTCTACCACCTGTACCGCCTGATTATCGGCATTGCCTTGGCGTTGCTGGTCTCCAGCAATGTACACACCGAGCTGCTGGACATGGCGCAGCCGGCGCTTTTCCGTAGCGGCAGCTGGCTGTACCTCGCGCTCAACGTTGTGATCATCGCCACCGTGCGCCGCCCCAAACGCCTGGCGCAGGTATTCAGTCTGGCCTTGGTCGATGTGATTCTGCTCTCCGCGCTCTTCTATGCGGCCGGCGGGACGCCTAGCGGTATCGGCAACCTGCTGATTGTCGCCGTGGCCATCGCCAACATCCTCTTGCGCGGGCGTATCGGCCTGCTGATTGCTGCCGTAGCGGCAATTGGCATGATCTA
Source organism: uncultured Pseudomonas sp. (assembly GCF_943846705.1). Classification (NCBI taxonomy): domain Bacteria; kingdom Pseudomonadati; phylum Pseudomonadota; class Gammaproteobacteria; order Pseudomonadales; family Pseudomonadaceae; genus Pseudomonas; species uncultured Pseudomonas sp. The sequence goes on along the minus strand of NZ_OX044366.1, from coordinate 1,942,413 downwards.
CCTGACGTTCTACCTCAGTCTCAGCCGGCCGGCGGCTTCAGCCCAGTACGTGCAGGTTGGCGCGTTCGGCGCACTGTGCTTCGCGGCCGCGCTGTTTGTGCAAGGCCTGACCCGCCGCCTGCAAGTCAGCGAAAACCTCGCCGAGCAGCGCGCCGCCGACGTCGCCAACCTGGAAGCCCTCAACGCGCTGATCCTGCAACGCATGCGCACGGGCATTCTGGTACTCGATGAATTACACCGCGTACTGCTGGCCAACCAAGGTGCCAACAGCCTGCTAGGACACAGCGATCTAACCGGAAAGATACTCGACCCACATTGCCCGCAACTGATCACGCGCATGCAGCAATGGGCGCACAACCCCAGCTTGCGCCCCGTCAGCATCCAAGCCACACCTGATGGCCGGGTGCTGCAGCCGAGCTTTATCGCCCTGCAACGCGACACGCATAAACACACCCTGATCTTCCTCGATGACATCTCGCAAATCGCCCAGCAGGCGCAACAGCTCAAGCTCGCCTCGCTGGGCCGCCTGACCGCCGGCATCGCCCACGAGATTCGCAATCCGCTAGGCGCCATCAGCCACGCGGCTCAGCTGCTGCAAGAGTCGGATGAGCTGCACGGGCACGACCTGCGCCTGGCACAGATCATTCAGGATCATTCGCGACGCATGAACCTGGTGATCGAGAATGTTCTGCAACTCTCGCGTCGCCGCCAGGCCGAGCCGCAATTGCTTGACCTGAAATACTGGCTGCACCGGTTTGCCAGCGAGTTCCGTAGCAGCGCCGCGCCGAACCAAACGCTGCACCTGGAAACCAGCAACGGCAGCATCCAGACCCGCATGGACCCACACCAACTCACCCAGGTACTCAGCAATCTGGTGGAGAACGGCCTGCGCTACAGCGCCAAGAAGCACAAACAGGGGCAGGTGTGGCTAAAACTGTTCCGCGACCCGGACAGCGAACTCCCCATTCTCGAAATACTCGACGACGGCCCTGGTGTTGCCGAGGAGCAACTGCATCACCTGTTCGAACCCTTTTACACCACGGAGAACAAAGGCACCGGCCTGGGCCTGTACCTTTCCCGCGAGCTGTGCGAAAGCAACCAGGCCCGCCTCGATTACAAACCTCGCGACGGCGGCGGCAGCTGCCTACGTATCACCTTCGCCCACCCGCGCAAACTGAGCTGACCATGACCCGCCAGAGAGCCCTGATCGTCGATGACGAACCCGATATTCGCGAACTCCTGGAAATCACCCTGGGACGCATGAAGCTCGACACCCGCAGCGCACGCAACGTCAAGGAAGCGCGCGAATGGCTGGCCAAGGAGCCCTTCGACCTCTGCCTGACCGACATGCGCCTGCCTGACGGCACCGGACTGGAACTGGTGCAGCACATCCTGCAACGCCACCCGCAAGTACCGGTGGCGATGATCACCGCCTACGGCAGCCTGGATACCGCCATTAATGCACTAAAAGCCGGCGCCTTCGACTTTCTGACCAAGCCAGTCGACCTCGGCCGCCTGCGCGAACTGGTCGCTGCCGCCTTGCGCCTGCGCAGCGCCGATGGCGAAGCGCCGCCGGTCGACAGCCGCCTGCTCGGCGACTCGCCGCCAATGCAGACCTTACGCAAACAGATTCTCAAGCTCGCCCGCAGTCAGGCCCCGGTGTATATCAGCGGCGAGTCGGGCAGCGGCAAGGAACTAGTGGCGCGACTGATCCACGAGCAGGGCTCGCGCAGCGAGCAACCTTTCGTACCGGTCAACTGCGGCGCGATCCCGACCGAGCTGATGGAAAGCGAATTCTTCGGCCACAAGAAAGGCAGCTTCACCGGCGCTATCGAAGACAAGCAGGGGTTATTTCAGGCCGCCAACGGCGGCACACTGTTCCTTGACGAGGTGGCCGACCTGCCACTGCCGATGCAGGTCAAATTGCTGCGGGCGATTCAGGAAAAGGCCGTGCGAGCGGTTGGTGGACAACAGGAACAAGTCGTCGACGTGCGCATTCTCTGCGCCACCCACAAAGACCTCGCGGGTGAAGTCGCCACCGAACGCTTCCGCCAAGACCTCTACTACCGCCTCAACGTCATCGAGTTGCGCGTACCTGCGCTACGCGAGCGTCGCGAAGACATCGCCCTGCTCACCGACAGCATGCTCAAGCGCTTAGCCGAAGGTACCGGCCTCAGCGCGGCCAAGCTGGATGAGGACGCACTGGAAAAGCTCAAGAGTTACCGCTTTCCAGGCAACGTCCGCGAGCTGGAGAACATGCTCGAGCGTGCCTATACCCTGTGCGAAGACGACCGCATCTCCGCCAGCGACCTGCGCCTGGCCGACTGCAGCCCCAGCAGTGAAAATGGTGAAACCAGCCTCGCGCAGATCGACAACCTGGAAGACCACCTGGAAGCCATCGAGCGCAAGCTGATCATGCAGGCCCTGGAAGAAACCCGCTGGAACCGCACCGCCGCCGCGCAGCGCCTGGGCCTGAGCTTCCGCTCAATGCGCTACCGCTTAAAGAAGCTGGGCATCGACTGACACCATGAGCCGCAGCGCATGAACTGGGCTTTAGCTACGAAAAGCTAAAGTCCAGCAAGCACTCACCCCGCCAGCCCCAGCCGCCCTGCCGGCGCATAAGGAGTAGGGTCCACAATCGACTCACGCCCCAGCATCAGATCGGCCAGTAATTGGCAGGACGCCGGCGCCAGCACCAAACCATTACGGTAGTGCCCACAATTCAGCCACAGCCCAGCATGCCCAGGCACCGGCCCGATATATGGAATGCCCTCAGGCGAGCCAGGCCGCAGCCCCGCCCAATGCCCTACCCGCTCGGCATCGGCCAATGCTGGCAACAAATCAACCGCCGAGGCCTGCAAGCTGGCCAAGGCATCCTCGGTCGGAGTTTTGTCGAAGCCTGCATGCTCAAGCGTGCTGCCAACCAAAATATGGCCATCACGCCGCGGAATTGCATAGCGCCCCCTGGCCAGCACCATGGCCGGCAGAAAGTCCTCGGCGCACTTGTACAAAATCATCTGCCCCTTGACCGGCACCACCGGTAACTCAATGCCCAGAGTTTTCATCAGCTCACCACTCCAGGCACCGGCTGTGAGCACCACCCGATCGGCCTGCATATCACCCTGCGCCGTATGCACACCGGTGATGCGCCCTCCCTCGCGGATAAAACCACTGACCGCACACCGCTCATGCAGAGTGACATTCGGCATCTGCTGCAGCGCCGCACGCAAGGCCTTGACCAAGCGCGGATTGCGCACATTGGCCACGTTCGCCATTTGCAGCGCACGGCCAAAACCCGCTGTCAACGCCGGCACCGCACGCTGCACACTGGCCATATCAACCGACTGCAGCGCCCGCCCTTCTCGCTGCGCCCAAGCCAGCGCCTCAACCTCATCGTCAAGATCCAGCCAGTACAACCCGGTGACATACACCTCGGGATCAATCTGCGTCTGCGCCAGCAACTGCTCGGCCAAGCGCGGATAAAAATCCTGCGACCAATGCGCCAGAGCCGTCACCGCCGGGCTGTAACGCCAAGGATAAAGCGGCGAAACAATACCGCCACCGGCCCAGGAGGATTCACGACCTGCCTCTCCTGCCTCGACGAGCCCAACCACCTTCCCGGCGACTGCCAATTGCATGGCCGACAGCAAACCGATCACCCCTCCTCCGACAACCAGAACATCCATCACATTCGCCACCTTAAAACTTGCCGCATTTAACAACAGCGTCTAAACAAAAAGAGGCCAGGAAGGCCGACACAATAAGAAGGAATAAAATGAGAAAATCATATCAGTCTGGATTAACACTCGTTGAACTGACACTGACCCTTGCCGTGCTTTCTATCGCGGCCTCCATCGCACTACCCGAACTAAACCAACTCGTGGTCAGCAATCGCAATCAAGCCGCCATGCATGAGCTTCACGCCCTTCTGCAGCAAGCACGCAGCCAAGCGGTAACCCGCAAGCGCACGCTGGAGCTATGCCCAAGCCTCGACGGTTTAAAATGCAGCTCCAATTGGATGCATCCCAGGTTGCTAAGAGTCCGTAGCAGCGGCCAGCCTCTTAGTCACACATCTGCTCATGCGGGTAGCGGCGAGCTTCGCTGGGCCGGCTTTAGCGGCAGCATCCGCTTTTACAACACGGGTATCAGCCCTATCAGCAACGGACGTTTTTTTATTTGTGAAGAAAAGGTCATCAGCCAGCAACTGATCATCAACAAACAAGGACGAATTCGCTGGGGCAGCAAACTGGAAAACCAGCAAGAAAGCACCCGCTGCTAACACCCGAATGTGATGCGGCGCACGCCAATGAAAGCACTGCGGCCAGTCATCCGCGACATTATGCCGGCCATCCCAGCGCAGCAGACAAGCGCTGCTCGGCAAGCCATGCTTATCCTCACAAGACCGATTGGAGTTCAGCATGTCTGCTGCAGGCCGCACACAAGGTTTCACGCTCGTAGAACTGATGATCACAATGGCATTGCTGGCCATCATGGCAATGATCGCGGTGCCCAGTTTCACTCAATTCACTATCAACAATCGGCTGCAGGCCAAAGCTGAGGAGCTGAAAAGCTTCCTGCAAGCTGCCCGCACCGAAGCGGTGGTCAAGCGAGCCGTTATTACGCTGAAGGCCAAAGATGCTGATAAGTGGATCGCTGTGCGCCCCAGCAAAGACTCTAATGCCTCGATAAGAACCTTAGAAATCAACCCGACCGAAGCCAAACTCGCTGCCGCCAACGCCTCAGGCAGCGCCGTTAATGAGCTTACCTACTACGCCAACGGCGTGGTCAAAGCTCCGGTCAACTTCACCATTTGTCATGACAAAAAAACTGAGAGTGGCTATCAGGTCAGCGTCGCCGCCAACGGCAGCATTCACCTCGCCCCACGCGGCAAGCAAAAAGACAACGCAGCCCTCGCCAAGTGCGAATAAAGGAGACGCCCTTGAACAAGCACAACGGCTTCAGCTTGATAGAAGTGCTGGTCACGCTGGTATTGGTGACCGTCGGCATCCTTGGCATGGTCACCATGCAAAGCCGCAGTATTCAGTACACCCAAGAAGCCGTGCAGCGTAATGCAGCGGTTGAGCTAACAGTCCAACTCACCGAGATACTGCGCAGCAACCCCGACGCGCTCTTTTATAAGGAAGACGGTAAAGCATTCAGCCCAGCCTACGCAGAGCCCAGTGCTGCTGACTGCAAAGCCCCCAACACAGCACAAAAAAAACGTGACTGCTGGCTTGAGCGTGTGCAGAAGACCCTACCCGGCGCAGCCGGCTTACTCAGCAACAGCTTTTACATCTGCAAGAGCTTTAGCAGCAGCGCAGTAAAAAAACCTAACTGCGAAGCAAACGGTCCGATCACCGAGATCCAGCTGGCCTGGACCGTCAAACCCGACAGTTGCCCGGACGTCAGGGCTCCCGACAATACCACCTGCATCTATCGCACTCGGATCGAGCTATGAAGACCTACCTACACCATCGAGCCCGACAAACAGGCCTGTCAATGATCGAACTGCTGATTGCTCTTGCCATTAGCTCGTTCTTGATTATTGGTATCACCCAGATCTACATCGACAACAAACGTAATTACGCCTTCCAGCAGTCGCAAGGCGAAATCCAGGAAGGCAACCGCTTTATCAGCCTTATATTTGACAGCTACTTAAACAAGGCCGGTTACAGTCGCGAACCCTACCTTGGTAATGAGCAGGTATTCACCGCTCAGGCCAGCACGGACTACTGCGAAGCGTTCAAAAGTGGTCAAACGGTAACCAAAGCAAAAAAAGGCTCCGGTGTCTGCATTCGCTATAGCCAAGTACGAAGCGAGGAGCTGGATTGCGCGGGTAATAAAACCGCCACGTTCGACGACAGCAATCCTTTTTTAAAGTCAGCACCCGTGGTAACGGCCGCACTGTACGTCGCGAATCAAAGCTTGCGCTGCCAAAGCGGCAATACCGATGCAGAGTTGATGACTGGTTTATCCGGCCTACGCCTGGAGTTTGGCATTAACCCGACCAGCGAAACCATCGTTACTCAAACGCTTTCGGCGGCCGACTGGGACAACAGTAAGGGCCAGATACTGCAAGTGCGCTACGAGGCGTTAGTAGCATCCACTAATAACCAGCGCGGCAAGGGCGACTCGGCGGTACTCGACCACTGGCTCAAGCAAGCCAGCGCTGCGGAAAAAGCGCTGATTCAAGGTGCAGACACCGGCCAGCTGTACCAAATCGCTAGCAACACGGTCACCTTGAGGAACCTCACGCCATGAACCCACGTTTTCCGCAACAACAACGCGGAGTCACCCTGCTTGTTGCCTTGGTCATGCTACTGGTACTAACAGTACTGACCGTCACCAACATGCGCGAAGTGACCCTAGAAACCCGCATGACGGCCAACCGTATGGAAAGCCTAAGCCTGAACAATGCGGCTGAATCAGCCTTACGCGAAGGTGAAGCGCGTTTTTTCAACGCCCTGCGCCTCAGCACCAAACCTGAACCTAATAAAAATTACTGCAAAAAGTCAGTTAAATATAACCGTGTAACCATGTACCCATGCATCGTGGAAATTGAGAAACAAACGGACGGCACTTATGCAGGTAAGATGCGCAACTATGTGCTCGACCCTATTGCCACGGTTAATACGCACATGAGCTGGACCGGTGCCAAAACAGATACAGCGGATAACGACACCTACATTGCCTGGATGCCCTATCGCGGCACGTCCAGCGAGAAATCCGCCGAAGCCACTTTCCCCGCTTACTGGAATACCGCCGAAATGCCGGTAGAAGGTCTCAATGCCAATTATGGCGACGAACTTATCGGCCGCGGTGTTTATTACTACCTCGTCAGCGGCCAAGCCAAGGATGAACTAGCCTTGCAAACTACGATAGCCAAATACTACCCAGGCCCCAGCAACTAAGCTGCCACGCACCGGAGCACTGATATGAAGACCTCATTATATTCCCTGCGCAGTTTAGTTTTTTGCTGTGCTACCAGTAGTCTGTTAGCGGCTGCACTGGATGTACAAGCGGCCATTTCACAAAGCCCACTTAACTTAACTATCGGCGTACCACCGAACCTTATATTAACGCTGGACGACTCAGGCAGTATGGATAGAGCGTACGTACCCGATTCCATACCGGGCGGCTCATCTACCCGCAGGTACAAGTCCGCCTATTACAACCCAATGTATTACAACCCTGCGACTACATACCAAGTCCCGCCGAAATTTAATTTAGATGGCACACTCGCCGCCGATCTCAGCACTTCATTTTCCAAGGCCTGGCTAAATGGCTTTAAAACCTCTAGAGGCGAGGTCAATCTTAGCAACAGCTTCCGCGCAACCACAACATACGATACAAACAGCAAGTCACAGAGCAACGCAGACAACCCAGAACCTGAATTCTTTTTAAGCGCTCGGTATGATGGGAGCATTTCGAACGGAAGCTCATCCCCAACACTAAACTTTAAAAGTGTAAGTTTCAAAATCAACAGAATCAATAACAACACATGCACAGTCACAGTAGAAAAACCACAACCGTATCCAGAGATCAACTGCAGCCGCTCAGATAATAGATATACACTGACCATCTCTGACAGTAGAGATAAAGATGTTCCTGCATACTACTATGTTTACGATGACTCACTTGCTAACTGCCCTACAGACATCACCACACGCAAAGACGATGACAACTGCTACCGGAAAGTTGACGTATCAAGCTCGTCAGGGCAACTTCGCCCAACAGATGCGGCCTCAGGCACTGATGAACGCTCAAACTTTGCCATCTGGTACTCGTTCTATCGCACACGCTCTTTGGCCACTGTAAGCGCCGCCAGTATTGCTTTCGCCGACCTTGCCTCATCCACTCGAATTACTTGGCAAGCACTAAATACTTGCAACTCATTAAATACCTCAAGCAGTTGCCTAGGTAAAGACAACCGCTTCCGCGAATACAATAGCGCGCAGCGTGGCCGGCTTTTTGACTGGATGCAGTCAATGACGTTCAACAACGGCACCCCCCTTCGCGTAGCGCTAGATGAGGCGGGAAAATTTCTAAAAAACAACAATTCACCCGCTTGGGATAAGTTCCCTAACGAAACGGGCAACACAGCAAAAAACAAGTACGCATGCCGCCCCAGTTATCACATTTTAATGACAGACGGCGTATGGAACGGCAATGACGGGAGCCCGTCTGGACGTAGATCAGACACTACCAATTTTAACCTTCCTGATGGCGTTAACTATACTGGACAGCGCAGACCCTATACTGACTCTGCCAATAACACGCTGGCAGACCTAGCCTTTCACTACTGGGCAACCGACCTTAACAGCGACCTTGAAAACAACTTAAAGCCTTATTACAAAGACAAGTCGGGTACCGACACAGACAAGTACTGGAACCCGCAAAACAACCCTGCCACGTGGCAGAATATGGCCAACTTCACCATTGGCCTCGGCTTAACAGCATCGCTTAATCAAGCCGGCCTATCGTGGAACAGTACCGACGGCACATTTGCGAGCCCTGGCTATGTGAATATTTCCAATGGCACGCAGAACTGGCCAAAAGCGGAATCGAACAGTGATAACAACGTGTATGACCTCTGGCACGCGGCCATCAACTCAAGAGGCGACTTTTTCAGTGCGGACAGCCCCGAATCGGTGGTGCAAGCCTTTGCCGATATCATGTCGCGTATTGCCGATCGTAAATCCACTGCTGCCAAGCCAGCGATCAACTCAGGTCAGGTGGTGGTCGATGAAAATGATCCAAATAATAGCAAGCTCGTAACATCGTCCTACCAGACCTCCTATGCTAGCGACGAAAACTGGCTGGGTAACTTGGTGCGCACGAATAAAGAATGGACCGAACTGCCAGCCGGTTCGGGTAAGTTTGAATTGGCACTTAAGGAGAAGTGGAGCGCCAAGGACAAAATGCCCGCTGCGGACGCTCGAAACATTAAGATAAAAAGCACGGGCAGTGGCGGCCTGCAGCCCTTTACCTGGGCCAATGCCGGTAATAAAGACACATCAGGTACATTGGCAAACCTGCTTAGCAAAGACCCAGAAAACGGCAACACCAGCGACAGTAAAGGCGAAGCCCGCCTTAACTACCTACGTGGCGTGCGCACTGGTGAAGGCGCAACATTCCGCTCGCGCAGCGGTATATTGGGCGACTTACTCGCCTCAAGCCCCGCGGTAGTGTCAGGGGGACGCTATCTGGTTGGCGTGGCTAACCGCTTAGAAGGCAATGACACCTACACCAACTTCAAAGAGTCGCAAGCAACTCGTACCCCGCGCGTTTATGTCGGCGGTAACGACGGCATGCTGCATGGCTTTAATGCTGAGACAGGCGTCGAAGAGTTTGCCTTTATTCCAAGCGCGGTATTCCCCAAGCTGAACAAGTTGACCGGAAAGAACTACAGCCACGAGTTTTATGTGGATGGCTCTCCTGTCGTTGCCGATATTTATGATGGCAGCAAATGGCGCACCATTCTGGTCGGCACTCTGCGAGCAGGCGGCAAGTCTATCTTTGCCTTGGACATCACCACACCGGGAAGCGAGAAGCTGTTGTGGGAATTTGATGACAGTAAAATCACCTCCACAGTAAAAATGGGCAACAGTTTCTCCCAGCCCACCATCGCCCGCCTGCACAACGGCCGCTGGGCCGTGGTGTTCGGCAATGGTTATGAGGCGAGCAACCATACCAATGGCAAAGCCGCCTTGTTTATCGTGGATGCGGTTGAGGGCACTCTGGAAAAGAGCTTGGAAGTCACAGGCACCAATGGCATTGCCAATGGCCTGTCCACTCCACGCCTGGCCGACAACAATGGCGACAGCGTGGCCGACTACGCTTATGCCGGCGACCTGCAGGGCAACCTGTGGCGCTTTGACCTACTACCAAGCGCACGCAACGCAGACAACCCACTGGCGCGCTCTGCAACTGAAACCCGCGGCACTGTTAGCCAGTACCAAGTCGCTTACGGCGGCAAGCCGATGTTCTCCGCCGTAGCCTCGAATACGGCGCAAACACCACAACCCATTACTGCACCACCCACGCTTGTTCGCCACCCAACCGGCGTAGGCCATCTGGTTATCTTCGCCACAGGCAAGTACTTCGAAGACACCGACAAGGACGGTAACAAGAACATCGCCCAGACCGTTTACGGTATATGGGATGAGAAGAGCCGTGGCGAAATAAAAGGCACTACCAGCGCACTCGGTATTAGCCGCGCCAAGCTGGTTGAGCAGACCATCGGCAGCCAAGTGACCGCTACCGACTCGAAAGCTCGTAACACCGCTGCACGCATCATTTCGCAGAACGCTATTCCCTGGGGGGATGGAAAGAAAGGCTGGCTACTCGACCTACAGCAGGGCGGCACACTTGATGGCGAAATGGTCATCGAGCCGATGTTCAATATTGGCCAAAGCGTGTACTTCCAGTCACTCGTGCCCAATGACGACCCCTGCGCTGACGGTGCCAAATACTGGACTTACGGCCTTAACGCGTTTACCGGTGGTAAAACGCCTTACAACGCCTTCGATATGCAGCAAGTAAAACCTGATGGCACCACAGCGATTGTTTCGGCGATCAAACAAGATGGCGAAGGTGGCTTGACGGTGACTGACACCCCAGACGGCCTGCAAATCTGTACTGGCCAAGGCTGTGAGGGCATCAAGCCACCGCCAAATATCAATGAGCGCAACTCCTGGCGCCGTGTGGAGGAAACAGAGTGAGAATTGCCATGCCAGCACCGAGCAGAAAAATGCAGGGCTTTACCCTGATCGAGATGATGATAGTCGTGGCTATCATCGGCATCCTGGCAGCAGTGGCCTACCCAAGCTATGCCGAGTATGTAAAGCGTGGTAATCGCAGCGAAGGCCAGGCGCTGCTTAGTGATATCGCAGCCGCACAAGAACGCTATTACTCACAAAACAACCGCTACATCACGGCAACTGGAGACATTGCCAAACTCAACGCCAGCACCACATCCACCACCAGTAAATACACCCTGGCGGTGAGCAGCGTGGCCAGCGACGGCGGCTACACCCTTACGGCCACCCCACAGTTCAGCGATACTGATTGCGGCAACCTGACCCTAAATGCCCTCGGCGCGAGAGGACGTACAGGCACGAAAAAAACCAGAGACGAGTGCTGGCGCTAAAACAAAAAAGCCCAATCAACTGATTGGGCTTTTTTATCTGTCACTGTTTGATGCTTAACTGGGCTCAGGCGCTTTACCTGATAAAGGCGCCCCTCTCATCTCAACTTACTGGCGAGCAATAACCCGCAACTCTTTCGGCATCGAAAAGGTTACATTCTCCGGCCTTCCTGCCAGCTCCTGCGCATTACTCGCGCCCCACACCCCAAGCTGCTTAATCACGCCCTGCACCAGTACTTCGGGGGCAGATGCGCCGGCAGTAATACCGATGCCGCTAACGCCCGAAAACCATTCCTGCTTGAGGTCTTCCGCCCCATCGATCAGGTAGGCGGGTGTGCCCATGCGTTCGGCCAGCTCGCGCAGGCGGTTGGAGTTTGAGCTGTTGGGGCTGCCAACGACCAACAACACATCGCACTCAGCAGCGAGCTGCTTGACGGCATCCTGACGGTTTTGCGTGGCGTAGCAGATGTCGTCCTTACGTGGGCCACCGATGGCGGGGTATTTGCTGCGCAGGGCATCGATCACCTTGCTGGTATCGTCCATCGACAGGGTGGTCTGGGTAACGAAGGCCAGAGCCTGCGGGTTGCGCACCTGCAGTGCCGCCACGTCCGTTTCGTCTTCGACCAGGTAGATGGTGCCGCCGTTGCTGGCGTCGTATTGGCCCATGGTACCTTCGACTTCCGGGTGACCTTCGTGGCCGATCAGGATGCACTCGCGCCCCTCACGGCTGTAGCGCACCACCTCCATATGCACCTTGGTCACCAGTGGGCAGGTGGCATCGAAGACTTTCAGGCCACGCCGCTCAGCCTCGTTGCGCACCGCCTGGGAGACGCCGTGGGCGCTGAAGATGACAATCACATCATCCGGCACCTGGTCCAACTCTTCGACAAAGACCGCACCACGCGAACGCAGGTCTTCCACCACAAACTTGTTGTGCACCACTTCGTGACGCACATAGATGGGCGGGCCGAAGACTTCCAGCGCGCGGTTGACGATCTCGATGGCGCGGTCGACGCCGGCACAGAAACCACGAGGGTTGGCGAGTTTGATATGCATGCTGGTGATCTCGACGCGCGTAAACGAAAGTTGTCGCAGGTTGGGTTAGCGGTATATCGCAGCATGATCCACGAATGCCGCGCAGCCAAACAGCACAGTACCCAACATACCAAGCATGGTGGGTTACGGCGCGCTAAACAACCGGCTCCGGGCTCAAACCGCGCCTGTGCGCCTAACCCACCCTACGAAAATATTGCACTGATCAGAGCGCTTTGACCTCGATGATTTCCACATCAAAGCTCAGCGCCTTGCCGGCCAGCGGGTGATTAAAATCGATGGTGACCTGGCTGTCGTCAAAGGCTTTGACCACCCCAGGCAGCTCGGCATTGGCGGCATCATTGAAAATCACCAGCAGGCCTTCCGACAGCTCCATGTCCTGGAACTGACTCCGCGGCATCACTTGGACGTTTTGCGGATTACCTTGACCGAAGCCCTGCTCCGGGCTGATCTCCAGGCTGCGTTTGTCGCCCGCCTTGAGCCCGTAGATGGCCTGTTCGAAGCCCGGCAGCAGGTTGCCGTCACCGACCTTGAAGGTCGCGGGTTTTTTATCGAAAGTGCTATCGACCACATCGCCGTTGTCCAGCTTGAGGGCGAAATGCAGGGTCACTTCCTTGTCCGGGCCAATTCGCTGCTCTTGGGTGATAGGGTCAGTCATGGGCTGCGTCTCCGGACTTCTCGCCTTTAAACATATCCAGTGCCAACAGGATGGCACCGCCAGTAATCGCCATATCGGCCACGTTGAAGGCCGGGAAATACCATTGCTGGTGCCAGTGCAGCAAGATGAAGTCGACCACATGGCCAAACACCACCCGGTCGACCAAGTTACCCAGCGCGCCACCCAGCACCAGCGCCAGCGCTAGCGCTAGCCAGGTTTCACCGGGCTTGAGACGTTTGAGCCACACCACCAGCACCACGCTGACCACCAGGGCGATTGCAGCGAAGAACCAGCGCTGCCAGCCCGCCGCATCCGCCAGGAAACTGAAGGCCGCGCCGGTGTTGTAGGCCAGGGTCCAGCTGAAGTAATCGGGGATGATCACAATCTGCTGGTACATGGTCAGGCTGTTGTCGAAGTAAAACTTGCTCGCCTGATCGACCACAAACACCAACAGGCTCAGCCACAACCACGCCAAATGCCCGAAACGGCTGGCTTTAGGCAGGCCGTTGTTAAGCATAGTGACGAACCTCGCCAGCGCCTTCGATATTGTCCACGCAACGACCGCAGATTTCCGGATGCGCCGGCTTCACGCCGACATCCTCACGGTGGTGCCAGCAGCGCGCGCACTTGGCGTGAGCGGACTTGAGCACTTTCAATTTGAGGCCGGCCACTTCGGTTACAACTGCATCGCCTGGCGCCGCACTGAACGGCGCCAAGCTGGCGGTGGAGGTGATCAGCACGAAACGCAGCTCGTTGCCGAGCTTGTTCAGATCTGCAATCAAGCTGTCTTCGGCATACAAGGTGACTTCGGCCTGCAGGTTGCCGCCGATGGCCTTGGCCGCGCGCAGGTTTTCCATCTCCTTGTTCACCGCGACCTTGACCGCCATGACCCGCTCCCAGAACTCGCGGCTCAGTTCGAAGTCCTGCGGCAGCTCGCTCAGGCCCTGGTACCAGCCATTGAGCATCACCGACTCATTGCGCTCGCCCGGCAGGTACTGCCAAAACTCGTCGGCGGTGAAGGACAACACCGGGGCGATCCAGCGCACCAGGGCTTCAGCGATGTGGTACAGCGCACTCTGACAGGAGCGACGCGCCACGCTGTCGGCGGCGGTGGTGTACTGACGGTCTTTGATGATGTCGAGGTAGAAGCCACCCAGTTCCTGCACGCAGAAGTTGTGCACCTTCTGGTAGACGTTCCAGAAGCGGTAGCTGTCGTAGGCCTCTTCAATTTCGCGCTGCAGCAGCAGCGCACGATCGACTGCCCAACGGTCCAGCGCCAACATCTCATCGACCGGCAGCAGATGCTGCGCTGGGTCGAAACCGCTGAGGTTGGACAGCAGGAAGCGCGCGGTATTACGGATACGCCGGTAAGAATCGGCGCTGCGCTGCAGGATGACCTTGGACACGGCCATTTCACCGGAGTAGTCGGTGGACGACACCCACAGGCGCAGAATATCGGCACCCAGGCTGTCGTTGACTTCCTGCGGTGCGACCACGTTACCCATCGACTTGGACATCTTGCGGCCGTTCTCGTCGACTACAAAACCATGGGTCAGCAGCTCTTTGTACGGCGCATGGCCGTCGATCGCCGCACCGGTCAGCAAGGAGGAATGGAACCAGCCGCGATGCTGGTCGGAACCTTCCAGGTACAGATCAGCGCGCGGGCCGCTGTCGTGGCCCATCGGGTGCGAGCCACGCATTACGTGCCGGTGGGTGGTGCCCGAGTCAAACCAGACGTCCAAGGTGTCGCTGATTTTGTCGTAGTCGGCGGCTTCATCACCCAGCAACTCGGCAGCGTCGAGCTTGAACCAGGCTTCGATGCCCTCTTGCTCAACGCGCTGAGCGACTTCTTCCATCAGCTCGGCGGTGCGCGGGTGCAGCTCACCCGACGCCTTGTGCAGGAAGAACGGGATCGGCACGCCCCAGTTACGCTGACGCGAGATGCACCAGTCCGGACGCCCGGCAATCATGCTGTGCAAGCGCGCCTGGCCCCAAGCTGGAACGAACTCGGTCTGCTCGATGGCGCTCAATGCACGCTCGCGCAGGGTGTTGCCTTCGTGAGGCTGCTTGTCCATGCCAACGAACCACTGCGCCGTCGCGCGGTAAATCAGCGGCGTTTTGTGCCGCCAGCAGTGCATGTAGCTGTGCTGGATGGCTTCGTGCTTGAGCAGCGCGCCGACTTCTTCGAGCTTGGCGACGATGGCCGGATTGGCTTTCCAGATAAACTGGCCGCCGAAGAACGGCAGATCGCTGACGTACACGCCATTGCTCTGCACCGGACTGAGAATATCGTCATTGCTCATGCCGTAGCCTTTGCAGGAGCGGAAGTCGTCTTCGCCATAGGCCGGGGCCGAGTGCACGACGCCAGTACCGGCACCCAGCTCAACGTATTCCGCCAGATACACCGGGGCGAAGCGCTCGTAGAACGGATGACGGCAGCGGATCAGCTCCAGCGCAGCGCCCGGAGCCGTGGCGATCACTTCACCTTGCAGGCCATAACGGGCCAGGCAGCCTTCAACCAGCTCTTCCGCCAGCAGTAGCAGGCGCTCGCCAGTGTCGACCAAGGCATAGGTAAACTCGGGGTGGACGTTAAGCGCCTGGTTGGCAGGAATGGTCCACGGCGTGGTGGTCCAGATCACGATAGAAGCAGGCTTCGGCAGGCTGGACAGACCAAAGGCAGCGGCCAGCTTGTCGGTATCTTCAACCACGAAGGCCACGTCGATAGCCTCGGACTTCTTGTCCTGATACTCGACTTCAGCCTCAGCCAGCGCCGAACCGCAATCGAAGCACCAGTTGACTGGTTTCAGACCCTTGAACACAAAGCCTTGCTTGACCATCTCGGCCAGCGCGCGGATCTCGCCGGCTTCGTTGGCAAAGTCCATGGTCTTGTACGGATTGCCCCAGTCACCCAGCACGCCCAGGCGGATAAAGTCGGCCTTCTGCCCTTCGATCTGCTCGCCGGCATAGGTCCGGCAGCGCTCACGGGTCAGGTCAGAGGGCTGATTCTTGCCGAAGGTGGTTTCCACCTTGTGCTCAATCGGCAGGCCGTGGCAGTCCCAGCCCGGCACATAGGGGGCGTCATAGCCGGCCAGGGTCTTGGAGCGGGTAATGATGTCCTTGAGGATCTTGTTGACCGCATGACCAATGTGAATGCTGCCGTTGGCGTAGGGCGGGCCATCATGCAGGACGAACTTCGGCCGGCCTTCGCCTTGCGCACGCAGCTTCTGATACAGGCCAATTTCATTCCAACGCTGCAAAATCTGCGGCTCGCGCTGCGGCAGACCGGCTTTCATCGGGAATTGGGTATCAGGCAGATTCAACGTGGCTTTGTAGTCAGTCATTTCAGGCTCTTCTAAGCGGTTGGCGCTATGTGTTTAAGCGCACCAATAGGCGCGGGCGGCGACAATATCGGCAGCAATTGCTGCCTTGAGTGCCTCAAGCGAGGCGAAACGCTGCTCATCACGCAGCTTGCGGTGGAAGGCCACCGTTAAACGCCGGCCATATAGATCACCGGCAAAATCCAGCACATGTACTTCCAGGTGGGCACTGCCATCACCTGTAACACTCGGTCGCACACCAATATTGGCCACACCCGGCCAAGTCTGGCCGTCGATTTCAGTGCTAACCAGATACACCCCGCGCAGCGGCACACGCTTGCGTTTTAGCTGCACATTGGCGGTTGGCGCATCCAGCTGTCGCCCCAACTTCTGCCCGTGCAAGACTCGCCCGGCGATCTGGAAGGGCCGCCCAAGCAAGTGCTGCGCCAGGGCAAAATCGCCGACATCCAGCGCTTCACGCACCCGCGTGCTGCTGACACGAATACCGTCCAGCTCGACCGTGCTGGCTGCCTCGACACTGAAGCCTTCACGCTCACCAGCCTCGGCCAGGAAGGCAAAATCGCCAGCACGATCACAACCAAAACGGAAATCATCACCGACTTCCAGGTGCTGCACACCTAGGCCATCGACCAGCACGCGCTGGACGAACTCGGCGGCGCTCAGCTCGCGCAAACGGGGGGTGAAGCTCAGGCACAACACCTGATCAACACCCTCCGCAGCCAGCAGTGCCAACTTATCCCGCAAGCGAGTTAAACGAGCCGGGGCGCTGTCGGGCGCGAAGAATTCACGGGGTTGCGGCTCGAAAATCAACACACAGCTAGGCACGCCCAGCTCAGCGGAGCGCTCACGCAAACGCGCCAAGATGGCCTGGTGACCACGATGGACGCCGTCGAAATTACCGATGGTGGCGACACAGCCCCGATGCTGGGGCCGCAAATTGTGTAGGCCTCGAACCAGCTGCATAACGCGCTTCTTGCTCATAAAGTGGTCGATTATACGCACACCGGGCAGCAGACAACAGGCGGCAAATCAGCCGCCTTCAGAGCGCGCTGCGCCGGGCGAAGTCACGCAGACGAAAGCCCAGCAGCGCCAACACCGCGAAATAGGCCAGCAGCCCCACGCCAACCAGTCCGGCCAATCGCAGCAAGCGCCAGAGCATGCTGCCGTCCGCCCAAGCCGGCAGCTGCTGCATGACCAACAGCAGCGCCGCCACCATTGCCAGCAACGCCAGCAACAACTTACCAGCAAACATCGCCCAGCCTGGCTGCGGGGTAAACATCTCGCGCTTACGTAACTGCCAATACAGCAGCCCGGCATTCAGACAGGCGGCCAAACCAATCGCCAAGGCCAGCCCGGCATGCGCCAGCGGGATCACGAAGACGAAAAGGATGTTCATGGCCTGGGTTGCCAGCAGCGTCACCAGACCGATACGCACCGGGGTTTTGATGTTCTGCTGGGCGTAAAAGGCGGGCGCGAGGATTTTCACCAAAATAATCCCGACCAGACCGAATGAGTAAGCGATCAGCGCGCGCTGCGTCATCGCCGTGTCGGCCGCACTGAACTTGCCGTACTGGAACAACGAGGCGATCAGCGGCTCGGAGATAATGGCCAACGCCACCGCACTGGGCAGCGCCAACACCAGGCACAGCCGCAAGCCCCAGTCGAGCAGCTTGGAGTAATCCTCGCGACTGGCTCCAGCATGGGTTTTCGACAAGGCCGGCAGCAGAATGGTCCCTAGCGCAACGCCGAGCACGCCAGCCGGCAACTCCATCAGCCGGTCGGCGTAATACATCCACGACACAGAGCCGGCAACCAGAAAAGAGGCGAAAACCGTGTTGATGATCAAGGAGATCTGACTGACCGAGACCCCGAAGATCGCCGGCCCCATCTGCTTCACCACCCGCCAAACACCGGTGTCTTTCAGATTCAGACGTGGCAGCACCAGCATGCCGATCTTGTGCAGGTGCGGCAGCTGAAATAACAGCTGCAACAGCCCGCCCACCAACACCGCCCAGCCCAGCGCCATGATCGGCGGGTCAAAATAAGGCGTCAGGAATAGCGCAAAGACAATCATGCTGACGTTCAGCAAGGTCGGCACAAACGCAGGCACCGAGAAACGGTTCCAGGTATTGAGTACCGCCCCGGCCAGCGACGACAGCGAGATCAGCAAAATATAAGGGAAGGTGATCCGCAACAGATCGGTGGTCAGCTCAAAGCGCTCCGCCTCATCGGCAAAGCCCGGCGCGGAGGCCCAGACGATCCACGGCGCAGCCAGAATGCCGATAAAGGTGACCAGCGCCAGCACCAGGGTCAGCAAGCCAGTCACATAAGCGAGAAAAGTGCGTGCAGCCTCATCGCCCTGCTGAGTTTTATATTCGGCCAGAATCGGCACAAAAGCCTGGGAAAACGCCCCCTCAGCAAAAATACGCCGCAGCAAATTGGGCAATTTGAACGCCACCACAAAGGCGTCCGAGGCCACGCCAGCACCGAAGGTGCGAGCAATAATGGTGTCGCGTACAAAGCCCAGCACACGCGAAAGCATGGTCATGGAGCTGACAGCGGCCAACGACTTGAGCAAATTCATGTAATAATTCGATTTCCGCAAACAAGCACAGCCGCGGAAAACCCGCCGTCGCGCAAAGGCGACGAGTGTAGCGCCCAGCCACTGGTCAGGCCAGCACAGGGAAAAGCCTACGGGGTTGACAGCACGCCCTCATATCGGCATGATTCGCGGCCTTATTTGTTTGTAACCCCCAGAATTTTTTCGAGGAGCTTGACGGTGGCCAATACACCTTCTGCCAAAAAACGCGCAAAACAGGCTGAGAAGCGTCGTAGCCATAACGCCAGCCAGCGCTCGATGGTCCGTACTTACATCAAGAACGTTATCAAGGCTATTGAAGCTAAAGATGCTGCTCTTGCAACAACCGCTTACACCCTGGCTGTGCCGGTAATCGACCGTATGGCCGATAAAGGCATCATCCACAAGAACAAAGCAGCTCGCCATAAGAGCCGCCTGAATGGCCACATCAAAGCACTGAGCCAAGCTGCAGCTGCCTAAGCCGCTAGCGACTCACTGTTAGATGTTAAAAAACCGGCTTAGGCCGGTTTTTTATTGCCCGGAGAAAAGCGCAACCACCCCTGCGAGCCAGAGACCAAGCCGACAAACGACACACAAGAAAAAGCCCGAATCTCTTCGGGCTTTTTCTTTAGGGCTTTTGCGGCCAGGGCAGAATCGGAATCGCCGTCACCGCATTTTGCGGACTCCCTTCGATCACCCGATCGCTGTAGACCAGATAAACCAGGGTATTGCGCTTCTGATCGAAGAAGCGCACCACCTGCATGGTCTTGAACACCAGCGAAGTGCGCTCACGAAAGACCTCCTCACCCTCCTTGAGCTTATCGAGAAAGCTGATTGGCCCGACCTGACGACAGGCAATCGATGCCTCGGCGCGATCTTCAGCCAAGCCCAGGCCGCCCTTGACGCCACCGGTCTTGGCCCGCGACAGGTAACACGTCACCCCCGCCACCTTGGGATCATCAAAAGCCTCGACAACGATCTTGTCGTTCGGCCCCATAAGCTTGAAAACCGTCGACACCTCACCAACCTTTTCCGCCACTGCCAACCCAGGCAGCAACATCAGCGCACCCAGCAATCCCTTTACAGCTCGCATCAGCCTACCCTCAGACCAGAATCAAATTATCCCGATGCACCAACTCAGGCTCATCCACATAACCGAGCAACCGCTCAATGGCATCCGACGACTGACCGATGATCTTCTGCGCCTCAAGCGCACTGTAATTGGCCAAGCCGCGGGCAATTTCGCGGCCATCAGCCGCCACACAAACAACCATCTCACCACGACGAAAGCTACCCTGCACAGCTTTCACGCCAACCGGCAGCAAACTCCGCGTGCCGGTCGCCAGCGCCTTGACCGCCCCCTCATCCAACACCAGAACACCACGGGTCTGCAGATGCCCAGCCAACCACTGCTTGCGCGCCGCCAACATACCGCGCTCGGGCGCAAGTAGCGTACCCAGACGCTCGCCCGCCCTGAGCCGCGCCAGCACCTGCTCGATGGCACCACCAACAATCACTGTATGCGCACCGGAACGCGCCGCCAAGCGCGCCGCACGCAGCTTGGTCTGCATACCACCACGCCCTAACGCACCACCCACACCACCCGCCACGGCATCCAGCGCCGGATCATCGGCGCGCGCCTCATAAATCAGCTCGGCATTGGGGTTATGCCGCGGATCGGCGTTATACATGCCGTCACGATCCGTAAGGATCACCAGCAGATCAGCCTCGACCAGGTTGGCCACCAATGCCGCCAAGGTATCGTTATCGCCGAAGCGGATCTCATCGGTGACCACGGTGTCGTTTTCATTGATCACCGGCACCACATCCAGATCCACCAGCGTTCGCAGCGTGCTGCGCGCATTCAGGTAACGCTTGCGGTCAGACAGGTCGTCATGGGTCAGAAGAATCTGCGCCGTGCGCCTACCGTGCTCGGCAAAGCTCGACTCCCAGGCCTGGATCAGCACCATCTGCCCGATTGCTGCAGCCGCCTGCAGCTCGTGCATGGCACTCGGTCGCGCCACCCAACCCAAGCGACTCATGCCTGCAGCTACCGCCCCAGAGGACACCAGCACCAACTCCACACCCTGCTCGCGCAGCGCAACCATCTGCTTGACCCACACCGCCATAGCCGCACGATCCAGACCACGACCATCTGCCGTTAGCAACGCACTGCCAATCTTCACCACCCAGCGCTGCGCACCGGTTACCTTGTCACGCATGATCATCCAACCCCAGCAGCGACCTGTGATTACAAAAACGCCGCAATTAAGCGGCGTTGTTGTAGTTGCTTAATCCCGGACGTAAATGATTTCCGGGCCATCCTCTTCGTCTTCTTCATCCCAGAAGCTGTCGTCTTCATCGACATCGCTCACCGCGCGAACACCGGAACGACGCAGCGCACGCTTGTCGTCCAAGGCCTGCAACTGGGCACGCGCCTCATCTTCGATGCGCGTATCCAGCTCAGCCAACTCAGCCGCGTACTCTGGGTTTTCCTGAATGCGCTCAGCGCGCGCCTCAAGGAAGTCCATAATGTCATAACACAGCTGCTCAGTCCCCTCGCGAGCCAGGGCAGAGATCACGTACACCGGCCCCGTCCACTCGATCCGCGCGACGATTTCAGCGATACGCGCCTCTTGCTCCTCATCGAGAATCTGGTCGGCCTTGTTCAGCACCAGCCAGCGCTCACGCTCCGCCAGCGACGGACTGAACTTGGTCAACTCATCGACAATTGTTGCCGCCGACTCAGCAGGATCAGTCAGATCCAGCGGCGCCATGTCCACTAGGTGCAACAACAAACGGGTACGCGACAAGTGCTTGAGGAAACGAATCCCCAGACCAGCGCCATCAGAAGCACCCTCGATCAAACCCGGAATATCCGCGACCACAAAGCTCTTGTAGCGATCAACACTGACCACACCCAGGTTCGGCACCAGGGTGGTGAACGGATAATCAGCAACCTTCGGCTTGGCTGCAGAAACCGAGCGAATAAAGGTGCTCTTGCCAGCGTTCGGCAAGCCCAGCAGACCGACGTCCGCCAACACCTTCAACTCCATCTTCAGGTCGCGCGCATCACCCGGCTTGCCCGGCGTGGTCTGCCGCGGCGCACGGTTAGTACTGGACTTGAAGCGAGTATTACCCAGACCGTGCCAGCCACCCTGAGCAACCAGCAAACGCTGCCCAGGCTTGGTCAGGTCACCCATAACCTCCTGAGTACCCGCATCAATGATCGTAGTCCCAACCGGCACCGGCAGAATCAGATCCTCACCCTTGGCACCCGTACAATCGGTACTGCCGCCCTTCTCACCATTCGGTGCCTGGAAGCGGCGGGTATAGCGGTAGTCCACCAAGGTATTGAGATTGGCGAAGGCCTCGATATAAATCGAACCACCATCACCACCATCACCACCGTTGGGGCCGCCTTTTTCGATGAACTTCTCACGACGGAAGCTCATCATGCCGTTGCCACCATCACCGGCCTTTACAGAAATCGATACTTCATCGACGAATTTCATAGGTACGCCTCCCGCAACAAGGCGGGTTATCTAAAACGAGAAACACCAGGTTCTTGCAAAATTGACCTGCATTCAATCTGAACGCCAACACCCAGGGCAGTTTGGCAAGAACCCCAATAATACAGAAACAAAAAAGCCCCGTCGCAAGGACGGGGCTTTCCCAGCAGTCGCGCAATTAAGCCGCAACGACGCTCACGTAACGGCGGTTGAACGCGCCTTTTACTTCAAACTTGATCACGCCTTCGATTTTCGCGAAGAGGGTGTGATCTTTACCCATGCCTACGCCGTAACCGGCGTGGAACTGGGTGCCGCGCTGACGCACGATGATGTTGCCAGGAATGATTTTCTGGCCGCCATACATCTTCACGCCAAGGCGTTTGGCTTCTGAGTCGCGACCGTTGCGGGTACTACCGCCAGCTTTTTTGTGTGCCATGAGTTCAATACTCCTATGAAGGGATCAGACTGAAACGAGTTAAGCCTGGATACCGGTGATTTTGATCTCGGTGTACCACTGACGGTGGCCCTGGCGCTTCATGTGGTGCTTACGACGACGGAACTTGATGATGGTGACCTTGTCGTGACGGCCCTGGGCGATCACTTCAGCTACAACCTTGGCACCTTCAACAACCGGCGCGCCGATTTTAACGTCGTCGCCATTGCCGATCAGCAGAACACGGTCGAAAGTCACAGCTTCGCCAGTGGCCAGCTCGAGCTTTTCGATCTTGAGGAACTCGCCTTCGGCGACTTTGTATTGCTTGCCACCAGTAACAATTACTGCGTACATGGTAAATCTCCGTTAATCCTGCTCACCCAGCGCTTTATAGGAATAAGTGTCGGCTGGCATGGCTGCTTGGGGCCTAAAGAACACCCTTGCAATTGCGTAAGGCAGGGAAATACCCAGGGGGGAAGTTCAGGGTGCGCGATTGTACGCAAGCCCCCCGCGCGACGCAAGGCCCAGGCACTAACAGCCAAGCCAGTTACCTTGACAGCCCCTACCCTGCCCCCTAGCATGCCGCGCAACCCATGAGCAGCAGGTATAAGCGATGCAACCCCAGGCTTTCTACCGCGTGGTGGCGGATGACTTTACCGCCGTCGACGGCATCATCCGCGCCCAACTGGTGTCGCGCGTACCGCTGGTAGAGAAAATCGGCGACTACATTATTTCCGCGGGCGGTAAACGCTTGCGCCCCTTGCTGGTGTTGCTCAGCGGCAAGGCGCTCGGCCTGAACGGTGACAACCTGCGCCTGCTGGCTGCCACCATCGAATTCCTGCACACCGCCACCCTGCTGCACGACGACGTCGTCGACATGTCCGATATGCGCCGCGGGCGCAGCACCGCCAACGCCCAGTGGGGCAATGCGCCGAGCGTACTGGTGGGCGACTTTCTTTATTCGCGCTCGTTCGAAATGATGGTCGAGCTGGGCTCCATGCCCGTGATGAAGATTCTTTCCAAGGCCACGCGGGTGATTGCCGAAGGCGAAGTGCTGCAGCTGTCGAAGATCCGCGACGCCAGCACCACCGAAGAAACCTATATGGAGGTCATCCGCGGTAAGACGGCGATGCTCTTCGAGGCCTCGACCCACAGCGCCGCGGCCCTGGCCAACGCCAGCAGCGCACAAACCGAAGCGCTGCGTACCTTTGGCGACCACCTCGGCGTGGCCTTCCAACTGGTCGACGACCTGCTTGATTACCGCGGCGACGCCAGCGAGCTGGGCAAGAACGTCGGCGACGACCTGGCCGAAGGCAAACCAACCCTGCCGCTGATCTACACCATGCGCGAAGGTACACCTGAGCAAGCCGCGCTGGTGCGCCAGGCCATTCAGAAAGGCGGCATCGAAGATCTAGAGAGCATCCGCGATGCTGTCGAAGCTGCCGGCGCCCTCGACTACACCGCTCGGCAAGCGCGCGCCTACGCCGACCGTGCGATCGCCTGCCTGGACGCGCTGCCAGCCAGCGAATACCGCGACGCGCTCATCGAACTTTGCCGCTTTGCTGTGGCGCGCACACACTAGCCGCCGAGCCCGCTATCAAGAGCCCGCCCACGTGACGGGCTTTTTTTATGCGCGCCATTCAAGCACACGACGAATGGTGCAATTAGCCCTTGCTATAAACATAATAAGAATTATTCTCATCCATCCAATCAAGGGAGACGAGTCATGACCTACCTGATCGACGCGTGGCTGGACCGCCCGCAACCGTATCTACGCATTCTTAACCGCCGCACCGGTGAGGTCTGCGCCGTGCTCAAGGAGGATGCTTTGGATGAGCTGCGCGACCAGGGCGATCTGGATCTGCATGAACTGAACTCCAGCGAACCGCTGGTGCTCAAGGAGCTGGTGCGTAATCTGTTTCTGTATTGCTACGCCCGGGCATTGCGCCCCTGACGACCTGAGCATAAACGCATCGTGGGCATGGGCCACTCCTACTCCAGCCATGCTGGAACTGCGTAGAAGCGAGCCATGCCCGCGAAGTAGACGCGACTCTAGTGGTTAGAGAACGTCGAGCAGCTCCACATCAAACACCAGTACGCTGTGCGGCGGGATGCTGCCGACGCCTTGCTCGCCATAGGCCAGCTCGCTCGGCACATACAAGCGCCACTTGCTGCCGGCATTCATCAGCTGCAGGGCTTCGGTCCAGCCGGCGATTACACCGCCCACTGGAAACTCAGCCGGCTGGCCACGATCGTAAGAGCTGTCAAACACAGTGCCGTCGATCAGGGTGCCGTGGTAGTGCGCGCGAATGGTGTCTTCGCGGGTTGGCATGGCGCCAGTGCCAGTGTTCAGCACTTCGTACTGCAGGCCGGAAGCCAGCGCAGTAATGCCTTCACGCTTGGCGTTTTCGGCGAGGAAAGCCAGGCCGGCGCCAGCAGCCGCTTCGGCCTTGGCCGCCGCTTCTGCCTGCATGATGTCGCGGATCACTTTGAAGCTGGCCGACATCTCGTCTTCGCTGACACGGCTTTGCTGACCATTGAAGGCATCAGCCAGGCCAGCAACGATGGCGTCCAGGCTCACGCCCGGCGGCGGGTTGTCGCGCAGTTGACCGCCCAGTTGACGGCCAATGCCGTAGCTGACGCGGGTTTCATCAGTCGAGAGATTGATTTCGGACATAGCACGGCTCCGCTAGGGGCTAAAAAAGGGCGGCCAGCCTAGCACAAAGGCTCGACTCACCCTAACCAGCCCCCCCGACCCTAACGTTGGCGGCGACAGCGCTCGGAGCAATACTTCACCTCCTCCCAGCAACGCGCCCACTTCTTACGCCAGGCGAAGGGCAAGCCGCACACTTGGCAGGCCTTAACGGGCAAGTCGGCTTTCTTCACAGCGCCTCACCGGCATCCAAGCGTGCCAATAGCTGCTCGCCGCGCGCCCAAAGGCCTTGCTGCTTGGCCTCAGTCATTTTATCCAGGCCGCGGTAGATCATGCTCAAGCGATGGTTGCCGGCCAGCTGCTCGCGATGACGCATAAGAAAGTGCCAGTACAGCGCATTGAAGGGGCAGGCCTGCTCACCCACGCTTTCAGTGACCTTGTAGGCGCAATCGCCACAGTAGTTGGACATACGCTTGATGTACTGGCCACTGGCGCAATACGGCTTGGAGCCCAGATAACCGCCATCGGCGTGCATGACCATGCCAAGGGTGTTGGGCAACTCGACCCAATCAAAGGCATCCATATACACCGCCAAGTACCACTCACAGACCTGGCTGGGTTGAATACCGGCCAACAGGGCAAAGTTACCGGTGACCATCAACCGCTGGATATGGTGGGCATAGGCATGCTCCAGAGTCTGGCCGATGGCTTGGCTCATGCACTTCATGCGGGTTTTGCCGGTCCAGTAAAACTCAGGCAGCGGCCGCCTATTACCGAAGGCATTGCGCTCGGCGTACTCCGGCATGTGCATCCAGTAGATGCCGCGCACGTACTCACGCCAGCCAAGCAACTGCCGAATAAAGCCCTCAGCGGCGTTCAACGGCACATGCCCACACCAGTAGGCGGCTTCGACATCCGCACAGACACGGCGCACATCCAGCAGGCCAATATTCAGCGCCGCACCGATGCGTGCATGAAACAAATACGGCTCACCCAGCGCCATGGCATCTTGATAGTCACCAAAGGCCGGCAGGGCAAATTCAACAAAGTGCTGCCACAGCGCTTCGGCCTCAGCCTGAGTGACCGGGTAATCAAAGGACTCCAGGCTGCCGTAGTGATGACTGAAACGCTCAGCCACCAGCACCAGCACCTCTTCAGTGATCGCATCCGCCGGGAAGCGCGCACTCATCGGCGCTTTAATCTGCTTGGGCAGCGTCTTACGGTTTTCTGCATCAAAGTTCCAGGCGCCGCCCACCGGCGTGCCGTCGCCGTTCATTAACAAACCTGTCTTACGGCGCATCTCGCGGTAAAAAAACTCCATGCGCAACTGCTTGCGACCCTCAGCCCAGCGGGCGAACTCATCGCGTGCGCAGACAAATCGGCTGTCGGCATGCCAGGTGATCGGCACCGCGCAGGTGCGCAGCGCCTGCTCCAATCGCCACTCGCCGCACTCGGTTATGTGCACTTCGGTGGATTGCAGCAGCGCCGCCCAACGCTGCAGCTCACCCGGTAGCGAGCCACTGTTGTGCGGGTCATCCAATTTGACGTAATGCACCTGCCAGCCGCGCTCACGCAGCGCGTTGGCAAAGTGGCGCATGGCACTGAAGATCAGCGCAATTTTCTGCGGATGGTGCGGCACGTAGTCGGTTTCCGCCGCCACCTCGGCGAGCAATACGGCATCGTGCTGTGGGTCTAGCGCCTGCAGGCTGGGCAGGTCAAAGGACAACTGATCACCGAGCACCAGGGCAAGCCGACGAATAGACATAGACGACTATGGTTACCAGGAAGAATTAAAGGACATTGGCACGCGCAGAACCTCTTGGGCGCCGTCTTGCATGCCGCACATCTCGTCATGCACCACTGCATGCACGAGGTGAAACGGTATGGGCGGGATATCGCTGAGCAGATCACGTGCATGCTCAACCGAGCGCAGGTGCAGGGTTTTACCGTGGTCATCACGAAGCGGATGGGCACGACCATCCATGTGCGCCTCCAGCAAGTAGATACCGCCCTCAATAGAAATCAGGTTGAGCGCATCGATATGCCCGGCATGGGCGTGCTGCGATAGGCTTTGTAGATTCATGATCACCACCTCAGGCGAGCGAAGCTATACAAATAATCATATAAATACAATTCTTGTACAAGAACACAAAAGTACAAGGCAAAACGCAAACCGCCCGTCCGTTTTGCAACGGCCGGGCGGTGAATGACAGCAAAACCGATTTAGTGCTTGGTCAGCTTATCCAGATAGCCCATGGCAAAGGCCGACAGCACAAACGCCATATGAATGATCACGTACCACATCAAATATTCCGTCTCGATGTTCTGCGCATTCATAAACACTTTGAGCAAATGGATCGAGGAGATCGCCACGATGGAGGCGGCCACCTTCATCTTCAGTGAGCTGGAGTCCATTTTGCCCAACCAGCCGAGCTTTTCGGTGCCCTCGGTTATATCCAGTTGGGACACGAAGTTCTCGTAACCGGAAATCATCACCATCACCAGCAAACCGCCGACCAGGGCCATATCGATCAACGACAGGATCACCAAAATCAGATCGGCCTCAGCCATGGAGAAAACACTGGGCAGTAAGTGGAAGACTTCTTGAAAGAACTTCAGCGCCAAGGCCAGCAGGCCGAGCGAAAGGCCGAAGTAAATGGGCGCCAGCAGCCAGCGGGAGGCATACATGGCGTTTTCGATAAAGCGTTCCATAGGGGCTCTCTCAGGGTTTAAAACTGGCGGCGAGTATACTCAGCGCCTTCGCTCAGACAACCCTGGAGTGTGGCAATACATGACAAGCCAGGTTATCCCCGGCAACTGTGGATAACCTTGTGCGCAGGCTTAGGATCAATGGCTGAAAGCCAGCCATCTGTAGGGGTTGCGACGACTGGTCAAATACTCACCAAGTGCCCGCTCAGCTCTCCGGCAGAAACTGACTATCACCCAGGTGGTGGCCACGCGCGGCGTTTAGCCGGCGCAGTTCGGCCTGAATATGCAGCCGCCAGATCGGCACGTCCGTACAGGGCTCGTAGCCCATGCCACGCAAGTTTTCGGCGATCTCGGCGAGGACATCCTCTGCGGCTAAAGCCCCGCAGAATGGGCCCTGCGCCTTGATAGCCGAGGGCTGCGCAGCGGCCATGCCGGCGGCGAAGATCAGCGTCCAGAGGCCATTATTACCAGCCAGCGGCAGCACCACACATTCGATGCGGGTATCCAGGCCTAGGCAGTGACGGGTGAGATTGAGGTTGCGCGACATGGCGACGACCCTCTCGGTAGCTGTACTTCAGCCTACACCCGAGCGAGCATCAGAGGGAAGCCAACAGTTAACCCCACATACTGTGGATAACTGTGTGGATTAAGTGAGGAAAAGCCCTCCACAGCGAGGCGCATCGGCGGGCAGCGACACTCGCTCAGTGACTGACCAGCCACCGAGCGAACAGCCGCAGCGCAATGGTCACTCGAGCACAGGCTTTTTCGCCCGCGGCTTCTTCTCCTTGACCACAGCAGCAGGCTCTTCCTTTTTCGGCTCGTCCTTGTCGTCGTCTTCCATGCCGATCGCGGCGATATCACGCAAGCGCTCAACCACCCGAGCATTGACGCTGCCCGCCGGGAATTGCCCCTGTTCATTAGGTGAGCCGGCATCCGCACCCACCAGCAGGCTCAGCGCCTCATCGACCTGGCGCACCGCATAGATATGGAACTGCCCGGCGCGTACCGCCTGCAGCACCCGCTCATCGAGCATCAGGGTGGTGACGTTGGAGTGCGGGATGATGGCACCCTGCTCGCCGGTCAGGCCGCGCGCCTCGCAAAGGCGGAAGAAGCCTTCAATCTTCTCATTCACCCCGCCGACCGCCTGCACCTCACCAAACTGGTTGATCGAACCAGTGATGGCGAAACACTGCTTGAGCGGCGTGCGTGACAACGCCGAGATCAGCGTGCAGACCTCACCCAAGGACGCGCTGTCACCGTCGACATAACCATAGGACTGCTCCAGGGCGATGCTCGCGGAGATTTCCAGGGGAAACTCCTGGGCATAACGGCTGCCCAGGTAACCGGTGAGAATCATCACGCCCTTGGAGTGGATCGGCTGGCCGAGGTTGACCTCGCGCTCGATGTCGACAATGCCGCTGCCGCCCGGATACACCGTGGCGGAAATCCGCGCGGGCACACCAAAGGCAGAGTCGCCGACTTCCAACACGGTCAAACCATTGCACTTGCCGACAGCGGCACCGGCGGTGTCGATCAGGATAATTCCGGCGAGCATGTCGTCGATGATTCGCGCCGAGACCCGCCCGGTGCGGGTGGCCTTGGCTTTCAGCGCACGCTCGATATGCCCGGCGTCAGTGACCTCATCATTCGCCAGGCTACGGATAAAGTCCGCCTCACTGACCAACTGAAACAGATCGCCAATGCGCGCCGACAAGCGCCCCTGGTGTTCAGCCAAACGCGCACTGTAGGTTGCCACGCGCGCCACGGCGGCGGCGGTCAGCGGTGCCATGCCCTCTTCCGAGGTGCGGGTTTTCATCAGCTGGGCGAACTGTTCCAGGCTGTCGTCGGCCAGGGGGATTTCCTCATCGAAGTCGGCCAGTACGCGGAACATCTCCTGAAAATCCGGATCGAGGTCCTGCAGCGTATAATACAGCTGACGCGAACCGATGATCACCACCTTGAGATGCAGTGGAATCACCTCAGGCGTCAGGGTCACTGTGGCGATGCGGCCGAGGTCACCCAGCGGCGACTCCATCTTCAACTGCCGCGATTGCAGGGCACGCTTGAGCGCATCCCAGACAAACGGCTCACCGAGCATCTTCTCCGCTTCGAGAATCAGGAAGCCGCCGTTGGCGCGGTGCAAAGCGCCGGGGCGCAGTTGCCGGTAACTGGTGTAAAGCGCACCCTGATCGGTGTTGTACTCAATGCGCCCGAACAGGTTGTCGTAGGTCGGGTGCGACTCAAACACCACCGGCGCGCCGCCCTGGGCGTGATGCCCCACCACCAGGCTCGGGC
Source organism: uncultured Pseudomonas sp. (assembly GCF_943846705.1). NCBI lineage: Bacteria > Pseudomonadati > Pseudomonadota > Gammaproteobacteria > Pseudomonadales > Pseudomonadaceae > Pseudomonas > uncultured Pseudomonas sp. The sequence continues at coordinate 1,912,035 of NZ_OX044366.1, read as the reverse complement.
AGTACTGCTCTTCGAGCAGCTTGCGTGTTTGCGCATCGATCTTGTCGACCTCGACCAACTGCTCAACCACGGTTTTCAGCAGATTGACCTGCACCGCCTGCAGGTAGGCACAGACGCCGGCGTTCTCCGCGTATTTCTCCGAAAGCGGCGCCAGTAACGGCTGCAACGCCACGGTGATGGTTTCTTCATTGAGCTGACGCAGCAGGTTGCTCGACTCACGCTTCCATTGCGGCAGGCTGGCCAGCTCCTCGTTAAGGCGCTCTTCCAGGGCGGCGATATCGGCATGAAAGCGCTCACGGTCGGCTTCCGGCAACTGGGCGAACTCAGCCTCATCCAGCGCCTTGCCTTCCAGCATGGGGGTAAACGCGATATTGCTGCTGTCGCGGTACAGGGCAATGCTCTTTTCCAGCGACAGCCGCTCGATGATGTCCAGCGCCTGGTCGTAACGTTTATTGAACGCACGGTCGATGGCGTTCTTCTTCTGCTGGAACGAGGGGTGCTCGAACACCGCAGGAAAGGTCGCCAGCAGGTTGTCGATCAGCCCGTTGATATCCGCGAGAAACTCCGCCGCGGTGCCGGACGGCAGCTCCAGAGCGCGGGGCTCGCGTGGCTCATCGAAATGGTTGACGTAAAACCGGTCCGCCGGGGTTGCCAGCCGCTTGGCTTCCGCCTTGAGGTAGCGCTTAACGAAGGAGAACCGACCGGTGCCGGGCTCGCCCATCACAAATACGTTGTAGCCGGGGCGCGGCATCGCCACGCCGAACTGCAGCGCCTCAACAGCGCGCTCCTGGCCTAAGACGCCGCGAAAGGGCTCTAGATCTTCGGTGCTGGTGAAGTTGAACTGCTCAGGAGAAAACGGCCGGGTAAGTGCTTCGGGAGCCAAGCGCAAATGGGCGGCGACAGAGTCTGGCATTGTAAATCCTTGGACGGAAACCTGAGGGAAATCATGGCCGCATCGGCCGCGCTCCACAAGCCATAAGCGCGATCCGCCAGCCGCTTACCGCGCTTTATTGCCGGTGAACCCGCACCAACGCCGGAAACACTCCACTCAAGTGAAAACCCAGAAACAAAAACGGAGCCCTAAGGCTCCGTTTTGCAGTACAGCGTGGCTTACTGCGCCAGCTTCTTGTAACGCACGCGGTGCGGCTGGGCGGCCGCATCACCGAGGCGTTTTTTACGATCGGCTTCGTACTCGGTGTAGTTACCTTCGAAGAACTCGATGTGCGAGTCATCTTCGTACGCCAGGATGTGGGTGGCCACGCGATCGAGGAACCAACGGTCGTGAGAGATCACAATCGCCGCGCCCGGGAAGTCGAGCAGCGCCTCTTCCAGCGAGCGCAGGGTTTCCACGTCGAGGTCGTTGGACGGCTCATCCAGCAGCAGCACGTTGGCGCCCTCTTTCAAAGTCAACGCCAAGTGCAAGCGGCCACGCTCACCACCGGAGAGGTCCTTGACGAACTTCTGCTGGTCGCCGCCCTTGAAGTTGAAGCGCCCGACGTAGGTGCGCGACGGCACTTCATAGTTGCCGATCTTGATCATGTCGGAGCCACCAGACACGGCTTCCCACACGCTCTTGCTGCCGTCGAGGTCGTCGCGGCTCTGGTCGACGCAGGCCAGTTGCACGGTTTCACCGATCTCGATGCTGCCCGAGTCCGGCTGCTCCTTGCCCATCAGCATGCGGAACAGCGTCGACTTACCGGCACCGTTACCGCCGATCACGCCGACGATGGCGCCCTTGGGCATGCTGAACGACAGGTTGTCGATCAGCGCGCGGTCGCCGTAGCCCTTGCTGACGCCCACAAAGTCGATGACCTTGTCACCCAGACGCGGGCCGACCGGGATATAGATCTCGTTGGTCTCGCTGCGCTTCTGGAATTCCTGCGACTGCATTTCCTCGAAGCGCTGCAGGCGGGCCTTGGATTTCGACTGGCGGGCTTTAGCGCCTTTGCGCACCCATTCCAGTTCTTCCTTCATGGCTTTTTCATGCGCCGACTGCTGCTTGGATTCCTGGGCCAAGCGGTTGGACTTAGCCTCCAGCCAGCCGGAGTAGTTACCCTCGTAAGGAATACCCGCGCCGCGGTCGAGTTCGAGAATCCAGCCAGCGACGTTATCCAGGAAGTAACGGTCGTGGGTAATCGCCACCACAGTGCCCTGGAAGTCATGGAGGAAGTGCTCCAACCAAGCCACCGAGTCGGCGTCCAGGTGGTTGGTTGGCTCATCCAGCAGGAGCATGTCGGGAGCCGACAGCAGCAGGCGGCACAGCGCCACGCGGCGCTTCTCACCACCGGAGAGCACGGCAACTTTGGCGTCCCAGGCAGGCAGGCGCAGGGCGTCGGCGGCGACTTCCAGCTGACGCTCCAGGTTGTGGCCGTCGCTGGTTTGCAGGATGGCTTCGAGCTTGGCCTGTTCGGCGGCCAGCTTATCGAAGTCGGCATCCGGCTCGGCGTACGCGGCGTAGACCTGATCCAGACGCGCCTGGGCATCTTTAATGTGGCTAACCGCCTCTTCCACCACTTCGCGCACGGTTTTGCTTGGATCAAGCTGCGGTTCCTGCGGCAGGTAACCGATATTCAGCTCCGGCATCGGCCGCGCTTCACCGTTGAACTCGGTATCGACACCCGCCATGATTTTCAGCAGGGTGGACTTGCCCGAACCGTTGAGACCGAGTACGCCGATCTTGGCGCCAGGGAAGAACGACAGGGAGATGTTCTTGAGAATTTCCCGCTTCGGCGGCACTACTTTGCCGAGCCGATGCATGGTGTAAACGTATTGAGCCATGATGACCTTGATTCTGGAATGAAACGAAAGAGAGTCGCCAACTAATGCGTGCAGCGTGAAACTGCACGGCGGGGACGCAGCCGCCAGGCGACGCCAACGCACTGAACTTAAAGAGTCGCGCGCGCGTAACGGGCAAAGCTACCGGAATGCGCCGGGTAGGGCAAACCACGCTCGTCGGCGGCGCTGGCACTTCGCCACAATTATGGCATTCTACCCGCCCCCTGTTTGCCAGCCGTACCGCGCACCTGCCAGGGGGCCATCGCCGCCCAGCCCGAGGATGCACGTCGTTGCCAGCAGTTACGCCTCCGACCTCAGCGCACGCTCACCGCGCAGCACCGGCTAAGGTAATGCGCGGGCCGGCACGTGGCGTGCTGGTGGCGCTGGTACTGGGCATGCTGGTGCTGCTGATCTGGCAGCTGCGCCAAGAGTCCCAACAGCTGCTGGACAACCAACGTCAGTTGGCCTTGGCCTATAGCTCGCAGCTGGCCAATCACCTCGCGCTGAACATGGACCTCAAGGCCAGTGCCGGCCAGGCCTTACTGCAGGCCCACGCGCTGCCGCCGGAGAGCGCCGAGGCGCAGGCACAACTGCTGCAATCCTTACGCGGCGTCTTTCCAACATTACTCAGCCTGGCCTGGCTGAATGAGCAAGGGCAAATCCTCGCCGACAGCCATGCGCCCAACGAGGACGCGCTGTACCTCGATGAACTGCTGCAGCGTGGCCGCACGCAAAGCTTTTTTTACGCGTTCAGCGCCAACGACAACGGGCGTATCTACCTGTTGCTCCGACATAGCCCCGGCAGCGCCGTCAGTGGTTATTGGGTGCTGCGCATGACCAATCAGGCGCTGAGCAGCTGGCTGCATGAGCGCCATCAAAGCCCGCACCAATGGCTGCTGGAAGACCGTAACGCAAAGCGCGTCATTGCCAATAACGGGGCGCAGCGCACTAGCGACTCAACGATTGCGCCGCCCGTGACGGCAGAGAACCTCGACCAAAGCCTGCTGGAAGTTCCGCTCAAAGGCAGTGACTGGCAACTGCGTGCGCTGTTCAATGAGCGCAAGGTGCGCGCTCAGCAGTTGCCGCAACAGGCCAGCAAGCTGCTGCTGTTTATTATCTGCGCGATCCTGACGCTGCTCGCGCTGTATCGCTTACTGCGCGAACAACGCAACCTGCAGGCGCTCAATGCCGCCTCGCGGCGCTCGCTGCAACAGGCCGCCAGCGTGCTCAGTGCCATCGAAGAGCGCGTGCTGGTCACCGACTGCTACGGCCAGCTGCAATACCTCAACCCGCAGGCCGAGGCCATGTTTGGCCTAAGCAATAACGAGGCAGACGATTGGCACTTGCTCAAGCTGCTGCCACGCCTTGACCCGCTGCTGCTGCATGACACCGCCCTGCACAATGACCAGGGGCCTGACCTGGTGGAAATCCAGCAGAACGGCACCACCCACCTGTACGACATCAGCCGCAGCGACCTCAGCGAAGACAATCGCCGCACCGGCTTTGTCTGGGTGCTGCGCGATGTCACCGAAGCACAGCACGCCTCGCAGGCTCTGCAGGAAACCCGGCGGCGCTACCAGGACATTTTTGATGGCACCGGCACTGCTTTGTGCGTACTTGACCTGAGCGAACTACGGCGCTTCCTGCAAGCGCAACAACTGCACAGCATCAGCGCTCTGCAGCACTGGCTGGATACCGACCCACAGCATCATGCACAACTGTCGCAGCGCATGCGCCTGACTGAAACCAACCAAGTGGCGCTGCAACTGCTCGGCGTCGACTCCAGCGCGCAGGCCCGCGAGCACTTATTCAACAAGGACCCGCTGCGCCCGGACGGCTTCCGCCTGCAGCTGCTGCACGCCCTGCTCACAGGCAGCGGGCAGCTGGAAATGGAACGGCAGATCATCACTCCGCAAGGCACGGAGCGGCACCTGTGGCTATTGCTGCGCCTGCCGGAAAGCCGCGACGACCTGCAAGCCGTGACCTTAAGCATCAGCGACATCACCAACCGCAAGCGCATCGAATCCTCGCTGATCGAACGCGAGCGTTTCTGGTCTGATGTCATTAGCGCGGTACCCGATACCATTTATGTGCATGACATTGCCGGCAAGCGGTTGATGTACAGCAACAACCACCTGGGCGCGCAGCTTGGTTACAGCAAGGCGGAAATGCGGCAGCTCGGCGAACGCCTCTGGGAAAAACTCTTACACCCAGACGATGTCGAGTTGTACCTGCGCATACGCTCTATTCAGCAGGTGCTGGGCAAGGGCCAGCTGATGCAGTTCGAGCTGCGCTTGCGTCACCGCGATGGCAGCTGGCACTGGTTTGATATTCGCGAGCAAGCCCTGGCGCGCAATGACAAGTCCCGGGTCAGCCGGCTGATTGGTGTGGCCAAGGACATCAACGAGCAGGTCACCCACAGCGAATCCCTGCGCTCCAGCGAGCAGCGCTACCGCCTGCTGGCGGAAAGCATCAGCGACGTAATTTTCTCAACCGGCAGCGACCTGCAGCTCAACTACGTCAGCCCCTCGGTCATGGCCGTGCTCGGCTATGACAGCGAGTGGGCGCTGAGCAATGGTTTCCATAGCCTGGCCACCAACCCACGGCAACTGAGCGGCTTCTACGCCTTGCTTGAGCGCGTGCGCAACGCCCTCGGCGACCCGCAGCGGCTGGCCGAACTGCGCAGCCACTTTGTACCGCAACTGTTCGTGTTTGACGCCCTGCGCGCCGATGGCAAGAAAATCCCGATTGAACTGCGCCTGGTGCCGATGTGGGACGACAGTGGGCGCTTCGAGGGCCTGCTTGGCGTTGGCCGCGACATCAGCCTGCAGCGCCGCGCCGAGAAAGACCTGCGCATGGCCGCCACGGTGTTCGAACACTCCACGGCGGCGATTCTGGTCACCGACCCGGCCGGTTATATCGTTCAGGTTAACCATGCCTTCAGTCGCGTCAGCGGCTACAGCTCCAAGCAGATCCTCGACCAGCTACCGGGCATGCTCACCGCCGATACCCAGCAGGCCAACCACCTGACCTATGTGCTCAAACAGCTCAACCAGCAGGGCAGCTGGGAAGGTGAGTTGTGGCTCAAGCGCAAAAGTGGCGAGAAGTTCCCGGCCTGGGTCGGCATTACCGCGGTCAAGGACGAGGAAGGCGACCTGGTCAGTTACGTGTGCTTCTTCAGCGACATCAGTGAGCGCAAGGCCAGCGAGCAGCGCATCCACCGCCTGGCCTACTACGACGCCCTGACCCAGCTGCCCAACCGCACCCTGTTCCAGGACCGCCTGCACAGCGCACTGCAGCATGGTGAGCGACATCAGGAATGGGTGGCGTTGATGTTCCTCGACCTCGACCGTTTCAAACCAATCAACGACTCCCTCGGCCACGCTGCCGGCGACCGCATGCTCAAGGAAGTCGCCGTGCGCCTAAGCGCCTGCGTTGATGGTGACGACACCGTGGCGCGCATGGGCGGCGACGAATTCACCCTGCTGCTGCAATCCCAGGCCCAACGCGAGGGGGCACTGACCCGCGCCATCCATGTCGGAGAACAGATCCTCACTAGCCTGGAACAGCCATTTATCCTCGAAGGCCGCGAGTTCTTCGTCACCGCCAGTATCGGCATTGCCCTCAGCCCGCAGGACGGCAACGAGCTGAGCCAGCTGATGAAGAACGCCGACACGGCGATGTACCACGCCAAGGAGCGTGGCAAGAACAACTTCCAGTTCTACCAGGCCGACATGAACGCCAGCGCCCTGCAGCGCCTGGAGCTGGAAAGCGACCTGCGCCACGCCCTGGAACAAAACGAGTTCAAACTGTATTACCAACCGCAGTTCTCCAGCGACGGCAAGCGCCTGACCGGGGCCGAAGCGCTGCTGCGCTGGCAGCATCCACAGCGCGGCCTGGTGCCGCCGAATGATTTTATTCCGGTGCTCGAAGAACTCGGCTTGGTGGTGCAAGTCGGCGACTGGGTGCTGCGTGAAGCGTGCCGGCAGCTGGCCGAATGGCGCCAGGCGGATATTCGCGTACCGAAGATCTCGGTCAACCTGTCAGCCCGCCAATTTGCTGAAGGCGACCTGCATCAGCGGATTGCGCAGATACTCGAGCAGAGCGACATCCCGGCTACCTGCCTGGAACTGGAGCTGACTGAAAGCATCCTCATGGAAGACGTGACCAATGCCATGCAGACCCTCAGCAGCCTAAAACAGCTCGGGGTGTTTATCTCCATCGACGATTTCGGCACGGGTTACTCTTCGCTGAACTACCTCAAGCAGTTCCCCATCGACGTGCTGAAAATCGACCGCAGCTTTGTCGATGGCCTACCGCATGGTGAGCAGGACGGTCAGATTGCCCGCGCCATCATCGCCATGGCCCACAGCCTGAACCTCACGGTGATCGCCGAGGGCGTGGAAACCCTGGCCCAGCTGGACTTCCTGCGCGATCACGATTGCGATGAAGTACAGGGCTTCCTGCTCGGCCGGCCGATGCCGGCACAGCAATTCACCGCGCTGTTCGCCGGCACCGCGCTGTTTATCCTGGGCTGAGCGGCCCCACGCATGAGCCCCGCTTGTCCGCTGGATGACCACGCTTCATATGCCTGTTTAGTATGGATGGGGTAGAATTCGCCCCCTCTTTCTACCGCCCAGCTGATTTTCTCAGGGGAATGCCATGTTCAGCCGTGATTTGACTATCGCCCGTTATGACGCCGAATTGTTTGCCGCGATGGAGCAAGAAGCCCAGCGCCAGGAACATCACATCGAGCTGATCGCCTCGGAAAACTACACCAGCCCAGCGGTGATGGAAGCCCAGGGCTCGGTACTGACCAACAAGTACGCCGAAGGCTATCCGGGCAAGCGTTACTACGGTGGCTGCGAATACGTCGACATCGTCGAGCAACTGGCCATCGACCGCGCCAAAGAACTGTTCGGCGCCGACTACGCCAACGTCCAGCCGCACTCCGGCTCGCAAGCTAACTCAGCTGTGTACATGGCCCTGCTGGAAGCCGGCGACACCGTACTGGGCATGAGCCTGGCCCATGGCGGTCACCTGACCCACGGCGCCAGCGTCAGCTTCTCCGGCAAGATGTACAACGCCGTGCAGTACGGCATCACCGATGCCGGCCTGATCGACTACGACGAAGTCGAGCGCCTGGCCGTTGAGCACAAGCCGAAGATGATCATCGCCGGCTTCAGCGCCTACTCGCAGATCCTCGACTTCCCGCGCTTCCGCGCCATTGCGGACAAAGTCGGTGCCTACCTGTTCGTCGACATGGCTCACGTCGCCGGTCTGGTTGCTGCGGGCGTGTACCCGAACCCGGTGCCGTTCGCCGACGTGGTCACCACCACCACCCACAAAACCCTGCGCGGCCCGCGTGGCGGTCTGATCCTGGCGCGTGCCAACGAAGCGCTGGAGAAGAAATTCAACTCCGCGGTCTTCCCAGGCGGCCAGGGCGGCCCACTGGAGCACGTGATTGCCGGTAAGGCCGTGTGCTTCAAAGAAGCGCTGCAGCCAGAGTTCAAGGCTTACCAGCAGCAAGTGATCAAGAACGCCCAGGCCATGGCCAGCGTGTTTATTGAAAACGGCTACGACGTGGTTTCCGGCGGCACCGAGAACCACCTGTTCCTGCTCTCGCTGATCAAGCAAGACATCACCGGTAAAGATGCCGACGCCGCCCTGGGTCGCGCCTTTATCACCGTGAACAAGAACAGCGTACCGAACGACCCACGTTCGCCGTTCGTCACTTCGGGCCTGCGCATCGGCACCCCAGCCGTGACCACTCGCGGTTTCAAGGAAGACGAGTGCCGCGCACTGGCGGGCTGGATCTGCGAGATCCTCGCCAACCTGGGCGACGACGCTGTTGAAACACGCATCCGCGAGCAGGTTAAAGCGGTCTGCGCCAAGTTCCCGGTTTACGGCAACTAAACCGTAACGCTGGAAAAAGCTCGACCAATGCCAGTCAGTGCCCCTGACTGGCATTTTTGTTTTTAACCGGGTACTTCCATGGTTTCAGCCGTATCGCGCGAAGATAAACGCGCCCCAACGCCGACGCGGCAACACGCACTACCGTGCTGCCACCCGCCACGTCCACCCGGTATTTGGGCTGCCCCCGCAGTGTTCGGCGCAAGCGAGACCAACCAGCCCCCATTACTTCTGCCCCAGTTCTTCGCGCGATGGCGGCAGTGGCCTTGGACTTTTTCATTCAAGGCCTAACCTGTTATAACCAATACGTTTTTTACAAAAGATCGATGCCAACGAATAAGAACGCACTACTGCGCTCAAAAAATAAGGACTTCCCCATGCGAAAGCTTTTCACCGGTCTGGCTATTACTGCCAGCCTCCTAGGCGCTTCCATTACCGCTCACGCCGGGCCCGTACTGGACGAAATCGTTAAATCCGGCGAGCTGAAAGTTTGCTTTGATGCGGGTTACATGCCCTTTGAAATGAAAAGCAAAAACGGCCAATTTATCGGCTTTGATATCGACGTGGGTAAACTTCTCGCCAAACAAATGGGCGTTAAATACGTCCCGGTCAACACCGCCTGGGACGGCATTATCCCCACGCTGCTGACGGGCAAGTGCAACATGATCAACGCGGGCATGACCATTAACACCCAACGCAACATGCGCGTGAACTTCTCTGACCCCTATATCGTTATTGGCCAGAGCATTCTGTTGAGCCCTAAGCTCAAGGGTAAGATCAAGGACTACAAAGACCTTAACGACCCGCAGTACACCATCACCACCAAACTCGGCACGACTGGCGAACAAGCGACCAAGCGCATGCTCAGCAAAGCCAAGATTACGGCCTTTGAAACCCAGTCTGACGCGGTGCTCGAAGTCACCAACGGTAAAGCTGATGCGTTCATTTACGACTTGCCGTTCAACGCCATCTACACCGCGCAGAACAAAGACAAAGTCGTTCACCTGAACAAGCCATTCACCTATGAGCCGCTGGGCTGGGCCGTTGCCCAAGGCGACCCGGAAATGCTCAACCTGCTGAACAACTTCCTGCGTCAGATCAAAGGTGAAGACACCTACGATCGCCTCTACGCGAAATGGTTTGAAAGCGACGCCTGGCTCGATCAGGTTCAGTAAGACCACAGGCCAGACTCACCCTCTGGCCTGACTTTCAGCTCCCCCGCGCAACCGTAAACTTACTTTTTCAGGAGGTCACTTTGTTGACCAGCCCCCGACGCTGGCTTTGGCACGGCTTATCCGTACTTATTATTGCGGGCCTAATGGGCACGCTGTACATGGCCTCAAAGCAGATTAACTACAGCTGGCAATGGGCTCGTGTCCTGCCTTACATCGTCAATACCGCGCCGCTCGACCTGCGCGCCAGCGGTAATGGCACCATCACTGAAGTCACGCAAAAAACCATCACCCTCACCCTGGATGACGGTGGCAAGACCCAAGTATTCAAAACCTTTGACCAGGCCGTAGCGGCCCAAGGTGACCTGATCTTTGAGGGTGATGTGGTTGCCCGCAGCGTTGATTGGCGCGCCGGCCCGCTGCTCAATGGTTTGTGGGTAACACTGAAGATCTCAGTGATCTCGCTGTTCTTCGCCACCCTGCTCGGTTTAATCGCTGGCTTGATGCGGATTTCGACTAATCCGGCCTGTCAGAATCTGGCGTTTGTTTACATCGGTTTGATTCGCGGAACGCCGCTGCTGGTACAGATTTTCATCATGTACTTCTTTGTCGGCACCATGCTCAACCTCGACCGCTTCTCTGCCGGGGTCATGGCCCTGTCGATCTTTACCGGCGCTTACATTGCCGAAATCGTGCGCTCGGGCATCCAGTCGATTTCACCTGGACAAATGGAAGCGGCGCGCTCCCTCGGCATGTCGTATCCCAAGGCGATGACTCACGTCATTCTGCCGCAAGCATTCAAACGCACCCTGCCGCCCATGGCCGGCCAGTTGATCAACCTGATCAAAGACTCCTCACTGGTCTCGGTGATTGCCATTACCGACCTGACCAAAGCCGGCCGCGAAGCCATCAGTGGCAGCTTTGCTACGTTTGAAGTGTGGATCACCGTGGCCGGCCTGTACCTGATTCTGACCACCCTGCTGTCGTGGGTTATTCGCCGCATTGAAAAGAGGTTAGCCGCCAGTGACTGAGGCCTATACCGGCAACGACATGATCATTGCCAGCAACGTCAACAAAATCTACGCCAACGGCTGCCACGCCTTGAAGAACGTCAGCGCGACCATTGCTCGCGGCGAAGTGGTGGTGATCATTGGTCCATCGGGCTCGGGTAAATCGACGTTCCTGCGCGCCCTTAATCAGCTGGAGCAGATCAACGACGGGCAAATCGTCATCGACGGCATCAACATGTATGCCTCAGGCACCAACATCAACAAACTGCGCGAGCGCGTTGGCATGGTGTTTCAGTCGTTCAACCTGTTCCCGCACAAAACGGTGAAAGGCAACGTCATGCTGGCACCGATCAAAGTCGCCAAGCGTGAGCCGAAACAAGCCGAGCACGATGCCGAGCAACTGCTCAAACGCGTGGGTTTAAGCGACAAGCTCAATGTCTATCCCGCGCAGCTCTCTGGCGGCCAACAGCAACGCGTCGCCATTGCCCGCGCGCTGGCGATGAATCCCGATGTCATGCTGTTTGATGAGCCAACCTCAGCGCTCGACCCGGAAATGGTCGGCGAGGTGCTGGATGTCATGAAGAGCCTGGCCCATGAAGGCATGACCATGGTGGTGGTCACCCATGAAATGGGCTTTGCCCGCGAGGTGGCTGACCGGGTGATGTTTATGGAAGACGGCGAGCTGTTGCTCAGCGATACGCCAGACAACATCTTCAACAGTTCCAAGCACCCGCGCCTGCAACAGTTTTTGTCGAAGCTGCTCTAAGCGAGAACAACCCCACCCAGTAAAAAGCCTGCATATTGCAGGCTTTTTACTGGGTGGGTGTTTGGTCTGAACCCGCGAGGCCGTCACACTGAAATCTGTGCTGCTCAAGGCGATCAGCTAACCCCGCTACGCCCATCAGCAGGCGTAACGCACTACGGCGTGCCCATCCCAGCCGCCTGCATAAACAGGCGCAGCAGGTAGGACACCGCACCCAAGGCCAGCACGCTGCCGGCCCAGATCGCCACTAGCCAGCCAAGGCGCTGCCACAGCGGCTTTTTTTCTTCTACATCGTTCATCTTGCGCCGCCTCATAACTTACTCGAGGTCTCGCGAGCTAGAGCCCTGCAAGACAAAAACAGGCGAGGAAGCGGAGTGTACTTTTGTACATGAGCATTACTCGTTTCACTCGCCCTTCGGGCCGCGCTAAAGCGCGTTAGCCTCAAGCGGCTTTCGAGCCTGTTTTTAACACCGCAGGGCCGACGCGCACAGCAGACCGGAAACAGGGCCTCAGTGATAGCCATCTTCTTCTGTGACCTTGCCGCGGAACACGTAATAGCTCCACGCGGTGTACATCAAGATAAACGGGATGATGAACAGCGCCCCGACCAAGATAAAGCCCTGGCTCTGCGGCGGTGCCGCGGCCTGCCAAATGCTCACTGACGGCGGAATGATGTTCGGCCACAAACTAATCCCCAGCCCACTGTAGCCGAGAAAAATCAGCGTCAGGGTCAGCAGGAACGGTGCGTAGTTGGCATTTCTGGCCACGGCCTTGAGCAGCGCCCAGGTACACAGCAACACCAACAACGGCACCGGCATAAACCAGAAGATATTCGGCAGGCTGAACCAGCGCTCGGCGATCTCAGTATGCGCCAAGGGCGTCCACAGGCTGACAATGCCGGTGACACCGAGCAGCACGAACACCAACGGCCGCGCCATATCGTGCATCTGCTGCTGCAGGCGACCTTCGGTTTTCATGATTAGCCAGGTGCAGCCGAGCAAGGCGTAAGCGGCGATCAGCGCCAAGCCGCAGAACAGTGAGAACGGCGTCAGCCAGTCCAGCGCGCCGCCGGCATAGGCCCGATCAACCACCTCGAAGCCGTCGATATACGCCCCCAGCGCCACCCCCTGAAAGAAGGTCGCCGTTAGCGAACCGCCGATAAACGCCTTGTCCCAGAGATGGCGCTTGGCCGTCTTGGCCTTGAAGCGAAATTCAAAGGCTACACCGCGAAAGATCAGCCCCAGCAGCATAAAGATCAGTGGCAGATAGAGCGCGCTGAGCACCACCGCATAGGCCAGCGGGAAGGCGCCGAACAGCGCCGCGCCGCCGAGTACCAGCCAGGTTTCATTACCGTCCCAGACGGGGGCCACGGTGTTCATCATCACATCGCGCTCGCCCGCGCTTTTGACGAAGGGAAAGAGGATGCCGATGCCCAGATCGAAACCGTCCATGACCACATACATCATCACCCCGAAGGCGATGATCACGGCCCAGATCAGCGAAAGATCAATGCCCATGTTCAAGTCCTCTCAGCCAGTGAATCACTTTCGCCTTCTTCCAGGCCTTCTTCAGCCGCGGACAGCGGACGCGCCGGTGTACGTTTCTGGCCCGGGCCGCCCTCGGCGGTTTGCTTGCCTTCGTCGATGATCGGACCTTTGCGCACCAGGCGCATCATGTAGCCAATACCCGCGCCAAACAGGGCGAAGTACACCACCACAAACAGCACCAGGGTCAGGCTCATCTGCGCGAAGCTGTGCCCCGAGGAAGCATCAGCGGTACGCATCAGCCCCTGAATCACCCAGGGCTGGCGGCCAATTTCCGTGGTGTACCAGCCGGCGAGGATGGCGATGATCCCCGATGGCCCCATCCACACCGCCAGGTGCAGAAACGGCCGCGACTGGAACAGTTTGCCGCGCGAACGCAGCCACAGTCCCCAAAGACCGGTGAGGATCATCAGCATGCCGATAGCGACCATCACCCGGAAGGTCCAGAACACCACGGTCGAATTGGGGCGGTCTTCCTTGGCAAACTCCTTCAGCGCCGGCACTTGCTTATCCAGGCTGTGGGTCAGGATCAGGCTGCCAAGGGCGGGAATCTCGATCTTGAAACGAGTTTCTTCTCGCTGCATGTCCGGCCAGCCGAACAGGATCAACGGGGTCGGCTCGTCGCCATGGTTTTCCCAGTGGCCTTCAATCGCGGCGATTTTCGCCGGCTGGTACTTGAGGGTATTGAGGCCGTGGAAGTCGCCGATCATCGCCTGGATGGGCGCGACGATCAGCGCCATCCACATGGCCATCGAGAGCATCTTGCGGATCGCCGGGTTGTCGCGCCCGCGCAACAAATGCCAGGCCGCCGACGCGCCGACGAAGAACGCAGTGGCGAGGAACGCCGCGGTGGCCATATGCGCCAGGCGGTAGGGGAATGATGGGTTGAACACCACGGCGAACCAGTCCACCGGAATCACCCGACCGTCGATGATTTCGAAGCCCTGCGGGGTGTGCATCCAGCTGTTGGAGGCGAGAATCCAGAAGGTCGAGATCAGCGTACCGACCGCCACCATCACCGTGGAAAAGAAGTGCAAGCCGGGCCCAACACGGTTCCAGCCAAACAGCATGACGCCGAGGAAGCCCGCCTCCAGGAAGAATGCGGTGAGCACTTCATAGGTCAGCAACGGGCCGGTGACGGCCCCGGCAAAGTCGGAAAAGGCGCTCCAATTAGTGCCAAACTGGTAAGCCATGACCAGGCCGGAGACCACGCCCATGCCGAAGTTGACCGCAAATATCTTCGCCCAGAAGTGGTACAGGTCGCGGTACACCTCCTCCCTGGTCTTCAGCCACAACCCTTCGAGCACCGCCAGGTAACTGGCCAGGCCGATGGTGATGGCCGGGAAGATGATGTGGAAGGAGATGGTAAAGGCAAACTGGATACGGGCGAGGTCGAGCGCCTCCAATCCGAACATGGTGCGTCCTCAGTCAAGTAAAACAGCCTACTGCCCAGCACATACGCCGCAGGCAGTCATCGGACAGCGCGCCCTTGGCCGATAACAGCACGGCCACATGTCGCCCCCGACAGCCCTGATCCTGATCAAGGCATGCTCAAAGAATATCGCCCGTGCGGGCAAGTACCGCTGTGGTTGATTGTCGCGTGACAGCCTGCCACGTGCGTTGCGGCCCATCACTCGCCGCACTCAGGGCACCAGCATGGCCTCGGCCACCTGCTTGCGCAGCGCCTTGCCGCACAGCTGCTCGACCAGCGTCAGGGCGAATTCCAGCGCGGTGCCAGGGCCTTGGCTGGTGATGCAGTTGCCATCGACCACCACCGGCTGGTCGACAAACACACAACCGCTCAAACGGTCGCTGAAGGCTGGATAACAGGTCATGCGCCGCTGCTTGAGCACTCCATACTGTTGCAGCGCCAGCGCCGGAGCGGCGCAAATGGCAGCAAACAGCTTGCCGGCCTTGGCCTGCTCCCGTACCCGTTCGGCCAACGGTTCATGCTCGGCCAAGTGCTGGGCACCCGGCATACCCCCCGGCAGCACGATCAGGTCAAAGGGTTGGGCCAGCACATCCGCCAACATAGCGTCGGCGGTCAGCCGCGTGCCACGGGCGCAGGTGATCATCCGCCGGCTTTCGACACTGGCCACAACCACCTCAATCTCGGCACGCCGTAAGACATCGATCAGGGTCACGCATTCGAGGTCTTCGACACCATCAGCAACGCTAATCAGGGCTCGCGCAGTCATTCCGCTCTCCTTAATGAGGCTGTACGTAAACTGCCTGATCGGTCATAAATTCACCACACCCAGACGAGCTGATATGATGCGCGCCTTTTTCCAGATCACCAGCAAAAACATGCGCATTGCTGCGGATGTGCTTTGCTTTCAGTTTGCATAAATACGGCGCACAGAGCCGTTATTGGGGAGCTCCACATGCTGGAAAGACTGTTCCAACTCAAGGCCCACAACACCACGGTGCGCACCGAGATGCTGGCAGGGCTGACCACCTTCCTGACGATGGCCTACATCCTCTTCGTCAACCCCAATATGCTCGCCGAAACCGGCATGGACAAAGGCGCAGTATTCGTTGCCACCTGCCTGGCAGCCGCCATCGGCTCGGCCATCATGGGCCTGGTCGCCAACTACCCGATCGCCCTGGCACCGGGCATGGGCCTCAACGCCTTCTTCACCTACACCGTGGTGCTGACCATGGGCCACACCTGGCAGGTGGCACTGGGCGCGGTATTCCTCTCGGGGGTGATCTTCTTCCTGCTGTCGATTTTCAAGATTCGCGAGTGGATCATCAACAGTATCCCCATGGCGCTGCGCGCCGGGATTGCCGCCGGCATTGGCCTGTTTTTGGCGATCATCGCGCTGAAAAACGCCGGCATCGTGGTGGACAACCCGGCCACCCTGGTCGGCCTCGGCGACCTCAGCCAAGGCGCCCCGCTGCTGGCCTGCATGGGTTTCTTCATGATTGCCGCGCTGGCCTACCGCCGCGTAACCGGCGCGGTGATGATCGGCATTTTGCTGGTCACTGGCCTGTCGATCGTACTCGGTTTGTCGCAGCTCGACGCCGTGGTCTCGATGCCGCCGTCGCTGATGCCGACGTTGCTGCAATTGGACATTATGGGCGCGCTGGATATCGGCCTGCTCAGCGTGATCTTCGCCTTCCTCTTTGTCGACCTGTTCGACACCTCCGGCACCCTGGTTGGCGTCGCACAGAAAGCCGACCTGCTCGACAAAGACGGCAAAATGCCCAAACTCGGCCGCGCCCTGCTGGCCGACAGCACCGCAACCATGGCCGGTGCCGCGCTGGGCACCTCGACCACCACCAGCTATATCGAATCGGCTGCGGGCATCAGCGCCGGCGGCCGCACTGGCTTGACCGCGTGCGTGGTTGCCGCGCTGTTTTTACTGAGCCTGTTCTTCGCCCCGCTGGCCGGTGCCGTACCGGCCTTCGCCACCGCCCCGGCCCTGCTGTTTGTCGCGGTGCTGATGATGAGCAGCCTGGCGCAGATCGATTGGGATGACCTGACCGTCGCCGCCCCTGTGGTAGTCGCCGCCCTGGCCATGCCGCTGACCTTCTCGATTGCCAACGGCATTGCCTTCGGCTTTATCGCCTGGACCCTGATCAAGTTGCTGGCGGGCCGCTGGCGCGACCTCAACCCGGCACTGGTAGTGTTGTCGGCATTATTCGTGATCAAACTGGCGTACTTCGCCTGATGACCTCGCGGGTGGCACCAGCGCCACCCGCCTCCTTTTTGAAAAGAGCCCCGCATGAGCCGTTCCCAGTTCGATCCCGCCAACTACGCCGCCCAGCTTGCTGAAAAGCAGCAGCGCCTGATCGAGCTGCTGGCGCCGTTTGCTGCCCCCGCTCCCGAAGTATTCGAGTCAGCGCGCGAGCACTATCGCCTGCGTGCTGAGTTCCGCCTGTGGCGCGAGGGCGATAACCGCCACTACGCCATGTTCGAAGCCGGCGATAAACACACGCCGATTTTCTTCGAAGACTTCTCCATCGCCAGCGCGCAGATCAACACCCTGATGCCACGCCTGAAAGCCGCCTGGCAAGCCAGTAGCGCGCTGAGTTTTAAACTGTTCCAGGTCGAGTTCCTCACCACCCTGGCCGGCGACGGGCTGATTACCCTGTGCTATCACCGCCCACTGGATGACGCCTGGCAGACCGCCGCCGAGCAGCTCGCCGCCGAACTGCAGGTGAGCATCATCGGCCGCTCCAAAGGCAAGCGCATCGTGATTGGTAAGGACTATGTCGAGGAACAGCTCAACGTCGCCGGTCGCACCTTCAGCTACCGCCAGCCGGAAGGCGCCTTCACCCAACCCAACGGTGAAGTGAACCAGAAGATGCTGAACTGGGCCTTTGACGCACTGGGCGAACGCCAGGACGACCTGCTGGAGCTGTATTGCGGTAACGGCAACTTCACCCTGCCGCTGGCCACCCGTGTGCGTAAGGTGCTGGCCACCGAGATCAGCAAGTCATCGGTGAATGCAGCACTGGCAAACCTGGATGATAACGGCGTGAACAACATCACCCTGGTGCGGCTGTCCGCCGAAGAGCTGACCGAAGCGCTGAATGAAGTGCGGCCGTTCCGCCGCCTGGCCGGTATCGACCTGAAAAGCTATGACTTTGGTTGCGTGTTCGTCGACCCGCCACGTGCTGGCATGGACCCGGACACCTGCGAGCTGACCCGGCGCTTCGAGCGCATCCTATATATCTCCTGCAACCCGGAGACCCTGGCCGCCAACATCGCCCAGCTCAGCGACACGCACAAAGTCACGCGCTGCGCGCTGTTCGACCAGTTCCCCTATACCCACCATATGGAATCGGGCGTGTTGCTGGAGCGCCGCTAGCCTTAGCCGCGCGGCAAGCCGCGCAGCGCCCAGGAGCACAGCCCCACCGACACCAGCTCAAGCAGCAACGCATAGAGGTTGAAAGTCTGCTGGGCGCCGCCATCCAGCCACAGGCCGCCGATGCGCGCCAACGCCAGCGAGCTGTACAGCAGCACCAGCAGGGTCAATGCCGCGCGGGTCAGGTCCAGGCGACTGAGGGACAAGCCGATAAATGCCGCCAGGCCGATCTGCAAACCGCCGTAGAAGGCGCGCATATCAGTGGCCGCGGCCGGCGACATCAACAGCATGCCGCTGAGGTTGGCCATTTCATGGGGGCGGATAAAATAAACCAGGCCCAGCCCGCCCAATGCCAGTAGCTGAACAACCAGTACAACGCGTGCAAGCAACATGGACCGTATCCTTAGCCGGTAATTGAGCACGCAGCATAAGCCGCGCCCAAGCGTTTCGGAAATCGGCTGTGGTTGCTCGGCAAATCGGCCGGTATGCTTTCAGGCACTTACTCTAGGAGCCACCGCCATGCGTCAGCTGATTGTTCTCGCCGCGCTGTTCAGCAGCCTCAGTGTTGCCGCCGAACCGCTCAACATCGACGTGCACCGCGACCCCAATTGCGGTTGCTGCAAGGCCTGGATCAGCCACCTGCAGGAAAACGGCTTTAGCGTCACCGACCATGTCGAAGCTGACATGAGCGCGGTCAAACAGCGCCTGGGAGTACCGCCACGCCTGGCCTCCTGCCATACCGGGGTGATCGATGGCCAGTTTGTTGAGGGCCATGTACCGGCTGCCGACATCCTCAAACTACGCCAACAGCCCAACCTGCGCGGCGCGGCCGTACCGGGCATGCCCACCGGCTCGCCCGGCATGGAACACGGCAACGTGCGCGACGCTTACCAGGTCATCGGCCTGGACAAACAAGGCGCCGAGCAGGTCATCAGCGAATACCCAGCCAACTGAGGCTCGGCTTACCGGACCATCACGCCACTTCGCCAATTAGCACAGGACGACAACCATGCGCTGGAAACGCGGCAGACGCAGTGACAACGTAGTGGACGCGCGCAGCAGCGGCGGACGGCGTATGGGTGGCGGCAAGGGCCTGACCCTCGGCGGCGTAGCCATCGTGGTGGTCATCGGCCTGCTCAGCGGCCAGGACCCGCTGCAGATCCTCGGCCAGCTGGCCGGTCAGGCCATGCAAAGCGGCTCAGTCAGCACACCACAGGGCTCAGCACCGGCCAGCAATGACCCGCAATCGGAGTTTGTGCGCGCGGTGCTCGGCGACACCGAAGACACCTGGCGGGAAATCTTCCAGGGGGCCAATCAGCAGTACCGCGACCCAACGCTGGTGCTGTTTAGCGGCGGAGTTAACTCTGCCTGCGGCTTCGCCAATTCGGCGGTCGGGCCGTTTTATTGCCCAGGTGATCAGCGGGTGTATATCGACTTGGCGTTCTTTCGCGAGCTGGAACAGCGTTTCGGTGCCGCCGGCGACTTTGCCCAAGCCTATGTGATTGCCCATGAAGTGGGGCATCACGTGCAAACCCTGCTCGGCGTCTCGGCCAAGGTCAACGCCGCCCGCCAGCGTGGCGAACGGGTCGCAGGTGCCAGCGGCTTATTGGTGCGCCAGGAGTTGCAGGCCGACTGCCTGGCAGGCGTCTGGGCCTACCACGGCCAACGCCGACACGACTGGCTGGAGCCCGGGGATATCGAGGAAGCGCTGAACGCGGCCAACGCCATTGGTGATGACCGCCTGCAGCAGCAGGCCCGTGGCCAAGTGGTGCCGGACTCTTTCACCCACGGTACGTCCGAGCAACGCGTGCGCTGGTTCAAGACCGGCTTCGACGGCGGTAATGTAGGCCGTTGCGACACCTTCAAGGCTGCCCGCCTCTAGGCACGACTCCCACAATAGCTCGACCATAAAAAATGCCGTTCACTGCTGAAGTGAACGGCATTTTTATAGCGAGCCGCGCGTGTGTTTACTGCGCCCAGGGTGGCGGTGGCTCTTCGCCTTTGGGCGCTTCCTCGGCGTTAAGCAATGCCTGTCGGCGCTCTTCGTCGGCCAATGCGGCCTTGATTTCGCGCATCACCGCGTCGATGTCGGCGTCTTCCTCCGGGTCATCAAACTCACCAGTCAGCGGGCTTTCCGGGGTCAGCTCACCGGCCTCGAAGAGCGCCCACATTTCCTTGGCGTACTTGGTAAAGCGCAGCTCCGGGGCGAACTGGCCGAAGTACTCGGACATGTTGCGCACATCACGCTCAAGCATCTTGAAAGCATGGTTATTACCGGCAGCATCAACGGCTTGCGGCAAGTCGATAATCACCGGGCCTTCGGGGCCGAGCAGCACGTTGAACTCGGAAAGGTCGCCATGCACCAAGCCGGCGCAAAGCATCTTCACCACTTCCTCGATCATAAAAGCATGGAACTCGCGGGCATCGTCTGGGTGCAGGTCGACATCATTGAGGCGCGGCGCGACATCGCCCTCGCCATCATTGACCAGCTCCATCAGCAGCACGCCTTCGAGGAAGTCATACGGCTTCGGCACCCGCACACCCGCGTTAGCCAGGCGGAACAAGGCCGCGACCTCGGCGTTCTGCCAGGCATCTTCCTGGCCCTTGCGGCCATACTTCGAGCCCTTGGCCATGGCCCGCGCATCACGGCTGTTGCGTACCTTACGGCCTTCCTGATACTCGGCGGCCTGGCGGAAACTGCGTTTATTGGCTTCCTTGTAGACCTTGGCGCAGCGCAGCTCATCACCACAGCGCACCACATACACTGCGGCTTCTTTACCGCTCATCAGTGGGCGGACCACTTCATCGACCAGCCCGGCCTCAACCAGAGGCTCAATACGTTTTGGCGTCTTCATCAGCTTTAATCAGGGGTCCTGTGTTGCCCAAGTCGGCTCTGCCGCCCCTTATACGTCAATCCGTGCCAAGCGCCCACCCTCATCAGCGCAGGGCCGCTCAGCGGAGCAGCAAATGCTGGCGTAAAGCCTCGATAACGGCATGCTTTTAGCAGCCCGCGTATCGCGCGCAGACGGCCAACAAACCGATCGTCCAGGGTCTGCCCGCCGCGCCAAGACCACAGCCATTGGCCGCCGCACAGCTTTGAAAGTCAGAAGTGGATTGGCAGGTCGTCAGCCGCGGCCGACAATCAGCTCAGGTTCTAGGAGACTCGCCCATGCTCGACACAGCTCTCTGCTGGCAAGCCGTATGCGCACGCGATGCCGCGCAGGACGGGCGCTTTGTGTTTGCCGTGCGCAGCACCGGTATTTACTGCCGACCCAGTTGCCCAGCGCGGCGACCCATGCGTAACAACGTCAGTTTCCATGTCGATGCCGATGCCGCAGAGGCCGCCGGCTTCCGCCCCTGCAAACGCTGCTCACCGCACGGCCAGAGCCCGGTCGAGCAGCTGGATGCGCTGGTCATCGCCGCCTGCAGGCTCCTCGATAGCAGTGAACAGCCACTCACCCTCGCACAGTTGGCCGCACGCATCGGCTTGTCCGCCTCGCACCTGGCGCGCGCGTTCAAGGCGCGTACCGGGCTGACGCCGAAAGCCTGGAGCGCCGCCCAACGCCGCGCCCGCCTGGAACAGCAGCTGCCCGTCGCCGATAGCGTGCTGGATGCCGCGCTGAATGCCGGCTACCCGAGCACCCGCGCGCTGTATCAACAACCGACAGCCTTGAGCCCGACGCAACGCCGCCAACGCGGCGCGGGCGAACGGCTGCGCTACAGCATCGCGCCCTGCCCGCTCGGTCAGCTGCTACTGGCCAGTAGCAGCAAGGGTATTTGCGCGCTGCTGTTGGGCGACGATCCGGCGGCGCTGCTGACCGAACTGCAGCAACGCTTTGCCGCCGCCGAGCTAGAGGCTGATGAGCTCGCTTTGGCTAACGCCCTGAATCAGGTGCTGGCGCAGCTCCGCGAACCGCTGCGCGCGGCGCAGCTGCCGCTGGATATTCGCGGCACGGCCTATCAGCAGCAGGTATGGCGCGCCTTGCAGCAGATCCCTGCCGGGCAAACGCGCAGCTACGCCGAACTGGCCAGGCAACTCGACAGCCACCCGCGCGCCATAGCCCGTGCCTGCGCCAGTAACCCACTGGGCCTGCTCATACCCTGCCACCGCGTAATCGCCAGCAACGGTAGCCTCAGCGGCTACCGCTGGGGGCTCGAACGCAAGGCCGCGCTGCTCAAGCGTGAAGCTGGCTCGTAGCGCTAGGGATTACTGCGCCCCTGATTTTCAGGCAAAAAAAGAGCGGCACCACCTCGGTGGGCCGCTCCAAATCACGGAGTTGCGTACATCACGCTGCTACGCAAATCGGTAGCAACGTGATGTTGGATTACTTTTCCAGAGTTGCAGTCACACCCGCCATCTGCGGCAGCGCACTAGGGCATGAAAACTCGCAGCGCCTAACGCCCTAAACGCAAACGGCCCCGCACTAGGCGGGGCCGCTGCAGTTACATCAGCGCGTGTTGGAGCCGATTAAGACGACAGGTAGGACGAACGGGTCAGGCCAAGACGCAAAGCGTCGAGGAACTGGGTGCGCTCACGCGGGCTGATCTTGGCGCTGGCGACCTTGTCGCGGTAGTGGGTCATCAACTCCTCCGGCGACAGGTGCACGTAGCGCAGCATGTCCTCGATGGTGTCGTGGGTCTCGATACCGGCGTGATACACGCTGCCGTCCTGGTTCTGGTAAATGTTCACCGAGTCGGTATCACCGAACAGGTTGTGCATGTCACCGAGAATTTCCTGATAGGCACCGACCAGGAAGATCCCCAGCAGGTAGTCCTCACCTTCACGTACTTCATGCACCGGCAGACTGGTTTCGATGCTCTGCTCGTCGACGTACTGGCGGATCTTGCCGTCGGAGTCGCAGGTCAGATCCTGTAGCACGGCGCGACGCAGCGGCTCCTCGTCGAGACGGTTGAGCGGCAGAATCGGCAGTACCTGGCCGATGGCCCAGGTGTCCGGCAGGCTCTGGAACACCGAGAAGTTACAGATGTACTTGTCCGCCAGCTTGTCATTCAGCTCATCCAGCACCTGGCGGTGCGAACGCTGACGCGCCTTCAACGAGTTGTGCAGGCGGCGGCACACGGCAAAGTAGCACTGCTCGGCCAGGGCTTTCTCGGTCAGGCTGAGTTTGCCGTCGGCATACTGGCTGGCCACGTCGCTCATATAGTGGGTGGCGCGCCAGTAGGTTTCAGTGACCATCTCGATATCGGTCGGGCCGAGCAGTTCAACCAGATAGCGCACGGTTTCCGGCAGGCTGGTGACGTCCTCGACTTTCGGGATCTCGTCGTTGTGCTTTTCCACGTCAGTGACCTGCACCACCAGGAGAGCGTGGTGCGCGGTCAGCGAGCGGCCGCTTTCCGAGAAGATATGCGGATGCGGCAGCTCCTGCGCATCGCAGAACTCCTTCAACATGCCGACCACCACGCCGGCGTAGTCATCCATGTCGTAGTTGATCGAGCTGGCATTGCGCGAGTGGGTGCCGTCGTAATCCACGCCCAAGCCGCCGCCGACGTCGATATGGTCAACCGGCAAGCCGAGGCCGCGCAGCTCGCCGTAATAGCGGATAGCTTCCTTGAAGCCGTGCTGGTAGTCGGCCAGATTGGCGATCTGCGAACCCATGTGGAAGTGCAGCAGGCGGATGCCCTGATCCAGCTTGGCCGCACGGAAACGCTCGACCACCGACAGCAGTTGCGCCGCCGACAGGCCGAACTTGGACTTCTCGCCGCCGGTATCGGCCCACTTGCTTGAGGCCAGCGAGGACAGGCGCACGCGCAGGCCGATCTGCGGGGCGACCTTGAGTTCGGCCGCCTCCTCGATCACCAGCTGCACTTCGGATTCTTTCTCGATGACGATAAACACGTTGTGACCGAGCTTCTGCCCCATCAACGCCAGCTTGATAAATTCACGGTCCTTGTAACCGTTGCAGACGATGGTACCGCCCTTCGGCGCCAGCGCCAGCACGGCCATCAGCTCCGGTTTTGAACCGGCTTCCAGGCCAATGGAGACGTTCTGCGTGGCGATGATGTTCTCCACCACCGCTTCCTGCTGGTTGACCTTGATCGGGTACAACGCGGTGTACTGGCTCTGGTATTCCAGGCGCGCGATATTGGCGTCAAACGCCCCGGTCAGCTGGCGCACGCGGTCTTGCAGAATGTCGGGGAAGCGCACCAACAATGGCAGCGACAAACCGCTGGAGCGCAGTTCATCGAGCTGCTCGTAGAGGTCGATTGGCGTGCTCTGCGGGCCATTCGGGCGAACTTCGACACGGCCCTTGTCATTGATCGCGAAGTAACCCGCGCCCCAATGGCGGATGCCATAAACGCTGCGGCTGTCCGCTACGGTCCACTGGCTGCCGTCATCTTTGCGTGTGCGTCGTGCAGACATTGAAGTCTCCCTTACTGGCGATAGTGGCCCTGGCATGGCCAAGGCGCGTACAAATTAAACTCTGGAAATGACCATAGCCCGGCAATTGACAGTGCAACTGCCGAGCAAGTTTAGAAAAGACTGGATTAGCCGCCGGACTTTTTGGCTTTGAAGCCACGCTTGATCAGCTCGGCAATCAGCAACTCGACGTGATCACCCTGGATCTCGATCACCCCGTCCTTGAGCGAGCCACCGCAACCGCAACGCTTCTTCAGCGCGGCAACCAGCTCTTTCAGCGGCTCTTCGGCCAGCGGCACGCCGCTGATGCTGGTCACCGTCTTGCCGCCACGCCCCTTGGTTTCGCGGCGCACGCGGGCGATGCCATCACCGTCGGGGATCTGTGTTTGTTTGCAGGTGCAGGCGTCCACAGGCTGACTGCAGCCTGGGCAATGCCGGCCGCTGTCGGTGGAATACACCAGGCCGCTGAGGGCGGCAAATGGAGAAGCTTTCTTGACCACCGGTTTGTCCTCGAAGGGGTCAGGATAGCGACTGGCCGACTGAAAACCGGTTAGGGCGTCGACCGCGAAGCCCCACTCTGGCAGGGGCAGCGCGCCTTGGCTATACAAACCAAGGCTTGAAGGCGGCGCAGTGTAACGGCAAAAAACGCTGCTGCTAAGGGTAAAAGTGCGCCATTACTTGGTGGATTAGCGACGCTGTGCAGGATGCCGAACGAAACGTCCAAAAAAACCCGCACAAAGCCAGTAAAGGCGAGGGTTGGGCTCGCCGGACTGCGGCTGTAGGATGGGTTGAGCAGAGCGACAATACAGCAGGATGCCGTATTGCACAGCTTTAGCTGCCCGCAGGGTGAGGGACATGGATGTCCTTCATGATAGCCATGCTGCCAACATGATGGGTTACACCTACGGCTAACCCATCCTACGCAATAGCTGCCAGATAGCGCTGCAAGGCCGCCAGGGAGTCCGGGCAATACGGCAGGTGCCGGGTCTCCGCCAGCGCCTGTTCGATGGAGATAAAGCGCGCTTCCAACACTTCCTCTGGCTGCAACACCAGCGGCGCATCGGACACCGCCGAGTAAGCCATGCACCACAAACGGCTTTCCGGTGCGTCGTAGCGAAAGTGGGCGTGTTCGACCAACGCTGCATCACCGATGCCCAGCTCTTCCGCCAGCTCGCGCGCGGCGGACTCGGCATAGCTTTCGTCTTCCAGCACCATGCCGCCAGCGGCCACATCCCAGTAACCGGGGTACAGCGCCTTGCTCAGGGTGCGCCGATGCACGCAGAGCAGGCCGGCACTGTTGAACAGCAAGATATAGGTGCCCCGGCCGCGTAAATGCCGCTGGCGCAGTTCGCTGCGCAGCACGCCGCCCAACAGTTGGTCATCCTCGTCAACCCAGGCAACGCGCTCGCTGTCCGAGGCAGCGCGGTGCGCCACCTCGGCCTCGGTCCAGGCCACTGATCAGCCCTGCGACAGCAGTTGGCGCAGATCGATCAGGCCGGCATTGGCCCGCGAAATATAGTTGGCCATCACCAGCGAGTGGTTGGCCAGCAGGCCGTAACCGCTGCCGTTGAGGATCATCGGGCTCCACAGGGTTTCCTGCGCGGCCTCTAGCTCACGGATGATCTGACGCACGCTGACGGTGGCATTTTTCTTCGCCAGTACATCGGCGAAATCCACCTCAATGGCGCGCAGCAAATGCGCCAGCGCCCAAGCCTGACCACGGGCCTCGTAGAACACATTGTCGATCTGCAGCCATGGCGTTTCGTAGTTCACGCCCTCGACAAAGTTCTCTTGCGAGACACTGCCGGCCAGTGTCGGATCGACTTCATTGGTATTCAGTCGGACCTGGCCAACGCTGGCCGAGAGGCGCTGCGACAGCGAACCCAGACGTGTCGCGGCATCACCCAGCCAGTTGTTCAGGTTGTCCGCGCGGGTGTAGAACTGCGAACCCGAGCGGGTCGGGTCAGATAGACGGGCCAGGTAGCGCTCCAGCGACTTGATGCCTTCAGCGTACTCGGCTTCCGAGGCGGGCAGCGCCCAGCTTTTGTGGTCGAAGTGAAAGCGTGGCTCGGCCTTGGCCAAGTCCGGGTCTTCAGTGGATTGCGACTGCGAACGGGTGAAGTCCTTGCGCATCGCCCGCGACATGTCGCGCACCTGCACCAGCACACCAAACTCCCAGCTCGGCATATTGTCCAGCCACAGGCCCGGCGGCGCGAGGTCGTTGGACAGGTAGCCACCCGACTTATTCAACAGGGTGCTGGCGACTTGCCTGAGGGTTTCGCCGGTGGTGTAGCCATTCACCAGCTTGTGCCCGCGCGCCTGGGCGGCGGCTTCGGCGCGCTGCTGCACGGAAAACTGCGCAGGCTCCTGACTCCAGTACCAACCGACGACCAGCGCCAGCAGCAATAACAGTCCGAGCAAGCCACCCACGGCGCGTACTACCCAGTTGCTCGAGGATTTGTCGGGGGTACTGTTGGCTGAGCCGCTTGCACCAGCAGGCGCAGCGGCAGTTCGATTCTTCCAATCCAGCATGGCATTGTCCTTTTTTACTCAAGTAGCGAAGCCGCCTGGGCTAACCCGGCGTTGCCGCAGGGCCGTGCACAGACTGCTCGTTCGACCACAATCCCCTCGCAGGGTTGCGCGACTGCCTAGCACTATAAGTGAAGCGCAGCCGAGTGCGCAGCGAAGAACGGCAATCTTAACGCCAGTTACCCACTGCCATATCTGTGAACCCATAGACAGAAGGCCGACGCCAGGAGATCGTCGGTGCTCGCAAAAACCAATGACGGTGTTAGCATTGCTAGCAATAAGCCATCATTTACCGGCAAATGCCGCCCTAATCGAACCCGCGCCATGATCGAGCACGAAGACCCCAGCAGTGACCGCCTCAAGCAGCACTTCGCCCAACGCGTGATCAATCAGGCACGCCAGGTACTGGAAGTCTGGCAGCGCCTGCAGCGCAGCGAGTGGAGCGAACCTGGGATGGCCGAGTTGCGCGAAGCGACACA
Source organism: uncultured Pseudomonas sp. (assembly GCF_943846705.1). NCBI lineage: Bacteria > Pseudomonadati > Pseudomonadota > Gammaproteobacteria > Pseudomonadales > Pseudomonadaceae > Pseudomonas > uncultured Pseudomonas sp. The sequence goes on along the minus strand of NZ_OX044366.1, from coordinate 1,884,654 downwards.
GTTGCTGCAACGCTACGCCCAACGCTTCGACCAGGCCGAGCACCGTCAACTGGCCGAGGAAATCGATGCCTGCCTGCAGCAGGTTGCCGACAACCGTGGCCGCCTCAATAGCCAACTGATCAGCCAGCTCAACCTGCTGCTGCAGCGCCTGTCACGCACCGGCCTGCGCCACGGTGACCGCTTTGAGCAAACCGTGCTGCCGCCACTGCGCAAACCGGTCTATCTGGCCTTGCAACATATGGAGCGCGCCGAACAACTGGTGCAGCGCCTGGAGTTCTTCGGCATGACCGCCATCGCCATGGACAACGCCAACGCCTTTCGTAACGCCATGCTCGAACGCCACCCGGCGGCCATCTTGATGGAAGTCGACTTTTCCGGCCCCGGTTGCGGCCTGCAACTGGCGCAGAGCGTGCAGGAAGGCCTGGAGCACAAGATCCCGCTGCTGTTCTTCAGCGCCGCCGATACCGACACCATGACCCGCCTAGCGGCCGTGCGCGCCGGCGGCCAGGAGTTTTTCACCGGCAGCCTGGATGCCTCGAATCTGTTCGAACGCATAGAGGTGCTGACCCACGTTGCCCAGTACGAGCCTTATAAGGTGCTGATCATCGATGACTCGCGGGCTCAGGCTACGCACACCGAGCGTGTACTCAACAGCGCCGGGATCGTCACCCGCACACTGATCGAGCCAATCCAGGCGATGAGCCATCTGGCCGATTTTCAGCCGGACTTGGTCATCCTCGACATGTACATGCCCGAGTGCAACGGCCCGGAGCTGGCCCAGGTGATTCGTCACAACGACCGCTATGTCAGCGTGCCGATCATCTACCTGTCAGCCGAAGACGACCTCGACAAGCAGCTCGATGCCATGAGCGAAGGCGGTGATGACTTTCTCACCAAACCGATCAAGCCACGCCATCTGATTGCCACCGTGCGCAACCGCGCCGCCCGCGCACGCAACCTCAAGGCACGCATGGTGCGCGACAGCCTGACCGGCCTGTACAACCACACCCACACCTTGCAACTGCTCGAAGATGCACGCTTTCGTGCCGAGCGCGACGGCCTGCCGCTGAGCTTTGCGATGATCGACATCGACTTCTTCAAGAAGGTCAACGACACCTACGGCCACCCCATGGGCGACCGGGTGATCAAAAGCCTGGCGCTGTTTCTCAAGCAGCGCCTGCGCAAGAGCGACCATATCGGCCGCTACGGCGGCGAAGAATTTGCCGTAGTCATGCCCGGTACAGACGCCGAATCAGCCCGCCGGGTGCTCGATGAAATCCGCCAGCGCTTCGCCGAAATTCAGTTCTCGGCACAACCCCACGACCTGTCCTGCACCTTCAGCGGCGGCATCGCCCAACTAACCCCCGACCTGGACGGCAAACTGCTCTCGCAACAGGCCGATGAGGCGCTGTATGTAGCCAAGCACGGCGGGCGCAATCAGGTGGCGATCTACCGCGCGGACTGAATCATTTCGCCCTGATGCACCTGAGCATCACGCCAACCGTCCCACAGAAAACTGTGACGCGGTTGGCGTCGTCATATTAGCGTCACGAAAAAGCAATAAATTCTGAGGCTTAGCAGCCGCCCTGACGCATGCGTCGGCGGCCGAAACCGTTCGCTATCGGTCGAGCCTTATGCGCCTTAGATCCCTCACCAACCTCAACACCCTGCTGCTGGTTACCGTCTGCGTGGCGCTGGCGGCCACGCTTTGGTGGTCGCAGCGTGCCCTGGAGCGTCCTTATTTGCTGATGGCGCGCTACCTGAGCCTGGCGCAGCAATTCCAGGGCGAGACCGCGCAAAACATCAATACCTACCTGAAAAGTGGCGATGCTCTGCGCCACCGCGCAGCTCTGCAGGCGCTGGAGAGCCTCGAACAGGCGACGACCGAGCTACCGCCTCAACTGGCAGCCAACCTGCGCACCAGCCTCGGCGAACTCAAGGCATTCAGTGCCAACCAGCTGCTGGCCGCCGGCAAGCTTTCCGCCGACCCGCAAGGCCTATTGCTGCAGGCCGAGCGGGAAATCGACGCCGCCCTTGAGCAACTGGCGCAATACGCCGACAGCAGCGAAGCCAGTGCCGCTGCCCCTTATCGCCGCCCGCTGTTCAGTGCTGCCCGCCACCTCACGCGCTTGGCCCATGCCCGCGACAGACTGGTGCGCAGCGGCCGCAGCGAACTGGTCAGCGAGGTAGAGCGTGAGCTGGCGGCCCTGGACGAACACGCCCAAGCGCTCAACGCCTTGCCGCTGCTCGGCGTAGCCGAGACCCGTCAGTCGTCCAATCTCTCGTTTGCCGACATGCTGGGGCTAGACGCCAACAGCGAAAGCAGCCAAGCCGAAGACCATGGCATCGCTCTCAAGCGTGACCTGGCCAGCCTACTCAAGCGCTACCCTGGCGAACTGCAGCGCACCCGCAGCCTGATCGAGCAGCGCGCGGCACTGGCCAGCAGCACCCGCGTACAAGTCGAGCAAGTGCAGCAGGCACTCGCCGCGCTGGAACCGCGGGTGCGCGCCGAACACGGGCGCATCCAAGGCGAAGTGCAGCTGATCCTCGGCCTGATGATTGGCCTGATTCTGTTGATTGCGCTGATCATCGACACCCTGCAGCGGCGCCTCACCCGCGTACTCACACACCTGGCCCCGGCCCTATCGACCTGGGCCCAGGGCGACTTTGCCGCAGACATTCAGCTGGGCTCACGCACCCAGGAATTACGCGACATCGAAGAATCGCTGAATCGCCTGCGCGCCTATCTGGTTGATCTGGTCGGCACCATTCGCCAGCACGCCGAACAGGTGGTCGGCTCCAGCCGCACCCTGGCCGACCTCAGCGGCGGCTTGCATGGCGGCGCCGAACGCCAAGCCGGCGATACCGCGCAGATTCGCGACGCACTGGGCGAGTTACAGACGACCATTCAGCAAGTGGCCGGCGACGCCAGCCAGGCCGCGGAGGCCAGTCGCGACGCCAACCGCGCCCTCGAACAGGGTCAGCAGGTGATCGGCCACAGCCTTACCGGCCTGCATGCGCTGGTCGATCAAGTCCAGGGCAACGCCCAGGCCATCGAACGCCTGGCCGAAGAAACAGCGACCATCGGCAATGTCCTGACGGTGATTCGCGGGATTGCCGAGCAGACCAATCTGCTCGCGCTGAATGCCGCCATCGAGGCGGCGCGCGCCGGGGAGTTGGGCCGTGGCTTTGCCGTGGTGGCCGATGAGGTGCGCTCGCTATCGCAACGCACCAGCGGCGCGACGGCTGAGATTCAGGAGCTGATCGGCCGCTTGCAACAGGCCGCCCGGCAATCGGTACAGGCCATGCGCAGCCAGGTCGAGCATGCAGAAACCACCGCCAGCCAAGCCGCCGCCGCCGATGGCGCGCTGGATGAAATTGTCGCGGCGATCCGCACCATCTCCAGCATGGCCGAGCGCATCGCCGACGCCACCGCACAACAAAGCGGCGCGGTCAGCGACATTCGCGGGCACAGCGAGCGCATCCACACGCTGGGCGGCGACAACCTGCAACGTATTGGCCAGGGCCGCCAGCAAGGTGAGCAACTGTTGCAACTCGGCGGCCAGCTGCACACCGCCGTGCAGGCATTCCGGGTCTAAACGCGGCAATCTGTCGCGCACCATTTAGTGCGCAGACAAGACCGCTTACAGGCTGGAGCATGCACGGAGTCTTGCGCCTCCGTTATGATGCGACGACTCCCGTATCACGAGCCTGCCATGCACCGTTTCCTCAGCTTGCTTCTGCTTCTGGTCGTACTGCCCGCCAGCGCTGGCCTGTTCGACAAGCCACCCGCCCCTGCGCAGCTGGGCACAGCGCTGAACAACAGCGCTGAGTTTTTGCCGGTACGCGAGGCCTTCAAGCTGAGCCTGCTCAGCAGCTCCAGCGAGTCGGTCAAACTGCGCTTTGTCGCTGCCGAGGGTTACTACCTCTATAAGCATCGCTTCAGCTTCAGCAGTACGCCGACTGATGTCCAGCTAGGCCAGGCGATTCTGCCGGCCGGCCAGGCCAAGCACGATGAGTACTTCGGCGATGTGGAGGTGTACTACGAGGTGCTGGATGTCGAGGTGCCGGTCAACAACCCGGACAACCGAGCATTCAACCTCAGCGTCGACTACCAGGGCTGCGCCGATAAAGGCCTGTGTTACCCGCCAGAAACCGAGGTGCTGAAAATTGGCGACGGCGCAGCGTCCAGCAGTGCCAGCGCAGCAGATGCCGCGACACCCTGGAGCTGGACTGATCTGGCGCTGTTTTTCCTCGGTGGCCTGGCCCTGACCTTCACCCCCTGCGTACTGCCGATGCTGCCGATTCTCACTGGCGTGGTGCTGCGCGGCCAACCTGGCGGCCTGCGCAGCCTGGTGCTGGCGCTGGCCTATGTGCTGCCGATGGCACTGAGCTTTGCCATCCTCGGTGCGCTGATGGGCCTGTTTGGCGCCGAACTTAATTTACAAGCGCGCCTGCAATCGCCCTGGGTACTGGTGCCCTTTGCAATTTTCTTCGCCCTGTTCGGCGCAGCCAGCCTGGGCTTCCTCGAACTGCGCTTGCCAGCGGCTATCGATGGCCCGCTGCAGCGCCTGAGCCAGCGCCTGCACGGCGGTACGGTATTCAGCGCTGCCGCGCTTGGCGTGCTCTCCAGCGTACTGGTTTCACCCTGCGTTTCCGCACCACTGGCCGGCGCGCTGCTGTACATCAGCGCCAGTGGCGACGCCCTCGGCGGCGGCCTCAAGCTGCTGGCTCTGGGCCTGGGTATGGGCGCACCGCTGGTGTTGTTCGCGGTCGGCGGCGGCGCATTACTGCCGAAATCCGGAACCTGGATGATTACGGTGCGCAACCTGTTCGGCGCCTTGCTGATGGCTGTGGCCATCTGGCTGCTCGAGCGCGTCGTACCCGGCCCGGTCAGCCTGGCGCTGTGGGGGCTGCTGGCGGCCGGAGTAGCACTCTGGCTTGGCGTGCTGGAACTCACCCCGAAAACCCATCACCAAAAATTCGCGCAATTACTCGGCCTGCCGCTACTGGTCTATGCCCTGGTGGCTTGGGTCGGTGCGCTGCAGGGCCAGGATGACCCATTGCGCCCACTCGGGCGCACGCTCAGCAGCGCCGAGGCCACACAGGTGCAAGCCGGCCAATGGCAGACGGTCACCACCCCTGCCGAGCTGGATGCGGCCTTGCTCACGGCGCAACGCAACGGCCAGCCACTGCTGCTCGATTGGTACGCCGACTGGTGCATCAGCTGCAAAGTGATCGAACGCGAAGTGCTCGCGGCACCCGAAGTTGGCCGCCAGCTGGGCGACTATAAACTGCTGCGCTTCGACATCACCGACAGCAATCCCGCGCAACGCGCCCTACTCGACCGCTACCAGCTGTTTGGCCCGCCGGCCATTCTGCTGTTCGACGCTCAAGGTGACGAATGGCGTGATTTGCGTGTCGTAGGTGAGGTGGATGCGGCGACCTTCGCCGCTCGCCTGACAACTGCACGCGAACGATTTTAGCCTCGCCAGTCACATACTTGTCGCATCATGCGGTCATCGTGTCGACTATTGCTGAGAACTGGACAGATTTTTGCTATCGCTGCATAGTCCTGCGCAGTAGCAAAACAAGGAAGCACCGCCATGGCGACCCTACTGGTATTGCACGGCCCCAACCTCAACCTGCTCGGCACCCGCGAGCCGGGAGTCTACGGCGCCGTCACCCTGGAGCAGATCAACCTCGATCTGGAGCGCCGCGCCCGCGAGGCCGGCCATCATCTGCTGTACCTGCAGAGCAATGCCGAATACGAACTGATTGAGCGCATTCACGCCGCACAGGGTGAAGGGGTCGACTTTATTCTGATCAACCCTGCCGCTTTTACTCACACCAGCGTCGCATTACGTGACGCATTGCTGGCGGTGAGCATCCCATTCATCGAAGTGCACTTGTCCAACGTGCACAAACGCGAAGCTTTCCGCCATCACTCCTATTTTTCAGATGTTGCGGTAGGAGTGATCTGCGGCCTTGGCGCCAGCGGTTATCGACTGGCCCTGGAGGCCGCACTCGAACAACTTGAACTTAAGCGCCCCTGACCTCACTGGGAGTTGAACCACTATGGATATTCGTAAAGTCAAAAAACTGATCGAGCTGCTGGAAGAGTCCGGCATCGACGAGCTGGAGATTCGCGAAGGCGAAGAGTCCGTGCGCATCAGCCGCCACAGCAAGCAGCCGGCCTTTATGCAACAGCCGATGTACGCCCCAGCGCCTGCCGCCGCACCAGCCGCACCTGCGGCTGCGCCCGTCGCCGCCGCCGAAGCCGCCGCCCCAGCTGCAGCCAAACTGAACGGCACCGTGGTGCGCTCGCCAATGGTCGGCACTTTCTACCGCGCCTCAGGGCCAACCTCGGCCAACTTCGTCGAAGTCGGCGCGAGCGTGAAGAAAGGCGACATCCTCTGCATCGTCGAAGCGATGAAGATGATGAACCACATCGAGGCTGAAACCAGCGGCGTGATCGAATCCATCCTGGGCGAAAACGGCCAGCCGGTGGAATACGATCAACCCCTGTTCACTATCGTTTGAACCGCGGAGAGCCAGCGATGTTGGAAAAAGTTCTGATCGCCAACCGCGGCGAGATCGCCTTGCGCGTCTTGCGCGCCTGTAAAGAGCTGGGTATCAAGACCGTCGCGGTGCATTCCACCGCCGACCGTGAATTGATGCACCTGGGCCTGGCCGACGAGTCGGTATGCATCGGGCCGGCCTCTGGCGCGCTGTCTTACCTGCAGATCCCGGCGATTATCGCCGCCGCCGAAGTGACTGGCGCGACTGCCATCCACCCCGGCTACGGCTTCCTCGCGGAAAACGCCGATTTCGCCGAACAGGTGGAAAACTCCGGTTTCGCCTTTGTCGGCCCGACAGCCGAGACCATCCGCCTGATGGGCGACAAGGTTTCTGCCAAAGACGCCATGAAGCGCGCCGGCGTACCGGTGGTACCCGGCTCCGACGGCCCGCTGCCGGAAGACGAGGAAACTGCTCTGCAGATTGCTCGCGAAGTCGGCTACCCAGTGATCATCAAGGCCGCTGGTGGCGGCGGTGGTCGCGGTATGCGCGTGGTCTACAAGGAAGAAGACCTGATCAAATCGGCCAAGCTGACCCGCAGCGAAGCCGGCTCGGTATTCGGCAACCCAATGGTCTATCTGGAGAAGTTCCTCGGCAATCCGCGTCACGTGGAAGTCCAGGTGCTGTCCGACGGCCAGGGCAACGCCATCCACCTCGGTGACCGCGACTGCTCGCTGCAGCGCCGCCACCAGAAGGTCTTGGAAGAAGCGCCGGCACCGGGCATTGATGAAAAAGCCCGCACCGAAGTACTGCAACGCTGTGTCGATGCCTGCATCGAGATCGGCTATCGCGGCGCTGGCACCTTCGAGTTCCTCTACGAAGATGGTCGTTTCTACTTTATCGAGATGAACACCCGCGTGCAGGTGGAGCATCCGGTATCGGAGATGGTCACCGGCATCGACATCGTCAAGGAGATGCTCAGCATCGCCGCTGGCAACAAGCTGTCGTTCAAGCAGAGTGATGTAGTGATTCGCGGCCACTCGCTGGAGTGCCGGATCAACGCCGAAGACCCGGACAACTTCATGCCCTGCCCCGGTAAGGTCAAGCACTTCCATGCCCCTGGCGGCAATGGCGTGCGGGTGGATTCACACCTGTACAGTGGCTACACCGTACCGCCGCACTACGACTCACTGATCGGCAAGGTCATCACCTACGGTGCGACCCGCGACGAAGCCATGGCGCGCATGCGCAATGCACTGGATGAGATCGTGGTAGACGGGATCAAGACCAATGTTCCGCTGCACCGCATGCTGGTCCGCGACAAAGGCTTCTGCGAAGGCGGGATAAATATCCACTACCTAGAGAAAAAACTGGGTATGGATAAGCACTAGGCTTCGGCGTAGCGCACAGACAAGGGCTGCCATTAGGCGGCCCTTGTCGTTTCCGCCAACCCCGCGGTGGCAAACCGCAAAGCGTTTGCCACCGCCGCACGCCGCTAGATGTAGCAAGCGACATCCACCCCACACTGGCAGCACGCAGCCCCGTTCAAGTAAGCTGCGCGCCTATTTGCACCATCACGCCATACTGCTTACGAGGTTTCCCATGCCCTGGTTACAAGTCCGTCTCGCCATCACCCCGGAGCAAGCGGAAACCTACGAAGACGCACTGCTGGAAGTGGGCGCCGTATCGGTGACCTTTATGGACGCCGAAGACCAGCCGATTTTCGAGCCGGACCTGGGCACTACGCCGCTGTGGTCGCACACCCACCTGCTCGCCCTGTTCGAAGCCGATACCGACGCCAACGCGGTATTCGCTCATTTACAGTTGCTGACCGGCACCGACCTGCCGGAGCACCACGCCGAAGTGATTGCCGATCAAGACTGGGAGCGCAGCTGGATGGACGGCTTCGAGCCGATGCGCTTCGGCCAGCGCCTGTGGATCGTGCCGAGCTGGCACGCCGCACCGGAGCCAGATGCGGTCAACCTGCTGCTCGACCCGGGCCTGGCTTTCGGCACCGGCACCCACCCGACCACCGCGTTATGCCTGGAATGGCTGGACGGCCAAAACCTGCAAGACTGCAGCGTGATCGACTTTGGTTGCGGCTCGGGCATTCTGGCCATTGCCGCCCTGCTGCTCGGCGCGCCGCAGGCAGTGGGCACCGATATCGACATTCAGGCCATCGAAGCCTCTCGCGACAATGCCGGCCGCAACGGCATCGAGCCCGCGCGCTTCCCGCTCTACCTGCCCGAGAACATGCCACAAGAGCCTGCCGACGTGGTGCTTGCCAATATCCTCGCCGGACCTCTGGTAGCCTTGGCTCCGCAGATCACCCGCCTGGTCAAAGCAGGCGGCCGCCTGGCATTGTCAGGCATCCTCGCCGAACAAGCCGAAGAGGTGCGCGCCGCTTATGCCGAGGCCTTTATCCTCGACCCGACGGCCGACAAAGACGGCTGGGTGCGCATCAGCGGCGTACGCCGCTAACCGCTCGAGTGTGCACAGCTGCTGCATTGCTAAGCACTTGCGTTAGACTAACCGCCTTGTTTCGCCTGAGCGCAGGCCGCCGGATCCCGCATGACCCAGAGCTTCGTCACCCAGTGCCCCCATTGCCGCACCAGCTTTCGCGTGAACCTCACGCAGCTGGGTGCTGCCCATGGAGCCGTGCGCTGCGGAGCCTGCCTGCAGGTGTTCAATGCCGCGCAGCAGCTGCGTGAACAGGGCCAGCAGCTGCCCGCCAACCCAGCACCAGCCACACCTGCGCCAGCACCCGTGCCGCAGCCCAGCACAACGCCAGCACCACCCGCCGCACACCAGGCGGTGCCGAGCGACACAGCGCCGACCAGCCAGAAAGCCAGCGACAACCTGTGGATCCATGACGACCTGGATCTCGACAACCTCGACCTGGATGAAGAGCTGGCCAAGCTTGAGGCCCAGGAACAACAGCTGTCCAAGCAGTTTCTGGCAATCGATGACGCGCCGAAATACGCCGAAAGCTTCCTCACCCCACAAGCCGCAGAGCACGACCCGCACGACGAGCGCTGGGCCGAAGCCCTGCTGCACGATGAGCTGAACACACCCACTGCCAGCCTGACCGTCAAACCGCAAACAGTGACGCCGCCAGCCGCCGCCAGCCGCGCAACCGATGACGAGTCGCCAGCCAAGTTTGAGGTCAGCGATGACCACAATCCGGCACTCGACGCTGAGCAGGTTGAGCTGCAGGCCGAGCGCGAGCCGTTTAGCGAGCCCGCAGACAGCCCACTGGATGAACAACCGCGCCCCACCGCGACAAAAAAGCCCGAGCGTAACGAGCCGGAATTGCGCGACGAGCACCTGTTCGAACTGGATGACGAACCCTTAGAACTGGACTGGCAGCCACCGAAGAAACCCTGGGGCCGCTGGCTCGGCTGGGGCCTGCTGAACCTGCTCGGCGCGAGCGCCCTGGCCGGCCAATACGTGATTTATCACTTCGACGAGCTGGCGCGTCAGGACCAGTACCGCCCCTGGTTTGAACAACTGTGCCCGGCCATCGGCTGCCAGCTGCCGTCCAAGGTTGATATCAACCAAGTCAAGAGCAGCAACCTGGTGGTGCGCAGCCATCCTGAGTTCAGCGGCGCGCTGGTAGTCGACGCCATCCTTTACAACCGCGCCGCGTTCTCGCAGCCCTTCCCGCTGCTGGAAATACGCTTTGCCGACATCAACGGCCAGCTACTCGCCAGCCGTCGCTTCAAACCCAGCGAATACCTGGCCGGCGAACTGGCCGGTAACGCGGAAATGCCGCCGCAAACGCCAATCCACATTTCCCTGGACATCCTCGACCCAGGCACCCAGGCGGTGAACTACAGCCTGAGCTTCCACTCGCCGGAATAGCCCGCACAAAGCGGATTGCTTGGGAATCCGGCGCAACCAAACCCTTCGCGATAAGCCGACAGCTGTTCATAATTTGTTCAAAACAGCCTTTCTCCGGTCATCCAGAGCGGGTATCATGCCCACCCTTTTTCGCACTCTCCTATTTGTTCAGCAGCTGGTCTCTTGAGCAGGGAAGCCCTATGTCGGCGCTATGCATCGGCCCATACACATTGCCAAACTCGCTGATCCTCGCCCCCATGGCGGGCGTCACAGACCAGCCGTTTCGTCAGCTGTGCAAGCGCATGGGCGCCGGCCTGGTGGTCTCGGAAATGGTCACTAGCGACATGCGCCTGTGGCATACCCGCAAGTCGAGCCTGCGCATGATTCACGACGGTGATCCCGAGCCGCGCTCGGTACAGATCGCCGGCGGTGATCCGCAGATGCTTGCCGATGCGGCACGCAAGAACGTTGAGCTGGGCGCGCAGATTATCGACATCAACATGGGCTGCCCGGCCAAGAAGGTGTGTAACAAGGCCGCGGGTTCGGCATTGTTGCGAGATGAAGGATTGGTTCGCGAGATTGTTCAGGCCGTGGTCGCCGCTGTGGATGTACCGGTGACCCTGAAGATCCGCACCGGCTGGGACCGCGAGAACAAGAACGGCGTCACGGTGGCGAAGATCGCCGAAGACGCCGGGATTGTTGCGCTGGCCGTGCACGGCCGTACGCGTGCCGACCTGTACATGGGCGACGCCGAGTACGACACCATTGCCGCGATCAAGCAGGCGGTGTCCATTCCGGTACTGGCCAATGGCGACATTGACTCGCCACAGAAGGCCAAAGCTGTACTGGCCGCCACGGGCGCCGACGGCCTGTTGATTGGCCGCGCGGCGCAGGGGCGGCCGTGGATATTCCGTGAGATCGAGCACTACCTGCGTACCGGTGAACAGCTCCCGGCGCCCAGCTTGTGCGAGGTGGAACGCATTCTGCTTGAACACCTGGCTGCACTGCACGTCTTCTACGGCGATGTAATGGGCGTGCGTATCGCCCGCAAGCATGTCAGCTGGTATCTCGCAACCTTGCCGGGCGCCAAGGAGTTTCGCGCCCAATTCAATCGTCTGGACAGTACGGACGCGCAGTGCGCCAACGTTCGCGAGTTCTTCAGCGAACGACATAACAATGGAGAAGGGGTGGCCGCATGACGATGTTGACCGAGACTTTAGGAAGTGACATGGCTCCTGCGAGTGAAACCAGTAGTTTAAAGCAACACCTCAATACGCCGAGTGAAGAGGGGCAAACCCTGCGCGGCAGTGTTGAGAAGGCGTTGCATAACTACTTCGCCCACCTTGAGGGCGCTGACGTCTGTGACGTCTACAATCTGGTGCTGACCGAAGTGGAAGCACCGCTGCTGGAAACCGTGATGAACTACGTTAAGGGCAACCAGACCAAGGCCTCCGAGCTGCTCGGCCTGAATCGCGGCACCCTGCGTAAAAAGCTCAAGCAATACGACCTGCTGTAACCCCTAACTCCCGAAAAGGGCGGCCCACATGAGCCGCCCTTTTTGCTAATACTTCCGCCCTGATGGACTCTGAAATGACCGACCAGACCACCCGCCTCCCCGTTCGCCGTGCCTTGATCAGCGTTTCCGACAAGACCGGCATCCTTGAGTTTGCCCGTGAGCTCGTCGCCCTCAACGTGGAAATCCTCTCCACCGGTGGCACCTACAAGCTGCTTAAGGACAACGGCGTCCCAGCCGTGGAAGTGGCCGACTACACCGGCTTCCCGGAAATGATGGACGGTCGCGTCAAGACCCTGCACCCGAAAATCCATGGTGGCATCCTCGGTCGCCGCGCCCTCGACGGCGCCGTGATGGACGAGCATGGCATCAAGCCGATCGACCTGGTGGCGGTCAACCTCTACCCGTTCGCCGCCACCGTAGCCAAGCCTGGCTGTGACCTGGCCGACGCCATCGAAAACATCGACATCGGCGGCCCGACCATGGTCCGCTCCGCGGCGAAGAACCATAAAGACGTGGCCATCGTGGTCAACGCTGGCGACTACGCCGGCATCGTCGAAAACCTCAAAGCCGGCGGCCTGAGCTACGCCCAGCGCTTCGACCTGGCGCTAAAAGCCTTTGAGCACACCGCCGCCTATGACGGCATGATCGCCAACTACCTGGGCACCATCGAGCAGAGCCGCGAGACGCTGTCGACCGCCGAGCGCAACCTGTTCCCGCGCACCTTCAACACCCAGTTCATCAAGGCGCAAGACATGCGCTACGGTGAGAACCCGCACCAGCAAGCCGCGTTCTACGTTGAGCATGCCGACGAAGCTTGCGTGGCGACCGCCGTGCAGCTACAGGGCAAAGAGCTGTCGTTCAACAACGTGGCCGACACCGATGCCGCGCTGGAGTGCGTGAAGAGCTTTGTTAAGCCCGCCTGCGTCATCGTCAAGCACGCCAACCCGTGCGGCGTGGCCGTGGCCCTGGACAGCGAAGGCGGCATCCGCCAGGCCTACGAACTGGCCTACGCCACCGACACCGAGTCGGCCTTCGGCGGCATCATCGCCTTCAACCGCGAACTGGACGGCGCCACCGCCCAGGCCATCGTCGAGCGGCAGTTTGTTGAAGTCATCATCGCACCGAAAATCAGTGCCGAAGCCCGCGCAGTGGTGGCTGCCAAAGCCAACGTGCGCCTTCTCGAGTGCGGCGAATGGCCGGCCGAGCGCAGCCCTGGCTGGGACTTCAAGCGGGTTAACGGCGGTTTGCTGGTACAGAGCCGCGACATCGGCATGATCAAGGCAGAAGACCTGAAGATCGTCACCCAGCGCGCGCCGAGCGAGCAGGAAGTGCACGACCTGATCTTCGCCTGGAAAGTGGCCAAGTTTGTTAAATCCAACGCCATCGTCTACGCCAAGAACCGCCAGACCGTCGGTGTCGGCGCCGGCCAGATGAGCCGCGTCAACTCCGCACGGATTGCCGCAATCAAGGCTGAGCATGCCGGCCTGCAAGTCGCCGGTTCGGTGATGGCGTCCGACGCCTTCTTCCCGTTCCGCGACGGTTTGGATAACGCCGCAGCCAATGGCGTTACTGCGGTGATTCAGCCAGGTGGTTCGATGCGCGATGCAGAAGTCATCGCTGCAGCAGACGAAGCAGGCATCGCCATGGTGTTTACCGGCATGCGCCATTTCAGGCACTAAAACGGTCGCGCTCAAACAGGCGCCTGCTGTGTTGCGGCTGGCTTCGATAATGCTCATTGCCAATCGGCAACTGCGCTTATCGAAGCCAACCGCGCCTTGCATCCACCCGTTTGATCGCAACCTCGATAGTCGTCACAGTTTTTGTAGGTTGGGTTGAGCACAGCGATACCCAACACCGTTTAGTAGGATGGATAACGTTTTGTTTATCCACCAAACGGGCACAAGGCCCGCCTCCACAAGGAGACAGACATGAACGTATTGATCATCGGCAGTGGCGGTCGTGAACACGCCCTGGCCTGGAAAGTGGCGCAAGATAAGCGCGTCGCGAAAATCTTCGTCGCCCCCGGCAACGCCGGCACCGCCACTGAAGCCAAGTGCGAAAACGTCGCCATCGACGTGCTGGACATCCAGGCCCTGGCCGACTTCGCCGAGAAGAACGTGCAGCTGACTATCGTTGGCCCGGAAGCACCGCTGGTCGCCGGCGTGGTTGACCTGTTCCGCACGCGCCAGCTGGATATCTTCGGCCCCACCGCCGCCGCCGCGCAGCTGGAGGGCTCCAAAGCCTTCACCAAAGACTTCCTCGCCCGTCACGCAATTCCGACTGCTGACTATCAGAACTTCACCGAAGTCGAGCCGGCTCTGGCGTACCTGCAAAAGGTCGGCGCGCCCATCGTAATCAAGGCTGACGGCCTGGCGGCGGGTAAAGGTGTGATCGTCGCCATGACCCTGCAGGAAGCTGAAGACGCCGTGCGCGACATGCTCGCTGGCAATGCCTTTGGCGAAGCCGGTTCACGCGTGGTCATCGAAGAGTTTCTCGACGGCGAAGAAGCCAGCTTTATCGTCATGGTCGACGGCGCCAACGTGCTGCCGATGGCCACCAGCCAGGACCACAAGCGCGTCGGCGACGGCGACAGCGGCCCGAACACCGGCGGCATGGGTGCCTACTCACCGGCACCGGTGGTGACTGCCGAGATTCACCAGCGGGTGATGGACGAAGTCATCTACCCAACCGTGCGCGGCATGGCCAGCGAAGGCAACGTCTACACCGGCTTCCTCTACGCCGGGCTGATGATCGACAAAGCCGGCCAACCGAAGGTGATTGAATTCAATTGCCGTTTCGGCGATCCGGAAACCCAGCCAATCATGGTGCGCCTGGAGTCGTCCCTGGTGTTGCTGGTCGAGGCTGCACTGGCCAAGGCGCTGGATAAAGTCGAAGCCACCTGGGATCCGCGCCCGACGGTTGGCGTGGTCATCGCCGCCGGTGGTTACCCCGCCGATTACGCCAAAGGCGATGTGATCGAAGGGCTGGATGACGCCGCGCAACTGGACGGTAAAGTCTTCCACGCCGGCACCGCGCTCAAGGACGGTCAGATCGTCACCGCCGGCGGCCGTGTGCTTTGCGCCACTGCCATCGGCCGCACCGTTGAGGAAGCTCAGCAGCAGGCCTACCGCCTGGCCGAGAAGATTCGCTGGAACGGCAGCTTCTACCGCACCGATATCGGCTACCGCGCGATTGCCCGCGAACACGAAGAAAAGTGAAGAAAAAAATGACCATGGTGGCTAAATGGCCACCATAGTCATATTACCCGGACGAACAGCTTGGCTATAATCCGAGCACTTATTCTTGAAGGGAATTCATTGTGCGCCGGCTGAGGATTGCCACCTACCTGCTACTCAGCACCCTGCTAATGGCGCTCACTGCAGCGTCAGCGCAAGCAGGCACACAGGGCTCTTGGTCAAGCCTTAGTGACCCCAGCGCCGAGTTGCAACTCAACGACGTGCGCAGCCCCGAGCGCCAAGCGCAGTTTCGCCCTACCGATCTAACCCAGCTCTACACCCCTGGCGGCAACAGCGCGCTGTGGCTGCATTACCGTCTGCCGGCCAGTAGCGATGCACAGATGCTGCGTTTATTCGCTCCGTACCTGTCCTATCTCGATCTCTACGTGCTGCAAAACGATCAGCTGATCGCGCAGGAACATACCGGCAACAATCTACCGTTCGCCAGCCGACCACTGGCCAGCCGCGACTTTATCCTGCCGCTGCCAATAGCCAAGCAACCGCTGGATGTGTATCTGCGCCTGGCCTCGGAGCATGCATTACGCCCCAGCATCACCCTGCAAAGCGCCCAAGCCATGGCAGTCGACGATAGTCGCCCGCTGCTCTTCGGCCTGCTGCTCGGCGGCCTGGCTATGCTGGTGGCTTATAACCTCGTACGCTATGCCTATATGCGCGCCGCCAGCAGCCTCTGGTTGGCCGCTACGCAAACCTGCCAAGTGGTCGCGGTGGTCAGCCTGCTGGGTATCAGCACGCCGTGGCTGAATGAGTGGCAAAGCTTGCAACCGCAGATCGCCAACCTGTCGATGCTGCTGGCTGCGCTCTGCGCGCTGTGTTTTACCGCCAGTTTCTTCCATAAGGTCTGCCCCAATACCCCACTGAATTATCTGCTCAGCGGCGAGGTGGGGCTGATCGGTATGGTCTGCGTGGTGCTGCTGGTAGCCACCAACCTGCAGTTCAACCAAATGGTATACCTGCTCAACGCGGTTGCGGGCTTGAGCATCCTACTGGTCTCGCTCACCCACTGGCGGCATGGCTACCAACCGGCGCGCCTGTTTAGCCTGGCGGCACTGCTGTTCTGCGTGGCCTTCATCTGCGCCCTACCAATTTTCTTCGGTTATTGGGCGGTGCAGAGCGAATTGATTGCCTACGGCCTGCTGACCGCAACCGTCATCAGCGGTTTTATGCTCAGTCTGGCCGCCAGCGAACGGCAGCGGCGCATCCTGCAGGAGCAGTTCAACACCAGCAACGCCCTCGCCGCCAGCACCGCTGAACTGAAAGCCAAGGCGGAGTTTCTCGCCAAAATCAGCCACGAAATTCGCACCCCAATGAATGGCGTGCTGGGCATGACTGAGCTGTTGCTCGGGACGCCGCTGTCTGCCAAGCAGCGCGACTATGTACAAACCATCCACAGCTCGGGCAATGAGCTGCTAACCCTGATTAACGAGATCCTCGACATTTCCAAGCTGGAGTCCGGACAAATTGAGCTGGATGACGTGCAGTTCGACCTCAACGCACTGATTGAGGATTGCCTCGACATCTTCCGCGCCAAGGCCGAGCAGCAGAAGGTTGAGCTGATCAGCTTTATGCAGCCGCAAGTGCCGCGCGTGATCAGCGGCGACCCTACGCGCCTGCGCCAGGCCCTGCTGAGCTTGCTGGACAACGCCTTCAAGCAGACCGATGAAGGCGAAATCCTGCTGGTGGTGGCCCTCGACAACAATGCCGACACTCCGCGCCTACGGATTGCCGTGCAGGACAGCGGCAAGCCGCTGGACGCCAGCGAACGTGATGCCCTGCTGACTGCCGAGCTGCACAGCAAGGACTTCCTCGCGGCGACTAAGCTGGGCGGCCGCCTCGGCCTGATCATCGCACGCCAGCTGGTGCGCCTGATGGACGGCGAGTTTGGTATCCAAGGCGGCAACAGCCGAGGTTCAACGCTGTGGCTGACCCTGCCGCTGGATGCGGCGCGCCTGGAGCTGCCCACCGCCGACCTCGACGCCTCACTACAGGGCGCGCGCCTGCTGGTGGTGGATGACAACGACACCTGCCGCAAGGTCCTGGTGCAGCAATGCAGCGCCTGGGGCATGCAGGTCAGCGCCGTCCCTTCGGGCAAGGAAGCGCTGGCCTTGCTGCGCACCAAGGCGAACCTGCGCGAGTACTTCGATGCCGTGCTGCTGGATCACGACATGCCCGGCATGACCGGCATGCAACTGGCCGCACGGATCAAGGAAGACGCCAATATCAACCACGATATTCTGCTGATCATGCTCACGGGCATCAGCCATGCACCGAGCAAGATCATCGCGCGCAATGCCGGGATCAAACGCATCCTGGCCAAACCCGTGGCGGGCTATACCCTGAAAACCACCCTGGCCGATGAGCTGGCCCAGCGCGGCAAGAGCGACTCACCTATGTTCAACCCGGCCCCGGCGAGCACGCCGCTGAATCCGCCGAGTGATTTCCGCATTCTGGTGGCCGAAGACAACACCATCTCCACCAAGGTGATTCGCGGCATGCTCGGCAAGCTCAACCTGCAGCCCGATACCGCGAGCAACGGCGAAGAAGCCCTCAGTGCCATGAAAGCCCAGCACTATGACCTGGTGCTGATGGATTGCGAAATGCCGGTACTCGATGGCTTCTCCGCCACCGAGCAGCTGCGCCAGTGGGAAGCCGCCGAGCAGCGCTCGCGCACCCCGGTGGTGGCGCTCACCGCGCACATTCTGGTTGAGCACAAGGAGCGCGCGCGCCAAGCCGGCATGGATGGGCACATGTCCAAACCGGTGGAAATGTCGCAGTTGCGTGAACTGATTGAACACTGGGTGGCCGAGCGGGAAATCCGTCGCCAGCGCGACTCCCTGCCATCCTAATAGAGCGGCCGGGATTGCCCGGCGGCCTCTACACTCGTACCCTGCCTCCCTTATTTACTGAGACGAGTCCTCTCCATGGCGGCCGCGCTGTTCAGCTTGTATTTGAAACTGTTGGTGCTCTACAGCCCATTTTTTGTGCTGTCGTGCTTTATTGGTTTGAGCCGTGGCTACACGGTCAAGGAGCGCAAGCGCCTGGCCTGGAAAGTCGCGCTCGGGGTCTTGATCTCCAGTGTGCTGCTGTACCTGTTCGGCAAACACATCTTCACCCTGTTCGGCATCACCATTGATGCCTTCCGCATCGGTGCCGGCAGCGTGCTGTTTATCTCGGCGCTGGGCATGGCCCAGGGCAAGTCGGCGGTGCAGAGCGACAACGTGCAGCAAGACGTCACCATCGTGCCGCTAACCATCCCGCTGACCGTCGGCCCCGGCACCATCGGTGCGTTGCTGCTGATGGGCGCCAGCCAACCGGACTGGGGCGATAAAGCCGTGGCCGTGCTAGGTATCGCCCTGGCCAGCCTGACCGTCGGCATCGTGCTGTACCTGTCCAACCAGTTCGAGCGCCTGCTCGGCGACCAGGGCCTGCAAATCGTCAGCCGCCTGATGGGCCTGTTCGTTTGCGCCCTGGCCGCGCAAATCATCTTTACCGGGGTCAAAAACTACTTGATGGGTTGAGCCTAAGCGCAGCTAACGCCTTGCCCCATCACAGTACACCCCCCGCACCACACGCCCCTCCCCGCACCTGCATGGTGCAACCCTCAACACCGAAGCCAACCGCGCCGGCGATTTACGCCGCTGGCGCGGCTGGCTGTTGGCGTCTCTTCTGCCCCGCCATTTCAGGCTAGCACGCGCTCTTGCAGCGCGCGGGCGAGCGTTTTGGCCGGTCCCGATTGGCGAGTTTGAGCAAACAGGCACAGCAATTGCTCTAGCCCTACCGAGGGCAGCACTGCGCTGTCGCCGACTGCGGGTGCAAGCCATGACCCGTTGCGTCACGGCCAAGACCCATAAGCCCGAACCAGCCGTTAACACAGCACATTCGTGAATGGAGATCGCACCATGCAACGTCGTAATCTGCTCAAGGCCTTCACCCTGTCCGCCTCCATCGCCGCCATGGGCATGACCTGGACCGTGCAAGCCGCCGAGACCATCAAGGTCGGTATCCTGCACTCGCTGTCCGGCACCATGGCCATCTCGGAAACCTCGCTGAAAGACATGGCGCTGATGACCATCGATGAAATCAACGCCAAGGGCGGCGTTAACGGCAAGCAACTGGAAGCCGTGGTGGTCGACCCTGCCTCCAACTGGCCGCTGTTCGCCGAGAAAGGCCGCCAGCTGCTGACCCAGGACAAGGTCGATGTAGTGTTTGGCTGCTGGACCAGCGTGTCGCGCAAATCGGTATTGCCGGTATTCGAAGAACTCAACGGCCTGCTGTTCTACCCGGTGCAGTACGAAGGCGAAGAGATGTCGCCTAACGTTTTCTACACCGGGGCTGCGCCAAACCAGCAAGCCATCCCGGCGGTTGAATACCTGATGAGCGAAGACGGCGGCGCCGCCAAGCGCTACTTCCTGCTCGGCACCGACTACGTGTACCCGCGCACCACCAACAAAATCCTGCGCAGCTTCTTGATGGCCAAAGGCGTCGCCGAGAAAGACATCGAAGAGGTCTACACCCCGTTCGGCCACAGCGATTACCAAACCATCGTCGCCAACATCAAGAAGTTCTCCGCCGGCGGTAAAACCGCGGTGATCTCCACGGTAAACGGTGACTCCAACGTGCCGTTCTACAAGGAGCTGGCCAACCAGGGCATCGACGCCACCGACATCCCAGTGGTGGCTTTCTCGGTCGGTGAGGAAGAACTGCGCGGTATCGACACCAAGCCACTGGTCGGTCAACTGGCGGCGTGGAACTACTTCCAGTCCGTGGAGAACCCGGTCAACACCGAGTTCGTTAACAAGTGGAAGGCCTACGCCAAGGCCAAGAACCTGCCGGGCGCGGACAAGGCCGTGACCAACGACCCGATGGAAGCCACCTACGTCGGCATCAACATGTGGGCGCAAGCGGTCGAGAAAGCCGGCACCACGGACGTCGACAAGGTACGTGACGCACTCGCCGGTCAGACCTTCGCCGCGCCCAGTGGCTACACCCTGACCATGGACAAGACCAACCACCACCTGCACAAGCCAGTGATGATCGGCGAAGTACAGGAAGACGGGCAGTTCTCGGTGGTGTGGCAGACCGAAGGCCCGCTGCGCGCGCAGCCGTGGAGCCCGTACATCGAAGGCAACGACAAGAAGCCGGATTACGCGGTTAAGTCGAACTGATCCGACGGGCCTCGCCCGCTTCAATCCTGTAGGAACCTGCTTGCTGACGATCAGCAGTACTCGGTGCGTTATCGAGTCCGATTGCCAGCAAGCTCGCTCCCACAGTGTCCCGCCTTTAACGGGATACCCAAGGACTGCCCTATGCCCACTGCCTTTAGCCGAATTCTATTCAGCCTGCTGCTGATGCTGCCTCTGGCCGCCCAAGCAGGTGACGCCAATGATTTTGCCGCCGCCAACCCCGCCAAGCAGGCCAGCCTGCTGCAACAATGGTCGGCCAACCCTGACGGCGACCGCTTGCCGTTGCTCGAAGCCCTGCAACAAGGTCGTGTGGTGGCCGACAGCAGCAAACAGGCCTTTATTGAACACGACGGTGCCTACCAAGCCGTCGAAGGTGATGCCGCCCCCACTGGTGCCACCCGTAAACTGCGCCTGAATAACCGCCTGCGCGGCTTGATCAGCACCGCCATGGCCAGCCACCAGTTACTAGCCGACGACCCGGCGCTGCGCCTGGCCGCCGCCCAGCAATTACAGAAAAGCGCCAAGCCGGCGCAGCTGCCGTTGCTGGAGGCCAGCGTTGCGCGCGAGACCGATGAAGCGGTGCGTGACGCGCTGACCCTGGCGCTGGCCAACCTGCAATTGGTCGACAGTGATGCCAATGTGCGTTTGGCCGCCGTGCGCCTGCTCGGTGAAACCGGCGACCCGCTGGCGCTCACTCGCCTGGAAGCCCTGCTTGATCCCGACGTCGAGAGCGACCCCAGCGTGCGCACCGCCGCCGAGACCAGCCTGGCGCAAGTTAAACGCAAACTGCTGGTCGGCGAGCTGCTCGGCCAAGCCTTTAGCGGCCTCAGCCTCGGCAGTATTTTGCTGCTGGCGGCGCTGGGCCTGGCCATCACCTTCGGTTTGCTCGGGGTGATCAACATGGCCCACGGCGAGATGCTGATGCTCGGTGCCTACTCCACGTACATGGTGCAGGTGCTGTTCCAGCGCTTCGCCCCGGAGGCCCTGGCCCTGTACCCGCTGGTGGCGCTGCCGGTGGCGTTCTTCGTCACCGCGGCCATCGGCATGGCGCTGGAGCGCACGGTGATCCGCCACCTCTACGGTCGCCCGCTGGAAACCCTGCTGGCCACCTGGGGCATCAGCCTGATTCTGATCCAGCTGGTGCGGGTGCTGTTCGGCGCGCAGAACGTCGAAGTAGCCAACCCCTACTGGCTGTCCGGTGGCATTCAGGTATTGCCCAACCTGGTGCTGCCGTATAACCGCATCGTGATCATCGGCTTCGCGCTGTTTGTGGTGGTGCTCACCTGGCTGCTGCTGAACAAGACCCGCCTCGGCCTCAACGTGCGCGCCGTGACGCAGAACCGCAACATGGCCGCCTGCTGCGGCGTGCCCACCGGCCAGGTGGATATGCTCGCCTTCGGCCTCGGCTCTGGCATCGCCGGGCTTGGCGGCGTGGCCCTGAGCCAGATCGGCAACGTCGGCCCGGACCTCGGCCAGAGCTACATCATCGACTCCTTCCTGGTGGTGGTACTCGGCGGCGTTGGCCAACTCGCCGGTAGCGTCATGGCCGCCTTTGGCCTAGGCATTGCCAACAAGATTCTCGAACCGCAGATTGGCGCCGTACTCGGCAAGATCCTCATCCTCGCGCTGATCATTCTGTTTATCCAGAAACGCCCGCAAGGTCTGTTTGCGTTGAAAGGACGGGTGATCGACTAATGACTATGCCACTCAATCAAACCCTGCTGGCCCGTGCCAGCGCCAAGCTCGGCCCGCAAGCCTCGATGGCCATCGGTGCACTGGTGCTGGCGGTACTGCTGGCCATGCCGTTGCTGCACCTGCTGCCGGCAGACAACGCCCTGCATATCTCGGCCTATAGCCTGACCCTGGTCGGCAAAATTCTCTGCTACTGCATCGTCGCCCTGGCGCTCGATCTGGTCTGGGGGTACGCCGGCCTGCTCTCGCTCGGTCACGGCCTGTTCTTCGCCCTCGGCGGCTATGCCATGGGCATGTACCTGATGCGCGAAGCCGCCGGCGATGGCTTGCCAGCCTTTATGAGCTTCCTCGCCTGGACCGAGCTGCCCTGGTATTGGTACGGCACCGACAACTTTCTCTGGGCACTGTGCTTGGTGGTTTTGGCGCCCGGGTTGCTGGCACTGGTGTTCGGCTACTTCGCCTTCAACTCACGGATCAAGGGCGTGTATTTTTCGATCATGACCCAGGCCCTGACCTTCGCCGGCATGCTGCTGTTCTTTCGCAACGAAACCGGCTTTGGTGGCAACAACGGTTTTACCAACTTCAGCACCATCCTCGGCTTCGACATCACCGCGACCCATACCCGCGCGGTGCTGTTTTTCGCCACCGTGCTGCTGCTGGTCGCCAGCCTGTATTTGGGCTGGACGCTGGCACGTAGCAAGTTTGGCCGGGTGCTGACTGCACTACGCGATGCGGAAAACCGCCTGATGTTCTGCGGCTACGACCCGCGCGGTTACAAGCTGTTTATCTGGGTACTCAGCGCGGTGCTCTGTGGCCTGGCCGGGGCGTTGTATGTACCGCAGGTGGGCATCATCAACCCCAGCGAAATGTCACCGACCAACTCCATCGAAGCCGCCGTGTGGGTCGCTCTCGGCGGGCGTGGCACGTTGATCGGCCCACTGCTTGGCGCGGGGCTGGTCAATGGCATGAAGAGCTGGTTCACCGTGGCCTTCCCCGAGTACTGGCTGTTCGCCCTGGGTTTCCTGTTTATCGTCGTGACCCTCTTTCTCCCCAAAGGCGTGATTGGCCTTCTGCGTAAAAAAGGAGAGCAATGATGCGCGCCACTCCGACACCCGAACTGATGCTCGAACCAGCCTTCGACCCCGCCGGCAGCAGCCGTGATGCGCTTGGTGCCAGCAGCCTGGCCAACAAGGGCTTGAACACCCGCCACGGCACCATACTGACCCTGGAAGACATCAACGTCAGCTTCGATGGTTTCAAGGCGCTGACCAACCTGACCCTGTACATCGGCGTCGGTGAGCTGCGCTGCATCATCGGCCCCAACGGTGCCGGCAAGACCACCATGATGGACGTGATCACCGGTAAAACCCGCCCGGATAACGGCGTGGCGTATTTTGGTGAAACCCTCGACCTGACGCAGATGAGCGAAGTGGCAATCGCCCAGTCCGGCATCGGCCGCAAGTTCCAAAAGCCCACGGTGTTCGAGGCGCTTAGCGTATTTGAAAACCTCGAACTGGCGCAGAAAACCAACAAATCGGTGTGGGCCAGCCTGCGCGCCAAACTAACAGGCGAGCAGCAAGACCGCATCGATGAAGTGCTGCAGACAATCAAGCTCGACAGCGCACGCCAGCGCCCGGCCGGGTTGTTGTCCCACGGGCAAAAGCAGTTCCTCGAGATCGGCATGCTGCTGGTGCAAGACCCACAACTGTTGCTGCTGGACGAGCCGGTGGCCGGCATGACCGACGCCGAAACTGAGTTCACCGCCGAGCTGTTCAAGTCGCTGGCGCGCAAACATTCGCTGATGGTGGTCGAGCACGACATGGGCTTCGTCGGCTCAATCGCCGACCACGTCACCGTGCTGCACCAAGGCAGCGTGCTGGCCGAAGGCTCGCTGGAGCAGGTGCAGGCCGATGAGCGGGTAATTGAGGTGTATCTCGGCCGTTGATCAGGCGAGCGGGCGGGTAATTCACCCAGGCGGGAAGGGCTTTAACCGCGATGCCTCAGGGGTTGAACAGCTCGCGGCTAAAGCCCCTCCCACAACACGAATCAAGGACACAACCATGCTGCAAGTCCAACACCTGCACCAATACTACGGCGGTAGCCATATCCTCCGTGGCCTGTCATTCGAGGCCAAGGTCGGCGAAGTTACCTGCCTGCTCGGGCGCAACGGCGTGGGCAAGACCACCTTGCTGAAATGCCTGATGGGCCTGATCCCCGCCAAAGAAGGTGCCGTGCAGTGGGAGGGCCAAGCGATCACCGCCTTCAAGCCGCACCAACGCGTGCACACAGGCATCGCTTATGTGCCGCAAGGCCGGGAGATTTTTGCTCGGCTGACGGTGGAAGAGAACCTGCTGATGGGCTTGTCGCGCTTCCCCGGCAGCGAAGCCAAAGTCGTGCCGGAATTTATCTACGAGCTGTTCCCGGTGCTGCGCGAGATGAAGCTGCGCCGGGGTGGCGACCTTTCCGGCGGCCAGCAGCAACAGCTGGCCATCGGCCGCGCGCTGGCGAGCAAGCCGCGCTTGCTGATCCTCGATGAGCCCACCGAAGGTATTCAGCCGTCGGTAATCAAGGAGATCGGTGTGGTGATCAACAAGCTCGCCGCACGCGGCGACATGGCCATTCTGCTGGTCGAGCAGTTCTATGACTTTGCCGCCGAACTGGCCGATCAGTACCTGGTGATGAGCCGTGGTGAAATCGTCCAACAGGGCCGCGGTGCAAGCATGGAAAACGACGGTGTGCGCGGACTGGTGGCGATTTGAAACTCGCGGTAGGGTGGATGACGCGCCGCTCATCGCACCTGACATTAACAACTGGTGGATGGATAAAGCGCCATTCACCCTACGAAAAGCCCCTATGAACGCACCCGTCCCCACTGCGCTGTTCACCCCGAGCTGGCAGGCCGAGCTGGAACTGGCTTACGGCCATGACGGCGCGGCCACACGCCCCACGCTGCGTCGCCATAAAGGTCCGCTGCGGGTGCAAAAGCACCTGTACGCCGAAGGCCCGCACGTGTGCCAGCACATTATCGTCCATCCGCCAGGCGGGATTGCCGGCGGTGACCGTTTAGCTATTTGCGCCACGGTCGGCAACAACGCTTGGGTGCAACTGACCAGCCCAGGTGCCGCCAAGTGGTACCGCGCCGCCGGCCCGGCCTATCAACAACTCAAGTTGCGCGTTAAAGCGGGCGCGACGCTGGAATGGCTGCCGCAGGAAACCATCATCTACTCGGGGGCCCAGGCCGAACTCACGACCGAGATCGACCTGGAGGGCGATGCCAAGCTGCTGTATTGGGACATCATCGCCCTCGGCCGCCCGGCCAGTGCTGAGCGCTTCGACGCCGGCCACTTCCAGGCCGGGCTGAATATCCGCCGTGACAGCCAACTGCTCTGGCACGAGCGCCAACGCGTAGCCGGCGCAGACGGCCTGCTCGACTCGCCCATCGGCCTGGACGGCAAACCGGTATTCGCCACGCTACTGATCAGCGGCGAAATCGACAGCGAACTGCTCGAGCGCTGCCGCGAACTGCCCAGCCAGGTGCGCGGCGATCTGACTCAACTACCGGGCCTGCTGGTGGCCCGCTGCCTGGCCAACGAAGCGCTGCATGCCCGCGCCTGGCTGATCGACCTCTGGCAGCTGCTGCGCCCAGAGTTGCTCGGGCGCACCGCTGTACCCCCAAGAATCTGGAGCACGTAGGGTGGACAACCGCGCAGCATTGTCCACCACCAACAGGTGGATGTAAAAACGACATCCACCCTACGAACTGACCTGAATAACTAAAGGACTCGCCATGGACCTGACGCCGCGCGAAAAAGACAAACTGCTAATTTTCACCGCAGGCCTGGTGGCCGAGCGCCGCCTGGCCCGCGGGGTGAAACTCAACTACCCGGAGGCCATGGCTTACATCTCCGCCGCCCTGCTGGAAGGCGCCCGCGACGGCCAGACCGTGGCTGACCTGATGCACTTTGGCACCACCCTGCTCACCCGCGATCAGGTGATGGAGGGCATCGCCGAAATGATCCCAGAGATTCAGGTTGAGGCCACCTTCCCGGATGGCACCAAGCTGGTCACCGTCCACCAACCCATTGCGTAATCAGCATGCCTATTCTTGACGCCACGCAAGCCGACCTGCCCGCCATCCTGGCCATTTATAACGATGCGGTCGAACACACCACAGCGATCTGGAACGAGAGCCAAGTTGACCTGGCCAACCGCCAAGCGTGGCTGGCCGAGCGCCATGCCGCCGGCTTCCCGGTGCTGGTCGCGCATGATGATGCCGGTAGCGTGGTCGGTTATGCCAGCTACGGCACCTGGCGCGCCATCCAAGGCTTCCGTCATACCGTCGAACACTCGGTGTATGTGCGCAGCGACCAACGTGGTCAAGGCCTTGGCCCACTGCTGATGCAGGCGCTAATTGAGCGCGCGAAACATGCAGGCCTGCACGTGATGGTCGCCGCCATTGAAAGCGGCAACAGCGCCTCGATCCGCCTGCACGAGCGTCTTGGCTTTGTCACCACCGGGCAGATGCCCCAGGTCGGGCGCAAATTCGACCGCTGGCTCGACCTCACCTTTATGCAATTGATGCTGGAGCAATAGCGCAATGATCCCCGGCGAATACCAGATCCAGGACGGCGACATTGAACTCAATGCCGGCCGACGCACCCTCAGCCTGACGGTGGCCAACAGCGGCGACCGCCCCATTCAGGTCGGCTCGCACTTTCACTTTTTCGAAACCAACGATGCACTGGCCTTTGACCGCGAGTCCACGCGCGGTATGCGCCTGAATATTCCGGCCGGCACTGCGGTGCGCTTCGAGCCGGGGCAGAGCCGCGAAGTCGAGCTGGTCGACCTGGCCGGCGCACGCCGGGTGTTCGGCTTTGCCGGGCGGGTGATGGGCGAGCTCTGATCTCGCCATGCATTTGTAGGATGGGTGGAGCGCAGCGATACCCATCGCCCCATACCCCTGATGGGTTACGTCGCTACGCGCCTGACCCATCCTACGGAAAAGACAGCCTATGAAGATTTCCCGCCAAGCCTACGCCGATATGTTCGGCCCCACCGTCGGCGACAAGGTGCGCCTGGCCGATACCGAGCTGTGGATCGAGGTGGAAAAAGACTTCACCACTTATGGCGAGGAAGTGAAATTCGGCGGCGGCAAAGTCATCCGCGACGGCATGGGCCAAGGCCAACTGTGCGCCGCCGATGTGGTCGATACGCTGATCACCAACGCGCTGATCATCGACCACTGGGGCATCGTCAAAGCCGACGTCGGCCTGAAAGACGGCCGTATCGCCTCCATCGGCAAGGCCGGCAACCCGGATATCCAGCCCGATGTGACCATCGCTATCGGCGCCAGCACCGAAGTGATCGCCGGTGAGGGCATGATTCTCACCGCCGGCGGCATCGACAGCCATATTCACTTTATCTGCCCACAGCAGATTGAAGAGGCCTTGATGAGCGGCGTCACCACCATGATCGGCGGCGGCACCGGGCCGGCCACCGGCACCAACGCCACCACCTGCACCCCTGGCCCTTGGCATATGGCGCGCATGCTCCAGGCTGCGGACGCCTTCCCGATGAACCTGGGCTTTACCGGCAAAGGCAACGCCTCGCTGCCGGAGCCTTTGATCGAGCAAGTCAAAGCCGGCGCCATCGGCCTCAAACTGCACGAAGACTGGGGCACCACCCCGGCGGCGATCGACAACTGCCTGAGCGTGGCGGATCAGTACGACGTTCAAGTGGCGATTCACACCGACACGCTCAACGAGTCCGGCTTCGTCGAAACCACCCTAGGCGCGTTCAAGGGCCGCACCATCCACACCTATCACACCGAGGGTGCCGGCGGCGGTCATGCGCCGGACATCATTAAAGCCTGTGGTTTCCCCAATGTGCTGCCCAGCTCGACCAACCCAACCCGGCCGTTCACCCGCAACACCATCGACGAACACCTCGACATGCTGATGGTTTGTCACCACCTCGACCCGAGCATCGCCGAGGACGTGGCGTTCGCCGAATCGCGGATTCGCCGTGAAACCATCGCCGCCGAAGACATCCTGCATGACCTCGGCGCGTTCAGCATGATCAGCTCCGACAGCCAGGCCATGGGCCGCGTTGGTGAGGTAATCACGCGCACCTGGCAAACCGCCGACAAGATGCACAAGCAGCGCGGTCCGCTGCCCGGCGACGGTGCAGGCAACAGCAACTTCCGGGTTAAGCGCTATATCGCCAAATACACCATCAACCCAGCGATTACCCACGGCATCAGCCATGAGGTCGGCTCGATTGAAGTGGGTAAGTGGGCGGACTTAGTGCTCTGGCGTCCGGCGTTCTTCGGCGTGAAGCCGACGTTGATACTCAAGGGCGGGGCGATTGCTGCCAGCCTGATGGGCGACGCCAACGCCTCGATCCCCACCCCGCAGCCCGTGCACTACCGGCCGATGTTCGCCAGTTACGGCGGCAGCCGCCACGCCACCAGTTTCACCTTTATCAGCCAGGCGGCGTTCGATGCCGGGGTGCCCGAGCAGCTTGGATTAAAGAAGAAGATTGGCGTAGTCAAGGGCTGTCGTGAGGTGCAGAAGACTGACCTGATCCACAACGATTATCTGCCGAACATTGAGGTGGATGCGCAGAACTATCAGGTCAAGGCTGACGGCCAGTTGCTCTGGTGTGAACCCGCTGAGGTGCTGCCGATGGCCCAGCGTTATTTCCTGTTCTGACCGGCCTTCTTTCGCGCCAGACGATTCTGGCGCGGCCCATGCAGCTCAACCATGTCCTGCGGCAAACAGCAGCCCCAGCACCACGGGCATGACCGCCACGCTACCCAAGTTGCCAATCAGTACCAGGGCCGCGACCTTGTGCGGTTCTTGCTGGAATTGCTCAGCCAGCATGTAGTTGAGGACGGCCGGAGGTAAGGCCGCAAACACCCATACGGCCGCCAGTTGCACGCCTTGCAGATCCAACAGCAGAACCATTGGCCAGGCCAGTAGCAAACCACTGGCAGGACAGGCAACAGCCCCGAGCAACCCCAGCTTCCAGGCTGAAAAGTCCACTTCCAGCAGGCGCACGCCAAGGGCGAACAGCATCAGCGGCACGCACACTCCACCGAGCATCCGGCATGCCTCAAGCAGCCAACTCGGCAAACCGACGCCCAGCATATTCACCGCCACCCCGGCGATGCTGGCCACCACCACCGGCACACGCAGCAGGCTCAGCAATCGTGTACGTGGATTGAGCACGTAGAGCCCGACCGAAAAGTGCAGGAGCATTTCCACGATGAACAACACCACGGCCGCCGGCAGCGCTTTCTCGCCGAACGCCAGGACCATCAAGGGCAGGCCCATATTGCCGGTGTTGTTGAACATCATCGGCGGCAGGAAGGTGCGCACATCAAGCTTAAGCAGGCGCGCCAACGGCCACAGCAGCAGCCCAGAACCGAGAACGATCACCGTCGCGGCCAGCGCCAAGTCGGCGTAATCCTGCAGCGGCGCTTTGCGTTCGGCGAGAACCGCAAACACCAGCATGGGCACAAACAGCTCCATGTTCAGGCGGTTAAGCACACCGATGTCAGGCGAACGCACACGGCCATAGAGCGCACCGCAACCGGCGATCAGGAATACCGGCAGCAGTGTCGAGAGAATCTGGGAAAACATCAGGGCTCCATAGGCCGAGCAGGCTACGGGAAAACCGTTAGCTTCGTACGTATCAGCGCAATCAGGCAAGCCCAGATAGGTCGGGCGCGGCCAATCGACGGCGCTCTCCCGCGGCTACCCGCGTCACAGCAGAGGCACCCTAGCGCAACTGACTGTCTTTGCTGCCTCGACGGTTGTAGCCGCTGAATTTGCCTTGCGCTTGGTCATGCTCGCTCTGACAGGCCACACACAGGCGCACGCCGGGGATTGCCGCGCGCCGCGCCTGGGGAATCGCCGCCGCGCATTCTTCGCAGTGCGTCAGGCTGTCACCGCTGGGCAGCTGGCTACGGACACGCTGGATAGCATCCTCAATGCTGCTGTCGATCTGCTCCTGTACCGCACCGTCATTACTCCAGCCACCGGCCATGACCGCCTCCACACGCGTTGTACTGATGCAGGAGATATGGACGCCAAAGAGCCGATTTACAAGCGCAGTTGATCGGCAACCTACTCTTTCACATTCATAAACTCTTCAGCCCAGACGATGTAGTCCTCCGGCTGGGTGTAGGTGTGCGTCAGTTCAGTCGCACTGAGGTCGCTGGACTGCGCCCCGCGCTGCTCGCGCAGGCAGTCGTAGGTGGCTTTGATGGCAGCAAAGTAGGCCGCATGGCCGTTAACCACGATACGCACGCCGAGCTTGGCCAGACGCTCGTTATCACGCAGCTTGGGGTTGCCGTAGGTGACCAGCATCAGCGGGATGCTCAAGGCCGCGGCAATCTGCTCCAGATGGGCAAAGTCCTCAACCCCGACGATGCAAATCGCATCGGCGCCGGCAGCCTGATAAGCCTGGGTGCGGCGAATCACCTCGTCGACGGCCAGCACGCCGGCATGGGTGCGGGCAATAATGGCCAGATCCGGATCGACCCGCGCCTCAAGCGCAGCACGGATTTTACCGACACCCTCGTCAATGCTGATCAGGTCGCTGGACTTGCGCCCAAACTGCGCCGGCAGCAGCGTGTCTTCGATGGTCAGCGCGGCAATCCCCGCACGCTCCAACTCGACCACCGTACGCATCACATTAAGCGCGTTGCCATAGCCATGGTCAGCATCGGCGATTACCGGCAGACGGCTAACCCGGCCAATGCGGGTGGCCTGCTCGACAAACTCGCTGAGGGTAATCAGGGCAAAATCCGGCGCGGCCAAAACTTGTAGTGAAGCTACAGAGCCGCCCAAAATCCCCACTTCAAAACCGAGATCCGCAGCGATACGCGCCGCCATCGGGTCGAACACCGAGGCGGTGTGATAGCAGCTATTTGAAGAGAGAAGCGCACGAAACTGCGCGCGAAGGTCATGATGCGAGGCTCTTTGCATGGAAATGCACCACCAGTCAGAATCGGCTTTAGGCGGGCAATTATGTAGTAAAACTACAAAATCAGCCAGCTCGACCGGCACCGCGCATCGCTACGGCGCTAAAGCCTCCAAGCTATAGGGCTCGCTGAACCAGCGCTGGTGAACACGCTGCAAGCTGCCATCACGGTTCAGCTGCTCAAGCGCTTGCTGCCAGCGCTGCACCAGCGCCGGATCAGTGCGTTTGGAAAAGCCGATATAGGAATTGTTGTCCATAAAGGTGTACTGCAACTCGACCTCATCACGGCGCATGCCCTGCTGCGCGAGCATGTCGTCCAAAACCAGGTTACTCGCCACCAGTAACTCAATACGGCCATGCTTGAACATCTTCACCATATGCTGCGGCGTCGGCACACCGTAGAGGTTTTTCAGGCCCTGGCCGCGAAGGTACTCGTAGGAATACCACTGTTTGGGCACCACCAAGGTACTGAAACGCTCGACATCCTTTAACCGATGTATTGTCAGCCCGGCACCACGCCGCGCATAGACACTGGTGCGCCCCTGGGCAATCGGCCCAACCCACTGGAACAAAGCCTCACGCTCAGGGGTGCGTACCATGGCGAACAAGCCGCTGTTGGCTTCGTGCTGTACCCGGTAATAGCCACGGGTCCAGGGCTCCAATTTTATGCGCGTATCCTGCCCGGTACGCTGGATCAACATCTCGGCCACTTCCACCGCCATACCGGTGAGTTTGCCATTCTCGATATAGCTAAGCGGGCGATATTCCTCGGTATACAGGCGCAACTCGACCGCCAGTGCTGATGTGCAGTAGCCAAGTAACAACACACCAAAACACAACTTCAATCTCATGGAGCTACCTGAAATACATAAAGACCATGGCCCGAGGCGGCGACCAGGCTGCAATAGATACAGCCTTGCAGCGAATCAGTACAAGCGAGATTAAGGTCTGGTTGACCGGTCTAATTCTAACGCCTGCGCGCGCTGCCATTGCGCCAGATTGGTGCGATTTACGCGCTTGACCTGCAGCACCACGCTCACCGGCTGCAACGGCAGCTCACCGCGCAAGCCCTGCGCGGCTAACTGCACAGCCTGATAACCAATGGCATGAGGCTGCTGAACCATCAGGCTGTGGATCTCGCCCTTGCGCAACGCATCAATCAACAAGTCATCCGCATCGAACCCGACATGCACTAACTGCCCCGCCTGGCCGAGACGACGCAGCGCTGCCAAGGCTGCGCGGGTACTGTTGCTGTTCGGGGTAAACACCCCCTTGAGCTGCGGTAGCTGGCCCTGCAGTGCATCCACGGCCGCCTGGCTGTCTTCACCAATATAGCTATCAACCACAATACTCAGCCCACCCGCCTCAGCGCCCCGGCGAAAGCCACGCTCGCGCTCGCTGGTTGAGGGTACATCGGCCTGCAGACGCAACAGCGCGACCTGGCCGCGCCCGCCAAGCGCCGCAGCCAACGCTTGCCCGGCCTGTACTCCGGCAAACAAGTTATCGGTGGCCACAACGCCGCGCACCGCGCTGCCGGGCAAATTACGGTCGAAATAAATGCTGATGACGCCATTGGCCGCCAACTGCCGGACTCGCACAGCAATTTCATCACCGCCAGGGGCGATAACCAACGCTTTACAGCCGCGTTCCAGCATCCAATCAATCATCTGCAGCTGCGTTGCGACCTGCCCTTCGCGGCGTGGCCCGCGAAAATACAGGTCCAGCCCCTGCTCTTTGGCAGCCTGTCGCGCACCGCCCTCTACCTGCAACCAAAAAGGCGCCGCGCCGGCCGCCACGACGCCAATGCAATCCTTTGCCGACGCCAGAGTTGCCCAACTGCTTAGCAGAACAATTAGTAGTACATTTCTCGAAACGCATAGGCCGTACATCAGCATCACTCCCGGAACGTCGTCATCGCACGCGGAACCAAATAGCGCCACAAGCGTCCCTGCAGAGTTACTGATATCACTTTAGCATCATGTAATTAGATTCGCCGAATGCCGTACGACCAATCAGCCGCCAGAAAACCGTGAGCACGTGCCAGCCCAGCCTGACAGCCGACCTTGCGTAACGCTTAAAGGGCCTTCTAGGCATTTTTTCACGCCGCAGGCGACCGCTGGGCTGGTAGACGCCGCCCAAGCAGGCGATGATCGCGGTTCTTTCCTGCACCTTGAATGACATGACCGATACCACGCACAGCACTCACGCCACGCACAAACCACGCCCACTGATCGATTTACTGGTCAGCATCGTGATCCCGTCCCTGATTCTGATGAAGCTCAGCGGCGAGGCCAGACTCGGCGCCGACGGCGCACTGATACTGGCGCTCGCCTTCCCGCTGGGCTGGGGCAGTTTCGAGCTGCTCAAGTACCGCAAATTCAACTTTATCGCCCTGCTCGGCTTGGTCAGCGTGCTGCTTACCGGCGGTATCGGCCTACTCAAGCTGGACAACCAGTGGCTGGCGATCAAGGAAGCGGCGATCCCAGGAGTGATCGGCATCGCGGTGCTGGCCTCAACCCGCACGCGCTACCCGCTGATTCGCACCATGCTGTTCAACAAGAACGTGCTCAACGTCGACAAAATTCATGAGCGCCTGGAGCAAGCCGGCAATACCGAGCAGTTCGAGGCGCGCCTGCTCAGGGCGACCTACTGGCTGAGCGGCACCTTCTTCTTTTCCTCGGCAATGAACTACGCGCTGGCCAAGTGGATTGTCATCAGCCCGGCTGGCAGTGAAGCCTTTAACGCCGAACTGGGCCGGATGAACCTGCTCAGCTACCCGATGATCGCGATTCCCTCGATGATCATGCTGATGGCCGTCTTCTACTACCTGTGGCGCACCATCCACGGCCTCACCGGCCTCAAACTGGAAGACGTGATGGCCAATGCCGAGCAGGAGAAGCAGTCCTAATAAGCGCACCTGACCGGCACGCCACGGATGCTGACGCTCTCCGCCTACCTCGGCCTGTTTCTCTCGGCGCTGGGGGCGGCCACGCTGCTGCCGCTGCAATCGGAAAGCGTCTTGGTGGCCCTGCTGCTCAGCGGCGCTTATTCGCCCTGGGCACTGCTCGCAGTGGCCAGCACCGGCAATATCCTCGGCGCGCTAATCAACTGGCTACTGGGGTGCTACCTGGAACATTTCCGCGGGCGCCGCTGGTTTCCGCTCAATGACGCGCAGTTGCAGCGGGCGCAACACTGGTATGCCCGCTACGGGCGCTGGACGCTGCTGCTCAGCTGGCTGCCGATTGTCGGTGACCCGCTGACGCTGGTCGCCGGCATCATGCGTGAACGCCTGTGGGTCTTCCTGTTGATCGTCAGCCTGGCGAAGAGCCTGCGCTACGCCGCGTTAATCGTGCTGACCCTCGGCGTGGACGCATTCGTCGCCAGTTAGGCAATCCACAGAGCATTTACTGGGCGACTCGCATAGAATGCGCGGCCGTTTTTACGGCCAGCCGCCATGGCGGCCTCTGCGGGGTCTCACTTGCTCGGTCACTTTTCAGGAACAGCGCGCCGCATGACTCTCTCCTCTCCCGCCCGCGCCTGCGGCATCGATTTCGGTACATCCAACTCCACTGTCGGCTGGCTGCGCCCCGATAGCGAAACCCTGATTCCGCTGGAAGACGGCAAGATCACCCTGCCCTCGGTAGTCTTCTTCAACATGGAAGAGCGCCGCCCGGTTTACGGCCGCCTGGCGTTGCAGGAATACCTGGAAGGCTATGAAGGCCGCTTGATGCGCTCGCTGAAAAGCCTGCTGGGCAGTAAGTTGCTGAAGAGCGAAACCACCGTGCTCGGTAGCGCTCTGCCCTTTAAAGATTTGCTCGGTTTCTTTATCGGCGAATTGAAAAAGCGCGCGGAGAATACGGCCGGCCGGCCGTTTGAAGAAGTGGTGCTGGGCCGCCCGGTGTTCTTCGTCGACGACGATCCGGTGGCTGACCTGGAAGCCCAAAACACCCTGGTAGCCGTAGCGCACAAGCTCGGCTTCAAAGACGTGTCATTCCAGTACGAGCCAATTGCGGCGGCCTTCGACTACGAGTCGGGGATCAACCAGGAAGAGCTGGTATTGATCGTCGATATCGGCGGCGGTACTTCGGACTTCTCCCTCGTGCGCCTGGCACCGGAGCGACGCAGCGTCGCCGACCGCCATGACGACATTCTCGCCACCGGCGGCGTGCATATCGGCGGTACCGACTTCGACAAGCAACTCTCGCTGGCCGGCGTAATGCCGCTGTTTGGCTACGGCAGCCGGATGAAAAGCGCCGCACCGATGCCCACCAGCACCCACCTAAACCTGGCCACCTGGCACACCATCAACGCGGTCTACTCGGCGCAGTCG
This sequence comes from uncultured Pseudomonas sp., assembly GCF_943846705.1. Classification (NCBI taxonomy): domain Bacteria; kingdom Pseudomonadati; phylum Pseudomonadota; class Gammaproteobacteria; order Pseudomonadales; family Pseudomonadaceae; genus Pseudomonas; species uncultured Pseudomonas sp. Next base: position 1,849,326 of record NZ_OX044366.1, on the reverse strand, counting down.
CAACGCCAGTTGCAAAGCATGCGCTATGACATCGTCGACCCCACGGGAATCGACCGCCTGTTTCAGCTAATTGAGCGACGAGACGGCCATTGGCTGGCCATGCAAGTGGAAGACAGCAAGATCGCCCTCACCGAACAGGATGCACGCCCCATCGACCTCAGCCGCCTGGAAGACGGGCTGGTCGCCGAGCTGACTCGCGAGCTTTTTGAAGAGGCCATCGAGCCGCTGCTCGAGCGCGTGCGCGCCAGCGTCACCCAGCTGCTCGGCGATGCCGGCGTAGGGGTTGCCCAGGTCGATACGGTGTTCTTCACCGGCGGCTCCAGCGGCATTCCGGCATTGCGCCAGAGCGTTGCAGCAATGCTGCCCAACGCACGCCACGTCGAAGGCAATACCTTCGGCAGCATCGGCAGCGGCCTGGCCATCGAAGCGCAGAAACGCTACGGCTGAGGCCGTAGGGTGGATGGCGCCTTTCTCATCCACCATCAGCGGCGCGGTGGTGGATGGATAAAGCGTCACCCACCTTACAGCCATAAAAAACGCCAGCTCTAGGCTGGCGTTTTTTATGGTCGCTACATCAGTTCGTAGGATGGGTGGAGCAAAGCGACACCCATCAACACGCCGAAAAATGATCGATGGGTTACGCCGCTGCGCGACTAACCCATCCTACGATTGATCACATTCTAATCAGCGCGGCACGGCCGGCTTCTTCACTGGCTTCTTGCCTTTACCTTTGGCCGCATCGGAGCGCTCCTTGGCCGCCTGCTGGTTACGCGCCTGCGCCGCCGCTTTGGCCTGCTCGCGCTTGTCCCATGGATTACCGCCAGCAGCACCGGTATCACGCGGTGGCAAACCGGTGTGCTGAGTCAGCATCGGCTTGCTCTTGGCGGCCCCGGCGACTTTCTTGCTGCCCGCCGGCGTCGAGTTCTTGCGCCGCGCACTCTGGTAACCGTCGGTAGCGGGCTGATGCAGCGGGATCAGTTGGTTCTTGCCCGGGCCGATCAGGTCGGCACGGCCCATACGGGTCAGTGCTTCACGCAGCATTGGCCAGCCCTTCGGGTCGTGATAACGCAGGAAGGCTTTGTGCAGGCGGCGCTGCTCTTCGCTCTTGACGATGGCCACGCCGTCGCTCTTGTAGCTGACCTTGCGCAGCGGGTTTTTGCCCGAGTGGTACATCGCTGTAGCGGTGGCCATTGGCGACGGGTAGAAGGCCTGCACCTGGTCGGCACGGAAGCCGTTGCCCTTGAGCCACAGGGCCAGGTTCATCATGTCTTCGTCAGTGGTGCCCGGGTGCGCAGCGATAAAGTACGGGATCAGGTACTGCTCTTTGCCCGCCTCTTTCGAGTACTTCTCGAACATGCGCTTGAACTTGTCATAGCTGCCAATGCCCGGCTTCATCATCTGATTCAGCGGGCCTTCCTCGGTGTGCTCCGGAGCGATCTTCAGGTAACCACCAACGTGGTGGGTGACCAGCTCTTTCACATACTCCGGCGACTCCACGGCCAAGTCATAACGCAGGCCGGAGGCAATCAGAATTTTCTTCACGCCTGGCAAGGCGCGGGCGCTGCGATACAGCTGAATCAACGACGAGTGATCGGTGTTCAGGTTCGGGCAGATACCGGGGAACACGCACGACGGCTTACGGCACGCGGATTCGATTTCCGGGGTTTTGCAGGCGATGCGGTACATGTTCGCGGTCGGTCCGCCGAGGTCAGAAATCACCCCGGTAAAGCCCGGCACCTTGTCGCGGATCTCTTCGATTTCGCGGATGATCGACTCTTCCGAGCGGTTCTGGATGATCCGCCCTTCGTGCTCGGTGATCGAGCAGAAGGTGCAGCCGCCGAAGCAGCCGCGCATGATGTTGACCGAGAAACGGATCATGTCGTAGGCCGGGATTTTTTCCTTGCCGTACGCCGGGTGCGGAACACGCGCGTAGGGCATGCCGAACACGTAGTCCATTTCTTCGGTGGTCATCGGGATGGGTGGCGGGTTAAACCACACATCCACCTCGCCATGCTTCTGCACCAGCGCGCGGGCGTTGCCTGGGTTGGTTTCCAGGTGCAGCACGCGGTTGGCGTGAGCGTACAGAACCGGGTCGTTACGCACTTTTTCCATCGACGGCAGACGGATCACCGTCTTGTCGCGGGTCATCCGCGGGCTGTCCAGTAACTGCACAACCTTGGCTTCGTTGGGGTCTTCAACCGGACCTTTTTCCTGCTCGATGGCGCAGGCCTGGGTGTCCTGAGTGTTGACGTAGGGGTTGATGATCTTGTCGACCTTGCCCGGCCGGTCGATCCGCGTGGAATCCACTTCGTACCAGCCCTGCGGTGTATCGCGGCGGATAAACGCGGTGCCGCGCACATCTGTGATGTCTTCGACTTTCTGCCCGTAGGACAGACGCTGGGCCACCTCAACGATGGCGCGCTCGGCGTTGCCATACAGCAGGATGTCGGCGCTGGCGTCGATCAGGATCGAGTTACGCACGCGATCCTGCCAGTAGTCGTAGTGGGCAATACGGCGCAAGGAGGCTTCGATGCCACCGAGCACAATCGGTACGTGTTTATAGGCTTCTTTGCAGCGCTGGCTGTACACCAGGCTGGCGCGATCCGGCCGCTTACCGGCCATGCCGCCAGGGGTGTAGGCATCGTCCGAACGGATCTTCTTGTCGGCGGTGTAGCGGTTGATCATCGAGTCCATGTTGCCGGCTGCGACGCCGAAGAACAGGTTCGGCTCGCCAAGCTTCATAAAGTCGTCTTTCGACTGCCAGTTTGGCTGGGCGATGATGCCCACGCGAAAGCCTTGCGACTCCAGCAAACGACCAATAATGGCCATGCCGAAAGAAGGATGATCGACATAGGCGTCACCGGTGACAATGATGATGTCGCAGCTGTCCCAGCCAAGCTGATCCATCTCTTCCCGGCTCATTGGCAGGAAAGGCGCAGGGCCGAAACACTCGGCCCAGTACTTTGGATAATCGAATAACGGCTTGGCGGCTTGCATAGACATGGAAAGTGACCGGTGCTGGCGAAAGGGAAGGTAAATCGCGGCCGCAGAATATAGCACAAAAATTAACCAAACCCGACTCAAACACTAGGATTAACCGCTAACGTACGACCGTCGCCACCTCAGCTTCTGCGTAGCAACTTGCAGCTATACTCGGCCAGCAAGATCACCAGCGAATAGCCGGGACAGGGAGTGCACATGGCGCAACGCTTAGTCTTTTCGACCCTATTATTGCTGAGCCTCGCCTTTACGAGCGGTATGCCACAGGCCGCCACTGTGCTGACCGCATCAAGCAGTGGCAGCTCACTCAACGAGCAGATCGAGCTACTGGAAGACGTCGGCGCACAACTGACCATCACCGACATGGCAGACCCGACCATCCAAAGCCGCTTCCAACCTGCGGCAGGCCGCGCCAGCGTCGGCCAGAGCCGCAATCCCTGGTGGATCAAAGTTACGCTGCAACGCCGGGCTGACGCGCCGCCCCATTGGTGGCTGCAAATCAGCTCGGTGACACAACACGACATGCGTATTTATATGCCTGACGCCGGTGGCCGCTGGAGCGCTCGCCAGTCGGGCGAGCTTGTCGCCCACCGTGACGGTCGTGACCGCGAGTCCCGACACATGCTGTTCAAGCTGCCGCCGCTGGGCCAGACTCCATTGACGTTCTATGTGCGCGCCTTCGACCCTGCAGGCAACTCATTTCCTATGCACGTATGGCAATTAGACGATCTTACTCAGCAGGCCGCCGAGGAAAACCTCGCGCTCGGCATGGTCTACGGGATTATCGCCGCCCTGCTTTTGTACAACCTGTTCATTTACCTCAGCCTGCGCGACTCAGCCTATTTTTGGTACGTGATGACGACCGCCACCGCGCTGCTGATGATTCTCAGCATGAGCGGTCATGGCTTCCAGTACCTGTGGCCGGACAAGCCAGTACCATTCTGGCTGGATCGCATTACCCTACCGTCGCTGTGGGGTTTCTGCGCCTGCCGCTTTACCCAGCGCCTCATGCAAACCCGCACTCACGTGCGCTGGGCTCATCACCTATTGAACCTGGCCTGTATCTGCTACGTCATCGCGCTGACTCTCGAGAGCATTGGCCAGCGGCATTCGGCGGCCTGGATCATTGCCCTACTGTCGCTCACCAGCATCCCAGCCGCTCTTGGCTGCGCACTTATTCGCTGGCGACAGGGTTATTTCCCTGCCTTTCTCTACCTCTGTGGTTACGGCCTGATCCTCGGCAGTATCAGCCTGGCACTGCTGCGGGCCACGGGTGTCGTGCAACCCGCTAACTGGAATGCATATGTATTCCCCCTCTCGGTGGCGGCCGAGTCGATTTTGTTCTCCTTTGCCTTGGCGTACCGCATTCAAACCCTCAAGCAAGAAAAAGCCGAGGCCCTGATACAGGCTGACCGTGAAAAAACTGCACGCCTGACGCAGATACAGAACAGTGCCGATGAGCTGCACAGCGCGGTCAAATTGCGCACTGCTGAACTGGCTGCGACCAACCAGCAACTCTGTGAGCGTGAAAGCCAGCTGATGCAGGCCGCCTTCCACGACCCCTTAACTGAGCTGCCCAACCGGCGCTATTTGATCGAACGCTGCGAGGCGGCGCTGGCCCACGCACAGCGCCATCACGAAACGGCGGCTCTGCTGCTGATCGACCTCGACCACTTCAAGCCAATCAACGACAAACATGGTCACGATGCCGGCGACCTGATGCTGCAGCAGATCGCCCTGCGCCTGCGCGAGCATGTTCGCGCAGGCGATACGGTGGCCCGCCTGGGTGGCGATGAATTTGCCGTGCTGGTGTGCGGCGCGGATGCCGAAGTGCACGCCCGAGACGTCGCCAACCGCCTGCTTGGCGAACTGGCCAAGCCGGTGATCTATCGCGCAGAGCGGCTGACCGTGACCATCAGTATCGGCGTAGCGCTGTACCCGCAACATGCCAGCACCTTTACCGCGCTGTACAAGGCGGCCGATGAAATGCTCTACCGCGTCAAAGCCCGCGGCCGTTCAGGCTCGGCGGTGTGCGGTGAAGACGGCGCGCTAAGCAACAGCACCCGCCTGCACCTGGATGTACTCAGTGTACCCAGCGGCTTAGTGTGACCGAGTGGCGGCGTAACGCCTTGGCACCCGCGCCGTGACCTTGCTGAGCAGCTCGTAGCCAATGGTGCCGGCGGCACGCGCGACTTCATCCACCGGCAACTGCGCGCCCCACAACTCCACCACATCGCCCACGGCGGCATCGGGCAGGTCGGTCAGGTCGACCGTCAGCATATCCATGGACACCCGCCCGACCAGCGCCACGCGCTGACCTTGCACCAGCACCGGGGTACCCGCCGGGGCATGGCGCGGATAGCCATCGGCATAACCGCAACTCACCGTACCGATACGCGACGGACGCTCGGCGCACCAGCTGCTGCCATAACCGACGGCCTCACCAACAGCCACATCGCGGCAGGCAATCAGCTGCGCAGTCAGGCTCATGGCCGGACGCAGGCCCAACTCAGCCACGTCGAGGTCGGCAAATGGCGTCGCGCCGTAGAGCATGATGCCGGGGCGCAGCCAATCCATATGCGCCGCCGGAATGGTCAGAATCGCCGCCGAGTTGGCCAGCGAGCGCTGGGCAAAATCCAGATCCAGCAGTTCGAGAAACTGTTCAAGCTGCAGCTCGGTGACGTCACTGCCGCGCTCATCCGCGCAGGCAAAATGGCTCAGCAAGCTCAGCTCACCTATCTGCGCCGCGCCCTGTAAATGCCCGTACCACTCACGCAGCTCGGCGGCGCTGAAGCCCAGGCGATGCATGCCGCTGTCGAGTTTCAACCAGACATTCAGCGGCTGGCTCAAGGTCGCTGCGAGCAGCTGCTGTGCCTGCAAGGCGCTATGCAGCACCACATCCAGATCCAGTTGCGCGGCAAACTGATATTCATCCGCCGTAAAGCAGCCTTCCAGCAACAGAATACGCGCCTCGCCGTGTAAGGCACGCACCTCGGCGGCTTCCTCCAGGCAGGCCACGGCAAAACCGTCAGCCACATCATGCAGGGCCGTCACCACCTCGCGCACACCGTGCCCGTAGGCATTCGCCTTGACCACTGCAAACGCCTGACGCCCCGGTGCACAGCGCTTGGCCACGGCATAATTGTGAGTAATCGCAGACAAATCGATGGTGGCAACAAGCGGGCGCATGACGGCAATGTCCTGAAAAAAACGGGCGACCAGTTTAACCACTGGCCGCCCGTTTTTTATTGATCTGGCTCGCTAAGACGCTGCGTTGCACGCCATAGCGTCAATCTTCGTCAAACTGGTAACTGCCCGGTGCAAGGTTTTCGAAGCGCGAGTATTTGCCGAGAAACGCCAGCCGCGCAGTGCCCAGCGGGCCATTACGCTGCTTACCGATGATGATCTCAGCCACGCCCTTGTACTCGGTTTCGGGGTGATACACCTCGTCACGGTAAACGAACATGATGATGTCGGCGTCCTGCTCGATCGCTCCGGATTCACGCAAGTCTGAGTTGATCGGGCGCTTGTTCGGGCGCTGCTCAAGACCACGGTTGAGCTGCGACAGGGCGATGACCGGACAGTTGAACTCCTTGGCCAGGGCCTTCAACGAGCGGGAGATTTCAGAAATCTCATTAACGCGGCTGTCGCCGCTGGAGCCGGGGATCTGCATCAGCTGCAGGTAGTCGACCATGATCAGGCCGATCTCGCCGTGCTCACGGGCCAAACGGCGTGTTCGCGCACGCATCTCCGAGGGCGAAATACCGGCGGTGTCGTCGATGAACAGCTTGCGGTCATTGAGTAGATTGACCGCCGAAGTCAGGCGCGGCCAATCATCATCATCCAGGCGGCCGGCGCGCACCTTGGTCTGATCGATGCGCCCCAGGGACGCTAGCATACGCATGACGATGGAATCGGATGGCATCTCTAGGGAATACACCATCACCACCTTGTCGCTGCGCATCAGGGCGTTTTCCACCAGGTTCATGGCGAAGGTGGTTTTACCCATGGACGGACGACCGGCGACGATGATCAGGTCGGCTGGCTGCAAGCCACTGGTCAGGTCGTCCAGCTCATTAAAGCCGGTGGACAGACCGGTGATCGCATCCCCGCTATTGAATAGGGTATCGATTCGGTCGATGGCCTTGACCAGAATATCGTTGATCCCGACCGGGCCACCGGTCTTCGGCCGCGCCTCGGCGATCTGAAAAATCAGGCGCTCGGCTTCATCGAGAATTTCCACCCCGGTGCGGCCTTGCGGCATATAGGCGCTGTCGGCGATTTCGCCGCTGATGCCGATCAACTGGCGCAAGGTGGCGCGCTCACGAATGATCTGCGCATAGGCCTTGATGTTGGCCACCGAGGGGATGTTTTTCGCCAACTCACCGAGGTAGGCCAGCCCACCAACTTGCGACAGCTGCCCTTCCTGATCCAGCTGCTCGGACACGGTCACCACGTCGAAGGGGTGGTTGCGCTCGGCCAGCTTGAACACCGCACGGAAGATCAGGCGGTGGTCATGCCGATAGAAGTCACCATCGGACACCGCATCCAGCACCCGCTCCCAAGAGTTGTTGTCGAGCATCAAGCCGCCCAGCACGGCTTGCTCAGCCTCGATCGAGTGCGGCGGCACCTTCAAGGCAGAGGTTTGCAGGTCGTACTGTTCGGGCAGGCTGATGTCGTTCATAAGGCTCGGGAAAAGAATTCTGTGTTTGAAAAACAAAGGGCACGGCATCGCTTTCGCAATGCCGTGCCCGATGTTAGCGAGCCTGCACCTAAGTGCAAGCCCGTTGAGCTGCCCGTTAGGCGGCTACAACAACAACCTTAACGGTTGCTTCAACGTCGCTGTGCAAGTGCACGGCTACGTCGTATTCGCCAAGCTGACGAATGGTGCCGTTCGGCAGACGCACTTCAGCTTTAGCCACTTCAACGCCGGAGGCGGTCAGGGCTTCAGCGATGTCGTGAGTACCGATCGAACCGAACAGTTTGCCTTCATCGCCCGCGGTAGCGGTGATGGTGACTTCCAGTTCAGCCAACTGAGCAGCACGGGATTCAGCGTAAGCTTTCTTCTCGGCAGCCAGTTTTTCCAACTCGGCGCGACGTGCTTCAAACGCAGCCACGTTGGCTGGGGTTGCAGCAGTTGCTTTGCCGAATGGCAGCAGGAAGTTACGACCGTAACCGGCCTTAACGTTCACTTTATCGCCCAGGTTGCCCAGGTTGGCGACTTTTTCCAGCAGGATCAGTTCCATTTGGTAATAACCTCTTAACTTTTAACCTTCACCGTTCGCAGGGCCCGAGCCTTGTTTGCGCTCAAAGCGACCACGAAAATCAAACAGACTGTCGACAATGGCCAAAACCACCAGTAACGGATAAGTCAGCTGCATAAACAGCAACAGCGTGATGTACACCCCAACCAGCCAGAACTTGCCCAACCGACCTTGCGCCACCACCCCATGCAACAGGGCGATACCGGCAAACGCTAGCGGCACACTGCACAACGGCGTCAACATGGCCATTTGTGGGCCCAGATTGGGCCCTAACAGCATGCCAACCAGCAGCAACATCGCCAGCGGTGGTGGGAGGCGTAGCGCGCGAAACTCGCGACCAAAACCACCCGGGTTATACAACTGCGCCTGCCAGAAGCGCCCAAGCATCAGGCTCAACAGACTGACTATCTGCAACAACGCCGCGATCAAACCGGTCAGCACCGGTGCAATCAGGCTATCCAGACGCGCTCGCTCATCCACCGACAACTGCTGGTGAACCCCATCGAGCATTTGCGGCATGAGCTTTTGCAGCTCAAGCGCCATTGCCTCGATGGGTTCGCGGAACACCGCGCCCAAGACCACCCCATACACCAGGCCCAATGCCACGCTGCAAAGCAGCACACGATTCCAGGACAGATTAGCGCGCAACAACAACGCCAACCCCAGCGCACCGAGCAACACCAACAGGGTGCGCGGCTCACCAAAATACCACCAGCCAATGGCCGGCAGCAGGGCCCAGGCGAGGATGCCAACGGCATCACTCCAACCGCGCCGCAGAAGCACCAGGCTTCCAGCGGCAGCACTTAACCAGAACAACAGCGGCAATGCCGCAGAAACCACCACTACGAGAGTGGCCTGCATACGGCCGCGCATAATGAATTCAGCTAAGGCGCGCATGCGATCTATCCCTTACTTCTTGTCGAACATCCGGTCTCAGCGGCCGTGGCTGTCGGTGTAAGGCAGCAGGGCCAGGAAGCGGGCGCGCTTGATAGCGGTAGCCAGCTGACGCTGATAACGAGCCTTAGTACCGGTGATACGGCTAGGAACGATCTTGCCGGTTTCCGAGATATAAGCTTTCAGCGTGTTGAGATCTTTGAAATCGATCTCTTTCACTTCTTCTGCGGTGAAACGGCAGAATTTACGACGACGGAAGAAACGTGCCATGAGAGTGGCTCCTCAATAGATCCGTGGATTACTCGTCAGCGTTGTCGCTGTCGTTGTTGTCGCTGTCATCGCTATCGTTGGAATCAGCGTTTTCAGGACGGTCACGACGCTCACGGCGCTCACTGCGGTTTTCTTCGGCCTTGAGCATCTCGGACTGGTCGATAACGGCCTCGTCGCGACGGATGACCAGGTTACGGATCACGGCATCGTTGTAACGGAAGTTGTCTTCCAGCTCAGCCAGGGCCTTACCAGTGCACTCAACGTTAAGCATCACGTAGTGAGCTTTGTGGACGTTGTTGATGGCGTAAGCCAGCTGACGACGACCCCAATCTTCCAGGCGATGAATCTTGCCGCCGTCTTCTTCGATCAGCTTGGTGTAACGCTCAACCATGCCGCCGACTTGCTCGCTCTGGTCCGGGTGAACCAGAAAGATGATTTCGTAATGACGCATAAATGCTCCTTACGGGTTGTAGCCTGCCGCGAAATGCGGTCAGGCAAGGAGTGAATTTCACTTGTTTGTCTTGCAGAAACAGAAAGGCGCAAACGCGCCTGCCGTTGCGGCAAGGGGCGACATTCTAGTGAAGCCCCCTGCCACACGCAAGACGAACTGGTGATTATTTGAACAACTAAGCGCCAGCGAGCAAAGCAAGCCGCCGGCCACTCAAGCATGCCGAGCGCCGCTGAGCGCCCGGCACAGGCATTACTTCTTCTTGCCGCCAGCCTTGCGCTGACGCAATGCTTCAAACAGGCAAACACCGGTCGCCACCGAGACGTTGAGACTGCTGACGCTACCCGCCATCGGCAACTTGACCAGATAATCGCAATGCTCACGGGTCAAACGGCGCATACCCTTGCCCTCTGCGCCCATGATCAACACGGTCGGCCCGGTCAGGTCATGCTCGTACAACTCCATCTCAGCCTCACCGGCGGTACCGACAACCCAAAGGCCACGCTGCTGGAGCTTCTCCAGGCTGCGCGCCAGGTTGGTCACCGCCACTAGGGGAATCACCTCGGCGGCACCGCAGGCCACCTTACGCACAGTGGCATTGAGCGTGGCGGACTTGTCCTTCGGCACGATCACCGCCAACGCACCGGCGGCATCGGCAGTACGCAGACAGGCACCAAGGTTATGCGGGTCAGTCACACCATCGAGCACCAGCAACAACGGCGCGCCTTCGGTGCGGTCAAGCAGCTCATCGAGCATTGCCTCACCCCAGACCTGGCTAGGACTGACTTCAGCCACCACGCCCTGATGCACGCCCTCAACCCAAGAGTCCATTTCACGGCGCTCGCACTGCCCCACGGCAACCCGCGCATCCGCTGCCAGCGCCAGGAGAACCTGCACCCGCGGGTCATTGCGCCCCTCGGCCAGCCAGACCTGCTTGACCCGCTTCGGGTGATGGCGCAATAGCGCCTCTACGGCATGCACACCGTAGATCTTTTCCAGCTGACTCATGACTTCGCCTTACGCTTGCGCGGTCCAGCAGAGCTCGGCGCGCCACCGGTAGCGCCGCCCTTGCGATGCGCGCCAGACTTGCCCGACTTACCGGACGCCTCACCCTTAGGCGAGCCCTTGGCGGACTTGCCCTTCGAATCACTCAGCAGCGACTTTTTCAGCGCGCGGCTTTTCTCTACATCCGAACCAGCGGGCGCTTTACGCTCACCACGACGACCCGTTTTACCTGCAGCCGACTCAAAACCACCGCGCCGCGCACCGGCAGGTGCTGCAACTTTGTCTTCGGCCAGCTCGAAATCGATCTTGCGCTCATCAAGATCGACGCGCATGACCTTAACTTCGATGCTATCGCCCAAGCGGAAACTACGACCACTGCGCTCACCCGCCAATCGGTGATGCACGGGATCGAAGTGGTAGTAGTCGCCCGGCAAGGCCGTGACATGCACCAGCCCTTCGACGTAGATGTCTTTCAACTCGACGAACAGACCGAACCCCGTAACGGCGGTAATCACACCCGGGAAGGTCTCACCGACGCGGTCTTTCATGAACTCACACTTGAGCCAGTTCACCACATCGCGAGTCGCCTCATCGGCACGACGCTCGGACATCGAACACTGCTCACCGAGCTGCTCGAGAATCGCCTCATCGTAGGGATAAATACGCGCGCGCGGCATGATCGCCGCACCAGCACGCTTAACATGCGGAGTATCGAGCTTGGAGCGCACCACGCTACGAATCGCCCGATGGATCAACAAGTCCGGGTAGCGGCGAATCGGCGACGTGAAGTGCGCATAGGCCTCGTAGTTCAGACCAAAGTGCCCCTGATTGTCGGCGCTATAAACCGCCTGACTGAGCGAGCGCAGCATCACGGTCTGGATCAGATGGTAATCCGCACGGCCGCGAATGCTTTCCAGCAACTGCTGGTAGTCCTTCGGCGTTGGGCCATCTTTGGATTTGCCGCGATGCAGCGACAGACCCAGCTCGGTGAGGAACGCCTTGAGCTTTTCGACACGCTCTGGCGGCGGACCGTCATGCACACGATACAAGGCCGGAATTTCATGCTTCTGCATAAACGCCGCAGTCGCGACGTTGGCGGCCAGCATGCATTCTTCGATCAACTTGTGCGCATCATTGCGCTGAGTTGGGCAGATATCCGAAATCTTGCGGTCCGCACCGAAGATGATCCGGGTTTCCTGGGTTTCAAAGTCGATGGCACCACGCTCATGTCGCGCCGCCAACAACACCTGATACAGCGAGTAGAGCTGCTTAAGATGCGGCACTACTTCTTTGTACTCGCTACGCAGGGCTTTGCCTTCCGTGCTTTTCGGCTGCTCAAGCATGGCACTGACCTTGTTGTAGGTCAGCCGAGCATGGGAATGGATCACCGCCTCATAGAACTGATAGTCGGTCATCTTGCCGGTTTTCGAGAGAGTGATCTCGCACACCATCGCCAGGCGATCGACATGCGGATTCAACGAGCACAAGCCGTTGGACAACTCTTCCGGCAGCATCGGGATAACCCGCTCAGGGAAGTACACCGAGTTGCCGCGCACCTGCGCCTCGGCATCCAGCGCCGAATCGACTTTCACATAATGAGAAACGTCAGCGATGGCGACATAGAGCTTCCAGCCGCCGGAGAACAGGCGCCAGTTGCTGCCGTTTTTCTCGCAATACACCGCATCATCGAAGTCACGGGCATCCTCACCATCGATGGTGACGAACGGCAAGTGGCGCAGGTCAACACGCTTCTCTTTGTCTTTTTCCTCGACCTCCGGCTTGAGCTTGCTCGCCTCCTTCACCACGGCCTCAGGCCAGACGTGAGGAATATCGTAGCTGCGCAGGGCAACATCGATTTCCATGCCCGGCGCCATGTAGTTGCCAACAACCTCGACCACATCCCCTTGAGGCTGGAAACGTGTAGTCGGCCAGTGGGTGATTTTCACCTCTACAAACTGACCCTGCTTGGCACCTGCGTTACGCCCCGGCGTCACCAACACTTCCTGCTGGATCTTCGGGTTATCGGCGACAACAAAGCCGACGTCACTTTCTTCGTAGTAACGACCGACGATGCTTTCATGGGCGCGGAAGATCACTTCCACCACCGCACCTTCACGACGCCCGCGTCGATCGAGGCCGGAAACCCGCGCCAACGCACGGTCGCCATCGAACACCAGGCGCATCTGCGCAGGACTCAGAAACAGGTCATCACTGCCGTCATCCGGCACCAGAAAACCAAAACCATCGCGATGCCCGCTGACGCGACCCAGAATCAAGTCGAGCTTATCTACCGGGGCATAGGTGCCACGACGGGTATAGATCAGCTGACCATCACGTTCCATCGCGCGCAGACGACGGCGCAAGGCTTCCAACTGGTCATCTGTACTCAGGGAAAATTCAGCAGCCAGCTCTTCGCGAGCGGCAGGAGAGCCACGCTCATCCAAGTGCTGCAAAATCAGCTCACGACTAGGGATGGGGTTTTCGTATTTTTCCGCTTCACGAGCGGCCTCGGGATCGAGGGATTGCCAATCGGCCATTAGAGGTAATTCACCTTATCTACACAAATTCGGTTTGCCATGTGCCTATTGAAGCGCGAAACCACTGTCCAGGTCAGCACAGCACACAGAATAAAATATTTTAACCACAGGGGTTTACAAGTAAAAACTCGATCCGTATTATGCGCGCCACAACGACGGGAAACGAAGTTAACCAAGTTGTAGTTGATCGCAAATAAGCAAATTTTGCAATCAATGCCCAGGTGGTGAAATTGGTAGACACGCCAGCTTCAGGTGCTGGTGACCTTACGGTCGTGGAAGTTCGAGTCTTCTCCTGGGCACCAATTCAAAAAAACCGAGCCACTGGCTCGGTTTTTTATTGCCTGTAATTTATCGGCAACTCAAAACACTCAAAACAGCGGACACTAGAACGCCCGCCGCCCTGGATTTAGACGCGGAATTGCCCGAGGCTGGCCTTAAGCTTCTTCGCCAACCCATCCAGCACCCGCCCGCTATTGGCTGTAGCCGCCACCGCTTCCGCCGCACGCTGCGCCTCGACATGGATGACCTCGACGCGACCACGCACCGCACCCGCGCCATCAGCCTGATGCGCCGCCGCCTGAGTCGCGGCATTGATTGCACCGTGCACCTCCTCCACTGCCTCACGCACCGCCTGCTGCACCTGCGCACTTTCACGCAACGCCACCAGCCCCTGATCCGCCTGCTTGCCAGCCTGAGCAATCGCCTCAACGGCTTCGCGCGCACCCTGCTGCAGCGCACCGATATGCGCCTGGATATCGCCCGTCGATTGCTGCGTCTTGCTGGCCAAGGCGCGCACCTCATCAGCCACCACGGCAAAGCCACGACCGCTTTCACCCGCACGCGCCGCCTCAATCGCGGCATTCAAAGCCAACAGGTTGGTTTGCTCGGCAATGGAGCGAATCACCGTCAGCACCACCTCAATCTGCTCGCTTTGCGTGGCCAGCCGCTCAATCACCGCCGCACCTGTTTCCACACGGCGCACCAACTCCTCGATCGAACCACCCACACGCAGCGCAATCGCCGCATTCTCGTCCGCCGCCTGGCGAATCGCCCCGACACGCTGCAGCGCCTCGCGCATGGCCTGACTTTCCGCCTGCGCCTCACCCGCCATTTCGGCCAAGGCCTGCAAGCTACCCGCCACTTCATCACGCTGACGCTCTGCCGCCGACTCGGCCGCCGCACTGCGCGAAGCCAGATGACCAATTTCCTGCCCAGTGAGCGAGGCTACTTCACCCGCCTCACGGACAATCGGTTGCAGCTTGGCGACGAAACGATTGACCGCCGCCGCCATGTCACCAATTTCATCACGACTATCAAGCTCTACCCGACGCGTCAGGTCACCCTCGCCCGCAGCCCAGTCATCCAACACCGCAATCAACGTATGCAGCTTGCTGACCACTCGCCGCCCCAGCACAAGCGCCAGCACCAGCAGAATTACCAGCGCCACCACCACCAACCCCACACTGATACTCCAGCGCAACCCGGCTGCCGCCTGCCGCACCAACTCACGACTGCCGTGCTCCATACCTGCAGCCGCATCACGGGCAACACTCAAACGCGCCGCCAAGGCGTCCGCACTGCTGGTGGCGGCACCACTTAAACTGTCTGAAACCAACCGCCCACTGCTGCCGATCAGATCGACAAAACGCGCATCCAGCTTCGCCAACTCTTCATCCACCGAGGCAGTGGAAACCCCCAGCAGAACTTTACCGATATCCGAGCCCATCGGACTGATCGTCGCCTCAGCGATATACACACCCGAATCACTGACTGCAGCCTGCAGCACTTTATCCAGCGCACCACCGCTGCCACCCTTGGCCAGCAGCGCGCGCACGCGGGAATCCTGGCGATTGAGGTGGCGCGTCAGGCGCTCACCCTGCGCATCGAGATACACCACAAACAGCACTGATGGATTGCGATGTGCGCCGCGCACCAGCTCAGTCAACGCAGGCACATCTGCATCCCAGATCGCTTTCGGCGCAACGGCCGCCAACAACTGCGCCAGCTCATCCGCAGAACGCTTGAGGTTGCTATCCAGCACCGCACGGATTTGCCCCTGCTCCTCACCCAGTCGTGCGGAAAGCCCTTTGGCCAGCTGCGCCTGAGTACTGACGGAAAGGCTATCCAGCCCGCCACGCACCTCGTCACTAGCCTTCGCCAACTCATCCAGCAAGCGCGCCGTATCGGCCTGCATGCCCTTGCCGAGATCGCCCTCAAGCGTCGCCACCGTGGTACGCGTCAACGCCACCGCCACCACCACTTGAACCAACAAGGCCACGCCCAGCGCCAGAAACACCGGCAGCAGCAAGCGACTGCGCAACACTGAAATAATGGCAAACACGGCAGACACTCCTGAAACGTTACTACCTATAACGGCTGGAACACCGACTTATGAAGGCCAGCGCAGATATTTTTATCCACGCCAGAAACGACAAAGGGCCGCCAATTGGCGACCCTTTGTGCACTGCCTGCGACTATCAGGCAAACGGATGACGCAACACAATAGTCTCGTTGCGATCCGGGCCGGTGGAGACGATATCAACCGGCGCACCGACCAACTCTTCCACACGCTTGATATACGCACGCGCAGCCGCCGGCAACTCCTCCAGGGTTTTGGCACCCAAGGTCGACTCACTCCAGCCCGGCATTTCTTCGTACACCGGCTGCAGACCCAGGTAGCTGTCAGCATCAGTTGGCGCATCAACCAGCACATCGCCATTCTGGTCCTTGTAACCGACGCAGATACGAATGGTTTCCAGGCCGTCGAGCACGTCAAGCTTGGTCAGACACAGGCCGGAGATGCTGTTGATTTCGATGGCGCGACGCAGGATCACCGCGTCAAACCAGCCGCAACGACGCGCGCGACCCGTGGTGGAACCAAACTCATGGCCGCGCTTGGCGAGGAAGGCGCCGGTCTCATCAAACAACTCAGTCGGGAACGGACCCGAACCCACGCGCGTGGTGTAAGCCTTGGTGATACCGAGGATGTAATCCAGGTACATCGGACCAAAACCGGAACCGGTGGCGATGCCGCCAGCCGTGGTGTTGGAGCTGGTGACGTAGGGGTAGGTGCCGTGATCGATGTCCAACAGCGAGCCCTGGGCGCCCTCGAACATGATGTCCTTGCTCTCGCGACGCATGTCATGCAGCACCGCGGTCACGTCAGTCATCATCGGCTTGAGCAGCTCGGCGTATTCCATGCACTCGTCGAGCGTCTTCTGGAAGTCGATGGCCGGTTCTTTGTAGTAATTAACCAGCACGAAGTTGTGGTAATCCAGCAACTCGGCCAGCTTGGTGGCGAAACGCTCAGGATTGAACAGGTCGCCAATACGCAGGCCACGACGCGCCACCTTATCTTCATAGGCCGGGCCAATGCCACGACCGGTGGTGCCAATCTTGTCATCGCCACGCGCCTTCTCACGCGCCTGATCCAGGGCCACGTGATACTGCAGGATCAGCGGGCAGGACGGGCTGATGCGCAAACGCTCACGCACCGGCACGCCCTTCTCTTCCAGCTTGAGAATTTCACGCATCAACGCATCGGGTGCAACCACCACGCCGTTGCCAATCAGGCACTGCACGTTTTCGCGCAGGATGCCGGAGGGAATCAGGTGCAGAACGGTCTTCTCGCCGTCGATCACCAGAGTGTGGCCCGCGTTGTGACCACCCTGATAACGCACAACAGCTGCAGCCTGTTCGGTCAGCAGGTCGACGATCTTGCCTTTGCCCTCATCGCCCCACTGGGTGCCCAGGACTACGACATTCTTACCCATAACACTAACCCTCTTCGCAAACTTGATGCCGGCCACAGCCGACGGAATCTTTTCGCACGACTAATCAGATGGTCAGCGTAGCCAACTGCCAACGCCCATCACGCAACAACAGCTGGCGATCACAACCTGCAGCCTCAGCGTCAGCCGTGGACTGCCCAGGCAACGCCTGAACCACACGCAACCCATCGAGACGCAAGCGCTGAATCGCCTGCCACAAAAACACATCATGGTTATCTGGTGCCCAGACACCGGCCGGCACCTCCCCCAACTGCATCTGCCCCAGGCTGACCAGGGTTTTCAGGTCGGTGGAGAAGCCTGTCGCCGGACGTGCGCGACCAAAGTCAGCACCGATATCGTCGTAACGACCACCCTGGGCAATCGCATAACCAACACCCGGGACAAACGCGGCGAACACCACACCCGTGTGGTAGTGATAGCCGCGCAGCTCGCCGAGATCAAAGTACAGCGGCAGCTCGGGGTAGCGCAGGCTCAATGCATCGGCTATCGCCATCAGATCATCCAGCGCCGCATGCACATCGTCCGGTGCATCGACCAGACAAGCCTGGGCCAGATCCAGCACCTCACGCCCACCACACAATTCGCTGAGCGCACGCAGCATCTTACGCAGGTCACCCGGCAGCGCTTCGGTCAGCTCGGCGACCTCATCCATTGCCTTACGCTGCAGCGCATCGAACAACTGCTGCTCGACCGCCCCAGACAGCGCGGCGGCGCGGGCCAAGCCACGGTAGATGCCCACATGACCAAGGTCCATGTGCACATCCGGCACCGCCGCCAGCTCAAGGGTATTGACCAGCAGGCTGATCACCTCCACATCACTGGCCGGGCTGGCGTCGCCATACAACTCCGCGCCCAACTGAATCGGGCTACGCGAAGTGGTCAGCGCACGCGGCTGAGCGTGTACCACGCTGCCGGCATAACACAGACGGCTAGGCCCTTCCCGGCGCAAGGTATGCGCATCAATGCGCGCCACTTGCGGTGTGATATCTGCCCGAAAGCCCATCTGCCGACCGGACAGCGGGTCGGTCACTTTAAAGGTACGCAGATCCAGATCCTGACCCGCGCCAGTCAGCAGCGACTCAAGATATTCGATGTGCGGCGTTACCACGAATTCATAGCCCCAGCGCTGGAACAGGTCCAGCACCTGACGGCGCGCCACTTCAATACGCCCCGCGTACGGCGGCAGTACTTCTTCGATGCCATCTGGTAGCAGCCAGCGGTCTACCGTTGCCATTTCGCCATTCCCCTCTTGGATCGGGCAGCACAAGCGTTCAGTGAAGCCAGTAAAGGACGGTTGCTCCCAGCAGCATGCTGGCCAACCCGATCAGACCCAGCCGTCGGTCAAACAACTGTGTCGGTTGTAAAAGCGCGTCACGCCAACGGCGCAGACATAGGAAGAGCAGGACGCCCTCGAGCACCAGCACAAGACATAATGCGATGGCCAAGCCCTGCCACATGCTTCCCACAGACGCAAAAAAGCCGGGATTTCCCCGGCTGCCGCATCATACCACGTTTTCCATAAGGATCACCCCGACGGCTGCCCGCCGGGGCGATGACTTAAGGCTTGGACTTCTCGAGGTAACGGAAGAAGTCGCTACTCGGATCCAGCACCAGCACATCACGCTTATCGGCGAAACTCTCGCGATACGCTCTCAGGCTGCGATAGAACGAGTAAAACTCCTGATCCATGCCATAGGCCTTGGAATAAATCGCAGCAGCCTGGGCATCACCCTCACCGCGCAACTCTTCAGCCTGACGGTAGGCGTCAGCCAGCAACACGCGACGCTGACGATCGGCATCAGCGCGGATACCCTCGGCAAGCTCGCGACCTTTGGCACGATGCTCACGCGCCTCACGCTCACGCTCAGAACCCATACGGTCGAATACGCTGCGGTTGACTTCCTTCGGCAGGTCGATGGCCTTGACGCGCACATCCACCACTTCGATACCCAGCTCTTTCTGCGCAGCCCGATTCAAGGAGGCCGTCACGTCAGCCATCAAGGCATCACGCTCACCCGACACCGACTCGTGCAAGGTGCGCTTACCGAACTGGTCACGCAGCGAAGCCTCAAGGCGACGTGCCAGACGCTCGTCGGCAATCTGCTTAATACCAGATGTAGCCGTGTAGTAACGCTCAGCATCCAGCACGCGCCACTTGGCGAAAGCGTCGACCATCAACGCCTTCTTTTCCAGCGTGAGGAAGCGCGAGCTGGTGGAGTCCAGTGTCAGCAGGCGCGCGTCAAACTTACGCACCTGATTGACGTATGGAATCTTCACATGCAGCCCCGGCTGCACATCTGGCTGCACGATACGACCGAACTGCAACAGCACCGCCCGCTCAGTCTGCGCGACGATATAGAAGCTATTCCAGGCGACGATCGCCAGCACAACGCCAACAATAAGGGCGATCAGTGATTTATTGCTCATCAGCGACTCTCCCTTGTACGCAGCTCAACCTGACGCGGATCAACTACGCGCGCCCCAGTATCCGCACTACTCGCAGCCCCGGAGATTGAGCTAGGCGCAGACGAACCACGACCATCGACCATCTTGTCCAGCGGCAGGTAAAGCAGGTTGTTCTGCCCCTTGTCGCCCGTTACCAGCACTTTGCTGGTGTTGCTCATCAGCTCTTGCATGGTGTCCAGATACAGACGTTCACGCGTCACCTCTGGTGCCTTGCGATACTCCGCCACCAGCGCGGTGAAACGATCCGCCTCACCCTGTGCGCGCGAGACCACTTCATCACGGTAACCACTGGCATCTTCAATCAGACGCTGGGCCTGACCGCGCGCCTCTGGCACTACGCCATTGGCATAGGTTTCTGCCTGGTTCTTCTCGCGCTGCTCGTCTTCACGGGCACGGATTACGTCATCAAACGCTTCCTGCACTTCACGCGGCGCGGCCGCGCTCTGCAAGTTGACCTGAGTGACCGCAATACCGGTGCGGTAGTTGTCGAGGAAACGCTGCAAGCGCTCCTTGACCTCACTGGCCATCAACTCACGACCTTCGGTCAGCACCTGATCCATCTCGGTGGAGCCCACGACGTGGCGCACGGCACTGTCAGTGGCGTGCTGCAGACTGATTTCCGGCTGATCAACGTTAAGCACGAAATCCTGCAAATTGCTGATTTTGTACTGCACCGTCAGCGGCACTTCGATGATGTTCTCGTCCTCGGTCAACATCTGCCCCTGCTTGCTGTAAGCACGCTCGCGGGTGACGTTTTCCTGAAACTTGCGATCAATCGGCGGGAAATAGATATTCAGGCCCGGCCCAACTGTTTCGTAGTACTTGCCGAAGCGCAGCACCACAGCCTGCTCCTGCTCATCGACGACATAGATCGCGCTGTACAGCCAGACCGCAGCGAGCAGCCCCAAGCCTACGAACAGCAAGCCGAAACCGCCGCCACTGCCTGAGCCAGCGTCGCTGCCTCGTTTTTTGCCGCCACCAAACAGCCCATTCAGGCTCTCTTGTAGCTTGCGGAAGGCCTCATCGATATCCGGCGGCCCCTTGCGATCACCGTTCTTACGGCCACCCCATGGGTCCTGATTATTCGAGTTGCCACCCGGCTCATTCCAAGCCATAGCGCTCTCCATCTGATAAAGCAAAGACGCACCCGCGGCGCGTCAGCCAATGCTACAGAATGCATGCATCCAGCGGCAAAGTCGCTGGTGCAGGCTTTATTGCAAAGTGTGTTGCTCGATAAATTCTTGTGGCTCAAGCCCAGCGCGACTAACCAGCCGGTTCAACTCGATACGCGGTAAACGCACCACCAGCAGACTACTGCCATCCTCGTTATACGACTCACTCTGCACCACGCCCAAGGCAAAAAACTGCGCACGCAGACGAGCAAGCTGTTGCGGCATCTGCAATGTACCGACAAACAGGTCATCACCCAACAGTTCAGCGACGGCCTGTCGCAACAAGGGCAAACCACGCCCGTCACGCGCCGACAACCAAACCCGCTGCGGCTTACCATCGGCATCGCGCTGAATCTGCGGCTCCACGCCCTCAAGCAAGTCGAGCTTGTTGTAGACCTCAAGCATTGGCAGATCCTGCGCGCCGATCTCACCCAGCACCGCCAGCACCTGCTCAATCTGCTGATCACGCTCTGGCTCGTGGGAGTCAATCACATGCAGCAGCAAATCTGAGTTACTCGACTCTTCAAGCGTCGCGCGAAACGCCTCAACCAGCTTGTGTGGCAAATGGCGGATAAAGCCCACGGTATCGGCGAGCACAATCGGCCCCAGATCATCGAGATCGAGGCGACGCAAGGTCGGGTCGAGGGTAGCGAATAACTGATCGGCCGCGTAAACGTCCGAGGAGGTCAACGCATTGAACAGCGTCGACTTACCCGCGTTGGTATAGCCCACCAATGACACAGACGGGATATCCGCACGCTGACGCCCGCGCCGCGCCTGATCGCGCTGACTGCGCACTTTTTCAAGCTTTTGCTTGATCTGACGAATCCGCACGCGCAACAAGCGGCGGTCGGTTTCAAGCTGCGTTTCACCCGGGCCGCGCAGGCCGATACCACCTTTTTGCCGCTCAAGGTGGGTCCAGCCGCGCACCAGCCGCGTACTCATGTGATCAAGCTGTGCCAGTTCGACCTGCAGCTTGCCTTCATGGGTACGCGCGCGCTGGGCGAAAATATCGAGAATCAGACCGGTACGGTCCAACACCCGACACTCGAACGCACGCTCAAGGTTGCGCTCCTGGCTGGGCGTCAGCACATGGTTGAAGATAACCAGATCCGCTTCACAGGCCTTGACCTGATCACGCAACTCTTGAACCTTGCCACTGCCGATCAGGTACTTGGCCGTTAGCCGATTACTCGGAATGCTGAAAAACGCGACAGCATCAGCGCCGGCAGAAAGCGCCAGCTCCTGAAACTCCTGCGGGTCTTCACGCGCCTCGGAGTTTTGGCCGTCCAGATGCACCAGGATAGCCCGATCCCCACCTTCATGACGCTCGAAGAACAATACAGCCTCCTAAATCAGGCGTTGCCAAGCTCAGCTTCAGCTTGTTCGGTTTCACTTGCGCTCGGCAGACGAACCGGGCGGCTAGGCACCACAGTAGAAATAGCGTGTTTGTAAACCATCTGGCTGACAGTGTTTTTCAGCAGAATCACGAACTGGTCGAAGGACTCGATCTGGCCTTGCAGCTTAATGCCGTTAACCAAATAGATAGACACCGGGACGCGTTCTTTGCGCAAGGTGTTCAGGTAAGGGTCTTGTAGCGAATGCCCTTTTGACATGTGCCGCACTCCTTTAAGGATCAATTTTCAATAATTTAAGTAAACCAACGAACGGCTTAAAGCCGTCATACCTCAAGGATAGACGGCTAGCGGCAAGATCTCAGGTCAATATGGAGACCGCTGCCAAGTATTTCAAGGCGCGCGGCAGATTGTCGCAATCAGCGCTATCGAGCCAATGCACATCCTGCTGCCAGCCACGCAACCAGGTGAACTGTCGCTTGGCCAATTGGCGCGTGGCGATAATCCCGCGCTCCTGCATTTGCTCAGCGTCAAGCTTGCCTTCCAGATAATCCCAGACTTGCCGATAACCCACCGCCCGTATAGACGGCAAGCCAACGTGCAAGTCACTTCTCTGACGCAGGCCTTCGACCTCGGCAACCAGCCCCTGTTCCAGCATCAAGCGAAATCGCAGGGCAATTCGCTCATGCAACAGCTGCCTTTGCGCCGGCGCGATGGCCAATTGCGCGACAGTATAGGGGAATTGCCGGCCCACCGATGCGCCGCCGCCAGTATTTTCTGCTGCCTGGCGCAAGCGATGGGCTGTCATGCTTTCGCCACTCACACGATAGACCTCAAGGGCACGAATCAAGCGCTGCGGGTCATTAGGGTGGATACGCGCAGCCGATTCAGGATCGACCGCTCGCAATTCGGCGTGCAGCACATCCCAACCTTCAACGTGGGCGCGCGCTTCCAACTCAGCACGCAACGCCGCATCCGCGCTGGGCATCTGCGCCAAACCTTCGAGCAACGCCTTGAAATACAACATGGTGCCGCCCACCAGCAGCGGGATGCGCCCACGCGCGGTGATCTCGGCCATCGCCGCCAAGGCGTCGCTGCGAAACTCCGCCGCCGAATAGCTTTGCGCCGGATCACGAATATCAACTAGCCGATGGGGGAACTCGGCCAGGGTGGCTTTATCGGGTTTGGCTGTACCGATGTCCATACCACGATAAATCAGCGCAGAGTCGACGCTAACCAACTCGCAGGGCAGCACCCGCGCCAGCTCAATGGCCAGATCGGTCTTGCCGGCGGCAGTCGGGCCCATTAGAAAAATCGCCGGAGGCAGGCGCTCGGACATACTCAAAAAGTCTCTAAATGACTGGGCGCGGCGACTTAACGGCCACGCAAGAACAGCTTGTCGAGGTCATCCATGCCCATTTGCGTCCAGGTTGGACGCCCATGATTGCATTGACCACTGCGCTCAGTGTTTTCCATGTCGCGCAGCAAGCCGTTCATTTCCGGCAGAGTCAGCCGTCGGTTAGCCCGCACCGCGCCGTGACAAGCCATGGTCCCGAGCAGTTCATTGAGATGCGCCTGAATACGATCGGTGGTGCCATATTCGAGCAGATCACCGAGCACATCTTGCACCAGACGAGTGGCCTCGGCCTGCTTGAGCAACGCGGGAATCTGTCGGATCGCCAGGGTTTCCGGGCCTAGTCGTTGCAGCTCAAAACCAAGCCGCTGGAACCATTCGGCATGCTCTTCGGCGCAATCGGCCTCACGCTGACTGACGGCAATCGACTCCGGCACCAGCAACGGCTGACCACGCAGGCCTTCACTGGCCATGGCCACCTTCAGGCGCTCATAGGTGATGCGCTCATGGGCCGCGTGCATGTCCACCACCACCAAGCCCTGCACATTCTCGGCGAGGATATAGATACCCTTGAGCTGCGCGATGGCGTAACCCAGCGGCGGAATATCCCCCTGCGCCTCTGGCAGGCTGGCCGGAGTCGGCGCAGTAGACATCGGCGCGAAAAACTCACGGTAGGCGCCCTGGGCTTCGGCCGCCGGCAACGCCGCTTCGGGGCGTGCGCCCTGATAGCCGGCACCCGGCGAGCGCCAGACCGAAGCATTCGGCGCAGACTGCAGCAAACTGGCCGCCAAGCCGATTTCACCCTGCGGACCAAACTCGCCCGCTGCCTGACCACTCGGGCGCACCACCTCACTGACCGCCGCCGGAGCGGCCAACTGATCCTCGGGGCGCACCTCACCTAACGCACGATGCAGCGTGCCGTAGAGGAAGTCGTGCACCATCCGCCCGTCACGGAAACGTACTTCGTGCTTGGTCGGATGCACGTTGACATCGACCACCGACGGATCGATTTCCAAAAACAACACGAAGGTCGGGTGACGACCGTTGAACAACACGTCGCGATAAGCCTGGCGCACCGCATGCGCTACCAGTTTATCGCGCACCATGCGTCCATTCACATAGAAATACTGCAGGTCAGCCTGGCTGCGCGAGAAAGTCGGCAAGCCGACCCAGCCCCACAAATGCAGGCCGTTGCGCTCGATATCGATGGGCCGCGACTGCTCGAGGAAGGCCGCCCCACAGACCGCCGCGACACGCCGCGCGCGGGTACTTTCATCCAGCGCTTCGTGCAGGCCGAGCACGGTTTTACCGTTGTGGCGCAAGTGGAAGGCCACATCGAAACGCGCCAGCGCCAGGCGCTTGATCACTTCTTGCAGGTGGTCAAATTCGGTTTTTTCGGTTTTAAGAAACTTGCGCCGCGCCGGGGTGTTGAAGAACAGGTCGCGCACTTCCACCGAGGTACCGACCGGGTGAGCCGCGGGCTGCACCCGCGGCTGCATGTCGCGCCCCTCGGTCTCGACCTGCCAGGCCTGCTCGGCCCCTTCAGTGCGCGAGGTCAGGGTCAGGCGCGCCACCGAACTGATCGACGCCAGCGCCTCACCGCGAAAGCCCAGGCTCATCACTTGCTCGAGATCCTCAAGCTCGCGAATCTTGCTGGTGGCATGCCGCGCCAGCGCCAGCGGCAGGTCATCCGGGGAAATACCACTGCCGTTGTCGCGCACCTTGAGCAGCTTGACGCCGCCTTGCTCGACATCCACCTCAATGCGCTTGGCACCGGAGTCCAGACTATTTTCCAGCAGTTCCTTGATTACCGAGGCAGGTCGTTCGACCACTTCACCGGCAGCAATTTGGTTCGCCAGCCGCGGACTGAGCAGCTGGATACGCACAGCATCACTCATGGCTGTGCAGCCAGAGCAGTCGCAGGAATTTGAATACGTTGCCCCACTTTAATAACGTCTGTTTTTAACGAGTTGGCACTGCGCAGTGTCGCCAGATTGATCTGATAACGCTGGGCAATCAGCGCCAGGCTTTCCCCCGAGCTGACCACATGCTCGCGTGGCCCCAGGGTGATTTTGCCGCTGTCGCGCAACCAGGCCACATAGGTGCCAGGCGGCGGATTCTCATGGAAGAACTGCCGCACCCCGGTAAGGATCGAACGCCCCAGCGCCTGTTGGTGACTGGCGCTGGCCAGCTTGCGCGCTTCATTGGGATTGGAGATGAACCCGGTTTCCACCAGGATCGACGGAATATCCGGCGACTTCAGCACCATAAAGCCAGCCTGCTCCACCCGGCGCTTATGCAGCGGGGTGATCCGGCCCATATTACCCAGCACTTTATTGCCGACGTTGAGGCTGGAGGACAGCGATGCGGTCATCGACAAATCGAGCAGCACACCGGCGAGCATGCGGTCCTTGTCATCCAGACTGACGTTACCGGCACCACCGATCAGGTCAGACTGGTTTTCCGAGTCAGCCAGCCAGCGTGCGGTTTCCGAGGTGGCACCACGGTCCGACAGGGCATACACCGAGGCACCAAAGGCTGCGGCACGCGGCGCGGCATCGGCGTGAATAGACACAAATAGATCCGCGCCCTTCTTGCGGGCGATCTCGGTGCGTTTGCGCAGCGGAATAAAGTAATCGCCAGTGCGCACCAGCTCAGCCCGGAAGCCCTTCTCGGCATTGATCTGACGCTGCAGCTCCTTAGCAATCGCCAGGGTCACATGCTTTTCATACTGGCCCTTGACTGGCGACAGCGCGCCCGGGTCTTCGCCGCCATGGCCGGCATCGATGGCAATCACGATATCGCGCTTGCCATTGGGTACTGGGGTCAACTTGGGCGGCGCTTGCGTCGGCGTGACCGGCACCTGAGGCGCAGTCGCCACGCTGGTAGACGGCAGGCTAGGTGCAGCGCCCGACTCCTGATCAAACAGATCAACCACCAGGCGATGACCGTATTGCTGATTAGGCGCCAGGGTGAAGCTTTTCGGCGTGACCGCTGCCGAGAGATCAATCACCACTCGCAAGTCTTCCGGGGTACGCTGGGCCGAACGCACACCGGTAATGGGCGTATTGCTCAGGGCCAGCTGTTCAAGATTGGTCGCCAGCTTGGCACCATTCACATCAATAACGATGCGGTTGGGCGCAGACAGCTGGAACACGCTGTGCTGTACCGGCCCGGACAAGTCAAACACCAGGCGGGTGTTATCCGGCGCACGCCACAGCCGCACACTGCGCACATCCGAAGCGGCCATTACATCAGCGGCCAAGCCCACCAATGCCACTCCAATTGCGATGAAACGCGCGCTTATGCGCATAGCCAACCCCATAATTGATTCATGCCCCGATGGCCAACGCGGCGCACCAGGCGGTGCCGCGCTCGCCTTGCGCCTGCAACCGCAGCGCTCGGCCAGCCCCTTGCGGGCTAATGGTAATGTCCATGTCGGCCTTTGGCAAAACGCCGGCACCGCGCTGCGGCCACTCGACCAGGCATAAAGCATTGCCGTCGAAATAGTCGCGAACGCCCAGGTACTCCAACTCCTCGGCATCCACCAGGCGGTAGAGGTCGAAGTGAAAGGCCCGCAGCACGCCTATCTCGTAGGGTTCAACCAGGGTAAAGGTCGGGCTTTTCACTGCGCCGACATGACCTAGGCCACGAATAATCCCGCGCGACAAGGTGGTTTTTCCGGCACCGAGATCGCCATGCAGATAGATCAAGCCAGTGCCACCACTCGCCTCGGCAATCCGCGCACCCAGCGCCAGCATCGCCTCTTCGTCGGCGACAAACAGTTCTAATTCAGACACGCAGACTGCTCCTGCAATAATTCACGAATAACCGCACACAAATCGCCGGCGGCCAGGCCACGGCCCTGCACTGCCAGCCGCTCACCGGCACAGGCATGCAGATAGACCGCCAGCTTGGCCGCCGCCAACGCGGGCAGGCCTTGCGCCAGCAGCGCACCGACAAAGCCCGCCAACACATCCCCCAACCCCGCACCCGCCATGACCGGATGACCACGATCACACAGCCACAGCCCACCATCTGCCGCAGCGATCAAAGTGCCCGCACCTTTCAACACACAAATCGCCTGATAACGCTGCGCCAACGCGCGCGCCGCCGCCGGGCGATCCGCCTGCACCTCGGCATTGCTGATGCCCAATAACCGCGCTGCTTCGCCAGGGTGCGGCGTGAGCACCACAGCAGTGGGCAACTGGACCGCTGCTTGCGCCAGCAGGTTCAGTGCGTCGGCATCCCAAACCTGCGACCCGCCACTGACCGCCGCCGCTGACAGCAAGCTGCGCGCCCATGCCCCCTGGCCAAGCCCCGGCCCAACCACCCAGACACTGGCTTTAGCAGCCAAGGCCAGCAACTGGTTGGCCGAAGCAACGCCGACCGCCATCACCTCAGGCAAACGTGCCTGCGCCGCCGGCAGGTGCTCACTGCGCGTCGCCAGGCTGACCAAACCGGCACCGGCGCGCAGCGCACTTTGCGCAGCCAGCAAGCCCGCACCGGCAAAGCCACGCTCACCGCCGACCACCAGCACATGCCCTAACTGGCCCTTATGCACGCCGCATGAGCGCGCCGGCAGCTGGGGCAATCCTGCCTGCACCAGTCGCTGCGCGGTGTACGCTTGCGCGTCGACAATCTGACCATCGGCCTGCAGATCATCGAAATGCAGCTCACCCCGACAATCCGCCGCCTGCCCGGTAAACAGCCCCACTTTCAGCCCGATCAGGGTCAGCGTCAGCTCGGCACGCACCGCAACGCCTAGCGCCTGACCGGTATCGGCACAAAGCCCGGAAGGGATGTCCACCGCCAGCACCGGCAAGCCACTGGCATTCAACAGGCGGATAGCCTGGGCATAGGGCTCACGCACCGCGCCCTGCAAGCCGGTGCCGAGCAAGGCATCCAAGACCACACCGCGCAACTCGGCACACTCAGCCCAAGACTGAACCGACACGCCGGCCGCAATCGCCTGATCGCGCGCCGATGCGGCATCACCCTGCAACTGGGCGGCCTCCCCGACCGCCAGCACTTGCACCCGCCAGCCCGCACGCAACGCCAGCGCCGCAACCAGGTAACCGTCACCGGCATTGTTGCCGCGCCCGGCCAGCACGGTCAGCACGCCCGCATCCGGCCAGCGCCTGCGCAGCGCCCGCCAAATGGCATGCGCTGCGCGACTCATCAGCTCGAAACCCGGCGTACCGGCAGCGATCAGCCGCGCATCCAGCTCGCGCATTTGCGCGGCACTGTAAAGAGGCTGAGGAAGATTGTCAGGAGAATGCGGCATGCGTGGGCTCCGATGTCTGGCAGAATTATACCCACCTCCGCTCCGGTTACTCGTCTTCATATGAACAGCGCTGCCCTCGACCTTGCCGCCCTCGCCCAATCGATCAAAGACTGGGGCCGCGAGCTGGGCTTCCAACAGGTCGGGATTGCCGACGTGCAGCTGGGCGAGCACGAGGCGCACCTGCAGCGCTGGCTGGAGGCCGGCTACCAGGGCGAGATGGACTACATGGCGGCCCACGGCAGCAAACGCTCGCACCCGGACGAACTGGTGCCCGGGACCCTGCGCGTGGTCTCGCTGCGCATGGACTACCTGCCCGGCGACACGCAGATGGCCAAGCGCCTCGCCCAACCGGAGAAGGCGTATGTATCGCGCTATGCCCTGGGCCGCGACTACCACAAATTGATTCGCAAACGCCTGCAGCAATTAGCTGAGCGTATTCAGCAGCAAATCGGCCCCTTTGGCTTTCGCGCCTTCGTCGACAGCGCCCCGGTGCTGGAAAAAGCCATCGCCGAGCAGGCCGGGCTTGGCTGGATCGGCAAAAACACCCTGGTGCTCAACCGCAAAGCCGGCAGTTATTTCTTCCTTGGCGAGCTGTTTGTCGACCTGCCGCTACCGGTGGATGAGCCGCACAGCAGCGAACACTGCGGCCGTTGCACCGCCTGCATGGACATCTGCCCCACTACGGCCTTCGTCGGCCCTTATGTGCTGGATGCGCGGCGCTGTATTTCCTACCTGACCATCGAACTCAAAGGCCCCATTCCTGTCGAGCTGCGTGCACCGATCGGCAACCGGGTATTCGGCTGTGATGACTGCCAAATGGTCTGCCCGTGGAACCGCTTTGCCAAACCCACCGAGCAAAGCGACTTCCAGCCGCGTCACAGCCTGGATAATGCCGCACTGGCCGAGCTGTTTTGCTGGAGCGAGGACGAGTTTCTCAGCCGCACTGAGGGCTCTCCACTGCGCCGCGCCGGTTACGAACGCTGGCTGCGCAACCTAGCGGTTGGCCTGGGCAACGCGCCCTCGAGCATTCCAGTACTGGAAGCGCTCAAAGCGCGCCGAGAACACCCTTCGGCGCTGGTGCGCGAGCATGTCGAATGGGCCCTGGCGCAACACGGCCTATAAGCCGCGCAACTGCCAGACAAACAAAAGCCCGCCGAAGCGGGCTTTAAAGGATGTCACACCTTCAGCAAGTGCTGACGGTAGTGCTGCAGCTCAGCGATAGACTCGCGAATGTCGTCCAGCGCCTTATGTGTACCCTGTTTGTGGAACGATTCCTTGACCTGCGGCGCCCACAAGCCCGCGAGGATTTTCAGGGTCGACACATCCAGCGCGCGGTAGTGGAAATAGGCGTCCAGATTCTGCATGTACTTGCACAGGAAGCGCCGATCCTGACCAACACTGTTGCCGCAGATCGGCGACTTACCCTTCGGCACCCACTGCTCGAGAAAGGCGATGGTCATGGCCTCGGCCTCGGCAGGGCCAATCTTGCTCTCGCGCACCCGCTGCGTCAGCCCGCTGCCGCCGTGAGTGCGGGTGTTCCACTCATCCATGCCAGCCAGCAGCTCATCACTCTGGTGCACGGCAATCACCGGCCCTTCAGCGAGGATGTTCAGGTTGCTGTCGGTCACAATGGTGGCCATCTCGATGATGACGTCTGTTTCGGGCTCCAGACCGGTCATTTCCAGGTCGATCCAGATCAAATTCTGTGGGTTCTGCATGCGGGGATCCTCGGCTAAGGCCGACAGTTTAACAGGCCGCCGAAAAACTACTGCGCTCGGCTATGCGGCGCTGAACTCGGCCTAGCCGTCGCTCGCTACATTTTTCAACGAACTGTACGAATAAATTAGCCGCGCATGCGCCACAGCAGCAGGCGCGACTTGCGCCAGTCATGCAAGTCGACTTGCTGATCGGGCGGCTGACCGGGTACCTCGAAGGTATTGCTGATCAGCAGACTGCCAAGCGGCATCTGCGCGCGCGCCTTAGTCCACAGCTCAGGCATGGGGGCAGGCGAGAGGAAGCAATACACCACATCGAAGCCTGACAAATCCGTGCGCCAGAGGTTTTCATAGCGGATCTGGCAGTTGCTCCGACCCAAGGCTCGCAACCAGGCCAACGCAAACGACAACGGCGCGGTTTCCACCCCGACAAATTGCGCCTGCGGGAACTGCCGCGCCAGACTCAAAAGCATTCCGGCCGGGCCACAGCCCAGGTCGATAAACCGAAAATGCTTCGGCTGTAGCTGCAGCAGCGCCAGCAACTCTTTACGCGCGCCACCACCGGTCAGATACAGCGGCACTTGCTCGCCAAAACTGTTCCAGTTAAGCAACAGCAGCAGCACGAAACCGCCGAGAAACACCCAGGACGGCAGCGGCGCACCGCTGGCCAACAGCAACGCGGGCACAAACAGCAGGTTCATCCCGCACCACCAGCGCGACAAGCCGAGGTAACGGGCTAACCCGGCAGCCAGCAAGCCTTGCGTCAGGCCGACCGCCAGCCAGGTTGGCCGCCAGGGCGCCACCTGCGCTACCAGATACAACGCCAAGCCAACCAGCAGTGTCGCGCCCAATTGCGCACACAAGGCCCGCAGCGCCGGGTATTGCCGAACAACGCGCAGCATGCCGACCCCGCAACAGATTGATAGTACGCCGCAGTTTAGCCGCGCCAGCAGCTCAATTGGCAGCCCGTGCTAAACTCGCGGCCGTTTATTGCGCAATTCAACTCTCGGAAGCCCCATGGCCAAACGCCAACTCAACCGCCGGCAAAACTGGCGTATCGAAAAAATCCAGGGCGAGCGTGCCGCCCGCGCCGCTAAGCGCGAATCGCAGGCCGTACAAATTCTCGAAGGCGGCGATCTAGGCCCGGAACAGACTGGCTTGGTGATTGCCCACTTCGGCGTGCAGATCGAGGTTGAAGCATTGGACGGCGAGCTGGCCGGCCAGGTATTCCGCTGCCACCTGCGCGCCAACCTACCAACCATGGTGACCGGTGACCAGGTCGTCTGGCGCGCCGGTAACCAGGGCATTGGCGTAATCGTCGCGCAACTGCCGCGCAGCACCGAGCTGTGCCGCCCGGACACCCGTGGCCAGCTGAAACCGGTCGCGGCTAACGTCGATTTGATCGTGATCGTCTTCGCCCCGCTGCCAGAACCGCACGCCAATCTGATTGACCGCTATTTGGTGGCCGCCGAGCACTCAGGCATCCGCCCACTGCTGCTACTGAACAAGGCCGACTTGATCGACGAGCAAAATGGTATCGCGCTTAACGCCATGCTCGACGTTTACCGCCAACTGGGCTACCCGCTGCTGGAAGTATCGGCGCATCACGGCGATGGCATGGAGCAGCTCAAGCAACAGCTCGATGGCAACGTCAGCGTCTTCGTCGGCCAGTCGGGGGTCGGCAAGTCATCGTTGGTCAACACCCTGCTACCGGACGTCGACACCCGCGTCGGCCCGCTTTCTGAGCTTTCCGGCCTGGGCACTCACACCACCACCACAGCACGCCTGTTCCACTTCCCCGGTGGCGGCGAGCTGATCGACTCCCCGGGGATTCGTGAGTTTGGCCTGGTGCACGTCAGCCGCGATGACGTCGAGGCCGGTTTTATCGAATTCGGCGAGTTGATCGGGCAATGCCGCTTCCGCGATTGCAAGCATGACCGCGAGCCGGGCTGCGCCCTACTCAAAGCTCTGGAAGACGGTCGCCTGCACCCGCAGCGCATGGCCAGCTACCGGCAAATCCTCGCCAGCCTGCCGGAAGCCGACTACTGAAAAATCGCCGGGAGCGATTTTTAACGTCGCGCCGCGACGGCCAACAGGGTGGCCGCCAGGGATGGCAGGTCATCAACAAAAAAGGCCGCGACATGTCGCGGCCTTCTGTTTAGCCTTGAATCCTATTCTGCCGGCTGATCGAACCGGAGCACGCCGTCCTCGAAAATATTCAGCCGCTCACGCAACGGTTCATCGGGTAACGGGGCGGCCGGCGCCCTCGGTTCCGGCACGCCAGCCGGAGCGGCAGCCGGAGCGGCAGGCTCTTTAGGCGCATCACCGCTTGCATCACCCTCGATAGCCCGCTGGGCTTTCTTGGTCAGCACCACGATATCGATACGCCGGTTAACCGGGTTGAGCGGGCTCTCTCGATCAAACAACGCCGAAGAGGCGTACCCCACCACCCGCGCCACCTGACTGTCGGCATAACCGCCGGCTATCAGCACTCGCCGCGCCGCATTGGCACGATCCGCGGACAGCTCCCAGTTACCGTAGCCACCACGCCCGACAAAGGGCTGGGCATCGGTATGGCCGCTGACACTGATCTTGTTCGGCACCGCCGCAATGGTATCGGTCAACGCCAGCAAGATGTCCTCGAAGTAGGGTTGCAAGCGCGCGCTACCGGAGGCAAACATCGGCCGGTTCTCAGCGTCCATAATCTGGATGCGCAGGCCGTCCTGGGTGATTTCGAAAAGAATTTGATCCTTGAAGTTCTGCAACTGAGGGTTTTCCTCAACCTTGTTCTGCAGCTCCTGCAGCAACAACTCCAGGCGCTCGCGCTCAACTTCTTCGGCGATCGACTCGGCTTGCTGTTGATCGATTTCGCCTTGCGCCTCACCGGCCGGATCGTCGTCATCTTTGGCCTCGGGATTCAGGGTTTTATCCGGAGCTGGCGTAGGCGTGCCACCGAGGTCGATCACATAAGGACTGGCACTTTCGGAAAAGCCGACGGGGTCTTGAAAGTAGCCGGAGATGAGTTTTTTCTGCTCGGGCGTAGCCGATGACATCAGCCACATCACCATAAAGAACGCCATCATCGCGACGGCAAAGTCAGCAAAGGCGATTTTCCAGGCACCACCGTGATGGCCACCAGCAACCTTCTTGACCCGCTTGACGATAATCGGCTGGTTATTCTCCATGCTGCGCTTTAGCTCCCACGCATGGCTTGCTCAAGCTCGGTAAAGCTCGGGCGGTGCGCGGGGAAGAGCACTTTGCGCGAGAACTCGACCGCCAGCGAGGGCGGCATGCCTGAGGCTGAGGCCACCAGGCCGGCCTTGATCGCCTCATACACGTTCAGCTCTTCCTTGGCGTCGTGCTCCAGTGAGCCGGCCAGCGGACCGAAGAAGCCATAAGACGCCAAAATCCCGAGGAAGGTACCCACCAACGCGGTGCCGACTTTCTCACCGATCTGCGCATTATCTGCATCAGCAAGGATCGACATGGTAATCACGATGCCCAGCACCGCCGCCACGATGCCCATGGCAGGCATGCCGTCGGCAATCTTCGCCACGGCATGCGCCGGGTGATCGAGTTCTTCCTTGAGACTGGCGATTTCCATGTCGAACAGCCCTTCAAGCTCATGTGGGGCCATGTTGCCGGACGACATGATGCGCAGGTAATCGCAAATAAAGGCGGTCATCCGCTGATCTTTGAGGATGCCGGGGTATTTGCTGAATATCGGGCTGGCGGCAGGGTCTTCAACATCGGCCTCGATGGCCATCATGCCTTCGCGGCGACTCTTGTTGAGAATCTCGTAAATCAGTTTGAGTACATCGAGGTAGTAAGTATGGGTGAAGCGTGAGCTGAACATACTCAGCGACTTCTTGAACACCTGCATAAACATGCTGCCAGGGTTGGCCTGCAGAAAAGCCCCCAACGCAGCGCCGCCAATGATCATCACCTCAAAGGGATGAACCAACGCCATAAACTTACCGCCAGAGAGAATAAACCCGCCTAACACGCTAGCGAATACAACAATGATGCCGATGATTTTTGCCATATAAAAGAGACTTGCCAGAGAGAGTAGAAAGGGGCTTTGTAAAACAACCCTTCTATTTATCGGAAGATTTGCGCGAGACTATAGCCAGTTAAGGTCAAAAGCCAGCTTGTCTCAACCCTCATGCCAAAGCCTATTCACTATCCGCGCACCCTGACAGACTGGCTGAAACAGCTGGACAACCAGCTATTGCCTGCATCCATCGACAGCCTGCAGAGGCTGCGCCGAGCGCTGGCGGACAGCAATCGCTCAATGCGCGAACTGGCGGAGTTAATGCAAGGCTGCCCGGCACTGGCCCTCAGCGTAATGCGCACGGCTAACCGCAAGAGCAGCGGACTCAGTGAGCAGACCGACAGCCTCGAAGCCGCCATCAACCGCCTCGGCATCAAACGCACTGAAGAGTTGCTCAACCGCCTGCCAGCCCTGCCCGAGCAGGAGTTACCCAAAGCCCTTGGGCAGATCCTACTGATCAGCCAGCATGCCAGCCAGCAGGCCAACGGCCTGTTCGCCGGTCGCCTGGCGCGCCTATGGCAAGAAGTACACTGGGGCAGCCAGCTATTTCTCGCACCCATCTGGACGTTATTGGCCGCCCACCCCGAGCTGTTCGAGGCCTGGCAGCAGCGGGTACTGGTCAAAGGCGAAGCGGCGGCCAAGGTCGAAGATGAACTACTCGGCGTGCCTTTGTTGACGCTATGCCTGGCACTGAGTGAGCAGTGGAACTTGCCGGAGTGGATCACCCTGGGCTACCGCCTACTGGTCAACGACCGGCGCTTACTGGTCAAAGCCCTGCATATTGCCCGCGACAATCAACATCCCCTGCACCAGCAGCAGTGCCTGGACGCTGACAGCAACTTGCGCCGCTGGCTGACCCAGCCGGCCAACAGCATTCTGCTGGCCAACGGCTTGGCGATTTCCGCACACTACGCTTGGAACAGCCCACACAGCCTGCGCTGGCAGCGCCTGACCGGTTTATTCTTGCAACTGCCGCTGGCAACCGTGCAGCAGTCGCTGCACCAAAACGCAGTCACCAGCGCCCGAAACCTCCCCAGCACAGAACTCTGGCACCCGGCTGAAGCGTTGATCTGGCCGTGGCAAACGCGCCACCTGCACGCCTTGGTTGAACCGCCCAAAACCGCAGTGGTGAGCGCGTGGCGCCAGCAATGTGCGCAGTTGCTGGCGCAACCCAGTGCGTTTGCCAACGTGCTGCAACTCACCGCCTGCGCCAACCTGGCGCTGCAGGCCTGCGGAATGTCGCGCGTACTGATCCTACTGGCCGACCGCAACCACACCCGCCTGGTCGCGCAACAACACAGCGGACTGGATAAAACAGCCGCCAGCCTCAGCCTCGACCCACAACACAGTCAGGTGCTGCGCCGCCTGCTGAGTGCCCCGGCGCAGTTAAGGTTGAACCCGGCCAATATGGCGCAGTTCTCTGCCATGCTACCTGGCACGCTGAAAAGCCTGTTCCCCAGCGAGCACCTGCTAATTCGTTCAATTGCCAGCAACAATCGCGTGGTCATGCTGGTCTTCGCCGACCAAGCGGGTCATGCCCTAAGCGAGGCAAGCGTGCAGGGCTTCGGCAAAACCGTGCAATGCATTGAGCGCGCCCTGGCCAGCTTTGCCAACCGCGGGCGCTAGGCTTTCCGCTACAATCCGTCCTTTTCATTACCACAGAGGCCCGGCATGACCGCTTTCGCTGAGTTGCCCTTGCTGATCGAACCTGCCCAACTGGCCAGCCGCCTGAACGCTTCCGAGCTGATTCTGGTCGACCTGACCAGCCAGGCGCGCTATGCCGCCGGGCATATCCCTGGCGCGCTCTTTGTCGACCCCAAGCGCACCCAGCTGGGCCAGCCTCCAGCACCAGGCCTCTTGCCGTCGCTCGAGCAGCTGGAACAGCTGTTTACCGAGCTTGGGCACAACCCCGATGCCGTCTACGTGGTGTATGACGACGAGGGCGGAGGTTGGGCCGGGCGCTTTATCTGGCTGCTGGATGTGATCGGCCACCGTCACTACCACTACCTTAATGGCGGACTGCTGGCCTGGCAGGCAGAAAGCCGCGAGCTGAGTACCGGCGTGCCGCCTGCCGGCACCCAAGCCGTCAGCCTGAATATCGACCCCGCCCCCACGGCCACCCGCGAGTACCTGCAAAGCCGTCTCGGCGCGACCGACCTAGCGATCTGGGATGCGCGCTCGCCCGGCGAATACAGCGGCGAAAAAGCCCTCGCCCAGAAAGCCGGGCATATCCCTGGCGCGGTCAATTTCGAATGGACCGCCGGCATGGACCCGTCACGCGCCTTGCGGATTCGCCAAGACATTCAGGCGCAGCTCAACAGCCTCGGCATCACCGCCGACAAAGAAATCGTCACCCACTGCCAGACCCACCACCGCTCGGGCTTTACCTACCTGCTGGCCAAGAT
The DNA here is from genome assembly GCF_943846705.1 of uncultured Pseudomonas sp. Lineage (NCBI taxonomy): Bacteria > Pseudomonadati > Pseudomonadota > Gammaproteobacteria > Pseudomonadales > Pseudomonadaceae > Pseudomonas > uncultured Pseudomonas sp. Next base: position 1,812,309 of record NZ_OX044366.1, on the reverse strand, counting down.
CCTTGGTTATCCACGGGTAAAAGCCTATGCCGGCTCTTGGGGCGAGTGGGGCAACCATCCAGATACCCCGGTCGAGCGTTGAACAAACGCCAGCCCGCCAGTCACCTTTAAGGAACATCCATGAAAGATCGCCTGTTTATCCTCAGTCAGTACTTGTTGCCGCACCACCTGCTCTCACGTCTGATCGGCTGCGCCGCCGAATGCCGCGCCGGCTGGTTTAAGAACCGCCTGATCGGCTGGTTCGCCAAGCAGTACCACGTCAACATGAGCGAAGCGCAGGTCGAAGACCTGACGGCCTTTGCCCACTTCAATGACTTCTTCACCCGCGCCCTGAAAGACGGTGCTCGGCCGCTCGACAGCACCCCAGGCGCAGTGCTCTGCCCTGCCGACGGCGCGGTCAGCCAGCTGGGAAAAATCGAACAGGGACGGGTTTTTCAGGCTAAAGGTCATAGCTTCAGCGTGATCGAGCTGCTGGGTGGCGACAGCGAGCGCGCGGCTGCCTTTATGGGTGGTGATTTCGCCACCATCTACCTGTCGCCCAAGGACTACCACCGCGTACACATGCCGCTGGCCGGCACTCTGAAAGAGATGGTTTATGTGCCGGGCCGGCTGTTCTCGGTTAACCAGACGACCGCGGAAAATGTGCCTGAGCTATTTGCCCGTAACGAGCGCGTAGTGTGCTTGTTCGATACCGAGCGCGGCCCGATGGCCGTAGTGCTAGTCGGCGCGATGATCGTGGCATCGATCGAGACCGTCTGGGCCGGTTTGATAACCCCACCGAAACGCGCCCTGAAAAGTTTCAAGTACGACGACGCCGCGCGCGCGCCGATCAGCCTGGAGAAAGGTGCGGAGTTGGGCCGCTTCAAGCTAGGCTCCACCGCTATCGTGCTGTTTGGCCCGGAACAGGTACAGTGGGCCGAAGCGTTGGCGGCCAACAGCGCAGTACAAATGGGACAGCGCATTGCTGCTCCACGCGGCTAACCGGGCAAAGCCGGCACTGCCAGCAGTTACTGACAGTGCCAAGTCGACTGAACAGAGTTAACCACTACCCATGAAACCTGCTACAACAGTGCTCTCCAGCTAATTAACCTGTCACGCCAGCCTGGCGATACCGCCAAGGACATGGCTGCGATGCCTGTAAGATACTGCTAGAGTCGAGACCTCATGCTTAGATTCACCTGCCTTGCCTGGGCGCTGGAGTATCCGATTTAGATGGCTACACAGAATTCTCACTTGCTGCTGCGCGTCACCTCGCCGGACAAGCAAAGCCTGTCATTCTGCGACGCCAGCCCCCGTGACTTGCAAAAATGGGTCGACGGCCTGCCCAAAGCCAATATTGGTGAAACCGCGCGCCAGCTTTACCAGGCCATGGTCGAGCTCAATCAATTACTGACGCCCTCAGACAATCGCCTGCAGCTGCTGGAAATCCTTCGCCCGGAAATCTACTTCGTTTGTAAGCAACTGGAAAAACACTTCCTTAAGCAGGCGATCGTTCTTGATGAGCGCCCACGCAAGGTTGCCAATCTCTGCCAGGCGCTGCAGAACCACTTGGCCGTTGGCTACAAACTGATTGTCGCGCGCCAGATTACTCAGCCTGGCCGCGAGCGCCATCAGTTGCTGGCGATCGCCCTGCAGCGCGCTACGCACAGCCTTTGCGGCCCACTGATTCGCGCCAGCCAACTGTACTGCCCGGTTCCCGAAGGGCTCTGGCTGGAGCTGCACCAGCTGTACCAAATCGCCCTGGCGCGTGACCTGCACAAAACCACGATTCGTGATACCCAAGCCTTGCACACCCAAGGCCTAAGCACCGAGCAAAGCTATCTGGTCGCTCTGCTGCTCGGTTGTGCACGCTGCAACCAGATGCGCCAGAGCGCAATTGCACGCCTGGCCGAAGTGCTCGAGCCCTGGAGTACGCAGGTCACCCTGCAGGCCGGCGACAAACCCTCCAGCCTGTTCGCGATTGCTCCGCAGCTGGATGGCCCGCCCCGGTACATCTCGCTGTTCCAGCAGAGCGAACTGCACAACGCGCTAGGGATTGACCCCAGCCAGCTGGTGGACACAATCAAAGAACACCTGCTGCTGCCGGCCGAAAGCCTTGCTCAGTCGCGCTTGACCGTCCCCAACGGCTTCAGCCACGACATGCTTCAGCACCTGGCCGCGGCCTGGGGCGATATCGCCGAGCGCACCTTCCAGCGCAGCAAGGGCCAGGGGACATTGACCCTGTGCATCGGCATGAGCGCACTGCATTTCTACTTAGCAGGCCAGCGCCCATTCCATGACGTGTTACAGCTACCCGCTGCCACCAATGCGGCGGTATTCAAGGCCGGAACGGGACCGCAGGACATCTGGTCGAACGCCTTCGACGCACAGAAAAACAACTCGTGGGAAAATGGCTTACCTTTCGAGGAAATCCAGTACCACAAGCCGGAAACAAATCCCGCCGGTTTAGACAGCGAGGAAGCCGATAGCTACCCCACCTTTGAAGTAGCCATTGTCAACATCAGCCCCGGCGGCTACTGCCTGTCGTGGCCGAAAGAGGTGCCCAGCCAACTCCAGGCCGGCGAGCTGCTCGGCATCCAAAGCCTGCCACAGCAAGGCTGGAGCATTGCCGTGGTGCGCTGGATTCGCCAGGTGCGCGGTGGCGGCACGCAAATGGGCATCGAACTGATCGCCCCGCACGCCCAGGCCTGTGGCCTACAACTAGTGCGTAAAGCTGAGCAGAGCAGCCAGTATCTGCGTGCACTTTTGCTACCGGAAATCAGCGCCATTTCGCGTCCGGCCAGCCTGATTACCGCCCGCCTGCCGTTTCAGGAAGGCAACAAGGTCAGCATCAACCTAAATGGCAGCGAACACCGTGCGGTGCTCAGCCGTCGCCAAACCAGCACCGGCAGCTTTAACCAGTTCGAATACCGCGGCGTCGAACAGGCTGGCAGTGAGCAAGGGAAGCCTGTCACAGCGCCGCAAAGCCGTACGCCAGGCGGGGAGGAAGACTTTGACTCACTTTGGAAGTCGCTGTAGATTGCCGGCGCACGCCCTTTCATCGCCTTTTCGCGCCCGTTCGGCGCAGACTTGATACCCACCATGGCCATTGAAAAAAAAACCATTCGGCTACTGATACTCGAAGACTCGCAGAATGAAGCCGAGCGCTTGGTCAGTCTGTTCCGTAATGCAGGACGGGCAACCCGGGTACAACGCCTGAGTTCCAGCGACGACCTCAACGAGGCCCTACAGCAAAGCTGGGATCTGCTGATCTGCGCACCGAGCAGCGAACAGCTTGCTCCCGGCGAAGCGATTGGCGCGATCCGCCGCCAGGCCAAGGATATTCCGGTCATTCAGCTGCTCGCCGACAACGACTCCGACAGCATCACCGAAGCCCTGATGCTCGGTGCTCAAGACGCCCTGCCGCAAGGTGAGGACGAGCGCCTCGTCTTGGTGGCCAAGCGCGAACTGGCCAACCTGGAAGAACGCCGCGCCCGCCGCGCCTCGGAAGTCGCCCTGCGCGAAGCGGAAAAACGCTGCCAACTGCTGCTCGAAAGCTCTGTCGATGCCATCACCTACGTACACGAAGGCATGCACATCTATGCCAACCGCGCCTACCTTGAGCTGTTCGCCTACGTAGATGCTGACGAGCTGGAAGGCATGCCGATGATCGACCTGATCAGCAGCAGCGACCAGGCCAGCTTCAAGGACTTCTTGAAGAGCTATCAGCACGCCGAAGGGCATGCCGAATTGAAGTGTCACGGGATGAAGGCCGACGGCCAGAGTTTCCCGGCACAAATAAGCTTCTCGCCTGCCACTTACGACGGCGAACCCTGCATTCAGGTGGTAATTCGCGCCGAAACCAGCAATGCCGAACTGGAAGAGAAGCTGCGCGAAATCAGCAGCCAGGACCTGGTAACAGGCCTGTTCAACCGCACGCACTTCCTTGAGCTGATGGATAAAGCTGCCGAGCGCGCGGTGAATGTGGGTCAGCCATCGACCCTGGCGTACATCCGCGTCGACCACTACGCCAGTCTGCTCGCCGATGTCGGCCTGGCGGGCATCGACATCCTGCTCACCGACCTGGCCAACCTGCTGCGCGCGCACTTCAGCGCCGACGCACAACTGGCACGCTTTGGTGATGACGTGTTTGCCGTGCTGCACCCCGGCGTCAGCCCGGAAAGCACCCGTGAGCAGCTGACCAGCTTGCTGAAAAAGGTCGAAGGCCATCTGTTCGACGTCAGCGGCCGCACCGTGCAAAGCACTCTGTCGATAGGTGTCGCCGGACTCAACGAGACAACCCCCAAGGCCCAAGAAGTAGTCAACCGCGCCCACCGCTGCGCCGACGAGCTGAGCGATGGCAACGCCATCAAACTGTTCAACCCGGCCGACGAACTGGCTGCAGCCGCCAGCCGTGGCAACATCGCCGCGATGGTGCAACAGGCACTGGAGAAAAACAGTTTCCGCCTGCTGTTCCAGCCGATCATCAGCCTGCGCGGCGACAGCTTTGAACACTATGAAGCGCTGCTGCGCCTGATTGGACCGCAGGGCGAGGAAATCCCGCCGAAAGAGCTGTTCAGCGCCGCGAAAGATGCCGGGCTTGCCGAGAAGATTGACCGCTGGGTGATTCTCAACTCAATCAAGCTGCTCGCCGACCACCGTAGCAAGGGCCACAACACCCGCTTGTTCGTGCACCTGTCGAGCGCCAGCGTACAGGATCAGACCCTGCTGCCATGGCTCAGCGTCGCCTTGAAAGCCGCCCGCCTACCGGCGGACTCACTGGTTTTCCAGTTCAGCGAACCGGACGCGATCGCCTACCTCAAGCAGGCCAAAGCGATTACTCAAGGCCTCAACGAACTGCACTGCCAAACCGCGCTGACGCAATTCGGCTGCTCGCTCAACCCCTTCAATACCCTCAAGCACCTGCATGTCGACTTCGTCAAAGTCGACAGTTCCTTCTCCCAGGACCTGAGCAGCCCGGAGCATCAGGAGGCGCTGAAAACCCTGCTGGCCAGCCTGCACGCCCAGGCCAAGCTAACCATCGTGCCCTTCGTCGAGACGGCCAGCGTGCTGGCCACACTTTGGCAGGCCGGGGTTAACTACATTCAGGGGCATTACTTGCAGGGCCCGAGCCAGTCGATGGATTACGACTTCGCCGCCGAGGACGAGTAGCCTCGCGCAGAGAGCAAAAAGCCGCCCTCGGGCGGCTTTTTTGAGCCTGTAATTTACTCCAGCCCGTCGCGATCGCGAAAGCCCAGCAAATACAGGATGCCATCCAAGCCCAGAGTGGAAATCGCCTGCTTGGCCGACTGTTTCACCAGCGGCTTGGCGCGGAACGCCACCCCGAGCCCAGCAATCGCCAGCATTGGCAAATCATTGGCCCCATCGCCCACGGCAATCGTCTGCTCCAGGCGTAAACCTTCCTTAGCCGCCAGCTCACGCAGCAGATCGGCTTTGCGCTGAGCATCGACGATCGGCTCGACCGCGACGCCGGTGACCAAGCCGTCAACAATCTGTAGCTCATTGGCAAAGACGTAATCGATGCCGAGTTTGGCCTGCAGTTGCTTGGCAAAGTAAGTGAAACCACCCGACAGGATCGCCGTCTTGTAGCCCAGACGACGCAACTCACTGAACAAGGTTTCTGCACCTTCGGTCAGCCGCAGCGAAGCGCCGATATCGGCCAACACCGTTTCTGGCAGATCTTTAAGCAGCGCCAGGCGCTCGCGGAAGCTGGCGGCAAAGTCCAGCTCACCACGCATCGCCCGCTCGGTAATCTCGGACACCTGCTCACCGACGCCCGCCGCCTTGGCCAGCTCGTCAATCACCTCAGCCTCAATCAGCGTCGAGTCCATGTCGAACACCGCCAGCCGACGGTTACGGCGGAACAACGAATCACGCTGGAAGGCGATATCGACGTTCAATTCCTGCGCCACGCTGAGGAACTCGGCGCGCAAGGCCGCCGGATCCGCCGGTTCGCCACGCACCGAGAACTCAATGCAGCCCTTGCCTTGCTCAGCCGGCATATCCAAAGGCATGCGCCCGGAAAGGCGATCGATATGGTCAATATTCAGCTCATACCGCGCGGTAATCGCACTGACGCGCTGCAGCTGCTCGGCCGTGACCTTACGCGTTAGCAGGGTAACGATATGCCGGGCCTTGCCCTGACCGTTGACCCATTGCTGATAATCCATTTCGGAGACCGGGGTAAAGCGCACTTGCTGGTCGAGTTTGTATGCGGTGAACAGAATGTCTTTGAGCACCGATGAGGCGCGCTCGGTATCAGGTATCTCGACCAGAATGCCAAACGACAGCGTGTCATGGATCACCGCCTGGCCAATATCGAGGATATTCACCCCGCCCTGGGCCAGTACGCCAGTGATGGCAGCGGTCAAACCGGGACGGTCTTCACCGGTGATATTGATCAGGACGATTTCGCGCAAGGCTCGGTCTCCAGTACAGCGGAAGGGGCAGCGGCCTGCAGAACAAACCACAAGCCGCAGAAAAGGCGCACATTCTACCCATTTCCTGCGATAAACAGCCACGCACGGCGCTTTGCCCACTGCTGAGGCACCGCTATACTGCGCGCCATCTTCAGTCGACATGAGCCGAGCTCTGTGAACCGGCCCGCCCCCGTAAAGCCCGACAATTTCTTCCTTTTGCTGTTCCAGGCCCTGCGCCAAAAGCGCATCCCCCTGGCGCTGCGCATTGTCTGTCATAGCTTGCTGCTGGTGACCCTCGCCCTGGTGATCTATGGCTGGGTGATCGGCATGCAGTTTAAATATGCCATGCAGCAGCAAGCCGAAGCCCTGGGCACCAGCCTGATTACCCAGACGGCCACCTCGGCCACCGAACTGCTGGTGTCCAACGACATCCTCAGCCTCAATGTGTTGCTGAATAACCTGGTGAAAAACCCGCTGGTCGCCCATGCGGCGATCTACAGCGTGGACAACCGCATCCTCGCCGAGGCCGGTTCACGCCCAAGCCAGAGCATGCTTGGCGAAACCCAAGGCCTGTATTCCACACCGATCACCTTTCAGGAAGTGATCGCCGGGCAACTGCGCATCAGCCTGGACATGCAACAGTTCCAACAGCCGATGACCATCAGCCTGCAAAGCATGGGGATTCTCAGCCTGATTCTGCTGGCCCTGGCGCTGTCGCTGAGCATGCGCCTGGGACGGCATATCTCTACTCCGCTGCTGCAACTGCGCGTCTGGCTACGTGACCCGGATGACCCGGCCCCGGGCAGCGGTCGCCAGGATGAAATCGGCGACCTGGCGCGCCAACTCCAAGCCCGCCTGGTGCCGGAGAAACCGGCGCAGCCGCAAGAGCAGCCATTCTACGATGAGCAAGCGAACGCAGAAGACGCTTACGACTACCTCGATGAGTCGTACGATGATGAGCCCGACTTCGAGGTGCGTAACCTGCACGATGAGCGCTTCGATGAGCAGGATGAACCGCTTGAGTCCCTGCACACCGACGCCGAGCCCTACCTCGACAGCGCAGTGGATGACCCGTTTTCCGACCTGCGTGATAACGTCGAACCGCAGCCCGCGCCTGCCCCGGTGGCCCCGGTGGCCCAACAGCCACTGCCCAGCGCCGTACTGGCGATCCAACTGGGCGCCCAGGAACAGCTGCGGCGCCTGCCGCGCGCGCGCTTGATGGAGTTGCTACAACGCTACCGTGACTGCCTCGACCGGGCTGCCAGCCTGTATCAGGGTGAGCTGCATACGCTCAGCGATGGCAGCAGCCTGATGCTGTTCCACCAGCGAGAGTGCGGTGAGGACTATCTGACCCATGCCATCTGCTGCGGCGAACTGATGCGCGCCCTCGGCCATGCCCTGCAAATCGAAGTAGCGGACAGCGGCATCACCCTGCAACTGCAACTCGGCCTGACCCTGGGTGAGAGCCTCAGCAACCTCGGCCAGGGCGACCTGCTGCTGAGCGAGACCGCGCAGAGTGCGCTGGCGCTTTCACAGCACAGCCGCAACCTGCTGTTGGTCGAACGCAAAGTGGCCGACGACGCACTGATCAGCCAGCGTGCGCGGATTCGCGCCATCGCCAGCCCCCAGGGTGCTTGTTGTGTGGAGCGCTTGCTGGAGCCTTACCCATCACTACTGGAGCGCCAACTGGCGCACCTGCACGAAAGCCACTAGGCGCCTGACAGAACCGCTCAAACGCCTAGGGAGGGTGTACTGCTAGAAGCGGAAGACCTCGCCTTCCCCGCGCATCGGCTCAACCACTGGAATACGCGGCGCAGCGGGCGGCGCAGGCTTTACTGGTGCTGGTTTGCGCACCGCCGCGGGGGCCTTAGGCGCTGGCTTACCCTGGGTTTCCACGGCCACGGCCAATTGCTCGACCAACTGCTGCACCACCAAACTCTGCGCCCGCACCTGATCGACGATGCTGCCGTTATGGCCTTCTTCCAGGTGCACCAAGCGCCCGTCGATCAGCTTGCCGTCAGCACCGGCCAGTCGCCACTGCGCTTCCAGCACTGCCGGGCGCTGCGGGCCGGAGTCTAGGCGGGTAATCGACAGGCCCAAACGCACCTGTGGCACGAACCCCGCCGTAGCCGGCGCCAACACCAAGCGCTGGCTGTCCAGCCGCGAGGCCAGCTGGCGAATTAACTGCTGATCAATATCAGCCGCCAGGCTACCGGCCCAGCTTGCATTGTCCGCAGCAGTCAGGCTGCCATCGGCCTGACGCTGTAACAGCGCCTCACGCTGCAGATAATCAGCAATCGCTACCGGGCCAAGTAACACGGCAACGCCCTGCTCGGCTGTGGGCACGCGGATGTCGCCACTGTCGAGCTGGTACAGCGACGCTTGTTGATGGCGCACACAACCCGTCAGGCCAAGCATGCCAACCAGCAGTAAAATCCCGGGAAAACGCAGTGCAGTCATCTCTCTCATCCAGCCGGTAAATCTGCCGGCGTGCATATCAAAATTAGGCCCATGCGGGTCGCTCAAACCGACCCGCGTTGCGGCTGCGTATCATCCTTGAAAGCCACTCACGACTCCAGCGCAGTACGCTGAGCCGCCAGGCGTGGCTCGAACCCTTAGCCCTGGACTTCGACCAACAGGCTGTCGACGCGCTGAAAGCCACGCGGCAGTTTGTTCCCACGGCGTCCGCGCTCGCCCTTGTAGTGTTCCAGATCATCAGCCTTGAGCGACAGCGTGCGCTTACCCGCCTGTAGCACCAAGGTTGCGCCGACCGGTAACACGGCCAGATCAGTAAGGTACTCCTCACGCGCCGCGACCCGCTCTCCGGGGATGCCAATGATCTTGTTGCCCTTACCCTTGCCCAATTGCGGCAGGTCCGCGACCTTGAATAGCAGCAGCCGACCTTCGGTGGTCACCGCCGCCAGCCAGTCCTCCTCACGATTGGCCAACGGTTTCGGCGCTACCACCCGCGCACCGGCAGGCAAGCTAAGCAGTGCCTTGCCGGCCTTGTTCTTGGCCTGCAGGTCTTCACCTTTAACCACAAAGCCGTAACCGGCATCCGAGGCGATTACATACAGCGCATTGTCATCCGGCAGCAGCACGCACTCGAAGGTCGCCCCTGGCGGCGGGGTGAGCCGCCCGGTCAACGGCTCGCCCTGACCACGGGCAGACGGCAGCGAATGCGCCGCCAGCGAATAGCTGCGCCCGGTGGAGTCGATAAACACCGCGTACTGATTGGAGCGGCCGGGGGCTGAGATCTTGAAGCCATCACCGGCCTTGTATGACAGCCCGGTTGCGTCGATATCGTGACCCTTGCCGCAGCGTACCCAGCCTTTCTCCGAAATCACCACGGTGACCGGCTCAGTCGGCATCAGCTCGGTTTCGCTCAGCGCCTTGGCTTCAGCGCGAGCGACGATCGGCGAACGGCGGTCGTCGCCGTACTTCTCGGCGTCTTCCAGAATCTCTTTGCGTACCAACTTCTTCAGTTTGGCTTCGCTGCCGAGCAAGGCCTGCAGCTTGTCGCGCTCCTTGGCCAGCTCGTCCTGCTCGCCGCGGATCTTCATTTCCTCAAGGCGCGCAAGCTGCCGCAGGCGAGTGTCGAGGATGTAGTCAGCCTGAATCTCGTCGAGGCCGAAACGCGCCATCAGCACCGGCTTGGGCTGGTCCTCGGTACGGATGATGTGGATCACTTCATCCAGATTGAGGAAGGCCGTGAGTAAACCGTCCAACAGGTGCAGACGCCGCTCGACCTTATCCAGGCGGAACTGCAGGCGGCGGCGCACGGTATTCACCCGGAACAGCAGCCACTCGGTGAGCAAGGTGCGCAGGTTTTTCACCGCCGGCTTGCCGTCCAGGCCAATCACGTTGGTGTTGACCCGGTAGCTGGACTCCAGCTCGGTGGTGGCGAACAGGTGCTGCATCAGCTCAGCGGCATCCACCCGATTAGAGCGCGGAATAATGACGATGCGGCACGGGTGCTCGTGGTCCGACTCGTCACGCAAGTCGGCGACCATCGGCAGCTTTTTGGCCTGCATCTGCGCGGCGATCTGCTCCAGCACCTTGGCCCCGGAGACTTGGTGCGGCAGTGCGGTGACGACAATGTCGCCATCCTCGACGCGGTACACGGCGCGCATGCGCACCGAGCCTTTGCCGGTCTCATAAATTTTCAGCAGGTCCGCGCGCGGGGTGATGATCTCCGCCTCGGTCGGATAATCCGGCCCCAGCACATGCTCGCAGAGCTGTTCGACCGTGGCATTCGGCTCGTCCAGCAAGCGAATGCAGGCCGTCGCCACCTCACGCAGATTATGCGGCGGCACGTCAGTGGCCATGCCCACGGCGATGCCGGTGGTGCCATTGAGCAGCAAGTTGGGCAGCCGCGCCGGCAGCGTCGCCGGCTCGTTCATGGTGCCGTCGAAGTTCGGCACCCAATCCACGGTACCCTGGCCCAGTTCGCTCAGCAGTACTTCGGCATAGCGTGACAGACGCGCCTCGGTGTAACGCATGGCGGCGAAGGATTTCGGGTCATCCGGCGCCCCCCAGTTACCTTGACCATCGACCAGGGTGTAGCGGTAGCTGAACGGCTGCGCCATCAGCACCATGGCCTCATAACAGGCGCTGTCACCGTGCGGGTGGAATTTACCGAGCACGTCACCGACGGTACGCGCCGATTTCTTGTGCTTGGAGTCGGCGTCCAAGCCCAGCTCGCTCATGGCGTAAATGATGCGCCGCTGCACGGGTTTGAGGCCGTCACCGATATGCGGCAACGCGCGGTCCATGATCACGTACATGGAATAGTTGAGGTAAGCCTGCTCGGTAAAATCGGCAAGGGAACGGCGCTCAACACCGTCCAGGCTCAAATCGAGGGAATCGCTCATGCGTGCCTCATTGCAAGGTTGATTGGCGCAGCATCAAGGTGCCGCTGCGCTGAGTAAATTCGAGTTGTTTCAGGGCACTCATGCCCAGCAATACGTCATCGCCACCCATACCGGGGGCAATCAAAGCGTCTACATCGGTGAGCACGATATCGCCCAGCTGCAAGCGTTGCAGGCGCGTACGGTGCGCCGTAGCGCGACCATTGGCGGTGTTGATGGTGACCGCTGCACCGGCCTGCAGGCCCAGGCGCTGGGCCACCGCGACCGGCACCGCGACTGAAGTCGCGCCGGTGTCGAGCAGGAAGGTCACCGCCTCGCCATTGATCTTGCCACCTGCCATGTAATGCCCTTGGCGGCTACTGGCCAGGTGCACCTCTACATAGTCACTGCCATGCACTGACGCGGGCGTGGCGTTAGGGTTGCGCTGGGCATCCTCCCAGTCGCCAAAGAACTTGGTCGCCAGCAACAGGGCCGCACCCCAGGCCAGCACCAGCATCACCCGACCGGCACGCTTTCCTGCTGGCTGGCTGCTCACGGCGTCGTGCCCCAACCGCCTTTAGGCGCGGCAAAACGCCAGATAATCGGCCGCGTCTCACCATCGGCACGACTGAAACCGCCGTTATCGATACCCACCCAAGCACCGTCTTGATCCACCCACAGCGCTTCGGCCAAACCATAGGATGGCGGATAGCGACGCTCTGGGGTCAGCGCCTCAGCGGCAAACGACCAGCAGCGCTCGACCTGCGCATCGCCCAGGCTGCGCCGACAAATACGGTGCGCCTGACGCTCAAGGGTGAAGAGCTTTTCGCGATGGAAGGCCAGGCCGGAGAAGTCTCGCGGCTGCTCTTGCGCACCTAACAGCGCAGGCGCGGGCTCCGTGCCAGACTCACTCAACAGCACGCAGCCGCCGATGCAGCGCCACGTAGAGCGCTGCTTGTGCACCACCAGCAAGCCGCGGCGCATGCGCTCTGCCGCCAGGTACAGGCGCTCGCCCGCCGGATCAACGGCAATGCCTTCCAGCAGCGAGTTGTAATGCAACAGCATGCCGCTGGCACGCGCTTGGCGCACCAGACTCTGGGGCAGCTTCAACCAGCTAGGCTCGCCTATCACGGGCAACTGCAGCACGGCAGCACGGGCCTCGCTGAGCAAATAGCGGTTACCGGCGGCATCGCAGCTCAGGCCCTCGAAATCCAGCTCGCCGCCGCGCACCAACCCTGCGCCCCAACTACGCGCACGTAGCCCCCAGGGCAACGCTACGTTCGGCGCGGGCGGTGCGATAAAGGGCTCGGCCGTGGCCTGCCACTGCGAATCGCTCGACTGCAACCGATAAAGCTGCTGGTCATCACGATCCGAAACCGCCCACAACGCGCCGTCGCACCATGCCAGCCCGGACAAGTTGCCACCACTGATGCCGACAACTGGCTGCTCATTCAGCAGCTCCAGCTCTTCCAGTGCCGCCGCACTGACCAGCACAGGCGCGCAAAGCAGTAAGCAAGCAGCCAACAAACGCTGCATCAGAGCAGCACCTCGGCCAGGTTGCCCTTGGACTCCAGCCAGGATTTACGGTCGCCGGCGCGTTTTTTCGCCAGCAGCATGTCCATCATTTCCTGGGTGCCTGGATAGTCTTCCAGGGTCAGCTGCACCAGACGCCGGGTGTTCGGGTCCATGGTGGTTTCGCGCAGCTGCGGCGGGTTCATCTCACCAAGGCCTTTAAAGCGGGTGACTTGCGGCTTGCCCCGACGCTTCTCGGCCACCAGACGGTCGAGAATGCCGTCGCGCTCGGCTTCATCCAGCGCATAGAAAATCTCTTTGCCCAGGTCGATGCGATACAGCGGCGGCATCGCCACATAGACGTGGCCGGCATCCACCAGCGGGCGGAAATGCTGGACGAACAAGGCGCAGAGCAAGGTGGCGATGTGCAGCCCGTCGGAGTCGGCGTCGGCGAGGATGCAGATTTTGCCGTAGCGCAGTTGGCTGAGGTCGCTGGAACCCGGATCGAGGCCAACCGCCACGGCGATGTTATGCACTTCCTGACTGGCCAGCACTTCACTGCCGTCGACTTCCCAGGTGTTCAGAATCTTCCCGCGCAGCGGCAGGATCGCCTGGAATTCCTTGTCGCGCGCCTGCTTGGCCGAACCGCCGGCGGAATCACCTTCCACCAAAAACAGTTCGGAGCGCATCGGGTCCTGCCCCGCGCAATCGGCCAGCTTGCCCGGCAACGCTGGACCCTGGGTGATGCGCTTGCGCTCAACTTTCTTGCCGGCCTTGAGGCGGCGGTTGGCGTTACTGATCGCCAGCTCGGCGAGCTGCTGCCCCAACTCCGGGTGAGCGTTAAGCCACAGGCTAAAGGCATCTTTGACCACACCAGAGACAAAGGCTGCCGCTTCCCGCGAGGACAAGCGCTCCTTGGTCTGCCCGGAGAACTGCGCGTCCTGCATCTTCATAGAGAGGACGAAGGCGATGCGCTCCCAGATATCTTCCGGGGCCAGCTTGACCCCACGCGGCAACAGGCTGCGGAACTCGCAGAACTCGCGCATGGCATCCAGCAGGCCCTGACGCAGACCGTTGACGTGGGTGCCGCCCTGGGCCGTGGGAATCAGGTTGACGTAGCTTTCCTGCACCGCATCGCCGCCTTCCGGCAGCCACAGCAGCGCCCAATCCACCGCCTCTTTATTACCCGCCAGGCTGCCGCAGAAGGGCTCATTGGGCAGGCGCTCAAATTCGCTGACCGCATCCACCAGGTAGGAGCGCAGGCCGTCTTCATAAAGCCACTCGACTTTCTCGCCGCTGGCCTTGTCTTCGAAGCTGACGGCCAGGCCCGGGCACAGCACAGCCTTGGCTTTGAGCACATGTTTGAGGCGGCTGACCGAAAATTTGAAGGCGTCGAAATATTTAGGATCCGGCCAGAAGTGCACGCTGGTGCCGGTATTGCGCTTGCCGACCGAGCCGACAATCGCCAGATCGCTGGACTTGTAGCCATCGGCAAAGCTCATCTGGTACTCGTTGCCGTCACGCTTGACCGTGACAACCACGCTGGTCGACAGCGCGTTGACCACCGAGATACCCACACCGTGCAGGCCGCCGGAAAACTGGTAGTTCTTGTTGCTGAACTTGCCGCCGGCGTGCAGCTTGGTAAGGATCAGCTCGACCCCCGGCACACCCTCCTCCGGGTGAATATCCACTGGCATGCCACGACCGTCGTCGAGCACTTCCAGCGAATTGTCCTCATGCAGGATCACCTGGATCGACTTGGCATGCCCAGCCAGCGCTTCGTCGACGCTGTTGTCGATGACTTCCTGGGCCAGGTGGTTGGGCCGGCTGGTGTCGGTGTACATGCCCGGGCGCTTGCGCACCGGGTCGAGGCCGGAAAGGACTTCGATGGCATCGGCGTTGTAGGAGCTAGAACCTTGCTGGGCCATGGGGTCTCTTGTTCGTCAATTGAGAGCGGAAAAGTCGATATCCTGCCACAAATGGCGAGGAATACCGGCGAAAGCGAAAAGCATCGGCAGGCGTTCGGCAAATCCCTGAAAACCATGGTCGCCACCGGCCTGGATACGCAGCGCGCTGGCCCGGTAATACGCCTGGGCATCACGGTAATCGAGGGTTTCGTCGGCCGTCTGCAGCCACACCTGATAACGCGCCGGGTCTTGCAGTACCGCAACGTCCAGCTCGGCCAGTGCCGCCACATGGTCGGTGGTCAGCTCCCAGGTTTCCTCGTTGTAATAGTTCTTCTGCGGGCCCAGGTAGCCAGTGAAATGCAGATGGGGGCGTACGGCGGGATTGATCAACAGCGCAGGCAGCCCGTGGCGTTCAGCTAAATGGGTCGCATAGTAGCCGCCCAGCGAGCTGCCAACCAGCACGGGCCGACCAAGCTCGCCAATCAGCGCCTCGAGCTGGGCAATCGCCTCACGTGGATGATGGTGCAGGGCCGGCACGCGCAATTGCTCTGCCAGGCCAAGCTGCTGCATGGCCCGGCGCAATAGGCTGGCCTTGAGCGATGCGGGTGAGCTGTTAAGCCCGTGAAGATACAGAATCGATGTGGTCATGGGGCGGGAGGCTAACCGTTAGCGGCGACTGGCTGCAACCGCTTAGCCGCCATGTGGGGCGACGCCTTAATAGCCTTTGATGGTGTAATCGATTTCGAAGGTGATACCGGTAACCCGCGACACGCCGGTCTCCAGGCGGCCATCATCGAACAGACGCAGCCAGCGATAACCGGGAGCGCTTTGATCGACCTGAAATTCCTCACTCCCCGGGGCGAACTGCACGCAGGTCGACGGCGACGCCAGCAGACGAGTCGCGCCGCGCTGCTGGTCAAACTCCTGATGGATGTGCCCCCACAACACTGCACGCACATTGTTGAAGCGCTGCAGCACGGCAAACAGGGCATCGGGATTGCGCAAACCAATGGGTTCCATCCATTTGCAGCCGATGGACACCGGATGGTGGTGCAAGCAGATCAGGTGATGGCGATCTGGCGCCTCGCTCAGCGCGCGCTCCAACTGCGCCAGCTGCTGATCATCGAGATAACCAGGCACCGCGCCAGGGATGGAGGAGTCGAGCAGGGTCACGCGCCAGTTACCCAGATCAATCACCGGGTCGAGCAAATCGCTGCCGACACAGGCGGCTTGCATGGCGGGAATTTCATCGTGGTTTCCGGGAAACCAGCGCGCCGGCGCGGGAATCGCCGCAGTCATTTCCCGGAAGCGCTGATAAGACTCGACACTGCCATCCTGCGAGACATCGCCACTGGCCAAGATCAGGTCGACCTGCGGCTGTTCTTGCAGCACGCACGCAATCACCCGCTGCAAGCTGTCCCGGGTATCCATACCCAATAGCTTGCCCGCCTGGTCGGCAAACAGATGACTGTCGGACAGCTGCACCAGCAGTACCGAGCGATCAACAGCAGTGGTGTTACTCAGTGCGCTCGGCAAGGCCTTCTCCTTGAGCGGAATGCATGAATTATGCTGGCAGCCCGGTCGAGGGTAAAGCCACGAACGGGGAATAGGTCACAGAACGCCAGCGGTAAATCCAGGGATTGCAACAGCTTATCGGACAATCGTGCACGCACTAGCGCACCGGCGCCAATTCATGGCCGCACGCCAGGCAATGACTTAACCACTCCCCGAGAAACAGGTTGAGCTGGGTCTTTTCATCCGGCTGGTGCATCGCGGCATTCGGATAGGGGTAACGACCATGGAAGCGCCGCGCGCTTTGCGCACCCACCACCTCAGCCATGCGCGCATCGTGATACACCCGCACTTCCAGCTGCGGCAGCGGTAACCAGTCCAGGTTGGGCTCTTGGCGCACGGAGAGGGTCGAGGTGTAGGGGCACGTCTCCAGCACAGCTAGCGTCAGCACGCCGAACTGCTGCTCGCCTTGGCTCAAAGCCACATGCCGCGCCTCACCGCCTTCACGCATCGCCGGCAACAGCTGCATCAGGCGCGCATAGTTGGCCTCGCAAGCGGCTTGCAGCTCGACCAGGTCGACCCGATAGCGCTCGCGCAGCAGATTCATGACCATAGCCCCCTGACTTCAACCAGGTTCAGTGCCAGCCACTGCAGGGCAATGATGCTCGCGGCGTTGTCGATACGCCCGTCCTTGACCGCATCCAGGGCATCTTCCAGCGGCCAGACATGCACGCGAATGTCCTCGCCTTCTTCCGCCAGGCCGTACACACCGCCAGCCCCCTCGCTGTCACAACGACCGACGAACAGATGCACGCGCTCATCCGAGCCGCCAGGTGACGGGTAGTACTGAGTGATCGGCCACAACGAGCTCAGCGCCAGGTTGGCCTCTTCCAGCGCCTCGCGGCGCGCCACTTCTTCCGGCACCTCGTCCTTGTCGATCAACCCTGCCACCAATTCCAGCAGCCAGGGATTGGTACTTTTATCCAGCGCGCCGATGCGAAACTGCTCGATCAACACCACGCAATCGCGCTGTGGGTCGTAGGGCAGTACACACACCGCTTCGTGGCGCACGAATAATTCACGACTCAACTCTGGGCCCATGTCCCCGGCAAACTGGCGATGGCGCAAACGCAGACGTTCGAGCTTATAGAAGCCACTGAAACAGGCTTCGCGCTCGATCACTTGAACATCATCTTGTGCATTCATCGCTGACTCCAAACCTGACTGACGCGACCAGCGACGGCGTTGCCAGCCTGCGTATTCAGCACAGCTTACACGCTGTTTCTAGGCGTCTGGCAAGCAGCCATTGCGCCTGCCAGGCAAACAGCGGTGCAGCCATGCCGCACTGCTGCCGCTGCAAATCGCGCCGCTCAGCTAATTGCAGCCAGGCGCTTGCGGCTCAGGCCACCCAGCAGCAACTGCAGCACCGCCGCCAACAGGAACGCTGGCAGGGTGGCACCGATTTCCGGCGCGTAATGGCTGAGCAGGTGATACATCACCGCGCCACAGCCCCACGCCAGCAAGGTATCGCCACGCCAGGCGCAGGCAGGCGCCAGTTCGGCACGCCGACGGCGCAGAATAAAGTGATCAACCAGCACCACGCCAAACAGCGGCGCAAATACCGAGCCGATCAACAACAGGAAGTTCTGGTACTCGGCCAGCGGCGCCAGCCCGGCAATCAGGGTGCACAGCACGCCAATCGCCAGGGCCAACTGCTCAACCCGCAGCGGCAGCACGATACCCGCAGACACCGCCGCAGAGTGGATATCGGCGAAGGCGTTTTCCGACTCATCGAGCAAAATCAGCAGCAGCGGAATGCCCAAGCCGGCACCAGCCAGCGCCAACAGCAGCGCGTTGGCCTCGGCACCCGTGGCAAAGGCCAGGGTGTAGGCCACGCCCAGGCTCATCAGCCAGACGTTGCCGAGGAAGAAGCCCAGCGCCGTACCACCAAACACCCGTACCGCACTCTTGCCGAAGCGCGAATAGTCGGCAATTAGCGGCAACCAAGACAACGGCATGGCAATCGCAATGTCAAAGCCCAGGGCAAACGGCATCGAACCATCCCCGGCACGCGCCCAGATGCTGGCCAGGTCGGCCTTGTCGAACAGGTTCCAGGTCAGCCACAGGCAGGCGCCGAGCAACAACCAAATGCCCCACTTGCGCAATATTTTGCGCACGAAGGTCAGCGGCCCGGTGACCGCCAGCAATGTCGCCAGCGCGCCAAAGAACAACGTCCACAGCAGCGGGTTACTCCAGCCAGTGCCAGCCCCGAATGCACGCTCAGCCAGCACACCGGCAGCATCACGCATCACGATGATCTCGAACGCGCCCCAGCCAACCAGCTGCAGCACATTGAGCAAGGCCGGCAACAAAGCCCCTTTACTGCCCAGACTGAGCTTCAAGGCGGCCATGCTCGAACGCCCGGTGTCACTGCCAATTACCGCCACCGCGCCGAGCAACAGCACGCCGACTGCCGTGCCGCAGGCAATCGCCAGCAACGCGCCACTCATGCCCAACCCCGGTGCCAGCAAGGCGCCGAGCTGTAAGACCATCAAACCGATCCCGAGGGAGAACCACAGGGAAAACATGTCCCGCGCACCCAGTACGCGCTGGTTACTGGCCACGCTCTGGTGCGGCGAGTAGGTGTTGGTCGTCATCACGATAAAAGCCACCTCAAAAAAATAAAAACCACCCAGGGCGCAAACCGTGGGTGGTGTTTCGATCAAACCAACTCAATCAAACCTTGTGGTACAGCTCACTGCCTTGCGCCTTGAACTCCTCGGCCTTGGCTTGCATACCCGCTTCAGCATCCAGGTCGAGCGCGGCAATGCGCTGCTCTTCGGCGTACACGCGCACTTCCTGGGTGATCTTCATCGAGCAGAATTTCGGCCCGCACATGGAGCAGAAGTGCGCGACCTTGGCCGAATCCTTGGGCAGGGTTTCGTCGTGGTAACTGCGCGCCGTGTCCGGATCGAGACCAAGGTTGAACTGGTCTTCCCAGCGGAATTCGAAGCGCGCCTTGCTCAGGGCGTTGTCGCGGATCTGCGCGCCCGGATGGCCCTTGGCCAAGTCGGCGGCATGGGCGGCGATCTTGTAGGTGATGATGCCGGTCTTCACGTCATCCTTGTTCGGCAGGCCCAGGTGTTCCTTGGGCGTGACGTAGCAGAGCATGGCGCAACCGAACCAGCCGATCATCGCCGCACCGATGCCGCTGGTGATGTGGTCATAGCCCGGGGCGATGTCGGTGGTCAGTGGGCCGAGGGTGTAGAACGGCGCCTCGTCACAGCACTCCAGCTGCTTGTCCATGTTCTCTTTGATCAGCTGCATCGGTACATGACCGGGGCCTTCGATCATGCACTGCACGTCGTGCTTCCAGGCGATTTTGGTCAGCTCGCCGAGGGTTTCCAGCTCGCCGAACTGCGCTTCATCGTTGGCGTCGGCAATCGAGCCCGGACGCAGGCCATCACCCAGCGAGAAGCTGACGTCGTAGGCCTTCATGATTTCGCAAATATCTTCGAAATGGGTGTAGAGGAAGTTCTCTTTGTGGTGCGCCAGGCACCACTTGGCCATGATCGAGCCGCCACGCGAGACGATGCCGGTGACGCGCTTGGCGGTCATCGGCACATAGCGCAGCAATACCCCGGCGTGGATGGTGAAGTAGTCCACGCCCTGCTCGGCCTGCTCGATCAGGGTGTCGCGGAACAGCTCCCAGGTCAGTTCTTCGGCGGCGCCGCCAACTTTTTCCAGGGCTTGGTAAATCGGCACGGTACCGATTGGCACCGGCGAGTTACGGATGATCCACTCGCGGGTTTCGTGAATGTGCTTGCCGGTGGACAGGTCCATCACCGTGTCCGAGCCCCAACGAATACCCCAGGTCAGCTTGGCCACTTCTTCTTCAATCGAAGAGCCCAGCGCCGAGTTGCCGATGTTGCCGTTGATCTTCACCAGGAAGTTACGGCCGATGATCATCGGCTCCAATTCGGTGTGGTTGATGTTGGCGGGGATGATCGCGCGACCGCGAGCGATCTCGTCACGGACGAATTCCGGAGTGATGATTTTCGGCACGCTGGCACCGAAGCTGTGACCGGCGTGTTGCTGCTCGAGCAGACCCGCTGCGCGGGCCACTTCCAGCTTCATGTTCTCGCGGATGGCGACGTATTCCATCTCGGCGGTGATGATGCCTTTGCGCGCGTAGTGCATCTGGCTGACGTTGGCCCCGGGCTTGGCGCGGCGCGGGTTATTCACGTGGGCGAAGCGCAGCTTGGTCAGCTCGGCATCCGCCAGGCGCTGCTGGCCGAAGTTCGAGCTGAGGCCGCTCAGACGCTCGGTGTCGCCGCGCGCCTCGATCCACGGCGAACGCACATCGGCCAGGCCTTTGCGCACGTCGATAATAACGTTGGGGTCGGTGTAAGGGCCGGAGGTGTCGTAGACCACCACAGGCGCGTTGACCTCGCCGCCAAAGTCAGTGGGGGTAACGTCCAGGCTGATTTCACGCATCGGCACGAGAATGTCCGGGCGCGAGCCCTGCACATAGACTTTTTGCGAGCGCGGGAAGGGTTGAATCGACTGCTGGTCGACCTGGGCTGACTCACTCAGCATTGGGTTCAGGTTTTTTTCTTGTGTGCTCATCGGCGGCTCTCCAGGGCTAGATGTCGGAGCGAACCTGGACGGATGAGCGGCGTGAGGCGCACCTGGAGTGGTGCCAGAGGCTCACCCAGAGGAAAGGCGAGCACATCTTGTTCCCTACGCAGGCTTTAACCTGATCAGGTTCAACGGGATCCGGCAGCTGCCAATCTCAGCCCCGCAATTGGGGCACCCCGACAAGAACGCGGCCAGTCTAATCAACCCCGGCGAATAAAACCAACCCACGAGTCAAAAACTATGACCCGCACGTCGCTTTGTGACGAAACAGCGCGAGCTATTTAATTGTTGCACTCAGGCAACATAGCTTGCTGCAAACTACACTGCAGCGGCCGTAACGGCCCTTGACCCCCTGGGCACGGCCCCTTAGCCTTGCCGATTACCGCCAAAAACCAGGATCACCTCATGTTGCGCAGACTTTCTCTGGCTCTCGCTGTGGCCGCCGCGTCCAACGCAATGGCCTGGGCTGACCAAGCCCCACTGTCCACCAAAACCGACCTGGTCACGGTGTACCAAGAAGCCGCCGCCAACAACGCTGATCTGGCCGCCGCCCGCGCTGACTATAAAGCGCGCAGCGAAGTGGTACCCCAGGCCCGCGCCGGCCTGCTGCCAAACCTCTCGGCCGGTGCCAACCTGAGCGACACCCGCACCCAGGTTGACTCGCCCGCCAACACCAGCTCGCGCAGCGGTATGGTCTACCAGGCCAACCTGAGCCAACCACTGTTCCGTGCGGACCGCTGGTTCCAGCTGCAAGCGGCACAAGCGATCGACGAGCAAGCGGCGTTGGAGCTGTCGGCCACCGAGCAGAACCTGATTCTGCAGAGCGCCGAAAGTTACTTTGCCGTGCTCCGCGCTCAGGACAACCTGGCATCGACCAAGGCCGAAGAGGCCGCGTTCAAGCGCCAGCTGGACCAGGCCAACGAGCGCTTCGATGTCGGCCTGTCGGATAAAACCGACGTGCTGGAAGCCCAGGCGGGCTTCGACACCGCCCGCGCCAACCGCATCATCGCTCAACAGCAGGTAGAGAATGCCTTCGAAACGCTGATCACCCTGACCAACCGTGACTTCGTCGCCTTGGAAGGTATCGAGCACAGCCTGCCGATCCTCGCGCCGACGCCGAACGACGCTAAAGCTTGGGTCGACACCGCTGCTGCGCAGAACCTCAACCTGCAAGCCAGCAACTACGCCGTTGAAGCCGCGGAAGAAACCCTACGCCAGCGTAAATCCGGCCACGCGCCGACTCTGGATGCGGTGGCCAGCTATCAGAAGGGCGACAACGACAGCCTGGGCTTCAGCAACAGCGCCGCCACCGTCAACCGCTTCAGCGGTGATGTCGAGCAACGCTCGATTGGCCTGCAATTGAATATCCCGCTGTACAGCGGCGGCCTGACCAGCTCGCAGGTACGCGAGTCCTATCAGCGCCTGAATCAGAGCGAGCAGCTGCGTGAAAGCCTGCGCCGCCAGGTGGTGCAGAACACCCGCAACCTGCACCGCGCGGTCAACACCGACGTGGAAACCGTGCAGGCGCGCAAGCAGTCGATCATCTCCAACCAAAGCGCCCTGGAAGCCACCGAAATCGGCTACCAGGTCGGCACGCGCAACATCGTTGACGTACTGGATGCCCAGCGCCAGCTGTACAGCTCGGTACGCAACTACAACAACGCGCGCTACGACTACATCCTCAACAACCTGCGCTTGAAGCAGGCGGCCGGCACCCTCAGCCCGGACGACCTAAGCGCGCTGGAGCAGTACCTGAAGTCCGATTACAACCCGGATAAAGACTTCCTGCCGCCGGACCTGGCCAAAGCCGCCGAAGCGCAGCTGCGCGGCAACTCAGACTACTGAGTTTGCTACACAAAAAGCCCGCGAGTTCAGCGGGCTTTTTGTGTATACGGCTTTTACCCCCAGACCATATCTGCAGATGACTAGCCCAACAACCGCCCAAGGCCTGCCAGCAGCCGCGCCAGCGCGCCTTGGTTGGCCTGCATCACGGCCAGCCCTGCAGTGCGCATGGCCTCTGCGGTTTCAGGCTCACGCCATAACTGCGCCACACGCTGCGCCAGCGCGTCAGCATCTGCCACTTCGCTCAGCGCCCCAGCGGCGCGCAACTGCGCGGCAATCTCGAGGAAGTTGAACAGGTGCGGGCCACTCAGCACCGGCATGCCTAGCGCCGCCGGCTCCAGCAGGTTATGTCCGCCATTAGCGACCAAACTGCCACCGACGAAGGCGCTATCGGCCAGCGCATAGAGAAACAGCAACTCGCCCATGGTGTCGCCGAGTAGCACCTGATCATCTGCCTGCACGGCGTCTGCCGTGGAGCGGCGACGGGTGCTAAAGCCTTGCCGTTGGCACAACTCAAAAACCGTATTGAAGCGCTCAGGATGGCGCGGCACTAGGATCAACAACGCATCTGGCTGGTGCTTGAGCAACTGGCGATGAGCGGCGAGAACGCTCTCATCCTCACCGGCATGGGTGCTGGCGGCGATCCACACCGGGCGCGACTCGGCTTGCCACTGCTCGCGCAACAGCGCGGCACGACTGAGCAAGGCGGGATCAATGGTCAGGTCAAACTTGATCGAGCCAGTGACCTCGACGCACTCGTCACGCGCGCCAAGGCTGCGAAAACGCTCGGCCTCAAGCGCCGTTTGCACGGCGATCAAATCCAGTTCGGCGAGCATCGGCGCAGTCAGTTTGGCAAAGCGTGCATAGCCGCGCGCCGAGCGCTCGGACAACCGCGCATTGGCCAGCGCCAGCGGGATACCGCGCAGGCCACACTGATGAATATGGTTGGGCCACAGCTCGGTTTCCATAATCACCGCCAGCTTGGGCTGCACACGGTCGAGAAAGCGCGCGGCCGCCCACGGCAGGTCATAGGGCAAATAGCAGTGCTGCACACGGCCGGCATACTCCGCGCCGCCGAACATGGCCTGAATGCGCTCCGAGCCGGTCGGCGTCATACAGGTGATGGTGATCGGCATATCCGGGTAGCGCGCCAGCAACTCACGCACCAGCGGCGCAGCGGCGATGCTCTCGCCCACCGACACCGCATGCAGCCAGATACCGCCGGGCTTGAGTGCGGGCAGGCCCACGGCAAAACGCTCGCCGATGCGCTTGGCATAGGCCGGCGCTTGCCAGGCGCGCCAAGCCAAACGCCCGGCGACCAGCGGCAGACCAAGATGAAACAACAGGGTGTAGAGGCTTCTATTCATGGCGCGCAGCTTATGCACTTTAGGAAAAGCCGTCGAGTCACGCTCAGCCAATCGCCTGCAGGTGCGTGGCAAAACACTCGGCCAGCCACAACGCCGCCGGCCCATGTGCTTCATCGCGACGGCAGACCAGCTCCACCACCAGTGGTGGCGGGGTCCAGTCGCTGCTCAGCTCAACCAACTGGCCCTGATAGGTCGGGTACTGCGCCACATGGCGCGGCAGCCAGGCCCAGCCCAGATTGCGCATCAACAGTTCCGCCATGGCGTAGAAACTGTCAGCCCGCCAAACCGATGGGCTGATTTGCTCACCGCCCGGGTAATGACTGTCCTGAGGGGCCATGAGCAATTGCCGGTGGCGCGCCAGTTCGCGCCGATCAGCATGACCCATACCCGCCAGGGCATGTCCGGCACCGCACACGGTAACCATCTCGATGGTGCCCAAGCGCTGGCGCTCCAAGGCGTCAGGCATGTGCTCGTGGTGGAATAACAGACCAAGATCGGCGCGATGCTCCAGCAACTTGCGTGCAACATCCCCCTGGGCACCGCTGGCCAGTTGCACTTCCAACAGCGGGAACTGCTGGGCCAGCGCCTCCAGGCTGTCGAGTACCGGCTGATAAGGCATCGCCTCATCCTGAGCCAGGCGCAAGCGCACTTCCTCGCCACGCGCCAGACCCAGCGCACGGCCATCCAGGCGCTGACACTGGCGCAGCACCTCGCGCGCCTCCTCCAGCAACGCCGCCCCGGCATCGGTCAGGCGCGGCTGGCGGCCGCTGCTGCGGGCGAATAGCAGCACACCAAGATCATCTTCCAATTGGGCGATCGCGCTGCTCACCGCCGACTGCGCACGCTGCATCTGCCGCCCAACAGCAGAGAACGACTGCCCTTCGGCCACACTGACAAACAAGCGGATTTGCTCAAGGTTCCACTGCATACCCATCTCCAAATCAGATAGGCAATCACTTTATCCCATCAGCCCAGCCACTAGAATGGTCGCAACCTACTTGGAGGCCTGCACATGAGCGGCTATCTCTACCTCGCTGTTGCCATCACCGCTGAAGTCATCGCCACCACCTCAATGAAGGCCCTGGATGGCTTCAGCAAGCCCCTCCCCTTACTGCTGGTGGTGGTTGGCTATGCCATCTCGTTCTGGATGCTCAGCTTGGTGGTGAAAACCATCCCGGTGGGCGTCGCCTATGCCGTCTGGGCCGGCCTGGGCATCGTCCTAGTGAGCATCGCTGCGGTGTTTCTCTACCAGCAGAAGCTGGATCTTCCGGCCATGCTCGGCATGGGCCTGATCGTCGCCGGCGTGGTGGTGATTCAGCTGTTCTCTCACAGCGTCGGGCATTGACCCAGACGCGAGCGGGTTATACTGCGCGCCTGTTTTCCCGGTGAGACGCATGCATGTCCCAGGCATTAAGCACTGATGTTTTGATCGTTGGCGGCGGTGTGGCCGGCCTCTGGCTGAATGCGCGCCTACGCCGCCAGGGCTTTGCCACCGTGCTGGTGGAGAGCGCCAGCCTGGGCGGCGGGCAAAGCGTGAAATCCCAGGGCATCATCCACGGCGGCGCCAAATACGCGCTGCATGGCGCGCTAACCGGCGCTTCCGAAGCGATCGCCGACATGCCACGGCGCTGGCGTGAGGCCCTGACCGGCAACGGTGAGCTGGACCTCTCTGGCGTGCGCCTGCTCTCTGACGCCCACTACCTGTGGTCGCCCGGTAGCCTGGCCGGCAATATCACCAGCTTTTTCGCCAGCAAGGCCGTGCGCGGTCGCGTCGATCAGGTCAAAGGCGAGCAACTGCCGCCGGCCCTGCAGCACCCAACATTCAAGGGCAAGGTCTACCGCCTGGCCGAACTGGTGCTGGATGTGCCGAGCCTGATGAGTCGGCTGAGCGAATTAGCCGGTGATGGTTTGCTGGCTGGCGAACGCATCCTGCCGCTGCGAGAGAATGACGTACTGGTCGGCCTGATCATCGATGGCCGCGAAGTACGCGCACAGCGCATTATCCTCAGCGCCGGGGCCGGCAACGCCGACCTCCTCACTGCGCTTGGCCTCAGCCAGCCGGCGCAACAACTGCGGCCGCTGCATATGGTGCTGGTTAAAGGGCCAACCCTGAAACCGCTGTATGCCCACTGCCTGGGCGGCGGACCGAAGCCGCGCGTGACCATTACCACCCACCCGGCCGCCGATGGCCAGTGGGTCTGGTACCTGGGGGGCGACCTGGCCGAAGCCGATGGCGTGGCCCGCGATGAGGCCAGCCAGATCAAGGCAGCACAGAAAGAGCTGAGTGACTTATTGCCTTGGGTGGATCTATCCGCCGCGCAGTGGGCCAGCCTACGCGTGGATCGCGCCGAGCCGGCACAATCCGGGCTGGTTCGCCCGGACAATGCCTTCCTACACGAGCAAAACCATCTGCTGGTCGGTTGGCCGACTAAACTGGCCTTGGCGCCGGACTTCGCCGACCGCGTGCTGGCTACACTTAACCGGGACGGCATTCAGCCGGCGCAGCATGCACCGCTGCCTGCCCTGCCACGGCCAGCCATCGCGCCACCTGCCTGGGAGGAACTGTTCTGATGCATCCACTGCACAGCCTGCACAACCTGCATCGCCCACTGGGCGCCACCGAGCTGCTGGTTTCGCCACTGGGCCTGGGCACGGTCAAGTTGGGCCGCGACCAGGGCGTGAAATACCCCAACGGCTTCACCATTCCTGATGATGCCGCCGCCCGTGAACTGCTGGCGCAAGCCCATGACCTGGGCATCAACCTGATCGACACCGCACCGGCCTACGGCACCAGCGAAACTCGCCTCGGCCCGTTGCTGCGTGGCCAGCGGCAGCAGTGGGTGATTGTCAGCAAAGTCGGCGAAGAGTTCGACAATGGCCAGTCGCACTTCGACTTCAGCCCGGCGCACACCCGTTTCTCCGTGGAGCGCAGCCTCAAACGCCTGGAAACCGACTTTATCGACCTGGTGCTGGTGCACTCCGACGGCAACGACGTGGCGATACTGCGCGACAGCGGGGTGTACCAAACCCTCGCCGAGCTCAAGCGCGAAGGCAAGATTCGCGGTTTCGGCCTCTCCGGCAAAACCGTCGAGGGCGGCCTGCTCGCCCTCGAACACGGCGACTGCGCGATGATTACCTACAACCTCAAGGAACAAGCCGAGCAAGCCGTGCTGGATTACGCCGAACTGCACGGCAAAGGCATCCTGATCAAAAAAGCCTTGGCCAGCGGCCATGCCTGCCTAGCAGGTGAAGACCCGGTACGCGCCAGCTTCGAGCTGATTTTCAATCACACGGCGGCTACCAGCGCCATCATCGGCACGATCAACCCGCAACACCTGGCGCACAACGTCGCCACTGCGGCCGCGGTAATTCAGGATATTGCCTGACAGCCCTCGGCCGAATATCTGTGCCAAGCTTTCAGACCGCCCCTCGCCGCGAGCAGCTGCCATGCCACGCACCCTGATCCGCAAAGACCCCGGCACCTTCAAAACCCTGCAGTTATTAGTCGACGCCAGCCCGGAAGGCCTGAGCTACCAGGGCCAGGGCATGCCGCTGAACTTTGCGCAGATGCTGGCCAAGCGCAAGCCGATAGACATCGCCGATAGCCAGCGCTTTAGCGTGGCACTGGCCAACCTCGGGGTTTCGGTGCGCCTGACCCTCAATTTGCAGGGCCGCGAGTATTGGGTACTGGTGCGTCAGCGCCGTGCCGATCGTGGCGATGTGGTGCTCAAGCTGATCTCCGGCTACGTACCGGCGCATGAGCTCAACCTGCCGCTGCTGACCGCCCTGCAGGAGGTGGCCGAAGAATGCCTGCTGGAAACCCCGGAAGGCTGGCTGAGCGGGCGCTTTGGCGACACCTGGCTGCCAACGCCCTACCAACGCAGCCTGCGCTACCGGGAAAGCGCCCACTTCAACCTCAGCGCGCTGTCTGGCGCGGCGCGGCCAGTACAATGTGGCAACCTCAAGCTACTTGAGCGCCCGCGCGCCTACGTGCACCTGCCGACTGCTTCACTGCAGCTGGTCTATGACCTACGTTTGGACCTGCCCAAAGAGACTCGAGAGCTCAGCCTGCTGCATGTCGACGAGCATCTGGAAGATGGTCAACTGATCGCCTGCCTCAACCGCGCCCGCCCCGACCTGTTTCTGATCCCGCTGGAGCAGGGCCGGCCGAGCGCAGAGCTGCTGACCCTGAAGCAAGGCCAACTGTCGCCCACAGGTACCCGTGGCTTGTGGCTGGCGGAAAGCTTTGCCGCGCAGGACGGCTGGCTGGTGCGCGATGAACGCATCCGCTGGCAAGACTGGCTGAGCCAACAAAGCGCGCCGCCACAAAAAGCCCCGCCTAAGCGGGGCTTGAGAGACCTCAGCAACTGCCGGCTGACGGATTAACCAGCCCGCTGCCATAGCGCTTTAACGGCTGCGGATTTTCTCGACTATTGCGGTGGTCGAGCTGTTCTCCACCAACCCCAGCACCCGCACTTCACCGCCATAGGCGCGGACAATATCGCCACCGACCACGCCTTCGATGCCGTAATCGCCGCCCTTGACCAGCACATCCGGTTTTACCGCTCGCAGCAGATTTTCCGGGGTGTCTTCACTGAAGCTCACCACCCAGTCCACTGCGCCAAGCCCGGCAAGCACGGCCATGCGCCGATCCACCGAATTGATCGGCCGACCTGGGCCCTTCAAGCGGCTAACCGAGGCGTCATCATTGACCGCCAGCACCAGTCGATCGCCTTGGGCGCGCGCCTGCTCCAGGTAGGTCACGTGGCCGGCATGCAGAATATCGAAACAGCCATTGGTGAAGACAATTTTTTCGCCATGGGCGCGGGCGTCTTCGATGGCCAACAGCAGTTGATCAAGGCTCAGCACGCCGCGCTCGGAACCGGCTTCACGCTGGATCGCGCGGCGCAACTCGGGCGCACTGATCGCGGCGGTGCCCAGCTTACCCACCACAATACCGGCGGCAAGATTGGCCAGCGCCACCGCATGCGGCAACTCCTCGCCCGCAGCCAGACTAGCGGCCAGGGTGGAAATCACCGTATCACCAGCGCCGGTGACGTCGAATACTTCACGGGCACGCGCCGGCAAATGCAGCGCCGGATGCTGTGGGCGCAGCAGGGTCATGCCGTGCTCGCCACGGGTGACCAACAGCGCGCCCAGCTCCAGCTCGGCCATCAGTGCCGCGCCTTTGGCGACCAATTCGGCTTCATCACTGCAAGCGCCGACGATGGCCTCGAACTCGCTGAGGTTCGGGGTAATCAGGCTGGCGCCGCGATAGATGGAGAAATCCTTGCCCTTGGGGTCGGCCAGCACGGCAATGCCTTTGCTGCGCGCCAGCTGCACCAGGGTCTGATGGTTCTGCAGCGCGCCTTTGCCATAATCGGAAAGGATCAACACCTTGATGCCGTCCAGCTGCGCCTCAACACTGGCGGCGAGCGCGGCGCTATCGGTACGGAACAGCTCTTCAAAATCCATGCGCAGCAACTGCTGATGACGGCTCATCACCCGCAACTTGACGATGGTCGGCTGATCCTTGATGCACTGAAACAGGGTCTTCACCCCCACCGCCTGCAGGCTGTTACTCAGGCTATCCGCGGCCTCATCCTGCCCCGTCACACCGATCAAGACTGCCGGCGCACCGAGCGCGGCGATGTTCAACGCCACGTTGGCGGCGCCGCCCGGACGATCTTCGATCTGCTCGACCTTAACCACCGGCACTGGCGCTTCCGGAGATATCCGTGAAGTGCCGCCATGCCAATAACGATCGAGCATGACATCGCCCACCACCAGAACGGCGGCCTGGTCGAAACGTGGCATGGACAATTTCATAAACACTCCAGAAGCGGCTAATGCGAATCGCGGCAGATCATAACATTTGCAGGCCAATACTCCGGCTAGCCGCCGAGCGTACGCACCCAGAATAATTCATGGCGGCGCACCGCCTTGCGGAAGAACTCATCCTCGCCGGTTGCCGGCCAACGACGCCCCACCAGCAGACGCTGGAGCAGCCGGCGGATGCGCCGCTTGAGCGGCAATGCGCCTTGTAAATCGTGCTGCATGGCCAAGGCCATGGCTTTATCCAGTTGCTGCGCAGCATCCAGAGCCGAGCTCCACACGCCATCTGCCGGCAGCGCCTCAATCGCGGGCGGCAAGGCAATGCCGAAGCCTGCTGGGCCCATGGGCCAGCGGTCATTATCGTGCAGATGGTTGGCGTACAGCAGCAGGGTTTTCGGCTTCCAGCTGCTCAGTTCAATCGCCTCCAGCAGCGCCTCGGTGCTGGCCACATGATCGCTGTGCGGGTCGAGCTGCGGGTGTGGCGTGACCACCACCTCAGGCTGGAAGTACTGCAGGCTCGCAGCTAAATCAGCGACGAGGTTGCGCCAGCTGGGCACCCCATCGGCATCGCCTGGCAGCTGGATTGAGTTGGCACCACGCACGCTACGGATATCGTCCTCGCCCGACTCACGCGAACCCACGCCCAGCTCGGGCTGCGCCTGCATCGCCGGCAACTGCAGGCAGTAATAGCCCAGCTGCACACATTGGCTCTGTGGCACGCCGCCCCAAAGCGGAACTGCCAGGCTATCCCAGCTGCGCAAGCGGCCTTTGAGCCGGGCAGCCGCGGCCTGCTCCAGGCCCAGCGTCTGGTAGGGTTCGGCCTCAATTTCACCCTGGGTCAGGGTCACAATGCTGACATCGCGCGCCCGGCTGTACAGACCAAAGGCCGCCAACTCCGCATCATCGGCGTGCGGCGCAATAACCATTAAGCGCTGCTCGGCGTAATCCGGGTTGCTCAGGGCATACAGGGTCACGGCCGGTTCAATGCGGCAGAAGCGGCCGCGAATCTGCAGCGCGCCGCGCGCCAATAATTCGTGCTGACCAGAGAGGTTCAGATATCGACGACCGTTTACGCCCCGCTCAAAGTCCTGCCGATCAGCACCAATCAGCACATAGGGGTCCAGCCAGCGCCCTAGCCAATTGGCCTTGAGCCGTACCTGCAAAAACAGGGTATCGGCCGCACCACTATCACCGTCCAGCAGCAGGCACCCGGCTTCGATGCGCCCGGTAAACGAGGGCGCTACGCCGGAGAAGTTGTAGTTGTAGTCATCGCTGGGGGCGTAAAACAGGTGATCGGCAAACCAGGCCTCATGCACCACCCAGCCTACCAGCAGGAGCAATGGCAGCCACCACCACGCGACAAACACCCCCGCCAGCAGCAACACCAGCGCAGCCAGGAGCAAAGCAATACGTTTTTGCCGACGGTGCTGCCTGAGCAGAGCCTGTTTGCGTCCCGACATAATCAAACCTGATAGACCGGCACGCGGTTGCACCAGCGGTCTTTGTATTCGCGATCAGCCCGGCCGAAGGAGTAACGCAGCGGCTTACCAATAGCTCGTGCCTCAGCCCAGGCTGTTTGGGTATTGATAAAACTGAGCACGCTGCCTGGACTGAACTCGCGGTTTTGCGGATCAACGCCACCGTTGATGTACTCCAGGCTGACCCACTGCGGGGCCTCGACGCGGTAAAGCACCTGGATCGCCACCGGCTGATCGTTCAGATAAATCAGCGAGCCGGTCATAAAATCGCGCATTAGGCTAAACACCTCAGCCAGGTGCGCCTTGCCGGTCGCTTCAAACCCCCAGCGGCGCTGAAACAGATCGGCATAGGCCAACGCCTGCTCGCTGGCAGACAGCTCCAACATCGGCCGAATAACCCCTCCAGCTTCCTCCAGCAGACGCTGCTCGCGGCGCTGGTTGTAGCGGAATTTTTTGCTGTACTCCTCCGGCTCACGGGCCAGCGCCAGACCTTCCGGCTGCTCACGACGGCCAAGCACCTGCTCGGCATTCAGGGCCGACAGGTAGCGCGCCTGATGCCGCACGGGTACGCGCGCCTCAGCGGCGAGCGGCAGGATGACTTCGGCATTGCCCAAATCAAACAAGCCGCGCTTACCCTGCTGTTTCAGCACATCCTTGGACAACGCCAAGTATCGGCCCCAAGTCGGTATGGCAGCCTGCAACTCACCGCCGGAAAACCAGCCGAGGTAGCGCACCTGAATATCCGCCAGACCTGCCAGGCGCTCGACTACCTGCGGATGAGTCGCCACACTGCCGCCAAACCGCTGCCAGGCCTCGGCGTAAGTAACGGCATCAATCGGAGCCCAACCACGCTCACGCCAGGCACGTAAATAACTGAGCATCAGGCGTCGCGCTCAAACGTCACAGCGTCATCGCCTTCAACAAAGTCTTTTTCATGCAGGCGTGCGTAATAACCATTACGCGCCAGCAATTCGGCATGCGTGCCGCGCTCGACGATACGCCCCTGGTCCATCACCAAAATCAGGTCGGCCTTCTCGATAGTGGACAGGCGATGGGCGATAACCAACGTGGTACGCCCCTTCATCACCTCATCCAACGCGCCTTGAATATGCCGCTCAGACTCGGTGTCGAGCGCCGAGGTGGCCTCGTCGAGAATCAATAGCGGAGCGTTTTTCAACAACGCCCGAGCAATGGCCAGGCGCTGGCGCTGACCGCCGGACAACAGCACACCATTTTCACCCACCAGGGTGTCGTAGCCTTGCGGCATCTTCTCGATAAACTCGGCGGCATAAGCCGCCTCCGCCGCCTGACGCACCTCATCCAGCGGCGCACCCTGCAGGTCGCCGTAGGCGATGTTATTGGCCACAGTATCGTTGAACAGGGTGACATGTTGGGTCACTAGAGCGATATGACGACGAAGGTTAAGCAGCTTGTACTCTTCGACATCCAGACCATCGAGCAAAATCTGTCCCTGGTCATGGTGGTAAAAGCGCGGAATCAGGTTGGCCAAGGTCGATTTACCGCTGCCCGAGCGGCCCACAAGAGCAACCATCTGCCCAGGCTCGGCAACAAAACTGATGTCATCCAGAACCGGCTTGTCACTGCTGGCGTATTGAAAGCTCAGGTTATTGACTTCCAAGCGCCCGCTAACCCGCTCACGCGCCTGAGTGCCGCGATCCACCTCGGGGGTTTCATCCAGCTGTTCGAAAATACTCTCCGCGCCAGCCACGCCCTTTTGAATGGTTGAGCTCACCTCAGACAGCTGACGAATCGGCTTCGGCAGCAGGCCCGCCAGGGTGATGTAGGCGACCAGGTCACCTGCCGAAGCATCACCACGCATAAACAGCACCAAGAACATCAGAACCGCCATGGCGCTATAAATCACCAGTTGCAACATCGGCGTATAAACCGCCGATGTCTTGGTCATGCGCAGCTGTTTTTCCGTGTTACTGCTACTGGCTTCCAGAAAGCGCCCTTGCTCGTAGGTTTCGCCACCAAAACTGCGCACCACTCGATAACCTTGAATGGTTTCCGAAGCCACGTGGGTGACATCACCCATCGCCACTTGAATTTTCTTGCTCTGCTTGCGGAATTTCTTGCTCGCGCTACTCACCATTAAACCGATCACCGGAAGAATGGCGACCATCACCAAGGTCAACATCCAGTTCATCCACAACAAGGTGGCGAACAGGAAAATCACCGTCATGCCTTCACGGATGACCACTTTGATCGCATCAGTTGCCGCCCCGGTAACCATGGTCACGTTAAAGGTAATGCGCGAAATCACATGCCCGGAGTTGTGGCTATCAAAATAACGATTAGGCAGCGTCAATAAATTATTGAACAGCGCCACGCGCAGGTCATGCACCAGCCCCAGCGACACCTTGGCCAGGAAGTAATTACCCAGGAAAGAACCCACCCCCTGCCAAAACGCGATCAATACAATCAGCAGCGGCACTGCCTGCACCAATTGCAGATCCTGCAGGTATGGCACGTCAGGAAACAAGCTCGCGGCCGGATTGGAAAGGCCATCGACAAAATACTTGAGGATGTAACCGAGCATTGGCTGGGTCGAGGCAAAGATTAAAAACCCCAGAATACTCAGCGCAAAAAAACCTAGGTAAGGACGGATATAAGAGAGCAAGCGCAGATAGATTTTCAGGCTCGATGAAGCGTCCTGGCTTGCAGCTTTTCCACTCATAAACCCGCCCATAATCGGTAAAAGCGGGATATTAACATAGCCCACCCGGGCTGCGATTAGGCCCTCTTGGAACAACTTAGCGACTAAAGCCTCCAAGCTGCCTGGAAGAAAGCTGGGAGAGCCAAGGAAAGGCCTTACTTGATCCTGTAGAATCGCAACTCAACCGCCGGACTGGACTTACACCTAGATGCACACACAGATCGACTCACGGACGCAGCGAACTTACTCTTTCATCTGCAATTGGTTACTGCCTCTAGGCTTTGTCGTGTTGCTCGTCGGGCTGGCCGCGCTGCCGGAACGCAGCCTTTACCACAAGATGTTCTACGCGCTAATTGCCGCGCCCACTCTAATTGCCCTAGCACTGCGTCCTCGTACCGGCCTAGCGCTCTTACGAGACCCCGTGATCATCACCTTCTTGATGTTCTCAATCTGGGCCTTGATCAGCTTCAGCTGGTCGGACACCGAGCTGCCCTTCGGCACGCTATTCAAGCGCCCGCTGTATATCCTGATGCTCTTTTCTGCTTGCGCACTGATGGCACTGCAAACCAATGCGCGACTAGCCCAAAGCACACTGCTCTCCGCCGTATTGATATTGCCCCTAACCACTTATAGCCTGGTGATGTTCATTGCCAGCTGGACACCAGGAGAACGGTTTATTGGGCACGGCGCGCTCGACAACCCCCTGCTGAGTTCGCACTTGTTCGGCTTTTTTTGCGCCTTCTGGCTGGCGTTGAGCATGATCCTCAAACCTCGCCACAGCGGGCTCGCACTAGCGGCAGCGTTACTGATGGGGCTGGCATTACTGGCCACAGGCTCACGCACGCCGCTTGTGGCAACAGCACTGGTATGTGCCTGGTTGATAATTGCATGTTGGAGCAAACGCTCAATCTGGCTACTGCTCTCTGGAGTATTCGCAGTGCTGGCCCTCGCCCTGCTCTATCCAGAAGCTGTATCCAATCGGGGCCTGTCATATCGGCCTGAGCTGTGGGCACAAACCCTCAGCATGGTTGCTCAACAGCCTTGGCAAGGCTTTGGCTTTGGTGCACAGCTGGCGATACTTATCGCCGATCTCAACACGAACTTTAGTGAGCCCCACAACTTTGCGCTGGGGGTGCTGTATTACACCGGCATTATCGGCTTGGCCATTTGGCTCGTCATGCACGGTCTCGCGCTCTTCCAATGCTGGAAGCACAGAAGCAACTACTTGTTCATTGTGTGTGGTGCGCTGCTGGTTTATGGCATCGGTGCAGGTTTGACGGAGGGCGGCGGTATCCTGCCAAGACCCAAAGAGCACTGGCTGGTGACCTGGATCCCTCTGGCACTGATTGCGGCCCTCAGCATCCGTACGCGGCAAACACAAGGAGTTCAGCGCTGATGCAAACGCTTTCCCAGCCCGAGCTGAATGCACTCTCAGCCAACGCTCGCGTGCTTGAGCTCGATGGCCTTGGGCCAAAAGTGCTGAAGTTAACCGACGGCAGTTTTCTCAAACTGTTTCGTAAGCGGTCATTATTTTCCCGCGAAACCCTCAAGCCCTATGCCAAGCGCTTTGCAGAGAACGCCGAACGCTTGAAGCGCTTAGGATTCAACAGCCCAGAAATCATTCAGGTGTATTGGCTGGTTGACCCAATCAACAAAACTGCCGTGCATTATTGGCCGCTACCTGGGGAAACCTTGCGCCAGGTGCTGCGTAATAGTCCTGGTGAGCGCCGCCAGGCGCTAGTGGAACAGTTTGGTGAGCTGCTGGCCAAGCTGCATGCCACTGGCGTGTACTTCCGCTCGGTGCACCTGGGCAACGTACTGGTGCAACCTGACGGAAAGCTGGGCTTGATTGACCTCGCCGACATGCACATCAGCCACTTCGCACTTAGCCTGCACAAACGCCAACGCAACCTCAAGCACATGCGCCGCTACGCTGACGACCAAAAGTGGCTGTTCGAAGAGCACCGTGACGCGCTAAAAACAGGTTACAGCCGTATCGCCAAGAAGCAGGCAGCCAAACTGTTTGCTTAACGCGCATGCAACCTAAAGCGGCTGCGCAGCACGCCGCTGTGCATACTGCAGAAAGTTATCAAACTGGTCAGTGCACAGCAGTGGGCTGATGCTGCGCACTTCCTGCTCTGGCCATTCCCACCAAGCGGTCTCAAGCAATGCCGCACAGACTTCAGGTGGAAAACGCCAGCGCACATGCCGTGCCGGATTACCTGCCACTATCGAGTAAGGGGCCACATCGCGACTCACCACCGCCCCGGCAGCAACCACTGCGCCATGCCCAACCGTGACGCCAGACAGGATCACCGCATTGCTGCACAACCAAACATCGCTGCCAATCACTACATTCCCTCGACTCACTGCATAACCTTTAATTCCGGATGCCTCAGAAATCAGAGCAGGAAAAGGGTAAGTACTGACCCATTCAGTGCGGTGGTGACCGCCCAGAAATATCTCCACGTTCATGGCAATTGATGTGTAGCTGCCGATTTTGAGTGATGTTCCTTCCTGCCAGTCATGCACGGCGGGCACGCCGTAGGTGCCGACACCCATTTCATACTGCGGATAGCGCTGCAGGAATCTAGCGGGACCACGCTCGAACTTGGGTAGCCGGCGAATCTGTTTTTTGGCGCGGTTTTCCAAGAATCTTTTCCAGAACCCCATCGCGAATCAACCCTTTTCCAACGGTGAGAAATACAGGCGCGCCAAGCCACGCCAGGTTTTCTTCGACCACTGTTTAAACGGAATTTGCGCCAACAACTCGCGGGCCAACTGACGGTCACGATTGGAGCACTTGAGAAACATTGAGCTGAGAAAGCGCGTGCGCACAAACTCATACTGCGGATGATCGCGGTACAAGGCATAAATGCGCAGGATGCTGTCGATCATAAAACGATGGTTCTTGTACGAGTTAGTGGCGTGTTTGCGGTACCGCGCCAACACCTCGCCCAAGCAATCGATGGTGTAACCGGCATGGGTGATCTTCAGCTCAATCGCCAGGTCTTCCAGGCGAATCTCCGGATCAAAGCCGCCCACTTCCGCCAAAGCCTGTTTGCGGATCATCAGGGTTGTGGCGGGTGCGTAGGGTTTACGCTCCATAAACACATCATCGAAATCCATCCGCCGAAACGGCACATCACGGCGCTGGCGGGCCTCGGGAAATAGCACGCCCTGCGAATCGATCAGCTCGATATTGCCGGCACAAATCCCTACCTCAGGCTTATCCGCCATATAGGCCACCTGCTTGGCCAGGCGTTCGGGCAACATCACATCATCCGAGCCGAACGGCACAATCAACTCACCTTTGGCGCGAGCGATTGCCGAGTTCAACGTCCGGGTCAGCCCTTGGTTTTTCTGGATCTGAAAGTCGAAGCCATGCTCGGCCTGCAAGCGCCGAATACGCTCAACGCTGTCATCGGTGGAGCCATCGTCCACGACCAACAACTCGACATTCGGGTAGGTTTGCCCCAACACACTGAGGATGCACTCCTCAATATATGGCGCGTGGTTGTATGAGGCGATGATGACGCTGACCAGCTCGGAATTTTGACTCATTGGGAAGCACTCGCCTGACTCAGCGACTCATCAATGAGTTGCCGATACTGCTGACGGAAGGTTTCGATATCGTGGTGGGCACACAAGTAGGCATAGGCCTGCTCACCTTTTGCCTGCAACTGCTGATCGCTCAACTGCAAATAACTGTCTAGTGCCTGAGCCAAGGCATCAACGTCAGCCGGGGGCACAGCCAATCCGTCAGCGCCCTCGATCAGCGGCAGCATTGCCGGCACATTCGAGGCGATTACCGGCAAATGCCCACTCATACCCTCTAGCAAGGCCAAGCCTAGGCCTTCAGCCAGCGACGGCATGGTCCAGATATCAAAAGCGCGCACATACTGCAGCGCATTTTCACGAAAGCCGAGCAGGTGAACCCGCCCACCAAGGCCAAGCCGCTCTACCTCAGCCAACAGCCGCGACTCTTCGCGACCTTTACCAATAATCACCAGTTGCACCTGGGGGTAAAGGTCTTTGAGCCTGGCAAACGCCTGGAGCAGGTAGATATGCCCCTTAACCGGCACCAGACGCCCAAGAGCCCCCACCAGGCGCACATTGGGGTCAAGCCCCAGCAAGCGCCGAGCGTCTTCGCGCGAATGTTGCAAGGCGGCGGCCTGCTCGATATCGATGGCGTTGGTGATGGCCACGGTATTGCGCTCGCTAAATCCGCACGCGCAGTCCAGCAGGTATTGCTTGACTGCCGGCGATACGCCGACGAAGCGCCAGGCCTTGTCGATCAAGCGCTTGGCTTGCCGGCGACGGTAAAAGCGGTCGTATTCGCCAAAGCCGTGAGAAATACCGATGCACAGCGGCACCTTTAACCAGCGGTTCAGCTGCAACATCATATTGACCGGCTTAAAGCGGTTGCAGATCACCACATCGAATTGCTCGGCGCGACAAAACTGATAGAGCTGCCACATCGCCCACAACCGCAGTCCTTTAAGTTGCTTATCGGCGAACTCAAAATACACCGAGCGCGCGGCTCGACTTACCGGCTCGCCCGGCTGCGGCTTACCACGCAGGAATGCCGCGACCACGTCATAACGCTCGCTCGGCAACGCCTTAACGATCTGCTCGGCCAAGTCGGCGAAGTCATGCGCTTTAACGTTGTAATCGGGCTGCAGCTGTAAAACCTTGATTCGCCTGTTCATCGGTTCTCCTGCGCAAACCCCTGTGAGCTGATCCGCCATTCCGGCTGCTTGGCCAACGCTTGCAGTGTATCGGCTGATGGCTCGCCAAGTGCGGGCCAGGCATCACGCTTCCACACCACGAAATGGAAATAGGGAAACGCTCGGCCCTGATCAAGGTCATTGCTCAAGCGCCCTTCGCGCCAATACCAGCAGGTCGGAAACTCGGCGCTGCCATCGATCCAGGGAATACACCCCGAAGGCGTACTGAACGCCTCGACGAACTCACTGCGACGGCGCCACGGGTTGAACAGCCCAACGAGGCGAAACAACGGCTGCGGGAAGTTCTTGCGCCAGAGAAAAATCCGGCTGAACGCGCCTTCGTCCAGAGCATGATGCTGCTGATCGCAGAAACGCGCCTGCCAGTTCGGCATCCGCATAAAGGCTTCGCGCATGCGCGGCACATTACGAATCAGGCATAAATGCCCAGATACTCGCCGCTCATGGGTGGAGAACAGGTCACAGCGCGCTAGACGCTCGGCAGTGAAGTAATCGCGTATCTGGCCGAAGACCAGATCAATGTCACCGAAGGCCCAGAAATCATAGCCCTGCAGACGATCCTGATGAATAAAGCCCAGCGCCGGTTTGATATCGCAGAGTTTGTAGGCGTTCTCCGGCGCAAACGGAATGCCCAGACGCTGGCCAACCAAGGCGCAGTAGTCGGCGTAACTGATGCTTTCAATCCGCACATTACTCGGCAGCTCGACCGGCACGCCACAGTCACTGAACAGCAGCCAGTCTACATCTGGGTTGCGCCGGCAGCTCTCGAGGAAAAACGGCATCCAGAAAGGCCAGCGCCCGAAATAGGGAATTACGAAACAAATACTTGGCTGCGTCGTCATAGCGCTCCTATCGCCCACCAAGCCCTTGGGGCTC
The DNA here is from genome assembly GCF_943846705.1 of uncultured Pseudomonas sp. NCBI lineage: Bacteria > Pseudomonadati > Pseudomonadota > Gammaproteobacteria > Pseudomonadales > Pseudomonadaceae > Pseudomonas > uncultured Pseudomonas sp. The sequence goes on along the minus strand of NZ_OX044366.1, from coordinate 1,772,642 downwards.
GGTGGCTTTGTGTGTTGCCGTTAGCCGCCGAGCAGACCGAGGCGCCAGAACGCCTCACGCACGGCATGATCGGAGAAGCCGGCTTCGAGCCGTTGCAACATAAGCAAGGCACACAGCTCACGCTGCTCAGCATCCAGCCCGGCCATGTGGCGCATGGCGGCAGCCAGCGCGGGTATATCGCCCAACGGAAACAATACGCCGACGCCCTCGACCACCTCACGCCCACCACCGCAGTCGCTACCGATCAGCGGCACACCGGCCGCCATCGCCTCCAGCAGCACCATGCCGAAGGGCTCGTGATCGGAGGTCAGAGCAAAGGTATCGAACGCTTTGAAGTAACGCCGGCCATCCGCAACCTGACCGAGAAAACGTACCGAGTCAGTCACTGCCAACTCGTCAGCGAGCGCTTTCAGCGCAGTTTCCAGCCGGCCGCTGCCCATGATGACCAACAGACTGCCCTGCGGCAGCTGCGGTAGCGCCTGGGCAAAGCCATGGATCAGAGTGGCCTGATCCTTGTCTGGATGCAGGCGCCCAACATTGCCGACAACCCAGGCATCCTGCGGCAAGCCGAGGTGCTCGCGGGCGGCGCTGCGGGAAACCTGCCCAGCCTGCACCGCGGCGATATCGATGCGGTTGTACAGGGTCTGAATGCGCTCAGCCGGCCAGCCCGACAAACAAGCCCGCATGTCATCGCGCACCGCATCGGACACCCCGAGCAGCGCCAAACGCCCCTTGAAGGCATTGGCAAACAGCCGACGCGACAGGCGTTGATAATCACCAAACGCATGGTGCACGCCGATCACCGGCAAGCTACTGCCCAGTAAGGCGATATACACCGGCTTAAAACGATGGGCGATACACAGCTTGAAATCATGCCCAGCGACAATGCGCTTGATATCGCGAATCGCCTTGAGCTTGAGACCACGCACATCGCGACTGGAGTAGTCGAGAAAGATCACCTCGTCAGAAGCTGAGCCCTGCTCGACCTCTGCGCTCGGCTTGCCGGTCAGATAGACCGTGCAGACCTTATAACGGGTGCCGGCAAACAGCGCGGCGTACTGCCGCGCACAATCGAGGAAGGGGCCATCGTAGCCGTGGCAGAACTGCAAAATCCACGACTGAGCAGCTCCAGGCGCCTCAGACGTTGTCATACCAATCCTTGCCATCCTTGACCACCAGGATGTCTTCCATGATCAGGTACTGCAGGTCCGAGCCGTAGAACATGTTCAGCGCGTCGGTCGGCGAGCAGATCATTGGTTCGCCGCGGCGGTTGAGCGAGGTGTTCAGCGACACGCCGTTGCCGGTGAGTTTTTCCAACTCCAGCATCATGTCGTAGTAGCGCGGGTTGTACTCGCGCTTGAGCACCTGAGCGCGCGAGGTGCCGTCTTCGTGCACCACTTCGCCAACGCGGGTCTTCCACTCATCATTCACCTCGAAGGTGAAAGTCATAAACGGGCTCGGATGGTCGACCTTGAGCATTTGCGGGCCGACGGTGTCGAGCATCGACGGGCAGAAGGGCCTCCAGCGCTCGCGGAACTTGATCTGTTCGTTGATCCGATCCGCCACGCCCGGCACGCTTGGGCAACCGATGATCGAACGACCACCGAGGGCGCGCGGGCCGAACTCCATGCGGCCCTGGAACCAGGCCACCGGGTTGGCGTCGACCATGATCTTGGCGATGCGCTGCGGCATGTTGTCGATCTGCTTGAACACCGGCTTGCTTGGATGGCGGGCGCAGGCGGCGATCACGTCTTCGTTGCTGTAGGACGGGCCGAGGTAGACGTGCTCCATTTTCTCCACCGGCACACCGCGCTGGTGCGAGATGTACGCTGCGGCACCGACGGCGGTGCCAGCGTCACCAGAAGCCGGCTGCACGAACAGCTCTTTGACGTCATCGCGGGCAATGATCTTCTGGTTGAGCTTAACGTTTAGCGCACAGCCGCCGGCGAAGGCGATCTTGCCGGTTTCACGGATGATGTCGCCGAGATAGTGCTCCATCATCTGCAGCGCCAGCTTCTCGAACAGCGCCTGCATGCTGGCGGCGTAGTGGATATAAGGGTCGTCGGCGATATCGCCTTCGCGCTTAGGCCCCAGCCACTCGATCAGCTTCTTGGAGAAGTAGAAGCCCTTGCCGTTTTCTTTGTAGCGGCGCAATCCGATGACGTTGGCGTACTCGGTATTGATCACCAGCTCGCCATTCTCAAATTTGGCCAGGCGCGAGAAATCGTACTTGCTGGCATCGCCGTAAGGGGCCATGCCCATCACTTTGAATTCGCCGTCGAGCATCTCGAAACCGAGGAACTCGGTGATCGCGCCATAGAGGCCGCCCAACGAGTCCGGGTCAAAGAACTCTTTGATCTTGTGGATCTTGCCGTTCTCGCCGTAGCCAAAGAAGGTGGTGGCGTACTCGCCCTTGCCGTCGATGCCGAGGATCGCGGTCTTCTCGGTAAAGCCCGAGCAGTGGTAAGCGCTGGCGGCGTGGGCCAGGTGGTGCTCGACCGGCTCGATCTTGATCTTCTTCAGGTCGAAGCCGAGCTGCTGCAGGCACCATTGAATGTGCTTGTAGTAGCGCTTGTAGCGGCGGTTGCCCATGAGGATCGCATCGAGCGCACGGTCAGGGGCGTACCAATAGCGCTTGGCATACTGCCAACGCGCTTTCTCGAAAATGCTGATCGGGGCAAACGGAATGGCCACCACATCAACATCGGACGGATTGATCCCAGCCTGCTCCAGGCAGAACTTGGCCGACTCATAGGGCATGCGATTTTTCGCGTGCTTGTCGCGCACGAAGCGCTCTTCTTCGACAGCGGCGATCAGCTTGCCGTCGATATACAGGGCGGCGGAAGGGTCATGGCTGAGGGCGCCGGACAGGCCGAGAATGGTCAGTGCCACTGGTTTTGCCTCTTTAGTCTGCTGAGCCGACGGCGGGCGTCAGCGGTATACGTTGGTCGAGCAACTGGTACAGCGCCGAATCGGCAGGCCAGTTGCGCAGGAATCGGGCGCGGTCGCGGGCATAGGCCCTAGCGAAACTGCGCGCACTGCGGTGCTGCTGCATGGCGTCGAGGTCGATCAACGACCAACAACCCAGCTGTGCATCCCAAAACAGATTGTGCCCTTTGAAGTCACCGTGGCTGATGCGCTCGCGCAGCAAAGCGGCGAACAAACGATCCAGCGCCAACAGCTCGGCTTCCGGGGGCGATCCGTCGTGATAATGCTTAAAGCGCGCGATTATATCCTGCCCGCCGCAGTATTCGGTAATCAGGTAGGCGCGCCCACGTAGCCAGCACCAGCGCTGCTCGAGTACGGCTAACGGCTGCGGGGTGGCAATGCTCAGCAACTGCAAGCGGTTGCCCTCGACCCAGCTGTGCCAGGCGCGACTGGGCCGCCAAAAGCGCTTAAGCCAGTGCGCGACGCTCTTCACGTTGTAGCGTTTGACCACCAAGGGCCGCCCACTCAGCTCGACCCGCGCCACCGTGGCCGCGCCACCGGTTTTGTAGATATGACCTTGCTCGGTGAGCTGATCCAGGTTCGCCAGCAACGGCAGCAAGCCTGGCTCATCCTCACGGCGCACCACGCGCAAGCCAAAGCCCCCCACTTTCGCGGCGAACAAGCTGCAATCACGGGCGACTTTGCGCAGATAATCGCGCACACGCCATTTACGCACCTTGCTTACCTCGTTGAGCAGCGCCTCCAGCGGCAAGGCATGCTCGCCGTTGGCCAGCAGGTAATGCACCAGCAGCTCTTCGATAAAGGGCGTCAACTCGGCGGGCAACTGGGCGAAGAACACCCCAAGATTTTCCAGCACCTTGGCGCGCGATAACGGCTGCCCGGCCACCTCAACCTGCACACCGCCGCCATCGATCACCCATAACTGGCCGTCGTGCCGCAACAGGTTGTCCAGGTGCAGATCGGCCTGCCACAAACCCTTGGCATGCATCTGCGCGATGCTGCTCAGCGCATCTGCCAGCACGGCCTGCTGATCGGCACTCAAGAGCGGCTGGTTGGCCACTGCGCGCCAGGCGTCCCAGAGACTCTCGGCACCGTCGAGGTACTCAAACAGCAGCCAGCCACCCTCGTCTTCGCGCAAGCCGTCTGCGAGTAACTGCGGCGTAGGCAGCCCCTGTTCAGCCAGCAGCTGCGCACCCGCCAGCTCACGCTGAAAATGCCGGGCAGCCTTGTTACCGACCAGCAGCTTGGCCAGCACCGGACGCCCGCGCCACTCGGCCTGAGCGACATAGCGCTGGCCGGGCAAGACACGCAACAGCTGCTGCAAGGTCAGCGCAGCTGTACCGGCGGCATCGGCCAGCTCAAGGGTCAGCGGCAGTGCCGGAGCACGCCCAGCCTGACCGAGCCTCGCCAGGCTCATCAACGCGCCTCCTTGTTGCGCCGGCGCGCGCCGAGGCGATTGCTCCAGGCGTCGAGCTCAGCACCCACACCGAGATAGGCCATCAGCAACACACGCACCTCGACCTCACTCCAGATGCTAGCGCGGCGCAACAGGGGTTCCAGATCCTTGATCCGATCACGCCGACCGAACAGCAGCGGCCGGGTTTTCTCCAGATCGATCAATTGCGCGTCGAAACAGCCAGAAGTCTCGCGCAGGAAAATATGCTTGGGGTAGAAGCAGCCGTGCATTTGCCCGGCGTCGTGCAGTTGCCGCGCCAGCGTGCCACAGGCCTGCAAAATAGCCGTGCGCTGTGCCTCGCTGCGCTCGGGCCAATCCGCCAGCAGGCTATCCAAATCGCACCAGCCGTCCAGCGCGCGCGTTAGCAAAATCGCCCGCTGCTCGCCCCGGACTCGTCGCTGGGCGAAAAACGCCGCCTGCAACGCCGGAATAGCCAGGCACTGATAGCGCTGAATATTACGAAACTCGCGAGCAAAGGTCGGCTCACCGAAGGGATGCAGCAGGCTGCGGGTCAAGTGGTTGCTCTGCCGCTTGAGGTAAAACGCTGCCTCGCCCAAATCCAGGCGATAGACGCTGCTCCAGCCGCCACGCTCGGTATTGGGCTCATCCACAGCGACGAGCTTCAGTGCCCACAGCGCAGCAAAACTGGCAAGACCGTGCTGTTCAAGCAAGGTACGATCCTGCACCGCGATAAAGTCGGTCATTCACGGCCCTCAAAAAAACCCACAATCCGCCGGATACGCTGCTTGTCGCCGGCATTCAAGGCGCTACGCCCACGGTATTGCAGGTAAAACCGTAAGCGCTGGGTACGTGACAACTTGTACTTGGCAACCTTATCCAGGCAAGCCAGGTCCTTGATGATGCGATAGCGCAGTAAAGGCCCCCACCAGAACGTGCCTGTCGGGCAATCGATGAGGAATAACTCGACCCGCTCATTGACCAGCAAGTTGCGCCATTTAAGGTCGTTATGGGTGAAATGGTGCTCATGCAAAATTCGCGTGGCGCGTGCCAGCTGACGACTGACGGTATCGACCCAACCAGGCTCCTGCAGGCGCGGATCATCGTTATTGGCCAACAACCCCAGGTCTTCGGTATTGCTGATCTCGCGGGTAATCAACGCGCCACGGGCAAAGCGGCCGAACTGACGTTCCAGGCCGAACGCGACAATCGGCGCGGTGGCCACGCCCCACTTGGCGAAGTACTTCAGGTTCTGCCACTCCGCCTTAACCCGCGGGCGGCCGATATAACGGCGCAACCCTTTGCCACCGCCCCAGTAGCGCTTGACGTAATAGCGCACGCCCGCGCGCTCGATGCGAATCACTTCAGACAGCGGGTCTTTAGTCAGGCGCTCACCTTGCAAGGCAAACACCGCGTCCAGGCTACCAAAATCCTCAGCCAGTGCTTGGTACTGCGTATCCAGCGTCCAACCCGCCATCAGAGCGCATCCCCGTAACGCTGCTTGCGCGCATACAGCGCGTCCGCCTTGCGCTCCAGCCAGCCCAGCAGCGAGCGCTCGTTACTGAGCGTCTGGCGCAACGGCTGTTGAAAATAATCACGCAGGAAGCGCAGCTTATCGCGGCGGCTCAGACCAATATCCAGCACCGAAAAATACAGCGCCGCCAGGTCTTTATTGCGCCAGCGCAACGGCAGCGTGCGACGCACTTGAGCGCGGTGCAGGTCGATCACTGACAGGCGGAAATCATCCGCCGTCACCGGCTTATCGGTGTGCAGCAAAAAGTGGCAGATGTAGCAGTCGCGGTGGTTGACCCCCGCACGGTGCATGCTGCCGACCATGTTCGCCACTTCCTTGATCAGCGCCCACTTCAGGCGTGGCTCAGGCGGCTGCTGCACCCAGTTCAGGCTCAGTTGTTCCAGGTCGGTGGTCGGCGCCAACTCTTCGGTGACGATAAACGAGTGCTGCGCCGCAGGATTACCACCGCGCTCGCCGTAGGCCACCGCGGTCATGGTCGCTACGCCGGCTTCATGTAAGCGCTCGATAGCCTGCCATTCCTGGCGCGCACCGAGCACCGGCAGCTTGGCAGTCAGCAGATTTTTAACGATCTCGCCCCAGCCGATGCCGCGATGAATTTTCACGAAGTAACCACGCCCCTCAACTTCGGTGCGCAACGTGCGGCGGCCTTCCAGCTCGCGATAGACCTGCCCCTGCAGGGCCTCGACGGCAGCAAATGCATCGCGACCAGCCCACAGGCTTTTAAAGGGTTCAGCCAGGACCAACTTCATGAGCGCGTCGCCAGAATGATATCGGCCGCATGTTGCGGCATGGAATACAGGTCGGCGCGGTCAGCGTACGCCAGACCATTGCGTGACCAGAGCGCTCGGCGCGAGGCGTCTGCGAGCATATCGGCGAGCAGCTGATCAAGTTTCGCCTGTTCGAACGGCCCGCTGAGTACCCGCCCGGCATCCGCCTCGGCGATGTAGTGGGCATAGCCGCAAACATCGGTGACCAGCACCGGCAAGCCAGACACCAGCGCCTCGAGCAGCACCGTGCCGGTGTTTTCGTTGTAGGCCGGGTGGATCAGCAGATCAGCACCGAGCAGGAAGCGTGGGATATCGCTGCGACCCTTGAGAATCTGCACCTGCTCAGACACGCCCAGGGCCTTGGCCTGCAACTGGAATGCGCGCGGGTCATCCTGGCCGATGGCAATCAGCCGGGTACGCTGCTTCAGCTCACGGGGCAAGGCGGCCAACGCCTTGATGCTGCGGTCCAACCCCTTGGTCTTGAAGCCTGAGCCGATCTGCACCAGCAGCAGATCGTCGTCGGCCAGTTTGAACTCGGCACGGAATTCGGCACGAATCTCGGCGGCATTGGCCGGCGCGCGGCGGTCTTGGGCAATGCCCGGGGGCAGCAGGTGAAAGCGCTGCAGCGGGGTGCGGTAATGCTTGATAAACAGCGGCTGCTGCACTTCGGAGATCATCAGAATCTCAGTCTTCGACTCGGGGGCAAACACCGCGCGCTCATACTCGGCAAAGTGTTTGTAACGCCCCCAATACTTGTACAGCGGGTTGCGCAGGGTCTGCGCCTTGTCTTCGTAGCAACCATCGGCAGCGTAGTAGACATCCAGACCCGGCATTTTGTTGAAGCCAACAACTCGATCTACCGGGCGCTTGGCCAGGTCGGCGTCGACCCAGGCGGTGAGCTTTTCATTGCGCTTGTGATTGAACAGCGCCTTGACCGGCACCACCACCACCTCAAAACCGGCCGGCACTTCGCCTTCCCAGATTGGCGTGTAGACGCGAATGGCATGACCACGCGCCTGGCACTCCAGAGCAATGCGCATAAAATCGCGCTGCAGGCCACCGAAGGGAAAGTATTTGTAAAGGATAAAAGCCAGTTGCATCAGACAACTTCCTCGGCCAGCAACAGGGCCTTAAGTTCGGTGGCGACGCGCTCGGCATCCAGCCCCTCGAAACAGAATGTATGGCGATCACCACTGCCCGCATGCGGGCCCGTGGCACAGAGGTGCACCTGACCGCGACCATAGGCCCCCACTCGCCCCGGCAGTGTCGGGCCGTACAGGGAGATGCTCGGCACATCCAGCGCGGCCGCCAGGTGACCCAAGCCGGTATCCACCGCCACACAGGCGCTGGCTCCGGCGATCACCTTGGCCACACCGGCCAAATTCAACTTGGGCAACACGGCGGCGTGTTCAATCCCCTCAGCAATCCGCTCAGCACGGGCTTTCTCGCTGTCATTGCCCCACGGCAGGCGCACCGCCCAACCTTGCGCACTCATCTGCTCAGCCAACTCACGCCAGTGAGCCTCCGGCCAATGCTTGCTGGCCCAAGTGGTGCCATGCAGGAACAACACATAAGGCTGAGCGTGAGCGGCGGCCAATTGCGCGCGGTTGAGGCCGTAATCACCGAGCCCGACTGGCAGCGCATAACCCAGTGCCTGGGCAAAGAGCTGACGGGTGCGCTCAAGCGCATGCTGCTCGCGCGGCACGCTATAACGTCGGTCATAAAAACGACTGGCCAGTGGCTCACGCGCCGAGTCGCGATCCAGGCCGGCCACTGGCGCGTTGACATAGCGGGTCAGCCAGGCACTTTTCAGCAAGCCTTGAGCGTCGATCACCAAATCATAACGGGTCTCGCCCAAGCGTTGCTTGAAGCGCTGCCACTCGCCACTTTTCAGGGTTTGCCAGAGGTGCTTGCGCCAACGGCGGATGGCCACCGGAATCACCTGAACCACGGCCGGGTGCCAGGCGGGAATTTCCGCGAAACCCTCCTCCACCACCCAGTCGAACTGGATACCGGGAATCGCCCGCGCGGCATCGGTGAGCGCCGGCAAGGTGTGCACCACATCGCCCAGCGAGGACGTTTTAATCAACAGAACCCGCAACCTATTCCACCTCGACCGGATCACCGACCAGACGCTCCAGCGCCTCGATCACCGCACGCGGCTTGAGCTGACCCAGGCAGTTGTAATGCCCGAAGCGACACGTGCGGTCGAAGCACGGGCTGCACTCCAGCCCGAGACGCACGACCTCTACCTGCTCGGCCAGCGGCGGAGTGAACGCCGGCGAGGTCGAGCCATAGACAGCCACCAGCGGACGGTTCAGCGCCGCGGCCACATGCATCAGCCCGGAGTCGTTGGACACCACAGCATTGGCACAGGACAGCAGATCAATCGCCTCGGCCAGCGCAGTCTCACCGGCCAGATTACTGGCCTCTTCACGCAGCCCTGGGATCAGGCGACTGCGAATATCTTCGCCAACACCATGGTCGCTCTTCGAGCCAAACAACCACACCTGCCAACCCGCACGAATCTTGATCTCGGCGACTTTCGCATAATGCTCGCTCGGCCAGCGCTTGGCCTCGCCGAACTCGGCACCCGGGCACAGCGCCAGCACCGGACGGTCCAGGCTCAGGCCGAACTTGCGCAGCGCCGCCTCACGGCTTTGCGGGTCAATCTGCAGGGCCGGACGCGGATAGGGTTGCGGCAACGCGTCGCCCGGCTCAAACGCCAGCGCCATAAAGCGCTCGATCATCAGCGGGTAGCGCTGTTTATCCAGAATACGCAGGTCATTGAGCAGACCGTAACGCAGCTCGCCTTTCCAACCGGTACGCTTGGGAATACCGGCAAAGAATGGCACCAGCGCGGACTTCAACGAATTGGGCAGCAGAATCGCCTGATCGTACTGGCCGGCCAGGGATTTGCCGATCTTACGCCGCGTCGCCAGCTCCAGCACGCCATGGCCGAGCGGAAAACTCAGGGCCTGACGCACCTCGGGCATGCGCTCAAGAATCGGCCGACTCCACTCGGGAGCCAACACATCGATTGCACAGCCAGGGTGGCGCTGCTGCAGGCACTGAAACAGTGTCTGCGCCATCACCATGTCACCCACCCAACTGGGACCTACGATCAGTATTTTCATGCCTATTCCAGAAACGACCGGGGAGGCTTTCGCCTCCCGGACAGACTCAACACGCGGCTAACAGCCTAGCCTCACTGCCGCACGGAGCCCCGCACGACAGTCACAGCCGCTTATTTAACCAGGGTGCGCCATTCAGCGTGGGCAGCGGTTTTACCGGTGACCAGATCGAAATATGCGGTTTGCAACGTTTCGGTAATCGGACCACGACGGCCCTCACCAATCTGTCGGCCATCGACCTCACGAATCGGCGTGACTTCCGCGGCGGTGCCGGTGAAGAAGGCTTCGTCGGCGATGTACACCTCATCACGGGTGATGCGCTTCTCGATGACCTGAATGCCGTGCTCGGCGGCCAGGGTCAGAATGGTGTTACGGGTGATGCCATTCAGGCAGGAGGTCACTTCCGGGGTATAGATCACGCCATTGCGCACCAGGAAGATGTTCTCACCCGAACCTTCGGCCACATAGCCTTCGGTATCCAGCAGCATGGCCTCGTCGGCACCACCGGAGATGGCTTCCTGCAAGGCCAGCATCGAGTTGATGTAGTTGCCGTTGGCCTTGGCGCGGGTCATGGAGATGTTGACGTGGTGACGGGTAAAGGAGCTGGTGCGCACCTTGATGCCAACCTGCAGGGCTTCGTCGCCCATGTAGGCACCCCAGTTCCAGGCCGCGACTATTACCTGGGTTTTCAAACCGCTGGCACGCAGGCCCATGGCTTCAGATCCGTAGAACACCATCGGGCGGATATAGGCGCTTTCCAGGTTGTTCTCACGCACGGCGGCGCGGGTGGCTTCGTTGATCTCGTCTTTGCTGTACGGAATCTTCATGCCCATGATGTGGGCCGAGTCGAACAGGCGGTCGGTGTGCGCTTGCAAACGGAAGATCGCCGTGCCTTGCGGGGTGTTGTAGGCGCGCACGCCCTCGAACACGCCCATGCCGTAGTGCAGGGTATGGGTCAGCACGTGGGTGGTTGCGTTGCGCCACGGCACCAGCTCACCGTCATACCAGATCACGCCATCACGATCGGCCATCGACATAGTTGCCTGCTCCTCATATTCGTTTGGTACCACATTGGCCGGCCACCCGAAGTGCCCGACATTCTGATCTTCAGTTCAAACCAAGCGCTTGCCAGATGCGCATCACCGTGCGCCGTTCCTCGGCAAACTGTTCACCACTCACCACCCCAGGCTGCTTTTGCAGGGCCTGACGATGCGCCGCTGAGCGGTAAGCCTTGTAGATATCTTGCAGTAAGCGGGCATCTTCGCCCGGCAACAGACCAACCCGCTCCAGCCTTTCCAGAATGCGAATATTGTCAGTGAACTCAAGCAATTCCGGGTACTGACGCGACCAGGCCAGGGCCGCGTATTGCACCATAAATTCAATATCGACGATACCTCCGGCGTCCTGCTTGAGGTCGAACGGGGCCGCAGCCTCGAAGGCATTGCTCGCCGTTCCGGCCGCCGTGGCCTTACTGCCGAGGTTGTCGCGCATCTTCGCGCGCATCTCGCTGACCTCACCACGCAGCGCGTCCAGGTCACGCTCACGCCCCAATACACCGGCGCGCACCGCCTCAAACGCCTTGCCAACCCGCGCACAGCCCACCAGTACCCGCGCACGCACCAACGCCTGGTGTTCCCAGGTCCAGGCCTCGCCCTGCTGATAGCGCTCAAAAGCGCCCAGCGAGCTGACCAGCAGGCCTGCCGCCCCCGAAGGGCGCAGGCGCATGTCTACTTCATACAGCTGACCGGAGTTGGTCTGGGTGGTTAGCAGATGAATGATCCGTTGACCCAGACGATTGAAGAATTGCGCGCCGTCGATGGACTTCTCGCCATCGGTTTCGGCCTGCGAATCGCCGTCATGAATGAACACCAGATCGAGATCCGAGCCGTGGCCCAGCTCGATACCGCCGACCTTGCCATAGCCAACAATGACAAAATCCGGGTCGCAGACACTACCATCGGCGCGGCGTGGCGCACCGTATTTACTCACCGTATGGTGCCAAGCCAGGGCCAGCACCTGCTCAAGAATCGCCTCGGCCAGCCAGGTCAGGTAATCGCTGACCTTCATCAGCGGCAAGGTGCCGGTAATTTCCGAGGCCGCCACGCGTAAGCGGTGCGCCAGCTTGAAGTGGCGCAGCGCCTCCATCTGCTGCTCAAGGTCTTCTTCGGGAATACGCATCAACCGCTCGCGCAATTCCGCTGCCAGCTCAGGCGCCAGCGGCGGACTGAACAGGCGCCCCTCATTGAGCAGCTCATCCAGCAGCAGCGGGAAGCGGCTGATCTGTTCGGCGATCCACGGGCTGGCGGCGCACAAGGTCAGCAGCCGCTGCAGCGCACTGGGGTTTTCCGTGAGCAACACCAGGTAAGCCGAACGCCGCGCCACCGCCTCGATCAGCGGCAACACGCGCTCCAGCACCAAATCGGGGTTGGCGTGTTCCACCGCTTGCGCCAGCAACCGTGGCACAAAGGCATCCAGGCGCTCGCGTCCAAGGCGCTGCATGGCGCGCACCTGGTTGCTATTGCGCAGCCCCGCCAAACGCCGCCAGGCCGCTTGCGCCTCGACGAAGCCGGCCTCAGCCAGCTGCCGGCAAGCAGCCTCTTCATCCTGCATATCGTTCCAGAGCGGCAACCACTCGCCACCCACAGCCTCTTCAGCCGGCGCGCCGCCCTCCTCATCCGGGTCAGCGATGACCTGGCGGAAGTGCCAATCGACCCGCCCGCGCCAGTGCATCAGCTGCTCGTGAAACGCCGACCAGCTGTCGAAGCCCATGATAAAGGCCACCCGCGCGCGATCCTGATCGTTGTCCGGAAGCATCTGCGTTTGCCGGTCATCGATGGCTTGCAGGGCATGCTCGGCATAACGCAGGAAGGCATAGCCATCGCGCAGCTCATCGGTCACAGTGCTTGGCAGGTAGCCCTGGTCACGCAACGTGTTGAGCACCGCAAACAGCGAGCGCTGCTGCAGGCTGAGATCTCGCCCGCCATGAATCAGCTGGAAAGCCTGAGCAATAAACTCCACTTCACGGATACCGCCAGAACCCAGCTTGATGTTCTCGGCCATACCCTTGCGCCGCACTTCCTGCTGAATCAGCTGTTTCATGGCGCGCAGCGCTTCAATCGCCGAGAAATCCAGATAACGCCGATAAACGAAGGGCCGCAGCATCTCCAGCAGCTGTGCGCCGGCCGCCTGATCACCGCCGACCACCCGCGCCTTGATCATCGCGTAGCGCTCCCAGTCGCGCCCTTGATCTTGGTAGTACTGCTCCAGCGCATTGAAGCTGAACACCAGCGAACCGGAGGAGCCGTAAGGGCGCAGGCGCATATCGGTGCGGAAAACGAAGCCGTCGACGGTGATCACATCCAGCGCCTTGATCAGCTTCTGGCCGAGGCGGATAAAGAATTCCTGATTATCCAGCGGGCGCTTCACACCCTCAGTCTCACCGCCTTCGGGGAAGCCGAAGATCAGGTCAATATCCGACGACAGGTTGAGCTCATGCGCGCCCAGCTTGCCCATGCCAAGGATCACCATATGCTGCGGCTCGCCAGAGCGGCGACCCATCGGCGTGCCGAACTGCGCGCAGTGCTGCGGATAGAGCCAGGAGTACGCCTGGTCAATGCAGGCATCGGCCAGGTCAGACAGGTCACGGCAGGTTTCGATCAGGTCGGCCTGGCGACTGATATCACGCCAGATAATGCGCACCTGCTGGCGATTACGGAAGCGCCGCAAGCGTCGCCCCAGCTCATCCTCATCGCCGCATTCAGCCAAGGCCGCAATTAGCTGAGCGCGCATCTCGCCAGCAGCGAGGCTGCGCTCCAGCTCACCGCTGGCAGCCAGATCGAGTAGCATCTGCGGGTCGCGCTCGCCCTGCTGCACGACGAAATCGCTGGCGGCAGCCACGCGCTGCAAGGCCACGCGGCGCTCGCTCGGCCAACCTGCGAAAGCCGCTGCAGCCTCAGCGCAGAGCCCCGCGCAAGCCTGCTGCAGGGACTGCTCGGCACGTGTCGCAAGCGGGGCGAGGGCGGCGGGTAAAGAGGCCAGCGCGGGCAGGCTCATGGTCTATCCTTTTTAGCGAACTGCTAGCGTCCCGACCATAGATGGCAAACACCCACTCTAGAGCCTGGCAAACACTGGCAGAAAAATAATTGTAGTTTTACTACCAAAGATTGTATCCAAAAGGCTGAAATCGGCGTCGTAATGTAGTAAAACTACACGTAGCCGGTCCTACCCCCGGTCAATCCAAGAATTCACGCGGCCACTCACGAAGTCGTCCGCGAAACCTGGCCTCCGATTCTGGAAGCCTTTCCGCCCTGGAGCAAGCCATGCAAGACCTCGATCCCGTCGAAACCCAGGAATGGCTGGACGCCCTGGAATCGGTTCTCGACAAAGAAGGCGAAGACCGCGCCCACTATCTGATGACCCGTATGGGTGAACTCGCGACCCGCAGCGGTTCGCAATTGCCCTACGCCATCACTACGCCCTATCGCAACACGATCCCGCTGACCCACGAAGCACGCATGCCTGGCGACCTGTTTATGGAACGCCGCATTCGCTCGTTGGTGCGCTGGAACGCCTTGGCGATGGTCATGCGCACCAACCTGAAAGATTCCGATCTGGGTGGCCACATTTCCAGCTTCGCCTCCTCGGCGACGCTGTACGACATCGGTTTCAACTATTTCTTCCAGGCACCGACCGAGGAGCATGGCGGCGACCTGATCTTCTACCAGGGCCACGCCTCACCGGGGATTTATGCCCGCGCCTTTATGGAAGGTCGCATCACTGAAGACCAGATGAACAACTTCCGCCAGGAAGTCGATGGTCAAGGCCTGTCGTCCTACCCACACCCGTGGCTGATGCCGGACTTCTGGCAGTTCCCGACTGTGTCCATGGGCCTCGGCCCGATCCAGGCGATCTACCAGGCGCGCTTTATGAAGTACCTGGAAGCGCGCGGCTTTATCCCGGCCGGCAAGCAGAAAGTCTGGTGCTTTATGGGCGACGGCGAGTGCGACGAGCCGGAATCCCTCGGTGCAATCTCCCTGGCTGGCCGCGAGAAGCTGGACAACCTGATCTTCGTCATCAACTGCAACCTGCAGCGCCTCGACGGCCCAGTACGCGGCAACGGCAAGATCATCCAGGAACTCGAAGGCGTGTTCCGTGGTGGTGGCTGGAACGTCAACAAGGTGGTCTGGGGCCGTTTCTGGGACCCACTGCTGGCCAAAGACGTCGACGGTATCCTGCAGCGCCGGATGGACGA
The DNA here is from genome assembly GCF_943846705.1 of uncultured Pseudomonas sp. NCBI lineage: Bacteria > Pseudomonadati > Pseudomonadota > Gammaproteobacteria > Pseudomonadales > Pseudomonadaceae > Pseudomonas > uncultured Pseudomonas sp. Next base: position 1,757,593 of record NZ_OX044366.1, on the reverse strand, counting down.
AGTGATCGACGGCGAGTACCAGAACTACAAGGCCAAGGACGGCGCGTTCGTCCGTGAGCACTTCTTCAATTCGCCGGAACTCAAGGCGATGGTGGCCGATCTGTCCGATGACGAGATCTGGAAACTCAACCGTGGCGGCCACGACCCGTACAAGATGTATGCGGCGTACCACCAGGCGGTGAACCACAAAAACCAGCCGACCGTGATTCTGGCCAAGACCGTTAAAGGTTATGGCACCGGCGCCGGCGAAGCGAAAAACACCGCACACAACACCAAGAAAGTCGACGTCGACAGCCTCAAGCACTTCCGCGACCGCTTCGACATCCCGGTCAAAGATGACGAGCTGGAAAACCTGCCGTTCATTAAGCCGGAAGAAGGCAGCGCCGAAGCGCGTTACCTGAGCGAGCGCCGCGCGGCCCTGGGTGGTTTTGTGCCTCAGCGCCGGGCCAAGAGCTTCAGCATCCCGACGCCGCCGCTGGAAACCCTCAAAGCCATTCTCGATGGCTCGGGCGACCGTGAAATCTCCACCACCATGGCCTTCGTGCGCATCCTCGCGCAGCTGGTCAAGGACAAGGACATCGGCTCGCGCATCGTCCCGATCATCCCGGACGAAGCACGCACCTTCGGCATGGAAGGCATGTTCCGCCAGCTCGGCATCTACTCCTCGGTCGGCCAGCTGTATGAGCCGGTGGATAAAGACCAGGTAATGTTCTACCGCGAGGACAAGAAGGGCCAGATTCTCGAAGAAGGCATCAACGAAGCGGGCGCGATGAGCTCGTTCATCGCCGCCGGCACCTCGTACTCCAGCCACAACCAGCCGATGCTGCCGTTCTACATCTTCTACTCGATGTTCGGTTTCCAGCGTATTGGTGACCTGGCCTGGGCCGCTGGCGACAGCCGTACCCGTGGTTTCCTGATCGGCGGCACCGCCGGCCGTACCACGCTGAACGGCGAAGGCCTGCAGCACGAAGACGGCCACAGCCACATCCTGGCAGCAACCATCCCCAACTGCCGCACCTATGATCCGACCTACGGCTACGAGCTGGCGGTGATCATTCAGGACGGCATGCGCAAGATGACCGAGCTGCAACAGGACGTCTTCTACTACATCACCGTGATGAACGAGTCCTACCAGCAGCCAGCCATGCCGGCCGGTGTCGAGGACGGCATCATCAAGGGCATGTACCTGCTCGAAGAGGACAAGAAGGAAGCCGCGCATCACGTGCAGCTCCTCGGCTCCGGCACCATCCTGCGTGAAGTACGCGAGGCGGCGAAGATCCTGCGTGACGAGTTCAACGTCGCCGCAGACGTCTGGAGCGTCACCAGCTTCAACGAACTGCGCCGCGACGGTCTGGCGGTGGAACGCAGCAACCGTCTGCATCCGGGCCAGAAGCCCAAGCAGAGCTACGTCGAAGAGTGCCTGAGCGGCCGCAAGGGCCCGGTGATTGCCTCTACCGACTACATGAAGCTGTTCGCCGAACAGATTCGCCAGTGGGTACCGAGCAAGGAATTCAAAGTCCTGGGCACCGACGGCTTCGGCCGCAGCGACAGCCGCAAGAAGCTGCGCCACTTCTTCGAAGTGGACCGCAACTGGGTCGTGCTGGCTGCCCTAGAAGCCCTTGCCGACCGTGGTGATATCGAACCTAAGGTGGTGGCCGAGGCCATAGTCCGGTTCGGCATCAACGCGGAAAAACCCAACCCACTGGACTGCTAAGGAGCGAAACGATGAGTGAATTGATTCGCGTACCCGACATCGGTGGCGGTGAGGGTGAAGTGATCGAGCTGTTCGTCAAGGTTGGCGATCGCATCGAAGCTGATCAAAGCGTGCTGACCCTCGAGTCGGACAAGGCCAGCATGGAAATTCCCGCGCCGAAAGCCGGTGTGGTGAAAAGCCTGAAAGTGAAGCTCGGTGATCGCCTGAAAGAAGGCGACGAGCTGCTCGAGCTGGAAGTCGAAGGTGCTGCAGCCGCCGCACCTGAGGCTGCCGCAGCCGCACCAAGCGAAGCGCCAAAAGCCGCTGCTGCACCTGCAGCCGAAGCTGCGCCTGCACCGGCTGCAGCCGCTCCAGCCAGCAGCAGCGTGGAAGATATCCACGTGCCAGACATCGGCTCGGACGCTAAAGCCAAGGTTATCGAGGTTCTGGTCAAGGTCGGTGATACGGTCGAAGTCGACCAGTCGCTGATCACCCTGGAGTCAGACAAGGCGAGCATGGAAATCCCTTCGCCGGCTGCCGGCGTGGTGGAAAGCATCGCCGTGCAGCTGGATGCCGATGTTGGCACCGGCGACCTGATCCTCAAGCTGAAAGTCGCAGGTGCTGCTCCGGCAGCGGCGCCAAGCGCTGCAGCGCCAGCGGCTGCCCCTGCTGCCGCCAGCGATGTGCATAAAGTACCGGCGGGGGCTAACCCCGCGATTGCCGCAGAAGTCAGCGCGATTGCCTCGCTTTCGGCGGCAGCGGCCAATGTTGCGGCCATGCCTAAGCGCGACGGTGCCAAGGTGCATGCTGGCCCGGCCGTACGTCTGCTCGCTCGCGAGTTTGGTGTCGAGCTAACGGCTGTAGCGGGTAGCGGACCAAAAGGCCGCGTGCTCAAAGAGGACGTACAGGCCTACGTCAAGGCGATGATGCAGAAGGCCAAGGAAGCTCCGGCCGCCGGTGCAACCGGTGGCGCAGGCATCCCGCCAATTCCGACCATCGACTTCAGCAAGTTTGGTGAAATCGAAGAAGTGGCCATGACCCGCCTGATGCAGGTCGGTGCCAACAACCTGCATCGCAGCTGGCTCAACGTGCCGCACGTGACTCAGTTTGATACGGCTGACATCACCGAGCTGGAAGCCTTCCGCGTCGCGCAGAAAGCGGTGGCGGAAAAGGCTGGGGTGAAACTCACCGTCCTGCCGCTGCTGCTCAAGGCCTGCGCCTTCCTGCTCAAGGAACTGCCGGACTTCAACAGCTCGCTGGCACCGAGCGGCAAGGCGATCATCCGCAAGAAGTACGTGCACATTGGCTTTGCCGTGGACACCCCGGATGGTTTGCTGGTCCCCGTGATCAAGAACGTCGACCAAAAAAGCCTGCTACAGCTGGCCGCCGAAGCCGCCGCACTGGCGGAAAAAGCGCGCAACAAGAAGCTCTCGGCTGACGACATGCAGGGTGCCTGCTTCACCATCTCCAGTCTCGGGCACATTGGCGGTACCGGCTTTACGCCGATCGTCAACGCGCCGGAAGTGGCGATTTTGGGTGTGAGCAAAGCAACCATCCAGCCGGTCTGGGATGGCAAAGCCTTCCAACCCAAGCTGATGTTGCCGCTGTCGCTGTCCTACGATCACCGGGTGATCAACGGTGCCGCTGCGGCGCGCTTCACCAAGCGCCTGGGTGACGTACTGGGCGACATCCGCACCATGCTGCTGTAACGCATCAACTTTCGAGCCGCCACGCTCGTATCCTCAGCCCCGCCCTTTTGGCGGGGTTTTTTTTAGCTCAGCGGCAGCCCGAATGAATGCACCATACTCAGCCCTTTTGCAGGTTACGGATCAGAAAACTCAAGGCCTTGGCCAGCTCGGCCGCGCCCTGGTGATCACGCACGATGCTCAGCAGCGGGCTGCCATCATTGGGGTTGTGCAGCACACAACTGATGCCGCTACTCGGGCACTCGTAACGTACAAAGGGATCAACGCCAAACACCGACACCCGCTGATTACGCACGGCAATATCAGTGCCCTGCTGGCCACGGATTTCCTCACGCAGCAACAGTTCGCCGGACTCGCCCAGGCGCAGCTGATAGAGCAGATCCTCGCGCTGCGCTCGACCGACCTGATAGGCCGCGCGCAGGGCATAGGTTTTCAGCAAATCATTGCAGTGCGCCAGCAGCGCCTGGCGCTCATTTTGCGTCAGGTACAGACGCTTAAGCTCAAGCAGATAATTGCCCTGCTCGGCGCTGCTCAACCCGGCACCTGGCTCAGCAGAAAATACCGGCGAGACGCCCAAGCAGCTGCTCAACAGCGCAGCGGATACTAGCTTTCTTGTCAGTCGCAATTGCATGATGCACCCTTACCCGACGCTATAAATGAAGTGAGTCAATTGCCGCTTCAATCAGCATACTGGAAGCCAGCCATCGAATGAAAAGCCATCCCGATGCCGCGAGTCGTTTAGCGGCCGAGGTTGTGACACAGTTGCCAGTGCCTTCGCGCCTTGGCTTACTGCGTTTCGAGCGCTTGAATGAAGCCAGCTGGAGCCTGCTGTACCTCGATTCTGGCTGCGAACAACAGTTCGGTCTGCCGGCTCAAGAACTCTGCTCCATGCTCGACGCCCCGTACGCCAGCCTGATGGAGCCCACGGTTCGCTACCAGTTGCACGACAGCATTCAGCAGCAGTTAGCCGAGCGGCGGCATTACAGCGCGCAGTACCGCCTGCACACCCCGCGCGGTAGCCTGAACCTGATGGAAGTTGGTGAAGCCTTCAAGCAGCGCGGCCGACACATGCTCCGCGGCTATCTGCTGGTGTTGACCGAGCCGAACGCCGCCTCGCCACAGACTCTCGACCTGTACCAGCGCAGCCAGGCTGAGCTCCAGGCCCAGCAGCGCCGTACACAAGCCCAGCAACAGTTACTCGCCACTCTCGCGCAGCAGCACTACGGTGACAGCGAGCCGCTGCGTGAGGCGGCTGAGCTAATCAGCAAAAGTGCCTGCCTGGTATTTGCGGTAAGCCGCGTCAGCATTTGGAACCTCAAGGGCCACATTCTTCAGCCGGTGGCCATGTATCAGCGCGAAGCGGCTCAACACGTCCCACAGTCTGACCTTGATGCCAGCCCCTACCCCGCCTACCTGCAAGCACTGCACAGCGGCCGCGCCCTGGACGCCCACGATGCGCTGCAAGACCCGCGCACACGTGAACTTGGCGACAGCTACCTGCGCCCGAATGGCATTACCGCGATACTGGATGCAGGCATACGCATCGCCGGCGAGATAGTCGGCATATTGTGCATGGAGCATACCGGCCCTGCGCGCACCTGGCAGGCCGATGAAGTTGCCTTTGCCGGCGCACTGGCCGACCAGTACGCGCAGGTACTGGCTAACCAGCAACGGCGCTCGGCCACCAATGCCCTGTACCTGTTCCAACGCGCGGTCGAGCAAAGCTCCAGCGCGTTTATCCTGCTCGACCGCGACGGTTTGGTGGAGTACGTCAACCCGAGCTTTACCGCCATCACCCTGTACAGCGCCAGTGAAGTGCAAGGCCGCCGCCTGTCTGAAATGCCCGCCCTCGACAACCTCAGCGACCTGCTGTTCGACGCACGCACCAGCTTGGCCGAACACACCAGCTGGCAGGGCGAATTCAAGAGCCGACGCAAGAACCTCGAACCGTACTGGGGACAATTGTCGCTGTCCAAGGTGTATGCCGACGATGGCAGCCTGACTCATTACATCGGCATCTACGAAGACGTCACGGCCAGCAAGCAGGCGCAACAGCACATCGAGCGCCTGGCCTTTCGTGACAACCTCACCGGCCTGGGCAATCGCTATGCCTTTATCCGCTCGCTGGAAAGCCACTTCCGCGAGCACCCCGGCAAACCGATCAGCCTGCTGCTGGTGGACATCGACAACTTCAAGCGGATCAACGACAGCCTCGGCCACCAGACCGGCGACAAACTCCTGATCAGCCTAGCGCGGCGCTTACGCAACACCTTATCGCCCAGCAACGTGCTGGCACGCTTTGCCAGCAACGAGTTTGCCGTGCTACTCGACGCCAGCCCGGCCGATAGCCAGCTGATAGCGCAGCAACTGCTGAACACGCTGGACAAGCCACTGTTCGTTGACAACCAACTGATCAGCGTCACCGGCTCCATCGGCCTGGCCTGTGCGCCCGAACACGGCGACGACCCCCAGGCGCTGATGAAACACAGCGGCCTGGCCCTGCACAAAGCCAAGGCCAACGGTAAAAACCAGCTGCAGGTGTTTACCGATGTGCTGAATGCCGAGGCGCACCACAAGCTGTTCGTCGAGAGCAACCTGCGCCGCGCACTGATGCAAAATGAGCTGGAAGTGTTCTACCAGCCCAAGCTGTGCCTGAAGAGCGGCAAGCTGCTGGGTTTGGAGGCGCTGTTGCGCTGGCATCACCCGGAAAAAGGCATGATCAGCCCGGACAAGTTTATCGGCGTGGCGGAAGAAACCGGCTTGATCATCCCCATTGGCAAATGGGTGGCGCGCCAGGCCTGCCGCATGAGCAAACAGCTGATCGCGGTCGGCCATCAGCCGCTGCAAATGGCCATCAACCTGTCACCCAAACAGTTCTCTGACCCCGATCTGGTCAGGGAAATCGCCACCATCCTGCAAGAAGAACAACTCGACCCGGCCCTGCTGGAGCTGGAGCTGACCGAGAGCCTGCTGCTGGAAGCCACCGACGATACGCGCCAGCAACTCAACAGCCTGAAAAGCCTGGGCCTGACCTTGGCCATGGACGATTTCGGCACGGGCTATTCCTCGCTCAGCTACCTGAAGAAATTCCCCATCGATGTGATCAAGATTGATCGCAGCTTTATCAAGGACATTCCCGATAACCAGGACGACATGGAAATCACTTCCGCGGTGATTGCCATGGCCCACAACCTGAAACTCAAGGTGGTGGCTGAGGGTATCGAAACCGCCGCGCAGCTGAGCTTTCTACGCCGCCAGCAATGCGATATCGGCCAGGGCTACCTGTTCGATCGGCCTATCCCCGGACGCGAGCTGCTGGAAAGCCTGAAACGCTACCCTAACCGCGGTTGATCCCCCTGTAACAAGCCCGCCTATTAACGGTCTATGACACACATGCTTCTACTAAGGAAATAGCTCATGGTTCTGCGCTCGCAAATTCTCGCCCACAAACTCGAACTGCCGACGGCCGAGCAAGCCTTGCCGGGGCGCGCCGAAGCCATGCAAGTTGACCGCGCACACTTCGTTAACGGCAACGCGCTGCAAGGGCCATTCCCGGCAGGCTTGCAACAGGCGGTATTTGGCCTGGGCTGTTTCTGGGGTGCCGAGCGCCGCTTCTGGCAGCAGCCCGGCGTATGGAGCACGGCCGTCGGCTATGCCGGCGGCCACACGCCGAATCCGACCTATGATGAAACCTGCTCGGGCCTGACCGGCCACACCGAAGTGGTGCTGGTGGTCTTCGACCCGCAACTGACCAGCTACGAAGCCTTGCTGAAAGTGTTCTGGGAGGCGCACAACCCAACCCAGGGCATGCGTCAGGGTAACGACACCGGCAGCCAATACCGTTCGGCAATCTACTGCTATGGCGCCGAGCAACTGGCGGCGGCGCAAGCCAGCCAAATGCAGTTCCAGGCCGAGCTGGAAAAAGCCGGCTTAGGCCTCATCACCACCGAAATCCGCGAAGCACCGCCCTTCTACTACGCCGAAACCTACCATCAGCAGTACCTGGCGAAAAACCCCGAAGGCTACTGCGGCCTAAAGGGTACCGGCGTGTGCCTGCTGCCCTGAGCCTCGAGCGGATTCAGGGCCGCTAACGCCCTGAATCCGCGCGACCTCACTGCACCTGGGTCTGCGCCGCGCGCTCTACTGGCGAATCAGGCTGCCAGCTCTTCAATAGCTTGCCCACCTGATAACCGCGCCAGCCCAGCATGCGTGAGGCGGTCAGCACACCGGCCATCAGCGCGCCACCGACGCCAGCCGTTACGGTGTCCGCGCCGGTCAGGTACAGCCCCTTGATCGGCGTCTGGCTGTGAATCCAATGCTGTTGAAAACGCTGCACCGTGTGGTCGAGGCCATAGATCTCACCCTGCTCATTCCACTGATACCACTCGGTAGACAGCGGTGTGCCCAGCTCGCAGAAGTCCAGCGCCCCACGTAACTGCGGCTGATGTTGGTAAAGGGTTTCCAGCAAGCCAGCGCCGAGCTTGGCTTTCAGCGCTTCGTACTCGGCACCGCGCTTGCCCCAGGTGCTGCCTTTCCACTGGGCAAACCACTCAGGCAAGGCCAGGGCGACAATTTCCACCGTTGCCTTGTTCGGGTACTGGGCGTCCCAGCCGGGATCCTTGGCCGAGGGGAAGGAGATGTAGGTCAGTGGGGTTTGTGCCGTGTCGCCTTGTTTGAACGCACTGACATTGCGGTCGTGATCAAAGCTCGGGTAGACCCAGTAATTGCGCTTTGGCAGTTTCAGCTCGGTGCTGCTGCCCTTAAAGCCGGCGTACAAACACAGGGTCGCGGCTGACACTTCGACCTTGGGCATATTCGCCAACAGACCATGCTGACTGGCCACCTGCGGCTCCAGCAGGCGCGTGTAGGTGGGCACCAAACCGGCACAACTGACGATCTGTGCGGCGCGGATTTCCACGCCGTCCTTGTGCATACGCACGCCCACGGCGCGACCATTCTCAACCAAAACCTTGTCGACACCGGCATAGGTAAACACATGCCCGCCGGCGGCTTCGATCACCGGGATAATGCTTTCGGAAATCTTCGTCGCGCCGCCCACCGGGTAGTTACCGCCAGTGATGTAGTGCTTGGCGACCATGGCATGCATAACGAAGGCGGCCTGGCCAGGCGGCAGCCCGTAATCGCCCCACTGCGCGGTCAGCGCGCCGATCAATTGCTGATTCTGGGTCAGCCCTTCGAGCACTTCGCGGGTGGTCTTGAAAAAATAATCCGGCAGCCAGAAGCGGCGCAGCTTGCTGTACAACACGCCCAGTGAGCGCGGTAACGCCTGACCGGCGAAGAAACGCGGCACTTTGCCACTGACCTCGCCGAGCAGTTCCACGTAGCGATCAATCGCCGGCCCATCATCCGGAAAGTGCAACTTCATCTCGGCCTTGAACTCTTCGCGCCCGGCCACGTAATCGATCACCGTATCGCCCAGCACGATGCGGTCGTAGCGCGCATCCATCGGTGCCCATTGCAGCTTGCCGTCACTGATCACATCGAATACCCGACGGATCGTCGACCAGGGTTTGTGCACCTCACCGACGTAGTGCACGCCCACATCCCACTCGTAGCCTTCGCGCTCATAACTGTGGGTGTAACCGCCGGCGGTGTAGTGCTGCTCCAGCACGCAGACGCGCTTGCCGAGCTTGGCCAGCAGCGCGGCTGTAGTCAGCCCGCCCATACCGGAGCCGATGATGATGGCGTCGTAATCGTCACGCACTAGACGTGGGCGGAAGCGAGTACCGGTACGTTTCATAAAAGGCTCCTGCGTTATTTTTGTTATGCAATTTTTTGCATACTAGATAGCGACTGAAGCCAATGCAACTTTTTGCATAATCCGTATACTGCCGCGCACACTCATTAGCGCCGGTGAAACCCGCCCATGTCGCTCAAGCACGCCATTCTTATCCTGCTGGAAGGCGAGCCCGGCAGTGGCTACGACCTGCTCAAGCGCTTCAAGGATGGTCTCGGCTACTTTTGGAATGCCAAGCATCAGCAGGTCTACCTGGAGCTAAAAAAGCTCAGTGAAGCCGGCTGGCTGGAATTTGAAGCGCAGGCGCAGGACACCCGCCCAGACAAGAAGAACTACCGCCTGACACCGGCCGGCCACGCCGAACTGCTGCGCTGGCTGGGCGAGCCGGTGCAGCCCAACAAAATCAATGATGCATTGCTGGTCAAGCTCTACGCCGGCGCGCACACCAGCCTGGATAACCTGCGCGAGGAAATGCAGCGTCACGTGGCCGTGCACCGCAAGACCTTGGACAGCCTGCTGCAGATCGAAAAGGACTTCCACGCGTTGCCCGACGCACAACGCAACACCCTGCGCCTGCCCTACCTGACGCTGCGCCGTGGCATTCTCGGCGAGCAGTCCTGGCTGGCCTGGGCAGCAGAGGTGGAGCAGGAATTAAACCGCCACTGAGTCGGCGGGCAGTTCAATCCGCTGTCACGGCGCGGGCGCGAAGCTGCTGGCCTGGGCCATCTGCCACATCCGCGAATAGAACGCCCCGGACACCTCGCCAGTGAGTAACTCACCCGGCTTGAGGAAAACGTGCAGTTGCGAGTAAAGCTTGATCTCACTCGCCGACATGCGCCGCACCAAGTGCTTCGCCTCCAGTTGCGCGGGGCTATCCAAGCCGGCAGCAGTGAGCATCTCGGCCAGCGCCTTGAGCGTATTACGGTGAAAGCTGTACACGCGATCGGCCTTATCCGGCACGTTCAGCGCGCGCTGACGCAACGGGTCCTGGGTCGCCACCCCGGTCGGGCATTTGTTGGTATGGCACGACTGGCTCTGAATACAGCCAATGGCAAACATAAAGCCACGGGCTGAGTTGGCCCAGTCAGCCCCCAGCGCCAGCACGCTGGCAATATCGAAGGCGCTGACAATTTTGCCACTGGCGCCGATGCGGATCTTGTCGCGCAAGCCAATGCCGACCAGGGTGTTGTGCACAAACAGCAGCCCCTCACGCAGCGGTGCGCCGATGTGATCGGTGAATTCCACGGGCGCCGCTCCGGTACCGCCTTCCGTGCCATCGACGACGATAAAGTCGGGCAGAATGCCGGTCTCTAGCATGGCCTTGGCGATGCCCATAAACTCCCACGGGTGACCCAGGCAGAACTTGAAGCCCACCGGTTTACCGCCCGCTAGCTCACGCAGCTGGGCAACAAACTGGAGTAACTCAATAGGCGTGGAAAACGCACTGTGGCTGGCCGGAGAGACGCAATCCTGACCCATCGGCACGCCACGGGTCTGGGCAATTTCGGCGGTAATCTTGTGCTTGGGCAGAATCCCGCCATGCCCCGGTTTGGCCCCTTGGGATAGCTTGATCTCAATCATCTTCACTTGCGGGCTGGCCGCCTGTTCGGCAAAGCGCTGCGGGTCAAACTGGCCGTTGTCCTGACGGCAGCCGAAATAGCCGCTACCCAGTTCCCACACCAAATCGCCACCGTGCTCACGGTGATAAGGGCTGATACTGCCTTCACCGGTGTCGTGATAAAAACCGCCGCGCTTCGCCCCCTGGTTCAACGCGCGAATGGCATTGGCACTGAGCGAGCCGAAGCTCATGGCCGAGATATTGAATACCGAGGCCGAATACGCCAGCGTGCACTGCGGGCCGCCAATCCTCACGCGAAACGCGCTGGGGTCGGCATGCGCCGCCGGCTGCATCGAGTGGCTGATAAACTCAAAACCGCCTTGGTAGACGTCCGCCAAAGTGCCGAAGGCTTTGTCCGCACTCTGATTTTTTGCCCGCGCATAGACCAGCGAGCGCTGCGCCCGCGAGAACGGCAGCTGCTCACTGTCGGACTCCAGCAGGTATTGGCGAATTTCCGGGCGAATCGCCTCGACCAGGTAGCGGATATTGCCGAGGATAGGGTAGTTACGCAGCACCGCATGACGGCTCTGCAGCAAGCCATACAGGCCGATCGCACTGAGCAGCCCAGTCAGCACGACCAGCATCCACAACCAGGGATGCCCGGCGACAAACGGCAAGCTGCCCAAGGTGAACAGCACGCAAAAGGCAAAAAACGCATAGCGATTCAACAGCGACAAACTCATACAAGCTCCTTGCGGTATGCGGTGTGGCACTTCATCAGTGCGCCGAGGCTTCATCAGCAACGCTTAGCCGGCATTTTCCTCAATCAGCCAGTCCATGCGCCAACCGCCCTGGGTCTGGCCGAGCAATTTCGCCAACCAAGGCAGGATCTGCTTAAGCTCATCCTCGAGCCCCCATGGCGGGTTGCTGATCACCAGGCCCGAGCCATTCAGGCGCGTCGGCTCATCGGTTGAGTGCACATAAAGCTCCACGCGCAGCAGCTTCGGTGCCTTGCTCTTTTCCACGCCACTGTAAAAACGCCGCAGCTGGCGTAGGTCCTTGATCGGGTACCAGATCGCCACCACGGCCTGGCGCATACGCCCGATGGCTTCGCTCAACGACTGGGCGCAGCGCTCCATTTCGTCGGCCTGCTCGAACGGAGGGTCGATCAGCAGCAGTGCGCGTTTCTCACGGGTCGGCAGCAAGGCACGCGGCACATACCAGCCCTCGCCCAAATGCACGGCCACGCGGCGGTCACCGTGCATATTCTCCTTGAGCAAACGACCGTCTTCCGGGTGCTTTTCATTGAGGTGCAGGCGGTCCTGCTCACGGGTCAGCAGGCGCGCCAACTCGGGCGAACCGGGGTAGTGGCGCAGCTCGCCATCGGGGTTCATCGCGCGGATCACTTCCAGATAATCCAGCAGAGGGTCCGGCACATCGCTGGCCTGCCATAGCCGGGCGATACCCTCCAGCCACTCGCCCGTGCGACTGGCTTGATCACCGTGCAGGTCATACAGGCCAATACCGGCATGACTGTCGAGGTAGGCAAAAGGCGCCTCCTTGCGTGACAGCAGCGCAATCAGACGGCTCAAGACATAGTGTTTCAGTACGTCGGCATGGTTGCCGGCATGGAAGGCGTGGCGGTAGTTCATTGGGCGGGACTCCTCTGGCCGCACAGTTTAACCGCTTAACGCGGCATACAGATGCTCGGTTGCACTCAGCGGCACCCAGATAAGCAGTACCCGCAGCGCGCGGCAGAGCGCCTTATCACCCAACCGTGGCTCAGCGCAGAAAGTCCACGCGCAGAGCTGCGTTCAACCACCACCAGACCGACACGCAAAGGCGCTGCACTGGCAGTCTTGCGCCGACAACCGGTAAGGTGGCGCCACACGCTAAAAGAGTGCTCCCATGCCAGCTGTTGCTCCGCGTCAAATCTTCCTCGCCCTGTTTGCGGGCAGTGCAGCCCTGGTGGTGGTGCATGCCTTGGGGCGCTTCGCCTTCACCCCGCTGCTGCCGCACTTTCTCGCCGATCAGCTGTTTAGCCTGGAACAGGGTGCGCACCTGGCCAGCTCAAACTACCTCGGCTATCTGCTCGGTGCGCTGCTGGCACTGGCGCTATACACACCTTCGCGCTTGCGCCTGGCGCTGCCGCTGGCACTGCTGCTGAATGCCCTGCTGACCCTGGCACAGGGGCTCACCGGCGATTACCTGACACTGATGGGGCTGCGCTTGGCCAATGGCATCAGCAACGGCGTGGTCTTTGTACTGGCCCCGGCACTGGTACTGGAATGGCTCGCCATGCGCCAGCGCGCCAGTCTCAGCGGCCTGGTCTACCTTGGTTTCGCCGCAGGGCTGTTGCTCGCCGGTTGGCTGGCTGACGCCCCGGCCAACTGGCTGCACGGCCCCGAACGCTGGTGGCCGATGGCAGCCATTGCCCTGCCGCTGGCCCTGCTCAGCGCCTGGTTGCTTAGTCACCTGCAGCTGCAGCAACGGCATAGTGCGCCGGTCGCCAACCGCAGCCGCTTGTTTGACCGGGCCAGCACCCCGCTGTTTCTCGCCTATGCCGGCGCAGGGCTGGGTTACATCCTGCCGATGACATTTCTGCCGACCCTGGCGCAGGAGCAGTTACCGCCTGGCCACAGCCTGATTAGCGGAGCCTGGCGCTGGACGGCCCTGGCCTGCCTGATTTCGGTCCCGCTATGGAATACGCTGGGTGCACGCTTCGGCGACCGCCATGCCTTGCTGGCGACCTATCTGCTGCAAGCGGTGGGCTGCGCCGCGCCCTGGCTATTCCCCAGCGCCAGCGGCGTCCTGCTGTGCGCCGTACTCGTCGGCGGTAGCTTTATCGGCAGCGTGCTGCTGACGCAACGCCTGGCGCGTACCCTACAACCCCATCAAGGCCCCCGCCTGTCGGCCGCCCTGATCGCCTTATACGGCGGCGCACAACTGGCCGGCCCCTGGCTCGCCGGGGTGTGGCTGAGCTTCGGTGGCAACCTCACGCAAAGCTTCGCCCTAGGGGTTGCCGCCATGCTCTGGGCACTCGCCTGGACCTGCTACACCCCCACCGCCAACCCGGCCTCTGGAGCGCCGCACCCATGACTCTGCAATCGCTACTCGGCTGCACCTTACCGTTGATCCAGGCCCCGATGGCCGGCTCGCACAACCACACACTGACTGCCGCCGTGTGCAATGCCGGCGGCCTTGGCTCGCTCGCCTGTGCGCTGTTCGATGCCAGTGCGTTACGCCGCGAACTGCAAGCCCTTACTCGCAAAACCACGCAGCCGTTCAACCTGAATTTCTTCTGCCACACCCTGCCACTTGTCGACGCCACCCGTGACGCGGCCTGGCGGGAGGCGCTACGCCCTTACTACGCCGAGCTGGGCATCGATCCAGCCAGCATCAGCGATGGGCCCGGCCGCCAACCGTTTAGCGCCGAATTGGCCGACCTGCTCGATGAGTTCCGCCCGGCGGTGGTTAGCTTTCACTTCGGCCTGCCCTCGGCCGAGCTATTGGCGCGGGTCAAGGCCTGCGGGGCCAAGGTGCTGAGTAGCGCGACCACGGTCGAGGAAGCGCTGTGGCTGCAAGCCAACGGGGTCGACGCGATCATCGCCCAGGGCCTGGAAGCCGGCGGCCATCGCGGCATGTTTCTCAGCGCAGACCTGAACAGCCAACTCGGCACCTTCGCCCTGCTGCCACAGGTCGTGCAGGCCGTGCAGGTACCGGTGATTGCCGCCGGTGGCATTGCCGATGCCCAAGCTGTGCGCGCCGCCATGGCCCTAGGCGCGGCCGGGGTGCAGGTCGGTACGGCGTATTTGTGCTGCGTGGAAGCCAGCACCAGCGCCATCCACCGCGCCGCCCTGCTCAGCCCGGCGGCGCAGCACACCGCGCTGACCAACCTGTTCAGCGGCCGTCCGGCGCGCGGCATCGTCAACCGGCTGATGCGCGAGCTGGGTCCGATCAGCTCACTGGCACCGACCTTCCCCCTGGCGGGCGCCGCTATTGCACCGCTGCGCAGTCAGGCGGAGCAACACGGCAGTGGCGATTTCTCGCCGCTCTGGGCCGGACAAAACACCAGTGGCTGCCAGGCCATCGGCGCCGCCGAGCTGACGGCGCAACTGGCTCAGGGCTTTGTCACCGGCTAATCCACACGCGGCTTACAACGCCTCAGGCTAGGCGCGGCACCCGGCCCTACGGCTCGCTATCACGCTCATTGATAATGCTGGGAGCCATGCCCACGGCTGCTTAGACTCGGCACATTGCAACCGGAGGTATAAGCATGTCCGAGTCCCTGCTCAGTTCCCGTAACCTGGCCTTCGAGCTGTACGAAGTGCTGGACGCCGAAGGCCTGACCCAGCGCGAGCGCTTCGCCGAGCACAGCCGCGAAACCTTTGACGCGGCCATCGACACCGCCCGCAGCATCGCGGAAAACCTGTTCGCCCCGCATAACCGCAAGAATGACGAACACGAGCCTGAGTACGTCGACGGCGCAGCGGTGCTGATCCCCGAGGTCAAACCAGCGGTCGATGCCTTCCTCGAAGCCGGCTTCCTCAATGCCACCCGCGAGTTCGACGTCGGCGGCATGCAGCTGCCTAATCTGCTGTCGCAGGCCTGTTTCGCGCACTTCCAGTCAGCCAACGCCGCCACGACCTCCTACCCGTTCCTGACCATGGGCGCGGCCAACCTGATCGAAGCCTTCGGCAGCGCGGAACAAAAACAGCGCTTCCTCGAGCCGATGATCGACGGTCGCTTCTTCGGCACCATGGCCCTGACCGAGCCGCACGCCGGCTCATCGCTGTCCGACATCCGCACCCGTGCTGAGCCGGCAGATGACGGCAGCTACCGCCTCAAAGGCAACAAGATCTTTATCTCCGGCGGCGACCATCCGCTGTCGGAAAACATCGTGCACATGGTGCTGGCCAAGCTGCCGGACGCCCCCGCTGGCGTGAAAGGCATCAGCCTGTTTATCGTGCCGAAGTTCCTGGTCAACGATGATTGCAGCCTGGGCAAGCGTAACGACGTGGTGCTGGCCGGGCTGTTCCACAAGATGGGCTGGCGCGGCACCACCTCTACCGCGCTTAACTTCGGCGATAACGGCGACTGCGTCGGCTATCTGGTGGGCAAGCCGCACCATGGCCTGGCGTACATGTTCCAGATGATGAACGAAGCGCGGATTGGCGTCGGCATGGGCGCGGTGATGCTTGGCTACGCCGGCTACCTGTACTCACTGGATTACGCCCGTCAGCGCCCGCAAGGTCGTCTGCCCGACGGCAAAGACCCCAGCTCCAGCCAAGTGGCGATCATCGAGCACGCCGACGTACGGCGCATGCTGCTGACCCAAAAAGCTTACGTGGAAGGGGCCTTCGACCTCGGCCTGTACGCCGCGCGACTGTTCGACGACACCCAGACCCTGGCCAGCGAAGAGGAACGCCGCACCGCCCTGGAGCTGCTCGACCTGCTGACCCCAATCGTCAAATCCTGGCCTTCAGAGTTCTGCCTCAAGGCCAACGAACTGGCCATCCAGATTCTTGGTGGCCACGGCTACACCCGCGACTACCCGGTGGAGCAGTACTACCGCGACAACCGCTTGAACCCGATCCACGAAGGCACTCACGGCATCCAGTCGCTCGACCTGCTGGGGCGCAAGGTCTCGATGAATGGCGGTGCGGCGCTCAAGCAACTGCTCAAGTTGATCCACGGCACCTGCCAGCGCGCCGCAGCCCATGACTCGCTGGCAGCTCTGCGCCAACCACTGGAGCAACTGCTCGCGCGCCTGCAGGCAGTCACCCTGGCGCTGCTCGGCGACCTGATGAGCGGCAAGGTCAACCAAGGCCTGGCCAACTCGGCGCTGTACCTGAAGGTATTCGGCCACACCGTGATCGGCTGGCGTTGGCTAGAGCAGGCGATTCGTGCGCAAGAAGGCCTGGTCAGCGGCAACGTAGCCGATGCCGACTTCTACCAGGGCAAGCTGCAAGCCGCGCGCTACTTCCTGACCTGGGAAGTGCCGAGCTGCCACCATGACCTGGCCATCCTCGAAGCCCGCGACGACACCTGCCTGGGCATGCAGGACGCCTGGTTCTGAGCACAACCCTAGGCTCAGCGGCGCGCTGGCCCTGATGTGTTAAAAGCTGCAGCAGACCCTGCACCTGACACCGGCGCCCCGCTTAATGCGGGGCGTTTTTTTTCAGCGTCAACGCTGGCCAACGGTTAGAATCGCTGGCACGCGCCATGCATAGGTGGCACGTCCACCAACCCGCTCGGAGTACCCGCCTTGGATGCAAGCGCCATCAATAATCTGTTCTTGATCGGTGCAATGCTGGTAGCCATGAGCATTCTGGTGAGCGCTTTCGGCGCACGCTTCGGCATCCCCATTCTGGTGATCTTTCTCTGCGTCGGCATGCTCGCGGGCACCGACGGCCCGGGCGGTATCGTCTTCAACAATTACCCACTGGCCTACCTGGTCGGCAACCTGGCCCTGGCGATCATTTTGCTCGACGGCGGCATGCGCACCCGCGTATCGAGTTTTCGCGTGGCCTTGTGGCCCTCGTTATCCCTGGCCACGCTGGGCGTACTGCTCACCGCCGGGCTTACCGGCATAGCCGCCGCCTGGCTGTTTGACCTGACCTGGATGGAAGGTTTGCTGATCGGCGCCATCGTCGGTTCCACCGATGCCGCGGCGGTGTTCAGCCTGCTCGGCGGGCGCGGCCTTAACGAACGGGTCAGCGCCACCCTGGAAATCGAGTCCGGCAGTAACGATCCAATGGCGGTGTTTCTCACCGTCACCTTGATCGCCATGCTCGCCAGCGGCCAGGACGGCATAAGCTGGAACCTGCTGTTGCAACTGCTGCAACAGTTCGGCATCGGCGCTCTGTTCGGCCTTGGGGGCGGCTGGCTGCTGCTCAACCTGGTCAATCGCATGGCGCTGGCCAACGGCCTGTACCCGCTGCTGGTGGTCAGCGGCGGCCTGATCATTTTCGCCATCACCACGGCGGTCGGTGGCAGCGGCATTCTGTCGATCTACCTGTGCGGCCTGCTACTGGGCAACCGCCCAATCCGCTCGCGCCACGGCATCCTGCACATGCTCGACGGCCTGACCTGGCTCGCGCAGATCGGCATGTTCTTGGTCCTTGGCCTGCTGGTCACCCCGCACGAACTGCTGCCGATTGCCCTGCCCGCGCTCGGCCTGGCGCTGTGGATGATCCTCTTTGCCCGGCCACTGTCTGTGTATCTCGGCCTGCTGCCCTTTCGCGCCTTTCATGACCGCGAGCGGGCGTTTATCGCCTGGGTGGGACTGCGTGGCGCAGTGCCGATTATTCTCGCGGTGTTCCCGCTGATGGCGGGGCTGCCGAATGCCCAGCTGTTCTTCAACGTGGCGTTCTTTATCGTGCTGGTTTCGCTGCTGCTGCAAGGCACCAGCCTGCCCTGGGCGGCGAAACTGCTGCGGGTGACGGTGCCGCCAGAACCTGCACCAGTGTCACGCGCCGGCCTCGAGGTGCACCCGACCAGCCAGTGGGAACTGTTTATCTACTGCCTCGGCGCGGAAAAGTGGTGCATCGGCGCGCCCCTACGTGAGCTGAAAATGCCCGAAGGCACGCGTATCGCTGCACTGTTCCGGGGCACGGAGCTGCTGCACCCCTCCGGCAGCACCACCCTGGAGGCCGGCGATTTGCTCTGCGTGGTGGGCCATGAGAGCGACCTCGCCGCCCTCGGCAAGCTCTTCAGCCAAGCCCCGACCCGCGGCCAAGACCTGCGCTTCTTCGGTGATTTCGTCCTCGAGGGCGATGCCGAGCTGGCCGCCGTGGCGGCGCTGTATGGCTTGAAGCTGCAAGGCGCCGAAGGCCAGTTGCACCTAGGGCGTTTCATCGCGCACAAGATTGGCGGCGAGCCGGTGATCGGCGACCAGGTGGAGTGGCAGGGCCTGACTTGGACAGTGGCAGCAATGGAAGGGAACAAGATCCGCAAAGTCGGCGTCAGATTCCCCGAAGGTACTCGCCCTGGGCCTGGCCTCTTCCTCTAAACTCAGCGTCTTTTCGAGCCAACGATCACCATTATGTCTTCTCTGCGCACATACCTCGCCATTGCCCTACTCGGGCTTTGCCTGAGTTCAACCCTGCTCCAGGCCGCCGATACGCCGAGCAGCGCCAGCATACAAAGCAGCCTGGACAACCTGGCCGAGCGCAAGCTGCCGGAAGCCGAGCAACTGGCGATCAAGCAGACGCTGGAGAAAGCCCTGGCCCTGCTGGGCGAAAAAGCCGACAGCGAGCAACGCCTGGCGGCCCTGGAAAAGCAGCTGGAGCAAGCGCCGCGCATGATCCACGAGGCGCAGCGTGATTACGAACGGCTGAAAAACAGCCCGCCCACCCAGGTCAGCCTGCGCTATGGCAAAAGCGATCTGCCGCAGCTCGAACAGCTGTTGGCCGAACGCAACGCGCAATTGAGCGAATGGCAAAAGCAGATCATCGAAGCCAACAGCCTGGTGATCACCGCGCAAACCCGCCCGGAACGCGCCCAGGCCGAAATCAGCAGCAACCAGACCCGCAGCCAGGAAATCAACAGCATCCTGAAAAGCGGCCGTGACGCCAGCAAACCGCTGAGCAACGAACGCAGTGTCCAGTTAAAGGCCGAGCTGGCCAAACTCGACGCGCAAACGCAAATGCGCCGCCAGGAACTGGCCGGCAACAGCCTGCTGCAAGAGCTCGGCAACAGCCGCCGGACCCTGCTGGAGGAGCGCATCAAACGTATCGAGCAGGAACTGCTCGACCTGCAAAACCTGATCAACGAAAAACGCCGCAACCTGTCCGAGCAGACCGTGGCCGAGCAATCGCGTGAAGCCGAGAAAGCCGGTAGCGGCACCCTCCTGTCCCGCGAAAGCGCGCTCAACCTGAAGCTGTCCGACTACCTGCTGCGCTCCACCGACCGGCTCAATGAGTTGACCCGCCTCAACCTGCAGACCAAGCAGCAACTCGACAGCCTGAACCAGAGTGACCAAGCTCTGGCTGAGCAAATCAGCGTGCTGCAAGGCAGCCTGCTGCTCTCGCGCATTCTCTACAAGCAGCAACAGGCGCTGCCAACGCTGCAGATCGACAGCAGCCTGCCTGATCAAATCGCCGATTTGCGCCTGTATCAGTTCGAACTCAACCAGCAGCGCGAAGCCATCAACAACCCCAGCGCCTATGTCGACCAGTTACTCAGCGCTGCCCCAGGCAATGCTATCGACAACCTGGCCCTGCGTAACAACCTGCTGGAGATCATCAATACCCGCCGCGAACTGATCGACCGCCTCAATCGCGAGCTGAATACCCTGCTCAATGAGTCGATCACCCTGCAGCTCAATCAGAAACAACTGAAAACCACCGCCGAAACGCTGCGCAACACCCTCGACGAACAGATGTTCTGGATCCCCAGTAACAAACCGCTGGATCTGGAGTGGTTCAAGTCCGTACCACAGCTGCTCAAGCGGCAGATCGCCGAGTCACCCTGGGGGGCCAACCTGCGTCAGTTAGGTGCCGGTCTGACTGAGCGGCCGCTGCTGTTCCTGCCGCTGCTGCTGCTGATCGCCGTGTTGCTGTGGCGGCGCGGCTTCCTCTACCGCAAGCTGGGGGAGCTGCACCAAGACATCGGTCACTTCAAGCGTGACAGCCAGTTGCATACGCCGATGGCAATCATGCTCAACATGCTCCTGGCACTGCCCGGCACCCTGTTTCTGGCCTTGTGCGGCTTTGCCTTGCAGATGGATGCCCGCGGACAAAACGTCAACCTAGGTGATGCACTGTTCCAGATGGCCCAGGCCTGGCTGGTGTTCTACACCCTGTATCGCATCCTCGCCGATGCTGGCGTGGCCGAGTTGCACTTCCACTGGGGTCGTCCGCAAGTGGCCTTCCTGCATAAGCAGGTACGGCGTCTGGGCTTAGTGGTGATGGCGTTGGTGGCCGTGGTAACAGTGGCTAAACACCAACCGGCAAGCCTCGGCGATGACGTCATCGGCCTGACCGTGGTGCTTAGCTGCTACGCGCTGATGGTCTGGTTGCTGCACAAACTCCTGCTCAGTGGCCCGGCGCGCGAACACGCCTCCGTATTGCGCATGCTCATCGGCATCGCCCTCAGCTTACTGCCACTGGCACTGATCATCGCGGTCGGCCTCGGCTACTACTACACCGCGCTGAAACTCAGTGAACGCCTGATCGACACGCTCTATCTGCTGGTGATTTGGCTGGTCATTGAAGCCACCTTCATCCGTGGTCTCTCGGTGGCCGCGCGCCGCTTGGCCTACCAACGCGCCATGAGTAAACGCCAGGCGCAGATCAAGGACAGCGGCGAAGGCTCGGAAACCGTGGTCGAAGAGCCGACACTGGATATCGAACAGGTCAACCAACAGTCGCTACGGCTCATTCGCCTGGCCTTACTCGGCGCGTTTATCTTCAGCCTGTACTGGGTCTGGGCAGATCTGATCTCAGTCTTTGCCTACCTGGATAACATCGCCCTGTATGAATACAGCAGCGGCAGCGGCGACGCCGCCACCTTAGTGCCCATTAGCCTCAGCGACGTGTTGGGCGCGCTGATCATCGTCGGCATCACCGTGGCTCTGGGGCGCAACCTGCCAGGTTTGCTCGAAGTGCTGGTGCTGTCGCGCTTGAGCCTGGCCCAGGGCAGCGCCTACGCCACCACCACCTTGCTGTCCTATCTGATTGTGGCAATCGGCTTTGTCACCACCCTGTCGACCCTCGGGGTCAGTTGGGACAAGTTGCAATGGCTGGTGGCAGCGCTGTCGGTGGGCCTGGGCTTTGGCTTGCAGGAAATTTTCGCTAACTTTATTTCCGGCTTGATCATCCTCTTCGAGCGTCCGGTGCGGATTGGTGACGTGGTGACCATCGGCAATCTGTCCGGCACGGTGAGCAAGATCCGCATTCGCGCCACCACCATCACCGATTTCGACCGCAAAGAAATCATCGTGCCGAACAAGACCTTCGTCACCGATCAACTGATCAACTGGTCGCTCAACGACACCATCACCCGGGTTATCATCAAAATCGGTGTGGCCTACGAGACCGACCTGCCGCTGGCGCGCAAACTGATGATGCAGGCCGCCGAGGAAAACCCACGGGTGCTGCGTGATCCCGCCCCGCTGCTGTTCTTCCTGACCATCAGCGCCAGCACCTTTGACTACGAGTTGCGTTTTCATGTGCGCGAGCTGGGTGACCGCAACGCGGCCACTGACGAAATCCTCACACGCATCGCCTTGAGCTTCCGCGAGCACAACGTGGAGATGGCCTTCAATCAGGTCGACGTGATGGTCAAAAACCTGCAAGGCCAGGAGTTCAACCTGAGCACTGGGCAACTGATCACCGCCGCTGCCGCCGCCACCAAGCAAGAGCCACCGCCGCCGGCCTCGACCGTAGACCCGCTGTAACCCAGCGCCGCGGCCCGCCATGGCGGGCCTGAACCCTCACCACTGCCGGGCCGTTCTGCCCGGCTGGAGCCTGACCGTGAAGTCGCTCATCGAGCTGCAGTTCGACAATCGTTTCGCCCGCCTCGGCGATGCGTTTTCCAGCCATGTGCTGCCAGAGCCGATTGCCGAGCCGCGTGTGGTAGTGACCAGCCCGGCGGCCATGGCGCTGCTCGACCTCGACCCAAGCGAGGCCGAGAGCGCGGTGTTTGCGCAGATATTCACCGGACACAAGCTGTGGAGCACCGCCGAGCCGCGTGCCATGGTCTATTCCGGGCATCAGTTTGGCGGCTACAACCCGCGCCTGGGCGATGGTCGCGGTTTGCTGCTCGGTGAAGTAATCAACGAAGCCGGCGAGTATTGGGACCTGCACCTCAAAGGCGCCGGGCAAACCCCTTACTCACGCATGGGCGATGGCCGTGCGGTGCTGCGCTCCTCAATCCGCGAGTTTCTCGCCAGCGAGCACTTGCATGCCCTGGGCATTCCGACCTCAAGAGCGCTGTGCGTAACCGGCTCCAGCACGCCGGTGTGGCGCGAGCAGCAGGAAAGCGCGGCCATGGTCCTGCGCCTGGCCCCCAGCCATGTGCGCTTCGGCCACTTTGAATACTTCTATTACACCCAGCAGCACGAACAGCTGAAGCAACTGGCCGAGCACGTGTTGCACTGCCACTACGCCGACTGCCTGCAGCACGAGCAGCCGTACCTGGCGATGTTCCGCGAAATACTCGAGCGCAACGCCGCGATGATCGCCTACTGGCAGGCCTATGGTTTCTGCCACGGGGTGATGAACACCGACAACATGTCGATCCTCGGCATCACCTTCGACTACGGCCCCTATGCCTTCCTCGATGACTTCGATGCCCAGCACATCTGCAACCACTCGGACGACACGGGGCGCTATAGCTTCAGCAACCAGGTGCCCATCACCCAATGGAACCTCGCCGCCCTCGGTCAGGCGCTGGTGCCGCTGGTTGAGGTCGACGCCCTGCGCGAAGCCCTTGGCCTGTTCCTGCCGCTATATCAAGCGCACTACCTCGACCTGATGCGTAAACGCCTGGGCCTAGTCAGTGCCGATGAGGGCGATGAAGCCCTGGTGCAGCGCCTGCTGCAACTGATGCAAAGCAGCGCGGTGGATTACACCCGGTTCTTCCGTGAACTGGGCGACAGTCCGGCAGCCCAGGCCGTGGCGCGCCTGCGCGAGGACTTTACCGACCTGGCCGGCTTCGATGCCTGGGCCGCCGACTACCTGGCGCGCAGCGCTCAGGATGACGACGAACAAGCCCAGCGGTGTGCGCGCATGCACGCGGTTAACCCCAAATACATTCTGCGTAACTACCTGGCGCAAGAAGCAATCACGGCCGCCGAACAGGGTGACTATGCCCCGGTGCGTGAGCTGCATCAGGTGCTGTCACAGCCCTTCGCCGAGCAGCCAGGCTTCGAACGCTATGCCCAGCGCCCGCCGGAGTGGGGCAAGCACCTGGAAATCAGCTGTTCTTCCTGAACAACGCCGTAGGGAGTCATCCTCCCTACGAACGCAGCAGCCACTCTAGCCCCATCGCCACATGCACCTCGGCGCTGTCGAGCAACGGCAGCGGCGCGTCCACGCCGTCGAGCAACAAGCCGATTTCAGTACAGCCAAGAATCGCCACCTCGGCGCCCTGGTCGCGCAGCGTGCGCAAGCAATCCAGATAGAAATCGCGAGCGGGGGCAAGGAACTGGCCCTGACACAGCTCGGCAAAGATCACCCGGTCGATTTCCGCCATCTGTGCAGGCTGCGGAGTGATCACCTCAATCGCAAAACGCTCAGCCAGACGCTGACGATAGAAGTCTTCCTGCATGGTAAAGCGCGTACCGAGCAGGGCTGCACGGCGCACACCCTGCCGCTGCAACGCCTGACCGACGGCATCACCGATATGCAACAAGGGGATATCGACGGCGGCCTCTAACGCTGGAGCCACCTTGTGCATGGTGTTGGTCGCCAGCAACACGGCTGTCGCGCCCGCCTGCTGCAAGCCCTGCGCGGCCCCGGCCAAAAGAGTGCCCGCCGCGTGCCAGTCGCCACGTCGCTGCAGATCGGCAATTTCAGCAAAATCCAGCGAATGCAGGAGCAAGGGCGCCGAGTGCAAACCACCCAAACGCGCGCGCACGCCCTGATTAAGCAGACGGTAATAGCTGGCCGTCG
Organism: uncultured Pseudomonas sp.; assembly: GCF_943846705.1. NCBI lineage: Bacteria > Pseudomonadati > Pseudomonadota > Gammaproteobacteria > Pseudomonadales > Pseudomonadaceae > Pseudomonas > uncultured Pseudomonas sp. The sequence goes on along the minus strand of NZ_OX044366.1, from coordinate 1,733,256 downwards.
ACTCCCAGCTCATGCCACCCAAAATCCCTAGCTGACCCATACCCACCTCCTTCTGCGCAAAGCCTTGAGCCTAATCCGCATGCCAGTCAACGCACAGGCACAGTGCGCGGTAGAGCCACCCGTACAGCCTTATTCATTAAACCGAAAAGGCATATAAACCTTTCCAAACATTCTTAGACTCTCTAAGCAGCAACCCTTATCTTCGCAGCCTTGCGTGACTTACCCCTGTGGATTTGGCGCGCCCGACACCTCATACGAGATTCGCCGCTAAGGATGTCCATGTTCTGGGATTCACTGCCTCTGCCCCTGCTGTTTGTCGGTGCCCTGCTGGTGTGGGTGCTGTACGCCTTTGTGCGCGAGAAGTGGAGCCCGGATATCGTCGCGGCCATCGCCGTGGCGGCCCTGCTGGTCACTCAGCTGCTGGAGCCCAAGGAAGTGCTCAGCGTGCTGAGCAACTCGGCCCCAGTGACCATCGCCTGTATGTTCGTCCTCTCCGCAGCCCTGGAGCGCACTGGCTGTATCGATGCGCTGGGCAACTGGCTGGGCGACCTAGTCGGCACCAGCCCAATCCGCGTGCTGACTGGTCTGACGATTACCGCCCTGGTGATCTCGGCCTTCCTAAACAACACCCCGGTGGTGGCCATCCTCACTCCGGTGGCGATCTCCCTGGCGCGCCGCGCCGGGACGCTGCCTTCCAAGCTGCTGATTCCCCTGTCTTACGCCACCATCCTCGGCGGCACGCTGACGATGATCGGCACCTCGACCAATATTCTGGTCGACGGCGTGGCGCGTAAGGCCGGCCTGGAGCCGTTCGGCATGTTCGAAATCACCGGCGCCGGGTTGATCCTTGCCGCAGCAGGCATGCTCTACCTGCTGACCATCGGCCGGCACTTGCTGCCCGATCGCGAAACCCTGTCCAAGCAGCTGCGCCCGGACCTGGTGCGCACCTTTATGACCGAGTTACTGGTGCCGCACGACTCACCCGTCATCGGCAAGACCCTGCACGAAGCCAACCTCAACGGTGGCAGCGGCCTGCAGGTGCTGAAAATCTTCCGTGACGAACAGGAGCTTACCGAGCCCGCCTCCGACACCCAGCTGCGTGCCGGTGATCAACTGGTGCTGCACGGCCAGGTCAAAAATGTGGTTGAGCTGCGTGAAAGCGGTCATCTGATTTTCAACCGCAGTGATGCCTTCGAAACCATCAGCAGCCACGACGTGATCCTCGCCGAAGCCATAGTCGGGCGTAACTCGCGCTACAGCCACCGGCCGATGCGCGACCTCGACCTCACCGCGCGCTATGGCATCGCCGTGCTCGCCGTACACCGCCAGGACGAAAATATTCAGGGCAACCTGGATGACTTCGAATTGCAGTTCGGCGACGTGATGCTGGTAGAGGGCACACCCACGCAGATCAAGCGCTTCGCCGACAACGGTGAACTGATCAGCCTCAACGCCGTGCAGGAACGCGCCTTCCGCCGCGACAAGGCGCCGATTGCGATCATCGCCACCTTGGCCGTAATGCTGATGGCCGCCTTCGGCGTGATGCCGATCGAAGGCTTGGCGATCATCGGTGCCGTCACCGTGCTGGCGACCCGCTGCCTGGATGTGGAAGATGCCTACAAGGCCGTGGACTGGAAAATTCTCAGCCTGATTTTCGGCATGCTGGCCATCAGCATCGCCATGGACAAGGTCGGCCTGGTCAAGATGCTGGTGGAAAACACCATGACCCTGCTGCCGTGGGCCGGCCCACTGCTGATGCTGTCGTTCATTTACCTGTTCACCTCGATCCTCACCGAAATGCTCTCGAACAACGCCGTAGCGGTGCTGGTCACCCCCATCGCCATCGGCGTGGCGCAGCACCTCGGTGTCGACCCACGGGCGTTCGTGGTCGCGGTGATGTTTGCCGCCAGCGCCAGCTTCGCCACGCCCATCGGCTACCAGACCAACACCTTCGTTTACAACGCCGGCGGCTACCGCTTTACCGACTTCATGAAGGTCGGCATCCCGCTGAATATCATCCTGTGGATCGTCGCCAGCTTTGTCATCCCGTGGTTCTGGCCCCTGGTGCCGGTCTAAGGCTGAGCGTCAGCCAGCCAAGGCCTATTTCATTGCGCTAACGCATTGACCAGGCCGCGTTGCTTTGGCCATGCTGCGTGCTTGCACTCTGCCCTGAAGGAACGCACGCATGAAACTGGAAACCCTGGCCATCCACGCCGGCTATAGCCCTGACCCGACCACCAAGGCGGTGGCGGTGCCGATCTATCAGACCAGCTCCTTTGCCTTCGACGACACCCAGCACGGGGCAGACCTGTTCGACTTGAAGGTCGCGGGCAATATCTACTCGCGGATCATGAACCCGACCAACGACGTCCTCGAACAGCGCATCGCAGCGCTGGAAGGCGGCGTCGGCGCGCTGGCGGTGGCTTCCGGCATGGCGGCTATCACCTACGCCATCCAGACCGTGGCTGAAGCCGGCGACAACATCGTCTCGGTGGCCAAGCTCTACGGCGGCACTTATAACCTGCTAGCCCACACCCTGCCGCGCTTCGGCATCCAGACCCGCTTCGCCGCGCACGACGACATCGCCGCCCTCGAAACGCTGATCGACGACAAGACCAAGGCGGTGTTCTGCGAGTCCATCGGTAACCCGGCCGGCAATATCGTTGATTTGCAGGCGCTGGCCGACGCCGCGCACCGCCATGGTGTGCCGCTGATCGTCGACAACACCGTGGCCACACCGATCCTCTGCCGACCGTTTGAACACGGCGCCGACATCGTCGTGCACTCGCTGACCAAGTACATCGGCGGCCACGGCAGCAGCATCGGCGGCATCGTCGTCGACTCCGGCAACTTCCCCTGGGCCGACAATAAAGAGCGCTTTGCCCTGCTCAACACGCCGGACCCGTCGTACCACGGCGTGACCTACACCGAGGCCTTCGGCCCAGCCGCCTTTATTGGCCGTTGCCGCGTGGTGCCGCTGCGTAATACCGGCGCAGCGCTGTCGCCGTTCAACGCCTTCCTGATCCTGCAAGGCTTGGAAACCCTGGCGCTGCGCATGGAACGCCACTGCGAGAACGCCCTGAAAGTCGCGCACTACCTGCAAAATCACCCGCAGGTGGCCTGGGTCAAATACGCCGGCCTGCCCGACCACCCGGAACACGCACTGGCGCAGAAATATTGCGCAGGCACCCCGGCCTCGATTTTGTCGTTCGGTATTGTCGGCGGCCAGGAAGCCGGGGCGCGCTTTATCGATGCGCTGAAGTTGGTGGTGCGCCTGGTGAATATCGGCGACGCCAAATCACTGGCCTGCCACCCGGCCTCGACCACTCACCGCCAGCTGAATGACGAAGAGCTGGAACGCGCCGGCGTACCGCGTGACATGGTGCGCCTGTCCATCGGCATCGAGCACAGCGATGACATTCTCGCCGACCTCAGCCAGGCATTACAGGCGGCGCAAATCATCTAAGCCGGCACGGCGCACTTGATATCTGCGCCCGCGACTCCAGATTAGGACTATCCCGCCTCTGGAGTCGCCCGTGTCCAATCCCCTGCTGATCCCCTGCCCACAGTGCAACGGCCTTAACCGCATTCCCGCCGAGCGCCTGAGTGATGCGCCGCGCTGTGGCCGCTGCAAGTCCGAGGTGCTACCCAGCACGCCGTTTGACCTCAGTCAGGCCAGCTTCGCCGCGCAGAACAAGGGTGATCTGCCCTTACTGATCGACGTATGGGCCAGCTGGTGCGGCCCCTGCCGCAGCTTTGCGCCCATTTATGCGCAGGCCGCCAGCCAGCTGCAGGGCCGCTGTCGCCTGGCCAAACTGGACAGCGAAGCCAACCCGCAACTGTCGAGCCAGATGGGCATCCGCTCGATCCCCAGCCTGGTCCTGCTCAAGGGCGGCGTGGAAGTTGCGCGCCAGAGCGGCGCCCTGCCGTTGCCGCAATTACTCGGCTGGCTGCGTGAGCAGGGCATCTGAGCGAATCGGTCAACCCGGCAACGCCCTCGGGGTCATTACCCGAACACCGGGCAAGCTTTAGGCTGGTGACACAACCTCACTGTGGAGCCAGCCATGACCATGCCCCTTGAATTGGTGCGCCAACTCACCGAAGAACAGATCGCCTTCGTCCAGCGCAGCGGCCTCAAAGCCGAAGCCCTTGAGCCTGGCTATGTGCGCCTGCGCATGCCGCTGGCCGGCAACCAGAACCACATAGGTAGCATGTACGCCGGCGCGCTGTTCACCCTGGCGGAAATACCCGGTGGTGCCTTGTTCCTCACCAGCTTCGACGCCCAGCGTTTCTACCCCATCATCAAGGAAATGAACCTGCGCTTTCGCCGCCCGGCCACCGGCGATATTCGCGTCGAGGCGCGCCTTAGCGTGGAGGAAATCCAGCACCTGCAAAAACAGGCAACAGAGCAAGGAAAAGCCGAGTACCTTTTAGAGTTGCAGCTGACCGATGACAGTGGTGAAGTAGTGGCCTTAAGTCGTGGTGTGTACCAATTGCGCGCACGCTGACCTTGTCCTAGGTCAAAAGTCCAGCTATGACTTGAGGTCACAATACATGTGCCGACATGCATCGGCAGGAGATCGCCGCTCATGCCCAGTCATATCCTTATTGCCCACGACCTGCGCGGCACCGCCGATATGGCACTGTGCCGCGCCGCCCAGCTGGCCGAGCAGTTCGACGCCAAGCTAACCGTGCTGCACGTGCTTGATCCGAGCAAAAGCAGCAAGGAACACGAGCAGGCCAAGCAAGCGCTTGACCGCAGCCTGACGCAATATGCCCCCGCCGGTACGCAGTTGCTGGTCCGCAGCGGCAGCAAGCCCTCGGACACCGTGCTGCAGCACGTGAGTAGCCTGGATTGCGACCTGCTGGTACTCGGCGGTCATCACCAGCGTCACGACTTTTTCTCCGGCACCAGCCTCGACCGCATCGCGCGCAACTGCCCGGTGCCGCTGCTACTGGTCGCGCGCAATGATTTCCGCCCGTATGCGCGCGCCCTGGCCGCCATCGACTTCTCGCTCTGCGCCTGTAGCGCACTCGGCCAGGCCTACCGGCTCTTGCCAGAGACGGCCGAACTGCATGCCCTGCACGTGTTCGAGCCCGACAAAGGCCCGGCCAAGCAGGTCGAAGCGCAACTGGCCACGCAGAAAGCCCTGATTAGCCAGCTGCTGGAGGATGAAGCGCTGAACCTGCCAGAAAAAGGCCCAAGCCTCAGTCACTCGGTGCAGCAGGGTGGCATCCTGCGCTGCCTGCAAACTCACCTGAAAAATAACCACAGCGAGCTGCTGGTACTCGGCAGCCACGGCCGCAGCGCGCTGTCACAAGCCCTGCTGGGCAGCCTGGCGCAGCACTTCCTGCACAAGGCACCCTGCGATATCTACGTGGTGCGGTAGGGTGGGTTAGCCGCGCAGCGGCGTAACCCGCCATTGAAGGGGTGCGCATCTTGTCCGCAGGTACACCTTCGGCGAACTCGCCCCCATCTGCGGACCACAAAAAAAGCTGCCGCGGCAGCTTTTTTAATGTTCAGGCCCGGCTCAATCGGCGCTGTTCAGCAGGTCATGCAGCTCGACAAACTGCTGGCTCAGCTTGTGGTTGCGGTCCAGGTAGACCAAAGGCCGGCACGCCTGATGCGATTCACGCATCTTCACCGAACTCATCAGGTTGACCGGCAGCACCGGCAAGCCTTCGGCAACCAACTCATCAAGCAACTGCTGCGGCAGGCTGGCGCGCGGCTGGAACTGGTTAACCACAATACCTTCGACCTCAAGGCCCTCGTTGTGGTCTTCCTTGAGTTCTTCGAGTTCCCGCAGCAGGCCATACAGCGCCTGGCGCGAGAAGCTGTCGCAGTCGAACGGGATGAGCACGCGGTCGGCAGCGATCAGCGCTGAAACGGTGTAGAAGTTCAGCGCCGGCGGGGTGTCCAGGTAGATTCGTTCGTAATCCTCACTCAGATCCTCAAGCAATTTACGCAGCTTATTGATCTTGTGTTTCTGCTCCAGCTTGGGCTGCAGGTCAGCCAACTCGGCGGTAGCGGTGATCACATGCAGGTTGTCGAACGGCGTCTCATAGATATCCACACGGCCTTTCTTGCCGAACGGCGCGGACGACAAGCTGTTCTTGAAGAATTCAGCGATGCCCATGGGGATCTCATCGCCAGTCAGGCCGGTGAGGTAATGGGTTGAGTTGGCCTGGGCATCCAGGTCAATCAGCAGCGTGCGATAGCCCTGGGAGGCACTGACTGCGGCCAGGTTGCAGGCAATGCTGGACTTGCCCACCCCGCCCTTCTGATTGAAGATCACGCGCCGCATAAAATACTCTCCCTGAATCCCACATAAACCCCGAAATGGTCCCGGATTCTATGCAAAGTACATGACAAGGGCGAGATTTTCGGCAAATCCACCAGCGCCTAAGGCCCGCAAGGCAGCGCATGGATTTGCGCAGGGCCCGCGTGGTCTGGATAATGCCCGCACTTTGCCACACCTGCTGCCAAGCCCTCCGCTGGTTGCGGCTGGCGGTAGCCGACACGGACGCCCACCGCGTGACACATTTCAGGATCGAAAAATGGCGTGCCTGGGCACCTGGCCTGGACAGCACGGCTGACTGGTGCGCCTGGCATCAGGCCCCGTCACGCCTGGCTGACAGCGGTGAGCAACCCGACGTCAGCGCACTCCCGGCCATGCAGCGGCGGCGCTTGAGCCGCCTGGCGCGGATGGCCTTCCATGTCGCCTGGCCGCTGGCCGAAGCGTACCCGCAACTGCCCATGGTGTTCGCCAGCCGGCATGGCGAAACCTCGCGCACCCTAAGCATTCTCAGCGACCTGGCGCATAATGAGCCGCTGTCTCCGACCCAGTTCAGCCTCTCGGTGCACAACGCGATCATCGGCCTGTGGTCGATTCAGCGCGCTGACCACAGCGAAATGAGCGCTATCGCCGGTGCTGGCGACGGCCTGGAAAACGCCGTACTGGAAGCCTGCGGCATGCTCCACGACGGCGCGCCGGCCGTGTTGCTGGTAATCGCCGAGGAAGCACCGCCGGCGCTCTACGCGCCCTTTGTCGATGATGTGCCATTTCCTTATGCCGTGGGCCTATTGCTGACTCCCGGCACCGACTGGCACTTGCAGCTCGGCCGTGGCGACGCCGCCTGCAGCGAATGGCCGCATGCCCTCAACCTGGTCCGCGCGCTGTGCAGCGACCAGGCCACCCTGCAGCATCACTGGAAGAGCCGGCAATGGACATGGTCACGCAACAAGGCCTGAGCCGTTACAGCGCGCCCTATATCTGGCGGCTGTTTGCCACGGCCCTGAGTTTCAGCCTATTCGGCATCGGTGGCCTCCTGCTGCGCGTGCTGATCTTCCCACTGCTTGCCCTTTTGCCCGGCGACGCCCTGGTCCGGCGCACCCGCGCCCGTGCCGTGGTGAGTAAAACCTTCTACCTATTCGTACAGTTTATGTACCGCAGCGGCGTGCTGACCTACGAAGTCGAGGGGGTCGAGCGCCTCGGCCGCCCCGGGCAGATGGTGATAGCCAACCACCCCTCGCTGATCGACGTGGTGGTACTGATCGCCTTTATCCGCAACGCCAACTGCGTGGTCAAACAAAGCCTGTGGGACAACCCGAGCATGCGCGGGCCAATCCGTTCAGCCGGCTATATCAGCAACAGCGGCAGCATGGACATGCTCGACGAAGCGGCCGGTGCCCTGCAAAGCGGCCAGACCCTGGTGATTTTTCCCGAGGGCACGCGCACCACTCCAGGGCACAGCCCAGCGTTTCATCGTGGCGCATCGGCGATTGCCCTGCGCGGTGCGCGCCTCGTCACCCCGGTGGTGATCAGCGTCACGCCCACCACCCTGACCAAAGCCGAGCCTTGGTACAGCATTCCGTCGCGGCGTTTCCACTTTCGCCTGCGTGTAGGCGAGGATATTGACCCACAACAGTTCAATGCCATGGGGCCGCCACCGATCGCCTCACGCAAACTCAACGACTTTCTGCATCACCACTTTATTAAGGAGCTCGCCAAAGATGAGCGATTTACAGCTGGAAATTAAACACCTGATCATCGATGCCCTCGGTCTCGAAGACATGGCTGCCGAAGACATCGCCGCCGACTTAACCCTGTTTGGCGAAGGCCTGGGCCTGGATTCGGTCGACGCCCTGGAGCTCGGCCTGGCCATCCAGAAGCGTTTTGGCATCAAGATCGACGCCGAAGCCAAAGACACCCGCAAGCACTTTGCCAACGTAGCCAGCCTGGCGGCATTCGTGTCATCGCAACAGACCGCCTGAGGAAGCCACTGATGCAAACCCGTGAAGAAATTTTCGACACCCTGCGCGACGCCCTGGTCGAGTTGTTCGAATTGGACGCCGAGCGCATTACCCCGCAAGCCAACCTCTATCAGGACCTGGAAATCGACAGCATCGACGCCGTCGACCTGATCGACCACATCAAGCGCCAAACCGGCAAAAAGCTCGCCGCCGAGGAGTTCAAAGCGGTGCGCACCGTTGGTGACGTGGTCGAGGCGGTGCTGCAACTGGTCAACGCCCCAGTCAGCGAATAATGAGCCGCCTATTGGGCCTGCTCCTGCTGCTGGTCGGGCTGCTCTATCCGTTTGCCGTGTACTACGGCATCGAGCACCTCTCACCGCGCCTGTTTGCCGCGGTGCTCGGCGGCTTGTGGCTGGTGCGCGCGCTGAGCCAGTGGGGCAAACCCGGCAACCGCTGGATGACCGCCGTGGCTCTGGGCTTCTGCCTGCTACTGGGCCTGGCCGGCGACCCTGCGCTATTGCGCTGGTACCCAGTGTTACTGAACGGCCTGCTGCTGGCGCTGTTCGGCCTCAGCTTGAAGTTCGGCCCGCCGCTGATCGAGCGCCTGGCGCGTTTGACCGAGCCACAACTGCCCGAGGTCGCGGTGCGTTATACGCGCACCGTCACCCAGGTCTGGGCCGGGTTCTTCCTGGTCAACGGCCTGGTGGTAGTGGCGCTTAACTTCTACGCGCCGCTGAGCTGGTGGACCCTGTATACCGGGCTGATTGCCTACGGCCTGATGGGCCTGCTGTTTGCCGGCGAGTGGCTGGTGCGCCAGCGTGTAAGGAGACATGCATGAGCCTTTGGCTAGCTCTGGATCAACTGCTGCTGCAAGCCCACGCAGGACGCCCAGCCACTCCGGACATGGACCAGCCGCGCCTGCGCCAGCAGGCGTTGCAGCTGGCGGCAGAGCTGCAGCGCCGAAACGCACAGCGCGTGGCCCTGTACCTCGACGATGCCGGCGAACTGGCGATTGCCCTGCTGGCCGCCTGGCGCGCCGGCATCGCCGTGCTGCTACCCGCCGATGCCCAGCCGCAGACCCGCCAGCGCCTGAGTACGCAATGCGACCTGTGGCTGGACAGCCTCGACGGCCTGCTCAGCGCTGACGGCCCGGCCCTGTCGCCCGCGCCGTTGGCGCTCGACCACTGCCAGCTAACCCTGTGCACCTCCGGTTCCAGCGGTGCCGCTAAGCTGATCGACAAGTCCCTGCGTCAGTTAAGCAATGAAGTCGAGGCGCTTGAGCAACTGTGGGGCGCGCAGCTAGGCCGTGCGACCATCCTCGGCAGCGTCGCCACCCAGCACATCTACGGCCTGCTGTTTCGCGTGCTGTGGCCACTGTGCGCCGGCCGCACCTTGCTGCGCCGCGCCCAGCCGTTCCCGGAAGATTTGCAACGCGAAAGCCTGGCCACCGGCACAGCGTTCGCCTGGGTCGCCAGCCCGGCGTTACTGAAAAGAATGGGCGACAACCTTAACTGGCCGGCACTGCGTGCGGTGCGCCAGGTGTTCTCCTCCGGCGGCGCACTGCCTGCTGAAACCGCTGCCGAGCTGCATGGCCTGCTTGGTCAATGGCCCACGGAAATCTACGGCAGCTCGGAAACCGGCGGCATCGCCTGGCGTCAGGGCGGCGAGCTATGGACACCATTCGCCGATGTCGTGCTTGGGCAAAACGCCGAAGGCGCGCTCAACCTGACCTCGCCCTATCTGCCGGCCGGCCACCGCGAGCAGACCGCCGATGCGGGTGAGCTGCAGGCCGATGGCCGCTTCGCCCTGCGCGGCCGCCTCGACCGGATCGTCAAACTGGAAGAGAAACGTATTTCCCTGCCCATGCTGGAACAGGCGCTGAGCTGCCATGCATGGCTCAGCGACGCGCGCCTCGGGGTGGTCCAGGAAGGCCGCGCCTACCTCGGCGCGCTAGTAGCCCTGAGCCCGGCCGGCCTGCACGCGCTGCGCAATCAAGGGCGCAAAACCGTCATCGAAACCCTGCGCGGTCACCTGGCCGAGCATTGCGAGGCCATTGCCCTGCCACGCCGTTGGCGGCTGCTCGCGCAACTGCCCTACAACAATCAGGGCAAGCTGGCGCAAGCCACGGTGGAAACACTGCTGGCCGAACCGCGGCCGACCCAGGTAGAGCCGCTGTCGGCAGTCGAGCACGACGGCGAATGGCTGCTTGAGCTGGATGTACCGCTGGACCTCGCGTATTTCACCGGCCACTTCCCGCAGACCCCGGTGCTGCCAGGCGTGGTGCAGGTCGATTGGGCGCAACAACTGGCCCGCCGCCTGATCAACGACCTGCCGCCGCGCTTCAGCGGCATGGAAGTGCTGAAGTTTCAGCAGCTGATTCGCCCCGGTGACCGCTTGCAGCTGAGCCTGCGTTTCGACGCCGCGCGCGGCAAACTGTATTTCACCTTCCGCAACGGCGAAGCGCCCTGCTCTTCCGGGCGCATCTTGCTGGGGCAGGCGCAATGAGTGGCTTTGCTAGGTTGGCGTTGAGCGCAGCGATACCCAACAAGTTGGCGATGGGTATCGCTGCGCTCCACCCATCCTACGGGGTTGTGCGCCATGCATAAGCCCTGCGCGGTAATCCCGGTGTACAACCACGAACACGCTCTGCCGCTGGTGGTCGATGCCCTGCGTGATGCCGGCCTGCCCTGCGTACTGGTGGATGACGCGTCAAGCCCGGCCTGCGCGGCGGTGATCGATCAGCTGGCTGAGCAGCCTGACACCTATCTGCTGCGCCTTGCGGTCAATCAGGGCAAAGGCGGCGCGGTGATGGCCGGCCTGCGTGAGGCGGCGCGCCTGGGCTTTAGCCATGCCTTACAAGTAGATGCCGACGGCCAGCATGATCTGAATGATCTCGGCGCTTTTCTCGCCGCGTCCCGAGCCGCACCCGCGGCGCTGATCTGTGGCTACCCGCAATACGACGCGAGCGTGCCGAAAGGCCGTCTCTACGCACGCTACCTGACCCATGTGTGGGTGTGGATCAACACCCTGTCGCTGAGTATCCGCGACTCCATGTGCGGCTTTCGCGTCTACCCGCTGCCGGCCACCCTGGCGCTGATCGACTCGGTGAACATCGGCAAGCGCATGGACTTCGACACCGAGGTGCTGGTGCGCCTGGCCTGGCGCAATCAGCCCATGCATTGGTTGCCAACCAAGGTGCATTACCCGCTGGACGGCCTTTCACACTTCCGCCTGTGGCACGACAACGTTTTGATCTCGAAAATGCACAGCAAACTGTTCTTCGGCATGCTCCTGCGCGCCCCGCAGCTCCTCTGGCACAGGTGGCGCGGATGAGCCAGCAGCACTGGGCCGGGCAGCGCGAGCGCGGCAGTTTTATCCTGATGAAATTCACCGCCTGGCTGGCGCGCCTGCTCGGTCGCCGGCTGATCAGCCCGCTGCTGTACCTGATCGTGCTGTATTTCTACCTGTTCGGCGGCAAGGCGCGGCGCAGCATCCAGCAGTACCAACGCAACCTGGCCACCTGGAGCGGTCGCGCCGAGTTGCACCCCAGTCGCCGCTCAGTATTTCGTCATTTCATGAGTTTCGCCGACACCCTGCTCGACAAGCTCGACGTGTGGAACGGCAAGCTCGGCCTGGAACACATCACCCTGGTTGACCCGAGCAATACCTGCGCCCAGCTGCACCAGCAAGGCCGTGGACAAATGCTGGTGGCCGCGCACCTGGGCAACCTGGAAGTCTGCCGCGCCCTCGCCGAGCTCGGCGAGCAAGTGACCATGAATGTGCTGGTGCACACCAAGCATGCTGAACAGTTCAACCGCCTGCTCGGCGAGGCTGGTTCTAGCCACTTGCGCCTGATCCAGGTCAGCGAACTGGACGCGGCAATCATGCTGCAATTGTCCGAGCGCCTGGAGCGTGGCGAGTGGCTGGCGATTGCCGGCGACCGCGTGCCGCTCAAGGGCAGCCGCAAGGTCAGCGTGGACTTTCTCGGCAAGCCCGCGGCCTTCCCGCAAGGCCCGTGGTTGCTGGCTGGGCTGCTGCAATGCCCGGTCAACCTGATTCACTGCCTGAAGATCGACAAACGCTATCAGGTGATCATCGAACCCTTCGCCGAGCGCCTGCGCTGGAAGCGCAACGAACGTGATGAGGTGATCCGCCACTGGACCCAACGCTACGCCGACCAGCTCGCGCAACGCTGCCTGGATGCGCCTCTGCAATGGTTCAATTTCTACCCGTTCTGGAATAAAGATGACGACACATCAGCCTGATCCCATCGTGTTTGGCGAGCGCCCCTTGAGCATCGAACAGGTTGTCGCCCTGGCCAGCCGCAGCGCCCCGGCGCAGTTGCAAAGCGATGCCGTCTACCGTGAAAAAATCGCCAAGGGCGCGCGCTTTCTCGACAGCCTGTTGGATAAGGAAGGCGTGATCTACGGCGTCACCACCGGCTACGGCGACTCCTGCGTGGTGGCCGTGCCACTGCATCAGGTCGAAGCGCTGCCGCGCCACCTTTACACCTTCCACGGCTGCGGCCTGGGCAAGCTACTCGATGAGCCGGCCACCCGCGCGGTACTCGCTGCACGCTTGCAGTCGCTGTGTCAGGGCGTATCCGGGGTGCGTGTGGAATTGCTCGAACGCCTGCAGGCCTTTCTCGAATTTGATGTGCTGCCGTTGATTCCGGAAGAAGGCTCGGTCGGCGCCAGCGGTGACCTCACCCCGCTATCCTACGTGGCCGCCACCCTCAGTGGTGAGCGCGAAGTAATGTTCAAAGGTGAGCGCCGCAGCGCTGCCGACGTGCACGCCGAACTGGACTGGACGCCACTCACCTTGCGCCCGAAAGAAGCGCTGGCGCTGATGAACGGCACGGCGGTAATGACCGCCCTGGCCTGCCAGGCTTATTCGCGCGCCGACTACCTGCTCAAGCTGGCCACGCGCATCACCGCGCTTAACGTGGTGGCGCTGGAAGGCAACCCGGAGCACTTCGACGAGCGCCTGTTCGCCGCCAAACCGCATCCGGGGCAGATGCAAGTCGCCGCCTGGTTGCGTCAGGACCTGGCCATCGACGCACCGACCGCGCCGTTGCACCGCCTGCAGGACCGCTACTCGCTGCGCTGCGCACCGCATGTACTCGGTGTGCTGGCCGACAGCCTGGGCCTGCTGCGCCAATTTATCGAGATCGAGCTGAACAGCGCCAACGACAACCCGCTGATCGACGCCGAAGCCGAACGCGTGCTGCACGGTGGGCACTTCTACGGCGGGCATATCGCCTTCGCCATGGACAGCCTGAAGAACCTGGTGGGTAACGTCGCCGACCTGCTCGACCGCCAGCTCGCCCTGCTGGTCGACACGCGCTACAACCATGGCCTGCCGAGCAACCTGTCCGGCGCGCCGAGCGTCAGCGCGATGATCAACCACGGCTTCAAAGCGGTGCAGATCGGCACCAGCGCCTGGACCGCCGAAGCGCTGAAAAACACCATGCCGGCCAGCGTGTTCTCGCGCTCCACCGAGTGCCATAACCAGGACAAGGTGAGCATGGGTACCATCGCCGCCCGCGACGCCCTGCGCAGCCTGGAGCTGACCGAACAGGTCGCCGCCGCCACCCTGCTGGCCGCTAACCAGGGCGTATGGCTGCGTCAGCGCGACGGCAAAATCGACATCCCCGCCCCAGTGGCCGCCATGCGCGAGCAACTGGCCGTGGACTTCCACCCGGTCATCGAAGACCGCGCCCTGGAAGCCGAGCTGCGCCTGTGCCTGGCGCGCATCCGTGAGCAACACTGGAGCCTCTATGCGTAGCAAGGGTGTGCTGCAGGCCGAGATCGAACTACAGGTGCCGTTCTTCGACGTCGACATGATGGAAGTGGTCTGGCACGGCCACTACGTCAAATACTTCGAAGAGGCGCGCTGCGCCCTGCTCGACAAGCTTGGCCACAACTACCGGCAGATGCGCGACGCTGGCTACGCCTGGCCGGTGATCGACCTGCAGGTGCGCTATATCCGTGGCGCGCAGTTCGGCCAACGGATCACCGTGCGCGCCGATCTGGTGGAGTGGGAAAACCGCCTGAAGATCAACTACCTGATCTTGGACGCCGCCACCGGCGAGCGCATAACCCGCGGCAGCAGCGTGCAAGTGGCGGTGGAAATCGCCACCCGCGAGATGCAATTTGCTTCGCCCAAGGTGCTGCTCGACGCCGTTGCGAAGGTGTTGGCGTGAGCAGTCGTTGGGCTGGACTAAGCCGCGTGTTCAACCCTGTAGGTTGGGTTGAGCTTAGCGATACCCAACGCGGTGCGCGGATAAACGCGCAGGCAGTAAGCAGAACGCTATACGCCCTGTTCCTGCTGCTCTTAACCACCCACGCCCACGCTTTTGACCTCGAGCAACTCAGCGCCCAGCTGGCCAAGCCTGCGGTAGTGCGCGGCCCGTTGATTCAGGAAAAACACCTGCGCGCCCTGCCGCAGCCTCTGACCAGTCGTGGCCAGTTCGTCCTCAGTCGCGACCTCGGCCTGCTCTGGCAGCTGCAAAGCCCGCTGCAGCAGGATTACCGCATCGATAATCAGGGCATTGCCAAGCGCACGGCCAATGGTTGGCAACAGCAGCCCGGCCAGGATGTTGCCGCCCAGCAAAGCCGGCTGTTCCTCGCCGTGCTCAAGGGTGACCACAGCGGCCTGGCCCGCGACTTCGAATTGCAGCTGAGCGGCAGCGCCGAGGCCTGGCAACTACAGCTGATACCAAACTCACTGTTGCTGAAACAGATTTTCAGCCGCATCCAGATCGAAGGTGGTGCGCTGGTGCAACGCATCGAGCTGCATGAAACCCAGGGCGACCACAGCGTTTTGCGCCTGCCTGACAGCCAGGCCGGAACTGCGCTGAACGAACAGGAGCAGCGCGACTTTGCCCAGTGAACGCTGGCTGCCGCGCGGCTTTTTGCTGCTGCTCGTCGCCCTGCTCGCACTCGCCGCCTGGCAGTGGCGTAACGGCCCGCCCGTAGCAGCCGATATGCTCGCGCTATTGCCCGCTGGCAGCGGCGATGCGCTGGTAAAAAAAGCCGAGCAACGCATGCAGGAGCCGCTCAACCGCGACCTGCTGTTATTGATCGGTCACCCGCAACGCGAACAGGCGATTGCCCTGGTGCAGAAGGTGGGCGAGCAATGGCGTGGCAGCGGGCGTTTCGCCCAAGTGCAATGGAGCGTCGACAGCGACCTTGACGCCCTGCGCGACTACCTGCGGCATAACCGCCTGGCCCTGCTCCCCGCCGCCGATCGCCAGCTGTTGCTGGAGCAGCCACAGCAGTTGCTCGAACAACGCGCCGCTCAGTTGTTCGACCCCTTCGCCAGTTTCAGCCTGCTGCCCATCGAGCAAGATTGGCTCGGTCTTGGCCTGCGCGCGCAGCAAGCGCTGAATCCCGGCAGCCGCATCCAGGCCGACCTCAGCAGCGGTGCTCTGCTATTGGAAGAGCCGGGCATGACCTGGGCCCTGCTGCGCGCCAGCGCCCAGGGCAGTGCGTTCGATATGCAGGAGCCGCCGCTGATCGCCGCGCAGGTCGCCAGCACCCGCAGCCAGATCGAACGCGCCGGCGGTCAATTGCTGGCCGCCGGTGGCGTGCTGTATGCCGCTGCCGGGCAAGCCAAGGCGACCCGCGAAATCAGCCTGATTGGCGGCGGTGCCACCCTCGGCACCCTGCTGCTGTTGCTGCTGGCCTTCCGCCGCGTGCGGGTGCTGGTCAGCCTGCTGCCCATCGGCATGGCCCTGCTCGCCGGCTGCACCGCCTGCGTGCTGGTGTTCGGCCAGATCAACGCCCTGACCTTGGTGCTGGGGGCCAGCCTGGTCGGCGTGGCCGCCGATTACCCGCAGCACTATTTAAGTAAGAGCTGGAGCAATACCGAGGGTGCGGAGGACTGGAACAGTTGGGCCGCCCTACGCGCCACCCTGCCGGGCCTGAGCTTGAGCCTGGGCACCAACCTGATCGGCTACCTGGCGCTGGCCTTCACGCCGTTTCCGGCGCTGACTCAGGTCGCGCTATTCTCCGCCGCCGGGCTGATCGCCGCCTACCTCTGCTCGGTGTGCCTGCTGCCAGCCTGGCTCAAGGGCCTGCAACTACGCCCATCGCCGCGTCTGCTCAACTTCAGCAAACGCCTGCTCAGCGGCCGTGCGCGCCTGCTGAGTAACGTCGGGAGTGCGCCACTGCTAATCGTGTTGCTGCTGTTCTGCGCCGGCGGCCTGTGGCAGCTGCACACGCAAAATGATTTGCGCCAGTGGCTCGGCAAAGAGCCACAACTGCTCGCCGAGGCCCAGCGCATCGCCGAGCTGACCGGCCAGCAGCCCACCAGCCAGTTCTTCCTGGTGCGCGCCGCCAATGCGCAGCAACTGCTGGAGCGCCAAGCGGTGCTGAGCCAGCGTCTGGACCAGGCGGTAGAGAACGGCCAGTTGCGTGACTACCGCGCCCTGAGCCAACTGCTCGCCCCTGACAGTCAGCTGCAGCCACTGCGCGCGGCACTGCGCGAACTGCCGCCGCACTGGCAGCCCCTGCTCGACCTGGGCATCCCACCAGCCGCGCTGCACGGCGAACTGCTGGCGCTGCAGCAACGCAATCAGGCCAGCCTTGAGCAAGCCCTGGCCAGCCCCCTAGGCGAACCTTGGCGACCACTGTGGCTGGGCGCCTATAGCAAAGACGGGGCCGAGGGCGTGGCCGGGCTGGTCAGCCTGCAGGGGCTGAGCAACAGCCGCGCACTCAAGCCACTGGTCGAGGACCTGCCGGGCGTGCAACTGGTGGATCGGATCAGCGAACTCAACGCGCTGTTCAGCGCCACGCAGCTCAGCGCGGCCGAACTGAAACTCATCTCCAGCCTGGCGATCCTGCTGTTGCTGTGCCTGCCCTTCGGCCTCGGCGGCGCGTTGCGGGTGGTCTGCCTGCCGCTGCTGGCCGCTCTGGCGGCGCTGGCCTGTCTCGGCTGGCTGGGCCAGCCACTGACCCTGTTCAGCCTGTTCGGCCTGCTGTTGATCACCGCCATTGGCGTTGATTACGCCATTTTGATGCGCGAGAACATCGGCGGCCCGGCGGTGAGCCTGCTCGGCACCCTGCTTTCGGCGCTAACCAGTTGGCTATCGTTCGGCCTGCTGCTAATCAGTGACACCCCGGCAATTGCCAACTTCGGCCTGGCGATCAGCCTCGGTCTGCTGTTCTGTTTCCTCCTCGCGCCTTGGGCCGGCACTCAGCCCGCGCCACGCACAGAGCACGCCGCATGATCCCAAGCCCCCAGCATTCCCACCCAGAAATAAGGCCAGTAGCCGCCATGAAGTCTCTTGAAGTCGAACAACGCCAAGTCGTGGTGATCGGTGCCGGCCCGTCCGGGGCGATTGCTGGCGCGCTGCTCAAGCGTAAGGGGCATGACGTGCTGGTGCTCGAGCGACAACGCTTCCCGCGCTTTTCGATTGGCGAGAGCTTGCTGTCGCACTGCCTGGACTTCGTCGAAGAGGCCGGGATGCTCGACGCGGTCCATGCAGCGGGCTTTCAGACCAAGCATGGCGCAGCCTTCGGCTGGGGCGAGCGCTACAGCGAGTTCGATTTTCGCGACACCTTTACCAAAGGCCAAGGCTCGACCTATCAGGTAGTGCGCGCCGACTTCGACAAACTGCTGGCCGACCAAGCCGAGTTGCAGGGCGTGGACATTCGCTATGAAGAAGAAATTTTCGCCGCCGATTTCAGTGGCGACTGCCCGCGCCTGAGCGTTCGGCGTTTGGCCGACGGCCATGAGTACCTGGTCGAATGCGCCTTCGTCCTCGACGGCAGCGGTTATGGCCGCGTGCTGCCGCGCTTGCTCGACCTCGACATGCCGTCCAGCTTCCCGGTGCGCCAGGCGGTATTCACCCACGTCGAAGACCGCAGCGAAGGCACGGGGTTTGACCGCGAGAAGATCCTCATCACCACCCACCCCACCTTGCGCGATGTGTGGTTCTGGACCATTCCGTTCAGTAACGGGCGCTGCTCAGTCGGCGTCGTCGCCGACGCCAGCCGCTATAGCGGTCGTCCGCAGGATCTGGACGCCTGCCTCAAGCAGTTCATCGAAGAAACCCCCAGCCTGCACAATGTGCTGAAAAACGCCGTGTGGGACACCCCGGCACGGACCATCGGCGGCTACTCAGCCAACGTCAAAACCCTGCACGGTCCAGGCTTTGCCCTGCTGGGTAATGCCGCCGAGTTTCTCGACCCGGTGTTCAGCTCCGGGGTGACCATTGCCATGCGTTCGGCGAGCATGGCCGCTGGCATCCTGCACCGCCAGCTAAGCGGCGAGGCGGTCGACTGGGAGACTGAGTTTGCCATCCCGCTGAAGCGCGGCGTCGACACCTTCCGTGCGTACGTCGAGGGCTGGTATGACGGCAGCTTCCAGGACGTGATCTATTTCGAGAAAGCCCAGCCGGAGATCCGCCGAATGATCAGCTCGATCCTCGCCGGCTACGCCTGGGACCAGAGCAACCCCTACGTCGCCGAACCCAAGCGGCGCCTGCGAGTGCTTGCTGAGCTCTGCGCCAGAACTGAATAAGGACATTTATGAGTAACCCGGCCCCCACTTACGTCGCGGAAACCCGCTTCGGCTTCTGGTTTCTGCAAAGCCATGTGTGGCAGCACCATGTGCTGCGCGTGGCGATCAATGACCTGCGCGGCCTGTTCGCCGGGCCGCTGCCGCAGGCACCGGTGTTGCTGGATGTCGGCTGCGGTCAGGGCAAGTCTTTCGGCCTGCTCGCCGAGGCCTTCCAGCCGGCACGGATGATCGGCCTCGACGCCGACCCGCACAGCCTCGACTGCTCACGCGCCGAGGCCGAGCGTTTGGGCCTCGACGTGCAGCTGATCGCCAGTGACTGCGCCGCCATCGAGCTGGCCGATGCCAGTGTCGACCTGTTGTTCTGCCACCAGACCTTCCACCACCTGGTCGAGCAAGAGCAGGCCCTCGCTGAGTTCTACCGGGTGCTCAAACCAGGCGGCTACCTGCTGTTTGCCGAATCCACCCAGTTCTATATCGACACCTGGGTGATCCGCTGGCTGTTCCGTCACCCGATGCACGTGCAGAAAAGCGCCGAGGGCTATCTGGCCATGCTGCGCGAACAGGGTTTGCAATTCAGCGACGCGAATATCTCCTACCCCTACCTGTGGTGGAGCCGCTCCAAGGACTTTGGCCTGCTTGAGCGCTGGGGCCTGTGCACAGCCAAACCGGTTGGCCAGCGCAATGAAACCCTGGTCAACGTAGTGGCACGCAAGCCGCTGGACGCGCGCAACTGATGCGCAGCGTCCTGCTGCTCGGTCTGTATCTGCTGCTCGTGGCCTGCGCCACGCAGACACCACTGCCCACGCAGACGCCGGTACTGGTGGCGCCGCTGCCGCTGGCCCTGCAGGTGCAACGCAGCCAAGGGCCGAATCAGCAAACCTGGTGGCTGGTCTTGCAGGATGAACCGGGCGAGCTGCGGGCCTCGTTATTCGACCCGCTCGGCGTGCCGCTGGCGCGCCAGTCACTGCGCGCGGGGCAATGGCATAACGACGGCCTGCTGCCGCCCAACCCGGAAGCCCGCGAGCTGTTCGCGGCCCTGCTGTTTGCCCTCACACCCAGTGCACAGTTGGCTCAGCGTTACCCCACCGGCAGCTGGCAACTGCAGGCAGATGGCACGCGCTGGCTTAACCCGCAGTGGCGAATCAGTTACCGTGCGCCGCTGGATTTAACCCTGTACAGCGCGTCCGGCCTGGTTTATCAGGTCAGCGTGCTCCCTGACGACAAGGCACCTTGATGGCCAGTTACTTGAATGCCCTGGGCCTCAACTGCGCCCTCGGCCAAGGCAAACATGCGGTGGCAACGGCGCTGTTTGCCGGCGATGGCAGCGGCATGCGCGCGCAAAGTGGCTGGGTAGCCGAGCGCACGCTGACCGTCGGTGCAGTGCCTGGCTGCCTGCCTGAGCTCCCAGCGCTAGCGGGTCATCCGCCGAGCCGCAATAACCAGCTGCTGCTGGCGGCCGCCCTGGAAATCGAAGCAGATATCCGCGCCGCCATCGCCCAGTTCGGGCCAGAGCGCATCGCCGTGGTGCTCGGCACCAGCACCTCGGGTATCGAAGAAGCCAGCCAGAGCATTGGCCAATACCTCAAGCACGGCGAACTGCCAGCGGATTACCAGTACGCCCAGCAGGAGCTGGCCGCCCCGGCGAACTTCCTCAGTGACTGGCTCGGCCTTAGCGGGCCGTGCTTTAGCATTTCCACCGCCTGCACCTCCGGTGCGCGGGCACTGCTCAGCGCCCAGCGCCTGCTCAACCTGGGCGTGTGCGATGCCGTACTCTGTGGCGGCGTAGACAGCCTGTGCCGCCTGACCTTGAACGGTTTTTCGGCTCTGGAAGCCATCGCGGCTGAGCGCTGCAATCCATTCTCGGCGAATCGTCACGGCATCAACATTGGCGAAGGCGCGGCAGTCTTCTTGATGACCCGCGAGACCCTGCCGGCTAGCGCCACCCGCAGTGCCGTAGCGATCACCCTGCTCGGCGGCGGCGCCAGCTCCGACGCCCACCATATTTCCGCGCCGCAACCCGACGGTCAGGGTGCGCAAGCGGCCATGCACAAGGCATTGGCGGCGGCAGGCATCAGCGCCAGCCAGGTCGACTACCTCAACCTGCATGGCACCGCGACGCAGCATAACGACGCCATGGAAAGCCGCGCGGTGCAGGCCGTCTTCCCGAACGGCGTACCCTGCTCGTCCAGCAAAGCCATGATTGGCCACACCCTCGGCGCTGCCGGCGCACTGGAAGCGGCTTTCTGCTGGCTGACGCTAAGCGCTTACAACCCGGACAACCTGCTGCCGCCGCACCTGTGGGACGCTCAGGCCGACCCTGCCCTGCCGGCACTCGAGCTCGTCGCACCCGGCACCCGTCTGCAAAGCACCGGCCCGCGCCGGCTGATGAGCAACTCCTTCGCCTTTGGCGGCAACAATATCAGCCTGCTGTTGGGCGAAGAGCCAGGAGCGCACACATGAACCAATGGCCGATTGCCGAATTGATCCCCCACGCCGGCAACATGATCCTGATCGATCAGGTGCTGCGCTTTGCCGACGACGACATCGAAACCCAACTGACCGTGCGCGCGGGCGGTCTGTTTAATGACGCCGACGGCAGCCTGCCGGCCTGGGTCGCTATCGAGCTGATGGCGCAGAGCGTGGCCGCCTATGCCGGCTGCCAGGCACGCTTGCGCGGCGAGCCGGTGGAGCTGGGTTTTTTACTCGGCACGCGGAAATTCCAGTGCAACGTCGAGCACTTTCCACTCGGTAGCCAACTGCACATTCACGCCACCCGCTCATTGCAGGATGACAACGGCATGGGCGTATTCGAATGCCACCTCAGCGGCCCAGGGATCCAGGTAGAAGCGCGCCTCAATGTATTCCGCCCGCCTCAGGTGGCCAGCTATCTTCAGGAAGACTTTCAGGAATCACAGCCATGAGCGACACCATTCTGATCACCGGCTCCAGCCGTGGCATCGGCCGGGCGATCGCCCTGCGCCTAGCCAAAAGCGGCCACGACATCGTCCTGCATTGCCGCACCCGGCGTGACGAGACCGAAGCGGTGCAGGCGCAAATTGTCGCGTTGGGTCAGCAGGCGCGCATTCTGCAATTCGATGTAGCCGACCGTGCCGCCTGCCGCGCCGCGCTGGAAGCCGATGTCGAGCAACACGGTGCGTATTACGGCGTGGTGTGTAACGCCGGCCTGACCCGTGACGGCGCGTTTCCGGCGCTGTCCGAAGACGACTGGGACATTGTCATGCGCACCAACCTCGACGGTTTCTATAATGTCCTGCACCCGCTGACCATGCCCATGGTGCGCCGCCGCAAGGCCGGACGCATCGTCTGCATCACCTCGGTGTCCGGGCTGATCGGCAACCGTGGCCAGGTCAACTACAGCGCCTCCAAGGCCGGCATCATCGGCGCAGCCAAGGCCTTGGCGATTGAGTTGGGCAAGCGCAAAATCACCGTTAACTGCGTGGCCCCAGGGCTGATCGATACCGAGATTCTGGATGCCGATGTACCGGTTGAGGAAATCCTCAAAATGATCCCGGCCAGCCGCATGGGCACCCCCGAAGAAGTGGCCGGCGCAGTGAATTTTCTGATGTCTGAGGAGGCGGCCTATATCACCCGCCAGGTCCTCGCGGTGAACGGTGGGTTGTGCTGATGAACGGATGCAAACGGGTTGTAGTCACCGGCATGGCCGGTGTGACCTCGCTGGGCAGCGACTGGCCAACCATCGAAGGCAACTTTCGCGCGGGAAAAAGCGGCATTCGCTATATGCACGAGTGGGACCGTTTCAGCGAGCTGAACACCCGTCTCGGCGGCCCGGTGGATGACTTCGTGCAACCCAAGCACTGGAACCGCAAGCAGACCCGCAGCATGGGCCGCGTCTCCAAGCTCGTGGTGTACGCCGCCGAACGCGCGCTGGAGCATGCCGGCCTGCTCGGCGACGAATCAATCAAGGATGGCCGCATGGGTGTGGCCTGCGGCTCCTCCACCGGCAGCACCGACGAGATCAAAGCCTTCGGCAACATGCTGCTCAATTCGGTGGCCGACGGCCTCAACGCCAACTCCTATATCCGCATGATGCCGCACACCACGGCGGCCAATATCAGCATCTTCTTCGGCCTCAAGGGCCGCCTGATCCCCACCTCCAGCGCCTGCACCAGCGGCAGCCAGGGCATCGGCTACGCCTATGAAGCGATCAAGTTCGGCCGCCTGCCAATGATGCTCGCCGGCGGTGCCGAAGAACTCTGCCCCACCGAAGCCATGGTTTTCGATGCGCTGTATGCCACCAGCCTGAAAAACGATGCCCCGCACACCTCGCCACGGCCCTACGACAGCGGCCGCGACGGCTTGGTGATTGGCGAAGGGGCCGGCATTCTGGTTCTGGAAGAGCTGGAACACGCCCTGGCCCGTGGCGCGACCATCCACGCGGAAATCGTCGGCTTTGGCTGCAATTCCGACGGCCAGCACGCCACCAAACCCGTACAAGCGACCATGCGCGGGGCGATGGAACTGGCCCTGCAGGACGCCGGCTTACAACCGGCTGACATCGGCTACGTGAATGGTCACGGCACCGCCACCGAGCAGGGCGATGTGGCCGAAACCCAGGCCACCGCCGAGTTGTTCGGCAGCCAGATGCCGATCAGCTCGCAGAAGAGCTATTTCGGCCATACCTTGGGGGCCTGCGGCGCACTGGAGTCCTGGTTCAGCATCGAAATGATGAACGCGGACAGCTATGTGCCGACGCTCAACCTAGAGAATATCGATCCGGCCTGCGGCGAACTGGATTACCTGCGCGGCGAATTCCGCCAGATGAGCCACCAGTACGTGATGAACAACAACTTCGCCTTTGGCGGGGTCAACACCTCACTAATCTTCAAACGCTGGAGCTAACAGGCCACTGGCCTAGACTGACAGCAGCTGTAACACCTGTGCGCACCTCACACGCAGTTCCCAGAACAGCCTCATTACAAGGAGCAACTCATGAACGCCAAATCCTGGATTCTCGCAGCCGCCTGCATCAGCCTGTTCCCGGCCGTCAGCCAGGCCCGTGACACCACCCACTTCCTGCCGTTCGACGCGGTGGTGCAGGAAGCCCTGAGTGCCGGTCGCCTGGACGGCAGCGTGAAGTTCTACCTGGCAGGCAACAACCCGGCCGGCTCAGTCAACGTGGTCAAAACCGGCGTCACCACCAGCCAGAAGACCAACGCGTTCAACAAGACTGACGAAGCCGCCTGCAGCTGGGTGCTGCAGTCCGCCTTGATTCGCCTGCAGAACGCTGCCAAGGCCGCTGGCGCCAACGCCGTGGTCGAACTGGCCAGCAACTACAAGAACGTCGAGTACAAAGACAGCCAGAAGTACGAATGCCACGCTGGCGCGATCATGGCCGGCGTCGCCCTCAAGGGAAACCTAGCCAATGTTAAGTAAACCGGCGCGCCTCGGTCTATTTGCCACGCTGAGCCTGCTCGCCAGCCTACCCGCGCAGGCTGAAGTGGATGGCCAGCAGCTGTATCGTCAGCACTGCGTCAAATGCCACGCCGCAGACGGCCGCGCCAACACCCTGCGTGGCTGGCTGTACTTTGCGCAGAACCTGAGCAAGGCCAAGTGGCAAGACAACACCAGCGACCGCGAGATCCTCGAAGCCATTCAGGACGGCCCCCGTGCCATGCCCAGTTTCGCTGACACACTCAACGAGGCTGAACAGCTGGCGCTGGTAAGAGCCGTACGCGACTTGCGCAAGCCCTGAGAGCCTGCCTCTGGTCTGCTGCGCGTCGGCGATACGGCGTTAAAAGTGGCCTCGGAATGCTCATTTACACCAGTAAACTCCGCTTCCTCGGCCACTTTTGCCCTGTCTCGCTCTAGCTCGCGAGCCCCAAAACAGGCTCTAAGAAAACGCAAATAAAACCAAGGCCGCATTCGCGGCCTTGGTTTTATGCGGGTTTTAAACGTGGTACTGCGCGGACAACTCATGCACCGCTTCGAAGAACGCGCCGGCATGCGCCGGGTCGACTTCCGGGGTGATGCCGTGGCCGAGGTTGAACACCTGGCCGCTGCCATGGCCGTAAGCCGCGAGGATGCGTCCGACTTCGGCGCGGATCGCCGCCGGGTTGGCGTACAGCACGCTCGGGTCCATGTTGCCCTGCAGGGCCACCTTGTCACCGACGCGGGCGCGGGCGCTGCCGATGTCGCAGGTCCAGTCCAGGCCCAGCGCCTCGGCGCCGCTGTCGGCCATGGACTCCAGCCATAGACCGCCGCCCTTGGTAAACAGAATCACCGGCACACGGCGACCGTCGTGTTCGCGGATCAAGCCGTCGACGATCTTCTGCATATAGGCCAGGGAAAACTCCTGGTAGGCCGCCGCCGACAGCGAGCCGCCCCAGGAATCAAAAATCTGCACCGCCTGCGCGCCGGCCTTGATCTGCCCGTTGAGGTAGGCGGTGACCGACTGCGCCAGCTTGTCGAGCAGTGCGTGCATGGCCTGCGGGTTGTCGTAGAGCATGGCCTTGGATTTGCGGAAGTCCTTGGAGGAGCCGCCTTCGACCATGTAGGTGGCCAGCGTCCACGGGCTGCCGGAGAAACCGATCAGCGGCACACGGCCATTCAGCTCGCGGCGAATGGTGCTGACGGCGTCCATCACATAGCCCAGATCCTGCTGCGGATCGGGAATCGGCAGCGCCTCGATATCGGCCATGCTGCTGATGACTTTCTTGAAGCGCGGGCCTTCGCCAGTTTCGAAGTACAGGCCTTGGCCCATGGCATCGGGGATGGTCAGGATGTCGGAGAACAGAATCGCCGCATCCAGCTGCGGGTAGCGATCCAGCGGCTGCAGGGTGACCTCGCAGGCCAGCTCGGGGTTTTTCATCAGCTTAACGAAGTCACCGGCCTTGGCGCGGGTGGCGCGGTACTCCGGCAGGTAACGACCGGCCTGGCGCATCATCCACACCGGGGTGACGTCGACAGGCTGCTTGAGCAGGGCGCGAAGGAAACGGTCGTTCTTCAAGACGGTCATGGCTGCATCCGACAAAAGTGTGAGCACCTTGCACGGTGAACCTAGCGCAATGCGGGGGAGTCCACCGCCCATAGGCGAAAAGATTAGCCATTGTCGCAAAGCGCATAACAAAAGGCACGGCAGCGGCCGTGGGTTTTATGCATTGCGACGATTTGCCTCGCCGTGCGGCGCGGTAAATAACGAATCGCTGATGAGTTCTTGACGTGTTTTTCACGCCCGCGCCCCTACTTTGGCAGCGTCTTACCCTCCTCCCTGCCTGACGGACTCCGACGATGAACAAACTGCCTGCCATTACCCTGAGCTTCTGGGTGATGAAGATCTGCGCCACCACCCTGGGCGAAACCGCCGGGGACTTGTTGTCCATGACCCTGGATGTCGGCTATGCCATCAGCTCGCTGATCCTTATCAGCCTGTTTCTCCTCACCCTGATCGGCCAGCTACGGGCGCGCAGCTACAACCCGGCGCTGTACTGGACGGTGATTCTGGCCACCAGCACCGCTGGCACCACCATCTCCGACTTTATGGACCGCACCCTGGGCCTGGGCTACGCCAGCGGTTCGGCGCTGCTGGTGACCTTGTTGATTGCGATCTTCGCGATTTGGTACCTGAGCGAAAAGACCCTGTCGGTCGAGCACATCGACAGCCGCCGGGGTGAGCTGTTCTATTGGGTCGCGATTCTGTTTTCCAACACCCTGGGCACCGCACTGGGCGACTACCTGGCCGATGACTCGGGCCTGGGTTTTGCCGGCGGTGCGCTACTGATCGGCAGCCTGATCGCCGCAGTGGTGGCGGCTAAGTACGTCACGCGCATCTCCCACGTGGTGCTGTTCTGGCTGGCATTTGTGCTGACCCGGCCATTCGGCGCGACCCTCGGCGACTTCCTCAGCAAGCCGCTGGATCACGGCGGCCTGGGCTTCGGCACTGTGGGTTCGTCCGCCGCGCTGGCCATCACCCTGGCCGTGCTGGTAGCTGGCGCGGTATGGAGCACCCGCCGCCAACGCGCAGTTGGTTTCGCGGCCGCGCCCGGCAACTGAATCCGCTCGACCGCTCAGCGCCACCCGCACAGGTATCGCGGGCAGCAGAAACGACAAAGCCAGCCCTAGGGCTGGCTTTGTCTATAACGCCCTGACTGTTCGGTGCTTACACGCCGAGGTAGTCGAGGATGCCTTCGGCGGCGTTGCGGCCTTCGAAGATCGCCGTCACCACCAGGTCAGAACCACGGACCATGTCGCCACCGGCGAAGATCTTCGGGTTGCTGGTCTGGTGCTTGAACCGGCTCTGCTCCGGCGCCACCACACGGCCCTGGCTGTCGGTTTCGATGGTGAAGTCGCTGAACCAGGCCGCTGGGCTTGGACGGAAACCGAAGGCAATCAGCACAGCTTCCGCCGGGATGATTTCCTCAGAACCCGGAATCGGCTCGGGGCTACGACGGCCACGGGCATCCGGCTCGCCGAGACGGGTCTCGACCACCTTCACACCTTCAACCTTGTCTTCACCAACGATGGCGATGGGCTGACGATTGAAGAGGAACTTCACACCCTCTTCCTTGGCGTTCTTCACTTCCTTGCGCGAGCCCGGCATGTTCTCTTCGTCACGACGATAAGCGCAGGTCACGCTCTTCGCGCCCTGGCGGATCGAGGTGCGGTTGCAGTCCATCGCCGTATCACCGCCGCCGAGGACGACGATGCGCTTGCCCTTCATGTCGATAAAGTCTTCCGGCGACTTCTCGAAACCGAGGTTGCGGTTGACGTTGGCAATCAGGAAGTCCAGCGCATCGGTAACGCCCGGCAGATCCTCACCGGGGAAGCCACCCTTCATATAGGTGTAAGTGCCCATGCCCATAAACACCGCATCGTACTCATCCAGCAGCTGCTGCATGGTTATGTCTGTGCCGATTTCGGTGTTCAGGCGGAACTCGATACCCATGCCGGTAAAGACTTCGCGGCGATGGCTGAGCACGGTCTTTTCCAGCTTGAACTCGGGAATGCCGAAGGTCAGCAGGCCACCGATTTCCGGGTTCTTGTCGAACACCACCGGCGTGACGCCATTGCGCACCAGCACATCGGCGCAGCCAAGGCCTGCAGGGCCGGCACCGATTACTGCCACGCGCTTGCCGGTCGGCACGACGCCGGACATGTCCGGACGCCAGCCCATGGCAAAGGCCGTATCGGTGATGTACTTCTCCACCGAACCGATGGTCACCGCGCCGAAGCCGTCGTTCAGGGTGCAGGCACCCTCGCACAGACGGTCTTGCGGGCACACCCGGCCGCAGACTTCCGGCAGGGTGTTGGTCTGGTGGCTGAGTTCGGCGGCGGCGAGGATGTTGCCCTCGGACACCAGCTTCAACCAGTTGGGAATGAAGTTGTGCACCGGGCACTTCCATTCGCAATACGGGTTGCCGCAACCCAGGCAGCGGTGCGCCTGGTCCGCGGCATGGGCAGGCTTGAAGTTGTCGTAAATCTCGACGAACTCTTTTTTCCGCTGACGCAACAGTTTCTTCTTCGGGTCTTTGCGCCCGACTTCGATGAACTGGAAGTCGTTATTCAGACGTTCAGTCATTGCAATACCTCATCAAACCACTTCAGGCGCATTCTTATTGCGGGTTGGCACGGGTGCTGGAGAGCAACGACTTCAGGCTTGCCGCCTTCGGCTTGACCAGCCAGAACTTGCGCAGGTAGTCGTCCAGATTTTCCAGCAGGTTTTGGCCCCACTCGCTCGATGTTTCTTGCACGTACTCTGTCAGCACTTGCTGCAGGTGAGTACGGTAGGCTTCCATCGCCTCGTTACTGATCCGCTGAATTTCCACCAACTCGTGGTTGACCCGGTCGTAGAAGCTGTTGTCCAGGTCGAGTACGTAGGCGAAGCCGCCGGTCATGCCGGAACCGAAGTTGTAGCCGGTTTTTCCCAGCACGCAGACGAAGCCGCCAGTCATGTATTCACAGCAATGGTCGCCAGTGCCTTCCACCACGGTGTGCGCACCGGAGTTACGCACGGCGAAACGCTCGCCTGCGGTACCTGCGGCGAACAGTTTGCCGCCGGTGGCGCCGTACAGGCAGGTGTTGCCGATGATGGCGCTGTCCTGGGTCTTGAACGGGCTGCCTTTAGGCGGGGTGATCACCAGCTTGCCGCCGGTCATGCCCTTGCCGACGTAGTCGTTGGCGTCGCCTTGCAGGTAGAGGTTCAGACCGCCGGCGTTCCACACGCCGAAACTCTGCCCGGCCGTGCCTTTGAAGCGGAAGGTGATCGGCGCTTTGGCCATGCCCTGGTTGCCGTGGACACGGGCGATTTCGCCGGAGACACGGGCACCAATGGAGCGGTCGCAGTTGCAGATATCCAGCTCGAACTCAGCGCCGCTCGCCGCATCAATCGCTGGCTTAGCCATCTCGACCATCTTCTCAGCCAGCAGGCCTTCGTCGAATGGCGGGTTGCGATCAACCAGGCAGAACTGCGGTTTGTCCGCTGGAATGTGGTCGCTGCCGAGCAGCGGCGTCAGGTCCAGGTGCTGCTGCTTGTCGGTTTCGCCCGGCAGCATGTCGAGCAGGTCGGTACGCCCGATCAACTCTTCCAGGCTGCGTACACCAAGCTTGGCCAGCCACTCGCGGGTTTCTTCGGCGACGTAGGTGAAGAAGTTCATCACCATTTCAACGGTGCCGATGAAGTGATCCTTGCGCAGCTTGTCGTTCTGCGTGGCCACGCCGGTGGCGCAGTTGTTCAGGTGACAGATACGCAGGTATTTGCAGCCCAGGGCGATCATCGGCGCAGTACCGAAGCCGAAGCTCTCGGCACCGAGAATCGCAGCCTTGATCACATCGAGACCAGTCTTCAGGCCGCCGTCAGTCTGCACCCGCACCTTGCCGCGCAAATCATTACCGCGCAGGGTTTGGTGGGTTTCAGCCAGACCGAGTTCCCACGGCGCGCCAGCGTACTTGATCGAGGTCAGCGGTGAGGCACCGGTGCCGCCGTCATAACCGGAGATGGTGATCAGGTCGGCATAGGCCTTGGCCACACCGGCGGCGATGGTGCCGACACCAGCTTCTGCCACCAGTTTGACCGACACCAGAGCAGACGGGTTGACCTGCTTGAGGTCATAGATCAGCTGCGCCAGGTCTTCAATGGAGTAGATGTCGTGGTGCGGCGGTGGCGAAATCAGGGTCACGCCGGGTACGGCATAGCGCAGCTTGGCGATCAGGCCGTTGACCTTACCGCCAGGCAGCTGACCGCCCTCACCGGGCTTGGCGCCCTGAGCGACTTTGATCTGCAGCACTTCGGCGTTGACCAGGTACTCTGGGGTGACACCAAAGCGGCCGGTGGCCACCTGTTTGATTTTCGAGCTGCGCAGCGTGCCGTAACGAGCCGGGTCTTCACCGCCCTCACCGGAGTTGGAGCGCGCGCCCAGACGGTTCATCGCCTCGGCGATGGCTTCGTGGGCTTCCGGCGACAATGCGCCGAGGGAAATACCGGCGGAGTCGAAACGCTTGAGAATCTCGCCGAGCGGCTCAACCTGCTCCAGCGGCAACGGCTGGTCGGCCAGTTTCAACTGCAGCAGATCACGCAGCATCGACACCGGACGGGTATCAACCAGCGTGGTGTATTCCTTGAATTTCTCGTAGCTGCCCTGCTGCACAGCGGCCTGCAAGGTGTTCACCACGTCCGGGTTGTAGGCGTGATATTCGCCGCCGTAGACGAACTTGAGCAGGCCACCCTGCTGGATCGACTTGCGCGCATTCCACGCCTCGGCCGCCAGCAACTTCTGCTCGGCTTCGATATCGACAAAGCGCGCGCCCTTGATGCGGCTGGCCACACCACGGAAGCACAGCTCGGTGACGTCATCGGCCAGGCCGACTGCTTCGAACAATTGCGCACCGCGGTAAGACGCCACGGTGGAGATGCCCATCTTCGAGAGGATCTTCAGCAGGCCTTTGGAGATGCCTTTGCGGTAGTACTTGAACACTTCATACAGATCGCCCAGCACTTCACCGGTGCGAATCAGGTCACCCAGCACTTCGTAAGCCAGGTACGGGTAGACCGCCGACGCGCCGAAGCCGAGCAGCACCGCATAGTGATGCGGGTCGCGGGCGGTGGCAGTCTCGACCAGGATGTTGCAGTCGCAGCGCAGGCCTTTCTCAGTTAAACGGTGGTGGATTGCACCGGTGACCAAGGAGGCGTGAGCCGGCAGTTTGCCAGGCGCGATATTCCGGTCGGACAGCACCAGCAGCACCTTACCGGCGCGCACGGCTTCTTCAGCCTGGTCCGCCATGTTGCGCACGGCGGCTTCCAGGCCCATCGACTCGTCATAGTTCATGTCGATCAAATGACGCTCAAAACCTGGGCGATCCAGGTTCATCAGCGCGCGCCATTTGGCCGGCGAGATCACCGGGCTGCTGAGAATCACCCGCACAGCATGCTCGGGCGACTCTTCGAAGATATTGCGCTCGGCACCGAGGCAGATCTCCAGCGACATGACGATAGCTTCACGCAGCGGGTCGATCGGCGGGTTGGTGACTTGGGCAAACTGCTGACGGAAATAGTCGTACGGCGAACGCACGCGCTGGCTAAGAATCGCCATCGGCGTGTCGTCACCCATCGAGCCCACAGCTTCCTGGCCCTGCTCGCCGAGCGGACGCAGCACTTGGTCACGCTCTTCGAAGGTGACTTGGTACATCTTCATGTACTGCTTGAGCTGGTTCGGCTCGTAGAAGGCCGAACCGTGGTCACGGTCTTCCAGAGTCGCGCGAATACGCTGCGCGCTCTTGCGCATCCATTGCTTGTAGGGATGACGCGACTTCAGGCGGTTGTCGATGTCGTCGCTACCGAGAATTTGTCCGGTTTCGGTGTCGACTGCGAGAATCTGCCCCGGGCCGACGCGCCCCTTGGCAACCACATCTTCAGGCTGGTAGTTCCACACGCCGATTTCAGAGGCCAGGGTGATGTAGCCATTCTTGGTGGTGACCCAACGCGCCGGACGCAGACCGTTACGATCGAGCAGGCACACGGCATGACGACCGTCGGTGAGCACTACGCCGGCCGGACCATCCCACGGCTCCATGTGCATGGAGTTGTATTCGTAGAACGCGCGCAGATCGGCGTCCATGGTCTCGACGTTCTGCCAGGCTGGCGGAATCAGCATGCGCACGCCACGGAACAGGTCGATGCCGCCGGTGACCATCAGCTCAAGCATGTTA
Organism: uncultured Pseudomonas sp.; assembly: GCF_943846705.1. Lineage (NCBI taxonomy): Bacteria > Pseudomonadati > Pseudomonadota > Gammaproteobacteria > Pseudomonadales > Pseudomonadaceae > Pseudomonas > uncultured Pseudomonas sp. The sequence continues at coordinate 1,701,293 of NZ_OX044366.1, read as the reverse complement.
TCCATGCTCGATGAGTCGGAACCCACGCGGTTAACCAGTGGGCCAAGGTCGTCCAGATCAAAGATCTGGTCGTTGGCAAACTTCAGGCGGCGCGCCTGTGCCCAGTTACGGTTACCGGTGATGGTGTTGATTTCACCGTTGTGCGCCAGAAAGCGGAACGGCTGAGCCAGCGGCCACTTCGGCAGAGTGTTGGTGGAAAAGCGCTGGTGGAATACACAAATGGCAGTCTGCAGGCGCTCGTCACCCAGGTCTGGGTAGAACTGCTGCAGGTCGGCCGGCATCATCAGGCCTTTGTAGATGATGGTCTTGTGCGAGAAGCTGCAAATGTAGTGGTCGCTGTCCACGGCATTGGCCACGGATGAACGGCGACGGGCACTGAACAGCTTGATCGCGAATTCCTGATCGGACAGGCCTTCGCCGCCGACAAACACCTGTTCGATCTGCGGCAAGCGCTCAAGGGCTAGACGCCCGAGCACGCTGGTGTCGATTGGCACTTTGCGCCAGCCAACCAAACTCAGGCCGGCAGCCAGAATCTCGCGATTCATATTCTCACGGGCAGCCTCGGCCTTCACCGGGTCCTGGTTGAGAAACACCATACCGACGGCGTACTGCTTGGGCAGCTCAACGGCAAAGTGCTGCTGGGCCATGGCCCGCAGGAAAGTATCAGGCTTCTGGATCAGCAGACCACAGCCGTCGCCGGTTTTACCGTCGGCGTTGATCCCGCCACGGTGGGTCATGCATGTCAGGGCTTCAATCGCGGTCTGCAGCAGGTGATGGCTAGCTTCACCCTGCATATGGGCGATAAGGCCGAAGCCACAGTTATCCTTGAACTCATCAGGACGGTATAAACCTGCTTTCATAGAGACCCTCACCAGACGACCTTTTGCAAGGCAATTACTTTCTAATTCAATAACTTACCGTGCGCGCAGGTCAAAGCACCAGCTTTGCGCAGGCGAAAGGGCAGCCATTGTACATATCCACTCAGGCCGCCACAAACCCAGCTGGCGAAAATATGCAAGCTTATGTCGCTAAAGCGAAGGATAAGACCACAAGGTCGTGCTACCGACCAGCAAGTCACAGCACTTAAATTAGCGCGCCTGAGCAATCTCCTGCTGGATACCGGCGAAATTACGCGGCCACGGCTTGCCCGCCTGCACCTTGGCCGGCAAGGCGCGCAAGGCCGCTTGCGCTGCATCTCGGGACGAGAAACTGCCATAAGTGACCACGTAAAGCGGCTTACCCTGATGCTGCTTCTTGAAATAGTGGTAATCCGCGCCATGAGCTTTTACAAACGCCTGCGCAGCGCTTTCCAAACGAGCACCGAGGATTTGCAAGGTAAAGCGCGAACCCGCCTGAGTGGCATACCAACCACCCGCCACAACAGGTTTAGCGAGCGCTGACACCGCAACAGCCTTGGGCGCAACCGGCTTGAGTACAGGCGCGGCCGGCGGCGCAACCTTCTCTACCTCGACGACCACAGGCGCAACCGGAACGCTCGCCACTTCCACTGAAGCAGGCTCTATTGCGATGTCCGCAGCCCCCGAAGCACCCTCAGCTTCCTCCGCACCGCTCATGCCGGCGGCCTGAGCCAAGGGCTCACGAATAACAGGCTGCGCCTCACCTACTAGAGGCAACGGCAGCGGCTGGCTTGCGCCATCGAACTGGATCGCAGGCGCAACCGCTGCAGTCGCCGGTTGCGCAGCCACTGCAGATGGTGCAACCCCACCAAGAGGCAGTTGGGCAATGACCGGTACAGCTACATCCTTATCAACCCGCCCCTGCATAAACCAGGCGGCCATAACGCCGATAGCGACCACACACAGAGCGAGCAGATGCTTGCGCGGCAAGCTGAAAGAAAAACCACCGCGACTCGCCGCACCGCGCTGCGCCAGCATCGCCTCAATCAGCGACTCCCGCGCAGCTTGATTGATTAACCCCGGCCAACCAGCCGACTGTTCGTAAATATCGGCGATCTGATCATCACTTAACACCTCAATCCCTTGCGCCGCACCCTCAAGCCGCTGAGCCAGATACTCTCGCGTTTCTTCCTCGCTATAGGGTTGCAACTCGATGACATGAAAACACTCCTCGCCCGCAGCAAGATGCTCAAGCCGCGGCAGCAACTGCGTCTCGGCAAAGAGAAAGACATGCGGGCGGCCTTCTGCACTCCCCGCAGCGAGGCTTAACAGGCTGCTCAGCGCGGCATCACTAAGGTCCTCGGCATCATCAACCAGCACGTAAACTTCTTGCCCGGTTAGCGCCAACTGGCCAACCTGGGCAAGGATGCCCGGCAACTCAGGACGCTGCACCTGCAAGCCCTGCGCGACCTGACGCAAAATGCTCGCGGGATCAGACGCGCCCTTTGCGGACACCACCACACTCTGCACCGCCTGCTTGTTGGTACTCGCTACCAGCGCCTGACGCAGCAATGTCTTACCGCTGCCATCCGGCCCACTGACCACCAGCAGCAGCTGACTGTAACGCGCCAGATGGTGCAGCTGCCCAAGCACCGGCTTACGCTGCGCCGGAAAGAACTTGAACCCCGGCACCCGTGAAGCAAAGGGATCATGGGTGAACTGGTAGTGATCGAGAAACGCCTCGTCAGCATGCAAACTTGTCATGGAGTACTCGTTAATTTTTAAGCTGAGCCAGCTGCGCCGCATAGTCTGCGCTCAGCGTGGCATTCAAAATTTCTCGGGGAAAATCACCGGTTACAACTGCCTTACCCAAGCCACGCAACAAGACCAAGCGCAACTTGCCATCAAGCACCTTCTTGTCGACCGCCATATGCTCCATAAAGTCCTCTGGCGTCATATTCTCGGGCGGAACAACCGGCAACCCAGCGGCAATGAACAAGCGAACGGCACGCTCACGCTCGGCCTGGCTAATCCAGCCCAGACGCTCGGACATATCCAACGCCATCACCGTACCCGCCGCAACAGCCTCACCATGCAACCAGGCACCATAACCCTGATGCGTCTCAATGGCATGGCCAAAGGTGTGCCCAAGATTCAACGTCGCACGCACCCCTGACTCACGCTCATCAGCCGCCACAACACTCGCCTTAGCCGCGCAGGAATGCGCTATTGCCGTAGTCAGCGCAGCCTGATCAAGGGCGCGCAGCGCTGGCATATGCTCCTCAAGCCAGGACAGGAACGGCTCATCGCAGATCAAACCGTACTTGATCACCTCCGCCAAACCCGCAGACAGCTCACGAATCGGCAAAGTAACCAGGGTATTGGTATCGATCAACACAGCTTGTGGCTGGTAGAAAGCCCCCACCATATTTTTGCCCAGCGGGTGGTTAATACCCGTCTTGCCACCGACAGATGAGTCGACCTGCGACAACAGCGTGGTCGGCACCTGGATAAAGTTCACGCCACGCTGATAACACGACGCTGCAAACCCAGCCATATCGCCGATCACACCGCCACCCAATGCGATCACCGTCGTGCGCCGGTCATGCCGTGCTCCCAGCAGACCGTCAAAGATCAGCTGCAAGGTTTCCCAGGTTTTATAGCTCTCGCCATCCGGCAAAACCACAGTAGCAATGGCGCAGCCCGCGAGTGAGCGCTCAAGTGCAGCCAAATACAGGGGGGCAACTGTTTCATTAGTAACTATTGCAACTTGCCGACCCACGATGTGCGCTGCCAGCAAATCACCACGAGCCAACAACTCGGCACCGATGTAGATCGGATAACCGCGCTCACCAAGTTCGACACGAAGAGTTTGCATAAAGCCCCCAAGATACAAAGGAGCCTAGGATAGCGCAGTTCAGCCTGCGCTTTAACGGGGAGAAAGCGCCTCGAGGCGCTCAAGAATCTCTTGCACAACCAGGCGCGGTGGACGCTCGTCGGTTTCGATCACCACGTCGGCGATTTCACGGTAGAGCGGATCACGAAGCGCAAACAGCTCAGCCAATACCTTGCCGGGATCTGCGGAGCGCAGTAGCGGGCGATTACGATCACGTGAGGTACGATCAACTTGCTGCTCAACGGACGCATGCAGATAAACCACATGACCGCCGCGCCTTAACGCAATGCGGTTTTCTGCACGCATCACCGCCCCGCCACCGGTGGCTAAGACCATACCGTCAACATCGCAAAGGTCTGCGATTACCGCCTGCTCACGCTCACGAAACCCCTGCTCACCTTCCACATCAAAGATCCAGGGAATATCCGCACCCGTACGCTGTTCAATCTCTTTATCAGAGTCTTTAAACGGCAAGCGCAATTCTTTGGCAAGCAGACGCCCGATGGTGCTTTTGCCAGCACCCATCGGGCCAACGAGGATCAAATTACGCACTGAATCAACGACTCACCGCAATGGCTTGGTTGTTCATAATACGCGGAGTAAGGAATACCAAGAGTTCAGACTTATTATCCTGAACAATATCGCGACGGAACAAACGCCCCAAGTAAGGCAGGTCCCCAAGGAAAGGTACCTTCTCAACACCTTTAGTTTGGGTATTTGAGAAAACCCCACCGAGGACAATTGTCTCGCCGTCGCTCACAAGAACCTTGGCATTAACTTCGTTCTTATTGATCGGCGGCACACCATTCAGGGCCCGGGCAAAATCAGGCGCATCTTTAGTGACCTTGACCTCCATGATAATTCGATTATCCGGAGTGATTTGCGGCGTCACCTCAAGGGACAAGGCGGCTTCCTTAAACGAGGTCGTTGTAGCACCACTCGAGCTTGCCTCTTGATAAGGAATCTCTGAACCCTTCAGGATCTTCGCCGTCTCTTTATCAGAGGTAACAACTTTCGGCTGCGAAATAATTTCACCGTTGCCGGTTTTTTCCATCGCCGACAACTGAAGATCCAAAACAATATTATCGGTCAAGAAACCAATACCGATACCCGAAGTGCTCCCCAACACGCCCATATCTACAAACGGAACAGGCGCCACGCCATCTTCTAGAGTGAAACCACCAATGGTGTCCGTACCAGGCAAAAGCCGCTGCCCCTCATCATTAAACGATTGAGCACCGTCTTTACCATACGCGCTCCAGTTTCCACGCGTGGCAGAACCACCCCAACGCACACCCAAAGCTTTATCGTAATCGACATTCGCCTCAACAATACGAGCTTCGATCATTACTTGGCGCACAGCCACATCAAGCTGCGCGATAATCCGGCGCAACTCATCAAGCCGCTCTTGTGTTTGGTAGGCAATAATACTATTGGTTCGATCATCAACCGTCACCGAGCCGCGCTCAGTTGCTGCACCGTCCGCGCTTGTCACGGACTGGAACAGCTGAGCCATATCGGAAGCCTTGGCATAATTGACCTGAATAAGCTCCCGGCGCAGAGGAGCCAGGTCTGCAACTTGCTTCTTTGACTCAAGCTCTTGACGTTCACGCGCCGCTATTTCGTCAGCCGGCGCAACCAGCAGCACATTACCGACCTTCCGCTTATCAAGCCCCTTGGTCTTGAGCACTAGATCCAAGGCTTGATCCCACGGAACATTCTGCAGGCGCAACGTAATATTTCCAGCCACCGTATCACTAGCAACCAAGTTGAGGTCCGTAAAGTCTGCAATCAACTGCAGGACAGAACGAACATCAATATCTTGGAAGTTGAGCGATAGCTTTTCACCCGTATAGGAGAAGCTATCGGCTTTACGTTGCTCCGCCTGATCCTGGGTCAACGGCTTTACACTAATAGTCAGCTTATTATCTGTTTGGTAAGCCAGATAATCATAAACACCCACAGGCTCAATCAGAATGCTTGCTTTATTGGCTGTACCTGTAGCACTGACAAACTGAACAGGCGTGGCAAAATCTTTTACGTCGAGCTTTACCCTTAGCGACTCTGGCAACTGCGTCCCGGCAAAGTCCAAACGGATTTTCCCGCCTTGATCCTGAATATCAGGGCTAACAGAGGCGTCGGACAAAGTAATTACGATATTACCCTCACCCAACTCTCCGCGCTGAAAGTCGATATTGCTGATCGCATTTGACTGAGCTGCATATTTTTTTGCAGTGACGGCCACTGCTGCTGCAGGCGCCACTGGCTGAGCATTAGACGCAACATTACTACCACCTTCCCCCACCACCACAAAAACGCTATTCCCTTCTGCACGAGTGTTATATGGAGAAAGACTGGTCAAGTTTATGATAAGTCGCGTACGGTCTTTCGCCTCAACAACGGTAACACTGCGCGCATTACCTACGCCTAACTCTCTGGTTTTGGCACCTAGCTTGTTAGAGACCCCAGGCAAGTCAAGCGCAATACGCGCTGGCTGCTCAATGGTGTAGCCCCGCGGCGCCAGCACAGGCTCGTCAAAAGTTAATTTTAATTCAACACGGTCTCCGGGCAACGCAGCCACGTCAAGCGCCTGCAGGTCTGCGGCCATTAGTGATGGCGAGAGAAGCGCAGCCAAAAGAGGAAACCCTAAAAAAGATGGGGATATGTTCATCATATTCCACTGAGCAGATCGGTTATTTTTCTTCATATTCACTCCGCTCCGTTTAAGAGCGCTCCTTAAGGGACAAGCTACGCGGCCGCTCTAACCAACCACCCTCGCCATCCGGAACGATTTCAATTACATCAACCCTTGATTCGTCTATGGCAAGTATTCGACCATGATTACGGCCTAAGTAGTCACCGACTCGAACCCGGTGAACGCCACCCGCGCCACTGACCAACGCAAATGCGCCGGAATCATTCGCCAAGGTACCGACCATCACAAAGGTTTCGATATTAAACCCTTCAAGAAACTGCTTTGTGCGCGCCTCATCGGGCTTCACATCCTTAGAACCTTTCTGCCTATCAGCCATCTCCAGCTTAACCGGCGGCTGAAACGGACTTCTCAGCGCTGCAGCGCTGTATGTAAAGCTTTCATAAGGCTGAAACGTCGGCAGCGGTTCGATCTCCCCCTTAGGACGCGCTCGCACTTCATCCATATAGGCTTGAAGATCAGAAAAGCCACCGCGCCCATCGCAACCAGAGACAATCAAAAATGACAAAACAAAAACAGACTTCATAAGCTTCACTGAACTTCCCCCTTATCGTTATAACGATAAGTCTTGGCCAATATGCTCATTCGCAACTTAGAAGAACTATTATCATTAGCCGGGACAAGATCAAAGTCATGCAGCGTAACAATTCGCGGAAGACTCGCAACACCGCTGACAAAGGTCGCCAAGTCGTGATAGGCACCCACAACTGTAATCTGTATAGGGAGTTCGATATAAAACTGCTGAGCCGCCTCAGGCAGAAGTTTAATCTCTTCGAACTCCAAACCGCTCCCCAACCCGGTCCGGGTTATATCTTCAAGCAAGCCGGGAACCTCGGTATCACTCGGCAACTGTTTCAGCAGCGCACCAAACGACACCTCCATCTCTTGCATTTGCTCTTTATAGGCATCTAAATTTGCCGCTTGAAAAGCCTTACTTGAGAACTGCTCCTTCAGGGACACCTCTTCAGCTTGCTTGCCTTCTAAACTAGCTTGCAAGTCTTTAAGGTGAAAGTTGTAGCCCAACGCAACCACCACCACCAGCAGCAAAGCACCCGCAATAAATTTTACTGCCGCAGGCCACGAGCCAACGTTATTAAAATCAAGATCATTCAAATCAATTTGGCGCAGACTTTCTAAGGAATCATTAAGACTCATTGCGCAGCCCCCTCTGCAGCGAGCGCAGGCTGGGTCTGCTGCACACTTAATTGAAAGACATTCGCTTGATCAACCGCCCCCGCTGTTACAGATTTAACCTCGGTGAGGTTTGGCGCCGTCAACCACTCAGAAGCATCCAGGTTACGCATCAGGTTCGATACACGGTTATTCGACTCGGCCGCACCCACGATAGCGATATTTTTCACTGTCATTTTCACGCCAGTAAAATGCACACCGTCTGGCAGCGTACGAACCAACTGATCGAAGACACGACCGATAATCGGCCGATTACCCTGCAGATCCTGAATAATCTTCATGCGCTCAAGAAGCTGCTGGCGACGAGTTTTAAGCTCGCTAATTTCTTTGATCCGCGCATCCAAGACAGCGATTTCTTTACGAACAAATTCATTCCGCGCGTCTTGCTGCTCGATCGCACCGCTGAGGTACTGGTCACCTAGAAATACAGCACCAGCCGCCACAATGAATACACCAGCAAGCGTTACCAAAAAACGCTGTTTACGCTCTTCGCGTAATTGCTCACGCCAGGGGAGTAAGTTAATCCGCGCCATTAGTCAAAACTCCTCATCGCCAGACCGCAGGCAATCATCAAGGCCGGTGCGTCACTGGCGAGTGCACCGGCATTAACCTTGCCACTCAGCGCCATCTCAGCGAATGGATTGGCGACCAATGTTTGGGTGCCTATTTTTTGCTGGATCAAGCGATCAAGGTCCGGAATTGAAGCCGTACCACCCGCTAGCAGGATGTAATCGACATCGTTGAACTGCCCCGCGGCGAAGAAGAATTGCAGGGAGCGAGCAACCTGCTGAACCACAGCCTCTTTAAATGGCTGCAGTACTTCGCTGTCATAGTCATCCGGCAAGCCGCCCTGCTTCTTGGCAAGACCTGCCTCTTCAACAGAGAGCCCATAACGACGCTGAATTTCCTCGGTGAGTTGCTTGCCACCAAACAGTTGCTCACGGGTGTAGATAGTCCGACCGTTATGCAGGACGCTGAGCGTGGTCATGGTTGCGCCAATATCAACAACCGCCACAGTCAACTCGTCACGCCCCCCGCCAAGCTGATCAACCAGCAAGCTGTATGCACGCTCAAGCGCATAGGCTTCAACGTCAACCACTTTGGCGGTGAATCCAGCAAGCGCTAAAGCAGCCTCGCGAACCTCAACATTCTCTTTGCGGCAAGCGGCAAGCAACACTTCAACCCGATCAGCATTGCGTGCAGATTCACCCTGAACCTCGAAATCGATCGCAACCTCCTCCAACGGATAAGGAATGTACTGATCGGCCTCGATCTTCAGCTGATTTTCCAGTTCATCGTCAGAAAGCCCGGCTTCCATCTCGATAGTTTTGGTAATCACTGCTGATCCGGCCACAGCCACCGCAACGGTTTTTACACCGCTCTTGGATTTGGCGAGCACACGTGAAAGGGCCTGCCCCACGCCTTCTAGGTCGGCAATGTTCTTTTCGACCACAGCGTTTGGCGGGAGCGGCTCGACTGCGTAAGCCTCTACTTTGTAGCGGCTTCCGGAGCGGCTCAATTCGAGGAGCTTGACGGAGGTCGAACTGATATCGATCCCGAGTAGCGTATTCGCTTTCTTATTGAAGAGCCCTAGCACGACCGATTTCCTATTGGCATCCGCGACTTACGGACTAATTATGTTTTTTCACATTAAATAACAGTCTTGACAGAAGCGCAAATGGCGACCCGGCAAAAAACCCGCTTATAATGTGATCAGTTTTTCTCTTTTAACCTTATGTTTCGCTTAACCCATTCTTTTATCTGGAAATCCAAACATCTTGATGCGTCTTTTGCGTTTTCTTTGCTGGTCTTGCCTCGCCGCTTTTTGTGGCGTGGTGCTCAGTTTCAGCGGAGCCTTCCTCTATCTTAGCCCCAGCCTCCCATCCGTCGAATCGTTGCGCAGCATCCAGCTGCAGATCCCCCTGCGCGTCTACAGCAGTGACGCCAAGCTGATTGCTGAGTTCGGCGAAATGCGGCGCTCGCCCATTGCCTTCGCCGACATCCCCGAGGATTTCATCGGCGCGCTGCTGTCCGCTGAGGATGATAACTTTGCCAATCATTATGGCGTCGACCTTAGCAGCCTGATGCGCGCTGCAACGCAAATCTTGAAAAGCGGGCAGATTCAATCCGGCGGCAGCACTATTACCATGCAGGTGGCGAAGAACTTTTTCCTCACCAGTGAGAAAAGTTTTTCGCGCAAGATCAATGAGATACTTCTAGCCCTGCAAATTGAGCGAGAGCTCAGTAAAGACGAAATTCTTGAACTTTATGTGAACAAGATTTACCTGGGCAATCGCGCCTATGGTATTGAGGCCGCCGCTCAGGTTTATTACGGCAAGTCCATTCGCGAGACCAGTCTTGCGCAAATGGCAATGATTGCCGGCCTGCCTAAAGCCCCTTCGCGGTTCAACCCCCTAGTCAACCCAGCCCGCTCGATGGAGCGCCGTGACTGGATTCTCGGACGGATGTACAGCCTTGGACGCATCGATAAGCAGCACTACGAAGAAGCGCTGGCCGAACCAATCAATGTCAGTTACCACGTGCCGACGCCAGAATTAGTCGCTCCTTATATTGCCGAAATGGCACGCGCGGAAATGGTCGGCCGCTACGGCAGCGAGGCGTACACCGAGGGATTCAACGTCACCACTACGGTGCCCAGCGACCTACAACAGGCTGCCAATAACGCGGTTCGTGAAGGGCTGATCAGTTACGACCAACGCCACGGTTATCGCGGCCCGGAAAGCCGCCTGCCGGGCATGACCAAAGAACATTGGCTGAGCGAGCTGAACAAACAGACATCTCTTGGCGGCCTGGAGCCGGCCATTGTCACGAGCGTTGAGAAAAGCGGCATCATGGTCCTGCTGCGTAACGGCGAGGAACACGCCGTGGCCTGGGACAGCATGAAATGGGCGCGCCCCTTCCTTAACACCAACAGCATTGGCCCACGACCACAGCAGCCTGCGGATGTGAGCCAGATCGGCGACCTGATCCGCGTGCAACGCCAAGCCGACGATAGCCTGCGCTTCGTGCAACTGCCCGCAGCGCAGAGCGCACTGGTATCGCTAGACCCCGACAATGGCGCAATTCGCGCGCTGGTCGGCGGTTTCTCCTTCGAGCAGAGTAACTACAACCGCGCCGTACAGGCCAAGCGGCAGCCGGGTTCAAGCTTCAAACCCTTTGTTTATAGCGCCGCGCTGGATAAAGGCTATACCGCCGCCACCCTAGTGAATGACGCGCCGATCGTGTTCGCTGAAGACCCCCAGTCGCAGGTCTGGAGGCCGAAGAATGACAACAACACCTTCCTCGGCCCGATCCGCCTGCGTGAAGCGCTGTACCGCTCACGTAACCTGGTTTCCATTCGCCTGCTGCAAGACCTCGGCATCGACAGCACCCTGAGCTATATCGAGCGCTTCGGCTTTGAGAAAAAGGACCTGCCGCCCAATCTATCCCTGGCCCTAGGCACCGCCAGCCTAACGCCAATGGAAATTGCCGAGGGCTGGAGTGTTTTTGCCAGCGGCGGCTACAAAACCGAGCCGTATCTGATTGAGCGGATCGAGGACCGCACCGGTAAGCAGCTGTTCAACGCCAACCCGGCGCAGACACCGGCAAGCGCTACCTTGCGAGCTGAGCGTGGCAACACCGAACAACTCAATGGCGATGAGCAAGCACTGCCTGAGCCAGTGCTTGCCGAGCAGATCATTGACGAGCGCACGGCTTACATCATGACCAGCCTGCTTCAGGACGTGATCAAGCGCGGCACCGGTCGTCGTGCCATGGCACTGGGTCGAGACGACCTGGCGGGCAAAACCGGCACCACCAACGAGTCGAAAGATAGCTGGTTCTCCGGCTATAACGCCGACTACATCACCACCGTCTGGGCCGGCTTCGATCAGCCGGAAAGCCTTGGTCGTAATGAATATGGCGGCACCGTGGCCCTGCCGATCTGGATGAGTTACATGGCCGCCGCATTGAAGGACAAGCCCAGCCACGTACTGCCAGAACCTGAAGGCATCCTGAGCCTGCGCATCGACCCTCACAGCGGCCGGGCAGCCACGCCCGATACACCGAATGCTTACTTCGAGCTGTTCAAGAGTGAAGACTCACCGCCACCCATGGGTGAGTTTGAGCCTGGCATGTATATCCCAGGCAGCCCACTGCCCGCCGATCAAGTCGCTCCGATCGACCTGTTCTAAAGCTGCTAGCGCCCAAGCAAGTGGCCTGTTAAAGCCGAAATAGCAGCAATAAAAAACCCGCCGTAGCGGGTTTTTTATTGCTTGGGTGCCGAGCGCTTAGCCGTTGAACACGTCATTAACCGACTGCAACGGGTAGTTCTTCGGATAGGGCAGCGTCGCCACACCACTTTCAATCGCCGCCTTGGCAACCGCATCGCAGACCACAGTGATCAGGCGTGGGTCCATTGGCTTCGGAATGATGTACTCACGACCGAACGACAGGGAGATGCCGCCGTAAGCGTCACAGACTTCCTGCGGCACCGGCAGCTTGGCCAGATCACGCAGGGCCAGGGCCGCAGCGATCTTCATTTCTTCGTTGATGCGGGTCGCGCGAACGTCCAGAGCACCACGGAAGATAAACGGGAAGCCCAGTACGTTGTTGACCTGGTTCGGGTAATCGGAACGACCGGTGGCCATGATCACGTCATCACGCACTTCATGGGCCAGCTCCGGCTTGATTTCCGGATCCGGGTTGGAGCAGGCGAAGACGATTGGGTTGGCAGCCATGCGCTTGAGGTCGGCAGGCGCCAGCAGGTTGGCACCGGACAGCCCGACGAACACATCAGCGCCTTCCAGCGCGTCAGACAGGGTTCGTTTGCTGGTTTCGCTGGCGAATACCGCCTTGTACTGGTTCAGATCGTCACGGCCGGCGTGGATCACGCCTTTGCGGTCGATCATAAAGATGTTCTCAACCTTGGCCCCCATGCTCACCAGCAAGCGCATGCAAGAGATCGCGGCAGCGCCAGCCCCCAGGCACACAACCTTGGCTTCTGGCAGGGTTTTGCCGGCGATTTCCAGCGCATTGAGCATACCCGCAGCAGTCACGATCGCAGTGCCGTGCTGGTCATCGTGGAACACCGGAATATCGCACTGTTCGATCAGCGTGCGTTCAATTTCAAAGCACTCAGGTGCCTTGATGTCTTCCAGGTTGATACCGCCGAAGGTGATGGAGATACGGCGCACGGTGTCGATAAAAGCCTGCGGGCTCTCGGACTCGACTTCGATGTCGAATACGTCGATACCGGCAAAGCGCTTGAATAGCACGCCTTTACCTTCCATAACCGGCTTGGACGCCAACGGACCGAGGTCACCGAGACCGAGAATCGCGGTACCGTCAGAAATGACTGCCACCAGGTTGCCTTTGCCGGTGTAGCGATACGCCAACTCCGGATCACGCGCGATTTCGCGCACAGGCTCAGCGACGCCCGGGCTATAAGCCAGAGCCAGGTCGCGTGCGGTTGCGGTGGGCTTGGTTAACTCGACACTCAGCTTACCCGGGCGGGGCTTAGCGTGATACTCGAGAGCGGCTGTTTTCAAATCAGACATATGGGCATTTCCGCTTTGGGCTGTTGAACAGGCAGGCGGCCGAGGATACGCAAGTTGTATACAACTGCACAAGACTGCTAAGTCCGGATACGCACGCAGGCCCTAGCGCACGACCTTCAGCCAATCGCCCGCACGCGGCTGACCTGACGGATAGAGGTTATTCAACAAGCGCAGCGCCTTCAGCGTATCACCCGGCAATTTACTGCCTTTGGCCAGCGCCTCAAGGGTTTGCCCGGACTTGACCTTGACCATGTGCAAGCGCAACGGCTGCGCCTCTTTACGCTCGGCACGGCTCATCGGCCGAAAGCTTTTGATCACGCTTAAAAACTGCTCATCCTGGCTTTCCAGCGCGGCCCGCCCACGCACCGCCGCAACAAACAAATATGACTGTGCGCCGTGCTGAATGATCGCCACGCGCTTGGCCGCGTTACCCGGAATTACCGCGCTGTAGCCCTGTAGACCGGCCTGCTGTAACTCGACGCCTGCCACCAGGCGCTGATTGCCCGCGCGCTGGCGGAGCAACTGCGCGGGCGCTAGCTGCTGCGGGTTAGCTTCCAGCGTCATCGCGATAAACGCCTGCTGATCGGCGGTATGCCCGATCAGCGCGTCCGGGCGATTGATCAGCGTCCAGCCCTTTGGGTAAGCCAGGGTAAAGTTCAGCGGCGCATGGTAGAAACGCTGACCACGACGTACACCGGTTTCAGCGGAGTCACCAAAAGGCAAACCTTCCAGGCGCTTGAGAAAGGCTTCGCGATTAACCTCCTGCTGGCCAGTGGCCAAGGCACGCGCCGGACCCAGCACCTGTTGCAGGCGGCGGTCGTTATCCGGGTGTGTATCAAAAACTCCGTGATAACCGCCGGCAGGCTGCGCCTCACCGCGCTCCGCGGCCTGGTCGCGCGCGAAGTCTTCCTGGTTTTTCAGCACCTTGACCACTTCGATCATCGCCTGCGGGTCATAACCGCTGCGCGCCAAGTACTGCGCGCCCAGGCCGTCCGCCTCAAGCTCCATGTCACGACCATAGCCGCGCACAATAGCGCCGCCCAATGCCCCGGTGACATCAGCGGCCGCACCGACGCCCGTGCCAATTGCCACGGCCTGACCAAGCAGCCCCCAGGCGGTGGACTGGCTTTGCTGCTGAACGCTGTGCCGCGCAGTTACGTGGCCCACTTCATGGCCCAGCACGGCCGCCAACTCGGCCTCAGAACTGAGATAGGCGAGCAGCCCGCGATGGATATAGATGTAGCCGCCCGGCAAGGCAAAGGCGTTGATATCCGGACTGTCGACCACGGTGAACTGATAGGCCAACTGGCTACGGTGGCTGTACTTGGCCACCCGCTCACCGACCTGCTGTACGTAGGCCTGCAGTTTTTCGTCGGCGTAACGCGGGTTTTCTTTGAGGATCTGCTGGTTGTAGCGGCGACCGAGGTCGAGCTCTTGCTGCTCGCTCATCATCACGAAGTTGCTTTGCCCAGTGGCTGGATTAACCGCGCACCCGGCCAATTGCAGCAACACCAGTAATAACCATATACGCATGATCATGGCAGCACCTCCAACATGGACTTGTCCGTCAACGGTAGCATCCAGCGCGCCTGAGCCTTACGCAAACCGCCACGTTTGGCGCGATCAATCACCCAACCACGGGCTTCGACCTGACGCCCCTCAAGCCCTTGGACAGCGCGCCGGTCAAAATTGTCCAGCGCACGGCGGGCGATATGCAGCACCAGGCCGTCAGCCATCTCCAGCCACAACCCGGCGCCATTGCCTTCGATACGCTTAATACGCCCCTGCACCAAGGCAAAACCACCCTGTTTCAGCTGCGCGGGCGCTTGCACGGGCGAGCGCCGCCAGAGCCCAGCACGCGCCTGCCGCGCACTGCGTTCGGCAGCTTGCTGGCAGCGCACCAAAGCCAGATTAGGCGTCACAGCCACCTGATAGCCCAAGCCTTCGCTGAGCAACTGTGCTTCCAGATTGCGGCCACGGTTGTCATAAACATGCGCCAGGGTGCGCCCGTAATGATCTTTACCCTGCTGGCCGACTTGTAAGGCGACGCGCCCGTCACTGGCCGCCAGCAACGCCTGCAAGCGCTGGCGGGCCTGCTCGGCAAAGGGCTCAGCGCTGCGCCCCTGACGGCCCAACTCCGGCGTATTCAGGCCGATCAAGCGGACAGAACGGCCGTCGGCCAGGCGCAAGGTGTCGCCGTCCACCACGCGCTGCACCGTGACGCTCGGCAAATTGCCCGGTGCGGGGCACAACGCCAGCGCGGCATCGAGATAAATGCCGCACACAAAAAAGGCGCCCACTAGGGACGCCTTTTTCAGTAGCGCGGTGCAACCCATGCGGGTCTGCGGCGCTGCGCGCAAGCTTACTGCTTGGCGCCGAACATGCCGAAACGCTGCTTGAAGCGATCAACACGGCCGCCGGTATCCAGCATTTTCTGCTTACCGGTGTAGAACGGGTGGCACTCGTTGCACACGTCCAGAGGCAGTGCTTTGCCCAGGGTGGAGCGAGTTTCAATCACGTTGCCACAGCTGCAAGTGGCGGTGATGGCTACATAGTTCGGGTGGATATCGGCTTTCATGGTGATTCCTCAGGGCTGTCACGCCGCCACCAGACACTATTGTCAGGTACCGCGCGGAATTAGGCCGGCGATAATACCAGCTCACAGCAGTGACGCAAGGCCGGCCGTCGACTGGCTGCGTGCTAAGATCCTGCCCTTTCCGCTGGAGCCTTTGCGTGCCCGACGTCATTCTGCGCCTCGCCTTGCCCTCGCCTCTGCGCCGCCTGTTCGACTACCGCGCCCCCGCCGGGGTAGCGCGCAGCGCGCTGCAGCCGGGCGCGCGGCTGCGCGTGCCGTTCGGGCGGCGCGAGATGATCGGTATTCTGATTGAGGTGACGGATCACAGCGAGGTGCCGGCGGACAAACTCAAGCCTGCCCTGCAGCTGCTCGACGCCCAATCACCGCTGCCGCCGGCGTTGTTCAAACTGTGCCTGTGGACCGCGCAGTACTACCAGCACAGCCTCGGCGACACCCTGAACTGGGCGCTGCCGGTGCTGCTGCGCCAGGGCGAACCGGCGGAAGTGCGCCAGCAGCGCTTCTGGTCCGTCGTCGAGGGCGCACAGCTCGATGACCCTCGCCTGAGTCGCGCACCGCGCCAGCGTGAGGCGCTGCAAACCCTCGCGCAGCACCCGCATGGCGTCGCTCACGCACTGCTGAGCAAACTGCAACTGAACAAGGACAGCCTCGACCTGCTGTTGGAGAAAGGTCTGGTGCAGGTCGACGTGCGCCGTCATGCCCCCAGCGAGCGCCACGCCAAGTGGCTGGCACAGCCGGAACTGCCGCTGAATGCCGAGCAACGCGCTGCCACCGAAGCGATCCGCTCGGGCCTCGACAGCTTCAACGCCTTTCTCTTGGCCGGCGTCACCGGCAGCGGCAAGACCGAGGTGTACCTACAGCTGATCCGCGAAACCCTGGAGGCCGGCAAGCAGGCCCTGGTGCTGATCCCGGAAATCAACCTCGGCCCGCAGACCTTGGCGCGCTTCGAGCAGCGTTTCAATGCGCGCATCGCCCTGCTGCATTCGGCAGTCAATGACCGTGAACGCTTGGACGCCTGGCTGGCCGCCCGCGATGGCGAAGCCGACATCATCATCGGCACCCGCTCGGCACTGTTCACCCCCATGCAGCGGCCGGGGCTGATCATCATCGATGAAGAACACGACGCCTCTTATAAGCAGCAAGAGGGCCTGCGCTATCACGCCCGCGACCTGGCCGTGGTGCGCGCCCATCAAGAGAACATCCCGATTGTGCTCGGTTCGGCCACGCCCTCGCTGGAGAGCCTGCACAACGCCCATAACGGCCGCTACGCCCTGCTGCACCTGCGCGAGCGTGCCGGCGGGGCCAAGCAGCCGCGTTTTCTGCGTTTGGACGTGAAAAGCCGACCGCTGGATTCCGGCATCTCCGGGCCGATGCAACAAGCCATCGCCCAGACCCTGCAAGCGGGTCAGCAGGTGCTGGTGTTCCTCAACCGCCGTGGCTTCGCCCCGACCCTGCTGTGCCATGACTGCGGCTGGCTATCGGAATGCCCGCGTTGCGATGCGCGGATGACCGTGCACCAGCGCTCACGCGAGCTGCGCTGCCATCACTGCGGGCACGCCGAGCGCCAGCCGAGCAACTGTCCGAAGTGCAACAACGTCGACCTGCGTCCGGTGGGGGCCGGCACTGAGCGTGCGGAAGAGCGTCTGGAGACGTTGTTCCCGGACGTGCCGGTGCTGCGCGTCGATCGCGACAGCACCTCACGTAAAGAGGCCATGACCACGCTGTTCAACACCGTGCAGCGCGGTGAACCGTGCATCCTGGTCGGCACGCAGATGCTCGCCAAGGGCCACCACTTCCCCCGCGTCACCCTGGTGGCGATTCTGGATGCTGACGGCGGGCTGTTTTCCGCGGATTTCCGCGCCAGCGAGCGCATGGCCCAGCTGATCGTGCAGGTCGCCGGCCGCGCCGGGCGCGCCGAGGAGCCGGGCAAGGTGATTATCCAGAGCCACCTGGCCGACCATCCGTTATTGGTGCAGCTGACCGAACAAGGCTACTTCGCCTTCGCCGAACAAGCCCTCAGCGAACGCCGTGGCGCGGGCCTGCCGCCGTTCTGCCATCTCGCCCTGCTGCGCGCCGAAGCGCATAACCCCGGGCAGGCCGAAGGGTTTCTCGACGATGCCTGCACAGAAGCGGAGCTGCTCCTCGGCGAACTGCAGCTCAGCGGCATTGAACTGCTCGGCCCCGTTCCCGCACCGATGGAACGCCGCGCCGGCCGCTACCGCGCGCAGTTACTACTGCAGGCCAACGCCCGCGCGCCGCTGCACCGCCTGCTCAACAGCTGGATGCTGGCCCTGGAACAGATGCCCAGCGGCCGTGCAGTGCGCTGGTCGCTCGACGTCGATCCGATCGACCTGTTCTAGAACCGGCTGCGCACCGACCAGCTGTTAGCAACGAGGCCTGCTGCCCAGCCTGTTACACTGCACGCCATTTCGTTTAGCAGGCCTGTACCGTGACCAACACCGCTTTTTCTTCTCTGCCGCTTTCCCCCGCCATGCTGGCGAACCTCGAGTCCCTCGGTTACACCGAGATGACTCCGATTCAAGCGCAGAGCCTGCCGGTAATGCTCAAGGGCATGGACCTGATTGCCCAGGCCAAGACCGGCAGCGGCAAGACCGCCGCGTTTGGTATTGGCCTGCTCAACCCGCTCAACCCACGCTACTTCGGTTGCCAGGCGCTGGTGATCTGCCCAACCCGCGAGTTGGCCGACCAAGTGGCCAAAGAGCTGCGCCGCCTGGCGCGCTCGGCCGACAACATCAAGATTCTCACCCTGTGTGGCGGCGTGCCGTTCGGCCCGCAAATCGGCTCGCTGGAACACGGCGCGCAAATCATCGTCGGCACCCCTGGGCGCATTCAGCAACACCTGAGCAAGGGCACGCTGAAACTCGACGGCCTCAACACCCTGGTCCTCGATGAAGCCGACCGCATGCTCGACATGGGCTTCTACGACAGCATCGCCGAGATCATCAGCCAAACCCCGACACGCCGGCAGACCCTGTTGTTCTCCGCCACTTATCCGAGCGGCATCAAGCAGCTGTCCGCGACCTTTATGCGCGACCCGCAGCAGGTCAAGGCCGATGCGTTGCACGACGACACGCAGATCGAGCAACGCTTCTACGAGATCGCCCCTGAAGAGCGCATGGAGGCCGTGGTCAAGCTGCTCAACTGCTACCGCCCACAGTCCTGCGTGGCCTTCTGCTTCACCAAGCAGCAGTGCCAGGAAGTGGTCGACCACCTGACCGCCAAAGGCATCTCGGCCGCCGCGCTGAACGGTGACCTGGAGCAGCGTGACCGCGACCAGGTGCTGGCGATGTTTGCCAACCGCAGCCTCTCCGTACTGGTGGCCACCGATGTGGCCGCGCGCGGCCTGGATATCGACGCCCTGGACATGGTGATCAACGTCGAACTGGCACGCGATTCGGAAATCCACATTCACCGCGTCGGCCGTACCGGTCGTGCCGGCGAGAAAGGCCTGGCCATGAGCCTGGTTGCCCCGGCCGAAGGCCACCGTGCCCAGGCCATCGAAACCCTGCAACGGGCGCCGCTCAACTGGCACCCGCTGAGCAGCCTGAAGCACCAGGGCGGCGCACCGTTGCAGCCGCCCATGACTACGCTGTGCATCGGCGCGGGACGCAAAGACAAATTGCGCCCCGGCGACATTCTCGGCGCCCTCACTGGCGAGACTGGCATCCCCGGCGCGCAGGTCGGCAAGATCGCTATCTTCGACTTCCAGGCTTATGTCGCCGTTGAGCGCAGCGTGGCCGTGCGGGCGCTCAAGTGCCTCAGTGAAGGCAAGATCAAGGGTCGCTCGCTGCGCGTGCGCGCCCTGTAATTACCGGTGTAAAAACGACCTCGGTGCGGCGACGCGGCCGCGCTGACAGCCTTCTCATGCGGGTTTTCGCTGTCTTACGCCACGCCAGCAAGCTGTCTTGGCGAGGCAGCGTGCGGCACCACGCTGACTTGCGTCTGTATTACGCCTACAACCTGCGCTGTAGGTGTAACTGCTGGTGGTAAGCACCGGCCGAAACGCTGCCAGCCGCACAGCCATCAGTTAAGATGCGCGCTGTTTTGCGCCAGCCTTGGCGCGCGCCGCATGTTGAGGAAATAGTCGTGCTTACACCCCAGGTCGTGATTATCGGAGCCGGTGCCGCCGGGCTTATGTGCGCGCTGACGGCGGCCGCGCGCGGCCGCCAGGTGCTGCTGCTGGATCACGCCAACAAAGCCGGCAAGAAGATCCTGATGTCCGGTGGTGGGCGCTGTAACTTCACCAATATGTACAGCGAACCCAGCAACTTTCTCTCGGAAAACCCACACTTCTGCAAATCCGCCCTGGCGCGTTACACCCAGTGGGACTTTATCGGCCTGGTGGCCAAGCACGGTGTGCCGTACCACGAGAAGAAACTCGGCCAGCTGTTCTGCGACAACAAATCCAGCGACATTCTCGGCCTGCTGCTCAGCGAGTGCGCTGACGCCGGCGTCGAGCTGCGCCTGGACACCTCGGTCCACGAGATTGCCAAACTGGACAGCGGCTATCAGTTACAGACCAGCGCTGGCGCGGTGCGCTGCGAGTCCTTGGTGATCGCCACCGGCGGTCTGTCGATTCCAACGCTCGGCGCTACCGGCTTCGGCTATCAGGTGGCCAAGCAGTTCGGCCACAGCCTGCTGCCAACCCGTGCTGGCCTGGTGCCCTTCACCATTACCGACCCACAACTAAAGGCGCTGTGCACCGAGCTGTCCGGCACCTCGGTGGAAGACTGCCTGGTGAGCTGCAACGGCCAGAGCTTCAAGGAAAATATCCTGTTTACTCACCGCGGCCTCAGCGGCCCGGCGATCTTGCAGATTTCCTCATTCTGGCAACCCGGGGACGCCATCAGCATCAACCTGCTGCCGCACATCGACCTGCCTGAGTGGCTGACGCAGCAGCAACGCGAACGCCCCAACAGCGAGCTGAAAACCCTGCTGGCTGAACTCTTCACCAAGAAGATGGCCGGGCTGCTGGCGGACAACTGGTTCGCCTCCAAGCCGCTGAAGCAATATACCCATGGCGAACTCAAGGCGATTGCCGAACAGCTCGGCGACTGGCAGCTGGTGCCGGCCGGTACCGAGGGCTACCGCACCGCCGAAGTCACCTTGGGTGGCGTCGACACCCGCGAGGTCTCATCAAAAACCATGGAATCGCTAAAATCACCAGGGCTGTATTTTGTCGGTGAGGTGCTCGACGTCAGTGGTCATTTGGGCGGTTTCAATTTCCAATGGGCCTGGGCCTCGGGCTACGCGGCGGCGCAATATGCTTGAGCCTGCGCGAGTAGGTGATGTACCCGACGCGCCAGGCGTGTTTTGCTAAGCCACTGCCTCCAGTGACCCATTTCTAAGGATTGCTTCCTCGCATGAGCCAAGACCAAGGGCTGATCTTCGCCATCCTCGCCGCCACCATGGGCTTGTTTCTGTGGGGCCGCTGGCGGCATGACATAGTCGCACTCGGGGCCCTGCTGGCCTGTGTAATCACCGGCCTGGTGCCGGATCAGGAGGCTTTTACCGGCTTCGGCCATCCGGCGGTCATTACCGTAGCCTGCGTGCTGGTACTCAGCTTCGGCTTGCAGAGAACCGGAGTAGTGGACGCCATGGCGCAACGGGTATTACCCGCCAATGCCGGGCCCATGCTCTCGCTCGCCGCACTGACCGGGCTCGGCGCGGTGTTATCGGCCTTTATGAACAACGTCGGCGCACTCGCCCTGCTGATGCCGATTGCCCTGAAGATCGCCAGCAAGCAAGAGCTGCCACCCGGACGCCTGCTGATGCCGCTGGCCTTTGGCACCATTCTGGGTGGCATGACCACGTTGATCGGCACACCACCCAACTTGATCGTGTCGAGCTTCCGCGCACAGAGCGGTGCCGGCCCGTTCGCCATGTTCGATTTCAGCCCGGTGGGGGTGGCCGTCGCCCTGGCCGGCGTACTGTTTATTAGCCTGGTCGGCTGGCGGCTGGTGCCGCGCAGGGAAGTCGCTGGAGTCGCCAGCTTTGATACCGGCACCTACATTACCGAGGCGCGGGTCAAGGAAGGCGCCAAGGCCGTTGGCAAGAGCCTGCGCGAGGTCGAACAGCTGCTAGAAGAGGCCGACGCCCAAGTGGTAGGCATGGTGCGTAACAAGCTGCGTTTATCGGCCCCTAACCCGCGGCGCATCCTCCAGGCCGATGACGTGTTGATGATCGAGGCCGAACCTGAAGTCCTCGGCGAGGTGCTCAGCAAGCTCGGCTTGAAGCTCGAGGCCGCTAAACAGGCCACGCCAGATGAGGACAAGGACGACAAAACCGACTCAACCAAGAGCAAAGCGGACGAAAAGAAAGACAGCCATCATGAAGACCGGGTGCTGCAGGAGTTGCTGGTACGCCCGGACTCCCAACTGATTGGTTTGGCGGCCAGCAATATCCGTTTGCGCCACCGCTACAACATCAACCTGCTGGCGATCTCGCGGCAGAGTCACCGCTCGATCAAGCGCCTGCGCTCGACCCAGTTCGAACGCGGCGACGTGCTGCTCATGCAGGGCGAGCTGGCCGATATCCATGACTTTGCCAGCGACTATGCCTGCGTGCCGCTGGCCGACCGCGCCATCAGCATTCCTAACCCCGCCCAGGCCAGTTTCGCCGCCGGGGTGATGCTGCTGGCCGTGATCCTTGCCGCGTTCGGTGTGCTCTCGGCGGCAGTCGCCTTCGCCGCCGGCGTGCTGGTGTTTATGGTGGCGCGCATCGTGCCCCTGCGCCTGCTCTATCAATCCATCGACTGGCCAGTGATCGTCCTGCTCGGCGCCATGATTCCAGTCGCCGGAGCGATGTCCGCGACTGGCGCGGCCGACCTGCTGGCGCGCCTGCTGATGGAGCATGTGGCGCAGGGTAATCCGGTGGTGGTGCTGACGCTGATCCTGGTGGTGACCATGACCCTCTCGGACTTTATGAACAATGCCGCCACCGCTGCGGTGATGTGTCAGATCGCCTTAAGCGCGGCCAGCCAGCTCGGGGTCAGCCCAGACTCCCTGTTGATGGCGGTGGCAATCGGCGCGTCCTGCTCATTCCTCACCCCGATCGGCCACCAGAACAACACCCTGATTCTCAGCCCGGGCGGCTTCCGCTTCGGCGACTACTGGCGTCTCGGCCTGCCGATGGAGATCATCGTGGTGCTGGTCAGCGTGCCGCTGCTGCTGCTGGTCTGGCCGCTTTAGCGGCCAGACCAGCAGCAGCGCTTAAGACACCGGCATCAGCCTTGGGCTAATGCCGAAGCGCGCTTAACCGGCCCGCACGCACGCTGGTAGTGGGTCAGCAGGCGCTGGAACCAGGCCCCCACGTTGGAATCCGTTTCCCAGGGCTGGGTGCCCAGGCACCAGGCCCAGAAGAACAGGCCACCGACTAGGTAATCGCTGCCGCCTGCGCTGTCGCCGTCCAGGTAGAGCTGCTCGCCCAGCCAGGCTTCCAGCGGCGCGATGGCTTGGCGTAGCTGCACAGTGCCCGCCTCGGGATCGGCGAAAGCCTCCAGCGTAGCGCCCAACGCCTTCTCGCGAGTGCTGCGGAAATAGTCTTTGTCTGCCTCATCGATCACCGCGTGCACCTGCACCACGAGGATCTTCAGCAAAGGCCTGCGCATTGCCTGAAACACCAGGCGCTCAAGCAAGCGTGCGCGACTCAGCGCAGTTCCCTCGCCCAGCAAGGGACGCTCAGGATAGGCGCGATCCAAGTACTGAAAGATCGCCACGCTGTCATGCACCACGCTGTCGCCATCACGCAGCACCGGCACCTGCTGCTGCCCCGAGCAGCTCAACGGCTCCTTGTCGATAAAGCGCAGCGGCCGACTGTGAAAGTCCAGCCCCTTGTGCAGCAGCGCCAGGCGTACGCGCCAGCAATAGGGGGAAAACAGCAGCTCGGGGTCGGCCCCGCGCAGCTCAAATAGTTCACGCATGCATATCTCCATTGCAGTGGAGCCGAACGACTCCGCTGTCGCGCCAGAAAAAGCAGCCCGCTCACTGCGCCGCCGAGGCGACTGAGGGTTTCAGGCCGCAGAGGGATCACCGGCCGAATTGAGAACCTAACCGCCCTGAAATACAACCTCGACACAAGGCGAGGACGCTTAGGATGTTGGCGTCTTGATTCCTTGCAACAGCTCGATCGGCAACGGGAAGACGATGGTCGAGCTCTTGTCGCCGGCGATGTTGCTCAGGGTCTGCATGTAGCGCAACTGCATGGCCCCGGATTGGCGACCGAGCATCTCCGCCGCCTGCATGAGTTTTTCCGAGGCCTGCAGTTCACCCTCGGCGTGAATGATCTTGGCCCGCCGCTCACGCTCGGCCTCGGCCTGCTTGGCGATGGCGCGAATCATCGACTCATCAAGGTCAACATGCTTGATCTCGACATTGGCCACCTTGATGCCCCAGGCATCGGTCTGCGCATCCAGCACATGCTGAATATCAACGTTAAGCCGCTCGCGCTCGGCGAGCAGTTCGTCCAACTCATGCTTGCCGAGCACCGCACGCAACGTGGTCTGGGCCAGTTGGCTAGTCGCCTTGAGGTAGTCCTCGACCTGAATGATGGCCTTCTGTGGGTCGAGCACGCGAAAGTACACCACGGCATTGACCTTGACCGAGACGTTATCCCGGGTGATCACGTCCTGGGTCGGCACATCCAGCACGATGGTCCGTAGATCGACGCGGACCATCTGTTGAATGCCTGGAATGATGATGATCAGGCCCGGGCCTTTGACCCGCCAGAACCGCCCCAGCATAAACACCACACCGCGTTCGTATTCACGCAGGATGCGAAATGCCGAGACCAGCAGGGCGATGACCAGCACCGCCACAGCGACAAAACTCAGCTCGAAACCCATGGTTATTCTCCTGTAGGCGAGATGCCTTCAGCCGCAGACACCTCCAGCATTAGGCCTTTACGCGCCAACACCCGGACCTGCTGACCGGGCTGTAACGGCGCCTGACTGATCACTTGCCACGTTTCGCCCTGCAGGTGCACCGAGCCGCGTAGGGCGTTATCCGCCGTGACCGTGTTAATCCGCACCAGGCTGCCGAGCAACTCGCCATCACCGCTAACCAGAGCACTGCGCCTGGCGCGTATGGCCATGCTCAATATGGCGAAAATCACCAGCGCACTGGTCAGCGCCAGGGTCAGGATCAGCAGCAGCGGGATGCCGAAGCCCGGCACATCGGTGTCGATCAGAATCAACGCACCAAAGCTGAACGCCACGATCCCGCCAATACCCAGCACACCGAAACTGGGCAGAAAAGCCTCGGCAGCGATAAAGGCGATACCCAGCAGAATCAACGCCACACCGGCGTAGTTAACGGGCAGCAACTGCAATGAATAGAGCGCCAGGATCAGGCAGATGCCGCCCAGCACACCACCGACCCCAGTGCCTGGATTGGAGAACTCGAAGAACAAGCCATAAATGCCGATCATCATCAGCATCAGCGCCACGCTGGGATTAGTAATCACCGCCAGTAGTCGCGTGCGCCAGTCGGGTGCATGGGTCACAAGCAGTGCACCTTCGGTATCCAGGGTGACTTTGACGCCGGCAGCGGTGAAGGATTTGCCGTGCAGCTGTTTGAGCAGCTGCGCCAGGTCGTTGGCCAGGTAGTCAACCACCTTGAGTTGCAGGGCTTCCTCTGCGGACAAGCTGACCGCCTCGCGCACGGCCTGCTCGGCCCACTCGACATTGCGTCCGCGCATCTGTGCCAGGCCGCGAATATAGGCCGCGGCATCGTTAATCTGCTTTTTACTCAAGGTGTCGCTAGGCGCGCTGCTGTTTTCGCCCGTTGACGGCCGCTCGGCCGACTCGCGCTCCTTACTCGCCTCGGGCGGGTTCGGCTGTGGCGATGGTGCACTGGGCATGCCGCCGATCTGCACCGGGGTCGCCGCCCCCAGGTTGGTGCCGGGGGCCATCGCCGCAATATGGCTGGCATAGAGGATATAGGTACCGGCGCTGGCGGCGCGGGCACCGCTAGGGGCGACATAGCTGGCCACTGGAAGCGGGCTGGCGAGGATCGCCTTGATGATGTCGCGCATCGAGCTGTCCAGGCCGCCCGGGGTGTCGATGCTCAACACCACCAACTGCGCCCCCTCCTCTACCGCCTGCGCGAGGCCGCGCACCACATAATCGGCGCTGGCCGGGCCGATCACGCCCTCGACTCGCAGCTCGACCACCGCAGCTGGCGTCGCACTCAGCCAAGCCGGCACCAGTAGCAGAGCCAGGGCGAGACACAGGTGGCGTAGCAACGCCAGGGTCGCGGCAAGATTCACAGGCCTCTCCATGACAGCCTCCAAGCGTGAAGCCCCGCTCGCGGGGCACGGCTGTCTTAACTGAGCGTAGCCCATGCGGGTCTCACCGAGCGCAGCAGGCGCTGACTGGTATTTCCGCGGCACGATGCAGCGTGGCCCGTGTATTGCAGCCGTGTATTGCATTAGTCTTCTGCAGTCTTCCTCGTACGCTGCATGCTCAAGGCCACTGTTTGATGTCGTCACCTTCGCTCCGCCATTCGCTGCGCCGCCTTTGGGCGCAGGACAAATTCAGCTACAGCCTGCGGGTATTTATCGCCCTCAGCGGGGCGCTGCTGCTGTGCTGGTCGCAGGACTGGATGCATGCGCTGATTCCGCTGTTTCTCGGGGTGATCGCCAGCGCCCTGGCGGAAACCGATGACAGCTGGCAAGGCCGCCTGGGGGCGCTGCTGGTGACCCTCGGCTGCTTCAGCGCGGCGGCCTATACGGTGGAGTTCCTGTTCGCCTACCCCTGGCTGTTCGTCATCGCGCTGGCATTGGCCAGTTTTGCCCTGACCATGCTTGGCGCGCTCGGCGAACGCTACGCCACCCTCGGCTCAGCGACCTTGATTCTCGCGGTGTACAGCATGATTGGCGTGGAGCAACGCGGCGGCGCGGCCGGCCTGTGGCAAGAGCCGCTGCTGCTGGTCGCCGGAGCAGCCTGGTATGGCGTGCTGTCGGTGCTGTGGAATGCGCTATTTGCCAACCAGCCGGTGCAGCACAGCCTGGCCCGGCTGTTTCGCGAGCTGGGTCAGTACCTCAAGCTCAAGGCAGCGCTGTTCGAACCCTTGCGCCAACTGGATGTGGAAGAGCGCCGCCTGGCCCTGGCCAAACAAAACGGTCGCGTGGTGGCGGCGCTTAACGCCGCCAAGGAAATCATCCTGCACCGCGTCGGCAATGGCCGGCCTGGGCCTAAGGTCAGCCGCTACCTGAAGCTGTACTTCCTCGCTCAGGACATCCACGAACGCGCCAGCTCCTCGCACTACCCCTATAACGAGCTGGCCGAGGCGTTCTTCCACAGTGATGTGCTGTTTCGCTGCCAACGTCTGCTGCGCTTGCATGGCGAGGCCTGCCAGCGTCTCGCCCAGGCCATCGAGTTGCGCCAACCGTTCGAATACCGCGAGCTGTGTCGCCAGGCGTTGACCGACCTGCACGACTCCCTCGAACACCTGCGCCTGCAGAGCAACCCGGCCTGGCGTCACTTGTTGCGTTCGCTCGGCGCATTAGCCGGCAACCTGCGCAGCCTGGATGTGCTGCTGGGCAATGCCAGTAACCCCGACGCCATGGCCGAAGAGCAGGACAGCAGCCTGCTCGACCGCGAGCCGCAATCACTCAAGGATGTCTGGGAGCGCCTGCGCTTGCAGCTGACCCCCACCTCACTGCTGTTTCGCCACGCCCTGCGTCTGTCCATCGCGCTAGCCGCCGGCTACGGCGTACTGCACTGGATTCACCCCACCCAGGGCTACTGGATTCTGCTGACCACACTGTTCGTCTGCCAGCCGAATTACGGCGCGACCCGGCGCAAATTGGTGCAGCGTATCAGCGGCACCGTGCTCGGCCTGCTGCTCGGCTGGGCGCTGTTCGACCTGTTCCCCAGCCCACTGGTGCAGGCGCTGTTTGCAGTGGTCGCCGGGGTGGCGTTCTTTGCCCTGCGCAACAGCCGCTACACCCTGGCCACGGCCGCCATCACCCTGCTGGTACTGTTCTGTTTCAATCAGGTCGGTAATGGTTATGGCCTGTTTATTCCACGCCTGGTCGACACCCTGCTGGGTAGTCTGATCGCTGGCCTGGCGGTGCTGTTGATCCTGCCGGACTGGCAAGGCCGCCGCCTCAATCGTCTGTTGGCCAACACCCTCAGCTGCAACAGCCGTTACCTGCAGCAGATCATCCAGCAGTACGCCAGCGGCAAGCGCGACGACCTGGCCTATCGCCTGGCCCGACGTAACGCGCACAACGCCGACGCCACGCTGTCGACCGCACTGGGCAATATGCTGATGGAGCCTGGGCATTTTCGTAAGGAGGCGGATATTGGCTTCCGCTTTCTGGTGCTGTCGCACACCCTTCTGAGTTATCTCTCGGGCCTCGGCGCGCACCGCGGTGAAACCAGTTTGAGCAGCAGTGAGCACCCGCTACTGGCCAGTGCCAGCCAGCTGACCGCCAGCCTCGAGGAGATCGCCGCCTGCCTGTATGAGCAACGCCCGGTGGCGATTCACAGCGATGCCGAGGAGCAACTGGCCAGCGAACTGGAGCAACTCAGCGACAACCTGGATGATCAGCAGCGGCTGCTGCAGACCCAGTTGGCGCTGATTTGCCGGCAGCTCGGGCCACTGCGCACCCTCGCTGCGCACCTGCTCAAGGGCGAGCATCAGCGCTGATCCGCCAATGCTGCCTCGCGCAGGAACACGGCCCGGCACTCGCGCTTTTCCGCTACCCTGCAGGCCTGCCCGAAAAGTGCCCGCCATGAACAAGACTGAACTGCTACAACAGGTGCTCAGCCGCCTCGAGGATGACCGTTTACAAGCCCAGCAGGCGGCATTGACCGCCTACGAGACGGCCACCGCCAAAGAGAACATCGCCGAAAACAAATACGACACCCTCGGCCTGGAGGCGTCCTACCTGGCTACCGGGCAAGCCCGCCGGGCGGCGGCCATTCGTCAGACGCTGGCGAACTGGAAGCAACTGGTGCTGCGCAGCTTTGACCCGCAGCTGGGCATTCAACTCGGCGCACTGATCGAGCTGAGTGACGACGAGGACAGGCGTCAGTGCCTGTTCCTCGGCCCGGACGGTGCGGCCATGAAGCTGCAGCAAGACGGCCGGGTGGTGCAGGTCATTGGCCCGCACGCACCGCTGGGGCAGATTTTGCTCGGCAAGGGTGTCGGCGACGAGGTCACCCTGCGCGTGGCCAGCGGCGTGCAACTGTTGGAGATTCTCTCGGTCGACTGAAAGCGGCTATAACTTAAGGGCCGCCCCGCACACCCTCAGGAGACCACCATGTACCCACAGACGCATGACCTTGCCAGCCTGTTCAAACAACTCGGCCTGGCGAATGACGAAGCCGCCATCGAGCGTTTTGTCGAGCAACACTCACCTCTGGCAGAAGGCTGCAAACTCGCCGACGCACCGTTCTGGGATAAAGCCCAGGCGGCCTTTCTGCGCGAGGAGATTAGTGAAGATGCCGACTGGGCCGAGGTGGTTGATCAGCTCAACCTAATGCTACGGGGCTAGAAGCGTACCGGCCGTGCCGGGCAACTCGCGCCACGTCAGATAAACCCGCAGGTCGAACTCCAGCTGGTGGTAGCCGGGGAGCATGTGTTCGCACAGCTTGTAAAAGGCCTTGTTGTGCTCGGCCTCCTTCAGGTGCGCCAACTCGTGCACCACGATCATCTGCAGAAACTCCGGCGCCGCCTCACGGAACAACGAGGCCACGCGTATTTCCTTCTTCGCCTTGAGCTTGCCACCCTGCACCCGCGAGATTGCCGTGTGCAGGCCGAGGGCGCGGTGCGTCAGGTCGAGGCGATTGTCATAGAGCACTTTGTCGATGGCCGGGGCATTGCGCAGGTGCTCCTGCTTGAGCCCCTGGATATAGGCGTACAGCGCCTTGTCACTCTGGATGTTGTGCCGGCCGCTGTAGGAGCGCGCCAGGTAATCACCCAGGCGCTGCTCGGCGATCAGCTGGCGGATCTTCTCTTGCAGCGCGGCGGGGTAGGCTTGCAGGTATTTAAGCGGGGTCATGATCGCTGTGTCAGGGCACAATAAGGCCGACGATTATGCCGCAAGCCGCAAGCCGCACGGCCCAGGGGGCAGGGGGCAGGGGGCAGGGGGCAGCTTTTAGCGCCACAGGAGCACACGCCTACTGGCTCGGGACAACGCGCAGCAAACGCCCTTCAGGGTTGTCGGTCAGCAAATACAGCGCGCCATCCGGACCGCCGCGGACATCGCGTATACGCTCGCCCAGCTCCTCAAACAACACCTCCTGCCCCGCTAACTTGCCGTTCTGCAGACGGATGCGCCGCACACTGCGTTCGGCCAGGGTCGAGGCGAACAGGTCGCCCTGCCACTGTGGAAACAACGCACCGCGGTACTGGCTCAGGCTCGACGGCGCCACCGAGGGCGTCCAGTGCAGCAACGGTTGTTGCAAGCCTGGCAGCTCGGTGTAGGGCGAGATCTGCGCACCGCTGTAGTCAACGCCGTAGGTGATCAGCGGCCAGCCATAGTTGTTGCCCGGCGTAATCAGGTTCAGCTCATCACCACCGCGCGGGCCGTGCTCATGGCTGTAAAGGCGCTGCAACTGCGGGTCATAGACGATGCCCTGCACATTGCGATGCCCCCAGCTGTAAATTTCCGCTGCGGCACCCGCCTGGCCAACCAGCGGATTGTCCTGGGGAATGCTGCCATCGCGGTTCAGCCGGACGATTTTACCGAGGTGGTTGCGGGTATTTTGCGCCTGCTCACGCCAGTCAAAACCATCGCCCAAGGTCAGCACCAGGGTGTTATCCGGGAGAAAGGCCATGCGCCCGCCGTAATGCGCGGCACCTTTTTTAGCCGGCAATGCGCTGAACAGCACCGTGACATCCTGCAACTGCCCATCAACCAGGCGCGCCTTGGCCAGACGGGTGTTGTTGGCCTCGGCGGTGCCGTAGGCGTAGCTCAGGTAGAGCTGCTGATTGCTGGCGAATTGCGGGTCAAGCATGACCTCCATCAGCCCCGCCTGAGCGGCGACAAAGGCTGCGGGCAGACCAGCAACCGGCTGTGGATTAAGGCGGCCGTCCGCCTGAATAATGCGCAGGCGGCCGACCCGCTCGGTCACCAGCATGCGTCCATCCGGCAGGAAGGCCATTGACCAGGGATGCTCCAGCCCAGTGGTGACAGTTTCAATGCGGTAATCCATGGCGTGCGCCAGGCTGCTACCGAGCAGACCAAGCAATAACAGCGCGCGGGATGTTTTCAGCATGGCACAGGCCTTTTCAGCGAAAGTGGATCAATCAGGATTGCGCAGACGCGACGGGGCGTCTCAGCACGGCAAACAACAGCGCACCCAAGCTGCCACTGGCCATCAGCCCGGCGGTGCCGGCCAGGCTGCGATTGGCGGCAATCAGCGTCGGCATCGGCAGCAATGCATTGGCCAACGCCAGCGCCGACCACACCGCCAGCGCCCCCGCCAGGGCAAACACCAGCCAGCGGGCAGTCGGCCAGCTACGCGCCAACCGGCCCGCCAGCGGCAAGGCCAACACAAAACCGCAGATCACCAGCACCGCGAAAGTCGGGCTAAAGCCCAACAGGTCCAGGCCGGTGGTGTGCAATCGCACCATCAGCGGTATCGGCGCGCCGAGGGCCTGCAAGTTAGCCAGGTTGAACTGCGTCTGCAGGACAGCACCCAGCACGCTCGTGAGCAGGACAGCCAGGAGGAAGTACAGCACGGTGCGTGATTTACTCGGCATGAAGGCGGGCATCCAGAAACAACAGTGACCCGAGTATGGACCAGCACGCCGAACGGTATGCGCCCGGTGTTTTACATGGTTTTACCAAGCCGCCCGGTTCAAGCCGCGCTAGGCAGACCTGATCAAGCGCAGTATTCAGCGCGCCCCACATAGCAAAAAGCCCCGCATCGGCGGGGCTTTCAGTACAGCAACAGGCTTAGTTGACCTTGGCGGCCAGCTCACCCTTGGCGTAGCGCTGGAACATGGTTTCCAGGTTCATCGGCTTGATCTTCGAGGCATTGCCGGCAGTGCCGAAAGCTTCGTAACGGGCGATACAGATGTCGCGCATGGCGGTTACGGTGGCGGCGAAGAATTTGCGCGGGTCGAACTCGCTCGGGTGCTCGGCCATCATGCGGCGCATGGCACCGGTGGACGCCAGGCGCAGGTCGGTGTCGATGTTGACCTTACGCACGCCGTGCTTGATGCCTTCGACGATTTCTTCAACCGGCACGCCGTAGGTTTCTTTGATGTCGCCGCCGTACTGGTTGATGATCGCCAGCCACTCTTGCGGTACCGAAGAAGAGCCATGCATCACCAGGTGGGTGTTGGGGATGCGCGCGTGGATCGCCTTGATGCGGTCGATGGCCAGAATGTCGCCGGTAGGCGGCTTGGTGAACTTGTACGCGCCGTGGCTGGTACCGATGGCGATAGCCAGGGCGTCGACCTGAGTCTGCTTGACGAAGTCGGCAGCTTCTTCCGGGTCGGTGAGCATCTGGCTGTGATCGAGCACGCCTTCCGCGCCAACGCCGTCTTCTTCGCCGGCCATGCCGGTTTCCAGGCTGCCCAGGCAACCCAGCTCACCTTCCACCGACACACCGCAGGCGTGGGCGAAGGCAACGGTCTGCTGGGTCACACGGACGTTATAGTCGTAGTCGGCGGGGGTTTTGCCGTCTTCTTTCAGCGAGCCGTCCATCATCACCGAGCTAAAGCCCAGCTGGATCGAGCGCTGGCAAACATCCGGGCTGGTGCCGTGATCCTGGTGCATGCACACCGGGATATGCGGAAACTCTTCGATAGCCGCGAGGATCAGGTGACGCAAAAACGGTGCACCGGCGTATTTACGCGCACCGGCGGAGGCCTGGACGATCACCGGGGAATCGGTCTTGTCAGCCGCTTCCATGATCGCGCGCATCTGCTCGAGGTTGTTGACGTTGAAGGCCGGCACGCCGTAGCCGAATTCGGCGGCGTGGTCGAGCATCTGGCGCATGCTGATAAGTGCCATGGTGTTCTTTCTCCCGGTGGGGCTCGTTAATCGTGCAAGCCTGCCGCAGGGGCAGGCGCTATTCAAGTCATTCAGATCAGGGGTAAGCCTGGCCTGTATTCAAATCGCTACTCGGGCGCTTTGCAGCCACGGCCGATCAGGTTATCGCTGGCGGTCCAGTAGACCAGCCCTTCCTCAGCCTTGGTATGAAAGGACAGCACACCATCGCTGTACAGTGCACCCGAACCAGATACTTGCTGGGTCAGGTGATAGACGTGATCGCCGCCATTGAGGCGTACATCAACGGACTCGCCGCTGCTGTCAACGAAGCGCCACAGCACTTCGGCCTGGCTGTCGCACACCCAGCGCGTCCAAGTCTCCGACGGAGTCGGCTGGCTGGCGCATGCGCCAAGCAAGCTGAACAAGGCCAGCAGGCTGATTGGCTTAATCATTGGCGCGCTGTTCCAACACTGCAACTGCCGGCAGCACCTTGCCTTCGACGAACTCAAGGAAGGCACCACCACCGGTGGAGATATAGCTGATCTGCGCGCCAATGCCGTACTTGTCAATGGCCGCCAGGGTGTCACCACCGCCAGCGATGGAGAACGCCGGACTTTCGGCAATGGCCTGGGCCAGTACCTTGGTGCCGTTGCCGAACTGGTCGAATTCGAATACGCCAACCGGGCCGTTCCACAGAATGGTTTTCGACGATTTCAGCAATTCGGCGAACTGCGCAGCGGTCTGCGGGCCGATATCCAGAATCATGTCGTCTTCCGCCACATCGGCGACCAGTTTGACGGTGGCTTCGGCGTCTTCGGCAAAGGCTTTAGCGACTACCACGTCAACCGGCAACGGCACGCTGACCTTGGCGGCGATGGCCTTGGCCGTCTCAACCAGATCAGCTTCATACAGCGATTTACCAACCGGGAAGCCAGCAGCCGCGAGGAAGGTATTGGCGATGCCGCCACCGACGATCAGCTGGTCGCAGATCTGGCTCAGGCTGTTGAGCACGTCGAGCTTGGTCGACACCTTGGAGCCGGCAACGATCGCCGCCATCGGCTTGGCCGGGTTGCCCAGCGCCTTGCCCAGCGCATCCAGCTCGGCGGCCAGCAATGGGCCGGCACAGGCGACTTTGGCGAACTTGGCCACGCCATGGGTCGAACCCTCGGCACGGTGTGCGGTGCCGAAGGCGTCCATGACAAACACGTCGCACAGTGCGGCGTATTGCTGGGCCAGTTCGTCGGCGTTCTTCTTCTCGCCCTTGTTAAAGCGCACGTTCTCGAACAGCACGATCTCGCCGGCTTTCAGCTCAACGCCGCCCAGGTAGTCAGCCACCAATGGCACGTCACGACCGAGCGCCTTGCTCAGGTAGGCGGCCACAGGCGCCAGGCTGTTCTCGGCGCTGAACTCGCCTTCAGTCGGGCGCCCCAGGTGCGAGCAAACCATCACCGCCGCGCCCTTCTCCAGCGCCAGCTTGATGGTCGGCAAGGAGGCGAGGATGCGCGCGTCGCTCTTCACTACGCCGTCTTTTACCGGCACGTTGAGGTCTTCGCGGATCAGCACGCGCTTACCGGCGAGGTCGAGGTCGGTCATCTTCAGAACGGTCATAGGATCAGTCCTTCACAGCAACAGAATTAGTCATAGAAAGAAAATGCTCGGCCACATCAAGCATGCGGTTGGCAAAGCCCCACTCGTTGTCGAACCAGGCCAGCAGGTTGACCAGTCGCGGCCCGGAGACGCGCGTCTGGCTGCCGTCAACAATCGCCGAATGCGGGTCATGGTTGAAATCACAGCTGGCATGCGGCAACTCGGTGTAGGCCAGCAGCCCTTTCAGCGGGCCGGCCTCGGCCGCCTGACGCAACACCGCGTTGATCTCGGCCGCCGAGGTATCGCGGGCGGTTTGCAGGGTGATGTCCAGACACGAGACGTTCACCGTCGGCACGCGGATGGCTTTGGCCTGAATCCGCCCGCTAAGTTCTGGCAGCAAGCGTTCGATACCACGGGCCAGGCCAGTGGACACCGGAATCACCGATTGAAAAGCCGAACGGGTGCGGCGCAGGTCTTCGTGGTGATAGGCGTCGATCACCGGTTGATCATTCATCGCCGAGTGAATGGTGGTGATCGACACGTACTCGATGCCCACCGTCTCATTCAGCAACTTGAGCAACGGCACGCCGCAATTGGTGGTGCAGGAGGCATTGGATACCAGGCGCTCGCGACCGCTCAGGTTGGCCTGATTGACCCCGAATACCACGGTAGCGTCGATATCCGCTTCGCCGGCCATCGGTTGCGACAACAGCACCCGTGGCGCACCGGCATTGATAAAGCGTTGGGCGTCGGCACGCGTGGTGTACTGGCCAGAGCACTCCAGCAGCAGGTCGATATCCAGCGCGGCCCAGTCAACCCCTTCAGGCGTCGCCTGACGCAGCACTTTCACGCTGTCGCCATTGATATGCAGGCAATCACCGTCGACCCGCACTTCGCCGGGGAAACGGCCGTGGGTGGAGTCAAAGCGGGTCAGGTATTCAATACTGGCCTGATCAGCCAAGTCATTCAGGGCAACGATTTCCAGCTGCGCACCCGCACCGCGCTCATGCAGCGCACGCAGCACGCAGCGGCCGATCCGGCCGTAGCCGTTGAGGGCAATTCGATAGGGGCGCTTGGACATGGCGATCTCAGTGGTGGAGCAGGCGTAGGGTGGGTTAGCCGCGAACGGTGTAACCCACCATGAACGTTGATGGGTATCGCTGCGCTCAACCCATCCTACAGCCGGTTAGGCGTCCAGCAGCTCGGCGGCAGTTTCCAGGATGTTTTCGACGGTGAAGCCGAACTCCTCGAACAGCGCCGGGGCCGGAGCCGACTCACCGAAGGTGGTCATGCCGATGATGCGACCTTCCAGACCGACGTACTTGTACCAGTAGTCCGCATGCGAGGCTTCGATGGCGATACGCGCGCCAACCTGCACCGGCAATACGGCCTGCTTGTAGCCGGCATCCTGCTGGTCGAACACGCTGGTCGACGGCATCGACACCACACGCACCTGACGGCCTTCGGCAGTCAGTTTCTCAAAAGCGGCTACGGCCAAACCGATTTCCGAACCGGTGGAGATCAGGATCAGCTCCGGCTCGCCGGCGCAGTCTTTCAGCACATAACCACCACGGGCAACATCGCTCAGTTGCTGGGCGTCGCGGTTCTGGTGCGGCAGGTTCTGCCGGCTGAAGATCAGCGCGCTCGGGCCGTCGTTGCGCTCAATCGCGTACTTCCAGGCCACCGCCGATTCCACGGCGTCGCAGGGGCGCCAGGTGTCGAGGTTCGGCGTGCCACGCAGGCTGGCCAGCTGCTCGATCGGCTGGTGGGTCGGGCCGTCTTCACCGAGACCGATGGAGTCGTGGGTGAACACAAACAGCACGCGCTGCTTCATCAACGAAGCCATACGCACGGCGTTACGGGCGTACTCCATAAAGATCAGGAAGGTTGCGCCGTACGGCACGAAGCCGCCGTGCAGAGCCACGCCGTTCATGATCGCGCTCATGCCGAATTCACGTACACCGTAGAACATGTAGTTGCCGGACGCGTCGGCAGCCGAGACACCCTTGCAGCCTTTCCACAGGGTCAGGTTGGAGCCGGCGAGGTCAGCCGAGCCACCGAGGAACTCCGGCAGCAACGGACCAAATGCGTTGAGGGTGTTCTGGCTGGCCTTGCGGCTGGCGATGGTTTCGCCTTTGGCGGCGACTTCCTGGATATAGGCAGCGGTCTTCTCGGCGAAGTCGGCTGGCAGCTCACCGGCGACACGGCGCTTGAACTCGCTGGCCAGCTCGGGGAAGGCGGCAGCGTAGGCAGCAAAGCGCTGGTCCCACTCAGCTTCGGCGGCGGCACCGGCTTGCTTGGCGTCCCACTCGGCGTAGATATCAGCCGGGATTTCAAACGGGCCGTGGTTCCAGCCCAGAGTGGCGCGGGTCAGGGCGATTTCTTCGAGGCCCAGCGGCGCACCGTGGCAATCTTCCTTGCCGCCTTTGTTTGGCGAACCGAAGCCGATGGTGGTTTTGCAGCAGATCAGCGTCGGACGGTCATCGGTTTTACGCGCGGTCTCGATGGCCATCTTGATTTCGTCGGCGTCATGGCCGTCGACATTGCGGATCACCTGCCAGCCGTAGGCTTCAAAGCGCGCCGGGGTGTCATCGGTGAACCAGCCTTCGACTTCGCCGTCGATGGAGATGCCGTTGTCATCATAAAAGGCCACCAGCTTGCCCAGGCCCAAGGTGCCGGCCAGGGAGCAGACTTCATGGCTGATGCCTTCCATCATGCAACCGTCGCCGAGGAAGGCGTAGGTGAAGTGGTCAACGATCTGGTGGCCGTCACGGTTGAACTGCGCGCCCAGCACCTTCTCGGCAATGGCAAAGCCGACCGCGTTGGCAATGCCCTGACCGAGCGGGCCGGTGGTGGTTTCCACGCCCGGGGTGTAACCGAACTCCGGGTGACCCGGGGTGCGGCTGTGCAGCTGGCGGAAGTTCTTCAGGTCTTCAATACCGAGGTCGTAGCCGGTCAGGTGCAGCAACGAATAGATCAGCATCGAGCCATGACCATTGGACAGCACGAAGCGGTCACGGTCGGCGAATTTCGGGTTGCTCGGGTTGTGCTTGAGGAAGTCGCGCCACAGTACTTCGGCGATATCCGCCATGCCCATCGGGGCACCTGGGTGGCCGCTGTTGGCTTTCTGCACGGCATCCATGCTCAGGGCACGAATGGCATTGGCTCGCTCACGACGGCTGGGCATCACTGAATCTCCTACGGGGCTGCTTGGGCAACTGGGGGTCGAAAAAGGCGGCCATTTTCGCCCAGCGGGGGCCATGGGGCAATCACAGATGGTCGTTAAACCCAGACAATCGGCAATAGACCCTTGGTTAACCGCCTTAAACCGTCTTCGCCACAACCAGGCACGGTGCTTTGAACAGCTCGCCATGCCAGAGACCTCTCAGAGTGTGACGCATCACCCACATCCATATGAGCGCTAACAAGCCGGCCAGCAGCAGCCCAACCCAGGTGAAAAACGCCAACCCGGTTAACTGCTGCAAGGCAAAGGTAGCGAGGGTAAACACCCCTAGCGGGAAGGTGAATCCCCAGCAGCCCAGGTTGAACGGCAACTCCCGGCGCAGGTAATGCTGAGTAAACATACTGGCCGCCACCAACCACCAGAACCCGGCCCCCCAGAGTGCCAGCCCGCCGACCAGACCCAGCTGCTGCGCCATTTCTGCTGCGCCCTGCAAGGCCGTACCCTGCCAGGCCTGTGGCGCGGCTTGTCCCAGGCTGACCAGGCCCAAGCACCCGGTAGCCAACGGCCCCAGCGGCAACCAGCTGCTGGCGGCGAAATCCATGTCCGGCAATTTATGCAGGGCCAGGCGCAGCAGCACCAGGGCGATCAGGGCAAACGCCAAACTCAGGGACAAGCCCCACAACATATAACCGAGACTCAGCAGTAATTGCGCCGACTCGGCCGGCAGATGTGGGGCCAGCGGCGCAGCACCACTAGCGACCACCTCAGGTGCCACTATCGGCAGTAACCAGACGCCTGTCAGGGTCTCCAGCACATGCTTTTGCCGGGTAAACATCAGGTAAGGCACACCCAGCGCAGCCCCCAACGCCAAGGCCAAGGCCAGCCACCAAAGGCCGTGCGCCAGTTGCACCACTGGCGCGCCATACACCGGTTCGGCAAACAGCAGCATGCCGTTGATCACCTGCACCAGCCCCATGGGAATCGCGCCCAGGAACATCGACTGCACCGGATGATCCAGCATCGGCCACAGGGTGTCGCGAAACAGCAGCAAGCGCGCGACAAACAGCAGGCTGAACAGCCCAAACAGTAGCAGCGTCAGCAGCCATAGGCCTTCGGCCAGCCACAACTGCCCGGTGAACGACAAGGGCAGCTTGGCCACTACCTGGGCCAACACGCCGGTGCCCATGGTCATGGCAAACCAGTTGGGGGTGAACTGACGCACGAACGCCAGCGGTTCATGCAAACGAGTAAAAGGACGAAGCATCACGGCATTCCTCACAAACGACCGGCTGTGGCGGTCTATGCCTGCAAGGTTAGGAGAGGCTGTGCTATAGGTGAAATACATATAGAAGATACGAGGCATGCCTTTTATTTATGAATCTACATCACCTCAAGGTGTTTCTCGCCATCGCCGAAACCGGCAGCATCAGCGCCGGTGCGGCACGCTTGTTTATCAGCCAGCCGGCGGTGACTAGGGAAATCCGCGAGCTGGAAGCGCGCCTAAACTTGCGCCTGTTTGATCGCCAGAGTCGCGGCGTCAGCCCGACCGCCGCCGGCCAGCGGTTACTGCCTTACGCCGAGCGCATCTTTGCCTTGGAACAAGCCGCCGAGCGCGACCTGCACGCTTTCGCCAACCTCAGCTGTGGCGAGCTGGCACTGGGCGCCAGCGCCACGCTGGGCAGCTACCTGCTGCCAGGCCTGATCGCCGGTTTTCACCAGCAGCACCCGCAGTTGCAACTGAGCCTGCTGATCGGCAATACCGCCGACAGCTTGCGGCAACTCGAACGCAATGAAATCACCCTGGCGTTTATCGAAGGCCCGTTTGACCGCGAGCAGTTCAGCCACCGCCTGCTTGGCGCTGACGCCCTGCTACCCGTGGCCAGCCCACAGCACCCGCTCGCGGGCCGCAGCCAGCTGAGCCCGGCAGAGCTGGTCGCCACGCCACTGCTGATCCGCGAACAGGGATCCGGCACCCGCACCACCCTGGAACAGGCCTACCAGGCACTCGGCCTGGAACCATGTATTGCCATGGCGCTGGGCAACAGCGAGGCACTCAAGCGCAGCCTGCTGAACGGGCAGGCCATCGCCTGGATCTCGGAACTGGCAGTGCAAGAGGAGCTGCGCAGCGGTCAATTATGCTGCCTGGCCGTCAGCGGCCTGAGTATCAGCCGCGACCTGCATGCGGTCTGGCAGCGCGAACACAGCCTGAGCCCTGCGGCGGATGCACTGTTAAATCAGGTGCATGATGCTCTGAACACCAGCAAGGCCAATATCAAAACTTTTTGATATTGGCCTTGCTGGATAAAAAATGACCGATTAGACTGCCCCTCCTATGAATATGCGTGCCTCCCATTTGGCCTTTGAGCCAGTCGACGCCCTCGCCGCCCTGTGCAAGGCCAGCGGCGATGCGCTGCGCCTGAACATCCTGCGCGCGCTGGCCAACAACTCGTTCGGCGTGCTGGAGCTGGCGCAGATATTCGCCACCGGCCAATCCGGCATCAGCCACCACCTCAAGGTGCTGGCGCAAGCCGAGTTGGTGGCCACCCGCCGTGAGGGCAATGCGATTTTCTACCGGCGCGCCTTGGCACAGAGTGAACAGCTCGGCAGCCTGTTGCACGCGGCACTGCTGGATGAAGTCGACCGTTTACCGTTACCGGCCGAGGTGCAGCAGCGCATTGGCGCAGTACACAGCCAGCGTGCCGCCGCCAGTCAGGCGTTCTTCAGCCGCAGCGCGGCCAGCTTCCAGGCGCAGCAG
This sequence comes from uncultured Pseudomonas sp., assembly GCF_943846705.1. Classification (NCBI taxonomy): domain Bacteria; kingdom Pseudomonadati; phylum Pseudomonadota; class Gammaproteobacteria; order Pseudomonadales; family Pseudomonadaceae; genus Pseudomonas; species uncultured Pseudomonas sp. Next base: position 1,660,979 of record NZ_OX044366.1, on the reverse strand, counting down.
GACCTGATCGCCGGCCTGCCGCAATACCGTGACAGCGTGCTGGCCCTGCTCGACTCCCTGGGGTTTGCCGCCAACGCCTGCGCGGTGGAAGTTGGCCCCGGCGACGGTGGCTTTCTGCCGGAGTTGGCGCGGCGTTTTGAGCATGTACTGGCACTGGATAACAGCGCGGCGATGCTCGAACTGGCCCGCCTGCGCTGCGCCGAAGAGGGCTTGAATAATGTTCAGCTGCAACTGGCCGACGCCCTGCACGACGATTACCCGGCGGCCGATTGCCTGGTACTGAACATGGTCTTGCACCATTTTGCGGCCCCGGCCGAGGCGCTCAAACAGCTGGCTCAGCGCGTTAAGCCAGGCGGTAGCCTATTGATCACCGAGCTGTGCAGTCACAACCAGAGCTGGGCCCGCGATGCCTGTGGCGACCTGTGGCTGGGCTTCGAACAAGACGACCTGGCGCGCTGGGCCAGCGCCGCCGAGCTAAACACCTGCGAAAGCCTGTATGTGGGCTTGCGCAACGGCTTCCAAATTCAGGTACGGCACTTCGCCAAACCTTCACTACCTTATGGCCCACGGGCTGCAACTATCGATCACTCACAGGAACCCGAACGATGAGCGAATACTCCCTCTTTACCTCCGAGTCCGTCTCCGAAGGCCATCCCGACAAGATCGCCGACCAGATTTCCGATGCCGTGCTCGACGCCATCATCACCCAGGACAAACACGCCCGCGTCGCCTGTGAAACCATGGTTAAGACCGGTGTGGCCATCGTCTCCGGCGAAGTCACCACCAGCGCCTGGGTCGACCTGGAAGAAATCACCCGCAAGGTGATCTGCGACATCGGCTACACCAGCTCCGACGTCGGCTTCGACGGCAACACCTGCGGCATCATCAACATCATTGGCAAGCAGTCCCCGGACATTAACCAGGGTGTTGACCGAGCCAAGCCGGAAGACCAGGGTGCCGGCGACCAGGGCCTGATGTTTGGCTACGCCAGCAACGAAACCGACGTGCTGATGCCCGCACCGATCGTGTTCAGCCACCGCTTGGTTGAGCGCCAGGCCGAAGCACGCAAGTCCGGCCTGCTGCCGTGGCTGCGCCCGGATGCCAAATCCCAGGTCACCTGCCGTTACGACGGCGGCAAAGTGGTCGGCATCGACGCCGTGGTGCTGTCGACCCAGCACAACCCGGATGTCTCGCTGCCCGACCTGCGTGAAGCGGTGATGGAACTGATCATCAAGCACACCTTGCCGGCTGAACTGCTGCACAAGGGCACCCAGTTCCACATCAACCCGACCGGTAACTTCGTTATCGGTGGCCCGGTGGGCGACTGCGGCCTGACCGGCCGTAAGATCATCGTCGACTCCTACGGCGGCATGGCCCGTCACGGTGGCGGGGCGTTCTCCGGCAAGGACCCGTCCAAGGTTGACCGTTCAGCCGCTTACGCCGGTCGTTACGTGGCGAAGAACATCGTCGCTGCTGGCCTGGCCGAGCGCTGCGAAATCCAGGTGTCCTACGCCATCGGCGTGGCCCAGCCAACCTCAATCTCGCTGAACACCTTTGGCACCAACAAGGTGGCTGAAGAGCTGATCATCAAGCTGGTGCGCGAGCTCTTCGACCTGCGCCCGTACGCCATCACCAAGATGCTCGACCTGCTGCACCCGATGTACCAGGAAACCGCCGCCTACGGTCACTTCGGTCGCACCCCTGCGCAGAAGACGGTCGGCGACGACACCTTCACCACCTTCACCTGGGAACAAACCGACAAAGCCGCCGAGTTACGCGCGGCTGCCGGCCTGTAACCCTCGCAGCAGCAAAAGCCCCGCCTGGTGCGGGGCTTTTTATTGCGCGCGTTTCAACCCACAGGGCTAAAAACGACTAGCCTTGAATGGTCACCCGCCGAGCAAGGATGCTCATGATGAAAGCGCTGATCGCCGGCCTCCTGCTACTCAGCAACCCGTTATGGGCCGCCTGCCCGGACTGGCCCGCGCCACGCGCCGCACTGGAAATCAGCGCACTGGCCCAGCAACTCAGAGCCTGGGACGACGCCTACCATCGCCAGGGACAAAGCCCGGTCGCTGACGAGCTTTATGACCAAGCCAGCGCCACCCTGCAGCACTGGCGCAGCTGCTTCGCCACTGCCAGCCCGCCCCCCGGGAACCCACTGAGCACCAGTAGCGGGCCACTGCGCCACCCCGTGGCACAAACCGGGCTGCGCAAGCTGGCGGACCAACGCGCCGCCGCCCGCTGGATCGCTCAGCGCAAAGACCTGTGGATTCAGCCAAAGGTCGACGGCGTTGCCGTGAGCCTGGTGTATCGCCAGGGTCGGCTGCAGCAACTGATCAGTCGCGGCGATGGCCGCAGCGGCCAAGACTGGACTGCCGTGGCGCGCCAGCTGCCGGCCATCCCCGCACAACTGCCGCGGCCGCTGGACGTGATACTGCAAGGCGAGCTGTATTGGCGGCTGCCAGGGCATATTCAGCACCGAGCCGGCAGCCTCGGTGCGCGTAGCAAGGTCGCCGGACTGCTGGCCCGGCAAGCGCTAACGGCTGAGGAGGCTGCGGGCATCGGGCTGTTTGTCTGGGACTGGCCCGACGGCCCGGAGCAGATGCAAGACCGCTTAGAGCAACTCGGCGCACTGGGCTTTGCCGACAGCCAGCGCTTTAGCCAGCCCATTCGCACGCCCCGCGAAGCCGTCCAGTGGCGCGAGCGCTGGTACAACAGCGCCCTGCCCTTCGCCAGCGATGGCGTGGTGCTGCGCCAGGGCCAGCGCCCGTCTGCCGCACGCTGGCAAGCCGAGCCACCGCATTGGGCAGTGGCCTGGAAGTACCCGGCCAGCCAGACAGTCGCCGTCGTGCAGGCCGTGGATTTTCGTATCGGCCGCAGCGGACGCATCACCCCGGTGTTGCGCGTGCAGCCAGTTATATTGGACGACCGGCGCATCGAATATGTCAGTGCTGGCTCGCTACATCGTTGGCGGGCCTTGGACATTCGCCCCGGCGACCAGGTGGTGATCCGCCTCTCCGGGCTAACCATTCCCACCTTGGACCGCGTGCTCTGGCGCACGCAACAACGCGCCGAGCTGCACGTGCCAGATGCCACGGTTTACCACCCCCTTAGCTGCTGGCGCCTCTCCGCCGCCTGCGCCAGCCAGTTCCGCGCGCGCCTGGCGTGGCTCAGCGGCAAACAGGGGCTGGCCTTACCGGGTGTGGGCCCCGGCACTTGGGAGAAGCTGTTGCGCGCGCAACAGGTCCATAGCCTCAGCGACTGGCTGCAGCTCTCGACCGAGCAGCTCAGTCGCGTGCCCGGCCTCGGCCCGCGCAGCGCCGCCAGCCTGCGACAGAGCTTCGACCTGGCCCGCGAACGCCCACAGCACCGCTGGCTGCGCGCAATAGGTGTACCGAGCCAGGTAAAACTGGATGCCGACTGGGACACCCTGGCGCTACGCAGTCGCGCCGACTGGCAACGCCAACCTGGCATCGGCCCCAAACGGGCGGCGCAGCTGCAGGCGTTTTTCCAACACCCGGAAGTACAGGCCTTGCGCGCGCAATTACGCGACGCGCAGATCGCCGGCTTTTAAACGCCAATAAACTTTACCCAGCCACTGCGGTCGACTGCACACACCAATATAAGAGAAATGATCATGCGCAAACCCCTGTTAGTAAGCGCCCTGCTACTGACCAGCGCACTGGCCTACGCGGCCACAAGCGCAACGCAGCCACTCAGCGGCTGCGCCGGTAAACGCCAAGCCATCAGCGAACAACTCGACATCGCCAAACGCCACGGCAATAGCAATCAGCAAGCCGGTCTGGAGAAAGCCCTGAAGGCAGTGGACGATAATTGCAACGATGCCGACCTGCGCGCAGAGCGCGAAGCCAAGGTGGTCAACGCCATCGAGGACGTTGACGAGCGCGAGAAGGATTTACGCGAAGCGCTGGCCGATGGCGACCAGGACGACATCAACAAGCGCCAGGACAAATTGCAGGCCTCGCGCGCGAAACTGCAGCAAGCCCGCGATGCGCTCGGCCAATAGCTAAAGCCGCTAACTGTGCAGCTTTAACTCAATAGCGCTGACGCGCAGCGCCTTTAGGACTGTTGCTTAGAACGCGCGGAACTCTTCATGGCACGCCTTGCAGCTGTCTTCGACCCGCTGCACCGGTGCCGTCAGCGCCTCAGGCGTGAGGGGTTGAGCATGGGTCGCCACTACCAGCGCCGCCGTGCTGGCCTCCATCGCCCGCGCCAATTCCTGAAAACGCGCCTGGCGCTGCCAGACATCATCTTTGGCACGGGTTTCGCCACTCTCCTCTTCGCGCACCTGCGGAAAGTGCTGCCAAGGCTTGCGCGTCAGTTGGTCGAGCTCGGCCGCCCCGGCAACAAACGCTGCTTCCTTGAACGCAACCCGCCCACGCAACATGCCGCCAAGGTTTTCGCTGACCTTGAGCATCTGCTTAAAAATGCTCTGCCGCTGGCCTTCTGGCGAGTTGGGGTCAACACCGCCGCAACCACTCACAGCCAGCAGCAATAAAATCAGGGACAGGGTTTTAAACTTCATAACACCTTCATGGCCAACAACCGGGTGGATAACGGCTGACAGTATCGCCACCCGCCGCCCAGTGGCCAAGCGTGGTGTTTTGCCGCAGCTGACAACAGCCGTACAGGCGAACGCCAGCAGGCTTAAGCCGCAACCACGAACAGGCTGATAATCAGCCCCATGTTGACGAACCACATCAGCGAACGCACAGGAGCCCAGTCCGCCAGGTAGCAAACGAGATAGAGGAGGCGGCTGACAATAAACGCCATCGCCAACTGATCGATCAGCGCCTGCTCGGCTCCGCCAGCCAGGTGAGCAATGATCACCGCAGCGGAAAACGCCGGGGTCACCTCGAAGCTGTTGAGCTGGGCATTGTTGGCGCGCCGGCCAATACCGCTGAGGTTATCCAGCAGCGCACGCGGATCGTGGTTGTGCTTAGGGCTGAACCCGCCGCTAACGGCCTTGGCCGTCACGGCCGACACGTAAGGCAAAAACAGCGCAATCAACACACACCAGTAAGCAACGGTCATGGCAACACCTAAGGTCAGGACAAAGAAGCCGAAGCTTGGCCTGCAACCTTAGCGGCGTCCATGACTCGCGCTCACAATACGACGGCAATTCAGCCAATCATGCCGCCTGTTTCTCCTTGGCCAGCGCTACCGAGGCCGCGAGCATGGCGCGCAGCAACACCGCGCAACCGGCAGCCAAGTCGGCTGGCGCCGCATTCTCGATTTCGTTATGGCTGATCCCGCCTTCGCACGGCACAAAAATCATCCCGGCCGGCCCCAGCTCGGCAAGAAAGATCGCGTCATGCCCGGCGCCGCTGACGATATCCATATGTGTCAAGCCCAGCCCGGCCGCCGCACCACGCACCGCCTCGACGCAGCCTTGGTTGAAATACAGCGGCGGGAAATCCGCCGTCGGCGTCATCTCGAAGCTCAAACCGTGCTTGGCACATGTAACCTCGATCACCTCTCGCACCTCGGCAATCATCGAGTCCAGGCGCGCCGGTTCCAGATGGCGAAAATCCAGGGTCATACGTACCTCACCGGGAATCACATTGCGCGAGCCTGGATAAGCCTGCAGGCAACCCACCGTGCCGCACGCATGCGGCTGGTGCTCCAGGGCCACCCGGTTGACTGCCGCCACTACAGCCGCCGCGCCGACCAGCGCGTCTTTGCGCAGGTGCATCGGCGTGGGGCCGGCATGCGCTTCAACACCCTTGAGGTTGAGGTCGAACCACTTCTGCCCAAGGGCACCGAGTACCACACCGATGGTTTTGCCCTGATCTTCGAGAATCGGCCCCTGCTCGATATGCGCCTCAAAGTAAGCACCCACCGCGTGCCCCGTCACAGCGCGCGTGCCGGCGTAACCGATGGCGTTCAATGCTTCGCCGACACTGACACCCTCGGCATCGCGCTTGGCCAGGGTTTCTTCCAGGGTGAATTTCTCAGCGAAGACCCCGGAGCCCATCATGCACGGGGCAAAACGCGAGCCCTCTTCGTTGGTCCACACCACCACTTCCAGCGGCGCTTCCGTTTGCACATCCAAATCATTCAGGGTGCGCAGCACCTCGACGCCAGCCAGCACGCCGAAGCAGCCGTCAAACTTGCCGCCGGTGGGCTGGGTATCGATATGGCTGCCGGTCATGACCGGTGGCAGTGCATTATTGCGCCCAGGCCGGCGGGCAAAGATGTTGCCTACGCCATCCACGCTTACCGTGCAGCCGGCATCCTCGCACCAGCGCACGAACAGGTCGCGGGCCTGTCGATCGAGATCGGTCAGCGCCAGCCGGCAGACCCCGCCTTTAACCGTGGCGCCAAGCTGCGCCAACTCCATCAGCGATTGCCACAGGCGCTCGCCGTTGACGTGCGGGCGGCTGGATTGCAAAACCTCAGTGGCCGTGTTCATGCTCAACTCCTCTACTTGTCATCTGTTACGCACTCACCGCAGGAGCGCGCCTGCTGAATCACGTCGCGGGCAAGCCCGCGCTGTTTATCCGTCAAACCGGGGCTTTGGCCGCCACAGGCTGCGCGCTACGCAAGCTGCACAAGGCGAAATAGATCAGGCCGCCAAGGAAGGAGCCGGTAAACCAGCCGTAGTCATAAAACCAGCTGAAGGCGTTACTGCCGAGCGACAACAGGGTGAGCGCCACTGGCACCGCAAAGGCGGCAAAGCCGATCCAGTTCCATGCCGGATAGACGTCGTCGCGGTACAGACCAGCCAGGTCGAGGCGCTGCTTTTTGATCAGGAAATAATCCACCACCATGATCCCGGCAATCGGCCCGAGCAGGCTGGAGTAACCCAGCAGCCAGTTGGAGTAGACGCTTTCCAGGCTGAGGTCAGAGACCAGCAGGCCGAGCTTTTTCAGCAGCTCGTGACCCATCAATCCCAGTCCAATCAGCCCGGTCAGCATCACCGCCTTGGTGCGGTTGATCAGCTTGGGCGCGATGTTCTGGAAATCATTGGTCGGCGAGACGATGTTCGCGGCGGTGTTGGTCGACAGCGTGGCGACGATAATCAGCGCCATGGCCAGGGCAACCCAGCCGGGGCTCTGGATATGCCCGATCAGCGTGACCGGGTCGGATACGGTCTCACCGACCAGCGAGGCCGAAGCCGCCGTCATGACCACACCGAGGGCGGCGAAGAGGAACATGGTCAACGGCAAACCAATGACCTGGCCGATGATCTGGTCCTTCTGGCTCTTGGCGTAGCGGCTGAAGTCAGGAATGTTTAACGACAGGGTGGCCCAGAAACCGACCATCGCCGTCAGCCCAGCGAGAAAGTAACTGGTCACGCTGGCGCCCTCCGGACGGTTCGCCGGCTGCGCCAGCAGTTCGCTCATCGACACATTGGGCAACGCCCACACCAGCAGACCGGCACCGACCAGCACCAGCAGCGGTGCTGAGAGGGTTTCCAGCCACTTGATCGACTCGGCCCCGCGCAGCACCACCCACAAATTGAGGGTCCAGAAGATCATAAAGCCGATCACCTCACCGGTACCGCCCAGGCTTTTCCAGCCCTCGAAGATCGAACCGAGCAGCAGGTGAATGGCCAGGCCGCCGAACATGGTCTGAATACCAAACCAGCCGCAGGCCACCACGGCGCGTATCAAGCAGGGCACGTTGGAACCGATCACCCCAAATGAAGAGCGCAATAACACCGGAAACGGTATGCCGTACTTGGTGCCGGGGAAGGCATTCAGTGTCAGCGGGATCAGTACGATGATGTTGGCAAACAGGATGGCCAGCAGTGCCTCGCTGACCGATAGACCGAAGTAGGCGGTCAGCACGCCGCCCAGGGTGTAGGTCGGCACGCAGATCGACATGCCGACCCACAGTGCGGTGATGTGCCACTTGTTCCAGGTGCGCTCGTGCACCTGAGTGGGGGCGATGTCGTGGTTATAGCGCGGGCTGTCGAGTACGTCGGGGCCAGCGGCCAGTTCGTACAAGCCATCGCGTTCAGTCACTTGTGATCTGCTCTGTTGCATGGGCCTCTCCAGTGATTGTTCTGATTATTCGCACATCGGGATGACCAGCCGCCTGGCAGTGTTTACACCACCAATCGGCCGCTCACGATGGCCGGAGTACTCTTCCACCTCAGGGCCGGCCAGCTCGATAGCGAGGGCCATCAATAAGCGTGCCGAGAACCTGCTGGCTCATCTACTGCCTCGATAAAACCTTTATAAACAGATGATTTTTATAGGCTTTATAAAAAATCAGGCTTTTCTCTCAACGTCTTACAGGCACTTTCCAGCTCGGCCCAACCAGCCTGTCTAACTAGTCAGGATTCAAAGTGGTGCAGGCCAATAATTTTTCGTTTGTCGCAGTCTCTCCACCAACCCGCTCAAACGCCTGATTTTGCATAGGAAATCTTGTTCATATTTGGTTCTTGTCAAGTGAGTCAAAATGGTGAGGGCCTGCACCATTATGTGTAATTAATATTTTTACGTTTATTTTCAATAACTTATACGAATAAATTGATCGCAATAAATATTCTTGCCCAATCGCAAAACAGCGACTAGATTCAATTCCTGTCAGCAGTGGCAGGAATAAAAACCGCCCTTCTGACAGGCCATAACACCAAGAACCGGCACGCACCGGTCAGCCTGAAAGGAGTTCGCTATGTCGCTGTTGATCCGTGGTGCCACGCTGGTCACTCATGAGGAAAGCTACCGCGCCGATGTTCTCTGTGTTGGCGGCCTGATCCAGGCCATTGGCGACAACCTCGACGCCCCCGCCGGCTGCCAGGTACTCGATGGCAGCGGCCAGTACCTGATGCCCGGCGGCATCGACCCGCACACCCATATGCAACTGCCCTTCATGGGCACCGTGGCCAGTGAAGACTTCTTCAGCGGCACCGCCGCCGGCTTGGCGGGCGGCACCACCTCAATCATCGACTTCGTCATTCCCAACCCGCAGCAATCGCTGCTCGAAGCCTTCCACACCTGGCGCGGCTGGGCGGAAAAGTCCGCCGCTGACTATGGCTTCCATGTCGCCATCACCTGGTGGAGCGAGCAAGTCGCCGCCGAAATGGGCGAGCTGGTGGCCAAGTTCGGGGTCAACAGCTTCAAGCACTTTATGGCCTACAAGAACGCCATCATGGCCGCGGATGACACCCTGGTCGCCAGCTTCGAGCGCTGCCTGCAACTGGGCGCAGTGCCCACGGTGCACGCGGAAAACGGCGAGCTGGTCTATCACCTGCAACAAAAACTCCTGGCCCAGGGCATGACCGGGCCGGAAGCGCACCCACTGTCACGCCCCTCGCAGGTCGAAGGTGAAGCGGCCAGCCGCGCCATTCGGATTGCCGAAACCCTGGGTACGCCGCTGTACCTGGTGCATGTTTCCACCCAGGAAGCGCTGGATGAAATCACCTACGCCCGCGCCAAGGGCCAGCCGGTGTACGGCGAAGTATTGGCCGGGCATCTGTTGCTGGATGACAGCGTCTACCGTCACCCGGATTGGCAGACCGCTGCCGGTTATGTGATGAGCCCGCCGTTCCGCCCCAAAGCGCATCAAGCCGCGCTGTGGCGTGGCCTGCAGTCGGGCAACCTGCACACCACCGCCACCGACCATTGCTGCTTCTGCGCCGAGCAAAAAGCCGCCGGCCGGGATGACTTCAGCAAGATCCCCAACGGCACCGCCGGCATCGAAGACCGCATGGCCGTGCTGTGGGATGAAGGAGTGAACAGCGGCAAGCTGTCGATCAACGACTTCGTCGCGCTGACCAGCACCAACACGGCAAAGATCTTCAATCTGTTCCCGCGTAAGGGCGCACTGCGCGTCGGCGCCGACGCCGACTTGGTGCTCTGGGACCCGCAGGGCACGCGCACCATTTCGGCGAAGACGCATCACCAACAGGTCGACTTCAACATCTTCGAAGGCAAGACCGTGCGCGGCATCCCCAGCCACACCATCAGCCAGGGCAAGTTGGTCTGGGTTGACGGTGACCTGCGCGCCGAACGCAGCGCCGGTCGCTATGTCGAGCGCCCACCATACCCGGCGGTGTTCGACTTGCTGAGCAAGCGCGCCGAGCGGAATCGACCGACGGCCGTCGAGCGTTAAGCCGCGCACACCGGCGCTACACATTACTTCGCCACACCGGCCCGTAGAGGCCGGGCGGCGGCTTATCAGCTGTTAACTGCCCAATAAAAGCCACAAAACCGTGAGGCAATAACCGTGATAGACACCCTTAGCCATTTGCCACGCGCGGATGCCGACGCAGCCGAATTGGCCGATCGCTTCAGCGATCTGGCCCCGCCGCTGAATGCTCGCCAAGCTGCTCTGGAAAGCGCCCGCTGCCTGTATTGCTACGACGCGCCGTGCATCAACGCCTGCCCCAGTGAGATCGACATCCCCTCGTTTATCCGCAATATCAGCCATGAAAACGTTCAGGGCGCGGCCGAGAAAATCCTCTCGGCGAATATCCTTGGCGGCAGCTGCGCTCGCGTTTGCCCGACCGAAGTCCTGTGCCAGCAGGCCTGCGTGCGGAATAACGCGCAAGAGTGCGCGCCGGTGCTGATCGGCCTGCTGCAGCGCTACGCCATCGACAACGCGCAGTTCAGCGAACACCCCTTCCAGCGCGCGCCACTCAGCGGCAAGCGTATCGCCGTGGTCGGCGCAGGGCCGGCGGGTTTGTCCTGCGCCCATCGCCTGGCAATGCACGGTCACGATGTAGTGATTTTCGAGGCCCGCGAGAAAGCCGGCGGCCTCAACGAATACGGCATCGCCGCCTACAAGCTGGTGGACGACTTCGCCCAGCGCGAGGTGGAATTTCTCCTGCAGATTGGCGGCATCGAGATCCGTCACGGGCACAAACTCGGTGACGACCTCAGCCTGAGCGAGCTGCACCAGCAGTTCGACGCGGTGTTCCTCGGCATCGGCCTGGCCGCCAGCAAGTGCCTCGGTTTGCCACACGAAGACGCGCCGGGCCTGCTCGCCGCCACCGACTATATCCGCGAGCTACGCCAAAGCGATGACCTCAGCCAGCTGCCGGTGGCCGACCGCTGCATCGTCCTCGGCGCTGGCAATACCGCCATCGACATGGCGGTACAAATGAGCAAGCTCGGCGCTCGCGACGTCAACCTGGTTTATCGCCGTGGTTTTGAGGAGATGGGCGCCACCGAACACGAGCAGGAGATTGCCAAGGCTAACCAGGTACGCCTGCTGACCTGGGCACAACCACAAGACGTGCTGCTCGATGAGCAAGGCCAAGTGCGCGGCATGCGCTTCGCCCGCACCCGCCTGGAAGATGGCCGTTTGCACAGCACCGGGCAGACCTTCGAGCTGGCCGCCGACGCCATCTTCAGCGCCATCGGCCAGGCCTTTGACGGCCAAGCCCTGAGTGACCCGCTGGCCCATGAATTGAAACGCGAGGGCGAACGCATCTGGGTTGATGCGCAACTGCAGACCAGCGTGCCCGGCATCTACGCCGGCGGCGACTGCACCGCCCAGGGCCAGGACCTCACCGTACAAGCCGTGCAACACGGCAAGCTGGCCGCCGAGGCCATCCACTCTCACCTGATGCTCACTGTGGAGGCCGCATAAATGGCCGATCTATCCATCGAATTCGCCGGTATTAAGGCACCTAACCCGTTCTGGCTGGCCAGTGCGCCGCCCACCGACAAGGCCTACAACGTGGTCCGCGCCTTCGAAGCCGGCTGGGGCGGCGTGGTCTGGAAGACCCTCGGCGAAGACCCGGCAGCGGTCAACGTATCGTCGCGCTACTCGGCGCACTTTGGCCCCAACCGCCAGGTACAGGGCATCAACAACATTGAGCTGATCACCGACCGCTCGCTGGAGATCAACCTGCGTGAAATCACCCAGGTAAAGAAGGACTGGCCAGACCGCGCGCTGATCGTGTCACTGATGGTGCCGTGCGTCGAAGAATCCTGGAAAACCATCCTGCCGCTGGTGGAAGCCACCGGCTGCGACGGCATCGAGCTGAACTTCGGCTGCCCCCACGGCATGCCCGAGCGCGGCATGGGCGCGGCGGTCGGCCAGGTGCCGGAATACGTGGAAATGGTCACCCGCTGGTGCAAGACCTACAGCTCGTTGCCGGTGATCGTCAAACTGACGCCGAACATCACCGACGTGCGCCTGTCTGCCCGCGCCGCCCATCGCGGCGGCGCCGATGCGGTGTCACTGATCAACACCATCAACTCGATCACCAGCGTCGATCTGGAGCGGATGGTCGCCCACCCCATCGTCGGCAACCAAAGCACCCACGGCGGTTATTGCGGCTCGGCGGTTAAACCCATCGCGCTGAACATGGTCGCTGAGATTGCCCGCGACCCGGAGACCCAAGGCTTACCGATTTGCGGCATCGGCGGTATCGGCAGCTGGCGCGACGCGGCGGAGTTCGTCGCCCTCGGTTGCGGCGCGGTGCAGGTGTGTACAGCCGCCATGCTGCACGGTTTTCGCATCGTCGAGGAGATGACAGACGGCCTGTCGCGCTGGATGGACAGCCAGGGCTACACCAGCCTCGCAGACTTCTCCGGCCGTGCGGTGGGCAACACCACCGACTGGAAGTACCTGGACATCAACTACCAGGTGATCGCCAAGATCGATCAGGACGCCTGCATCGGCTGCGGCCGCTGCCATATCGCCTGCGAAGACACCTCGCACCAAGCCATCGCCAGCCTGCCCCAGGCCGACGGGACGCATAAGTACGAGGTAATCGACGATGAATGCGTGGGCTGCAACCTGTGTCAGATCACCTGCCCGGTAGAGGACTGCATCGAGATGGTGACTCAGGACACCGGCAAGCCGTTTCTCGACTGGAACCACGACCCGCGCAATCCGTATCGCGTGGCCAGTTGATTGACTCTTGCGGCTAAAGCCCCTCCCACGGATCGTGTGCAATTCGTGGGAGGGGCGCGACAAGTCACGATCAGGGCTCCAGCCCAATCCCGCGCAGTATCACACTGGTCACGGTCTGCACCGCGCGCTCGAACTGGCGCTCGGACAGCGTCTGGTGATCGTTAAGCACACTGACCTGATGGCTGAAATCGGCGTAGTGCTGGGTTGAGGCCCAGATCATATAGAGCAGGGCCGAGGGCTCGACGGCCAGGATGCGCTTGTCTTCGACCCACTGGCGGATCTTCGCTTCTTTCATCTTGGCCCAGGTGTAGAGGCTGTCGTCGAGGGTGGCGCCGAGCATCGGCGCACCATGGATGATCTCGTTGGCCCAGACCTTGGAGCCGTGCGGGCGGCTGCGCGAGTGGTTCATCTTGGCGCGGATATAGGTACTGAGCACCACCCGCGGGTCGTCATACATCTCGAAGCACAGCGCGTCCTGCTTCCACACCTCAAGCAGGTCAAGCAGCACCGCACGGTACAACTCGTCTTTGGTGCTGAAGTAGTAGTGCAGGTTGGAGCGTGGCAGCTCGGCCTCTTCGGCGATGTCGCCCATGGCGGTGCCACCATGGCCTTTCTCGGCGAAGACTTTTTCCGCAGCCAGCAGGATCTTCTCGACGTTGCGCCGGCGAATCTCGATTTTGTGATTGCCCATGGCAGGTCCTTAACTTCACAAGGCAGCAAGGCTACCACCCACACTAAACCGGAGCGACGGAAAGCCTTGGGCTAAATCGTCAGCCTCGCTATAATCGCCTCCGTTTCACGCGACCGGCACAGCTCCGGCCGCTCCCGCCACCTGTCCGAGGGGCGCTGCAGCAAACTCTGCCTAGTAGAGATTTGTCAGGCTCGGATGGGGCGTTAACCATACGCATCAACGGCGCCCATTCGCAGACAACGAATGGAGTGCTTTATGAGCGCCGCTTTTAACGATTACAAAGTCGCCGATATGTCCCTGGCTGCCTGGGGCCGCCGCGAAACCATCATCGCCGAATCGGAAATGCCTGCCCTGATGGGTCTGCGCCGCAAATACGCTGGCGAGCAGCCGCTGAAAGGCGCGAAGATCATCGGCTGCATCCACATGACCATCCAGACCGCCGTGCTGATCGAAACCCTGACCGCACTGGGTGCCGAAGTACGCTGGTCGTCGTGCAACATCTTCTCGACGCAGGACCAGGCCGCTGCCGCCATCGCCGCCGCCGGTATCCCGGTCTTCGCCTGGAAGGGCGAGACTGAAGAAGAGTACGAGTGGTGCATCGAGCAGACCATCCTCAAGGATGGCCAGCCATGGGACGCCAACATGATCCTCGACGACGGCGGCGACCTGACCGAGATCCTGCACAAGAAATACCCGCAGATGCTTGAGCGCATCCACGGCGTTACCGAAGAAACCACCACCGGCGTGCACCGCCTGCTGGACATGCTGGCCAAGGGCGAACTGAAAATTCCGGCCATCAACGTCAACGACTCGGTGACCAAGAGCAAGAACGACAACAAGTACGGCTGCCGTCACAGCCTGAGCGACGCGATCAAGCGCGGCACCGACCACCTGCTGTCCGGCAAGCAAGCGCTGGTGATTGGCTACGGTGACGTAGGCAAGGGCTCGGCCCAGTCGCTGCGTCAGGAAGGCATGATCGTCAAGGTCACCGAAGTTGACCCGATCTGCGCCATGCAGGCCTGCATGGACGGTTTCGAGCTGGTCTCGGCTTACAAAGACGGCATCAACGACGGCACCGAAGCCAGTGTTGACGCGCAGCTGCTGGGCAAGATCGACCTGATCGTGACCACCACCGGCAACTACAACGTGTGCGATGCGAACATGCTCAAGGCGCTGAAAAAGCGCGCGGTGGTGTGCAACATCGGCCACTTCGACAACGAAATCGACACCGCTTTCATGCGCAAGAACTGGGCATGGGAAGAGGTTAAGCCGCAGGTACACAAGGTTCATCGCACCGGCAGCGGCAGCTTCGACGCACAGAACGATGACTACCTGATCCTGCTGTCGGAAGGCCGCCTGGTAAACCTGGGCAACGCTACGGGCCACCCGAGCCGCATCATGGACGGCTCGTTCGCCAACCAGGTGCTGGCGCAGATCTTCCTGTTCGGTCAGAAGTACGCCGACCTGAGCCCAGCGCAGAAGGCCGAGCGCCTGACGGTGGAAGTGCTGCCGAAGAAACTCGACGAAGAAGTGGCCCTGGAAATGGTCAAAGGCTTCGGCGGCGTGGTGACGCAGCTGACCACTAAGCAAGCCGAGTACATCGGCGTGCCACAGGAAGGCCCGTTCAAGCCACACGCTTACCGCTACTAAGCACAAGCGTAGAGTGGGTTAGTCGCGCAGCGGCTTAACCCACCGGCCCGATCAACCTATGGAGGGTTACGCCTGCGGCTAACCCGCCCTACGGAATTTTCTTATGTCTCAAGAACGCCGTTACAGCTTCGAGTTCTTCCCTACCAAGACCGAAGCCGGGCACGAAAAGCTGATGAATGTGGCGCGCCAGCTGGCGACCTACAACCCAGATTTTTTCTCCTGCACCTACGGTGCCGGTGGCTCCACCCGTGACCGCACCCTGAACACCGTGCTGCAACTCGATGGCGAGATCAAAGTGCCGACCGCGCCGCACCTGTCCTGCGTCGGTGACAGCAAAGCCGAGCTGCGTGACTTGCTCGGCCTGTACAAAAACGCCGGGATCAAGCGCATTGTCGCCCTGCGCGGCGACCTGCCATCCGGCATGGGCATGAGCAGCGGCGAGTTACGTTATGCCTGCGACCTGGTCGAGTTCATCCGTGAAGAAACCGGCGACCACTTTCATATCGAAGTTGCGGCCTACCCAGAAATGCACCCGCAAGCGCGCAACTTCGAAGACGATATCGCCAACTTCGTGCGCAAGGCCAAGGCCGGTGCCGACAGCGCGATCACCCAGTATTTCTTCAACGCCGACAGCTACTTCTACTTCGTCGAGCGCGTGCAGAAACTCGGCGTCGACATCCCAGTGGTCCCGGGCATCATGCCGATCACCAACTACAGCAAGCTGGCGCGTTTCTCTGACGCCTGCGGTGCGGAGATTCCACGCTGGGTGCGCAAGCAACTGGAAGCCTACGGCGATGACACCGGCAGCATCCAGGCCTATGGCGAACAGGTCATTAGCGAAATGTGCGAACGCCTGCTGCAAGGCGGCGCACCGGGCCTGCACTTCTACAGCATGAACCAGGCCGAGCCGAGCCTGGCGATTTGGAACAACCTTAAGCTGCCACGCTAAGCTGAACGGCAGTCGCATCGGTGCCTGCGTCTTGCGGGTGCCGATGGCTTTTCCGGCCCTGGGGCATGCCCCACCCTACTTGCACCGCAGTCTTTTCCCCACGCACCCGGCAAACCGCGGTAGCCTTTTGCAACGCACGGCACGCTCAACGCACAGGCCAAGGCATTCAGCCGCGACCCTACTTTCAGCAAGCGTCTAGCCATGCAGGGCTTAGGCGGTTCACAACCATGGAGCGCCGCAATGGCCGCACGAAAAACAATCAATGCCTCCGTATCCCCCAAAGGCAGCCTGGAAACCCTCTCGCAGCGCGAAGTACAGCAGCTGCGCGAAACCGGTTCCGGCGGCGTCTATGCGCTGTTCCGCCAGTGCGCGCTGGCGATCCTCAACACCGGTTCGCACAGCGATAACGCCAAGACCATTCTGGAAGCCTACCCGGACTTCGAAATCCGCATCCTGCAACAAGACCGCGGCATCCGCCTGGAGCTGTTCAACGCCCCGGCCGACGCCTTCGTCGATGGCGAGATGATCGCCAGCACCCGTGAAATGCTGTTCAGCGCCCTGCGCGACATCGTCTATACGCAGAGCGAGCTGGAGAACAAGCGGGTCGACTTCAACAGCTCGCAAGGCATCACCGACTACGTCTTTCACCTGCTGCGCAACGCCCACACCCTGCGCGCCGGCGCCGAGCCGAAGATCGTGGTGTGCTGGGGTGGCCACTCGATCAGCACTGAAGAATACAAGTACACCAAGAAAACCGGCCACGAGCTGGGCCTGCGCGGGCTGGATATCTGCACCGGCTGCGGCCCCGGCGTGATGAAGGGGCCGATGAAAGGCGCGACCATCTCCCACGCCAAACAGCGCAACGTGCATGGCCGCTACCTCGGCCTCACCGAGCCGGGCATCATCGCCGCCGAAGCACCTAACCCGATCGTCAATGAGCTGGTGATCCTGCCGGATATCGAGAAGCGCCTGGAAGCCTTCGTACGCGTCGGCCACGGCATCATCATTTTCCCCGGCGGTGCCGGCACGGCCGAGGAACTGCTGTATCTCCTCGGCATCCTCATGCACCCAGATAACCAGAACATCCCGTTCCCGCTGATCATGACCGGGCCAAGCAGCGCTGCCGCCTACTTTGAGCAGTTGCACGAGTTTATCGGGGCGACCCTGGGTGAGGCCGCGCAGCAGCGTTACAGCATCATCATCAACAACCCGGCACAGGTCGCCCGGGAAATGGCCGAAGGAATCACCGCAGTCAGGCAGTTCCGCCGTGAACATAACGATGCGTTCCACTTCAACTGGCTGCTGAAGATCGACGAAAGCTTCCAGCACCCCTTCGAGCCAACGCACGCCAACATGGCCAGCCTCGAGCTGTCGCGCGAGCAGCCTGCACACGAACTGGCGGCCAACCTGCGCCGAGCGTTTTCCGGGATTGTCGCGGGCAACGTCAAGGACAAGGGCATCCGCCTGATTGAGCAACATGGCCCTTACACAATCACCGGCGACCGCGACATCATGCGCCAGCTCGATAAGCTGCTGCAGTCCTTCGTTGACCAACACCGGATGAAGCTGCCAGGCAACACGGCCTATGTACCCTGCTACCAGCTGACCCAGTAGCCGCCCGCCCAGCGGATTGCGCAATAGCTCAGCATGGGCAGCCCTGGCAAGGCGCTGCCCATGCTGAACCGAAAAACGCGTTGGCGACTATCACCTGAAGAACAATCATTCGGCCAAGCCCTCTACTCAGAGTCGAGCCAAGTCGATACTCTGGCCCTATGCCAGCCTTCCTACAACCGATCATCGCCGCACTATGCCTGCTGGGCCTGAGCCTCTGCGCTCAAGCCCAGACGCTGCGTATCGTCAGTGAAAGCTGGGCTCCCTACATTTATGAAGAACAAGACACGCTAAAAGGCCGCGACTACGAGGCGGCCCAAATCGTCCTGCAACGCCTGGGCGTAGAGGTCGAATGGCAACTCCTGCCATGGAAACGTTGCCTAATGGCGATTGAACTAGGGCAGGCCGACGCCATTCTGGATATATTCCGCACCCCCGAACGCGAAGTCAGCATGATCTACCCCGACGAGCCCATGTCGCAGATCGAGTTCGTGCTGTTCTACGCTAACGCCAGGCCTTACCCATTTCGCCAGTTACCAGACCTGCGAGGCCTGAAAGTCGGGGTATCCGCCGGTTACTGGTATGCCAACCGGCAGTTTCGCGACTCCACCCTATTCACCCGCGAAGCCGCCCCCAGCCATAGCGCCAACCTCGGCAAGCTGTTGCGCGACCGTGTCGACCTGGTGATCAACGACAGGCGCGGCGGCACCTTCCTTATCAAGCAGATGGGCATCCAGGCTGACATTAGCCACCACCCTCAGGTGATTAGCCGCGACCAGCTGTATCTGGGCCTACGCCGCAGCGCCGGCCTGGAAACGCTCGCCCAGCGCTTCAGCAACGAACTGCGCCGCTTTAAACGTGAGCCGGCCTATGCCACCCTCAGCGCCCGCTATGAACCACGCGCAATGACTCACGCGACTGGCAGCGCCACCGCCCGTTAAGCAGGCCAATGCTGCAGATCAACCCAGCTCTGTTATACTCGGGCCTTCCCGCCAGGCTTGCGCCCGGATGCTAGCCCCCAGAGGCCAGTAGTACCGGACGGGATTACGCCCCCCAAGCGTGATTCAAGCCAGGCAATACACCCCATAGGGCAACGCCCTCACTAGACAGGATTACACATGTCCTTTGCCTCCCTCGGTCTCTCCGAGGCTTTAGTCCGTGCGGTCGAATCCGCCGGCTACACCCAACCCACTCCGGTGCAACAGCGGGCCATCCCCGCCGCGTTGCAAGGTCGCGACCTGATGGTTGCCGCCCAGACGGGTACAGGTAAGACAGGCGGTTTTGCCCTGCCGATCCTCGAACGACTGTTCCCCAACGGTCACCCGGATCGCGAACAGCGACACGGCCCGAAACAACCGCGCGTGCTGGTGCTGACACCGACCCGCGAACTGGCCGCTCAGGTGCATGACAGCTTCAAGCTGTATGCCCGTGATTTGAAATTCGTCAGCGCCTGCATCTTCGGCGGCGTTGGCATGAACCCGCAGGTCCAGGCCCTGGCCAAAGGCGTCGACGTACTGGTGGCTTGCCCCGGACGCCTGCTCGACCTGGCTAACCAGCGCGCCATCGACCTGTCGCACGTGGAAATCCTCGTGCTCGACGAAGCCGACCGCATGCTCGACATGGGCTTTATCCATGACGTGAAAAAGGTCCTCGCCAAGCTGCCGACCAAGCGCCAGAACCTGCTGTTTTCGGCGACCTTCTCGAAGGACATCACCGACCTGGCCGGCAAGCTGCTGCACAACCCGGAACGCATCGAAGTCACGCCGCCGAACACCACGGTCGAGCGTATCGAGCAGCGCGTATTCCGCGTCCAGGCCAGCCACAAGCGCGCCCTGCTCGCCCACCTGGTTACCGCCGGTGCTTGGGAACAGGTGCTGGTATTCACCCGCACCAAGCACGGTGCCAACCGTCTGGCCGAATACCTCGACAAACACAACCTGCCGGCCGTAGCGATTCACGGCAACAAGAGCCAGAACGCGCGCACCAAAGCCCTGGCTGACTTCAAAGCGAACAAGGTGCGCATTCTGGTCGCCACCGATATCGCCGCGCGCGGTCTGGATATCGACCAGCTGCCGCATGTGGTCAACTTCGAGCTGCCGAATATCGAAGAAGACTATGTGCACCGCATTGGCCGCACCGGCCGTGCCGGACGCAGTGGCGAGGCCATCTCCATGGTCGCCCCGGATGAAGAAAAGCTGCTCAAAGGCATTGAGCGCATGACCAAGCAGAAAATCGCCGACGGCGACCTGCTCGGTTTTGATGCCAGCACCGTTGAGGCCGAGCGCCCGGAAGTGCGTGAGCCGCAGAAGCCACGCCAACCACGCGGGGCCAAGCCAGAAGGCGAACGCCATGGCGGCGGGCGTAAAGACAAAGGCAAGGACAGCAGCCGTGACAACAGCCGCAGCAAGCCCCAGGGCGGCCGCAGCCAACAGCCACGCAGCCCGTCAGCGCCCCGTGCGAGCACGCCGGCCGTGCCCACACTGCCTCCAGACCGTGCGCCGGACGAATTCCGCGATGATGAAATCGATAATTTCGGCAACCGTGCCGACTATGTAAGCCCGAACCAGAACAAGCAGCAGAACCGTGGCCGTCGGCCCGGTGCGCCTGCTTCCGGTCCGAGCGCCAGCAATGGTGTCGGTCAAGGTGCTCGCCCAGCCAATAAGCCACGCAGCAATGGCGGCGGGGCAAATGCGGGCGCTGGCGCGCAAGGCCGTCGCCAGGGCGCGGGTTCAGGTGGTCAAGGTCGTAATGGCTCCGGCCGTGCACGGCCGCCACGCGACACCCGTACCACCTCGCTGAACCGCGATGAGCTGCCACGCGCGGAAGCGGCCGTGAAAAGCCCGCGCGACAAGCAGCCGGTGATCGTGCACAAAGGCTCACGTCTGGATCGTCTGCCGACGGCCGAGCAGCTAGACGAGCTGGCGAGCGCACGCCCGCGTGGCGAAAAGCCGGCCCTGCTGACGCGTAACCGCGAAGAGTCATAGTCAGCTAGCCGCACACGAAAACGCCGCCCATTGGGCGGCGTTTTTGCTCCTGATGAGCACCATCTTTCCTGCTTAGGCTTAAGGCACCACCTACAGCGCCATAAAGAACTAAGCGCAAACGCACGTCTCAGGAAGAGCGGGCTCGCTCCGACGAGTCGCGGCCCACAGGGCACAGCTGGTTTCTAGTCATGCGCCGAGCTCGCAAGCTGAATGCACCCGGCAGGCAATAACAGCGTTTCTCTGCTTATGCATGGCGTTATAGTGCCCCCCCCTAACATCCACCCCAAACAGCACCGAGCCCGTACAAAGGTAGGTTTCATGCTTCTCAGCAGTTATAGCAGCGTACTCGTAACATCCTCACTGATTGTGGCTATTCTCGCCTCCTACACAGCACTGAACATGGCGAGTCGCGTATCCGAGTCGACGGGAAGAGCATCCGCGCTATGGCTGACTGGCGGATCATTCGCTATGGGCTTCGGCATCTGGTCGATGCACTTTATTGGCATGCTTGCCTTCAACCTTCCCATTCCACTGGGCTATGACATACCGCTCACCCTGCTTTCACTGTTAATGGCCATCGCGTCTTCAGCCTTTGCCCTTTGGCTAGTGTGTCAGAAGGATCTACCGTGGATGCGACTGGGCCTGGGTGGCCTGCTGATGGGCTCCGGGATTGCCGCCATGCACTACACCGGCATGGCGGCCATGCTGATGACACCTAGCGTCATCTACATTCCCTGGGTAGTTGCCCTGTCCGTTGTCATCGCAATTCTTGCATCAGGTGCGGCGCTGTGGCTCGCCTTCCGCCTGCGCGGCGGCTCAAAAAACGCGACCTACGCCCGCATCGGAGCATCGCTCGTAATGGACTGCGCCATCGTCGGCATGCATTACACCGGAATGGCGGCTGCGCAGTTTCCTGAAGGCAGCTTCTGTGGGGCTGCCAACAGCGGCATCGACACCAAGTGGCTGGCGGTATTGGTGATTGTCGTGAGCCTGGCGGTTTTCGCCATTGCCTTAATTGTTTCCATGCTGGATGTACGCACCCGCGTGATAGCAACCTCACTCGATCAGGCGAACAGCGAACTGCTTCAGCTTGCCTTACGCGATAGCTTGACCAAGCTACCTAACCGCGTCCTTTTCGATGACCGACTGGAGCAGGCGATTTATAAATCCGCGCGCGAGAAGCGCCAATTTGCTGTGCTCTTTATGGATCTGGATGGGTTTAAAACCATCAACGATGTGTATGGGCACCACACCGGCGACCTGCTCCTGATCGAAGTGTCGCAACGGATATTAAATACCAAGCGCAACGAGGACACCGTCGCCCGCTTGGGTGGTGACGAATTTGTCCTGCTGATTGATCCAGGCGAACCCGTGGACGCCGCGGTGCTGGCGCAACGGTTAATCGACAGCATTGGTAAAAGCTACGCTATCGCCGGCAATAACATGCATGTATCCGCGAGTGTGGGTATCGCGCTGTACCCTAATGATGGGCTTACCGCGCACGAGCTTATGGTCAATGCAGATGCCGCGATGTATCACGCCAAGGAACTGGGGCGTAATGGCTATGCGTTCTTTGAAAGCACAATGAACACCAACGCCCATCAGCAGATGCAACTGCAACAAGACCTGCACAAGGCGCTGAATCAGGGCGAATTCACCCTACACTACCAACCCAAAATGCTCGCGCCCAACGGGCCGATGATTGGCGTCGAGGCCTTGTTGCGTTGGCAGAATCCGGTGCTGGGCCTGGTTCCGCCGGATCGCTTTCTCCCCCTCGCGGAACGATCCGGCTTGATTATTCCCATTGGCAACTGGGTCATCAACGAGGCCTGCCGACAACTCCGCGCGTGGCACGACGCAGGTCATGAGAACTGGAGCATTGCCGTCAATCTGTCCACCGTTCAACTGGGCCATGCAAGCCTGGTGAATGTTGTACGCGAAGCTCTGCAGCGCCACTCACTTGATGCCCGCCACCTGACGCTTGAGATCACAGAGTCAACTGCCATGCGCGATGCCGAGAGCAGTCTGGTGATCCTGCAACGCCTGTCAGAACTGGGGCTCGGTATTTCCATTGACGACTTCGGCACGGGCTACTC
The DNA here is from genome assembly GCF_943846705.1 of uncultured Pseudomonas sp. NCBI lineage: Bacteria > Pseudomonadati > Pseudomonadota > Gammaproteobacteria > Pseudomonadales > Pseudomonadaceae > Pseudomonas > uncultured Pseudomonas sp. The sequence continues at coordinate 1,638,152 of NZ_OX044366.1, read as the reverse complement.
CAGCCTGCTTTACCTAAAACGCTTGCCCGCCAATGAGTTGAAAATCGACCGCGGCTTCGTCACCGAACTCACCAAGGACAATGACGACGCAGCGATCGTCTCGGCGATAGTCGCACTGGGCCAAACGCTCGGGATGAAGATTGTCGCCGAGGGCGTGGAGACCGCCGAGCAGCAGGCGCTGCTGACTCGCCTGGGCTGCCATACGTTACAGGGCTATTTACTGGGCAAACCTATGCCTGCGGAGCTTTTGATCAAAAACCTCCCAGTGAGCGGATGAGCAGTTAACAGCTCCGCGAAGTAACCGCTGCCTGGAAAAGCGCGGAATATGCACAGACAACAAAAACGCCGCCCACTGGGGCGGCGTTTTTGTTACTGCAACCTCTGCAACAGCGATGGCTTACTGGCGCACACCTTCAACCGAGATGATCAGCTCAACTTCCTGGGAAGTCGGACCGAGGTCTTTCTGGATGTCGAAGTCTTTCAGCTTCAATGTGGTGCTGCCCTCAAAACCAGCGCGATAGCCGCCCCATGGGTCCTTGCCTTCACCGATGAACTTGGCGGCAATCACCACTGGCTTGGTCACGCCATTGAGGGTCAGGTCACCGGTGATATCGGCAGTGCCTTCACCCGTGGATTTTACCGCCGTCGAGGCGAAGGTCGCGGTTGGGTGCTCGCCGACGTTGAGGAAATCATCACTGCGCAGGTGCTTGTCGCGCTCGGCATGGTTGGTGTCAACGCTGCTGGTGTTCAACGTGACGTTGACCTTGCTGTCCTGCGGCTTGGCGGCATCAAAGCTGAAGCTGCCATCGAAATCCTTGAATGTGCCATACAGCCAGCTGTAGCCCAGGTGGCTGATCTTGAAGTTGACGAAGGCGTGCTGGCCTTGCTTGTCGATGGCGTAATCGGCGGCCATCGCCTGACCGGCACCCATCAGTGCGCCACCAAATGCCAGGGCTACGAGGGTTTTCTTCAACATGGGCATGCTCCTTGTGAGTATGGGATGGGGCCAACCCGGCCCCGTAAACAACAAACGCAACTAGCGGCCGAACATGCGTACAAGCGTCCGGTCGCGATCAATAAAGTGGTGCTTCAGCGCCGCCAATGCATGGATACCGGCGAAAATCACCAGCGCCCAGGCCAGGTATTCATGTACCAGCCCGGCGATATCTTCCTGGTCTGGGATGCTGGTCAGGGTCGCCGGCACCTCGAACAGACCAAACACTTCGATACCACGGCCATCGGCAGTGGAGATCAGATAACCGGTGATCATCAGCACAAACAGCCCAAGGTACAGAAAGCTATGGCCTAACTTGCTGGCCAGGCGAGTGATCCGTCCGTGGTTCGGCAAGCTGGCCGGTGGCGGGCTGAACCAGCGCCACACCACCCGCCCCAACATCAGCGCAAAGAGCAGCAGGCCGATGCTCTTGTGCAGGTCCGGCGCAGTCTTGTACCAGCCACTGTAATAGTCCAACCCGACCATCCAGTAACCCAAGGCAAACAAACCGAACACGGCCACGGCCACCAGCCAGTGCATCAGGATGCTGACCAGGCCGTAGTGAGAAGAGCTATTGCGCCATTGCATTGCAAACGTTCCAAGAAATAAGGGTTAGCACTATCAATCGAGCAAGACTATCAACAAACCCATCGACAAAAAGCGGATTTTTTCGCTTTGAAATATCGAGAAATACGATGTTTTATCCAGCCCATTTGCTTAAGCACATTAGTCTAGCGGCGCTCGGCAAAGTTCTACTGGCCCAGCTATACAGCTCAATCTAGAACGGATCAGCAGGCGACTAGGGCAATCGTGCCAGTGCTTCTGATAGGCTTGCTGCTGATGATTAAGTGTCGAGGGATGAGTAAACGATGAGCCTGAATGACCAGTGGATGCAACGTGACCTGAAGGTGCTGTGGCACCCCTGCACGCAAATGAAGGATCACGAGCAGTTACCTCTGGTGCCAATCAAGCGCGGCGAAGGCGTTTGGCTGGAAGACTTCGACGGCAAGCGCTATATCGACGCCGTCAGCTCCTGGTGGGTCAACGTGTTCGGTCACGCCAACCCGCGCATCAACCAGCGCATCAAGGACCAGGTCGACCAGCTGGAGCACGTGATTCTTGCCGGCTTTAGCCATCAACCGGTGATCGAACTGTCCGAGCGCCTGGTCAAGATGACCCCGGCAGGCCTCGACCGGGTGTTCTACGCCGACAATGGCTCTTCGTGCATCGAAGTCGCGCTGAAGATGAGCTTTCACTACTGGCTCAACGTCGGTAAACCGGCGAAGAAGCGCTTCGTCACCCTAAGCAACAGCTACCACGGCGAAACCATCGCGGCGATGTCGGTGGGCGATGTCGCGCTGTTTACCGACACCTACAAGGCGCTGCTGCTCGACACCATCAAGGTGCCCAGCCCGGACTGTTACCACCGCCCCGAAGGCGTGAGCTGGGAAGCCCACTCGCGGGTCATGTTCGCCCATATGGAGCAGACCCTCGCCGAGCACGGCCATGAGGTTGCCGCGGTGATAGTCGAGCCGCTGATTCAGGGCGCTGGCGGCATGCGCATGTACCACCCGATCTACCTCAAGCTGCTGCGTGAAGCATGCGACCGCTACGGCGTGCACCTGATCCACGACGAAATCGCCGTGGGCTTCGGCCGCACCGGGACGATGTTCGCCTGCGAACAGGCCGGCATCCGCCCGGACTTCCTCTGCCTGTCAAAAGCCCTCACCGGCGGCTACCTGCCGCTGGCCGCGTGCGTGACCACTGATGAGGTGTACCAGGCGTTCTATGACGATTACTCGACCCTGCGCGCCTTCCTGCATTCGCACAGCTACACCGGCAACCCGCTGGCCTGCGCGGCGGCCCTGGCGACTCTGGACATCTTCGAGCAGGACAACGTGATCGAAGCCAACAAAGCTTTGGCCGCGCGCATGGCCAGCGCCACGGCGCATCTGGCCGATCACCCGCATGTCGCCGAAGTACGCCAGACCGGTATGGCCCTGGCCATCGAGATGGTGCAGGACAAAGCCAGCAAAACCGCTTACCCCTGGCAGGAACGCCGCGGCCTCAAGGTGTTCCAGCATGCCCTTGAGCGTGGTGCGCTGCTGCGCCCGCTGGGCAGCGTGGTGTACTTCCTGCCACCCTACGTAATCACTCCCGAACAGATCGACTTCCTCGCCGAGGTGGCCACTGAAGGCATCGACATCGCCACCCGCACCTCGGTCAGCGTGGCAATGGGCAATAGCAATTACCCCGGCTTTCGCGACCCGGGCTAAATCCAGCAGTAGGGTGGATGGCGCTTTAGCCATCCACCGTTGCGGTCGCGTGGTGGATTAAAGAGCGGCTTCCACCCTACGGATATCCATGCGCACCGCGCGACCTAAGGCTAGAATTCGCGCCTTTACTCTAGGTTCACGTCTTATGCGCCTATCCCGATTCTTTATCGATGCCCCCCTGTCCCTCGGCCAGCACGAGCTGCCGGAAGCCCAGGCCCACTACATCGGCCGCGTGCTGCGCCATGCCGTAGGCGACCCGGTGCAACTGTTCGATGGCAGTGGCCAGGAGTACCTGGGCGAGTTGATTGAAGTGGGCAAGAAGAACGTGCGCGTCGAGTTGCGCGAAACCTTCACCGGCCAGGCTCAATCACCCTTGCAGATTCATCTCGGCCAGGGCCTGTCGCGCGGTGAGCGGATGGACTGGGCGATTCAGAAAGCCACCGAATTGGGGGCTAACGAGATCAGCCTGATTGTCAGCGAGCGCTGCGAAGTACGCCTCAAAGATGAGCGCGCCGACAAGCGCATGGCGCACTGGCGGCAAGTAGCTATCAGCGCCTGTGAGCAATGTGGGCGCTCGGTGCTGCCGATCATTTATCCGCCGATCAGCCTCAATGAGTGGCTGCTGCAGACTAGCGCCGAATTGAAGCTGGTATTGCACCCGGTTGCCGAGCCCTGGGCCAGCCACCCGCAGCCTAAGTCCCTGGCCTTCTTGATCGGCCCGGAGGGCGGCCTCAGCGACAATGAAGTGGCTCTGGCCAAGCAGCACGACTTCCATGCCGCACGCCTCGGCCCGCGAGTGTTGCGCACCGAAACCGCGCCGGTGGTGGCGTTGAGTGTCGCTCAGCAGCTGTGGGGCGATTTCTGACAGCCCTACCAGCCCAGTAAAAAGCCCGCAGAAGCGGGCTTTTTGTTTTCCTGATGGTTAGATCAGTCCGGCGTCCGCCAGTTTCTGCTCCAAGCCAAGCAGATCCGGAATCTTCAACACGGCTTCGCCAAATTGCACCGCATCCAGCTCCAGTGGCGACAACCCGACATCAGCACGCACCAGCTCGGCGCCGACCTTGATCGAGCGTGGAATACCTTGCACCAGCACGGCAATAAATTTGACCGCTGGACGCCCGCCCAAGGCATTGATCACCGCCACCCGAGAGCCAGAGCTGACCGTCGCCTGGCCATCCGAAGCCGCCTCGAACGACAACAGCGGCAGGCGTAGATCACGCCAGGCAATCTGCCCGAGAAACCAGTTAGGCATGCCTTCACTGGCCTGCGGCGCACGGTAAGGAATCAGCTCGGCGACCGCCACGTTGGGCAATAACAGAGTACGGTCAGTCAACGGCATCAACAGGCCGGTCAGGCTAGTAACGCTGTTCTGCGTGGCAACGGCTTGGCTCATGAAAATATCCTAATTAACGGCACTGCTCGGCCAAGTGGTTGACCAGGGCGGTGGCCAGCTCGCGTGGGTCACCGCTGTAGCTGCTGTAGCCCGCTTCACGCAGACTGTCTGGCATGCTCGGGCACGCGCAGCTGTCGCCGCGCTGGGTCCAGATCAGGCCTCCCTGGCGGAGCACATAAGCGGCCGCTGCACTGCCGTCGCTGCCCATACCGCTGAAGGCAATGACGCCGCTCAGCGCGCCGAAATGCTGGGCCAGGTTGAGCATCATCTGATCAATCGACGGGCTGTAGGGTTCCGGCCAACCGCGTTCGGCTATGTGCATCTGGCCTTGATCGTCGAAGCCCAGCTCGTGACTGATCGGCACCACCACCACTTCACCACAGCGCAACGCATCACCGTGGCGCGCCAGATTGACATGCCATTGGCTGTGGCGGCCCACCGCCTGCGGCAGCGTGCTCTCAAAACTGGCATCAATATGCTGGGCGTAGACAAAGCCCACCGGCAAACCACCGGGCAAGGCATCGAGAAAAGCCTTCACCGCCGCCGGCCCCCCCAAGGAAGCCGCCAACAACCAGACTTGGCGGGCCGGCTCCCCTGCAACCAGCGGGGTATCCGCTAGCACGGCCGGCAAATCCAGACGCGACGGCCGCTGCGCGTCTGCCAGCAAGGCTTCCAGGCTCTGACCTACGGCTTGCGACGGGTCGCCGACCAGCTTCTTCAGCTTGCCAAACAGTCGCCGCTCCCAGCGTGGGTAGTTCTCCGAGTGACGCTCAGGCGCGTGGCCTTCGCCAAACAACACGGGTACTAGGGCATTTTCCATCAGGTTATCAATCAGCGGCGAGTCATCCGACTGGGCCAGATCAACCAGCCACAAATCAGTCTCGCAAGCGCTCAGGGTTTCCTGGTCAAGGCGTGCCGGGTCGCTGTTCATCACCACCTTATAGCCACTGCCCGTCAGCGCTTGCTGCAGCACATGACGCTGCAATGAGGTGTCGGCAATCACCGCAATGCGGGCTGCAGTTTTCTCACTCATGTGCGGTTTACCGGGTGGCGACCCACCAGTTGCTGAATAGTCTCGAGCAACAAGGTCTCCTGATAAGGCTTACCCAGGTACTCGTTGACACCGATACTCATGGCCCGCTCACGGTGCTTCTCACCGGTACGCGAGGTGATCATGATGATCGGCAGGTCTTTCAGGCCATCATCGTGGCGCACCAGGGTTGCCACTTCGAAACCATCCATACGCGGCATTTCAATATCCAGCAGCATGATGTCGGGCTTGCGCTCCTGCAGCTGGGAGATGGCATCGACGCCGTCTTTGGCGGTCAATACGTTCATCCCGTTACGTTCCAGCAGGCGACTGGTGACCTTGCGCACGGTGACCGAATCATCGACCACCATGACCAGGGTCGGCCGATCCGCCTCAATCTCGGCGGCGCTGGCTGATTGTTTAAGCTGGCGCGGCTGCAACTGGGTAAGCAGATGCGCGTGCAACACCCGAATAGTCGCCAGCAGATCAAGAATTACCACCACGCGGCCGTCACCGAGAATGGTTGCACCGGAGATCCCGTGCACACCAGCGAACTGCGGGCCAAGGCTCTTCACCACGATCTCGCGTGAGCCGGCCAGGGAGTCGACCTGCACGGCCACGGCGTGCTCCTTGGAGCGCACCAGAATCACCGGTAGCGGCAGGCTCTGCCCGACCAGCTTGGGCTGCTGACCGTTGTTCAACAGGTCACCCAGGTAGCGCAGCTCATAGCTCTGCCCGGCGTACTCAAAGCGCGGCGCATCCGGCGCGTAATAGGCCTCAAGCTCATACGGCGATACCCGCACGATACCTTCGATGGTGTTCAACGGAATGGCGTACAAGTCTTCACCGGAGAGCACCATCAGCGCACGGTTGACCGACACGGTGAACGGCAGGCGAATGGTGAAGGTAGTGCCGGTACCCGGCAGCGACTCGATGCTCATCGAGCCACCGAGCTGCTTCACTTCCGAATGCACCACGTCCATGCCCACACCACGACCGGAAATCTGCGTGATTTTCTCAGCCGTAGAGAAGCCGGCTTCAAGAATAAACTGCAGCACTTCGTAGTCAGTCAGGTCGGAATCGGCGTCCATCAGGCCGCGCTCAATGGCTTTGCGTTTGACCGCCTCCAGACGGATGCCGCCGCCGTCGTCCGCCAGCGTCATGACGATATCGCCACCCTCGCGACCGAGCGCCAGGCGAATGCTGCCCTGCTCCGGCTTACCGGCCGCACGGCGCACCTCGACCGCTTCGATGCCGTGGTCGACGGCGTTACGCAGCATGTGCTCCAGCGGCGCGACGATACGTTCGAGTACGGTACGGTCCATCTCGCCATCGGCGTTGCCGACGACAAACTCGACTTGCTTGCCCAGCTCAGCGGAAATCTGCCGCACGATGCGGCGCAGGCGCGGCACCAGGCGGTCAAATGGCACCATGCGCGTACGCATCAGACCTTCCTGCAGCTCGGAGTTGACCCGCGCCTGTTGCAGCAGCAGGGTTTCCGCATCGCGGTTACGCGCGGCCAGGGTTTCCTTTAGATCGAGCAGGTCGGAGGCGGATTCGAACAGTGCGCGCGACAGCTGCTGCAACTGTGAATGACGGTCCATCTCCAAGGGGTCGAAGTCTTCATACCCCATACGCTCGGCTTCCGCCTCGATGCGGCTAAGAATCTGCGCTTGGGTTTCGGTATCGAGGCGGCGCAGCTGATCACGCACGCGGTCGATGGTGGCTTCCATCTCACTCAGGGTGAAACCAAAGTCACTCACCTGTTGTTCGACACGGCCACGGAAAATCGAGGTCTCACCGGCCAGGTTAACCAGGCCCTCGAGCAATTCGGCAGGCACCTTGACCAGCTCCTGCGGCGCACGGCGCGAAGCGGCTTCCTGCGCCGCCTCTTCGGCGCGTCTAACGAACGGCAAGACCTTGGCCATCAGCTCCTGCGCCGGCATGGCACTGGCCGCGACGATCGGCGAACTCAGCTCTGGCATACGCGCGGCGTGCTCGGCAGCGGGCGTAAGCGCTGGCGTAGCCGTCGCCTCGTCGACCAGGCTGTCGTGCAGACGCTGACGCAGCACGTCGAGCTCTTGCTGCAACCCTTCAAAGCCCGACTGCACATCGACAAACACACTCTGCGGCCAAGGCGCGCCTTGGGCTTGAGCTTCAGTCAGGTGCTGCTCGAGGTCATGGCTCTGGTCGCCCAGTCGCTTCTGCCCAGCCAGACGCGCGCCCCCCTTAAGGGTATGCAGGATGCGCAGCATATCGTCGATGGCGCTGCCGTCTTCACGATCAGCCTCCCAACGGCCGATCGCAACCTCCATGGCCTCCAGCAGGTCGTCAGCCTCTTCGAGGAAGATATCGAGGATATCCGTCTCGCCTTCATCGGGCTGAGCGTCGGCGGCCTTAAGGGCAACCGCCGAAGGCATGCTCAGCTGCTCATCCGGGTTAGCGCGAAAACCCTTGATGGTTGCGATCAGCGCATCGCCGCTCGGCACGCCGCGCTTGTCGCGAACGGCCTCCAGCATCTCCGCCAGGCTGTCGTGACAGGTCTGGAGCAGGCCGAACAGGTCTGGGCTGGCGCGCAAACGGCCATCGCCGAGGCCTTCGTAGAGGAACTCCAGTTCGTGCGCCAGATCACCAATCTCGCGAATTTCGGCCATACGTGCGCCACCCTTGAGGGTGTGCAAATCACGCTGCAGCGATTCCAGTTCGAGGCTGTTATTGACGTCGTCCATCCAGCGTTGCAGCGCCGCACCGGCGCTGTCGATGATGTCGAAACCTTCCTCAAGGAAAATCTCCACCAGCTCCTGATCGCGCTCCTCATCAAGCCCCCCAGCCGCAGCAGCCGGCTCGGGTTTACTGTCTGGGGCGTCTGGACGCTGGATCTCGGCTGCAGGTGCAGGCTCAGCCAGAGAGGGCTCGTCACATTCAACAACCGACAGTTCGAGCGCTTCGTCTTCCAGCGGCTCCTGCGCCCCATCTGCAAGGACAGAAACCTCGACTTCTTGGTCTACCGCAGGCTCAGGCTCTGCCAAATCGAGTAACTCGAACATTGGCACGACTTCGGCTTCGGCTTCGGCTTCGGCTTCGGCTTCGGCTTCGGCTTCGGCTTCGGCTTCGGCTTCGGCTTCGGCTTCGGCAACAGGCTCTGGGGTCGCGGTGCTTAACGGCAAGTTTTGCCCACCGCTTTGGCGGAAACTGCGAATGGCGTCAATCAACGCTTGCGGGGCGTGCATCATGGCGCGCGCCTGCAACTTCTCCAGCAGTTGCGCCAGGCTGTCATGGCTTTGCTGCAACAGCGTCGCCAAGCCTGGCGAGGCGCTGTAACGGCGATCCACCAGGCCTTCGTATAATGATTCGAGTTCATGGGCGAGGTCGCCAATCGGGCGAATTTCGGCCATACGCGCGCCACCCTTGAGGGTGTGCAGATCACGCTGCAACGATGACAGTGCGGCTTTGTTATCCGGGTCGGCCACCCAGCGATCCAGCGCCTGGCCGGCACTTTCCAGGATATCGACCGCCTCTTCGAGGAAGATCGACACCATTTCCTCATCGAGCGACTCGTAGAGCGAAGCAGGCGGCGCTTCGCTGGCGGCTTCGACCTGCGCGTCATCCTGGCTGAGTGCGTCAAGCGCAGCAGTGGCATCAGCCAGCTCGACAATCTCGATACCAGATGCGCCGTCGTTGGACAGCAGCGACAGGGTATTAGGGTCCAGCGCTTCCATCTGCAAGCTGCGCAGTGCGTTCACGCGCTCAGGAGCAGCGCTGACCTGAAGGCCAGCGGCGACCTGATCCATCATGCCAATCAGGGCTTCGTGAGCCTGTTCGGCTTCGCTGAAGAAGCGCTCGCTCACCGCCAGCCGGCCCTCTTCAACCGCACCATAGAGGTCGAGTAAGGCTTCGCAGAGTTCGTCGATCTGCGGCAACTCGGCCATCTCGGCGCCGCGGCCGAGGGTGGTCAACTCGTCCAGCAGGGAGTTGAGTTCCTGGCGCTCGGTCGGGTGCTCGCGCCAACCGCGCAGCAGCGCTTCGGCATCCAGCAGAATATCCATGCCTTCGGCCAGGAAGATGCTGATCATCTGCGGATCGCGCTTTTCACCCTGCCCGTTCTCACGGCTGTTTTCTGCATGCTCGAGCCGCTCGCCATGCAATTTCTGCACGCGCTCAAGAAACTCGGCGGCACCTGGCAGCACGCCCAGTGGCTGACTTTCCAGCTGCTCAAGGCCGAGGCGGAATAGTTTCTCGGCACTGCTTAGCAACTCCGCCTCTGCCAGATCCATGGGGATCAGGTTGGCTTTGAATTCCTTAACCAGTTTCTCCAAGGGCGAGGCAATTTCAGCTACCGGCAGAATGCCTGCCATCGAGGCGCTGCCTTTGAGGGTGTGCAAGGCCCGCTGCAGGTCATCGGTAACAGGCTGCGGCAATTCCTGGGCACAGTCAGCCAGGAAGCTGACCAGTGTATCGAGGTGCATCTCCGCTTCGTTACGGAAGATTTCCAGTAACTGCGGATCCAGGCCTTCGTCGTTGTGGCTCTCGGCGGTAGCAGTTGGCAGACCCTCGGGTTCAGCTACCTGCTCAACCGGGGCTTCAGGTTTTGGGAGGCTTCGACCTTTGGCCAGGGCGTGGGCCGTCGCAGCCAGAAGATCGACATCATCACGCTGGCGCTGCGCCTTATTGGCAAATTCATCGACCAGCGCCGGCATCAGGGCGACCACATCGGCGATCACCTGCTGCACCTCGGCAGCGGGCTGAATGCTGCGATCGAGCACGCGGTTGAGCAGGTTTTCAATTGACCAGCCCAACTCACCGATTACCAAGGCGCGAACCATCCGCCCACTGCCCTTGAGGGTGTGGAAGGCGCGGCGGATTTCGCTCAGGGCATCTTTGTTGTCCGTGTCAGCGCACCACTGCGGGAAATACTCCGCGATGGTTTCGAGGACTTCGCCCACCTCCTCGATAAAGACCTCCATGAGCTCTTCATCAATCGGCTCTTCATCGGCCGGTGGCGGTAGCAGGCTTGGTGGAACATCGTGCGCGGGAGGATTGATCGCCTGCACTGGCGCGGCCATAACATCGGCCATCGACACAGTCTTCTCGGCGTCAGGCTGCGCCAGCTCTGCAGTTAGCGGCGCACTTGGCAGGTCAACCTCGGGCAGCTCAAGCGCGGCCAGCTCGTCTTCATCCCAATGCACAGGGCTGCCGCTTTCATCCAGCTCAAAGCTGCTGAGTTGCAGCTCTTCGTCGGCAACCAGCGGTTCCTGCTGCATGTCGGCCAGTGGCAATGGCTCGGCTTCGCTTAGGTCACTCGTGAAATCGATCAGCTCAGGCCCAGCCGACGGTGCTTGCACCTCGGACGAATCCAGATCGGCAAACTCGGCGCTCAAATCTTCCGCCAGCTCCAGGTTAAGTGGCTCGTCGAGCAGCGGCTCGAGACTCAGCTCGATTTCGTCCGCAGGCTCTGGTTCGGCACTCAGTACTTCCATATCGTCCAGCGGATCGGCCAATGGCGCGAAGGTCTCTGCTGGCGGCTCAATACGGTCAAGAATCGACGGCTTTTCTTTCAGCGGATAGCCCAGGCTTTCCAGGCTTTCCTCGGCCACATCGAGAATCATGTCGCCCTGGCTCGCATGGTCCTCAGTCAAACGCTCAAGGTAGTACTCCACGCTGGTGATGGCGTCCGCCAGGGTGTCGAGGTGCTGCCAGTTAGGTACAGCCTTGCGCGCCAGCAGTTGTTCCTGGATATAGCGGTTGCACGCGTTGAGCAGGTCGGCGGCGCGCTGCAGCGGAATCATTGCCAGGCCGCCACGCACCTGAGTCAGTAACTCAGGCACACGGGCCAGGTGCTCGTGATTCCACTGCGAGGCAATAAATTCGATGATTGCGTCTTTGGCCTGCTCCAGGCCATTACGCGCTTCTTTGATCACCAACTGGTGAATCTGCGCCACGTCGGTGGTCGGCAGATGGCTTTCTTCGCGGCTGTCATCCTGCGCGGGACCCACCATGCCAGCCAGGGTAGCCTCGACATACAGCAGAGCACCGGCGACATCCATCAGTACCGCATCGCTGGGTTCGCCCTGGCCCTTCGCCAGACCGTTGATCACATCGAGTTGGTCGACGATGACTTTGCGCGGCTGGGCAAAGCCCAGCACCGCCAGGGTGTCGGCAATCTGCTTCAGTGGCGCGGCAAGCGCGTCCAGGTCAGCAACCTGTGTGCGGTCGCTGCGTACAAATAGATCAAGGCTGTCTTTGACACGAACCAACTCTTCACAGAGCGCGGCAACCACCGAGCGCATGGCGTCGCGGTCGGGGCCAGCCAGGCGGGCACGTTCTTCGTCGACAACATCGTTATCCGGCAGCGCATCGTTGAGGCGGTATTGCTCTTTGAGGCTGCGCACCCGCGGCGACTGGGCCGTGGATTTCGCCACATAGAACAACAGGTTCTTGCTCAACTCATCGGGCGCCGGCTGATTCAGGCCATCGGCACCCTGTTCAAGCAGGCGCTTGAGTTCTTTATCCACCTGACGCAACAGCGTACGCACCGACGAGCCGTTGGCCACGCTGCCATTGGCCAGGCCTTCGACCACACCCGAGGCGATTTGCCAAAGCGGACCAAGAGGCGAGTCCTTACACAGATTTTCCAGGCGCGCGAAGACTCGTGCCATATAGCCCAGGTTGGTCGGCAGGTCTTGATTGCGCAGCACCCCAACCAAAGCCATCTGCAGCATCTGCCGCAGCTTACGCAGCAGCCCTGGCAGCTCAGCAGTACTTAGCTGCGCGATAGACTCATTGGACAGCGCGGCGTTGCGCCCGGACATATCCGGGGCAAACAGGCTAGTTTCCGAAAGTAGTTTTTCCCCGCGTGCAGAGCGCAGATCGTTGAGCAGTGGCAGCACGACCATCGGCAAGTCGCGGCGGGCAGTTTGGATACGGTCGAGGTAAACCGGCAGCTGCAGAATCGACTGCATCAGCACTTCCAGGGCTTCACCCTGATTGCTCACCCGGCCGTCGATCAGCGCACCGGCCAGCTGCTCCATTTCCTCAGCCAGCAGTGCCGCGCCGAAAAACTCGACCATCTGCAAGGTGCCCAGTACCTGGTGCACATAGGTCTGGCAGAAACGCATACGCGTAGCGTCCTGGGGGTTCTCAACGAACGCCTCCAAGGCCTGACGCGCCTGCTTCAGGGTTTCCGCGATCTCGCCCTTAACCCATTCCAGGGCGACATAATCGTGCCGATCACCCATAGCCACTCCACTCATAAACTTGGCTCTTCTGCCTTATCCCTTGCGGGTAAACGCCAGCACTCGTTCGTCGGCCACCGGAATCAAGTCCGGATGCTGCCAACCTGCTACTTCGCCCACTCCTACCACCAGCAATCCTCCGGGCACCAGGCGCTCGGCCAGGCGGTTGAGGATCTCGCGGCGACGCCAGCGACGAAAATAGATCAACAAGTTCTGACAAAAAATAACGTCCATTCCGGACATAGGTGCCTTGGCCAACTCCAACACATTGAGCCGGGCGCAACAGACACGCGCGGCTAAATCCGACACCACTTTGAAGCGTCCATCGGCCTGGGCCAGGAAATAGCGCTGGCACAAATCGGCATCTAACTGTTCCAGTCGGCGCGCGCCATACTGGCCATCACGCGCCTTACTCAAAGCGTTCAGGCTGATATCGGTACCTGTTACCCCGAAATGCTCCGGAAACTCACTGTCACGCAACACTTCGGCAGCACTGATAGCGAGCGAATACGGTTCTTCGCCGCTGGCACAACCTACGCTCCACAGCTCCCAAGGCTTCGTCATGCCCTGCTGCAACCGCTCACTCAAGTAACTCTCGAGTACATCGAAGGATGGGCGATGGCGGAAAAACCGGGTTTCCTGAACAGTCAGCCGATCCAGCAGGGTCGACCACTCCACAGCACCTCGGGGGCCATCGGTTACCTGCCGGTAATACGTGGCGTAGTCCAACACGCCCAGCTCGCGCATGCGCGCACTCAGATTGGTTTGCAAAAACGCCCGGCGCTGCTCATTGAGAACGACCCCAGTGCGCTCTTCAAGCAGCACCTGCCAGTCACGAAACTCCGTGGCTGACATGTCTGCCAAAGGTTGCAAGGCCCAGACGCCTGACTGCATGTCGTGCCCCTCGCTTAAGACCATAGTCATTTGCAGCCAGCCTCTCGGCCAGCCGCAACGGCGATGTTAGGCCTGCTCCCCATCCGGCAAGGTAAAGCCGGATACCGACTTACGCATCTCACTGGCCATCTTGGCCAAGTTACCAATGCTCTTAGCGGTTGCGGTGGTACCGGACGAGGTTTGCGAGGTAATTTCCTGGATCACGTTCATCGTGTTGGAAATGTGACCCGCCGAAGAGGCCTGCTGACGAGCAGCGTTGGAGATGTTCTGAATCAAGGCCGCAAGGGTCTTGGATACCTTCTCGATCTCCTCCAGTGCGACCCCGGCGTCCTGCGCCAGACGTGCACCGCGTACCACTTCGGAGGTGGTTTGCTCCATCGAGATAACGGCTTCGTTGGTGTCGGTCTGAATCGTCTTAACCAGCGCCTCGATCTGCTTGGTTGCAGCGGAAGAGCGCTCTGCGAGGCGCTGTACTTCGTCCGCTACCACGGCGAAGCCTCGGCCGGCATCACCGGCCATGGAGGCCTGGATCGCAGCGTTCAGGGCGAGGATGTTGGTCTGGTCGGCAATGTCGTTAATCAGACTAACAATGTCACCAATCTCCTGGGACGACTCACCGAGGCGCTTGATTCGCTTCGAGGTGTCCTGGATCTGCTCACGGATGTTATCCATGCCGGTGATGGTGTTGTGTACGACCTCGTTACCCTTGTTGGCGATGGCTACGGAACGTTCCGCTACTGCGGACGACTCCGAGGCGTTCGCCGATACCTGGTCAATCGACACGGCCATTTCGTTAATCGCCGCCGAAGCGCCGGCAATTTCCTGCGCCTGGTGCTCGGAAGCCTCAGCCAGGTGCATCGCCGTGGCCTGGGTTTCCTGGGCCGCACCGGCTACCTGAACGGCGGTCAGGTTAATCGTGGCAACCAGGTCACGCAGCTGGTCAATGGAGTAGTTGATGGAGTCAGCGATGGCGCCGGTAAAGTCTTCGGTTACCGTCGCAGCTACAGTCAGGTCACCGTCGGCGAGGTCGGCAATCTCGTCGAGCAGTCGCAAAATCGCCGTTTGGTTACGTTCGTTCTTCTCGGCGGTGGAGGCCAAACGACTGTTGGTTTCGCGCACCATCACCAGACCGATCAGGATGATTGAACCCAGCGCCAGGGCAGCGAGCACGTAACCGATCAGGGTGTTGATGGCACGGCCGGTGGCTTGCTCATCGAAGCCGGCGGCCAGATTAGAGGCCTTATCCAGCAGGGTCTGGGATACGCTAAAGATTACGTTGGCCGACTCACGCACCTGGAACAGCTCAGGCGAAGTTTCGAGAATCTCGTCCACCGAGCCGGAGACGAACTCAAACAACTCGGAAATTTCAGCGAGACGCTCCAGGGCTTCCGGATCGCTCACCTGGGCGATTTCCATGGCGGCGTTGCCTTCCAGCATCGCGCTCAGCACGCGACCGAACAGGCTGGCATCGCGACCAAACATGTCGGCAGCCTGAACCGAGTCCTGGTCACCGGCCAGTACCTTGTTCACCGAACCTAGGATACGTTCTGCCAGCAAGGATTGACGCTGGGCGACCGAGACCTGAACCGCCGGAGCGCCGCTTTCCAGCAGAATATCGACCACCTCTTCGTACTCGACCTGCAGCTGCGGAATGGTTTCCGCCAACGTCGCAGCTACTTGGTGCAGCGACAGCACCGTCTGTTCGTTAGCCAAAATGGCATCGGTATTTTGCCGCAGCGTATCCCAGTCCTGCTGCACAACAGCAATCTGCGGCTGCAAGGACTCTGGCGCAGCCGGCAGCCCGGTCTCTTCGTTACCGTCAGTCAGATAGCCCCAGCGCGCCTGGAAGTCGTTACGTGCATCGCGCAGCAAACCGAACGCTTCAGGCGTACCGGCCGCCGCTTCGGTGGAGTTCTTGGCGATACGCTGGGACAGTACGCGCAGCTCACCGGCGTGGCCGATGTACTCCGTGTCATAGTTGGACTGGGTGTTGATGTAGGCGAAGTTGGCGAACAGCAGCACGATCGAAACGATCAGGACGATAAACAGCCCCGCAATCAAGGTGCTACTACGCGTACCTGCTAACAAATTACCTGCATTTAGTTTTTTCATTTACTGGCCCCCGCCTGGACCGACCGCACTACGGTTCCCATGTAACGCCAAAAGGCCGGCAATCCCGACCCCACCGATAAACTGTTAATACGCCACGTCGAGAAAACCCGAGTTCTGGGCCAGCGCGTGTGGGCTGAACACCAGCCAGGGCTGTTCACGTTGAAATACTCCGTGGATAAAAGGTGTGATGGACGCCTCGAGCGGCGGTAGCTGCTCGGAGAAGGTGTCCACAGGGAAGTGCTGCATACCGAACACTTCATCGACCGTAAGGCCAGCGAAGACATCCTGGTGGTCGACCACCAACACTCGGCGCTTTTTGCGCAGCGGCGACAACTCATTGCCGAAGAAGCCGCACAGATCCATAACCGGCAGCAGACGCCCGCGCACGTTGGCCACGCCCTTAACCCAGCTTTTCACGCCGGGCAGCAAGGTGTAACGCGGCTCATGCAGAACCTCGCCAACCTCGCCCATCGGGGCAACGAAAAAGCGCTCGCCCATGCGAAAACCGATACCACTCCAGGTTTGCACGACTGCTTGCTGTGAAGGCAAGCCAGCAGCCAGCGAACGACACAGCGTGTCGATATCCAGGAGAGTTTGAAAAGGTGTTTGCGCGTCCGACATGCCAGCTGCGGCCTTATTGTTTTTAATTGCCGACCGACTCGGGGTTAACCGGCCAATACCGCATTCAAGGTTTTAACCAGGGTATCTTCATCAACCGGCTTGGTCAGGTAATCCTTCGCGCCCTGGCGTTTACCCCAGACCTTGTCGGTCTCCTGGTCCTTGGTGGTGACGATGATCACCGGGATATGGCTGGTGTCCGCATCTTTGGTGAGCTGACGGGTCGCCTGAAAGCCGTTGAGGCCAGGCATGACGATATCCATCAGTACCGCGTCGGGCTTTTCCTGGCGCGCCAAGGCGACGCCATCAGCGCCATTCTCCGCCTTGAGTACCTGATGACCGTGCTTTTCCAGCATGGCGGTCAGTTTGTACATCTCAGTCGGCGAGTCATCAACAATCAGAATTCGAGCCATGGTGTTTCCTAATACTTTAAAAAGACGCGCCGCTTTTCAGCCGGGCGTCAGGACGCTTGTTCCACCGGTACAAAGTCAGGCACATGAGCTTTGATCGCACCGAGCAACTCTTCTTTGCTGAAGGGCTTGGTCAGGTATTGATCGGAGCCGACGATGCGCCCCTTGGCTTTGTCGAACAAACCGTCTTTAGAAGACAGCATGATCACTGGAGTGGATTTGAAAGCACTGTTGTTCTTGATCAAGGCGCAGGTTTGATAGCCATCGAGCCGCGGCATCATGATGTCGACAAAAATGATATTGGGATGGGTATCAGCGATCTTTGCCAAGGCATCGAAGCCGTCAACTGCGGTAATTACCTCGCAGCCCACCTTTTTCAGCAGGGTTTCCGCGGTACGACGAATCGTTTTCGAGTCGTCGATCACCATCACCCTCAAGCCCTCGGAATGCTGTTCCATGTTTGCCCTACCATCGCCTCGGTGAGTCGTTATTTTTGCGTTATATCAGTGCGTCTGAGGCCCTGTCACCGACGGGCTACCCCCCGATCGTCGGGCCTTTTTAGCACACTCTCTAGATGCAATCTATAAGCCGGGGCGGGCCAAGGTTTTTCCTTGACCCCCTGACATGTCAGCGCCACCCTGACGCAATATTGGCCCCAGCACACTTTAATCACTGCCACTTTACGGAGAACACCGCCATGAGCGTCCGCCTCGGCATTGTCATGGATCCCATCACCCAAATCGCCTTCAAAAAGGACAGTTCGCTGGCCATGTTGCTAGCCGCCCAAGCGCGCGGCTGGTCCCTCTTTTATATGGAACAGAAAGATCTTTACCAAGCCAAGGGCGAAGCCCGCGCTCGGCTTTCAGAGCTTAACGTATTCAACGACCCACAACGCTGGTTCGAGCTAGGCAGTGAGCAGGATGTTGCGTTAAGCGAGCTGGATGTGATCCTGATGCGCAAGGATCCACCCTTCGATAACGAGTTCGTCTACTCCACTTACCTGCTGGAACAAGCCGAGCAAGCCGGCACACTGGTGGTTAACCGCCCGCAAAGTCTGCGCGACTGTAATGAAAAGTACTTTGCCACCCAGTTCAGCCAATACACACCGCCGACCGTGGTCAGCCGTAGAGCCGACATTCTGCGCGAGTTTGCCAAAGAGCAGCGTGACATCATTCTCAAACCCCTCGATGGTATGGGCGGATCGATGATATTTCGTCATCGCGAGGGCGATCCCAACCTTTCGGTGATCCTCGAGACCCTGACCAACCATGGCCAGCAACAGATCATGGCCCAGGGTTATCTGCCGGCGATCAAGGATGGCGACAAGCGCATTCTGATGATCGACGGTGAACCTGTGCCCTACTGCCTGGCGCGTATTCCGGCTGCCGGCGAGACGCGCGGCAACCTTGCCGCAGGTGGCCGCGGTGAAGCCCGACCGCTGAGCGAGCGCGACCGTGAAATCGCCGCCGCTGTCGGCCCCACCCTGCGTGAGAAAGGCCTGCTGTTTGTTGGCCTGGATGTAATCGGCGAGCACCTGACCGAGATCAACGTGACCAGCCCGACCTGCATCCGCGAGATCGACGAAGCCTTTGACACGCGCATCGGTGAGCGCCTGATGGACAAAATTGCCGAGAAGCTCAATGCGCGCAGTGCTTCATAGACTTTTCCATGCACCCTCGGCAGACTGCGCAGCAACCTGAGCAGACCCGATACGCGATGAACGCAGCAGCCCAACCACCTGAACTTTCCAGCGCCGGCGTAAAGCCGGCGGACCGCCTGGGCTTTACCCTGTTCCTCGCCGCCGTGTTGCATGCCGCCCTGATCCTCGGCCTGGGCTTTACCCTGGCCGAGCCCAGCCAGATCAGCAAAACCCTGGAAATCACCCTCTCCACCTTTAAAAGTGAAGAAAAGCCCAAGCAGGCTGATTTTCTCGCCCAAGACAATCAGCAAGGCAGTGGCACCCTGGAACATAAAGCGGCGCCGAAAACCACTGAGCAGGCCCTGTTTCAAGACAGCGAAGTCAAGCGCGTAACGCCACCCGCTGCCCCGCAACAGCCGGCCATACGCCAGCAAGCCCCCAAAGCGGCGGTCGCCACTCGCGCTCCGCAGCAGCAGAAAACTCCGGTCAAGCGCGAAGAAGCCAAGCCCACCCCGCAAACCCGACCAGCCCCGGTGTTCGACAGCGCGCAACTGTCCGCGGAGATCGCCAGCCTGGAAGCCGAGCTGGCCCTAGAAGTGCAGCAATACGCCAAACGGCCGAAAGTTCACCGCATCAGCGCCGCCTCGACCATGCGCGACAAGGGTGCCTGGTACAAGGATGAATGGCGCAAAAAGGTCGAGCGCGTCGGCAACCTCAACTACCCCGATGATGCGCGACGCCAGGGCATCTACGGCAACCTGCGCCTGCTGGTATCGATCAATCGCGATGGCACGCTGTACGAAGTACAGGTACTGGAATCTTCCGGGCAGCGCCTGCTGGATCAAGCTGCGTTGCGCATCGTGCGCCTGGCAGCACCGTTCGCCCCGTTCACCGGCGACCTGGCCGATGTCGACCGCCTGGAAATCATCCGCACCTGGCGCTTCGCGCGCGGCGATCGCCTGTCGAGCAACTGAGCGAATCCACAAAAATCGCCCAGCGCAAACCGGGGCAAAAGTTTGCAGCTTGAGGCTTGCCGCGCAAAGCTCCAAACTACCCCCATGAAAGACGCCAGCCCCAGCTACCTCAAGCACCACTTCCTGATTGCCATGCCGCACATGGCCGATCCGCGTTTTGCGCAGACCGTTACCTACCTGATCGACCATAACGAGCACGGTGCCATGGGCCTGGTGATCAACAAGCCCAACGGCCTCAACCTGGCCGACGTTCTCGAACAACTGCGCCCGGATGACGAGCCACCGGTGCTGTGCCAAAGCCTGCCGATCTTTACGGGCGGCCCGGTGCAGACCGACCGCGGCTTTGTCCTGCACCCCAGCGGCCCGCAGTACCAGGCGACGCTGGAGCTGGGCGAACTGGGCCTGTCGACATCGCAAGACGTGCTGTTCGCCATTGCCGACGGCAGCGGCCCGGAAAAATACCTGATTACCCTTGGCTATGCCGGCTGGGAAGCCGGACAACTGGAAGCCGAGCTGGTTGATAACGCCTGGCTGACCTGCCCAGCCGACAACAGCATCCTCTTCGACCTGCCCTTCGACCAGCGCCTCAATGCGGCCGCCGCACGCCTGGGCGTCAACCTCAGCCTGCTCACCTCACAAGCGGGACACGCCTGATGACTGAAACCAAGGCAAAACCGCTGCGCCTGCTGCTGGGCTTTGATTACGGCAGCAAACAGATTGGCGTGGCGGTCGGCCAGATCATCACCGGCCAGGCCCGTGAGCTGTGCATCCTCAAGGCGCAGAACGGGGTGCCGGACTGGCAGAAAGTCGAAGCCTTGATCAAGGAATGGCAACCCGATGCCATCGTCGTCGGCCTGCCGCTGAACATGGATGGCACGAAAAGCGAGATGAGCGAGCGCGCAGAAAAATTCGCCCGCCGCCTCAACGGCCGTTTCAACCTGCCCGTACACACCCACGACGAGCGCCTGACCACTTACGAGGCCAAGGGCCAACGCTTGCAACAGGGGCAGACCAGCGGCTACCGCGAACGCCCGGTCGACGCCCTTGCCGCTGCGCTGTTACTGCAAGGCTGGCTAGAAGAAAATTGCTCGGGCTAACTGCCCGCCGAATCTGTATCTGGAGTGTTGCCATGAGCTTACCCAACCCGGCCGAACTGCTGCCGCAAATGGCCGCCGCGCTGACCAGCCACCTGAACAAGCGGCGGATCAGCGAGCCGCGCTTTATCGGCATCCGCACCGGCGGCGTCTGGGTCGCCCAGGCCCTGCTCGAAGCGCTGAACCGCGAAGACCCGCTGGGCATTCTCGACGTGTCCTTCTACCGGGATGACTTCACCCAGAACGGCCTGCACCCGCAGGTGCAGCCGTCCGAGTTGCCGTTCGAGATCGAGGGCCAGCACCTGGTGCTGATCGACGACGTGCTGATGAGCGGCCGCACCATCCGCGCCGCGCTTAACGAGCTGTTCGACTACGGCCGCCCAGCCAGCGTAACCCTGGTTAGCTTGCTCGACTTGAATGCCCGCGAACTGCCGATTCGTCCCGACGTAGTCGGCGCAACCCTGTCGCTGGCGGTGGATCAACGGGTAAAATTATCCGGCCCGACGCCGCTGACCCTCGAATTCCAGACGCTTGCCAACTGAGACTCGCTCGATGACGACCCTAGCCACCAAGCGCCCGCTGCAGCTCAATGACCAAGGCCAACTGCGCCACTTTCTGTCCATCGACGGCCTGCCGCGCGAACTGCTGACAGAAATTCTCGACACTGCCGATTCCTTCCTTGAGGTCGGCGAGCGGGCCGTAAAGAAAGTCCCGCTGCTGCGCGGCAAGACCGTGTGCAACGTGTTCTTCGAGAACTCCACGCGCACCCGCACCACCTTCGAGCTGGCCGCCCAGCGCCTGTCCGCCGACGTAATCAGCCTCAACGTGTCGACCAGTTCGACCAGCAAGGGCGAAACCCTGTTCGACACCCTACGCAACCTCGAAGCCATGGCCGCCGACATCTTCGTCGTGCGCCACGGCGACTCCGGCGCCGCGCACTTTATTGCCGAGCATGTCTGCCCGAACCTGGCGATCATCAACGGCGGCGACGGCCGCCACGCACACCCGACCCAGGGCATGCTCGACATGCTGACCATCCGCCGCCACAAGGGCAGCTTCGAGAACCTCTCGGTGGCGATTGTTGGCGACATCCTGCACTCGCGGGTCGCGCGTTCGAACATGCTCGCGCTGAAGACCCTGGGCTGCCCGGACATCCGCGTGATCGCGCCCAAAACCCTACTGCCGGTCGGTATTGAGCAATATGGCGTCAGCGTTTACAGCGATATGGCCAAGGGCCTTAAGGACGTCGACGTGGTGATCATGCTGCGCCTGCAGCGTGAGCGCATGAGCGGCGGCCTGCTGCCCAGCGAGGGCGAGTTCTACCGCCTGTTCGGCCTGACCGAAGAACGCCTCAAACTGGCGAAACCCGATGCGCTGGTAATGCACCCTGGGCCGATCAACCGTGGCGTTGAGATCGAATCAGCGGTAGCCGACGGCCCGCAATCGGTGATCCTTAATCAGGTTACCTACGGCATCGCCATTCGCATGGCCGTGCTGTCCATGACCATGAGCGGGCAAAACGCCCAACGCCTACTCAATCAAGATGCCGAGGAGCAGAACTGATGCGTATCCGTATCCTCGGAGCCCGGGTGATCGATCCCAGCAGCGGCTTCGATCAGGTCGCCGATATCTTTATCGAAAGCGCCAAGATTGTCGCCATTGGCCAGGCTCCCGCCGGCTTTGTCGTCGAGCAGAACATCGACGCCCAAGGCCTAGTCGCCGCACCTGGCCTGGTCGACCTCAACGTCGCCCTGCGCGAACCGGGCTACAGCCGTAAAGGCAGTATTGCCACGGAAACCCTGGCCGCCGCTGCCGGTGGCGTCACCAGCCTGTGCTGCCCCCCCTTTACCAAACCGGTACTCGATACCCCGGCCGTGGCCGAGCTGATTCTCGACCGCGCCCGCGAGGCCGGGCACACCAAAGTCTTCCCGATCGGCGCGCTAAGCAAAGGTCTGGAAGGCGAGCAGTTGGCCGAACTGGTGGCATTACGCGACGCCGGCTGCGTGGCCTTCGGCAACGGTCTCGAGAGCTTTCGCAATAACCGCACCCTGCGCCGCGCCCTGGAGTACGCAACCACCTTCGACCTGACGGTGATCTTCCATTCTCAAGATCACGATCTAGCCGAAGGCGGTCTGGCACATGAAGGCGCAATGGCCAGTTTCCTCGGCCTGCCGGGCATTCCGGAAAGCGCCGAGACCGTGGCCTTGGCGCGTGACTTATTGCTGGTCGAACAAACCGGCGTGCGCGCGCATTTCAGCCAGCTGACCAGCGCTCGTGGCGCGCAGTTAATCGCCGATGCTCAGGCGCGCGGCCTGCCAGTCACAGCTGACGTGGCCATGTACCAGTTAATCCTCACTGACGAGGCGCTGGAGGGCTTTTCCAGCCTGTACCACGTGCAGCCTCCGCTGCGCACGGCAGCTGACCGAGATGGTCTGCGGGCGGCGGTGAAAAGCGGTGTAATTTCAGCCATCTCCAGCCACCATCAGCCGCATGAACGTGACGCTAAACTGGCCCCATTCGGCGCCACGGAAGCGGGTATCAGCAGTGTGCAGTTGCTCCTGCCGTTGGCGATGAGCCTGGTACAAGATGGCTTACTCGACCTGCCTACTTTGCTAGCACGCCTAAGTAGCGGCCCGGCAGATGCCTTGGGCCTACCGCTCGGCCGGCTCAAGGTCGGCGCAGCAGCTGACCTGCTGCTGTTTGACCCGCAGGCGTCAACTCTGGCTGGCGAAAGCTGGTTTTCCAAAGGCAGCAACTGCCCGTTTATTGGCCACTGCCTGCCTGGCGCAGTGCGCTACACCCTGGTTGATGGCCACATCTGCTACCAGGCCTGAGAACCTGCTTACGGTCGCTGCGCGTCTGCCCTGCGCCGTTAAAAACCAGCAACAGGGACAAGCAAAAACAAAAAGCCCGCCAAATGGCGGGCTTTTTTTACCGAACACTCAGGCCCGCTGTGCGTTCTTCAGCGACACCTGGGTGTTCAGCGTCCAGAAGTCATACAGCACGCCTAGCAACAACAAGCCGCCAGTACAGAGGTAAATAATCCCGGTGATCCACTTACCCTGATACATGCGGTGCACACCGAAAATACCGAGGAAGGTCAGCAGAATCCAAGCCACGTTGTAATCGGTATCGCCTGCGGTAAAACGTAGATCCGCTTCACGATCCATTGCCGGAATCAGAAACAGATCGACGATCCAGCCGATAAATAGCAGGCCAAAGGTAAAAAACCAGATGGTCCCGGTAACCGGCTTACCGTAATAGAAACGGTGCGCACCGAGAAAACCAAAGATCCACAACAGGTAGCCTATAACCTTGCTATGGGTATCGTGCCTTGTATCCATATAGCTCTCCTTGTTTATCCTGTGCGCTTAAGACCGGTCATGCGCCTCAAGGTTTCGCTGCAATAAAAAACCCGCTGACGCGGGCTTGTTTACCACCGCCGTCAGCGGAAACGCCGGCCGGGCTCCTCATCACTGACTTCCAACGAGAGGCCCTGAGCCATGCTGCTCAGGTGATCGCCATCGGTTTCCGAACCGAGCTTGATCATCAGGCGCAGGTCGTTGGCCGAGTCTGCGTACAGCAGCGCATCTTCGTAGGTGATCTCGCCCTGGCTGTAGAGGTTGTACAGCGCCTGATCGAAGGTTTGCATACCCTGCTCGGTGGAGCGCTTCATCAGCGCCTTGAGCTCGTGCACCTCGCCTTTGCGGATCAAGTCCGCCGCCAGCGGGGTGTTGATCAACACTTCGATCACCGCACGCCGGCCTTTGCCATCGGGAGTTGGTATCAGTTGCTGTGCGACGATGGCCTTGAGGTTCAGCGACAAGTCCATCCACACCTGATTCTGCCGATCGGCCGGGAAGAAGTTGATGATCCGGTCCAACGCCTGGTTAGCGTTGTTGGCGTGCAAGGTGGCCAGGCACAGGTGCCCGGTTTCGGCGAAGGCCACGGCATGGTCCATGGTTTCGCGGGTGCGCACCTCACCGATCAAGATCACATCCGGAGCCTGACGCAGGGTGTTTTTCAGCGCCACCTCAAACGATTCGGTGTCGATACCCACTTCACGCTGGGTGACAATGCAGCTCTGATGCTGATGGATGTATTCGATCGGGTCTTCAATGGAGATGATGTGACCGCTACTGTTCTTGTTGCGATAGCCGATCATCGCCGCCAGAGAAGTCGACTTACCGGTACCAGTGGCACCCACAAAGAGCACCAGCCCGCGCTTGGTCAGCGCCAGCTTCTTGAGAACTTCCGGCAACTTCAGCTCATCCAGGGTCGGAATATTGGTCTCGATACGACGCAAGACCATGCCGGCCAGGTTGCGCTGATAGAAGGCGCTGACCCGGAAACGCCCAATACCACGGGCGCTGATGGCGAAGTTACACTCGTGATTCTCAGTAAAGTCACGGCGCTGCTGCTCGTTCATCACCGCGTGTACGGTTTCACGGGTTTGCTCTGGCGACATGGGCGTCTTGGTAATCGGCATAATTTTGCCGTTGACCTTCATCGACGGCGGCACGCCTGCGGTAATAAACAGGTCGGAGCCACCCTTCTCGACCATCAGACGCAGCAGTTTCTCGAATTCCATTAGTGTTCGCCCATGTGCATCACGCGGTTATGCAAAGCCAGCGGCAGGCGCGCGTGCTACCGCCGGGCTAAACCCGACAGGCAATTGCCGGCCGGGTCCTGTCAATTTAGAAGTTTTCCGGGGTCTTGGCCTTTTCACGGGCCGCTTCACGGCTGACGATGCCCTTGGAAACCAGGGTTTTCAGGCAAGAATCCAGGGTCTGCATGCCCAGCGAACCGCCGGTCTGAATCGCCGAGTACATCTGCGCCACCTTGTCTTCACGGATCAGGTTACGGATGGCCGGGGTACCGATCATGATTTCGTGGGCGGCGACGCGGCCGCCGCCGATTTTCTTCAGCAGGGTCTGCGAGATAACCGACTGCAGTGACTCGGAAAGCATGGAGCGAACCATGGACTTTTCTTCGGCAGGGAATACGTCCACCACGCGGTCGATGGTCTTGGCCGCCGAGGTGGTGTGCAGGGTGCCAAAGACCAGGTGCCCCGTTTCTGCGGCCGTCAGGGCCAGGCGGATGGTTTCCAGGTCACGCATCTCGCCGACCAGAATGATGTCCGGGTCTTCACGCAGCGCCGAGCGCAGGGCTTCGGAGAAGCCAAGGGTGTCGCGGTGCACTTCACGCTGGTTGATCAGGCACTTTTTCGATTCATGAACGAATTCGATCGGGTCTTCGACGGTCAGAATGTGGTGATACTTATTGCTGTTGATGTAGTCGAGCATCGCCGCCAAGGTGGTCGACTTACCGGAACCGGTCGGCCCGGTCACCAGCACCAAGCCGCGTGGCACATCAGATATTTTGCGGAAGATCTCGCCCATACCGAGGTCTTCCATGCTCAGCACTTTCGACGGAATGGTGCGGAATACCGCGCCAGGGCCGCGATTCTGGTTGAAGGCGTTAACCCGGAAACGCGCCACACCCGGCACTTCAAAGGAGAAGTCAGTCTCGAGAAACTCCTCGAAATCTTTGCGCTGCTTGTCGTTCATGATGTCGTAGATCAGCGCGTGTACTTGTTTATGGTCCAGTGCAGGCAAATTGATCCGGCGAACATCACCATCGACCCGAATCATCGGGGGCAGACCAGCGGAGAGGTGCAGGTCCGATGCACCTTGCTTGGCGCTGAAGGCCAGCAATTCAGTGATATCCATGGGACTCCCTAATGACAAACAAGCAGGTAGAATGCCGCTAAACCCAGGCGGCGGGCGCAAGTAATGTCCACGATAGCAGAGAATATTGCAAAGGTCGGAATGCGCATACGTGAGGCGGTGCAAGCCTCACAGCGAGATTGTGGGTCTGTCGGCCTGCTCGCAGTGAGCAAAACCAAACCGGCGGAAGCCGTGCGTGAGGCGTTTAGCGCCGGCACGGCGGATTTCGGCGAGAACTACTTGCAGGAAGCCCTGGATAAACAGGCGCAACTGTGCGATTTGCCACTGACCTGGCATTTTATTGGGCCGATCCAGTCGAACAAAACCAAACCTATCGCCGAGCACTTCAGCTGGGTGCACTCGGTGGACCGCCTGAAGATCGCCGAACGCCTGTCTGCACAGCGCCCGACTCACCTGCCGCCGCTAAATATCTGCCTGCAGGTGAATGTCAGTGGCGAAGCCAGCAAGTCCGGCTGCAGCCCAGATGAACTAGCGGCCCTGGCACAAGCGGTTACACAACTGCCCAACCTGCAGTTACGCGGATTGATGACAATTCCCGAGCCTACCGATAACCCTGCCGAACAACGCGCGGCCTTCGCCCGCCTGCGTGAGCTGCAGCAAGGTCTGAACCTAGACCTCGACACCTTGTCCATGGGCATGAGCCATGACTTGGAAGCGGCCATCGCCGAGGGCGCAACCTGGGTGCGTATCGGCACCGCATTATTCGGCGCGCGTGATTACCGCAACACCTGATTGAATGTGCCTTCATCCTTACCAAGGAAGCCTTTATGACCACTCCTCGCATTGCCTTTATCGGCGCCGGCAATATGGCCGCCAGCTTGATTGGTGGCCTGCGCGCGCAAGGCATCGACGCCAGCGCCATTCGTGCCAGTGACCGCGGAGCCGAACAACGCAGCAAAATCAGCGCCGAGCATGGCATCGAAACCTTCGCCAGCAACGCCGACGCAATCAAGGCTGCCGACGTGATCGTGCTGTCGGTCAAGCCGCAGGTCATGAAGGACGTCTGCCTAGACCTCGCCGCCCATATCAGCGAGCAGCAATTGGTGGTTTCGATTGCTGCCGGCATCAGCTGCGCCAGCCTGGAAAACTGGCTTGGCCCACGCGCCATCGTGCGCTGCATGCCCAACACCCCAGCCTTGCTGCGCCAGGGCGTCAGCGGCCTGTATGGCAACGCCCAGGTCTCGTCGCACCAACGCGAGCAAGCCGAACAGCTCCTCAGCGCCGTTGGTTTGGCCCTGTGGCTGGACACAGAAGAACAGATCGATGCGGTCACGGCGGTATCTGGCAGCGGCCCGGCCTACTTCTTCCTGCTGATTGAGGCCATGACCGCCGCTGGCGAGAAACTGGGCCTACCGCGCGACACCGCCGCCCAGCTGACCCTGCACACTGCCCTCGGCGCGGCGCGCATGGCCGTCGCCAGCGATGTCGATGCCAGCGAACTGCGCCGCCGCGTCACCTCGCCCGCCGGCACCACCGAGGCGGCGATCAAAAGCTTCCAGGCTGATGGCTTCGAAGCACTGGTCGAAAAAGCCCTAAACGCTGCCGCTCACCGCTCAGCCGAGCTGGCCGAACAACTGGGTCAATAAGGAACGAAGATGACTGGATTCACCACCGCCGCCGTTTACATCCTGCAAACCATCGGCAGCCTGTACCTGCTTATCGTGTTGCTGCGCTTTATCCTGCAATTGGTCCGTGCGGACTTCTATAACCCGCTCAGCCAGTTCATCGTGCGCGCCACCCACCCGCTGCTGAAACCCTTGCGCAAGATCATCCCCAGCCTGGCCGGCCTCGACCTGGCGTCCCTGGTGCTGGCGATTCTGGTACAGCTGGTGCTAATGGCACTGACCCTGATGTTGCTCGGCTACGGCCTGGAAAACCCGGTTCAGCTGCTGGTCTGGTCGGTGATTGGCGTTACCGCACTGTTTCTCAAGGTGTTCTTCTTTGCTTTGATCATCAGCGTGATTCTCTCCTGGGTCGCACAAGGCAGCCATAACCCGGCCGCCATGCTGGTCAACCAGATCTGCGAGCCGTTGCTGGCGCCGATTCGCCGCATCCTGCCCAGCATGGGAGGGCTGGACCTGTCGCCGATCGTGGCCTTCTTGCTGCTCAACCTGATCGACATGTTGGTGATTCGCAACCTGGCCGTCATGACCGGCATGTACAAAGGCCTCAGCCTGGCGCTCTGACCCCGAGCGACCGATGAGCCACTTCCGCTGGGACGGCGAAGACCTGATCCTCGCGTGCCACCTGCAACCCAAAGCGAGCACAGATGAGTTCGCCGGGCTGCACGGCGGGCGCGTGAAGATCCGCCTCACTGCGCCGCCTGTGGATGGCAAGGCCAATGCCCACCTGCTGGCCTTTCTGGCCAGCGCCTTCGCCGTGAGCAAAAGTCAGATCAGCCTGGAAAGCGGCCAGCAGAGCCGACAAAAGCGCGTACGCATCAAACAGCCGCTGCGCCTTCCAGGCGAACTCGGCCTGACCATTCAGTCGCCCTGAGCGACCACAAGGCGGGCGCATAACCGCCTGCAATTGACGTCACAGCTGCGACCCGCATAATGCCCGGCAGGTCTATCCACGGATGCATGGACCTGAGGTCATGCCACAGCCTTTAAAGCGCTAGCGGCCACATCAGCCTGGCGCGGCATCGCTCAATGGTTACCCGACTTGATTCGGCCAGCGTATACAATCGCCCCACAATGGATGCACCACCAGAGGAAAGCCAAGGATGAGCATGGAACGTCTCAGTCAACAGGTCGATGCTTACGTCACCTGGAAGCGCGAGCTGATGCGCGAGATCACGCGCTACCGCAGTTGGCTGGCAAACAACCGGCTGAACTCCGCAGCGGTGGAAGACAAGCTTGAGCGCGCCCTCAAGCTGCTGCGCACCGACCACATCACCCTGGCCTTTGTCGGCGAGTTTTCTCGCGGCAAAACCGAACTGATCAACAGCCTGTTCTTCTCCTCCTACGGCCAGCGCATGCTGCCGTCCCAGGCCGGGCGCACCACCATGTGCCCCACCGAGCTGTTCTTCGACCCACGCTCGGAGCGTTCCTACATCCGCCTGCTGCCCATCGAGACCCGTGTGTCCGAAGCCAGCATCGCGCAGTTCAAGCGCATTCCGGCGCACTGGGTGAATATCACCCTGGACCTCAGCGACCCGGACAACATGGTCCAGGCCTTTAACCAAGTGGCGCGCTGCAAGCCCATGCCGGTCGAGCAAGCCATTGCCCTGGGTTTCCACCCGGACATGCTGGAAAGCACCCATCGGCCTGGCGAAGTGCTGGTGCCCGCCTGGCGCCATGCCATGGTCAACTTTGACCACCCGCTGCTGCGCCAAGGCCTGCGCATCCTCGACACCCCCGGCTTGAATGCCCTCGGCAGCGAGCCGGAACTGACCCTGTCGATGCTGCCCAACGCCGAGGCGATCATCTTCCTGCTGTCCGCCGACACCGGAGTAACAGCCAGCGACATGGCGGTCTGGCAGCAACATATTCGCCAGCTCGACGAAGACACCCAGGCCTGCCTGTTCGCCGTGCTGAACAAGATCGATGTGCTCTGGGATGACCTGGCGGGCGAGACCTTCGTGCAAAACGCGATCCGCCAGATACAAACCAACACGGCCAAACAGCTCGGCATCCGGGTCGAGGACGTGCTGCCGCTGTCAGCCAAACAGGCGATGCTGGCCAAGGTGCGCAAGGACAAAGAGCTGCTGACCCGCAGCCAGATCAGCAACCTGGAAAACCTGCTCTGCGAGCGCATCATCGCGCAGAAGGAGCGCCTGCTCGAAGACCGCGTGGTGTTCCAGGTCATGGCCCTGCTGCAGAACAGCCAGCACGTGCTCAATCTGCGTCTGGAGAAGGTCAACGAGCAACAGGCCCTGCTGAGCAACCACCAACACGACAACGGCCAGATGCTGTTTGAACTGACCGCCAAGACCAAGGAAGACCACAGCCAGCACCACAAACGCCTACTGGGTCTGAAAACCAACCAGCGCCTGCTCAAGCGCCAGGGCGACCTGCTGCGTCACGCCTCGCGCAGCGAGCGCCTGGACGAACACCTGAACAAGGTGCGCATGGACCTCACCGGCAGCTGGACCACCCTGGGCATCAACCAGGCAATCCTGCGTTTCTTCCGCAGCGTGGAGCAGGATCAGCACAACCTGAGCCAGGAAGCCGAGATGGCCAACAAGATGGTCGCGGCCATCTATCGCCGGCACAACGAAGAAAACCCGCTGCATGGCGTCGATGCGCCGCAGTTCAACATCAGCCGCTACCTGCGTGAGCTGAAACAGCAGCAGGCCAAGGCTGACCAGTTCCGCCTGCAGCTGAAAACCCTGCTGACCGAACAGCGCAGCCTGACCAAACGTTTCTTCGCCACCCTGGTGCAGGAAGTGATCGGCCTGCACCAGCGCATGCGCCAGGACGCCGAGCAGTGGGCCAACGATGCGCTGATGCCCTTGATGCAACACACCCTGGAGCACAAACAGCTGCTGGAAACCCACATGCTGCGGCTCAAGGCCTTGGCTCAGGAAACCCAGCAAGCGCGCCAGCGCGGCCAGCAACTGGCGCGTTACAGCGCCGAGCTGGAGCAGCAGCTGGCGCAGGCCGCTGACATGCTGCGCACCTTGCGCCGCCCAGCCCCCGTGCTGCGTCAGGGCAAAGTCGTCAGCCTGCCAGGAATCGCCCGCCCGCACAGCATGGGCGAATAGCCGCACACACTGCGCCGGTTCGCGCCGCCCCACGCGCTTGCTGCCTGGGGCGGCGCTCTTTAGACTGCGGCTCTTCCTTTATTGCGAGCAGGGTCGATGTCGATTGCTTTCCCCCAAGACTCTGTTGGCCTGGTCACTCCACAGGTTCTGCACTTTGCCGAACCGCTGGCATTGGCCTGCGGGCGCAGCCTGGCCGACTATGAGCTGATCTTCGAAACCTATGGCGAGCTCAACGCCACGGCCAGTAACGCCGTGTTGATCTGCCATGCCTTGTCTGGCCACCATCACGCCGCCGGCTATCACAGCCCGGATGACCGTAAACCCGGTTGGTGGGACAGCTGCATTGGTCCCGGCAAGCCGATCGACACCAACAAGTTCTTCGTCGTCAGCCTGAACAATCTCGGCGGCTGCAACGGCTCCACCGGCCCCAGCAGCCTCAACCCGGCCACCGGCAAGCCGTTTGGCGCGGACTTCCCGGTGATGACCGTGGAGGACTGGGTGCACAGCCAGGCGCGCCTGGCCGACAGCCTGGGCATCCAGCAATGGGCCGCCGTCGTCGGCGGTAGCCTCGGCGGCATGCAGGCCATGCAATGGACCATCAGCTACCCCGAGCGCGTGCGTCATTGCCTGGCAATTGCTTCAGCGCCCAAGTTATCGGCGCAGAACATCGCCTTCAACGAAGTCGCGCGCCAGGCGATCCTCACCGATCCACAGTTCCATGGCGGACACTTCCAGGAACAGGGCGAGATCCCCAAGCGCGGGCTGATGCTGGCGCGCATGGTCGGGCACATCACCTACCTGTCGGATGACGCCATGGGCGAAAAATTCGGCCGTGGACTGAAGAGCGAGAAGCTCAACTACGACTTCCACAGCGTCGAGTTCCAAGTGGAAAGCTACCTGCGTTATCAGGGCGAGGAGTTCTCCACCCGTTTCGATGCCAACACCTACCTGCTGATGACCAAGGCGCTCGATTACTTCGACCCGGCGGCCCAGCACGATGGCGATCTGGCCAAGACCCTGGCCGGGGTGACCGCCGATTTTTGTGTGATGTCCTTCACCACGGACTGGCGCTTTTCGCCGCTGCGCTCGCGGGAAATCGTCGACGCGCTGACCGCCGCGCGGAAAAACGTCTGCTACCTGGAAATCGACGCGCCACAGGGCCACGACGCCTTCCTGATCCCCATTCCGCGCTATTTGCAGGCATTCGACAGCTATATGAAACGGATTAAGGTGTAGCCATGCGCGCGGATCTAGAAATCATTCAAGAGTGGATTCCGGCTGGCAGCCGCGTGCTGGACCTCGGCTGCGGTAACGGCGAATTGCTCGCCTGGCTGACGGAGCACAAACAGGTCAGCGGCTATGGCCTGGAGATCGATGCGGACAATATCGCCCAGTGCGTCAGCAAGGGCGTTAACGTGATCGAGCAGAACCTCGACAAAGGCCTGAGCAACTTCGCCAGTAGCAGCTTCGATGTGGTGGTGATGACCCAGTCACTGCAGGCCCTGCACTACCCCGACAAGGTGCTCGCGGAAATGCTCCGGGTCGGCAAGACCTGCATCATCACCTTCCCCAACTTCGCCCACTGGCGTTGCCGCTGGTACCTGACCACTAAAGGCCGTATGCCGGTCTCGGACTTTCTGCCCTACACCTGGTTCAACACGCCGAACATCCACTTCTGCACCTTCGAAGATTTCGAAAACCTCTGCCACGATCAGGGTGCGAAAATCAAAAATCGCTTGGCCGTGGATCGCGACCACCGGCACGGCTGGGCCAGCCGTATCTGGCCTAATCTGTTAGGTGAGATCGGTATTTACCGGATTAGCGGCGCCCCCCCCAAGCCCGACACCTCAACCGTTGAACGGGCTGCTGTTCAGGTTGATTGAATCAGGAGAATCACCATGCATCGTATTGCCGTGTTGTTTATCGCCCTATGCCTGAGCCTGCCCGCGCTGGCTGAGCGCAAGCAGAGCTTTGGCGATCTGGATGTGCACTACATCGCCTTCAACTCCAGCTTTCTGCAGCCGGACATTGCCGCTGCCAACGGCCTGGCCCGCAGCAAGACCCTGGGGGTGCTCAACATTTCCGTGCTCAAAGCCGGCAAAGCCAGCAGCGCCAGCGTCAGCGGCGAGGTCAAAGACCTGGTCGGGCGTAGCCATACGCTCAGCTTCAAGCAGGTCAATGAAGGCGAAGCCATCTACTACCTGGCGCAGTTCCCCTTCACCCAGCAGGAAATGCTGCGCTTCACCCTCTCTGTCCGCGTGGCCGATGGCGTCGCGCACAGCGTCGAGTTCAACCAGGAGTTTTTCCCCGACCGATGATCCACTTCAACGAACTGGTGCTGGCCAGCCACAACGCCGGCAAACTCAAAGAACTGCAAGCCATGCTCGGCAGCAGCGTGCGTGTGCGCTCGGTCGGTGAGTTTTCTGCCGTCGAGCCGGAAGAAACCGGCCTGTCGTTTATCGAGAACGCCATCCTCAAGGCGCGTAACGCGGCGCGGGTTTCCGGCTTGCCGGCATTGGCTGACGACTCCGGCCTGGCGGTGGACTTTCTCGGTGGCGCACCGGGCATCTATTCGGCGCGTTATGCCGATGGCCAGGGTGATGCGGCGAATAACGCCAAGCTGCTCGACGTATTAAAGGCTGTGCCGGACGCTGAGCGCGGCGCGCAGTTCGTCTGCTGCCTGGCACTGGTACGGCATGCCGACGACCCACTGCCGATTATCTGCGAAGGCCTCTGGCACGGGCGCATCCTGCACGCCGCGCAAGGCATCGAAGGCTTTGGCTATGACCCGCTGTTCTGGGTGCCCGAACGTGACTGTTCCAGCGCCGAGCTGCCGGCCGCCGAGAAGAACCAGATCAGCCACCGCGCCCGCGCCATGGCCCTGCTCAAACAGCGGCTGGGGCTGGTATGAACGACTCCTCCGGCGGCGGCTTCGCGCTGCCGCCGCTGGCACTCTATGTGCACATCCCCTGGTGCGTGAAGAAGTGCCCGTATTGCGACTTCAACTCCCACACCGCCGGGCCGAATCTGCCGGAGGAAGCCTACGTCGACGCCCTACTCGCTGACCTGGATGCCGACTTGGGCCACGTTCATGGCCGGCCGCTGACCTCGATTTTCTTCGGCGGCGGTACGCCCAGCCTGTTTTCAGCCAAGGCCCTCAGCCGCCTGCTGCAAGGCGTCGAGCAACGCGTGGCGTTTGCGCCAGACATTGAAATCACCCTGGAAGCCAACCCAGGCACCTTCGAACAGGCCAAGTTCCGCGACTACCGCAGCCTGGGCATCAATCGCCTGTCGATCGGTGTACAGAGCTTCCAGGCGCCCAAGTTGATCGCGCTGGGGCGCATCCACGATGGCGATGAAGCCGTGCACGCCGCCGACATGGCTCGCGCCGCCGGTTTCGATAATTTCAACCTGGACCTGATGCACGGCTTGCCGGATCAGTCCATCGAGGATGCCCTCAGCGATTTACGCATCGCCATCGCCCAGCAGCCGACGCACCTGTCCTGGTACCAGCTGACGGTAGAACCGAACACGGTGTTCTGGAACCAGCCGCCAGTGATGCCCGAGGACGACATCCTCTGGGACATCCAGGAGGCCGGGCAGGCCCTGCTGGCTGCCGAAGGCTACGCGCAGTATGAAGTGTCGGCTTACGCCCAAGCCGGCAAAGCCGCGCGGCATAATCTCAATTACTGGACCTTTGGCGATTTTCTCGGCATCGGTGCCGGCGCCCACGCCAAGCTGAGCAGCCCGGACGGGCGCATCAGCCGCAGCTGGAAGACCCGCCTGCCCAAGGACTACCTCGACAGCAGCAAGCGCTTCAACGCCGGCGAGCGCGTACTGAGTGCCGATGAGTTGCCCTTTGAATTTCTGATGAATGTGCTGCGTCTCACCGACGGCGTCGCCAGCGAGCTATTCACTCAACGCACCGGCCTGCCGCTGAGCCAGCTCACAGCGGCACGTACAGAGGCCCAGCAGCGCGGCCTGCTGCACAGCGATCCGACGCGCCTGAGCGCCACCCGCGAAGGCCAGCTGTTCCTCAATGACCTGCTGCAACACTTTCTCCCCTAACGCATGCGCCAGCACGGCTAAGGAAACCTTGATGGACCTGCTACTCGACCTGATCGTCACCCTGTCGCGCTGGAGCCGCAGCCACCTCTACGACATCTCGCTGACGATCATGGCGACCCTGCTGGTGCTGTTCGGCCCCGGCATCAACGCCTGGGTGCAACGCAATACCAGCAGCATGAACTTCATCTTGCGCACGCTGATCTTCGTGCTGCTCTGCGCCTTGGGTTACGGCTTGCTGATCGTCTTCGCCACGCCTTACCTGGCCAAGGGCCTGGGCTTGTTTAACAACTTCACCCTGGCGCCGATGCTGATCCTGGTGTTCTTTATCATCGGCATCCTCGCCGACCGCAACTAGGCCAGCAGCCCGCCCGGGGCAGGCGCTGGCGCGTTCAAGCGTCGGTGAAGCGCTGTAACTGCATCTCGTGCAGACGGCTCAGGGTGCGGCGGAAGGGAAAAGCCAGATACCCCTCGGTGTACAGCTGTTCCAACGGCACCTGGGCCTCCAGGTACAGCGGCACGCGGCGGTCGTAGCACTCATCGACCAGGGCGATAAAGCGCCGCACACTGTCGTCATGCACTGACAGCGCCGGCAGCGCTCGATCACCAGCAGCCACCCGTTCGACACCGTCCTCGGTGCCGCGGGCGATCTTCACCACGCGTTGCTGCGCACTCAGATTCGGCACCTCGCTCAGCACAATCGCGGCGAAGCGGTCGCACAAGTCGATGAAATCCAGGGCCGACAGCGGTTGCTCGCACAGTTCGGCATAGCGGCACCAGAGCACCTGCTCGCTGCGC
Organism: uncultured Pseudomonas sp.; assembly: GCF_943846705.1. Taxonomy (NCBI): domain Bacteria; kingdom Pseudomonadati; phylum Pseudomonadota; class Gammaproteobacteria; order Pseudomonadales; family Pseudomonadaceae; genus Pseudomonas; species uncultured Pseudomonas sp. The sequence goes on along the minus strand of NZ_OX044366.1, from coordinate 1,602,165 downwards.
TGCACCACGTTAACCGCCCTCCGGCCCAGCACAATCTGCTCGGTGGATGCCGGCAGCCCCGCCGCCAACTGCGCGAACAGCTGATTCAAGCCACTCGGCCGCTCTGGATGCGCCACCCAATAGCGCTGACGCGCAGCACCGGGGTGCAGGCGATGGTCCTGCCCGCCATCGATGCCCAACACCTGCATGTGCTGCTCGATCGCCGCAATCGCCGGCTGAAAGCGCTCGCGGTTGAAGCCATCGGCATACAGCTGCTGCGGCGGCTGGTTGGAGGTGGCGACCAGCACCACGCCGGCCTCGAACATCGCCTGCAGCAAGGGGCCGACGATCATCGCGTCGCCGATGTCATTGACGAACAGCTCGTCGAAACACAGCACCCGCACCTCTGCGCTCAGCTCGCGCGCCAACGCCCGCAAGGGATCGGGGGTGCCGGTCAGCTGAAACAAGCGCCGATGCACCCAACTCATAAAGTGATGAAAGTGCTGACGCCGAGCCGGCACCCGCAGGCTGCGATGGAACTGATCCATCAGCCAGGTCTTGCCGCGCCCCACCGGCCCCCAGAGATACACCCCGGCCGGCGTTAGCGCGGCGCTGTCGGCTTGATGCAAGGCTTGATAACAGTCCTCTAGCAGCCGCGCGGCCTGCCACTGCGCCTGATCCGACTCGAAGCCCAGCTGCTCGATGGCCTGTCGATAGGCTACCAGGGGTGACACCACTTCCATACAACCTCAACTAACCCAACCCGTGATGGCGGCGGCTATATTACAGCGCCGGGGCTGGCACGCAGCAATACGCTGGCGACCGCCCTAGCCCTTGAGCGACCCGAAGCGCAGACCCTAAGCAGCAGGATGGGTTGAGCGTGGCGATACCCATCGCCCTTTCGCGGCGCAGCATCTATGCGGCGGTCATTTGCTTACGCACCACCGCTGGCGTAGGCACTGAAAAATCAAACGATGCTGGATCTGCTTTGATGGGTATCGCTTCGCTCAACGCCATCCTACGAGGTGGTGCCTGCTCTAGCGCGGGCACGAAGCGTGGCGCTACACCAACAACCGCCACAGGCTTTGCCCCAACAGGCCACTGGCCGCCAGCAGGGACAGCAGCAGCAACAGCTGGCGCGGGCTGTGTTTGTCAAAGCGGCCGTCCAGGTAACGGGCCAGGGCGTAGCCGGCGAGCACGGCGGGGGCCAGTTTGAGGGTGCTGTACAGGTAGTCCAGCGGCATGCGCCCTTGGTAGAGCAGCACCAGCACCGAGACCGGGGTGGTCAGGAGGAAGAAGGCGGCCAATTCATCGCGCGCGCTGATGCGGCTGCAACTCTGGTAGACCAAGGCCATGGGCGGGCCACCGACCGAGGTGGCGGTGCCCATCAGCCCCGAGCAGAAGCCGGCGAATGCCAGGTTGCGCGGGTTGCAGCGGATTTCCAGCCAGCGGTAGCTGGTGGCGGTGGCGAGCAGCACGCAAGCGCCAAGCAACAGGCCGAGCCAGGCGCCGGGCAATAAGCCGAGCAGCAGGCCGCCGCACCAGGCGCCGGGCAACCGCGCCAGAATCGCCGGCATCGGCCGACGCCAGGCCAGCGCCTGGTGGTTGCCGAGCAGCATGCAGCACGCCAGGAGAAAACCCAGCAGCAGGATCGGCCCGGGTACGTAGCTGGGCTCCAGCAGGTACAGCAGCGGTGCGGCGAGCAGGCCGAAGCCGATGCCCAGCAAGCCTTGCACCAGGCTGCCGCCGAGCACGATCAACAGTGCCAGGCACTCACTGCCGCTGTACTCCAGCACGGCCTACTCCCGTCCGTCGCGGGTCTGTTAGCGGCCGCCCGCGCCGCTGCGCGATTGCTCGGAGCTTTCCACCAGCACCGCCTCGGCCAGCTGGTTGAGCTGTTGCCAGAGTTCGATGGAGATATCCATGCCGCCTTCCAGAGTGCCCTGACCGGCACGCGCAAACTGCTCCGGGCTAACCTGGCGGTAACCAGTGCGCTGGCTAGCGTTGCCATGCAACTGGCCGAGCAAGTCGATGCGCGTGCTCAGCAGCAGAGTCAGGGTCTGGGTATCGGGCACGCTGCCAGCGCCGAGCAGGGCCTCGCTGTAGCTCGGATGGGTCGCACCGGCGGCGATGCTAGCGACATGCTCGCTGATCGGCTGCTTGCCGTTCTGCCAGTAGGCCAGGCCACTAATGCCCTGGCGTGCGCAGTCAACCAGCAGTTTGAGGACAAACTTGCGGTTATGGCAGTTACGCACCTTAACGTTGACGCAGCCCTGCTCCAGGGCCTTGGTCTCGGCCAGTTCAACAATGCTCGGCAGGCAGTTCAGGGCACTGCGGCCATGGCAGTCAAACAGCAGCGCCTGGCTTTCTTCGGCAAGCAGCTGCGGGGCTGGACGCTGGCTGTCGGCGACAAAGGGCAAGGCGCGTTGCAGCTCGCCAAAGCCCTGCTCGCCATGCACCTGCAGCCACTTCACCAGGCCGGCGGCATCTTCGTAATAGCCGACCGGGTAGCCCATGCCTTCGAAAACCCGCTTGAGCAGAGAGGTCAGTTCGTTAGACGAAATCAGCATCAGCGTGCCTCCAAAGTCGGCGCCAGGGGCAGAAACCAGTCGTCCTCGAACGGCTGGCCGATGTCCTCCAGCAGCGGTGCGCCCTGGAACATGGTGTTGCGCACCCACAGGCGCGAGCGCGGGTCGAACTTGCTCACCCCGAAGAAAGCCAGTTTGCAGCGCAGCAGGTGCATCGGCAGCACCTCGCGATCGAGCAAGTTAGCCTGAATTTCGCCATAGTGGGTCTTGGCCATGCTTTGCATGCGCCGCACGATGCCGCGCTGCTCGGGATGACGCAGGAGGAAGCTGGCCGTGCACTGCTGCGGATGCTCGGTCAGGTAGGCCGCCAGTTGGCGATGGCACTGCTGCGCCAGGTAGCCGATGCCCAGGGGCATCTGCTTGTCGCGGCCGTTTTCCAGGTTGCAATTGCCCAGGCGCGGCTCCTGCTTTTCTTCGGAGCGGTACCAGAACGTCTCTGCGGCACCCTCGGCCTCGAAGTCGATGGCCAAGGCCCAGGCGTAGCGCTGCTCGATCAGGCTCAGCAGCTCGCTGGCAAGCATCTGCGGTTGCAGTTCAAGGGACTCGGTCAGAGCGAAGCGATCCTCGAGGTTGTCCACCAGCTCGGGATAGAGCTCCAACAGAATGCAATTGAGCAATTCCTGAGCCTGCAGGCTCAGCGTGTGTTCGGCCCAGCCGAGCAACGCTGCCCAGCTTTGCAGCGGCTCGGTCGCAAGCCAGTCCTGCAGGGCCGCGAAGTCCTCCAGCACCTGGCGATTATTGCCGGTTTGCCAGGCGTCTTCGGTGACGGTTTGCTCGATATGCAGGATGCCGCGCTCAATCAGGCTGTGCAGACGGGCCAGGCGCTCAACGGTGACCTGACCGAGGCCACGCACGCGCGCCAGCGCCAGCTCACGCATCTCGACCCAGCGGCTGATCAGCTGTGGATGGTTGATCAGGTACGGAGCCATGCCCAGGCCGGTGGAGTTGCCGATGCCAAAGTAGCGCTTGAGCTGGGGCTGCAGTGCAACAGCGGTCTGCGGCGCACGCTGGCGGGCGATGTGCTCGACCTGCTGCAGGCTGAAGTTGCGCAACATAAAGCAGTTAAACATTTCTGCGGCGAAGGGCCGGGCGAAGTCCGGGTGCTTGCTGCTGACCTTCTCCCAGTCGGCCATGCCCAACTTGCCGCTGCCATACACCGCGGTGGTGCGATAGAGGTAGCCAACCTGGGCGATTTGCTCGACCTTGGGCTGCTGGCCGGCACTTAGAGCCGCGACCACGCTGTCAAAGTTGCGCACGCTGCGGTTGGCCCGCGACAGCACCATGACCTTGGCGTCCAGGCGACCGGCTTCCTGCAGCGGCACGTTACGGCGCAGGTACTCGACGTAGTCATCGTCCACCTCGCCCTCGCACAGCGCCATGGTCAGGTCCCACTCGCTGGCGATCACCCGGTCATTGCGCTTTTCCGGATCGAGGTATTGCGAGAACAGCACGAAGCTGAACAGGTCTGCGTTGGTCTGAATGCGATAGATCACCGTGCCATAGCCGTCGGAGTCCAGATCAAAGCGCGTAGGCTCGATCTGCCAGCCCTCACGCATGATCTTGCGCACCAGGCTGCGCATAAAGCTCAGCCGGCTCTGGTGCAGGCTGCCGAGACGTTCCAGGTCCATGACCACGTGGGGCGGTCGCATCCGCAGGGTCTGCCCCGCGCTGATGCTGGTATCGGTGCTGGAAGAAGTGCTCATAGGCGTGGCCTCGACAGGGTACGGCGGATTGTTTTTATCTAGCGCCGATGGTGGTGCAAGCCCCGCCTCACAGCAATTCAGATCGACCTATCAGCCGATAAGTGAAACTTATTTAGATCGCCTATTTAATCAAACAGAATCGTTATCAGCCCGCGCCGGATTGAGTTCGGCATCACGCAAAATGAACTCAAACAGCGCCTTGGCGGCGACCGGCAGTGAGCGGTTGGCGGCGCAGACGATACCGATATCACGGCTGATCAGCGGATCACTCAGGGGAATAAAGCTCAGCTGTTCATGCCCGACAGGAAAGGCGAAACGCGGCAGCGTGGTAATGCCCATGCCGGCCTCCAGCATGGCCAGCAGGGAGATCATGTTGGACATATAAAACTGTGAGTCGGCCACCAACTCCTGCGCCGCCGTGCCGGCCAGCAAGCGCGAGGTGCCGTTGGCGATCAGGCGCTCGCCACGCAGTTGCTGCCAGCTGAGCTCAACTTCCCCGGCCAGGCGGTGATCCTTGCGGCAAACCACGCCGATGCTGTCGGCCCAAATGGGGGTGAAGCGCATGTCGCTGTCGGCTTCCCACAAACTGGCGATGCCAAAGTCCACCTGCTGGTTTTCGACCATCGCCAGCACCGCTTCGGAGCTGTCATCAAACAGGCTGACGTGCAGGTCGGTGGCATCACCAATAAAGCGCGCGAGGATATCCGGCAGCAGGCGGCTGGCAATCGACGGCACCGAGGCGATGCGCAGATGCCCGGACTTGTGCTGGGCGATCAGGTTCATGTCATTGACCACGCGGTCGTGGTGGGCGATCAGTTCCTTGGCGTAGACCATGAACTGCGCGCCGAAAGGCGTCAGCTCCGGGCGCGCCGCCCGCGCATTGCGCTTCTCGAATAAACCCTGGCCGAGTTTGCCCTCCAGGTCGCGGATCGACAGGGAAATCGCCGGCTGAGTGCGGTGCGCCTTTTCCGCCGCTGCGTGGAAACCCTGCAACTCGGCGACCCAGACGAAATGCCGCAGTTGGGCGATTTTCAGCTCAGGCAGCATGGTAAGTTTTCCTTATCAAACAATATTTACTACTAATTTTAGTTTATTACGGAGCGCGCCTACCATTCAGCTACAGCTTGAGAGGAGGCGCATATGTCCACTGATACGTTCCGCAACTACATCAACGGTGAATGGGTCACCGCTACCCGCAGCCTGACTAATATCAGCCCGGCAAACACCGCAGACATACTGGGCGAATATGCCCAGGCCGATGCCGAGCAGGTCGAGCAGGCCCTGGCCGCTGCCCACGCCGGTCAGGCGCTGTGGCAAGAGAGCGGCCTTGAGCAGCGCTACCAGGTGCTGATGGCCATCGGTGATGAACTGATCGCCCGTAAAGCTGAACTGGGCGAGCAACTGGCCCGCGAAGAAGGCAAGACCCTCGCCGAGGGCATGGGTGAAGTCTACCGCTCCGGGCAGTTTTTCCATTACTACGCCGCTGAAGTATTGCGCCAAATGGGCGAAACCGCCGATTCGGTGCGCCCCGGCGTGGAAATCGAAACCCGCCGCGAGCCGGTCGGCGTGGTCGCCATCATCACCCCGTGGAACTTCCCCATGGCCACTGCGGCCTGGAAGATTGCCCCGGCGCTGGCCTTCGGCAACGCCGTGGTGTTCAAGCCAGCTAACGCGGTCCCTGCCAGCGCCTGGTCACTGACCGAAATCATCGCCCGCCAGGGCCTGCCGGCCGGTACCTTCAACCTGCTGATGGGCAGCGGCGCCACGGTTGGCGACGCACTGATCCACTCCAAGCAGATTCAAGCCCTGAGCTTCACCGGTTCGGTGGAAACCGGGCGCAAGGTGGCCGCCGCCACCGCCGCCAACTTCGTCCGTTGCCAACTGGAAATGGGCAGCAAGAACGCCCTGATCGTGCTCGACGACGCCGACCTGGAGCAAGCCGTGGAATGTGCGCTGAACGGCGCGTTCTTCGGCACCGGGCAGAAGTGCACCGCGTCCTCGCGCCTGATCGTCACCGCCGGTGTGCATGACCGCTTCGTCGCGGCGCTGGTCGAGCGCATGGGCCAGCTCAAGGTCGGCTACCCACTGCGCGAAGGCACGCAGATCGGCGCGGTGATCGACGGCAAGCAGCTGGAACAGAACCTGCGCTACATCGAGCAAGCTAAGGCCGACGGCGCGGTGCTGGCCTGTGGCGGCGAGCGTATCGAGGAAGAGTACGAGGGCTTCTATATGCGCCCGGCGCTGTTCGTCGAGACCCGCAACGACATGCAGATCAACCGCGACGAAGTGTTCGGCCCGATTGCCTGCGTGATCAAGGTTGCCGATTACGCGGAGGCTCTGGCCACGCTCAACGACACCGACTTCGGCCTCACCGCCGGGATCATGACCCAGTCGCTGAAGGTCGCCACTGACTTCAAACGCCGCGCCAAGACCGGCTGCGTGATGATCAACCTGCCTACCGCCGGTACCGATTACCACGTGCCGTTCGGCGGCCGTAAGAACTCCAGCTTCGGCCCGCGCGAGCAGGGCCAGTACGCCCGCGAGTTCTACACCGTGGTTAAAACCACCTACATCCGTGCTTGAGGATCGCGCCATGCATGACGACCTGATCGTGATCGACGGCCTGCAATACTCCAACTGGTCGCGCGAGATTTTCAGCCAACTGCGCGAGGGCGGCGTCAGCGCCGTTCACGCCACCCTGGTGTACCACGAGAATGCCCGCGAGACCTTGAGCCGCCTCGGTGAGTGGAACCGCCGCTTCGAGCAGCACAGCGACCTGATCATGCCGGTGGCTGGTGCCGCCGACATCCGCCGGGCGAAAGAGCTGGGCAAGGTGGGGATTTTCTTCGGTGCGCAGAACTGCTCACCGATTGAGGACGATATCGGCCTGATCGAGGTGTTCCGCCAGCTCAACCTGCTGATCATGCAACTGACCTATAACAACCAAAGCCTGCTGGCCACCGGTTGTTACGAGAGCAGCGACAGCGGCATCACCCGCTTCGGCAAGCAGGCCATCGCCGAGATGAACCGGGTCGGCATGCTCATCGACATGTCGCACAGCGCCGAGCGCAGCACCCTGGAGGCGATCGAGCTGTCGAGCCGACCGATCATCATCTCCCACGCCAACCCGGAGTTCTTCCACGCGGCCAAGCGCAACAAGTCGGAAGACGTGCTGCGCGCGCTGGGCGAGTCCGGCGGTTTGCTCGGTTTCAGCCTGTATCCCTTCCACCTGCAGAACGGCTCGGACTGCACCCTCGCGCAGTTCTGCGACATGGTCGCGCGTACAGCTGACCTGATGGGCATTGAGCGCATCGGCATTGGCACCGACCTGTGCCAGAACCAGCCGCAGTCGGTGCTGGAGTGGATGCGCAGCGGCCGCTGGTCGAAGCAGGTCGACTATGGCGAAGGCTCGGCGAGCAACGCCGACTGGCCCAACCCACTCGGCTGGTTCGGCGACAGCCGCGATTTTCCGAACATCACCCAAGGCTTGTTGCAGCGCGGTTTCAGCGCCGAAGACACCGCCAAGGTGATGGGCCTCAACTGGCTCAACACCCTGGAGCAGGGCCTCAAGCCTGCCCCGTAACGTTCCTGAACAATCTACAAGTACAAAATTCTTGTCAGGAGAACAGCATGAATAGCAAGTCGCACGCGGCCCCGTTGGGGGTCGCCGAAAATAGCAAAAGCACACTGCTGCAGAGCATCGACATGCCGGTATTCCTCATCAGCGGGGGGGCTGTGCTGCTGTTTGCCATCCTCGCGCTGTGGGATATCGAGCTGATGACCCATTGGGTCAACAGTGCATTCGCCACCTCGACCAAGTTGTTTGGCGCCTACTGGCAGGTGCTGCTGCTAATGACCTTCGTCATCGGCCTGCTCCTGGCTATCGGCCGTACCGGCCGTGTGCGCCTGGGTGCCATGAGCGCACCGGAGATGCCCACCTACACCTGGCTGTCGATCATCATGTGCACCCTGCTCGCCGGTGGTGGCGTGTTCTGGGCGGCGGCTGAACCGATGGCGCACTTCCTCTCGCCGCCGCCGCTGTACGGTGGTGAGGCTGGCACGCCTCAGGCGGCCTACAACGCCTTGGCGCAAAGCTTTATGCACTGGGGTTTTCTCGCCTGGGCAATTCTCGGCACCCTCAGCGGTATCGTGCTGATGCACCTGCACTACGAAAAAGGCCTGCCACTCAAGCCGCGCACCCTGCTCTACCCGGTGTTTGGCCAGCGCGTCATGACCGGCTGGTTCGGCGCCCTGATCGACGCCTGCTGCGTAATCGCCGTGGTCGCCGGCACCATTGGCCCGATCGGTTTCCTCGGCCTGCAGGTCAGCTTCGGCCTGGAAAAGCTGTTCGGCATCAGCAATAACTACGGCACCCAGCTGACCATCATCTGCATACTGGTCGGCATCTACACCCTTTCGGCTGCATCCGGAGTCAACCGTGGGATCAAGATTCTCAGCCAGCTGAATGTGGTGCTGGCGGTGGTGTTGATGCTGTTCATCCTGGTGTTCGGCCCCAGCGCGTTTATCTTCGATGCCTACCTGCAGTCCATGGGCATCTACCTGGATAAGTTCATCCCGATGGCCACCTTCCGCGCCGACCCGGCCTGGCTGGACTGGTGGACGGTGTTCTTCTGGGGCTGGTTCCTCGGTTACGGCCCGCTGATGGCGATGTTTGTCGCACGCATCTCGCGTGGCCGCACCATCCGTGAGCTGGTGACGGTGATCGCGATCGTCGCACCGGTGATTACCTGCTTCTGGTTCACCATCGTCGGCGGCAGCGGCCTGGCCTTCGAGCTGAGCAACCCCGGCTCGGTGTCTGAAGCCTTTGCCGGCTTCAACCTGCCCGGCGCACTGCTGGCGATTACCGCGCAGCTGCCACTGGGCTACCTGATGTCGGTGCTGTTCCTGCTGCTGACCATCATCTTCGTCACCACCACCGGTGACTCGATGACCTACACCATCTCCATGGTGATGACCGGTACCGACCACCCACGTACTGAAATCCGCGTGTTCTGGGGCGTGATGATGGGCGTGGTAGCAGCCTTGCTGATCTCGATCGGCTCCGGCGGTATCAGCGCACTGCAATCGTTCATCGTCATCACCGCCGTGCCGGTCTCTCTGGTACTGCTGCCGGCGCTGTGGAATGCCCCCCAGATCGCCCGCCGCATGGCTGACGAGCAAGGCCTTTAATCCCCACCTTTGAGGGAGCCCGGCAATCCCGGCTCCCTGTTTTTTATCCCCTCAAACACCTAGGAGCACGCCATGAAGCAGGCCGTGAAAACCCAACTGTTCCCCTCTAAAGCCCCACTGGAGTGGGCGGTGATCGGCAACGGCACCCTGTACACCGCGCAGATCCCCATCGACGTCACCGGCCAGGTGGTGGCCGGCGGCATCGAAGCGCAAACCCGCCAGACCCTGGACAACCTCAAGCACACCCTGGAATGCGCCGGCCTGGGCATGGACGCCGTGGCCCAGGTGCTGATCTACGTCACCGACCGCAGCTACCTGGCCACGGTCAACGCGGTGTATGCCGAGTACTTCAGCGCGCCCTACCCAAACCGTGCAGCCATGGTCATCGCCGGCTTGGCCCGCGAAGAAATGCTGGTTGAGCTGGTGGTGTACGCCACCGTCTAACCCCCGGTGTCCGCGCGGCACAACCGGCGGACCCACAGCCCTGACGCTGCCACCCGCACAGCCATGGGCCTCTCCTTATCTCGACAGCAATGCCCAGTCGTCACAAGCGAGGACGGCTAACTGTCACCGCGTCCGCGCCAGCCAAGGCCGCCGCGCCAATAAAAAACCGCCTGCGAAGAGGCGGTTTTTTCGTACGAGCGAGGCTTAGTTGCCTTCGCGACGCAGCGCTTGCGGGGTGAAATCGCGTGGCGACAGCTTGGCGTTGAAGTTGTACATCGGCTCGTTGTTATCCAGGCCATCGACGAAGTAGCGCTCGCCCTTGAAGTCGTAGATGGTTTCCAGGGTGCTGCCAAACATCGGCACGTCGTAGTAGCTGATCGGGTGGCTTTCCTGCACGCCGCTCAGTTCACCGCTCTTGTCATACAAGTCGACAGCAAGGATCTGCCAGCTGTCTTCGTCGAGATAGAAACGCCGCTTGGCATACGGATGGCTAAAGCCCTTGCGCAGATCGGCCTCGACTATCCACACGCGGTGCAGCTCGTAGCGCAACAGCTCAGGGTTGACGGTGTTGCGGCGCAGGATGTTGTCGTAGGCAATGCCCTTCTGGTGCACGGCATAGCTGTTGTACGGCACCAGCATTTCCTGCTTGCCGACCAGGTTCCACTCATAACGATCCGGCGCACCGTTGTAGGCGTCGACCACGTCGGCGGTGGCCATGCCGTTGGTGTCTGGCTGCAGGGTGTCGTAGGCCAGCATCGGCAAGCGGCGCACGCGGCGCTCGCCACGGTTGAAGCGCCAGGCCTTGCGGATCGCCAGCACCTGGTCGAGGGTTTCCTGCACCACCAGTGCCGAGCCGGCCAGCTTGGACGGCGCGACCACCTTGTACTTGTAATAGAACAGGGTGTTGTCTAGGTCCAGCGGGCTGACGCCTTCACGGCCATACAGAAAGTACACATCGCGCTCGAGCTTGAGCAGGTTGTAGGCGCCGTTAGACAGCACCGCCGCCTGGTTGGTGACGAAACTGATCTGGTCACCGCGGTAGCGCATGATGTGGTTCCAGATCGCTTGCTGGCCGGTTTGCGGCAGCGGGAAGGGAATCCCGGCCGCCACGCCGGCAACCCCATTGCCGCCGGAAATCAGCTCAGCCGTCTGTGCGTTGAAACGCGTGGCGTCATATATGCGCTGTGGCGCGGCGGCACTGCGCCGGGTCGGGAACACGCGCAGGAAGTACTCGGGGTTCTTTTCCAGCAGCGCCTGCAAGCCAGCCGGCAACTGCGCCCGGTACTGCGCCCGGTACTGCGCCAGGTTCTGACTGTTGACCTGATACAGCGCGGCATCGCTGCTGTAAGGGTCCGGATGGTGCATGCCCGGCTGATAGTTGGCCGGCGGTTGCGCCAAGCCACCGCTCCAGGCTGGAATGGTGCCGGCGGCATTGCCCGCGCGTTCACCGCCCAGCGGGGTCAAGTCCTGGCCAAGGCGTGCGGCCTGGACATTGTCGACCTTGGCCTGAGCCTGCAGCGCGCAGGTTGCCAGCAGCAGAATTGCAAACGTTCTCAACACAGCGTTCTCCTCGCAGCCTGGCCAGAGGCAGGGCTGCTGTTTTTATGACCAGGCAGTCCTGCCCGGATTATTGGTGCCGTCTTGGTGAGGAGGCCGTCCTGGCATGCGCCGGATTATTCCGGTCTAGTGCAATCATCCCTGGCTTATGGTCTTGCTGCGCTGTTAGCTCAGCGCGGGGGGATCAGCTGATGCGCTGGAACTTCAAGTCCCATACGCCATGCCCGAGGCGCTCGCCGCGGCGCTCGAACTTGGTGGTCGGCCGCTCTGTCGGGCGCGGCACATACTGGCCATCCTCAGCCAGGTTCTGATAACCGGGGGCGACATTCATCACTTCCAGCATGTACTCGGCATAGGGCTGCCAGTCGGTGGCCATGTGCAGCACACCGCCAACCTTGAGCTTCTGCCGCACCAGCTCGGCAAACGCCGGCTGTACGATTCGCCGCTTGTTATGCTTGGCCTTGTGCCATGGGTCCGGGAAGAACAGCAGCACGCGATCCAGGCTGGCGTCGGCGACACAGTCGCGCAGCACTTCCATGGCATCGCAGCTGTACACACGCATGTTGCTGAGGTTCTGCGTCATCAGGCCGTTGAGCAGCGCGCCGACACCCGGACGGTGCACTTCGACCCCGATAAAGTCCTGCTCGGGCGCAGCGGCGGCCATCTCCAGGGTCGAGTGGCCCATGCCAAAGCCGATTTCGAAGGTGCGCGGCGCGCTGCGGCCAAACACCTGATCGAAGTCGCGCAGGCCATCTTCCAGCTGCAGGCCGAACTTCGGCCAGCCCTGATCGAGGCCGCGCTGCTGACCTTCGGTCATACGCCCGGCGCGCATCACAAAACTCTTGATCGCGCGGTGTTTAGAGGTGTCTTCAGCCGGCTCGGGCTGTTGTGGCAAGTCAGTCATGCGGTGCTCTTAGAGTGCTTTACGATTTCGCCAGCTAAGCCATGCAAGGCGCTACGTTAGTAACAGCCTCCGGCGGGTCAAAACAGGCGAGGATGCAGAGTTTACGAGTTGTAAATGAGCATTACGACCGGGCTGGCGCTGCAGCCTGCGATTAACACCGCAGGCTGCAGCGCAGCAAATCGCATACGTGCTCTTACTTAATCAGGCCATCCAGCGGCGACGAGGCGCTGGCATAGAGTTTCTTCGGCATGCGCCCGGCCAGGTAGGCCATGCGCCCGGCAATGATCGCGTGCTTCATCGCTTCACCCATCAAAATCGGGTTCTGCGCGTGGGCAATTGCGCTGTTCATCAACACGGCTTCGCAGCCCAGTTCCATGGCGATGGTGGCATCGGATGCGGTACCCACGCCGGCATCGACCAGCACCGGCACGGTGGCTTCTTCGAGGATGATGCGCAGGTTATAAGGGTTGCAGATGCCCAAGCCGGTGCCGATCAAACCGGCCAACGGCATGACCGCGATGCAGCCCATGGCCGCCAGTTCGCGGGCAATAATCGGGTCGTCACTGGTGTAAACCATCACGTCAAAACCATCTTTGACCAGCACTTCGGCGGCCTTGAGGGTTTCGATCACGTTAGGGAACAGGGTCTTCTGATCGGCCAGCACTTCCAGCTTGACCAGCTTATGGCCGTCGAGCAGCTCACGGGCCAGGCGGCAGGTGCGCACGGCTTCTGCAGCGTCGTAGCAACCGGCGGTATTCGGCAGGATGGTGTAGCGCTCGGGGCTGATCACATCGAGCAGGTTCGGCTCGCCGGGGTTCTGCCCGATATTGGTGCGGCGTACCGCCACGGTAACGATCTCGGCACCCGACGCCTCGATGGCCAAACGGGTTTCTTCGAGGTCCTTGTACTTGCCGGTACCGACCAGCAGGCGCGATTGGTAAGTGCGGCCGGCCAGGGTAAAAGGCTTGTCGTTGGCAGCGTGGCTCATGGGTAATCCTCTTGATGTGGGCAGGCAGTGATCGATCAGGCGGCGGGCGAGCTGGCCTTAACCGCCACCAATGGCATGCACCACTTCAACCTGGTCACCTTCACGCAGGGCGGTGGTGAGGTGCTGGCTGCGCGGCACGATATCCAGATTGAGCTCGACCGCTACGCGGCGGCCAGCCAGATCCAGGCGGTCGATCAACCCGGCAACGCTTTCGCCATCGGGCAACTCGAATGTTTCACCGTTTAACTGAATACGCATGACGGCTCGGCCCCAACTGGGAAAAGGGCCGGCATTCTAGCCTGATCACTGGCGTTGACCAAGACTAAAGGCGCGCCCGCGCCCGGCTTTCTGACCTATGGGTCAGGGCGCGCCGCGCTCTTTAAGCCGCCACGCTGCAGCACCGAGGCACGCCCAGCCTGCGAGAAATGCCAGGCCGCCCAAGGGCGTGATCAGGCCCAGTGCACTGCTGCCGCTCAAGGTCAGCGCGTAGAGGCTGCCAGAGAACAGCAGGATACCGAGGGCAAATAAGCTGCCGGCGCAGTTGACCATGCGCGACGGGCGCAGCAAGGCCAGCAGGCCGACGCCAAACAGCGCCAAAGCGTGAATCATCTGGTACTGCACCGCGGTGTGAAACACCGCCAGGTACTCGGCAGACAAGTGGGCTTTCAGGCCATGGGCGGCGAAAGCCCCTAAGGCAACCCCGCTAAAGCCGAACAGCGCGGCCAGCAGCAGATAAATTCGCAGCATGCACAACCCCTTCAAATGATCGGATATCAGATTGTTCCTGCAGCAATACGCACGGCGCAATGAGCGGACGGAATCCAGGCCATAACAGGTCGGTTACAGACATGTCCGAGCCTATGAGCTGGCCTATGGTAGCCGCTCAAACACACCGATTACCTGTCAATGGAAGGCATCATGTCTAATTCTATTACTGTACTCAGAGACACCCAGCCGCTGCCCATGCTGGATGCGTGTAAGTGGAAACGCGTCGCCGGTGACCCGCACACGGTGAACCTGAACGCCTACACCTCTGAGGACGGCAAGAAAATCATGGGCACCTGGATCTGCACACCAGGCACCTGGGAAGTCGAATATGACCGCTGGGAGTACTGCCACTTCCAAGAGGGCTACTGCATCCTCACCCCGGAAGGCAAAGAGCCGGTTCACCTGCGAGCGGGCGATATTTTCGTCCTTGAGGTGGGCTTCCGCGGGACCTGGCAAGTCGTCGAAACCGTGCGCAAGTATTTCGTCTTCGCTTAACCGCTGCCCCACTGTCGCCGTCCGGTACTGACGGCGGCAACCCCACGCCAGTGCGCCCAAGGCAGGCAAACCTGCCGACCACTGACGGCTCGACAAAGCAGCGTGCCCGCCTCACCCGTCGCTATAATGCCCGGCACCCTTGCCTGGCCCCGCTCGCATGTTTCGATCCTTCTTCCGTCGACTGCTCAAACTCCTGCTCTGGCTGATGCTCGCCTCGGCCTTACTGGTGCTACTGCTACGCTGGGTGCCGCCACCGGGCACGGCGCTGATGGTCGAACGCAAAGTCGAGTCCTGGCTGAACAACCAGCCGATTGACCTGCAGCGCAGCTGGCGACCCTGGAGCAAACTGCCAGACGACCTGAAAATGGCGGTTATCGCCGGCGAAGACCAGAAGTTCGCCGAACACTGGGGCTTCGATGTCGCGGCCATTCAGGCTGCGCTGGAACACAACCAGCAAGGCGGCTCGCTGCGCGGCGCCAGCACTCTTAGCCAGCAGGTGGCGAAGAACCTGTTTCTCTGGTCGGGGCGTAGCTGGCTGCGCAAAGGCATTGAAGTATGGTTCACCGGGCTGATTGAACTGCTCTGGTCCAAGCAGCGCATTCTTGAGGTGTACCTCAACAGCGTTGAGTGGGGCGATGGCGTATTCGGTGCCGAAGCGGCGGCGCAGCATCACTTCAAGGTCGGCGCGCCCTACCTGTCGCGCCAGCAAAGCAGTTTGCTGGCGGCCGTCTTGCCCAACCCGCGCGAGTGGAGCGCCAGCCGCCCCAGCGCCCGCATCAGCCGCCGCGCCAGCTGGATTCGCCAGCAGATGTGGCAACTGGGCGGCAGCCATTACCTCAACCGCCTGCAGCCCAACCGCCCCGACTGGTTAAACCAGTGGCTACCCAGCGGACTGTAACCTAGCGCTGTTTGAGTAGATGCCGCGGCACGGCATAGAGGAAATACAGCTGTTCATCCTGCAAATGCGCGGTCATGCCCAACTCGGGATACACCCAGGCCTGACCTTCCGCCAGCTCTAGGGTCAGGCGCGGCTGGCCGATGCTCGCCGCTAGCCGCGCCGCATCCAGCGGCGCTGGCGGTAACAGGGTCAGCGCAACAATCGGACGATTGGCCAGGGACACCAGCAGCTGACTGCCGAGAGGCTGCTCTTTATCCGCAGGCTTCAGCCCCGCCGCCGCGAGCAAGCTGTCGCGCTCAGCGTTCTGCAGACCCACTTCCGCCTCCAGCGACCAATTGCCATCCGCATCCTGCAGTTCGCCGCGATACAGCAGGCGCGCGCCATCCAGATTGGGCTGCAGCCACAACTCGCCCTCCAGGGCATCGCGCAGGTGCACCACGCTGAGCCGGTCATCGGCAAGCGGCGCAAGCACCTCGGCTTGCCATTGCGCAAGCCAGGGCAAAGGTTGCGCGGCCGGCTGCGGGCGCATCAACCACGCGCCCCAGGCAAAAAATAAAGCAGCAACCACGGTAACGATCAGCCAATGCAACGGCCGCAATGGGGGGAATTTCATTGAGTTTTCCTTGACCATAAAAAATCGCCGGGAGCGATTTTTAACGTCGCATAGCGACGGCCCGAAGGGTGGCCGCCAGGGATGGCAGGCCATAAAAAAGCCGCACCTAGGTGCGGCTTCTGACAGTAACGCGATTTACGCGGCGATCGAACCTTTGAGCTTGTTCATCGCGTTTTTTTCCAGCTGACGGATGCGCTCGGCCGATACGTTGTACTTGGCGGCCAGGTCATGCAGCGTGGCTTTCTCTTCCGCCAGCCAGCGCTGGTAAAGGATGTCACGGCTGCGCTCATCCAGACCGTCCAGCGCCTCGTGCAGATTGGCGCTGGAGCTGTCGCTCCAATCGGAGTCTTCCAACTGCCGCGCCGGGTCGTAGCGGTGGTCTTCCAAGTAGTTGGCCGGCGACTTGAAGGCACTTTCGTCGTCGGCTTCGGCGGCCGGGTCGAAGGCCATGTCGTGGCCAGTCAAGCGGCTTTCCATCTCGCGCACTTCCCGTGGCTCAACCCCGAGGCTTTCAGCCACGGCGTGCACTTCATCGTTGTTCAGCCAGGCCAGACGCTTCTTCTGGCTGCGCAGATTGAAGAACAACTTGCGCTGCGCCTTGGTGGTGGCGACTTTAACAATGCGCCAGTTACGCAGGATGAATTCGTGAATCTCGGCGCGAATCCAGTGCACGGCGAAGGACACTAGGCGCACTCCCATCTCCGGGTTGAAGCGCTTGACCGCCTTCATCAGGCCGACGTTGCCTTCCTGGATCAGGTCAGCCTGGGCCAGGCCATAACCGGAGTAGCTGCGGGCGATATGCACAACAAAACGCAGGTGAGCCAAGACCATTTGCCGGGCAGCTTCGAGGTCTTGTTTGTAGAAAAGATTTTCCGCCAGCTCACGCTCCTGCTCGGGGGTCAACAGCGGGATGCCGTTTACCGCATGCACGTATGCTTCCAGGTTGGCACCCGGAACCAAAGCATGAACAGGTTGCAAAGAAGTGGACATTTGGATCCTCCGACTAACAAATCGTGACGCAGTCTAGCACTGCTCAATGGGACTTTGGGCGCACCTACAAGTTCCCTTACACATAGTCAACATCAAGCAAAACAATAACTTACTACCTAGGCGACAGTTCATTCAAGTGGCGCGCGACAGCCAGCCAGGCGCCAATATAGCCCAACAGTACCGCGCCGAGCAGCAGTGATAGACCATCGGCCATCGGCACGCCATCCAGGGCAAAGTCGCTGCCGTACAAACCCGCTAGGCGCACCACGGCATCATTCAGCCAACCCAGGCCGTAGGCCAGCAGCAACCAGGCCAGTAACCCGGCACCGAAACCGTAGAGCGTGCCCATATAGAGGAAGGGCCGGCGTACATAACTGTCGGTGCCACCGACTAGCTTGATCACTTCGATCTCGGTGCGACGATTCTCGATGTGCAGGCGAATGGTGTTACCGATCACCAATAGCAACGCCATGACCAGCAGCAGGGTCAGGCCAAAGACAAAGCGCTCGCCGAGCTTGAGCATGGCGCTCAAACGCTCGACCCAGAGCAGATCCAACTGCGCCTGCTGCACCTGCTGCAGCTCAGCCAGACGCAGACGCAAGGCTTCCAGGGCAATTTTGTCGACTTCCTTCGGGGTGACCACAATCACCCCCGGCAGCGGGTTATCCGGCAACTCTTTCAGCGCCTCACCGAGACCCGACTGCTGCTGGAATTCCGCCAGCGCCTGCTCACGACTGATCCACTCGGCCTCGGCCACGTCATCCATGGCGGCGATCTGCTCGCGCAGCGCCTGACCCTGAGACTCACTGGCATCGATCTGCAGGAACAGGGAGATCTGCGCCGCACGCTGCCAGGAGCCGCCGAGACGCTCGACGTTGTCCAACAGCAACGCCAGGCCCATGGGCAGGCTCAGAGCCACGGCCATTACCAGGCAGGTAAAGAAGCTGCCGATCGGCTGCTTGCCCAACCGGCGCAGGCTGTCGACCAAACTGGCACGGTGGCTTTCCAGCCAGGCATGCAATTGGTGGGAAAAGCTTGGGCCGTCGTCCGGGGTCGGCGACTCGGTTTTTTTCGCGGCCGCGCCGACGCGCTGCGCCGGTTGCGGAGGCGGCATGCGTGTGGCGCTCATACGAAAGCCTCCCCATCACCAATCAAACGCCCGCGCTGCAGGGTCAACATGCGGTGGCGCATGCGGGCAATCAGCGCCAGGTCGTGACTGGCAATCAGCACGGTGGTGCCCAGACGGTTGATGTCTTCAAACACACCCATGATTTCTGCGGCCAGACGCGGGTCAAGGTTACCGGTGGGCTCATCCGCCAGCAGCAGGGCCGGACGGTGCACCACGGCGCGGGCGATACCGACCCGCTGCTGCTGACCGGTGGACAGGTCGCCGGGGAACTGCTCGGCCTTGTCAGCCAGGGAGACGCGCTCCAGCGCCGTGCGCACGCGGCTGCCGATCTCATCCTTGGCCAGGCCAAGAATCTGCAGCGGCAGCGCGACGTTGTCGAACACGCTGCGGTCGAACAGCAGCTGGTGATTCTGGAACACCACGCCGATTTGCCGACGCAGGAAGGGAATCTGCGCATTGGTGATGTGCGACAAGTCCTGCCCGGCCAGCAGCAACTTGCCGCTGCTCGGCCGTTCCATGGCCAGGAGTAGGCGCAACAAGGTGCTCTTGCCGGCCCCGGAATGGCCGGTAACGAAGAGGAACTCGCCACGGCGCACATGGAAACTCAGTTCGTGCAGCCCGACGTGGCCGTTGGGGTAGCGCTTACCGACCTGCTCGAATTTGATCATCCTATTTCTCCGCGAACAGCGCCTGAACGAAGGCTTCGGCCTCGAAGGTACGCAGGTCGTCGATGCCCTCACCGACGCCGATATAGCGAATCGGCAAGGCAAACTGCTTGGCCAGGGCGAAGATCACCCCACCCTTGGCGGTGCCGTCCAGCTTGGTCAGCGCCAGGCCCGTCAGGTTGATGGTCTGGTGGAACTGTTTGGCCTGGTTGATCGCGTTCTGCCCGGTGCCGGCATCCAGCACCAGCAGCACTTCATGCGGCGCAGTGTCATCCAGCTTGCCGATCACCCGGCGGACTTTCTTCAACTCTTCCATCAGGTTGTCTTTGGTGTGCAGACGTCCAGCGGTGTCGGCGATCAGCACGTCCATGCCGCGCGACTTGGCTGCTTGCACCGCATCGAAGATCACCGAGGCGGAATCGGCGCCGGTGTGCTGAGCGATCACCGCAATCTGGTTGCGCTCGCCCCACACCTGCAGCTGCTCGACGGCGGCGGCGCGGAAGGTGTCGCCGGCGGCGAGCATGACTTTCTTGCCATCCTGCTGCAGCTTCTTCGCCAGCTTGCCGATGGTGGTGGTCTTGCCTGCGCCATTCACGCCGACCACCAGAATCACATAGGGCTGCTTGCTGCTATCAATCTTCAGCGGCTGCTCGACCGGTTTGAGCAGCGCGCTCAGTTCGTCCTGCAAGGCCTTGTACAGCGCACCGCTGTCGGCCAGCTCCTTACGCGCGACACGCTTGGTCAGGTTGCCGATGATCGCCGTGGTGGCCTCAACGCCCACGTCAGCGGTCAGCAGGCGAGTTTCCAAGTCTTCCAGCAGGTCGTCATCAATGGCCTTCTTGCCCAGAAACAGGCTGGCCATGCCTTCGCCAAGGCTGGCACTGGTTTTCGACAGGCCTTGCTTGAGACGCTCGAGAAAACCTGCACGGCTTTCTTCGTTGCTTTTGGCCGGGGCCTCCGCCTTGACCGGCTCAACCAGCGGAGCCGGCACAGGGACGGGCGGCTCAACGACTGGCTCAACCGCCACGGGCTGTTCAACATGCGCATGCAGCACTTCGCTGCCGGCATTGATGCGGAACCGCGATGGGCGCGGTGGCTGAGCCGCAGCACCAGGCTCAGGTTGCACGGCCTCTGGCGTTGGCGTTGGCGTTGGCGTTGGCGTTGGCGTTGGCGTTGGCGTTGGCGTTGGCGTTGGCGCAGCGTGCTCAACCGGAGCAACCGGAGCAACCGGAGCAGGCTGCGGCTCAGCCACAGCCGGGTCGAGCGATTTCACCTCGGTCGGCGGGGTTTCCCTGGCCGGTTCAACGGGGACAGGCGCAGTCACCTCGGGAGCGACCGGCGCAGCAGGCTGCTCGCTGGCGGGCGCGGGCTGCGGCTCAGGGATGGCCGGCGTTTGCGGCTTTTTGCGCAGCCAGCCAAACAGGTCTTTTTTCTCCGCAGGCTTCTCGGCAGAGGCCGGCGCAGAGGGCGCGGGCTTGTTCTTATCGTCGTTGGAACCAAACATGGAGGACGGCTATCTCAAAGGTGCGACGCGCGGGGCAAAGGCTCTGAAAAGCATTACTCACGCAACAGTAAAAAGCTGAAGAGTGCACGCAGTAACAATCAGATGCCTTAGCAGGCGTGGTCGCCAGTAAAACGGATGCGTATCCTAGCACCTCCGCGCCCGCTGACGCTAAATCCAAGCGGGCCCGTCCGACAGGTCGAAAATCTATGCCTATGATTGCCCAACGCACTGCAGCTTTATTGCTCAGTGTGCTCTGTACACCGCTGCTGGCATTTGCCGCCGCGCCGCAGCCAACCCACGAATTTAGCCTGGATAACGGCCTCAAGGTCGTCGTGCGCGAAGACCATCGCGCACCGGTGGTGGTCAGCCAGCTCTGGTACAAGGTCGGCTCCAGTTACGAGACGCCGGGTCAGACCGGCCTGTCCCACGCCCTCGAGCACATGATGTTCAAGGGCAGCCGTAAACTCGGCCCTGGCGACGCGTCACGCATCCTGCGCGAGCTTGGCGCGGAAGAAAACGCCTTCACCAGCGACGACTACACCGCCTATTACCAAGTACTGGCCCGCGACCGCCTGGCCATCGCCCTGGAGCTGGAGGCCGACCGTCTGGCCAGCCTCAAGCTGCCGGCCGATGAGTTCGCCAAGGAGATCGAGGTAATCAAGGAGGAGCGCCGCCTGCGCACCGACGATAAACCGTCGAGCCTGGCCTACGAGCGCTTCAAGGCCATGGCCTACCCCGCCAGTGGCTACCACACGCCGACCATCGGCTGGATGGCCGACCTTGAACGCATGACCGTCGAGGAACTGCGCGCCTGGTACGAGGCCTGGTACGCGCCGAACAACGCCACCCTGGTAGTGGTCGGCGACGTCAGCGCCAGCGAAGTGAAGACCCTCGCCGAGCGTTATTTCGGCGCGATCCCCAAGCGCACGGTGCCCACCGCCAAAGCGCCGCGTGAGCTGGCGGCCCCCGGCGAGCGACGTCTCACCCTGCACCTGAAAACCCAGTTACCCAGCCTGATGATGGGCTTCAACGTGCCCGGCCTGGCCACCGCTGAACAGCCGCGCCAAGTGCACGCCCTACGCCTGGCCGCCGCGCTGCTCGATGGTGGTTACAGCGCCCGCCTGCCGACGCGCCTGGAACGTGGCGAGGAGTTGGTGTCCGGCGCCTCGGCCTGGTACGACGGTTTCTCCCGTGGCGATAGCCTGTTCATCCTCTCGGCCACGCCCAACGTACAGACCGGCAAAACCCTGGAGCAGGTCGAAGCGGGCCTGTGGCGCGAGCTGCACGACCTGCAGAGCAACCCGCCAAGCGCTGAGGAGCTGGCCCGCGTGCGTGCGCAAGTGATCGCCGGGCTGGTCTACGAGCGCGACTCGATCACCAGCCAGGCCACCGCCATCGGCCAACTGGAAACTGTCGGCCTGTCGTGGAAGCTGATCGATCAGGAGCTGGCTGAGCTGGAGGCCGTGACCCCAGCGGACATTCAACAAGCCGCCAGCACCTTCTTTACCCGCGACCGCCTGAGCGTCGCCCATGTTTTACCTGAGGAGAAGGGCAATGAGTGAGCGCAACGGCCTACGTTACGGCCTGCTCGGCCTGGCGCTACTGATATTGCTAGCGCTGCTGGCTTTGGTGGTCAACAGCACGGATAACCACCAAGCCCAAGCCCCTGCACCGGCAGGCGAATCGCACAGCATCGAATCCCTCGCCGCCCTCGGCGATCAAGCGCCGAGCCGCCGCGACCTGGCTATCCAGACCTGGCAAACCGCCGAAGGCGCCAAGGTGCTGTTCGTCGAGGCCCGCGAGCTACCGATGTTCGACCTGCAGCTGACGTTTGCCGCCGGCAGCAGCCACGACGATGGCGTCGCCGGCTTGGCCATGCTGACCAACGCCATGCTCAATGAAGGCGTACCCGGCAAGGATGTCGGCGCGATTGCCGCCGGCTTTGAGAACCTCGGCGCCAACTTCGGCAACGGTGCTTACCGCGATATGGCCATCGCCAGCCTGCGCAGCCTGAGTGCCGCCGAGCAACGCGAACCGGCACTGCAGCTGTTCAATCAGGTGCTTGGCCAGCCGACCTTCCCCGAGGACGCGCTGGCGCGGATCAAGAATCAGCTGCTGGCGGGCTTCGAGTACCAGAAACAAAACCCCGGCAAGCTGGCCAGCCTGGCCCTGTTCGAGCGGTTGTACGGCAGCCACCCATACGCCCACCCTAGCGACGGCAACGCCGAGTCGATCCCTGCGATCAGCCGTGAGCAGCTGCAAGCCTTCCACGCCAAGGCCTACACGGCGAACAACGCGATCATCGCACTGGTCGGCGACCTCTCGCGCAGCGAGGCCGAGGCCCTGACCAGCGAGGTGTCCGCCGCGCTGCCAAAAGGTCCGGCGCTACCACGTATCACTCAGCCTGAAGAGCCGAAAGCCGGTTTGCAGCATATCGAGTTCCCGTCGAATCAGACCCACCTGATGATCGCCCAGCTCGGCATTGATCGCCGCGACCCGGACTACGCTGCGCTTTACCTGGGCAATCAGGTTTTCGGCGGCGGTGGCTTCGGCACCCGTCTGATGACCGAGGTGCGCGAAAAGCGTGGCCTGACTTATGGCGTCTACTCGGGCTTCAGCGCCATGCAGGCGCGTGGGCCGTTTATGATCAACCTGCAGACCCGCGCCGAACTCAGTGACGGCACCCTGCAACTGGTGAAAAGCATGCTCAGCGAGTTCATCGCCAACGGCCCGACTGCCGAGGAGCTGAACAACGCCAAACGCGAACTGGCCGGCAGCTTTCCGCTGTCCACCGCGAGCAACGCGGCCATCGTCGGCCAGCTCGGCTCCATGGGTTTCTATGACTTGCCGCTGAGCTACCTGGAAGACTTTATGCGTGACGTCCAGGCGCTGACTGTTGAACAAGTCAAGAACGCCATGGCCAAGCACCTGGATACGGACGCACTGGTCATCGTCACCGCCGGTCCGAGCGTGGAACAGAAAGAACTGCCAGCGCCCACCGACACCCCCGCCGAACAACCTTCAGCAGTCCCGGAGCATTGATGAGCAAGCGACCCAAGCCGCCCAAAGCCAACCCCGCCCACAGTGGCGATGGCCAGCTGCGCATCATCGGCGGGCAATGGCGCTCGCGCCAGTTCAACTTCCCGATGGCGGCGGGCCTGCGACCAACGCCAAACCGGGTTCGCGAGACCCTGTTCAACTGGCTGGCGCCCTATGTCGAAGGGGCCAAGGTGCTCGACCTGTTCGCCGGCAGCGGTGCGCTGTTTCTCGAAGCGCTGTCGCGTGGTGCCGGCAGCGCCCTGGCGCTGGACCTCAACCCGGCGGCCGTCAACAGTTTGCGCAGCCACCTGCTGACGCTGCAATGCGACAACGGCCAACTGCAGCAAACCGACGCGCTGGCTTACCTGCAAAACCCAGCCGCTACGCCTTTTGACTTGGTGTTTCTCGACCCCCCGTTCAATCAGGACCTGCTGCTCCCGGCCTGCAGCCTGCTGGAGCAAAACGGCTGGCTGGCCGCCGATGCCTGGGTCTACACGGAAAGCGAGAACTCGCCCTCCAGCCTCGGTATGCCCGGCAACTGGCGCTTGCACCGCGAACAGAAAGCCGGCCAGGTGTATTACGCACTCTGGCAACGCACGGCATAACGCGGTGAAGTCGCCCTTCAAACCCGCCTGGTGGCTGCCCGGCCCGCACCTGCAAACGCTGTGGAACCCGATGTGCAGGCAGCCGGCCAAGCTTGAGCGCACGCGTGAACGCTTATGGCTGGAAGACGGCGACTTTCTCGACCTCGACTGGCACGGCCCGCACCAAGCCGACACCCCGCTGGTGCTGGTGCTGCATGGCCTGACCGGCTCATCCGACTCGCTGTATGTCCTCGGCGTGCAGCAAACGCTGGCGGCTCAAGGCTGGGCCAGCGTGGCACTGAACTGGCGTGGCTGCTCCGGCGAGCCGAACCTATTGCCCCGCGGTTACCACTCGGGAGCCAGCGAAGATCTGGCGGAAACCGTGCGCCACCTGCGCGCGCAGCGGCCGATGGCACCGTTGTACGCAGCAGGCTATTCGCTGGGCGGTAATGTACTGCTCAAGTACCTCGGCGAAACAGGCGCGGACAGCCAATTGCAGGGCGCAGTAGCGGTGTCGGTGCCGTTTCGCCTGGACCAATGCGCGGACCGCATCGGCATGGGCTTTTCCAGGGTTTACCAGCGCCGCTTTATGCGCGAGATGGTCGCCTACGTGAAGGACAAACAGCGCCTGTTCGCCCACCAAGGCATGGCCGACCGCCTGTCCACCCTGGAACAGCTCGGCCCGCTGGATAACATGCGCACCTTTTGGGATTTCGACGGCCGCATCACCGCGCCGCTGCACGGCTACGCCGATGCCGAGGACTACTACCGCCGCGCCTCCAGCCGCTACTTCCTCGGCCAGATCGAAACACCGACGCTGATCATCCAGGCCGCTGACGATCCTTTCGTGTTTCCTCACAGCCTGCCAGAGGCCGATGAGCTGTCAGCCAGCATCACCTTCGAACTGCACGCCCACGGCGGCCATGTCGGTTTTGTCGAAGGCAGCCTGAGCAAACCGGGCTACTACCTGGAGCGGCGGATTCCTGAGTGGTTAAGCAAACAGGCCGCCACCCATCCGTAGGGTGGAAAACCACGCAGCGTTTTCCACCACCGCCCCATCGGTCTCTACGACCGGCGGATGTAAAAAAACACACCCACCCTACAGCCAAAAGCGCAACGCAGCCCTGCTCACTGCCCTATCACCTGTTCTAGCGGTACATGCAGTTTGGCGTACAACGCCTCCACCGCTTCACGGGCCTGCGGGGCGGTGTAGCCGCCTTCCAGTGCCAGCACTTGGTAGATGCCACGGCGCAGCATTTCCTCGCTGAGGTCGCTGGGATTACCGCGTGTGGTGCAGAGAAAGCGCACCCAGGAGGTCATGATGATCCAGCTGTTGAGGGTTAGTGCCTCGATCTGCGACGCATCCATCAGCAAGATGCCGGCCTCGACGAACCCCTGATAAATGCCCTGCGCCTGCACCAGGCAGCGTTGCGAAAACAACCGGTAACGCCCAGCCAGTTCCGTATCGCTTTCCAGCAAATGCTCAAGGTCGCGGTGCAAGAAACGGTAATGCCACATGGCTGCCAGCAGCGCCTCCAGATAGAAGGTCTTGTCCTGCACGGTCAGCGCACGGCCTTCAGGACGGCGCAGGAAGGTCTCCACCTGGCTTTCGTAGAGGGCAAACAGCTCGGCGATAATCGCCTGCTTATTGCGGAAGTGGTAATACAGATTGCCCGGTGAAATCCCCAGGTGTGCGGCGATGTGATTGGTGCTGACGCTGCGCTCACCTTGGGCGTTGAACAGCGCCAGGCTCTCTTGAATGATGCGTTCGCGGGTTTTCAGTGGGGCCGACATAGAGGGATCGTTCTCGATTCAAAAGCCCGGCAAAGGTACACGCTCAGGCGCACAAAGGGCTAGCCAGCGCCCAGCCAGAGCAGTCGCTCACGCTTCGCCGACATACATCCGCCAACTGGGCGCACTTGCCATTTGACAGATTAGAGCAATTGCTCTAAAAATCCAGCATACCTTTACGCAGCCTCCGTGAATCACGGGTTAGTGCTGCACGCTGGATTACCGAGGAGCACAGCATGGTCGCCGACGGCGCTTACCTAGAACAAAGCCTACAGAGCAGCCAGCAGCAGTTTGATCAGCTGACAAGCAGCTTTGCCCGTCAGCGCCAGGCATTCAAGGCCAACCCCATGCCGTCGGCCGAACAGCGCATTCAATGGCTCAACAGCCTACGTGACCTGCTTAGTAATGAGCGGGAGGCGTTGATCAGCGCCATCAGCCAGGACTTCAGCAACCGCAGCGCTGACGAAACCCTGCTTGCCGAGCTGATGCCCAGCCTGCACGGCATCCACTACGCCACTAAACGCATCAAGAAATGGATGAAACCTTCGCGACGCAGCGTGAGCATGCAGTTCATGCCCGCCGCCGCCAAGGTGATCTACCAGCCACTCGGCGTGGTAGGGGTGATCGTGCCGTGGAACTACCCGCTGTTTCTCGCCATCGGCCCGCTGGTGGGGGCGTTGTCGGCCGGCAACCGGGTGATGATCAAGATGAGCGAGTCGACCCCAGCCACATCGCTATTGGTTAAGGACTTGCTGGCTAAAGTATTCCCCGAAGACCTGGTGACAGTGGTGCTGGGCGAAGCTGAAGTGGGCATGGCCTTCTCCAAGCTGCCGTTCGATCACCTGCTGTTCACCGGTGCCACCAGCATTGGCAAGCACGTAATGCGCGCCGCCGCCGACAACCTCACGCCAGTCACCTTGGAGCTGGGCGGCAAGTCGCCGGCCATTGTCTCCAAAGATGTGCCATTGACCGATGCGGCCGAGCGTATTGCCTTCGGCAAAACCATGAACGCCGGGCAAACCTGCGTGGCCCCGGACTACGTGCTGGTACCGCAAGACCGCATAGAGGGCTTCGTCGAGGCTTATCGTCAGGCCGTGCAGGGCTTCTACCCGACGCTTGCGGACAACCCGGACTACACCGCAATCATCAACGAGCGCCAACAGCAGCGTCTCAACAGCTACCTGCAGGACGCCGAGGACAAGGGCGCCACTGTCATCGCGCTGTACCCAGAAGCCCAGGGCCGGCGCATGCCTTATGCCGTGCTGCTGAATGTGACGGATGAGATGAAGGTGATGCAGGACGAGATCTTTGGCCCCCTGCTGCCGATCATCCCGTACGACACGCTGGAAGCTGCCTTCAGCTTTATCAACGGGCGCGACCGCCCGCTGGCGTTGTATTACTTCGGTTACGACAAGCGCGAGCAGCAGCGCGTGCTGCACGAGACTCACTCCGGCGGTGTATGCATCAACGACACCTTGCTGCACGTGGCTCAGGACGACATGCCATTCGGCGGTGTCGGCCCCTCCGGCATGGGCCACTACCACGGTCATGAAGGCTTCCTGACCTTCAGCAAAGCTAAGGGCGTGTTTATCAAGCAGCGTTTCAACGCCGCCAAAATGATCTATCCGCCCTACGGCAGAGCGCTGCAGAAGCTGGTGTACAAGCTGTTCGTTCGTTAATCCATCCTGCCCTTCGGGGCAGTGGCCTGACCCGGTGATAACAATAAATGCATACCACCCCTCTTGAAGCACCGAATCTGTCCCGGCGTAGCCTGCTCAAAGTTGGCCTGTTGGGTACCGCCCTGCTCGGTACGGCAGGGCTGACTGCGACCCTCAGCGGCTGCTCGGCCAGCACAGCCAAAGCCGGCTTTGCGGTGATTCGCGAATCCGATCTGGCCTTTTTACAGGCCTTGATCCCGGTCATGCTGGCGGGTGCGGTCACGCCCGCACAGATGCCCCAGGCTGTCAGCGCTACGCTGGAGAACCTCGACTACAGCCTCAACCACCTCTCGCCTGAATTGCTCAAGCTCACCCTGCAGCTGTTTGACGTGCTGGCCCTGCCTATCACCCGCGGCCCGCTGACGGGCGTCTGGGGCAGCTGGCAGAACGCCTCGACTGCCGATGTACAGAGATTCCTCGAGCGCTGGCAAAACAGCTCCATAGCGCTACTGAAAATGGGTCATGCCTCGCTGCTGCAACTGGTGATGATGAGCTGGTACAGCCGCACAGAGTCGTGGGCACACTGCGGCTACCCCGGCCCACCGACTGTCTAGCACCCTGCATAAGTAGGATGGGTAGCGCACAGCGACACCCATCGCACAGCCGCACGGCGGTCCAGCACAACAAGAGAATGCGAAATGCCTGTACCCGATATGTTCAAGCAAGGCCTGGCCAGCGGCTGGAAGACCTACAACGGCTCACAGCTGGACAGTGACCTGACACTTGAAGCCGACGTAGCCATCGTCGGCAGTGGCGCAGGCGGCGGCACCACGGCTGAAATCCTCAGTGCGGCCGGCTTCAAGGTGCTGCTGATCGAGGAAGGCCCGCTAAAGACCAGCGACGACTTCAAGATGCTCGAAGACAAGGCCTATGCAGAGCTGTATCAGGAAGGCATCGGCCGCATGAGCAAAGATGGCGCCATTACCATCATGCAGGGCCGCGCGGTGGGCGGCACCACCCTGATCAACTGGACCTCAAGCTTTCGCACGCCCACGCCGACGCTTGAACACTGGGCCACAGAACACGGCGTTAAAGGCCACAGTGCCGAAGACATGGCGCCCTGGTTCGCACAGATGGAACAGCGCCTGAGCGTCGCACCCTGGGCCGTGCCACCCAATGCCAACAACGAAGTGATCCGCACCGGCTGCGACAAGCTCGGCTATGAATGGCAGGTGATTCCGCGCAACGTGCGCGGCTGCTGGAACCTCGGCTATTGCGGCATGGGCTGCCCGACTAACGCCAAACAGTCGATGCTGGTCACCACCATCCCGGCGACCCTGGAACAAGGCGGTGAGCTGCTCTATCTGGCGCGCGCCGAGCGCCTGTTGCTGGACGGCGACACGGTCACCGGCATCGAATGCCTGGGCATGGACGCGCGCAGCGTGGCACCCAACGGCCGCCGCATAATCGTCAAGGCTAAGCATTACGTATTGTCCGGCGGCGGCATCAACACGCCGGGCATTCTCCTGCGCTCGGGGGCTCCTGACCCGCATAAACGCACCGGCAAGCGCACCTATCTGCACCTGGTTAACTTCTCCGCCGCGCTATTCGAGCAGGTGATTAACCCGTTTTATGGCGCGCCACAATCGATCTACTCCGATCATTTCCAGTGGGATGACGGCGCGGCTGGGCGGCTGTCCTACAAGCTTGAAGTGCCGCCGCTGCAGCCGGCGCTGACCGCCACCCTGCTCGGTCGTTTTGGCATCGACAACGCCATGCGCATGGAGCAACTGCCCAACACCAACGTGATGCTGGCGCTGCTGCGCGACGGTTTTCACCCGGACAGCGCCGAAGGCAAGGTCGAGTTACGCGGCGACGGCAGCCCGGTGCTCGACTACCAGATGACCGATTACACCTGGGACGGCGTGCGCCGCGCCTTCCATACCATGGCTGAAGTACAGTTCGCCGCCGGCGCCAAAGCCGTGCTGCCGCTGCATGCCGACGCCGGTTACGTGAAGACCCTAGGCGAGGCCAAAAGCCTGATCAACAACCTTAGCCTGGAGCTGTATCGCACCCGTCTGGGCAGCGCTCACGTGATGGGCGGCTGCGCCATGGGCGAAGACCCGCAGCACGCGGTGACCGACAGCCTCGGCCGCCATCACCAGCTGAGCAACCTGTCGATCCATGACGGTTCGCTGTTTCCCACCAGTATCGGCGCCAACCCACAGCTGTCGATCTATGGCCTGACCGCCAAACTCGCGACAAAACTCGCCGAGCGCCTCAAGCGCGCCTGATAGCAAGGTATTCACGGGCCGTTCTACGCCCGTGAATAGTGACGATCAGCAGCGTCTGACTTGGCCGCGAAGAAACGCTGCGCTACCATCCGACTCCCCAACGGACCCGCCAGGACGTCACGATGAATCGAGTGTTATACCCAGGCACCTTCGACCCCATCACCAAAGGGCATGGCGACCTGATCGAGCGTGCTTCGCGGCTGTTCGACAGCGTGATTATCGCGGTAGCTGCCAGCCCGAAAAAAAACCCGCTGTTCAGCCTGGAACAGCGCGTCGAATTGTCCCGAGAAGTGACCAAGCACCTGCCCAACGTTGAAGTGGTGGGGTTCTCGACCCTGCTGGCGCATTTCGCCAAAGAACAGGGGGCCAATGTATTTCTGCGTGGCCTGCGCGCGGTGTCCGATTTCGAATACGAGTTCCAGCTGGCCAACATGAATCGCCAGCTGGCTCCAGACGTGGAGAGTCTGTTTCTGACGCCGTGTGAAAAGTACTCGTTTATCTCCTCGACCCTGGTACGCGAGATCGCCGCGCTGAACGGCGACATTTCCAATTTCGTGCACCCGGCCGTAGCCGCCGCGCTGACCGAACGCTTCAAGCGCTGAGCCATTCCTGCCAGGCCGCGTGCAAGCGCGGCCTCGATGCGGCACAATTTACCTCATCGTTTACTGCACACATCTAGGCTGCGCATCAAGGCTGCAGCAGGAGTGGTTCCGTCATGTCCCTGATCATCACCGACGACTGCATCAACTGCGACGTCTGCGAACCCGAATGCCCCAACGCCGCGATCTCTCAAGGCGAAGAAATTTATGAGATCGACCCAAACTTGTGCACCGAATGCGTCGGCCACTACGACGAGCCGCAGTGCCAACAGGTCTGTCCCGTAGACTGCATCCCGCTCGACGAGAACAATGTCGAAAGCAAGGATGACTTGATGCAGAAGTACCTGATCATTACTGGTAAAGCATGAACGCCGGCCGCCTGATCCGCGGCCTGCTCCCCTGGCGCCCCCTGCTCGGTGCGCTGGCCTTACTCTGTGCCCTTGAGCTGCATGCCGCCGCCCTGCCTGAACGCATTGCGATTGCTACGGCGCACCCTGCCGCCACCGTGGCCGGTCAGGAAACCCTGGCGCAGGGCGGCAATGCTTTCGATGCAGCCGTGGCCATCAGCGCCGCCTTGGCGGTAGTCGAACCTTACGGTTCAGGGCTGGGCGGTGGCGGCTTCTTTCTGCTGCGCGAAGCCGGCGAATCGCCCACTTATCGCTTCCTCGATGCACGCGAACGCGCGCCCTTGGCGGCCCATGCCGACTTGTACAAGGTCGATGGCGAAGTAGATAAAAAATTGTCTTTAGACGGCGCGCTGGCTGCCGCCATCCCCGGTTTACCGGCGGCGCTGGTGCAGCTGGCGGAGCGCTTCGGCCGCCTGCCGCTGCGTGACTCGCTGGCACCGGCCATCCGTCTGGCGCGCAGCGGGGTCAGTGTCGACCGGGTTTATCGCGAGCGTGCGGGCTGGCGTATTGAGGCCATGCGCAAGGACGCAGAGACCGCGCGGCTGTTCCTCGACAAAGGCGAAATTCCTGAAGAGTTCGGCCTACTGCGCCAACCCGAACTGGCCCGCACCCTTGAGCAATTGGCCGCAGACGGTCATCAGGGCTTCTACGGCGGAGCGCTGGCCGACAAGCTGGTCAAGGTGGTGCGTGATGCTGGTGGTATCTGGTCGCTCAACGACCTGGCCAACTACCGCATCGTCGAACGCCAGCCGTTGCGTGTCAGCCTTAATCAAGGCCGCGAGCTAATCAGCGCCCCGCCGCCGTCAGCCGGCGGCATCGCATTGGGGCAGAGCTTGCTGATGCTGCAACAACTGCCCTGGCAACAGGCCGACGCCGTGCAGCGCAGCCACTTGGTGGTTGAAACCCTGCGCCGCGCTTACCGCGACCGCGGCTTACTGGGCGACCCTGACTTCGTCAGCAACCCAGCCGCGCAACTGCTTGCCCCCGATTACCTGAAGCAGCTGGCGAGCAGCATCGACCCGCAACACGCCACACCCAGCGACAGCTTGCCGCCAAGCAGAGCCTGGAAAGAAGGCGATCACACGACCCATTTCACAGTGCTCGACGCCAAGGGCAATGCGGTAGCCGCCACGCTGTCGGTCAACCTGCCTTTCGGCGCAGCCTTCACCGTGCCCGGTACGGGTGTATTGCTGAACAACGAGATGGATGACTTTGCCGCCGACATACAAGGCGCCAATGCTTATGGCTTGAGCGGTAGTCAGGCCAACAGCATTGCCGCTGGCAAGCGCCCGCTGTCGAGCATGAGCCCAAGCTTTATCGAGAGCACTGAAGACTTTGCCAGCTTCGGCACGCCAGGCGGCAGCCGGATTCCCAGCATGGTGTTGCTGGCGATGCTCGAGTACCTGGACCAACAACCCATCGAGCGCTGGCCCAGTGTCGGTCGTTATCACCATCAATTCCGCCCAGATATGATCGAGCATGAACCGGAAACATTTAGCGCCACAGAAATTTCGGCGCTAGAAGCACTGGGTCATCAAATGAAATCGACGGGGCGCAGATACGGCAACCAGCAGGTGCTGTATTGGAACAAACAAGATGGGAAGGTCAAATCTGCAAGTGATCCGCGTGGCATTGGCACGGCGGTGAGTACGCCCATTACGCCGCAGTAACTCGGATCATTGAAGTGTCAGACAAGATGCACAATACGGGGCTGCCTAGCCAAGTATCGCGGCAGCCCAGAAGCCGAAGGCTATCAATCCTTACGATAACCGCTGGTGGTGCACCCCAGGCAGCGCACGAAAGCAGCCATGCCCGGCTCAACAACCAGCGACTTACCTGCTTCACCTATATTGCCGCCAGCGGCGGTGAACGGCAGGCTCACCACAAATGCCACAGCACCAATCGCGGTTGCCGTAATCAGCAACGGCCGTGCGATCAACAGATCACCAATCATAGAATAGGCTTTGGGGGCGTTGGCCGTATAAAGAGGGTCGCCGCTAGTGTTCTGCTGCGCTACGTCAGCATGGGCTGGCAACGCCAGTAGGCCAGTGGTCAGCGCCAGAGCAGCAGCAGTTGAGCGGAACAGTTTCATGGGGCGATCCTTCAGGTATTAGGAGGCGGTGAGACTAACTATAACAGCGGATTAATAATTGTCAGCGTGACGCCCGTCAATCCCCATAAAAGGCATATTCAGGTTTTTTCGGAATAAAGGGCCGGTAAAACGCCAGAATCATCTTGATATCAGCCGCTTCATCCCCCGTCGGCATAAAACTCGGCCCGATAAATACGCGGCGGTTTTGGTAATCCAACGCCCCAAGAATGATCGGTACGCCGGCACCCAGGGCGATGTGATAAAAACCCATTTTCCAGCGTTCGACTTTCTTGCGCGTGCCTTCGGGCGAAAGTATCAACATAAATTGCTTATGCTCGCGAAAGGCCCGCACCGCCTGCTCGACCGTATTGCCCTGGCGTTCTCGGCGAATCGGGATACCGCCCCACAGGCGCATCAGCGCGCCAAAAGGCCAGCGAAAAATCGTGTGTTTGCCAAACCAGCGAGCATTCAGACGCAGGACGAACTTCAGCGCAATAAAGATCACGAAGTCCCAGTTGGAGGTGTGGTGCGCGCCGATGACGACAAACTTGTCGAGCTTCGGTAACTCGCCTTCAATGCGCCAGCCCATCAGTTTCAGCGCCACGCGGCCAACCCATTCAGCCAGCGGGTTGCGGGGCAGATAATTACCGGACATCAATACCTCGGCCTTTCTTATTGTTGTGCGCTCAGAGCATTCAGTCATGGACGAGCAGTCAAATCTACACCTGCCGCAAATCCCCTAACGCTGGCAACGCGGGCAATAGACGCTGGCGCGCTGGCCCAGTTTGACCTCGCGCAGGGTGCTGCCGCAGTGCTTGCAGAACTCGCCGCCACGGCCATAAACGAACAGCTCCTGCTGGAAATACCCCGGCTGCCCATCGCCGCCGACAAAGTCGCGCAGCGTGGTGCCGCCGCGCTCGATGGCGTGGACAAGGATGCGTTTAATCTCAGCCGCCAGCTTTAGATAGCGCGCCCGCGACACCGAGCCGGCTTCACGACGCGGATCGATACCGGCGGCAAACAGTGCTTCCGATGCATAGATATTGCCCACCCCGACTACCACGGCGTTATCCATGATGAAGGGTTTGACTGCCATGGCGCGCCCACGGGACAGCTGAAACAACCGCTCACCATCGAACAGATCGGTCAACGGCTCCGGGCCCAGCTTGCTCAGCAGCACATGACTCAAGGGATCATTGCTCCAGAGCAGTGCGCCAAAACGCCGTGGATCGGTGTAGCGCAAGGCCAGGCCGGACTCCAGTTCGATATCCACATGTTCGTGCTTAGCAGCGGGCAGACCGCACTCGACCAGGCGCAGGCTGCCGGACATGCCCAGATGACTGATCAGCGTGCCGCTTTCGGCCTTGATCAGCAGGTACTTGGCGCGGCGCTCAACGCATTCGATACGCTGCCCGGACAGCTGAATATCCAGGTCCTCGGGGATCGGCCAGCGTAAGCGCCGTTCGCGCACGATCACCCTACTGACGCGCTGACCTTCAAGGTAGGGCGCAATGCCGCGGCGGGTGGTTTCTACTTCAGGAAGTTCTGGCATAGCGAATCATCAGCTGAGCAATTCGAGCGGGCGTTTACC
The DNA here is from genome assembly GCF_943846705.1 of uncultured Pseudomonas sp. Lineage (NCBI taxonomy): Bacteria > Pseudomonadati > Pseudomonadota > Gammaproteobacteria > Pseudomonadales > Pseudomonadaceae > Pseudomonas > uncultured Pseudomonas sp. Next base: position 1,567,695 of record NZ_OX044366.1, on the reverse strand, counting down.
TTAGCAGGAATGCCCCGAAAACGACGAGGCGAGCTAACGCGCACCCAAGTCGCGAATACTCTCGCGCAGGTTTTCAAAGTCATATTCGGACAAGCCAACATACTCCAGCACCAGCTGTTCGATGCTCTGCCATTCATGGTCGTCTGGCTGATTACCCAGTACCCGGTGGCTTTCACAGATGTGCTCGGCCATCTTCAGGATTGCCAGCAAGGTTTTCAGCTGCGCATCGCGGCTGGCGTCTTCGCTAAAAATCGCCAAGGCGTTGTGATGGCTGGCAATCGCTTCACACAGGTGCAGCGGCAGGTTCCACGACTTGGCGGTGTAATAGCCCACCACCGCATGATTGGTATTAAGCAGACGGTTTTCGGTATCCACCACCCGGCGTTCATCCGTGGCGCTGGCATAAGCCTCTTCCAGCACCGTCATATAGTTGGGGAAGCGCTTGAGCATCAGCGGAATGCCGCAATTGTGAAACAGGCCGAGGGCGTAGGCCTCATCCGGCGAGTGGTAGCCGATGCGTTTGGCCAGGCTCAGGCAGGTTACGGCCACATCCTGGGCGGTGTCCCAGAAGCGGTTAAGGGTGACGATGGCCTCATCCGTCAGCTCGCCGCGAATCGACTGCGCATTGATCAGATTGATCACCGTGTTGCAGCCCAGCAGATTGACCGCCTGCTGGATCGAAGCGATGCGGTTGGTCAGGCCGAAAAACGGTGAGTTCACCAGTTTCAGCAGCGCACCAGACAACCCTGGGTCCTGTCCGATCAGCTTGGCGATGGCACGCAGATCCGGATCGGGCATCACCTGCTCCATCTGCAAATCCACCATGATCTGCGGCTGCGGCGGCACGCTGATGCCTTGCAGGACTTGCCGGATATAGTCGGCGGTGAGCTCTTGAGACATGACAGGGAAAGCCGAAATGAGAGATGGCGCGCAGTTTAGCGAAACCCCGCCACTTCTACAGACGTGTTTTGTAACCGCCGCGACGTTACTTAACCCGCTATAATTTCGCTCTTTTTTCGGAGTCCTCCAGCATGTCCCTGCCCAGCCTGCGCCTGAAAGCCAACGCCGATCGACGCCTGCGCGCCGGCCATCTGTGGATCTACAGCAACGAAATCGACGTCGCCGCCACGCCGCTGAGCGGCTTTGCCGCCGGCGACCAAGCCATCCTCGAAGCAGCCGGCGGTAAAGCGCTGGGCGTCGTGGCGATGAGCCCGAACAACCTGATCTGCGCTCGCCTGCTGTCACGTGACGTCAAGCATGTGCTGGACAAATCCTTGCTGGTGCACCGCCTCAACGTCGCCCTGTCATTGCGCGAGCGTCTGTTCGACAAGCCCTGCTACCGCCTGGTATTCGGCGACTCCGACCTGCTGCCGGGCCTGGTGGTCGACCGCTTCTTCGACATTTTGGTGGTGCAACTGGCTTCAGCGACCATGGAGCGGCATAAAGACGACGTCCTCGCCGCCCTGATTCAGGTGTGCAAGCCGAGCGGCATCCTGCTCAAGAACGATTCTGCCGCGCGCGATGCCGAAGGCCTGGCGCGTTACGTCGAGACCCCATTCGGCGTGGTGCCGGAGTGGGTCGCCCTGGAAGAGAACGGGGTGAAGTTCGAAGCCCCGGTGATTGAAGGGCAGAAGACCGGCTGGTTCTACGACCACCGCATGAACCGCGCACGCCTGGCCCCCTACGTTAAAGGCAAGCGTGTGCTCGACCTGTTCAGCTACATCGGCGGCTGGGGTGTACAGGCTGCAGCCTTTGGTGCCAGTGACGTGATGTGCGTGGACGCCTCCGGCTTCGCGCTAGACGGCGTAGAGCGCAACGCCGCGCTGAACGGCCTGACCGATAAGGTCGCCTGCGTTGAAGGCGATGTGTTCGAAGCACTGAAACAGCTCAAGGCTTCGGAAGAGCGCTTCGACGTCATCGTTGCCGACCCGCCCGCCTTTATCAAACGCAAGAAAGACCTGAAGAACGGCGAAGGCGCCTACCGCCGCCTCAACGAGCAAGCCATGCGCCTGCTCAACAAGGACGGCATCCTGATCAGCGCCAGCTGCTCCATGCACCTGCCGGAAGATGACCTGCAAAACATCCTGCTGACCAGCGCGCGCCACCTGGATCGCAATATTCAGTTGCTCGAACGCGGCGCCCAAGGCCCGGATCATCCTGTGCATCCGGCGATTGCCGAAACCCGTTACATCAAGAGCCTGACCGTGCGCCTGCTGCCCAACAGCTAAACCCCGCTGCACGCACCAAAATATCAATCACGCTAAGCGTGCGCACCTGCCGAGAGCATCTCGGCAGGTGCTTCCTTCTGCCCCGCACTGTTACCACTCCCCACACCGGCCTGGCGTAAACACGCCGCTGAGCTAGGCTCAAATCCAGTACGGCTGCGACCGCAATGCGCCGCAACAGACTGGCACAGAGCTTGCGTAGCTTGATCATTCAAACAAGCGCTTGTCTCACCATAAAACGAGCCTACGCATTCAAGCATTCAGTCAACGGCCACAAGCCTGCAGCTGTTAAGAGCACATTTGGGGAGGGGTATGGCTGACCTAGCGGGGGACAAACCGTTCCTGCAATTCACCAACGTGAAAAAGACTTACGACCAAAAGAATTTGGTCGTCAAAGACTTCAATCTGGACGTGGCCAAGGGCGAATTCATCACCCTGCTCGGCCCTTCGGGCTCAGGCAAAACCACCTGCCTGATGATGCTCGCCGGGTTCGAAGACGTGACCAGCGGTGAGATCCTGATCAACGGCCGTTCGGTCACCAGCATTGCGCCGTACCAGCGCAATATCGGCATGGTGTTCCAGCAGTACGCACTGTTCCCGCACATGACCCTGCGCGAGAACCTGGCCTACCCACTGAAAATTCGCAAACAGCCCAAGGACGTGATTAACGCCAAGGTCGATGAATACCTGTCGCTGGTCGAATTACTGGACTTCGGTAACCGCTTCCCCGGCCAGCTCTCTGGCGGCCAACGCCAGCGAGTCGCCTTGGCCCGCGCCTTGATCTTCGCCCCGGACATCGTGCTGATGGACGAACCCCTCGGGGCCCTCGACAAGAAGCTGCGCGAGCAGATGCAGTTCGAGATCAAACGCCTGCACGAACAGCTCGGCTTCACCGTGATCTACGTGACTCACGATCAGACCGAAGCGCTGACCATGAGCGACCGGATTGCCGTATTTGAAAGCGGCATCGTCCAGCAATGCGCCGCGCCGCATGTGCTGTATGAACGTCCGGCCAACCTGTTCGTCGCCGGCTTTATTGGCGAGAGCAACAAACTCAAGGGCGTGATCGAAGCCGTCCACCAGGACAGCGTTGAGGTTCGCCTGGAAGCCGGCGGCGTGGTCAGCGCCCTAAAGGCCAACTGCACGGAAGTCGGCCTACCCACCACCGTATCGATTCGCCCGGAAAAACTCAGCTTTACCGAGCGCCTCGGCAGCAACGGCAATCAGGTCATGGCCCGATTCGTCACCCGCCACTACGTTGGCGAATACATTCGCTATCACTTCATGACAGCTGACGGCACCGAGCTGGTGGTGAAGAACATGAATGACAGCAGTGCCCCGCAACTCAGTGCCAAGGAAGAAGTCGCCCTGGCCTGGCTGCCGCAAGACAGTCAGGCCCTGGATCGCCCCGTCGTCACGACACCCTGAACGATAAGAAGCAATGGAGCTTAGCAATGGCTAGAATACTGACCACCCGCTTTTCCACCTTCGCCCTCGCAGCAGCACTGGGGACGGCGAGTTTCGCCGCCAGCGCCGAGGAAACCCTGACAGTTGTCTCCTGGGGCGGTGCCTATGGCGCAGCCCAGCAAAAACACGTGATTGACCCGTACCAGAAGGACACCGGCAACAAGGTGCTGTTCGAGGACTACACCGGCGGCGTGGCCGAGATCAAAGCCCAGGTCGAGTCTGGCAATATTCAGTGGGACGTAGTCGACTTCGAGGTGATTGACCTTGAGCGCGCCTGTTCCGAAGGGCTGCTGGAAACCATCCCGCACGACATCCTGCCGGCCGGCATCGATGGCGTCCCCGCCGACCAGGACTTTATCCCCGAAGCCCTGGCCAGTGAGTGCGCAGTCGGCAACATCGTCTGGTCCGTGGTCTTCGCGTACAACGAGAAGACCATCGGCGGTACCAAGGCGGCGAGCATCACCGATTTCTTCGACACCAGCAAAATCCCCGGTAAGCGCGCCCTGCGCAAACGCCCACAGGTCAACATGGAATGGGCCTTGCTGGCTGATGGCGTAGCCCCGGGCGACGTCTACGAAATGCTCTCCACCCCAGAAGGCCAGGCCCGCGCCTTTGCCAAGCTGGATACCATCAAGCAGGACATCGTCTGGTTCGACTCGTGGTCGCAGGCTCCGCAGCTGCTCAACGATGGCGGCGCCGTGCTGGTGCAATCCGCTAACGGCCGCTTCTATGACGCCATTCGCCAAGAGAAGAAGCCGTTCGTTATCGTCTGGGACGGCCACGTCTATGACCTCGACGCCTGGGCCATTGTCAAAGGCTCGAAGAAGAAGGACCTGGCGCTGAAGTTCATTGCCTATGCCACCGGCTCCAAGCCACTAGCGGGCATGCCGGATGTGGCCTATGGCCCGACCCGCAAGTCGTCCATGCCGCTGGCTGATCAGAGCGCTGCTCCGCACCTGCCTACCGCGCACTTGGACAAAGGTATGCAGGCCGGCTCGGACTTCTGGGCTGACTACGGTGAGTCCCTTGGTGAGAAGTTCAACGAGTGGCTGCTGAAGTAATACCTCGGACACCCCGCGCGGATTGGCGCGGGGTGTCGCTTTCAGGTTAAGGAGTTAACGCTTGTCCACTCTCACCCGCACCGAAGCCAGCCAAGCCTCCAGCGCCCTCAATAAGAAGCGCCTCACCGCCTTTCTATTTGTCGTGCCGTTGCTGATCTTTATCCTGCTGAGCTTTGTTGCACCGATTGCCAGCATGCTCTGGCGCAGTGTCCACCACCCCACGGTGGCCACCCTGATTCCGCTGACCCTGAGCGAGCTGCAACGCTGGGACGGCAAAACGGTTCCTGACCAACAAACCCTGAACGTATTTGCCCAAGAGCTGCACAGCCTGGCCAAAGTGCGTGAATCCGGCAAATTAGCCGAAGAAATCAACCGTGCCTCAGCTGGCATGTCCAGCGTGGTCAAATCCACCGCTCGTAAAGTCTCACGCTTGGATAGCCAGCAACTGGCACAGCAAGGTGGCGACATCCTGCTCAAATCGCATCGAAAATGGAGCAGGCCGGATATCTGGTTCGCCATCCAGCGCGCAGGCAAACCCTACACCTATGACTACTACCTGACGGCCCTCGACCTCGAACTCGATCAAGAGCACGGCATCCAGGTGCGCGAGGACACACAGATTTACCTGCAGCTGTACAGCAAGACCCTGAGCATGGCGCTGGTGATCACCATGTTCTGCGCCCTGCTCGGCTATCCGCTGGCCTATTACCTGGCGCGCCTACCGGAAAACCGCGCCAACCTGCTGCTGGTGCTGGTGCTGTTGCCGTTCTGGACCTCGCTGCTGGTACGCACCACCGCCTGGATAGCGCTGCTACAAACCAATGGGGTGATTAACACCTTCCTGCTCGGCATCGGCGTGATCAACCAACCCTTCGAGATGCTCTACACCTCGTTCGCCACGGTGGTGGCGATGACCCATATCCTCTTGCCGTTTATGATTCTGCCGCTGTACAGCGTGATGCGCGGCATCGACCCCAGCTACCTGCGCGCAGCACTGTCGCTGGGTGCGCGACCGATTCCGGCCTTCGCCCGCATCTACTTCCCGATGACCCTGCCGGGCCTGAGCGCGGGGGCTTTGCTGGTGTTCATCATCTCGGTGGGCTACTACATCACCCCGGCACTGGTCGGCGGCACCGATGGGCAGATGATCAGCAACATCATCGCCTTCCACATGCAGCGCTCGAACAACTGGGAACTGGCGGCCGCGCTGGGCTCCTTGCTACTCGCGCTGATCCTGCTGCTGTACTGGCTGTACGACCGCTTTGTCGGCGCCAGCAATATCAAACTGGGATGAGCTGATATGTCCAAGATTCCCGCCTACTACGGCTTTTGGTATCACTTGGGTAGCTGGTTGTTGAAGACCAGTTCCTGGCTGGTGCTGCTGTTTTTGATCATGCCGATCCTGGTGATCATTCCACTGTCGTTCAACGTCGAACCGTTCTTCAGCTTTACCGAAGGCATGCTCACCCTGCAGCCCGAGGCTTACTCGCTGCGCTGGTACAGCGCGATTTTCAGCGATGACAAATGGCTGCTGGCAATCAAGAACAGCTTTCTCATCGGTTTCTTCGCCACCCTGCTGGCCACCGTGCTGGGCACCTGCGCGGCGGTAGGCTTGGCCCGTGACGACATGCCAATGCGCCGACTGATTACCGCGCTGCTGCTGTCGCCGATGATCGTGCCGTTGATCATCACCGCCGCCGGCATGTTCTTCTTCTATTCCGACCTCGGCCTGGCCGGTAACTACCTCGGCGTCATCATTGCCCACGCCGCCCTTGGCACGCCGTTTGTGATCATCACCGTCACCGCCACCCTCACCGGTTTTGACTACAGCCTGGCGCGCGCCGCGATCAATCTCGGGGCCACGCCGCTGCGGGTGTTCTTCGACATCATCATGCCGCTGATTCGTCCAGGGGTGATTAGCGGTGCGCTGTTCGCCTTTATCACCTCGTTCGACGAGGTGGTGGTGATCCTGTTTATGGCCGGGCCACAGCAACGCACCATCCCCCGGCAAATGTTCTCGGGCCTGCGCGAGCAGATCAACCCGAGCATTCTGGCCATCGCCACCCTGCTGATTCTGATGTCGATTGTGCTGCTGATCACCATCGAGCTGCTGCGCCGACGCGCCACCCGCATGCGCGGTATCGAGCAGATTGAATAAGCGCCCTGCACGTTGAATACACAGCCCGCGCTTTCGCCTCAGGCCGCCTGGGATTAGAATCGGCGTTCTCCTGCCACATCCTAGGCGGACTTGTAGCCCGGCCACGCCAGCGCCCACACCGCGCCAAGCAGCGCCCCAGCCCTGCAAATGCTCACTTGCGTTTGCCTTGGGCCTGAACCCGGCTCAACATACGCACCAACAGCCCGTTGCCAGCACAGCGCCAGTGTCTGTGAACGCGTGACCTGATTAGCCTTTGCAGGATTTATCGCCATGCCTGATTACCGCTCAAAGACCTCTACCCACGGCCGCAACATGGCCGGCGCTCGTGCCTTGTGGCGCGCCACCGGGATGAAGGACGAAGACTTCAAGAAGCCGATCATCGCCGTCGCCAACTCCTTTACCCAGTTCGTGCCCGGCCACGTGCACCTGAAAGACATGGGCCAACTGGTTGCCCGCGAAATCGAGCGTGCCGGTGGCGTCGCCAAAGAATTCAACACCATCGCGGTCGATGACGGCATCGCCATGGGCCACGACGGCATGCTCTATTCGCTGCCGAGCCGCGAGATCATCGCCGACTCCGTCGAATACATGGTTAACGCCCACTGCGCCGACGCCATCGTCTGCATCAGTAACTGCGACAAGATTACCCCCGGTATGCTGATGGCCGCTTTGCGCCTGAACATCCCGGTAATTTTCGTCTCCGGCGGGCCGATGGAAGCCGGCAAAACCAAGCTGGCCAGCCACGGCCTGGACCTGGTTGACGCCATGGTGATTGCCGCTGACGAAAGCGCCAGCGATGAGAAGGTCGCCGAATACGAGCGCAGCGCCTGCCCGACCTGCGGCAGCTGCTCCGGCATGTTTACCGCCAACTCGATGAACTGCCTGATGGAGGCCCTGGGGCTGGCCCTGCCGGGCAATGGTTCGACCCTGGCCACTCACAGCGACCGCGAGCAGCTGTTCCTGCAGGCCGGGCGCACCGTGGTCGAGCTGTGCAAGCGCTACTACCAGGGTAACGATGAGTCGGTATTGCCGCGCAATATCGCCAACTTCAAGGCGTTCGAAAACGCCATGAGTCTGGACATCGCCATGGGCGGTTCGACCAACACCATCCTGCACCTGCTGGCGGCGGCCCAGGAAGCCGAGATCGACTTCGACCTGCGCGACATCGACCGCCTGTCGCGCATCGTGCCGCAACTGTGCAAAGTCGCGCCGAACATCCAGAAGTACCACATGGAAGATGTACACCGCGCCGGCGGCATCTTCAGCATCCTCGGTTCGCTGGCCCGTGGCGGCCTGCTGCACACCGACCTGCCGACCGTGCACAGCACATCCATGGCCGAAGCCATCGCCAAGTGGGACATCACCCAGACCGCAGATGAAGCCGTGCACACCTTCTTCCGCGCCGGCCCCGCCGGCATCCCCACGCAGACGGCGTTCAGCCAGAGCACGCGCTGGGATACGGTCGACGACGACCGCGAGAACGGCTGCATCCGCAGCGTCGAGCATGCGTACTCGCAAGAAGGCGGCCTGGCCGTGCTCTACGGCAACATCGCTCTCGACGGCTGCGTGGTGAAAACCGCAGGCGTGGATGAGTCGATCCACATCTTCGAAGGCAGTGCAAAAATCTTCGAGAGCCAGGACAGTGCCGTACGCGGCATCCTCGCCGACGAAGTACAGGCCGGCGACATCGTGATCATCCGCTACGAAGGCCCGAAAGGCGGCCCGGGCATGCAGGAAATGCTCTACCCAACCTCGTACCTGAAATCCAAGGGGCTGGGTAAGGAATGCGCCCTGCTCACCGATGGTCGCTTCTCGGGCGGTACTTCGGGGCTGTCGATCGGCCACGCGTCGCCGGAAGCCGCCGCTGGCGGGGCCATCGGCCTGGTGCGCGAGGGTGACAAGATCCTGATCAACATCCACGAGCGCACCATCAATCTGCTGGTCAGCGACGAAGAGATTTCCCATCGCCGTCACGAGCAGGACAAGAAAGGCTGGAAGCCGGTGGAGCAGCGCCCACGCAAAGTCACCACGGCACTGAAGGCCTACGCCCTGCTCGCCACCAGCGCCGACAAAGGCGCGGTCCGTGACAAGGCGCTGCTGGAAAAACTGGTGCCCTAGCCCTAGGCCACAGCCCAACGAAAACCCGGCCCTGCGCCGGGTTTTTTATGCCGGGGCCAGTGCTCCGCCGCTAGGCCGAAGGCGATATGCCCTACAAGCCAGCCGACGCAGCGTCGTTAGCACAGGCGGCTGGGTATCAGCCAACGCTGGGCGGAACCAGTATTGCTCAGTAGAATCGCGCTCTTTTTCCGGAGCACCGCCATGAGCGCACTCGAAAAGCCGCCTGCGACCGACGAATTGGTGTTCGGTCTGGAAGACCGGCCCAAGCCCCTGATCAGCCTGCTGGCGGCCCTGCAGCATCTGCTGGCGATCATCGTGCCGATCGTCACCCCAGGCCTGCTGATCTGCCAGGCGCTCGGCGTGTCGGCGCGCGACACCAACCTGATCGTCTCGATGTCGCTGGTGATTTCCGGGATCGCCACCTTCGTTCAGTGCAAACGCTTCGGCCCCTTCGGTGCCGGTCTGCTGATCGTGCAAGGCACCAGCTTCAACTTTGTCGGCCCGCTGATTGCCGGCGGCGCACTGATGGTGCAGCAAGGCACACCAGTGGAAGCGGTGATGGCGGCGATCTTCGGCGTGGTGATCGCCGGTTCGTTTATCGAGATGGGCGTGTCGCGCATTCTGCCGTTCGTCAAACGCCTGATTTCGCCGCTGGTCACCGGCATCGTGGTGCTGATGATCGGCCTGACCCTGATCAAGATCGGCCTGATCAGCATGGGCGGCGGCTTCTCGGCGATGGCCGACGGTACCTTTGCCAACACTGAAAACCTGCTGCTATCCGGCGTGGTGCTGGCGGTGATCGTGGTACTCAACCGCATTCCGCTGATCTGGATGCGCAGCTGCGCCATCATTATCGCCCTGGCGATCGGCTATGCCCTGGCCGGCTACCTGGGTCGCCTGGACTTCACCGGCATGCGCGAAGCCGAGCTGTTTCAGGTGCCCATGCCGCTGCATTTTGGCCTGGGGTTTTCCTGGAGCCTGTTTATTCCCATGCTGGTGATCTACCTGGTGACCTCGCTGGAAGCCATTGGTGATGTCACCGCCACCAGCAAGATTTCCCGCCAGCCGGTCGAAGGCCCGTTGTGGATGCAGCGGATCAAGGGCGGCGTGCTGGTCAACGGTGCCAACTCGTTGCTGGCCGGGTTGTTCAACACCTTCCCCAGCTCGGTGTTTGCGCAGAACAACGGGGTGATTCAGCTGACCGGCATCGCCAGCCGCCATATCGGCCTGTGGATTGCTGCCATGCTGGTGATTCTCGGCCTGTTCCCCAGCGTGGCCGGGGTGATTCAAGCGGTGCCGGAGCCGGTACTGGGTGGCGCGGCGCTGGTGATGTTTGGTGCCGTTGCCGCCGCCGGGATCAATATCCTCGCCGGCGTGCACCTGGACCGTCGCGCCCTGCTGATCATCTCGGTGTCCCTGGCCCTCGGCCTCGGCGTGTCGCAGGTGCCGGAGTTCCTCGCGCACATGCCAGCCGCCCTGCGCAACGTGCTGGAGTCCGGCGTCGCCACCGGCGGCATCTGCGCCCTGGTGATGAACTGGTTCCTGCCTGACAGTAAAATCAGCGCCTAAGCCTGACGCTTAATGCAAAACGCCACCTATTCAGGTGGCGTTTTGCATTCTAGCTAAGCCGCAACCCTGTGGCGGCGGCATGCCTGATTAGCCCGCTATATGCCGTTCCCAGGTCTCAAACACATAAGCGGGTGTTTCTGCCGTGCCGGCATGTGCGGTTTCTTCGCTGAGCTGCCAGTCAGCCTGGCTCAACGCCGGGAAATACGCGTCACCCTCAGGGCTGAGCGCCACGCGCGTCAGGTACAAGCGCTGGGCTTGGGCCAAGCCCAGCTCATACAGCTGCGCGCCGCCAATCAGCATCAACTCCTCGGCACCATTGGCCTGCGCCCAGGCTTCGGCGCGCTCAAGTGCCACCTCTAGGCTGGCGAAGACTTCCGCACCTTCTAGCTTTAAACCGGGCTGGCGACTGACCACCAGATTGAGCCGGCCCGGCAGCGGCCGACCGAGCGAGTCCCAGGTCTTGCGACCCATGATGATCGGCTTTCCTAGAGTCAGCGCTTTGAAGTGTTTGAGGTCCGCTGGCAGGTGCCAGGGCAGTTGGTTGTCGCGGCCGATCACGCGGTTTTCCGCGAGGGCGGCAATAAGGCAGAGGGGCAGTGAAGTTTTCATAGGCGCGAGAATACCGACTCCGCTGCGATCATTGAAGCCTTAGCCCACGTTCAGCGCGCTTAATCGTCCTGGCGCTTGCCCACCACGCGGTTGCGCCCTTGCTCCTTGGCCAGGTAGAGGGCGACATCCGCCAGACGCAGGGCATCGCTCAGGCTCTGATGCGGCAGCGGCGCCAGGTAGGCCATGCCGATGCTGAGCGTCACCACCTCGGCTGCATCCGAGTAGGCATGCTCGAGCGCTAGGGCTTCGATGGCCCGCCGAATGTCCTCCAGGATCACCAGCAGTTGCGCTTCACTCAGGCCATACCAGATGCCGACAAACTCCTCGCCGCCGTAGCGCGCGGCACAATCCAGCGGCCGCCGCGCATGCTCACCGATCACCTGAGCAATCTGACGCAGCGCCTCGTCACCCGCCGCATGGCCGTAGTGGTCGTTGTAGCGTTTGAAGAAATCGACATCCATCATCACCACACCCAAGGCCTGCGTTTCCCGCTGCGCCTGACGCCAGCTGCGCTCGGCACGCTCGGTGAAGGCGCGGCGATTGAGCAGCCCGGTCAGGAAGTCCTTCTCAGCCAGGTCCTGCAGCAAACCATGGGCGAGGAAGTTCTGCCGCGAGGCGTATTCCAGCGAGTAGCACCCCACCGAGCCGATGATATTGGCCAGGGTCAGAAACAGGGCATTGCTCAGCAGCCACTCACCGGTCAAGCCAACACTCATTTCCACCGCCAGGTACGCCAGCAACGTCAGCCAGCCGCACAGCACTGCGGTGCTAAAACGCAAACCGGTGAGGAAATAGAAGAACACCGTGACCAGGATGATGCCCTCATAAGGCAGGGCAAAGTTGTGATAGCGCGCCAAGCCGATAATAGCCGCCACGGCCAACCCGCAGAGCAGCGCCACTGCGCCGCCAAGCAGCTGCAAGTGATCGCGCAGCGCGCGCCGATAGGTCGCCAGCCAGGCCAACAGCAGCAGCGGCTGAATCACCCCCAGGCGCAGGGCCAGTACCTGACCGCGCAGAGGCTCCGGCATGTTGAGCGCATCCAGCAGCACAAACAGCAGCGCCAGCACCGTGGCTACCAGCAATGCCCAACGCATGCGCCGCAGGTACTCATTGGCGTGGTAGCGCTTGAACGCCTGCTCCAACTCAGCATCAAATCGCAGCGCGCGAAACCCCTGCTGATGCTGACGCAGGTACGACGAATCCTGATTAACCCACTCTAGATGCGGTAACTTCACAAGGGCACTCGCTTTTATTGTTATTCACCCACGCGGGATGACCGTGGCAGACGGCCGATCATTACCAGCAGCCTAGCGGGAGTGGCCGTAAGCGTACACACGCACAGCGCTGCCATACACCACCGGCTGCGGTTATCCTCTGTTTACCACTCAGCAATGGAACCCCGCGTGCGCCCACTTGAGAACCCCACGCCCAGCCGCCTGCAACGCCTTTGGTTAAGCGAAACCATTCGCCTGCGTGAAGAACATGCCGGCCCACTGGACGACAGCGAAGCCAACCGCCGCGCCCAGGCCCAGGGCGGTGCACTCAGCGTACGCATCCAGATCCGCGCCTGGCTGCTGGGCGAGCGCGACGGCCAGGTGCAGGCGCTGCAGCATTGGCTGCACGGCGCACGCCTGGCTGGGCTGCTGCTCGTGCTACTGGCCATCCTTAGCGGCAGCGGTCTGGCAGTGGCGGCACTGGGCGACGGCCTGCGTCCGGTCAATGTGTTTTGGGCCTTGGGTAGTTTGCTCGGCCTGCACCTGATCATGCTGCTGGGCTGGGCTCTGGGCCTGCTGCTGAGCCGTGACAGCGCAGGTGCCCTCGGCCATCTATGGCTGTGGCTGAGCGCCAAGCTCGCCCGCGACGCCCAAGCCGCGCAACTGGCACCCGCACTGCTGTTGATGCTGCAACGCCAGCGCCTCAGTCGCTGGGGGTTGGGCGTGCTGGTACAGAGTTTCTGGTTGCTGACCTTGCTCACGGCACTACTGACCCTGCTGGCCCTGCTGGCAACCCGGCGTTATGGCTTTGTCTGGGAGAGCACCTTGCTCGGCGGTGACAGTTTTATCGCCCTCACCCAAGCCCTCGGCAGCTTGCCGGCATTGCTCGGTTTCAGCCTGCCGGACGCCGAACTGATCCGCGCCAGCGGCGACAGCGCCCTGACCAACGAAAGCGCGCGGTTGAGCTGGGCCGGTTGGCTGGTTGGCGTGCTGGTGGTCTACGGTTTGCTGCCGCGCCTGGGCCTGCTGCTGCTCTGCCTGTGGCGTTGGCGGCGTGGCACTGCGGCGCTGAGCTTGGACCTCAAATTACCCGGCTACAGCTTGCTGCGCGAGCGTTTGCAACCGAGTAGCGAACGCCTGGGCGTGTGCGATGCAGCGCCCGCGCAGCTGCATCAGCCGCATGCCGGCAACAGCGCCGGCGCTAGTCAAGGCGCACTGCTGGTGGCGGTCGAACTGGATCCGCCGCGCAGTTGGCCGCCCGCCCTGCCCAAAAACATCGGCAATGCCGGAATAATCGACAGCCGCGAACAACGCAAACAGCTGCTCGACCAACTCAGTCGCTTCCCCCCAGAGCGCCTGCTGATTGCCTGCGACCCGCGCCGCTCGCCGGATCGCGGCAGCCTGGCGTTGCTCGGTGAGCTGGCCCGCAGCGCAAGCGCCACGCGTATCTGGCTGTTGCAACCAGATGCAGGTGAAGCGCTCGACAGCGCCCGCCTAGGCGATTGGCACCGCGCACTGGATCAACTGCAACTGCGGCATAGCGACAGCCTGCCGCTCAGCTGGCTGGAGCATGGCCATGACTAAAGCACTGAAGCTCGCGGTAGTCGGCCACACCAATGTCGGCAAAACCTCACTGTTGCGCACCCTGACCCGCGACGTCGGCTTCGGTGAGGTCTCGCATCGCCCCAGCACCACTCGGCATGTCGAGGGTGCGCGCCTGTCGGTAGACGGCGAAGCGCTGCTGGAACTGTATGACACCCCGGGCCTGGAAGACGCCATCGCCCTACTCGACTACCTGGAACGCCTCGACCGCCCTGGCGAACGCCTGGATGGCCCGGCGCGGCTGTCGCGATTTCTCGAGGGCAGCGAAGCCCGCCAGCGTTTCGAGCAGGAAGCCAAGGTGCTCCGGCAACTGCTCGCCTCGGACGCCGGCCTGTATGTCATCGACGCCCGCGAACCGGTGCTGGCCAAATACCGTGACGAACTGGCCGTGCTGAGCATGTGTGGCCGGCCGCTACTGCCAGTGCTGAATTTCGTGAGCACGAGTAACCACCGCGAACAGGAATGGCGCGACGCCCTGGCTCGCCTGGGCCTGCATGCGCTGGTGTGTTTCGACAGCGTAGCGCCGCCGCTGGACGGCGAGCGACGCCTGTATGACAGCTTGGCCTTGCTGCTGGAAAAAGCCCGGCCGCAACTGCAACGGCTGGTCGATGACCATCTGGCACAACGCCAACTCAGGCGCAGCAGCGCGACGCGATTGATCGCCGAACTGCTGCTCGACTGCGCCGCCTGCCGGCGCAGCGTGGCCGCGCAAAGCACGCTGGAACAAGGCGCAATCCGCGACTTGCACCAGAGCATTCGCCAGCGTGAACAGCGCAGCGTGGAAGCGCTACTGCGCCTGTACGCCTTCCGCCAGGGCGACGCTAAAGCCGGCGATTTGCCTTTGCTCGACGGGCGCTGGGGCGACGACCTGTTTAACCCGGAAACCCTCAAGCAACTCGGGGTCAACGTAGGCGGCGGCATGGCTGCAGGCGCGGCTACCGGCGTCGGCGTTGATTTGCTGGTTGGCGGCATCACCCTGGGCGCAGCCGCCGCCCTCGGTGCACTGATCGGCGGCAGCGCGCAGACCTTGCGCAGCTACGGCGAGCGGCTCAAAGGCAAACTCAAAGGCCAACGTGAGCTGAGCGTCGACGACGCCGTGCTGCGCCTGCTTGCCCTACGCCAACAACACTTGCTGCACGCGCTTGAGGCCCGTGGCCATGCTGCCGTCGAGGCCATCAAGCTGGCCACTCCGCAAGAGGCCAGCTGGCGTGAAGGCAAACTGCCGGACGCCCTGCACAAAGCCCGCGCCCACCCTGAGTGGTCGTCGCTCAATTACGCCGCTCGCCTGGATCAGCCCGAGCGACAAAGGGCCTTGGAGAGCCTCGCCAGCGTCATCGGCGCAGAATAACCGCGCGCCCCAACTTAACCCAACACCGCAGAGTCGCTGAGCGCAGGCCCGGCCTCTTCACCCAAAGCTGCCGGATCGAAACCGCGGCTGTGCATGAAGCGCCCAAACAGCTCCGCCTGGGAGCCGACCATCAGTTTGCGGTACAGATGACGTCGGTGGATCTTCACGGTTTCCGGGCTAATGCCGAGTTGTCGGGCGATGGCCTTGCCGGCGAAGCCACGCAAAATCAAGTGGGCCACCTGCTGCTCGCGCGGACTCAGCTGCTCCTCGCCGGGCAAGCCACTCAGCAGCGCCGGTACCGGGCTGTCAGCTTCAACCGAGCTCAACGTGCCAATGCCCTCGATCAGAAAAGCCCTGAGCAGCGGCTGCAGAAGCGCTAAATCATCCCGCAAGCTTCTGGGGACACGCCGCCCGTAGAAGCCAATGGACAGCACCAGCAGTGCATCGTCGCGGCGAATACACAGCGCCATCTCACCATCTAACTGTAGGTTGCGGTAGTACTGACGGTAGTAGTCGCTCTGCCGAAAACCGATCGGCATTATCTGTTTCAGCGATACCAATGCATCGGCGGGGCATTCTTGCGCGTAATTATAGAGCGGGTCCAACTGGTACATGCCGCCCAGATAGGGGCCAATCGCCTGGTGCCCCTTGCTCGGGCTGAGGTTATCCACCAGACAGCGCGGGGCCTGGCCTGGGCAGAAGGCGAACAGTACAAAGCCCAAGCCGGGAAAGAGGCCCTCCAGAGCCTGGGGCAGCAGGGTCAGCAATTGCCCCTGGCGCACGGCGGCAACCAGGGGCGCAAGGGGCTTAAGGTCGAGGGCTTTATTCATCCGCGGAGCATGTCAGCCCGCGTGGATATCGTCCAGCAACGGCTCGAGCGACTCAATCAGCGCCTGCTGATGCGGCTGCAGCGCCTGACCGTCCCAGCGGCTAATGTCATCGGCCAGAGGATCGCAGACCTCGGTGACAATCCCCGACAGGGTTTCGATCACCGCTTGGGCGCAGAACGGAACGTAGCCTTCCGAGTAGCCGCCCTCATGGACCATCACCAAACGTCCGCCACACAGGCGCTCTGCGGTCTGGCGAAGCTGCTCGGTCATCCAGGCGTAGTCGCGACTGGTCAGGATCATGGGGCCGAGCGGATCCATGGCGCTGGCGTCAAAACCACAGGCAACCACTATCACTTCAGGCTGAAAGCGCTCAAGAGCCGGCAGCACCAGGCGACTGAACGCCTCGCGGTAGACCCCACCACCACAGCCAGGTGGCAACGGGATGTTCAGGTTGTAGCCATGGCCAGCCGCCTCGCCGCGATCGCTGCTGTCGCCCGAATCCACTGGGTAGTTATGCCCGTGGTGCAGGGAGATCGTTAGCGCCTCGGCGTCGGCATAGAACGCTTGCTCGGTGCCGTTGCCGTGATGCACATCCCAGTCCACCACCGCGACCCGGCGCATCAACCCCTCAGCCCGTGCGGTTCCGATGGCCACGGGGATATTCCCCAGCAGACAGAAACCGCGACCGCGGTCGCGTTCGGCATGGTGACCCGGTGGACGGCACAGTGCGTAGGCATTGTCCGCCTCACCCTTGAGTACCGCGCGCAGCGCATCGATAGCTAGACCGGTCGAATGACAGGCGATGGCGTAGGCATCCTGGCGAAATGGTGCACATTCACCGGCATTGCCATGCCCCTGCGCGCTCTGGGCTTCCAGCCAGTCCAGATAACGCGGGGTGTGGAAGTGCAGCAAGTCCTCGCGGCGCGCCGCTTGGCTGGCCGGCTGCAGCAGGCGATCGAGCAGACCACTGACGTCAAGCAGGTTACGGATGCGTCGCTTGGTTTCCGGGTGTTCGGCGGCGGCCAGCGGCTGAATAAAGCCACCGGGCTTGTCGAATGGGCCGCAAGGGCCCGGGTCGTGCCAGAAACAAATTTCCTTGCTGAAGAATGCAGTGCGACGCATGCGTCTACTCCGGTCAGAGTTAAGTGGGAATTGAGATGGGCTGCCCTGGGGCTAGCCCATGACGATAAACATCAGAGTGGCCAGGGCCGCGGCAATCAGCACATAGGGCAACTGGGTGACTGCATGCTGCAACGGCGTGCAACCACTGCCCTTGGCCGATAGCACCGTGGCGTCGCCATAGAAGCAGGCGTGACTACCGAAGGCGCCAGCCGAGACGACCGCGCCGATGGTCAGCGACAGGTTGGCGTCAAGGGCCGCAGCCAGCGGAATGACAATGGGAAAGGCCACTGCGAAGGTGCCCCAGAAAGAACCGGTGCTAAAGGTAACCAGGCTGAGGGTGATAAAGATCACCGCTGGCAGCCAATGGCCGGCCATCAACGGCTGGAGCGAATCAATCACGTACTGGGTCAAACCCAGTTGCTCGTTGATGTCCTGCAGGACGAAAGAGGCGACCACGATGCCCAGCGGCATCAACATGCTCTGGAAGCCCTTCTGCACCGCATTGAACAGTTCCTCCAGACTGGCCAGGCGCTGCGCGGCGTACAACACCAGGGTCAGCAGCAAGGCGCAAACCACACCCTTGAAGGCATCCACACCCAGGTACAGGGTAAAGCCGATGAGCGCCGCCAGCGGCAGGAGAAAGTTCACCAGGCGCGGCGTGGCCTGGGCCGACGGTTCGTCCAGGTCGCTGTCTTCTATTTGCGCACGGCCCTCGGCAGTCAGGCGCTCGGCGGTACGCATCGGCCCCATAACCGGAATAATCCCCAGCGCCACCAGCGGCACCATCAGCAGGGCGATCCAGGCGTAGAACATGTAAGGCACAGCGGCCAGGTACACCGCCAGACCTTCGCCCGCCGCCGCCACCCCATTAGCCTCCAACAGCCCGGCGCTATAGATCGCCCAGGTGGACAGTGGCACCAGCACGCACATAGGCGCGGCAGTGGAGTCGACCACATAGGCCAGCATCGGTCGGGAAATCTTGTAGCGATCGCACAGCTTGCGCATCGAGGCGCTAACCGCCAGGGCGTTGAGGTAGTCGTCGATGAAAATCAGCAGGCCCAGCAGCCAGGCACTGAACAACGTGCTGCGCCGACCATGAACCCGGGTGCCCAGCCAGGTACTGAAGGCCTGGGTCGCGCCGGACAGTCCGAGCAAGGCAATCAGGCTGCCGAGAAAGCCGCAGACCAGAATGATCCAGCCAATGGTGGGATTACCCATCACCGCCAAGCCGGTGTCGGCGAAGCGTACTAAAAAGTCCGTTCCGGCGAGCATCAGGTAGCCGAACAGGCAACCACCCACCAGCGCCTCCAGAGTACGTCGCATGACCAGGGCCAGGGTCAGCACCGCCAGGGTCGGCAGCAGTGCCAGCCAGCCCACATGCGCGGCTTCGCCAAGCTCGATGGGGCCGAGCCATAGGGTGATCAGGGCGATAGCGCTGAGCAAGGCCCAGCCAAGAATAGTGCGTGTGTTCATCGATGGCAGCGTTTGCACGCCGCGCTCAGCCAATTCGGCCATAGCGGCACCTATTTTTTTTGTGGTTGTAGAAAGGTTGTCGCGAGGCTAGGCGTAAAAGCCAGCAGAACCAATAACCCTATGGGGTTATTGGTTCTGCTGAGGCGGCTCAGGGAAAGGCGAGCGAGCGTATGGCCCAGCCCGTGCAATGACGCGGCTAGGAGAGCCTCTGAGCGAGCGTAGCCACAGCGCTCTGAGCCCGACCGCACCACCCGCTGGGAGCAGCCACGCGGCCTGCCCTGCCTGTTTTTAGCCCCAAGGCCTGAACCGGCAAGGTTGTCGGCGGCACTGTCCTCGATGCGTCACGGCTTACCGAGGTAAATTTCCAGCAGCTTGGTCCAATCGTCGCTGCCAGTGACACGCAGGATTTCCTGGCTGAGTGGCTCGCGATAGGGGCTGCCGCTGGCCACGGCGAAGGCGTAGGCCTGATTCTCGAAGGTGCCGGGCAACACGCGCAAACCACCGCGATCCATCTCGGTATTGCGGTACTGCAGGATCGGCAGGTCGTAGACCACCGCGTCCGACTCGCCCTGCTGCACCGCGCGCATGGCGCTGAGCAGGTCCGGATAGCTACTGTGGCGGATGCGCTGACCTTCCAGGTAACGGGCGCTGACGGTCTTATCGATGGTCGCCACATGGGATCGGCGCAGGTCTTCGACGCCCTGAATGCCGCCCTGCAAATTGCCCACGGTCAGGGCGCTGGCGACCGCCGCCGTGAAGGTCGAGACCATGATCAAGCCGGCGAACATCCACACCAGGCCAATCAAGCGGCCGCCCAGGGTGACCGGCGCCTTGTCGCCATAACCCACCGTGGTCATGGTCACTGCAGCCCACCAAAAACTGGAACCCAATCCCTCGGCCGGGCTGCCGCCGAACTGCTCCTGATTGTGGCGCCGCTCGAATACCCAGACCAGGCCGCCGACGATCAGCATCAATGCCGCCAAGCCCAGCACCAGACTGACGAACTGCCAGGACAGCAACCCCTTGACCGTCCTCCAAGCACTGCCTTCCCCCCCACGGGGTACGGCGATGGCCAGCCCGGTCTGGTAGAAGGGATGGGTGAAGTCGAAGCGCGCTTCGCGCTCAGCGGTCATGGTCAGGGCACCGACCACCACGTCCAGTTTGCCGGCCTCGAGAGCGGGCAGCAGCTCCTTGAAGGCCATGGGTTGCAACTCGAAGCGGTAACCCGCCTGCTCGGCAATGTCCTTCCACAGATCAATGCTGATGCCGCGCCAATCGCCGTTTTCCTCATGGATCACGAATGGCGGCACTTCACTGATACCAACACGTAACAGTGGCCCGGACGGCTCGTCCGCCCAGCTCGGCAGGGCCAGACAAAACAGCAGCAAGGCGCTCAGAAATTTCGACATAAACAACCACTTCCCCGGTGCACAAAGCCCCAGAGTAGCAAAACAGCACAGATACCGATTACCCAACGCGCCGTGCTGAGCGCCTAGGCAGGCGATTCGCCTCGGCGCTCAGCACACACGCAGATGAGCTCAGACCGCTACAGGCGCACTGATATGCGGATGAGCCTGATAGCCAACCAGCTCGAAGTCCTCGAACTTGAAGGCCAACAGATCCTTCACCTCGGGGTTGATTTTCATGGTCGGCAGCGGCAATGGCTCGCGGCTCAGCTGCAAGTCGGTCTGCTCGAGATGGTTGGCGTACAGGTGGCAGTCGCCGCCAGTCCAGATGAAATCGCCCGGCTGCAACC
Source organism: uncultured Pseudomonas sp. (assembly GCF_943846705.1). Classification (NCBI taxonomy): domain Bacteria; kingdom Pseudomonadati; phylum Pseudomonadota; class Gammaproteobacteria; order Pseudomonadales; family Pseudomonadaceae; genus Pseudomonas; species uncultured Pseudomonas sp. Next base: position 1,547,143 of record NZ_OX044366.1, on the reverse strand, counting down.
CACAGACCTGGGCGACCATCAACGTCAGCAGGGCATAGCTGGCGATGTTGAACGGCACGCCGAGGAAGATGTCCGCCGAGCGCTGGTACAGCTGACAACTCAGCTTGCCGTCGGCCACATAGAACTGGAACAGCGCATGGCACGGCGGCAGGGCCATTTGCTCAACCAGCGCCGGGTTCCAGGCCGAGACGATCAGGCGACGCGAGTCCGGGTTCTTTTTGATCATCTCAATCAGCTTGCTGATCTGGTCGATCGACTCGCCGTTCGGCGCGGGCCAACTGCGCCACTGGTAGCCGTACACCGGGCCGAGGTCGCCGTTCTCGTCGGCCCATTCGTCCCAGATACGTACGCCGTTGTCCTTCAGGTACTTGATGTTGGTGTCACCCTGGAGAAACCACAGCAGCTCGTGAATGATCGACTTCAGGTGGCACTTCTTGGTGGTCACCAGCGGGAAGCCGTCAGCCAGGTTAAAGCGCATCTGGTGGGCAAAAATGCTGTAAGTGCCGGTGCCGGTGCGGTCACTCTTGAAGGTGCCGGTCTCACGCACCAGGCGCATCAGGTCGAGGTATTGCTGCATTACACGGTCTCCTGTGCGGCCTGACGTTTGTAGGCGTAGGCGATCAAGCCCAGGCCGCCGAGCACCATCGGCACGCAGAGCACCTGCCCCATGGTCAGCCAGCCGCCAGCCAGGTAACCGAGCTGGGCATCCGGCACCCGGACGAACTCAACGATAAAGCGGAACACCCCGTAACTCGCGGCGAACATGCCGGACACGGCCATGGTTGGCCGCGGCTTGCGCGAGTAAAACCAGAGGATGGCAAACAGCGCCACGCCTTCCAGGGCGAACTGATACAGCTGCGAGGGATGCCGCGCCAGTTGCTGTGGGTCGGTAGGGAAGACCATCGCCCACGGCAGGTCAGTGGCTTTGCCCCACAACTCGGCATTGATGAAGTTACCGATGCGCCCGGCACCCAGACCGATCGGCACCAGCGGGGCGATAAAGTCCATCAGCTCGAAGAAGCTCTTGTTGTTGCGCTTACCGAACCACCACGTGGCCAGCATCACGCCAATCAGGCCACCGTGGAACGACATGCCGCCTTCCCAGATGCGCAGCATGCGCACCGGTTCGGCGATGTAGGCCGCCAAGTCGTAAAACAGCACATAGCCCAGACGGCCACCGAGAATCACCCCCATGGCCACCCAGAACACCAGGTCGGAGAGTTTTTCCTTGTTCCAGGTCGGCGCGAAGGCGTTGACCCGCCGCGAAGCCAGCCACCAGGCACCGCCAATGCCAATCAGGTACATCAGACCGTACCAGTGAATTTTCAGCGGGCCGAGGGCCAGTGCAACCGGGTCGATCTGCGGGTAAGGCAGCATTTCAATTCCTCAAATCAGAAAACTTAGGCCCACGCTGAACAGCAGCACGGCAAACAAACGCTTAAGCAGGCGTGGCGACAGCTTGTGCGCCAGGCGTGCGCCCACACGGGCAAAGTACATGCTCGGAATAGCGATACCCACCAGCGCCGGCAGGTAGACAAAACCCAGGCTCCACTCCGGTAGTGCGGGTTTATCCCAGCCCAACCAGATAAAACTCAGGGCACTGGCAATGGCAATCGGCAGGCCGCAAGCCGAAGACGTCGCCACCGCTTTCTGCATTGTCACGCTGCGCCAGGTCAGGAACGGCACGGTTAACGAACCGCCGCCAATCCCGAAAATTGCCGAGGCCCAGCCAATCACGCTACCGGCCAAGGCCAGGGCTGGCTTGCCTGGGACAGTGCGGCTGGCTTTGGGTTTCAATTCCAGGGCCATCTGCACGGCAATGGTGATGGCGAATACACCGATAATTTTCTGCAGCATGGGGCCCTTAATGGCTGCAGCGGTCAGCGCGCCAATGGCGGCACCAAACAGAATGCCCACAGTCATCCAGGCAAACACCGGCCACAACACCGCGCCTTTGCGCTGGTGCTCAAGCACCGAGTTGATCGAGGTGAAGATGATGGTCGCCAGCGACGTGCCGACCGCCAGGTGCGTTAAGACTGCCGGTTCAAAGCCCTGCGCGGCAAAACTCAGCACCAACACCGGCACGATGATAATGCCGCCCCCCACACCAAATAACCCGGCCAGGGTTCCAGCGGCAGCCCCCAAGACTAAATACAGCAGCAGTTCCATCAGCACCCCCGCAAACAATCCGGCATGGTAACGGATGCACAGGGCCGGACTCTAGTTTGGGCGATGGATGTACGCTCAAGCTTTGCGTAGAGTGCCAAAACTCACTCTGGAATTAACCATCTTGCGCCCGACCCTGTACCTCAAGTTGAGCTCTAACCAGATGCACCTGACGCACCTGCAAAGCGGCCGCCAACTGCACTTGCCGGCTGATCCACCGTTCAGCAATCAGCGCTTGCTGGTGGCCGACTTTGCCGCAGCCGAGCACCTGCTGCAGCGCGGTATCGCGCAGCTGCTGCCTAAGCGCTTTTTGCGCCTGAGCCTGCCACCACAATTACTGATTCAACCGCTGGAGCACCTCGAAGGTGGCCTGTCGCAGGTCGAGGAGCGCATCCTGCTGGAGCTTGGCCTGGGCTGCGGTGCGCGCAAGGTGCGCCTGCACATGGGGCCCGAACTGGACAGCGCCGGCGTACTGGCGAAGTTGAGGAGCTAAACCATGTGCCTGATCGTCCTGGCCTGGCGCCCCGGTCATGCCCAGCCGCTGCTGGTCGCGGCCAATCGTGATGAGTTCTATGCCAGGGCAAGCCAGCCACTGGCCGAGTGGCCCGACGTACCGGGGGTATTTGCCGGGCGTGATCTAGAAGCCGGCGGCACCTGGCTGGGAGTCGGGCCAAACGGGCGCTTTGCCGCCCTGACCAATATCCGCAACCCAAACCTAGCCCTGGGCACACGCTCGCGAGGCGAATTGCCGCTGGCCTTTCTGGCGGGCGACCTGAGCACCCTGGACTTCCTCCAGCAGCTGAAGGCGCAAAGCGCGCACTACAGCGGTTTCAATCTGCTGCTGGGTGATCACCAACAGCTCTGGCACTTCAACTCGCTGGAACAACGCGCCACGGCATTGCCAGCAGGCGTGCACGGTATATCGAATGCCGACCTAAACACGCCCTGGCCCAAGCTGTTACGCAGCAAAAGCGCGCTGCACAGCGAACTGCAGGCACCACACCCGCACCGACTGCTCGAGCTATTGGCCGACCCAACCCAGGCGGCGGACACAGAGCTGCCGCAAACCGGTATCGGCCTGAGCTTCGAACGCCTGTTGTCCAGCGCCTTTATTGCCAGCCCGACTTACGGCACGCGCGCCAGCACCGCCCTGATCGTCAATGCCGATGGCAGCCGCCAGATAGTGGAGCGCAGCTTCGGCATCAATGGGGTGTATCTCGGAGAGGTTGCACTGAACTGCTGATTGGCATCAGCAGCGCCACACCTGTTACGCCTGAATATCCGATGCAGGATTGATCATACGGCCCAGGCCGAGGTTACGCAGGGCCAGCTGCAAGGTGCTGTGAGTCACCTGCGGACTGTCGTTGCTCATCACCTGAGCGAGCAACTCTTGGGCCTTGCCCATGCTGATCTGGCGTAGCAGCCATTTCACCTTGGGCAGGTTGGTGGCGTTCATCGACAGGCCATCAAAGCCCATGGCCATCAGCAATACAGCCGCGGCTGGGTCACCCGCCATCTCGCCACAGATACTCACCGGCTTGCCTTCGGCATGGGCGCCGGCCACCACAATTTGCAGCGCCTGCAGCACGGCCGGGTGGAGGAAGTCATACAGGTCGGCGACCCGTGGATTGTTTCGATCCACAGCCAGCAGGTATTGGGTCAGGTCATTCGAGCCGACCGAAAGGAAATCCACTTGGCGCGCCAGCTCGCGCACTTGGTAAACCGCAGCGGGAATCTCGATCATCACCCCGATTGGCGGCAGCGGCACATCAGTGCCCTCATCGCGCACCTCGCCCCAAGCGCGGTGAATCAGGTGCAGCGCCTCTTCCAGCTCCTGAGTGCCGGAAATCATCGGTAAAAGAATGCGCAGGTTGTTCAGCCCCTCACTGGCCTTGAGCATGGCGCGGGTCTGCACCAGGAAGATTTCCGGGTGGTCGAGGGTCACGCGGATACCGCGCCAGCCGAGGAAGGGGTTTTCTTCTTTGATCGGGAAGTAGCTCAGCGCCTTGTCGCCGCCGATATCCAGGCTGCGCATGGTCACCGGCAGCGGGTGGAAGGCCGCCAGCTGCTCGCGATAGATTGCCAGCTGTTCCTTCTCGCTGGGGAAGCGCTCTTTGATCATAAAGGGCACTTCAGTGCGGTACAGGCCGACGCCTTCGGCGCCACGTTCCTGAGCGCGCTTCACATCGGCAAGCAGGCCCGTGTTGACCCACAGCGGCATACGGTGACCGTCTAAGGTCTCGCAGGGCAAGCCGCGCAACGCATCCAGGCCCTGGGCCAGCTGGCGCTCTTCCTCGACCACTTCGGCATATTGCTTGCGCAGTAGCTCACTGGGGTTGGTGAACACTTCACCGTGGTAGCCATCGACGATCAGCTGGATGCCATCGATCTTCGAATACGGCAGATCGACCGCGCCCATCACCGTGGGAATACCCATGGCGCGGGCGAAGATCGCCACATGCGAGTTGCCCGAGCCCTGCACCGACACCAGGCCGACCAGCTTGCCTTCGGGCACCTCACCGAGCATTGCCGGCGAAAGCTCTTCGCTAACCAGGATACAGTTGTCCGGGTACACCAGCGTTTGCTGCCGTGCCTGCTGCAGATAAGCCAACAAGCGCCGGCCGAGGTCTTTGACGTCGCTGGCGCGCTCGCGCAGGTAGGCGTCGTCCATCAGCTCAAAACGGTTAACGTGCTCGCTGACCACCTGACGCAAAGCACCCTGCGCCCATTGGCCAGTGCGGATGATCTTGACCACCTCGTTACCGAGGGCGGCGTCTTCCAGCATCATCAGGTAGACGTCGAACAGCGCGCGCTCTTCGGGACGCAACTGAGTGGCCATCTTCGCCGAAAGCGCGCGCATGTCGCCGCGCACCCCCTCTAAAGCGTTGTTGAACAGGGTCAATTCGGCGGCAATGTCATCGACGGACTTGTCTGGCACCACGTCCAGATCAGCCGGTGGCAGTACAACTACAGCCGTACCCACCGCCGCACCAGGCGAGCCCGGCACGCCAACAAACTTGGCTTCCTGGATGCCCTTGCCCTGCCTGCCCAGACCGCGGATCGAACCCGTCGCTTCAGCATGGGCGATAACCCCAGCCAGCTGGGCGCTCATGGTAACGAGGAAGGCTTCCTCACCTTCGTCAAACTGGCGTTGTTCTTTTTGCTGGACGACCAATACGCCCATCACCCGACGGTGGTGAATTATCGGCGAGCCGAGGAAAGAGGCGTAACGCTCCTCGCCGGTTTCAGCAAAGTAGCGGTAGCGCGGGTGTTCGGAGGCGTGTTCGAGGTTGAGCGGCTCTTCACGGGTGCCGACCAAGCCGACCAGGCCTTCGTTGGGGGCCATGCTGACTTTGCCGATGGCCCTCTTGTTAAGGCCCTCGGTCGCCATCAGCACGAAGCGATTGGTTTCCGGGTCCATCAGGTAGACCGAGCAGACCTGACTGCCCATCGCCTCGCGCACCCGCTGCACGATAATGCCCAACGCCGCTTTAAGGTCCTTAGCGGCGTTCACTTCCTGGACAATCTTGCGCAGCGTATTGAGCATGCTTGGCTCTAGCCTGTATCAGTCCCGCGCCAACAGGCGCGGGGCAAGTTCTTTTAAGGCGCGACGATAAACCTCGCGCTTGAAGGTGACCACCTGGCCCAACGGGTACCAGTAACTGACCCAGCGCCAGCCGTCGAACTCCGGCTTGCCGGTCAGGTCCATCCGCACACGGTCTTCGGTGCCGGTCAAGCGCAGCAAAAACCACTTCTGTTTTTGCCCAATGCACAGCGGCTGGCTGTGCGTGCGCACCAAACGCTGAGGCAGACGATAACGCAACCAGCCACGGGTGCAGGCGAGAATTTTCACATCCTGCTGTTCTAGGCCGACTTCTTCGTTCAATTCGCGGTACAGCGCTTCTTCCGGCGACTCATGGTCATTAATCCCGCCTTGCGGGAACTGCCAAGCGTCCTGGTTTATCCGACGCGCCCACAGCACCTGGCCGTCATCATTGGTCAGAATGATGCCGACATTAGGGCGAAAACCATCAGAATCGATCACGGCGCACAACCTCGTAAACGCATGTTTCGGCATTGTTCCACAAAGGTCGCGGCAGCAGCAACGCGAGCAGCCCGCGCAATAGGAATGACCTACAAAAGCCGTTATCCTCAGCGCCCTCAGACTCTTGCGATGATAGGTGCCCCGTGCGTTTGGCTTTATTCGATCTCGACAATACCCTGCTCGGCGGCGACAGCGACCACGCTTGGGGCGATTACCTGTGTAAACGCGGCATTGTGGATGCCAGCGTCTATCAAGCCCGCAATGACGCCTTTTATGCCGATTATCTCGCCGGTCAGTTGGACGTGAAGGCTTATCAGGACTTCTGCCAGGAACTGCTCGGGCGTAGCGAAATGGCCCAACTGGCCGAGTGGCACCGCGAGTTTATGAGCGACTGCATCGAACCCATGATCCTCGCCAAGGGTGAAGCGCTGCTGGCTGAGCACCACAAAGCAGGTGACCGGGTGGTAATCATCACCGCGACCAACCGCTTTATTACTGCCCCGATTGCCGCCCGCCTAGGCGTCGAGACCCTGCTGGCCACCGAGTGCGAAATGATCGATGGCCGCTACACCGGCCGCACCACTGACGTGCCGTGTTTTAAGGAAGGCAAAGTCATCCGCCTTAACCGCTGGCTCGCCGAAACCGGCCTGAGCCTGGCTGGCAGCAGCTTCTACAGCGACTCAATCAATGACCTGCCGCTGCTCGAACAGGTTGCAAGCCCCTGCGCCGTCGACCCCGACCCGACGCTACGCGCCGAAGCTGAAAAGCGCGGCTGGCCGATCATCTCGCTGCGCTAAACCTGCCACAACGAAAAAATCACCGGGAGACATTTTTAACGTCGTGCAGTAATGACTCGAATGGCGGGCCATAAAAACGCCGCCCAATCAGGCGGCGTTTTTATGTGCAGCAGATCAAGCCGGCTTAGCCCCCATCAACCCCATGATCACCAGCAACAACAGCACGATCAGGCCGGCATACAGCGCACAGAAACGCAGCAGTTTGGCCGGTGCAGGGCTATCGCCCAGGGCTTGCCAGGCGGCCAGTCGACCGTTGAGCAGCAAACCAGCCAGCACCAACACGCCAAACAGCACGCTGCTAGCCAATAACCAGGTTTGCCCTAACGAGAAGCCCGCCAGGTTGACCATCCACCAGCCGCTGACCGGCAAGCTCAGGGCCAACAGGCCGAATACCGGCAGGCTGATCAGCCGAGTCCGTTTAAGCTTGCCTTGCAGCACAGCGCTATCGCCACCGCGCGCGGCCTTCCGCAGCATGAACACGTGTGCCAGCACGCCGAGCAGCAACAGCACGCCGGGGGCGCTGTGGAGGATTTTCAGCAGTTGGTAATGTTCCATCGATTCAGCTCCTGCCGATTAACCTAAAAAGAGTTTGTACGCCGGGTTGTCGCTCTCATCCCAATAGCGATAGCCAATGGCATCCAGCGCGGCGGGCAACAGATGCCGCTCGGCACTGGGTACCTGCAGGCCTGCCACTACGCGCCCATCGGCAGCGCCGTGGTTGCGGTAGTGGAACATCGAGATGTTCCAGCGCCCGCCGAGCTTCTGCAGGAAATTGAACAGTGCGCCCGGGCGCTCGGGAAATTCGAAACGCAGGACCACCTCGTCCGGCACCGCCGCAGCGTGACCGCCGACCATATGACGGATATGCAGCTTGGCCAACTCGTTATCGGTCAGGTCCAACACCGGAAAGCCCTGCTCACACAGGCCCTGTACCAGCGCTGCGCGTGGATCGTTTTCCGGATGGGTCTGCACGCCGACGAAGATATGGGCTTCGCGGTCTTGGTGATAGCGGTAGTTGAACTCGGTGATTTGCCGCTTGCCGATTGCTTCGCAGAACGCCTTAAAGCTGCCGGGCTGCTCGGGAATGGTCACGGCGATGATCGCTTCGCGCTTCTCGCCCAGCTCAGCGCGCTCAGCCACGTGGCGCAGGCGGTCGAAGTTGACGTTAGCGCCGGAGTCGATGCCGACCAGCACCTGAGCGCTGCAACCTTCACGTTCCACGTATTTCTTGATCCCGGCCACGCTCAGCGCGCCTGCGGGTTCGGTGATCGAGCGGGTATCGTCGTAGATATCCTTGATCGCTGCACAGATCTCGTCGGTGCTGACAGTGATGACTTCGTCGACATAGTCCTTGCACACCGCAAAGGTGTGCTCACCAATTTGCGCCACTGCCACGCCGTCGGCAAACAGCCCAACCTGCGGCAAGACCACCCGTTCACCGGCGGCCATGGCGGCTTGCAGGCAGTTGGAATCGTCCGGCTCAACGCCAATGATCTTGATTTCCGGGCGCAGGTATTTCACGTAGGCGGCGATACCGGCGATCAGCCCACCGCCGCCGACCGGGACGAAGATCGCATCGAGCTTACCCGGCTGCTGCCGGAGGATTTCCATGGCGACGGTGCCCTGACCAGCGATGGTGTGCGGATCGTCGTAAGGGTGGATATAGATGTAGCCCTTCTCGTCGACCAGTTTCAGCGAATAGGCCAGCGCCTCGGGGAAGCTGTCGCCGTGCAATACCACCTTGCCGCCCCGCGAGCGCACGCCCTGCACCTTGATTTCCGGGGTGGTCTTGGGCATCACGATGGTGGCTTTAACACCCAGCACCTTGGCCGCCAGCGCCAGCCCTTGGGCGTGATTGCCGGCCGAGGCCGTGACCACGCCACGCCCCTGCTCTGCAGCCGAGAGCTGGGCCAGCTTGTTATAAGCGCCGCGAATCTTGAACGAGTACACCGGCTGCAGGTCTTCACGCTTGAGCAAAATCTGATTGCCCAGACGCTCAGAAAGCTGGGGGGCAACTTGCAGCGGAGTTTCCACCGCGACGTCGTAGACGCGCGAGGTGAGGATCTTTTTAACGTACTGTTCGAGCATGGCGTGATCGCAGGCGGCTTTTCAGGGAGTCCGCGAGTCTACCCCAGCGCCGCGCCGAACGACCACACAACACATGGGTTTTCCCGCCCCCCGGCCCACTGGCCGCCCAGGCGCGCTATAATTTGCCCCTCCTAATTCCCACGCCAGGCCCCTCGATGAACCAGGATCAACTCAAGCAAGCCGTCGCCCAGGCTGCCGTCGACTTCATTCTCCCCAAGCTCGACGCCAAGAGTGTGATCGGGGTTGGCACCGGCTCCACCGCCAACTGTTTTATCGACGCCCTGGCCAAGCACAAGATGGAATTCGACGGCGCGGTGGCCAGTTCCGAAGCCACTGCCGCGCGCCTCAAGGGCCACGGCATTCCGGTGTATGAGCTGAACAGCGTCAGCGACCTGGAGTTCTATGTCGACGGTGCCGATGAAAGCGACGAACACCTCAACCTGATCAAAGGCGGCGGCGCAGCCCTGACCCGCGAGAAGATCGTTGCCGCCGTGGCGCAAACCTTTATCTGCATCGCCGACGCCAGCAAGCTGGTGCCGCTGCTCGGTGCCTTCCCACTGCCAGTGGAAGTGATCCCGATGGCGCGCAGCCATGTCGCGCGCCAGCTGGTCAAACTCGGCGGCGACCCGGTGTACCGCGAGGGCGTGCTGACCGACAACGGCAATATCATCCTCGACGTGTTCAACCTGTCGATCAGCAACCCAGCCGAGCTGGAAAGCCAGATCAACGCCATCGTCGGCGTGGTCACCAATGGCCTGTTCGCCGCACGTCCGGCCGACTTGCTGCTGCTCGGCACGGCAGAGGGTGTGCAGACACTCAAGCGCGCCTAACACCTAACACCACCGGATACGCTGGCTACGCGGAAATGGATTAAGTCGGCAGACAGTCCGCCTGCTTCGCGTCATGCTGCCGACACTGCTTAGTTATCAGGATTGTCAGGGAGTTATATGTCCGCATTCGTCTCGTCCAGCCATGATCGCCAACTGGAACTCGCCGACCTGCTGCGCGAACTGGTCGCCCAGGGCCGGACTGACCAGGACAATGCCGAACAGTGCCTGGCGATCCGCCGCAGCGCCGTCAGCAATCAGCAACATCCGCTGGAGTTTATTGCGGCGCAGCAGCTCGATGACCTCAAGCATCCGGGCAAGAAGCTCGAGCTGGAAGGCCTGACCAGCTGGCTGGCAGAACAATGCGGGCAACCCTTCTTGCGTATCGACCCGCTGAAGATCGATGTCGCCGCTATCACCCCGCTGATGTCTTACGCCTTCGCCCAACGCCACAAAATTCTCGCCGTGGCGGTGGACAACGACAGCGTGACCATCGCCAGCAGCGAGCCGTTGGTTACCAGCTGGGAAGCCAACCTGACCCATGTACTCAAGCGCCCGATCAAACGGGTGATGGCCAGTCCGACAGATATCCAGCGCTTTACTGTGGAGTTTTACCGCCTGGCCAAATCGGTCAGTGGCGCGTCGGCAGGTGACAGCAAGATCAGCGGCATCGGCAACTTCGAGCAACTGCTCAACCTCGGTGCGCAAGACCAAGAGCCCGACGCCAACGACGCGCACATCGTCAATATCGTCGACTGGTTGTTCCAGTACGCCTTCACCCAGCGCGCCAGTGACATCCATATCGAACCGCGCCGCGAACAGGGCAGCGTGCGCTTCCGCATCGACGGGGTGCTACACACCGTCTATCAATTCCCGCCCCAGGTGACCATGGCCATCGTCAGCCGCCTGAAAAGCCTCGGGAGGATGAACGTCGCGGAAAAACGCAAACCCCAGGACGGCCGGGTCAAAACCAAGATCCCGGATGGCGGCGAAGTTGAACTGCGCCTGTCGACCATGCCGACGGCCTTCGGCGAAAAGATGGTGATGCGGATTTTCGACCCGGAAGTGTTGCTGAAAAGCTTCGATCAGCTGGGTTTCTCCGCCGATGACCTGAAACGCTGGCAAGGCATGACGGCGCAGCCCAACGGCATCATCCTGGTCACCGGCCCCACCGGCTCGGGCAAGACCACCACGCTGTACACCACGCTCAAGCAGTTGGCGACTCAAGAGGTCAACGTCTGCACCATCGAGGACCCCATCGAGATGATCGAAGGGGCCTTCAACCAGATGCAGGTGCAACACAATATCGACCTGACCTTCGCCAGTGGCGTGCGCGCTCTGATGCGTCAGGACCCGGACATCATCATGGTCGGCGAAATCCGCGACCTGGAAACCGCCGAAATGGCGATCCAGGCGGCGCTGACCGGGCACTTGGTGCTGTCGACCCTGCACACCAACGACGCCCCCAGCGCCATCACCCGCCTGCTCGAGCTGGGTGTCCCGCACTACCTGCTCAAAGCCACCCTGCTCGGCGTTATGGCGCAGCGTTTGGTACGCACCCTGTGCCCGCACTGCAAAACGTCACAGGCGCTGAATGAGGACGACTGGCAGAGCCTGACCAAACCCTGGAACGCGCCGCTGCCGACTCAGGCGTGTAGCGCTGTCGGTTGCCTGGAGTGCCGCGATACCGGCTATCGCGGGCGCGCGGGTGTGTATGAAATCATGCTGATCAATGATGCGATGAAGCCGCTGATCAGCGCCGACACCGACCTGGTGGCCCTGCGCCGGCATGCGTTCAAGGAGGGCATGCGCAGCTTGCGCTTATCCGGCGCGCAGAAGGTCGCTGCGGGCCTCACCACCATCGAGGAAGTGCTGCGGGTTACCCCGCAGAGTGAACAGAAATAGTCTTAGCCGCGAGTTTCAGCTGCGTGGCAAAGGCTGCTGGTGGGCCTGGCTGCTGGCCACGCGCTGCGGTTTGCAATCCAGATAAGCCGAGCCTTGTAGCCAGCGTTGATTGGAGTGCCAGGCAAACAGAAACTGCCCGCCCTTGAGCTGATCAACCACCATCCGCGCCACCTCCGGGCGCACTGCCGGGCAACCCAGGCTACGGCCGATGCGCCCCTGGCTCTGCACCAGTCGCGGGCTGACATAGGCCGCGCCGTGAATGACGATGGCGCGCTCGCGGGCCAGGTCATTCAGCCCCGGCTCCAAGCCATCCATGCGCAGCGAATAGCCATGTTTACCACGGTAGCTTTCGGCGGTACGAAACAGACCGAGACTGCTCTGGTTACTCCCCAGGCGATTGGAGAAACTCTCGGCGAAGTTCTCCCCCGACTGACGCCCGTGGGCGACAAAGTCACGCAACACTAAGCTCTTGCGCTGCAGGTCGAAGATCCACAGGCGGCGCTCGGTGGAGGGCCGCGAATAATCGATTACCGCCAGGCGGCGAGCGGGTTCAGCACCATGATTAACCGCGCACTGCATCGCCGCCAGGGCATGCTTCAGCGCCTGCTGATTGAGCCCAGGGGCTATCCGCGCCAGCTCCCTGAGCTGGCCATCCGGCGCTGCCGCCATTGCCGATAACGGCATACAAACAAGCCAAAAGCCGATCAGGCAGAACCTGCCAATACGTCCAAACATATGGGTAAATACCTCGAGGCGCTTAGTCCTGTAACAAGATCCAGTCATGTCGAGCCTATACTGGCTACGACTAACTCGCACTGAGGCCAAGGACTGGAGCAGTAGATTGTTCAAAAAACGCACACTTTACCTGAGCGCTGCCCTGCTCACCCTGCCACTGGTCGCGAATGCCTCCACTGCGCCTTTCGCCACCGGCAGCGACCTGCGCCCAGTATTGACTCAGCTGACGCAGTACTGCAGCGCGTTAGCAACCAGCCTAGACGAGCAAGCACTGCACCTGTTGCAGGCTTTTTATGCTCAACGCGAGGGTCAACCCGCCTGGCAAAGCACTGAACTACGGCTGCAATTACGCGAACAACTGGCTCAGTTGGCCGATGACGGGCTGCAACCCAGCGACTATGTACTGCCCACCCCCACAACAGGCCAAAGCGCCGAGCAGCGCGACTGCGCAGAGCTGTTGACCAGTCACAGTTACCTGCAGGCCCTGCTGCACCTGCGGCGCGGACGTTTATTGCAACAGCACTGGGAACCTCTGTGGCATGCGCCTGGGCACACCGTTCAAGACCCGCAACAGGCAACCCTGTCGCTGGCCCTGCAGCACCTGCACACGCCGGCAGCGGCCTTTGCCAGCGCACGGCCGACCACCGTGCAATACCAGCAGCTGCGCAGCGCCTATGCGCAACAACGCCTGCAACCGCTAAGCCCATGGCCAACGCTAACCAGCGGCCCACTGCTCAAGCCTGGTAGCCAGGATGCGCGGCTGCCGGCACTGCGCGCACGCCTGCTCGCCCAAGGCTATCTGGCAGCAGAGGATGGAGCGCTGGGCGATGCCTACGATCTGGCCACCCAGGCTGCCCTGGCGGACTTCCAGCGCGACCACGGCCTCAACCCAGACGGCATTCTCGGCCCCGCCAGCCTTACTGAACTGAACATCAGCGCCCTGATGCGCCGCGAGCAACTGCGCGCCAATCTGGAGCGCCTGCGCTGGCTCGCCGATGACATGCGCAACGCCGCCGTGATGATCAATATCGCCGCGGCTGAACTGCAGGTGGTGCGCAATAACCAGGTGCTCTGGCGCACCCGCACACAGGTCGGGCGGGCCGAGCGGCAAACGCCGTTACTCGCCTCGCGCATTGCGCGACTGACCCTTAACCCGACTTGGACCGTGCCGCCCACCATCCTGCGCGAAGACAAGCTACCGGCCATTCGTGAGGACATCGGCTACCTGGAACGCCACCAAATGAGCGTGCTCGACTATGACGGCAACCTGCTCGACCCGCAGAGCATCGATTGGGACCGGCCCGGTGCGATCCTCCTGCGCCAGTCGGCTGGCAGCCACAACCCGCTTGGCCGGGTCGCGCTGCGCTTCGCCAATCCGTTCTCGGTGTACTTGCATGACACGCCCAGCCAACGACTCTTCAGCAAGGCCCCGCGCGCCTTCAGCTCCGGCTGCGTGCGGATCGAGGCCGTCGACACCTTGCTCGCCTGGCTTCTCTCGCCAGAGGAACTGGAGCATGTACAAACGCGCATCGCCAGCGGCGACACCCAGCAATACCGCCTGCAAAATCCCGCGCCACTGCTGATTGCTTACTGGACAGTCGAAGCCGGCCTCGATGGCACGCTGCGCTACTACCCGGATATCTATGCCCACGACGCCCGTTTGATCCACGCACTGGCTCAGCCTGTGCCCTGATCAACAGATGCGGCTGCTGCCTCGCGCACCTTGCAACACCATCGACAGCCGTACCCACAGCAACTGTGCTTAGATAAGCCATCAGCAAACATCACTCAACAAGGAGCTACACCACATGGAAATCGGCAGCGTCATTTTTCTGTTTGTCGGCCTCGCCGTCGCCATCGTCTTTATGGGCTTCAAAGTCGTGCCGCAGGGCTCTGAATGGACAGTCGAGCGCTTCGGCCGCTACACCAACACCCTCAAGCCGGGCCTGAACATCATCGTGCCGGTGATGGACAAGATTGGCCGCAAACTCAACGTGATGGAAAACGTGCTGGATATTCCGGCACAGGAAGTGATCACCGCCGATAACGCCACAGTAGAAATCGACGCCATTTGCTTCTTCCAGATTATCAATGCCGCCCAGGCCGCCTATGAGGTGAACAACCTCGAACACGCCATCCGTAACCTGGTGATGACCAATATCCGCACCGTGCTCGGCTCCATGGAGCTGGACGCCATGCTCGGCCAGCGCGATGCGATCAACGAAAAGCTGCTGCGCACCGTCGACGAGGCCACCGCGCCCTGGGGCATCAAGATCACCCGTATCGAGATCAAGGACATCAGCCCGCCCGCCGACCTGATGGCCGCCATGTCCGGACAGATGAAAGCCGAACGGATCAAGCGCGCGCAGATTCTCGAAGCCGAAGGCATGCGCCAAGCGGCCATCCTCACCGCCGAAGGACAAAAGCAGGGCGATATCCTCAAGGCCGAAGGCCAGCGCCAGGCGGCGTTCCTCGAAGCCGAAGCCCGCGAGCGCGCAGCTCAGGCGGAAGCGGAAGCCACACGCATGGTCTCCGATGCCATCGCCAGCGGTAACGTGCAGGCGGTCAACTACTTCGTCGCGCAGAAATACATCGAAACCCTCGGCCAGCTGGCCAGCGCCAACAACAGCAAAGTGATCCTCATGCCGCTGGAGGCCAGCCAGGTCATCGGCGCGGTGGGCGGCATTGGTGAAATCGTCAAAGCCACCTTCGGCGAGCACAAGGGTTAAGCCATGTGGGACTTCTTACAGCACCTGTCGTACTGGAACTGGCTGGCCTTCGGCACCCTGCTGCTGATTCTCGAAGTGTTTGGCGCGGGCGGTTACCTGCTGTGGATCGGCCTGGCGGCCGCCAGCGTCGGCCTGCTGACGTTTATCTTCCCCGCGCTGCCTTGGGCTGCGCAGTTCATCCTGTTCGGCCTGCTCTCGGTATTGACGGCGGTGTTCTGGTGGCAACGCCAGCGCAGCGCGGCGAAACCATCTGACCAGCCAGGGCTGAACCAGCGCGGCAGCGAACTGGTCGGCCGCACCTTCGCGCTGCATGAGCCGATCAACGGCGGGCGCGGCAAGATCAAAGCCGGCGACAGCTTATGGCTGGTGATCGGCAGCGACCTCCCGGCGGGTACGCCGGTGCGCGTAGTCGGCCAGAATGGCGTGCTGCTGCAGGTTGAAGCCGTGCAACAGGACTGACACACAGCCCTGTAAACAACAAAGCCCCGCATTGCGGGGCTTTGTTGTTTAGCGCTAAACCTTAGGCATCGCTGTCAGCGCTGGCCTTGTAGGTGGCCGCATCGAGCAGCTTGTCCAGCTCGCTGGCGTCGCTTGGCTTGAGCTTGAAGAACCAGCTGCCGTACGGATCGCTGTTGACGCTTTCCGGGCTGTCGGCCAGGCCCTCGTTGATCGCAATCACTTCACCGGAGATCGGCGCGTAGATGTCCGAAGCGGCCTTGACCGACTCCACCACACCCGCTTCTTGACCGGCATTCAGTGTTTTGCCAACGTCGGGCAGTTCGATAAACACCACATCGCCCAGTGCTTCCTGGGCGTGGTCGGAAATACCAACGGTAACGCTACCATCGGCTTCCAGACGCGCCCACTCGTGGCTAGCGGCATAACGCAGATCGGCGGGGATATTGCTCATGTGTCGTTCCTCATCTGGCATGACGGCGACCGCGCCGTCATGGAAATTTAGCAGGCCTTGGCCATACCGAAAGAAAGTCTATAAAACGAGCGATTCGTAGGGAAACGAACACGCTGCACCATCCTTGGCCAGATCAGGGCTTAAATCAGCGCTTTACCGTTACGCACAAAGGTCGGTTTTACCACGCGCACCGGGTACCACTTGCCGCGAATTTCCACCTCGGCACGCTCACTGGTCGCCGCCGGCACCCGCGCCAGGGCAATCGATTTACCCAGGGTTGGGGAAAAACTGCCGCTGGTGATCTCCCCCTCACCCACCCCTTCGACGCGTACCACCTGATGCGCACGCAGCACACCGCGCTCTTCCAGCACCAAGCCTACCAGCTTGGCACTCACGCCCTCAGCCTGCTGCTTCTGCACAGCGCGGCGACCGATAAACTCGCGGCTGGCCGGCTCCAAGGCGATGCTCCAGCCTATGTTGGCGACCAACGGGGTGACGCTCTCATCCATGTCCTGGCCATACAGATTAAGCCCGGCCTCCAGACGCAAGGTATCGCGTGCGCCAAGGCCAATGGGCGAAATACCGGCCCCCACCAAGTCATTGAGGAAGGCCACCACCTCACCGGCTGGCAAGATGATTTCCAGACCGTCTTCGCCGGTGTAACCGGTGCGGGCGATAAACCAGTCACCATCCGGCTGACCCTCGAAGGGTTTGAGGCTTTGGATCAGGCTGGCACGGGACGCGTTGACCAGCTCGGCGGTCTTGCTCCGCGCATGCGGGCCCTGAATAGCCAGCATGGCCAACTCGCTTCGCTCTTGCAGCTGCACATCAAAGCCGACGCTGTGCAGGCGCATCCAGGCCAGGTCCTTGTCACGGGTCGAGGCGTTGGCCACCACGCGGTAACCGAAGTCCATCAGGTAGACGATCAGATCATCCATCACCCCGCCCTGCTCATTGAGCATGGCGCTGTAGAGGGCCTTGCCGATGCTTTGCAGGCGCTCGATATCGTTGGCCAGCAGGTGTTGCAGGTAGGCCTTCGCCTGGCTGCCAGTGACATCCACCACGGTCATGTGCGACACATCGAAAACCCCACAATCGCGGCGCACCTCGTGGTGCTCCTCGACCTGCGAGCCATAGTGCAACGGCATGTCCCAACCGCCGAAATCAACCATCTTGGCACCCAACGCGAGGTGCAAGTCGTAGAGCGGTGTGCGCTGTCCCATAAGTCTCTCCTTGCGGGCTGGGCAGTGCAGCGGCAACCCGGCTGAAGCCCGATGAATTGGGCACAGGCGCAGGCAAAATAAGGCTGGGCCGCTGCGAATGGCGCGCATTGTAGCCGCAACGCCGAGGCCGGTCATCCCGACCCGGCGGCCGGGCGCGTTAGCCCAGGCGGCGCGCCGAACGACGGATCAGCAAAATCACCGGCAACAGGCCCACCATGACCAGGGTCAGGGCCGGCAGCGCGGCACGCGCCCACTCGCCTTCACTGGTCATTTCAAACACCCGTACCGACAGCGTGTCCCAGCCAAAGGGCCGCATCAGCAGGGTGGCAGGCATCTCCTTGAGCACATCGACGAACACCAACAACGCCGCCGACAACGCGCCCGGCACCAGCAAGGGCAGGTACACCTTGAAGAACAGCCCGACACCACCAACCCCCAGGCTACGCGAGGCCTCCGGCAGCGACGGACGAATGCGTGCCAGGCTGTTTTCCAGCGGCCCATAGGCCACCGCCATGAAGCGAATCAAGTAGGCCAGGAGCAGCGCCGAGAGGCTGCCCAGCAACACCGGCTTACCGGCGCCGCCGAACCAGCTGGACAACGGGATCACCAGTTCGCGATCCAGGTAACTGAACGCCAGCATGATCGCCACCGCCAGCATCGAACCGGGCAAGGCGTAGCCGAGGTTGGCCAAACCAACGGTTGAGCGCATCAGCCGGGTTGGTGCCAGGCGACGGGCAAAGGCCAGCAGCAGCGCCACGCTGACGGTGATCAATGCCGCGAGTGCGCCTAGATAGAGGGTATGCAGGATCAACGCGCTGTAACGTTCATCCAGATCGAAACGCCCGCGCTGCCAGAACCACACCAGCAACTGCAGCACCGGAATAACGAAGCCGCAGGCGAACACCAAACCGCACCAGGCGCTGGCCGCAAAGGCCTTGCCACCGCGCAGGTGATACAGCGCCTTGCCGCGTGGCCGCTCATTCACCGGGCGTACCGCACCACGGGCGCGGCGCTCGCCATACAGCACCAGCATCACCGCCAGCAGCAGCAGGCTGGCCAGTTGGGTGGCGCTGGTCAGGCTGTAAAAGCCGTACCAGGTCTTGTAGATAGCGGTGGTAAAGGTGTCGAAATTGAACACCGAGACCGCTCCGAAATCCGCCAGGGTTTCCATGATTGACAATGCCAGGCCCGCGCCAATGGCGGGACGCGCCATCGGCAGAGCAACGCGCCAGAAGGCTCGCCAGGGGCTCAATCCAAGCACCCGCGCAGCTTCCATCAAGCCCTTGCCCTGAGCCAGGAAGGCATTACGCGCCAACAGGTAAACGTAGGGATAGAACACCAGCACCAGGACGATGATCACCCCGCCAGTGGAGCGCACTCGGGGGAAGCGCACGCCACTGCCGAACCACTCACGCAGCAGGCTTTGCAGCGGCCCGGAGAAATCCAGTAAGCCGACAAACACAAACGCCAATACATAAGCAGGAATGGCAAACGGCAGCATCAGCGCCCAATCCAGCCAGCGCCGCCCGGGAAACTCGCACAGGCTGGTGAGCCAAGCCAGGCTGACCCCCAGCAACGTCACCCCAACGGCAACGCCCATCACCAGCATCAGGGTATTGCCGAGCAAGCGCGGCAGCTGGGTTTGCCACAGGTGCGCCCAGATTTTCTGGTCGATTTCATGCCAGCTGAACAGCAGCACGCTCAATGGCAACAGCACCAGCAAGGCAACGGCAAAGGCGATGGGGTACCAGCGACGCTGGGCGGGATGGGCCACGCAAAATCCTCGAAACAGTTTGTTCGGCAGCGGAAACACAACGCCCCGGACTAAGCCGGGGCGTCGAGTATAACGGCAGACGTCGGGTGGATTGCGCGGCCTAGCTCCGGAGGATGGGGTGAGCGCAGCGCTGCCCATCGATCCGATCGCGCTGGGTATCGACGCTTTGCGTCTCAACCCATCCTCCGCGTGGCAATCAGTTCCAGCCGGCGCGATCCATCAGCATGATGGCTTCGGCCTGGCGCTTGCCGGCCACTTCAACCGGGATAGAGTCGGCCTTGAAGCTGCCCCAAGCCTGCACTTCCTTGGAAGCCGGCACCTTCGGGTTAGCCGGGAACTCCTGATTGAGACCGGCGAACAGGGCCTGAGCCTCTTCGGTGGTCATCCACTCCAGCAGTTTCTGCGCCGCGTCGGCATGCGGTGCATGCTTGGTCACGCCGGCACCGGCCAGATTGACGTGTACACCACGGTCATTCTGGTTCGGCCAGTACGGCTTCACTTTCAGGTCCGGCTGCTGCTGGTGCAGGCGGCCGTAGTAATAGGTGTTGGTGATGCCGACATCACACTGACCGGCGTCGATGGCCTGCAGCAGCGCGGTGTCGTCGGCGAAGACATCAGTGGCGAGGTTATTGACCCAGCCCTTGATGATGTCTTCGGTCTTGCCCGCGCCGTGGGTTTCGATCAGGGTGGCGGTCAGCGACTGGTTGTAGACCTTCTTGCTGGTACGCAGGCACAGGCGGCCTTCCCAGTTTTTGTCGGCCAGGGCTTCGTAAGTCGACAGCTCGCTCGGCTGAACCCGCTCGGTGGAATAGAAAATCGTCCGCGCACGCAGCGACAGGCCGGTCCAGCTATCGGTGCTGGAACGGTACTGCGCAGGGATGTTGGCATCGATCACTGCGGACTTCAGCGGCTTGAGCACGCCCTGCTGCTCGGCCTGCCAAAGATTGCCGGCATCCACGGTGATCAGCATATCGGCCGGGGTGTTTTCCCCTTCGGCCTGCAGGCGCGCCAGCAGTGGCGCTTCCTTATCGGTAATGAACTTCACCGCGACACCGGTCTTGGCGGTGTAGGCATCGAAAACCGGCTTGATCAGCTCGTCGATACGCGAGGAGTAAACCACCACTTCATCGGCGGCCTGTACGGTGCCGGCCAGCGCCGTGAGAGAGAGTGCGGCGAATAAACGCTTGCTTACCTGCATGGAGACTGCCTCTTGGTATAGACGAGTTGAGTTACCAAATAGTAGTGAATGGCATTTAGTTTCTCAACTCGTTATCCGCTTAAACCTGTAACAAGCGCCTTCAATTTCTCATCAGATCAGGCCAGGCAGAGGCAGGCAGAACCTCAGGCTACCGCCTGCTGTGCGGCCAATGCTTTGGCCTGCTCACGCAGGACAAATTTCTGCACCTTGCCGGTGCTGGTTTTCGGCAAATCACTGAACACCACACAACCTGGCACCTTGAAGCGCGCCAAACGCTGCTGACAAAAGCTGATCAGCTCCTCGGACGTCAGCTCGGCTCCCGGCTTGAGGGTGACGAAGGCGCAGGGTGTTTCGCCCCATTTGACGTGAGCCATGGCCACCACCGCCGCCTCAAGAATCAGCGGATGGCGGTACAGCACATCTTCCACTTCGATGGAGGAAATGTTCTCGCCGCCGGAAATGATGATGTCCTTGGAGCGATCCTTGATCTCCACATAGCCATCGGCATGCCACACCGCCAGGTCGCCGGAGTGAAACCAGCCACCGGCAAAGGCCTCGGCGGTGGCTGTGGGGTTCTTCAGGTAGCCCTTCATCACCACGTTACCGCGCATCATGATTTCACCAATGCTCTGCCCATCCTTCGGCACTGGCTGCAAGGTGTCAGGGTCCGCCACCATCAGGCCGTCGAGCAAAGGCGCACGCACACCCTGGCGGGACTTCAGGCGAGCGCGCTGCTCCGGGGTTTCGCTGTCCCACTCGCTTTTCCATTCACAGGCCACGCTGGGGCCGTAGGTTTCGGTCAGGCCGTAAACGTGGGTGACGCGAAATTCCAGCGCCTCCATGGCCTCGATCACCGCCGCCGGCGGCGCCGCTCCGGCGGTGAGTACCTTGACCGGCTGGGTTTTCAGCGCCTTCAACTCATCACCGGCGTTGGCCAGCATGTTCAGCACGATGGGCGCGCCACAGAAATGATCGACGCCATGCTCGGCGATCGCCGGATAAATCGCCTCGGCGCGGACATGGCGCAGGCATACGTTCACCCCAACATAAGCGGCCAGCGCCCAGGGGAAACACCAACCATTGCAGTGGAACATCGGCAGCGTCCACAGGTACACCGGGAAGCGACTCATGTCCCAGCACATGGCATTGGACAGCGCATTCAGATGCGCGCCGCGGTGGTGATACACCACGCCCTTGGGGTTGCCGGTGGTGCCGGAGGTGTAGTTGAGGGAGATCGCCTGCCATTCGTCTGCCGGCAACTGCCAGGCGTAATCGGCGTCGCCTTCGGCCAGTAGTGCCTCGTAATCCAGTTGGCCGATCAGCAAGCCGCCTGCATATTCCGGGTCGTCGATGCCGATCACCAGAGGTGGCTGCGGCAAGTGCCCGACCACGCGCTGAGCCAACTCGCCGAACTCCTTATCCACCAGCAACACCTTGGCCTCGCCGTGTTGCAGGATAAAGGCAATGGCTTCGGCATCCAGACGGGTGTTGATGGCATTCAGCACCGCGCCACACATCGGCACACCAAAGTGCGCCTCGAACATCGCCGGGCCGTTGGGCGCGATCACCGCGACGGTATCGCCCAGGCTAATGCCGCGCTGGGCCAGGGCCGAGGCCAAACGAATACTCCGGCTGTAGGTTTCACCCCAGGTCTGACGCTGGCTGCCATTGATCAGCGCCAGGCGCTGCGGATAAACACTGGCGGCGCGCTCAAGAAAGCTCAATGGGCTGAGCGCTTGAAAATTCGCCGCATCGCGCGGCATGCCGTATTCGTAAGGATTGACGCTGTGCATTGTTATTCTCCAGCAGGACCTTGGACTGCAGAAACCATAGCAGCGGTAGGGTTTTAGTGATGTTCTACCTTGGTCGAAACCGTGACTCACAGGTCAGCAACCACGTCAGCATAGGCATCTGCACAGCCATGCTGAGCGCCTGAACGAAGCGGAACACCCGCCGCAGGGCGCCCCAGCAACCAGGACAAGCTGCCATCGCTTCATCTGCGCTTGTCCGGCGTTATCTTTTCAAGGAGTTATCGAGTGACCTCACGCTTACCTGTGATCGTTGGTTTTGGTGGCTATAACGCAGCCGGGCGTAGCTCCTTCCATCATGGTTTCCGCCGCACGGTGCTGGAATCCATGGACACTCCAGCACGCCAGCAGACCCTCGCGGGCCTGGCGGTGATGATGAAACTGGTCAAGGTGGTTAATGGCGACTACCAGGACGAGCAGGGCAACAGCCTCAGCCTGGCCGACATCGACAGCCGCTTCGCCGAGCAGATCATCGCCTCGACGCTGGTGCGACGCATCGAGAAACAGCACCTCGACCCCGACGCCGCGCACTGGCAGAAGACCATCGACATCAGCGCCACTGCCGGCCAGCCGCTGAGCTTTATCACCCTGCGCAAGCACCTACCGGACCCACTGCCGTCGGACTGGGCGGTGGACGAATTGAACGCCACCGAAGTGCTGGTCACCCTGCATGACAACTGCGAGTTCAAGGTCGACAGCTACCGCGCCCTGCCGGTGAAATCCGCCGGGCAATTGCCCACGGGTTTCGAGCCGAGCGAGCTGTACAACGCACGCTTCCACCCGCGCGGCCTGGCCATGACCATAGTCGGCGTCACCGATGCCCTGCGCGCCACCGGCATCGACTGGCAAACCATCATGCAGCACGTGGCCCCCGACGAAGTCGCGGTCTTCTCCAGCTGCATCATGAGCCAGCTCGACGAAAACGGCTTCGGCGGCCTAATGCAGTCCCGCCTCAAGGGCGGCCGCGTCACCGCCAAACAGCTGGCCCTGGGCCTCAACACCATGTCGGCGGACTTTATTAATGCCTACGTGCTCGGCAGTGTCGGCACCACCGGCAGCATCACCGGGGCCTGCGCCAGCTTCCTCTACAACCTGCAAAAAGGCATCGAACAGATCGCCAGCGGCAAAGCGCGGGTGGTGATCGTCGGCAGCAGCGAAGCGCCGATCAACCAGGAGTGCATCGAGGGCTACGGCGCCATGGGCGCGCTGGCCACCGAGGATGGCCTACGGCAGATCCAGGGCAGCGATGACGTGGACTTCCGCCGTGCCAGCCGCCCGTTCGGTGAGAACTGCGGCTTCACCCTGGCCGAAGCCTGCCAGTTCGTGGTGCTGATGGATGATGAGCTGGCGCTGCAACTGGGCGCAGACATTCACGGCGCGGTGCCGGATGTGTTTATCAATGCCGACGGCTTCAAGAAATCCATTTCCGCCCCCGGCCCCGGCAACTACCTGACGGTGGCCAAGGCCGTGGCCAGCGCCGTGCAACTGCTGGGGATCGAAGCTGTACGTGAGCGCAGCTTCGTCCACGCCCACGGCTCCAGCACCCCGGCCAACCGGGTGACCGAGTCGGTGATTCTCGACCAGATCGCCAGCACCTTCGCCATCGAGCAGTGGCCCGTGACGGCGGTTAAAGCCTTTGTTGGTCACTCGTTGGCCGCGGCCAGTGGCGACCAAGTCATCTCTGCTTTAGGCAGTTTCAAGTACGGCATTATCCCCGGCATCAAGACCATCGATAAGGTGGCGGATGACGTGCACCAGCAGCACCTGAGCTTCGCCACCGCTGACCGCACGCGTGCAGCTGAGCAACTGGATGTGTGCTTTATCAACTCCAAGGGCTTTGGCGGCAATAACGCCAGCGCCCTGCTGCTGGCCCCGCATGTGGCCGAGCGCATGCTACGCAAGCGCCATGGCGAAGCGGCGTTTGCCGCCTACCTGCAGCGCCGCGAAGCGACCCGCGCCGCCGCCCAGGCTTACGACGCGCAAGCCCTGCTGGGGCAATTGGGGATCATCTATAACTTCGGTAACGACCTGATCGACGAGCAGCAGATCAGCATCAGCGCCGAGCAGATCAAGGTGCCGGGCTTTGCCCAGCCGCTGGTGTTCAAGAAGGATGCGCGTTACGGCGATATGCTCGACTGAGCCGCAATGATGGGTTACGCCGCGTCGCGGCTAACCCATCCTACAGTTTTGCGTTGCCGGTTTAATCCAGCGCCCGAGCCAGCTGGATCAGCTCTTCACGCCACTCAGCGGCCGCCGGTAGCGCGAGAAAGTACGGATTAAGCAACGACTCCCGCGCTTCATAGGTCAGCGCCTCGCCTTGCAGCGTCAGCACCTCGCCCCCCGCACCTTCCAGTACGCCCTGAGCCGCAGCAGTATCCCACTGCGAGGTCGGCGCCAGGCGGGGATAACAGTCGGCATTGCCCTCGGCGAGCAGGCAGAATTTCAGCGAGCTGCCGACGCTGGCCAATTGCAGGTCGCCAAAACGCTCACTCAAGCCGGCCAGCAAGGCCTCTTGCGCGGGGCTGGAATGGCGGCGACTGGCGACCAGGGTAAAGGCTTCCTGCGGGGCCAAGCGCACACTGATCGAGGCCTGCACAGCGCCCGCACTGTCACGCCAGGCACCCAGGCCAGCGCCGCCGTAATAACACAGGCCAGTGGCGGGAATGCCAACCACGCCAAACACCACCCGACCGTGCTCAATCAGCGCCACATTGACGGTGAACTCCTCGCTACCGGCGATAAATTCCTTGGTGCCGTCCAGCGGATCGACCAGCCACCAGGAACTCCACTGCGCGCGCTCGCTCAGGGCAATGTCAGCCGCCTCCTCGGACAGCACCGGGATATGCGGGGCGAGGGCCAGCAGGCCATCGTTAAGGATATGGTGCGCGGCCAGATCGGCGGCGGTCACCGGCGAGGCGTCGGCTTTCTCATTGACCGTCACATTGGCACGCCAGTGAGGCAGGGTCGCGGCACCGGCCTGGCGCACCAGTTCGATCACCGCCGGAATCAGGGGATGGCTCACGGCTGGAACTCTCCACGTTGCGTTAGTAGGTCGCGGACCAGATACAGCGCCGCCAGGGCACGGCCCTCGGTGAACTGCGGCTGCTGAATCAGGCTGCTCAGCTCGCGCAGGTTGGTTTTATCGACGCGCATCGGCTCTGGTTCGTCGCCGGGCAGGCGCTCCTCATAGAGGTTCTGAGCCAGCACCACCTGAATCTTCTGGCTCATATAACCGGGCGACAGGCTCAACTCGGTGAGAAGCTCCAGATGCCGCGCGCCGAAACCGGCTTCCTCCTTAAGCTCACGATTGGCCGCGTCCAGCACGTCTTCACCCGGCTCAATCAGGCCCTTGGGCAGCGACAGCTGATAGTCATCGGTGCCGCCGCAATACTCCTCGACCAGCAGGGCATGTTCGGCATCCACCATCGCCACGATCATTACCGCGCCATAGCCCGAACCCTTGCCCACCAACCGCTCGTAGGTGCGCTCCACGCCATTGCTGAAGCGCAGCTGCAGCTCCTCAACACGAAACAGGCGGCTGCTGGCGACGATTTCGCGAGCGAGTACGGTGGGCTTCTGACGCATGGGATAGCTCCTGGGCAGGACGTAGCGGGTTATCATAACGCGCCTTTTCCTATTATCCGCGGAGGAGATTGCGCGATCTCGACGTCAACGGCGCAAATCGCCCTTTCCTGCGCATCAGACCGAAGAGCCCGCATGCCCGCCTTGCCCTGGAACGCCATCGACACCGTCCTGCTGGATATGGACGGCACCCTGCTCGACCTGCACTTCGACAACCACTTCTGGTTGCAGCATCTGCCGCAGCGCTATGCCGAACACCACGGCATCAGCCGCGCCCTGGCCGACGCCGAACTGCTGCCGTTATTCCGTGAGCACGCCGGCACCCTCAACTGGTATTGCACGGACTTCTGGAGCCGCGAGCTAGACCTGTCGATCCGCGAGCTCAAGCGTGAAGTGGCGCACCTGATCGCCCTGCGCCCGGATGCCGACAGCTTTATCAGCGCCCTGCGCGACGCCGGCAAGCAGGTGGTGCTGATCACCAACGCGCACCGCGACTCGCTGTCGTTGAAGCTGGAGCGTATCGAGCTGGCACCCTATTTCGACCGGCTGATCAGCTCCCACGACTATGGCTTCCCCAAGGAAGACCAACAGTTCTGGCACGCCCTGCAGCAGGATTGCCCGTTCACCCCGGCACGCAGCCTGTTTATCGATGATAGCTTGCCGATTCTGCGCAGCGCCGGGCGCTTTGGCGTCGGCCACCTGCTGGCCGTGCGTCAACCCGACAGCCAGGCTGCGCCGAAGGACACCGAAGAGTTTGCCGCCGTCGAAGATTACCGCGCACTGTTGCAGGGTTTGTAGTGACCGGCGGGCGCCCGCACTCCGCCTGCTAGAATCGCTGCCAAACAGGCCCTTAAGGACGCATCGTGGATATCAAACAGCTGAAATTCCTGATCGCCCTGGATGAGACCCGTCACTTCGGCCAGGCTGCCGCGCGCTGCCATATCACCCAGCCAACCCTGTCGATGCGCCTGCGCCAGCTGGAGGACGAACTGGGTCTGGAGCTGGTGCATCGCGGCCAGCGCTTCGAAGGTTTCAGCGCCGAAGGCGAGCGCATTCTGGCCTGGGCGCGCAGCCTGATGGCCGCGCATGACGGCCTGTATGCCGAAGCGGCGGCCTGTCGTGGGCAACTGGTCGGCACCTTACGTCTCGGCGTAGTGCCGCTGGCCGGGTTTGACCCGATGCGCCTGGTGCAGTTCTTCGCCGAGCAGCATGCCGGGCTGCGCTTTCAGTTGTTTGCCCTGAGCAGTGAGCAGGTTCTTGAGCGGCTGGGGCGTAACCAGCTCGACCTTGGCCTGTCTTACCTCGACCGCCTGGACCGTGAACACTTCGACAGCCTGGAGTTGGCCGAGACGCGTATGGGCCTGCTGTATGACCGCCGGCATTTCCAGTTCACCCGCACCGCCCTGCGCTGGGAAAGCCTGATTGAGTTACCCCTCGGCCTGCTTTCGGCGGGCATGCATTTTCGCCAATCGATCGACCACAGCTTCCGCTCGCGCGGCCTGACGCCCAGCCCACGGCTGGAAACCGATGCCGTGCATCAACTGCTGCAAGCCGTCAGCGCCGGGCTGTGTTGCGCGATCATGCCGCTCAATAGCGGCCTGGCGGAATTCACCGAACACTTGGCGCTGACGCCCATCGAGGACGCTCACACCCTCGCCCCGCTGGGGCTGATTATGCGCCGCAGCGCCCCCCGCTCCGCGTTAGCCGATGCCTGCTTCGCCGAAGCACAGCGACTTTTTCAGCCAGAATCACGCTAAGAAGCCCGCGCCAGCGCCTCGATAGAGCGCATCGATCAGTACATCAGCAACAGCGATTAGACGCCCTGATTGCAGCGGCCTAGGCTGAGGTTTACTTCCGTCGCCGGGAAACCATGCCCATGCCACGCCATGCCCCGCTCAGCGTCAACGCCCAGGCACCCGCGCTGCTGCCTGCACCGACCTACAACTATGTCGAACTCGCGGTGGAGCAGCAGGAAGGCGCTGCCGCTCTGGCACAAGAGTGCGCCCTGGCCATCAGCTATAACGGCCTTAGTCACAGCGTGATGATGGTATCGCCCAGCGATCTGGAAGACTTTATCTATGGGTTTAGCCTCAGCGCCGGCCTGATCGACTCAATCGATGACATCTACGACATCAGCCTCCACGCGCATGACCACGCCATCAGCGCCGAAGTGCAGGTCAGCAACCGCGCCTTTTGGGCGCTCAAGCAGCAACGCCGGACCCTGGCCGGCACCAGCGGCTGCGGCCTGTGCGGGGTCGAAGCCCTGGAGCAGGCGTTGCCGCAACTGCGCAGTCTGGCGCCCAGCCCACTGCCTGCGCCGGCTCACCTGCAGGGGCTACGCCAGCGCATGCAAACCGTACAAACCCTGGCCCGTCACAGCGGTGCCGTCCACGCCGCCTTGTTTGTCGACGACCAGGGGCAGATCCGTCATTGCCGCGAAGACATCGGCCGGCACAACGCCCTGGATAAATTACTCGGCACCCTGCACCGCGAGGGTGAGAACTTGCGTCAGGGCTTTGCCGTAGTCACCAGTCGTTGCAGCCTGGAGCTGATCCACAAAGCCCTGCGCGCTGGCATTGGCACTCTGGTCAGCCTGTCCGCACCGACCAGCCTGAGCGTGCAATGGGCGCGCCGGCACAACCTCAACCTGATCCATATTCCCCAGCAGAGCGCACCGCGGGTTTACAGCCCTGCCGCGCCCGGAGCGAAGTAAGCATGAGCCTGCAAGAGATCAAGCCACGTTATAAACCTTACTCGGGTGCAGCCGCTGGCTGGGGCGCACTGCGTAGCGTCACGCACTTCTGGCTGGACAGTAAACAACCGTTCAAAAACCTCCGCGCCCTGCTCAAGACCAACCAGCACGGCGGCTTCGATTGCCCCGGCTGCGCCTGGGGCGATTCGCCGGAAGATGGCCACATCAAGTTCTGTGAGAACGGTGCCAAGGCGGTTAACTGGGAGGCCACCAAGCGTCGTGTCGATGCGGCCTTCTTCGCCCGTTACAGCGTCAGCCAGTTGCGCGAACAGAGCGATTACTGGCTCGAATACCAAGGCCGCCTGACCGAGCCGATGCGCTATGACGCGGCCAGCGATCACTACGTGCCGGTCAGCTGGGACGTCGCCTTCACGTTGATTGCCCAACACCTCAACAGCTTGGAGAGCCCAGATCAGGCCGAGTTCTACACCTCGGGCCGCGCCAGCAACGAAGCGGCGTACCTCTATCAGCTGTTTGTGCGCGCCTTCGGCAGCAACAACTTTCCCGACTGCTCGAACATGTGCCACGAAGCCAGCGGCGTGGCTCTCGGCCAGAGCGTGGGCGTGGGCAAAGGCAGTGTGACCTTTGCCGACTTTGAACACAGCGATGCGATCTTCGTGCTCGGGCAGAACCCTGGCACCAATCACCCGCGCATGCTCGAGCCGCTGCGCGAAGCGGTGCAGCGTGGTGCCCAGGTGGTGTGTTTCAACCCACTGAAAGAGCGCGGCCTGGAGCGCTTCCAGCATCCGCAACACGCCCTGGAAATGCTCACCAATGGCTCAGAGCCATTGAATACCGCCTTCTTCCGCCCAGCGCTGGGCGGCGACCTGGCCGCCTTGCGCGGCATGGCCAAGTTCCTCCTGCAATGGCACCGCGAGGCACTGGCCAAGGGCGAGCCGGCGGTGTTCGACCTGGCCTTTATTGCCGAACACACCGACGGGGTGGACGACTACCTGGCGTTGCTCGACGCCAGCAGCTGGGACTCGCTGGTGGAGCAATCCGGCCTCAGCCGGGATGACCTGCAACACGCGGCCCTGCTCTACCGCCGCGCCGAGCGGGTGATCATCTGCTGGGCCATGGGCATCACCCAGCACCACAACTCGGTGGCGACCATTCAGGAAATCGTCAACCTGCAACTGCTGCGCGGCAACCTCGGCCGGCCTGGTGCCGGACTGTGCCCGGTACGCGGCCACAGCAACGTGCAGGGCGACCGCACCATGGGCATCAATGAGCGGCCCTCCACAGCCTTTCTCGATGCGCTGGAGCAACGCTTCCAGTTCCAGGTCCCACGTCAGCAAGGCCACAACACCGTCGAGGCGATCAACGCCATGCTCAACGGCCAGGCCAAGGTATTTATCGGCCTGGGCGGCAACTTTGCCCAAGCCACCCCGGACAGCCCACGCAGCCATGTCGCCCTGAGCCGCTGCGCCCTGACCGTGCAGATCAGCACCAAGCTCAACCGCAGCCACCTGACCACAGGCACGGACGCGCTGATCCTGCCATGCCTCGGCCGCACGGATATCGACCACCAGGCGGGCGGCCCGCAGGCAGTCACCGTGGAAGACTCGTTCAGCATGATCCACGCCTCCTACGGTCAGCTTGAGCCACTGTCCAAGCAGATGCGCTCGGAGCCGGCGATCGTCGCCGGCATCGCCAAGGCCACCCTGGGTGACCGCCCCGTGGACTGGGATGCACTGATTGCCGACTACAGCCGCATTCGTCTGCTGATTGCCGAGACCATTCCCGGCTTCAGCGACTTCAACCAGCGTTTGCAGCACCCCGGCGGCTTCTATCTGGGCAATGCGGCGGCTGAGCGGCGCTGGCTCACGGCCAACCGTAAAGCCAACTTCAAGGCCAACCCGCTGCCCGTCGATCTACTACCACCGCAGGTGCGCAACAGCGGGCAAACACCGGACCTGATCCTGCAAACTCTGCGCTCCCACGACCAGTACAACACCACCATCTATGGCCTGGACGACCGTTATCGTGGGGTCAAAGGTCAGCGTCAGGTGTTGTTTGCCAATGAAGCCGACATCCTGCGCCTGGGCTTTCAGCCGGGGCAGAAGGTCGATATCCAGTCCATCTGGGATGACGGCATTGAGCGCAAGGTCGCCGGCTTTACTCTGCTGGCCTTCGATATTCCCGCTGGCCAGGCGGCTGCCTACTACCCGGAAGCCAATCCACTGGTGCCACTCGAGAGCTACGGCGAGGGCAGTTTCACCCCAACCTCGAAGTACGTGGCCATCCGCCTACAGGCCAGCCAAGTCGCGTCGCGTATCCTGTAAACAGGCGAATCTGTGCTGCTATTCACAGACGCGACCAGCGGCAGGGAATTTTTCGCCAATACGACATCTAAGACTGCACCTCGCTTTATCAATAAAGCACCGAGGTGCGGATGCCTGGCCCGAAGACAACGGCCGTGATACAGCGCACCGCCTGACCATTTATCGAAGAAGGTTGCCGTATGCGTACATTATGTTCTGCGCTGTTATTCAGTGCCTTGGTCTCCCCTCTCGCCTTCGCTGGCGACACAGGCAAAGTGGCCATTGGTGGTGGTATTGGTGGAGCCTTGGGCAACGTGATTGGCCAACAGGTCGGCGGTAGCACCGGCGCTGCCATTGGTGCAGGCTTGGGCGGCGCAGCCGGCGGGGTGATTACTGCACGTGATGGCAGGAAGACCGAAGCCGCGCTGGGTGGTGGCCTCGGTGCTGCGGGTGGCTCGGTATTAGGTAACAAGGTAGGCGGCAGCACGGGCTCAACTATCGGTGCCGGCCTGGGTGGCGCAGCCGGTGGTGCACTGGCCAACGAATACGCGGGTGGCGGTAAGCGTGACCGCGACCATTACCATGGCCACTACCATGGCAAGAAGCACAAGAAGCACAAAAAACACTGGAAGTACGACGACTAAGTAACGGGTTCCGATAACCAAAAGCCGCCTAAGGGCGGCTTTTTACTGGGCGCGCTCTAACACATTTGTGGGCGAAGCTTTGCCCGCGACAGTCGCGTCAAAGGCTCGCGACTAACAGCGCGGCCTACACGCCTTGAGCATTCGGCCTGTCTATATGCAGAACTGCCAGCGCCTCTCGCAACTGCGCCGGGATACTGACCGGGCGGTTACTGCTGCGGTCGACAAACACATGCACAAAGCGCCCGGCCGCACAGGCCTCATCTTCGCCGGCCTTGAACACCGCCAACTCATATTGCACCGAGCTATTGCCCAGCTTGCCGACACGCAAGCCGATCTCGATGCGCTCGGGGAAGGCAATTGAGGCGAAATAGTCGCAACTAGAGCTGACCACAAAGCCAACCACGCCGCCGGCGTGGATATCCAGACCGCCGACCTCGATCAGGTAAGTATTCACCGTACTGTCGAAGAAGCTGTAGTAGGTCACGTTGTTGACATGGCCGTAGACGTCGTTGTCGTGCCAACGCATGGTGATCGGCTGAAAATGGCAATAGTCGCTGCGCAGGTGTTGGGGCTGGCTCATCGAAGCTCCTTGAAGTAGACGGCAATCTGTAGCGGCACGGCTAAAGCCTGTTAATAAGCCACTTGGTAGATGGCCAGCGCGTGGGCCTCGGTCATTTCCCGAGGGTTGTTCACCAGCAGGCGTTGCTGCTGCATGGCATCACTCGCTAGGGTTGGCAGCATATCCTGCGGCACACCCACTTCACGCAAGCGCGTCGGCAGGCCGCTGCGCTCGCTGAAGTCGGCCAGGGCCCCGATAAACTGCTCGGTCTGCTGCAGCACCCCACCGGCGCGTAGCTGCTTACCCACGACCAGCGGTGCCAGTTCGGCATACAAGGGTGCGGCCACGCTGGCGTTAAAACCCAGCACGTGTGGCAGCACCAGCGCGTTGCTCAGCCCATGGGGGATATGCAAGTGCCCGCCCAGTGGATAGGCCAGCGCATGCACCGCCGCCACCGGCGCGTTGGCAAACGCCTGTCCGGCCAGGCAAGAGCCAAGCAACATGGCCTGGCGCGCTTCGCGGTTGGCGCCGTTGTGCACCACTTCATCGAAATTGGCAGCCAACAGACGCAGGGCCTCGCGGGCCAGCAGGTCGGAGAGCGGGTTCTTCTTGATCTTGCTGGTATAGGCCTCAATGGCGTGCACCATGGCGTCGATGCCAGTGGCTGCCGTCACCGCTGGCGGTAGCCCGAGGGTCAACTCCGCATCCAGTACGGCCAGGTCGGGCAGCAGCAACGGCGAGACCACGCCCATCTTGCTGGTTGCGCCGGTGGTGATGATCGAGATCTGCGTGACTTCCGAGCCGGTGCCGGCGGTGGTCGGCAGCAGAATCAGCGGCAAGCGCTGACCACGGGCATTGCCTACGCCGTAGATCTGCGCCAGCGTCTGGGTGCAGTCCGAGTGCGCGAGCAGCGCCACCAGTTTGGCCACATCCATCGAGCTGCCGCCACCAAAGCCGATAATCAGCTGCGCCTTGAGCGCTTTAGCCTGTGCCACCGCCGCCAGCAGAACCGCCTCCGGCGGGTCAGCAAGCACCTGGTCGAACACCTCGACACTGACACCGGCCGGCGCAAAGCCCGGCAGTACGTCATCAAGCAGGCCAAGCGCGCTGATACCTGGATCGGTCACGACCAACACCCGCTGCGCGCCGCGCTCCCGGCACAACTCGGGCAGACGCCGGGACGCGCCGATTTCACAGAGAATCTGCGCCGTGGTGGCAAAGCTAAAGGGCAGCATAAGGCTTCCTCTTATTGTAATAAGTCACACGTCTAGCGCCCATCCTACGCGCCTAAGCAGGCAAAACTCGTTTCAGCGATGTCATCATTGCTGGCGGCCATGCTTGATCAGTGGCGCACCAGTGCCTGGCACAGGCACAAAAAAGGCCGCTACCGATCAACCATGATCAGCAGCGGCCCATGTAAATGCTGGGCAGGCGTCAGAGCGCGACATCACCAATCAACATGCCGTGCATGACCCTACAACTCTTGCGCCCGGACTGCAGGGTCAACGGGTTACGCGCGGCGATCACCCAGCCCTTGGCCAGTAGCTGGTCGATATAGGCCCGCAGCTCTGGCAGATAGCGTTGTTCCTGCTGAAGCGATTCCACTCTGCTCATCCTCTAGAAAATTCCCCTGTGATAGCAGCCAGATAGCTCTGGTTCTTCATCCGTGAACGCGATCACAAAGTATACCGGCCCGATGCCCGCCTCTAAAGTGGCAAGTGGCCATATATCTGTAAGCATCACGCTCTACACGTTATGCCGCCCGGCTTACGTTACTTTTTAGCCTAGACCGCTGTCGAGCCTACCGCCGATTCACCGACCTGCGGTGAGCTGAACTCCAGGTAATCGTCCTCAACCTTGCCATAACGTAGCAACGCCAAGTCCAGCAGGTAGTTCTGGTAGAGCTTCCAGGGCGCGCGATCGCCCTGGCTAGGAATCTTGTCCGCCGCACGCTGAATATAGCCGGAGGCCAGGTCGAGGAATGGTGCGTCCTTGACCTGTCGCGCCGGATCGCGCGGGGTGCATTGGCGCATACCGCTGGCGTCCATGTGGTTGATCAGGCGGCAGAAGTACTCGCTGGAGAGGTCCGCTTTAAGCGTCCAGCTGGCATTGGTGTAACCCAACACCATTGCAGCATTGGGTAAGTCGCGCAGCATGATGCCGCGATAACCCATGCTCTTGGCTGCGTCGAATGGCACGCCATCCACCGCCACCTGCATGCCGCCAAACAGCTGCAACTGCAAACCGGTGGCGCTGATAATGACATCTGCGGGGAGTTCCTCGCCGGTTTTCAGGCGAATGCCCTTAGCGGTAAAGCCATCGATATGCTCGGTCACCACCGACGCCTTGCCTGCTCGCAGCACCGTGAACAGATCACCATTGGGCACTACGCACACGCGCTCATCCCAAGGTTTGTAGCGCGGGCTGAAATGGCGCATGTCGAAATCGGCGCCGAGCTGGCGCTTGGCCAGCCCCAGCAACAGCTTACGCACTAGGCGCGGGCAGGCTTTGGCGAGTGAGTAAAACAGCATCTGCATCGCCACATTGCGCGTGCGGGCCAAGCGATAAACCCAGGTTTCCGGCAGGAAGCGCCGCAACAATGCGGAAAGCGGATCGCCCTCGGGCAGGCTGAGCACGTAACTTGGCGAACGCTGCAGCATGGTCACGTGGGCCGCTTTATCGGTCAGCGCCGGCACCAAGGTCACCGCAGTGGCACCGCTGCCGATCACCACCACACGCTTGCCGCTGTAGTCGAAGTTGTCCGGCCACAACTGCGGATGGATAAACTCGCCCTGAAACTGCTCGCGCCCTTTGAAGTCCGGGGTGTAGCCCGCTTCGTAACAGTAATAGCCGGTGCACATCAGCAGGTGCTGACAACTCAGTAGGATCGGTTCAGCCTGATCACCCCGCTGCACCTGTACGGTCCAGGTAGCGCGCTCACTGCACCAGTCGGCCTTGAGCACCTTATGTTGAAAGCGGATTTTTTCCTGGATGCCGTTTTCCCGTGCGGCTTCTTCGATATAACGACGGATCGACGAGCCGTCGGCAATCGCCAGCGGGTCGCTCCAAGGTTTGAAGTTGTAGCCGAGGGTGAACATGTCCGAATCGGAACGAATACCCGGATAACGGAACAGGTCCCAGGTGCCGCCTAGGGCGGCGCGGCCTTCAAGAATGGCGAAGCGCTTACCGGG
This sequence comes from uncultured Pseudomonas sp., assembly GCF_943846705.1. Classification (NCBI taxonomy): domain Bacteria; kingdom Pseudomonadati; phylum Pseudomonadota; class Gammaproteobacteria; order Pseudomonadales; family Pseudomonadaceae; genus Pseudomonas; species uncultured Pseudomonas sp. The sequence continues at coordinate 1,511,946 of NZ_OX044366.1, read as the reverse complement.
ACAATGCTTCATCAAGTGATAGGCCGCACCCACGCCGGACAGGCCCGCGCCAATGACCAAAACATCCAGGTGCTCAACAGACATGCGGGCTCCTCAGGCTTGTTTTTATCGACGACTGGCCGCTAGCTGTCAGCCCGTCGTACTCGCCAGACTCACCGCAAACAATCGTTTTGTCATCCCATCTTTAGTGACGTGAATAGCCACAGGCTAAGCTCCGTGATGGTAAAGATGACCGAAGCGCGAGCAGCCTGACACCGGATCAGAAGCGATTACGCAGCACCACCTCGTTGAACGGCAGCTTGCCGATGCGCGGCTTCGGCTCCAGGGTTTTCTTGCCGACCGCGACCATCAGGGCAATCACATGGTTGTCCGGCAGGTTGATCAGCTTGGCCACCGCATCGAAGTCAAAGCCATCCATCGGGCAGGAGTCCAAGCCCTTGCCGCGCGCGGCCAACATCAAGGTTTGCGCCAACAGGCCACAGCTGCGCATGGTTTCGTCGCGCTGCACCTGCGGCTTGTCGCGGTAATAGGTGTCGATGGCGCCGCTCATGTAGTTCTGCACCTCCTCTGGCGCACCTTCCCAGACGCGGCCGACATGCTCCTGCCAGCTGTCGACCTGGGCACAGACCACCACCAGCATCGACGCATCCGTCACCTGCGCCTGACCCCAAGCCACTTCGCGCAGTTGCTGACGCAGCGCCGGATCGCTGACCTCGACCAGACGCACATGCTGCAAGTTGAACGCCGACGGCGCGTGCAGCGCCAACTGCAGCAGCTCATTCTTGTCCACCTCACTGAGGGTGAATGCCGGGTCATACGCTTTAACGGCGCGGCGGCTGCGTATGGCTTCATCAATATGCATGGGAGTACCTTCAAGGCGATTAAGAAAGACGAGCATGCTAGGCACTGCACCGGGGCAATGCCAAACGCCTTTACCGATAACAATTATCGACACAGGCGATCAGCGCTCCGGGCTCGCCTGCTGCCTGCTAAAATCGCCGCCTTATCTGCCTGATCGCCGCCCATGACCCCAACTGCGCTCGCCACCCTGCAACACCAGCTGATTGCCGCCCTGAATGCTGCGCCCGAGGAAACCCGCCGACTGTTTCACGGCCGTGGTCGTTGCTGGCCGGGGCTGGAGCAGATCACCGTGGACTGGCTACAAGGCGTGCTGCTGGTGGCGCTGTTCAAACCACTGAGCGATACCGAACTGCAGGCGCTGCAAGCCTTGCTGCTAGATCTCAGCCAAACCACGACCTGGCAACAGAGTGGCGCACACAGCCTGCTGTTGCAGCAACGCTACCTGCCTGAAAGCCCGACGCAATGGCTGCTCGGCGAGCCTGTGGAGCACTGGGACATTTGCGAGCACGGCCTGCATTACCGCCTCGACCTGGGCCGCAAGCAGAACAGCGGGCTATTCCTCGACATGCGCCACGGCCGTCAATGGGTGCAAGCCCAGGCCAAGGGTAAGCGCGTACTCAACCTGTTCGCCTACACCTGCGGTTTCTCGGTGGCGGCGCTGGCCGGCGGCGCGACGCAGGTGGTCAACCTGGACATGGCCAAAGCCGCGCTCAGCCGGGGCCGCGATAACCACCGGCTGAATCAACATGACCTCAGCCAGGTGGTGTTCCTCGGCCATGACCTGTTCAAGTCCTGGGGCAAGGTAGCCAAGTACGGGCCTTATGACCTGATCATCATCGACCCGCCGTCCTTCCAGCGCGGCAGCTTTGTATTGAGCAAGGATTACCCAAAAGTCCTACGCCGCCTGCCCAACCTACTCAGCGCCAACGGCGTGGTGCTGGCCTGCAGCAACGAACCGGAGATTGGCCCGGACTACCTGATTGAGAGCATGGCCAGTGAAGCGCCCGGCCTGCACTTCAGCGAGCGCCTGAGTAACCCGCCTGAATTCCCCGATAGCCAGCCGGACAGCGCCTTGAAAGCGCTGGTATTCCGCCAAACCTGAGCCTGCGCACGCTTGCAGGGGCGCGATCGGGTGGGCGTAACGCCAACGACACGGTTAAGCTGTGGTTATGAGTACAGCGCCCTTTATCACCCCGCTTGAGTCCAACAACAGCGATGCGCCTTACGGCTTACGCATCGGTGGTGACTGGACGCTGGCGCATTACGCCCGCCTCGAAGCCGAGGTGCTGCAACAGCGCGATACGCTGGGCAGCACGGCCAGCGTCGACCTGCAGGAACTCGGTGCCCTCGATACTGCGGGTGCGGCCCTGCTGGTGGAGCTGCTCGGCAGCCAGCGCTTGGCCGAACTGGCTCACAATGCACCAGGCCTGGCCAGCGAACGCCGCGCGCTGTTGCAGGCCGTCGGCAACGCCATCGTCGACGCGGGGGATGTCGTGCCGGGCAGACGCATAGCGGCTTGGCGCGAATTCTTCGGGCAGATCGGCCAGGCCCTGGAAGAGCTCTGGCTGCAAAGTGTGGCGCTGCTCGGTTTTATCGGCATGACCCTCGCCGCCATGGCCGCGATCACCCTGCGGCCCAATCGCTGGCGCATCACCTCGCTGGTCGCCCACCTGCAGCAGAGCGGCCTGAATGCCGTACCCATCGTCGCCCTGCTGACCTTTCTGGTCGGCGCCGTGGTGGCCTTTCTCGGCGCCACGGTGCTCGCGGACTTTGGCGCGAGCATCTACACCGTCGACCTCGTGGCGTTCTCCTTCCTGCGTGAATTTGGCGTGCTGCTCACCGCCATTCTCATGGCTGGGCGCACCGCCAGCGCCTTTACCGCGCAAATCGGCTCGATGAAAGCCAATGAAGAAATCGACGCCATTCGCACCCTGGGCCTCAACCCGCTGGAGCTGCTGGTACTGCCACGGGTGTTTGCCCTATTGATCGCCCTGCCGATCCTGACCTTTATCGCCATGCTCAGCGGCATCCTCGGCGGTGCGGTGGTGTGCGCCCTGAGTCTGGATATTTCCCCGGCCATGTACCTGGCCATGCTGCAGGAAAATATCGCCCTCAAGCACTTCCTCGTCGGTATGGCCAAAGCACCGCTGTTTGCCTTCCTGATTGCTGTAATCGGTTGCCTGGAAGGTTTTAAAGTCACCGGCAGTGCGCAATCGGTCGGTGAGCGCACCACCTCCAGCGTGGTCCAATCGATTTTTGTGGTGATTGTGCTCGACGCCCTCGCCGCACTGTTCTTGATGGAGATGGGCTGGTGACAGACGAAGCCATCATCGAAGTGCGCCAGCTGGTTAATCGCTTCGGCAGTCAGACCGTGCATCAGGATCTGGACCTGGATCTCTATCGCGGTGAAGTACTGGGGGTGGTCGGCGGCTCAGGCACTGGCAAGTCGGTGCTGCTGCGCAGCATTCTTGGCCTGCGCCACGCCAACTCCGGCAGTGTGCGGGTGTTCGGTGAAGAACTGCTGAGCCTGCCATCCGAACGGCGCTCACAGCTGGAACGGCGTTTCGGCGTGCTCTATCAACGCGGCGCGCTGTTTTCCTCGCTGACCGTGACCGAGAACATCGCCCTGCCGCTGATCGAACATGCCGGCCTCACCCGCGCAGCGGCCGAGCGCCTGGCTCAGGTCAAGCTGGCGCTGGTTGGGTTGCCGCGTGAAGCTGGCGACAAATACCCGACCGAGCTCTCCGGCGGCATGATCAAGCGCGCCGCCCTGGCCCGCGCCTTGGCGCTGGAGCCGGAGATTCTGTTTCTCGACGAACCCACCGCCGGCCTCGACCCGATTGGCGCGGCGGCCTTCGACCAACTGATTCTGACCCTGCGCGATGCCCTCGGCCTCAGTGTGTTCCTGGTCACCCATGACCTCGACACGCTCTACACCATCTGCGACCGGGTGGCGGTGCTGGCGGAAAAGCGCGTGCTGGTGGCCGACCACCTGGACGTGGTGGCCGCCACCAACAACCCTTGGATTCACGAGTATTTTCACGGCCCGCGCGGACGCGCAGCCGAACAGGCGGCCAACGGCGCGCCAGGGAGCGACTAAATGGAACCGCGTGCTCACCACGTGTTGATTGGCCTATTCACCGTATTAATGGTCGCGGCCGGACTGGCCTTTGCCCTGTGGCTAAGCAACGCCAGCTCGGATCAGGAACTGCGCGACTATGACGTGATTTTCAACGAGGCCGTCAGCGGCCTGTCTAAGGGCAGCGTGGTGCAATACAGCGGCATCAAGGTAGGCGACGTGATCAGCCTGCGCCTCGACCCGCAAGACCCACGCAAGGTGCGGGCGCATATCCGGGTCGACGCCAATACGCCGATCAAACAAGACACCCAGGCACGCCTGTCGATTACCGGGATTACCGGTGCGGCATTGATCCAGCTGCACGGCGGCTCCCCGGCAAGTCCGATACTCGAAAGCCAGGGCAACCAACGGGTGGAAATCATCGCCGACCCCTCGCCACTGTCGCGCCTGATGGCCAACGGTGAGGACCTGGTGGTCAGTGTCACGCGCCTGCTCGACCGCGCCAATCAGCTGTTCTCCGGTGACAATATCGGGCGCATTTCACGCACCTTGGCAAATATCGAACAAACCAGTGCCAGCGTCGCCGATCAGCGCGATGAGCTGCGCCAGGCCCTGCAACAGATGAGCACAGCCAGCCAGGAAGCCGCCGAGCTGATGCGCAACGCCAACCAGCTGCTCAGCGGCCAGGGCCGTGAGGCGCTGGACAGTGCCAGCCGCCTGATGACCTCGCTGGAGCGCAGCAGCAACACCATCGAACAGCTGCTGACAGACAACCGCAGCGCGCTCGACGGCGGCATGCAAGGCGTCGCCGAGCTCGGCCCGACCATTATCGAGCTGCGCGAAACCCTCGGCAGCCTACGCTCCTTCGCCCGCCGCCTGGAGGAAGACCCAGCCGGCTACCTGCTGCGCAGCGACACCATCAAGGAGTTTCAACCATGAGCCGCTTCCGCCTGTTCGCCACTCTGCTGCTGCTTGGCAGCCTGGCCGCCTGTTCGGTCTTGCCGAAAAGTCAGGTGCTAAGCACCTACCGTCTGCCGGCCAGCAACCTGCCAAGCCACGCCGCCAGCGCCAACTGGACCTTAAGGGTGAACACACCTTTCAGCAGCCAACTGCTCGACAGCACACGGATTGCTGTGGTGCCGCCGGGCGGTCAGATCAGCGCCTACCAAGGCGTGCGCTGGAGTGACCCCGCGCCAATGCTGCTGAGGGATCGGCTGATCGACGCCTTTCTCGATGACGGTCGCCTTAAGGCAGTCAGCAGCGATGAAAGCCGCCTGCAAGCCGACCTTGAACTAGACGGCGACCTGCGCAGCTTCCACAGCGAATACCAGAACGGCCAGCCGGTCACGCGTATCCGGTTCGAAGCGCGGCTGGTGCAAAGTGGCTCGCGGCGCATCCTTGCCAGCCACCGCTTCAACGTCAGCCAAGCGGCCAACGACACCTCGGTACCCGCCGTGGTCAGCGCCTTCGGCCAGGCCGGCGACCAATTGGCCCGCGAGGTATTGGAATGGACCTTGAGCCAAGGTAAGGCGGCGCGGCAACCATAAGCTACGCTCTGCGCTGCTAGCCAGCGGCGCACCGCCCGGCTTAATCAACCCCCTGCTGAACAACCAATTGCGGTAATGGCGCTGAAGTCACAGTGTCACTTAACGGCAGGTGCAGGGTAAAACACGCACCGCCTTGGCTCGCATTGCGCGCTGTCAGGCTACCGCCCTGCCACTGTGCAAGTGTCTGGGCAATCGATAATCCCAAGCCGATACCGGAAATGCTCTGCACCTGCTCACTGCGGTAGAAACGCTCGAACACCCGCGCCAAGTCATGCTCGGCGAGGCCTTGACCGTAGTCGCGCACACTGCAATAGAGCACTCCCTCACGCACCACCACGGTGATTTCAATCGGCTGCGTGTCAGGGCTGTATTTGTCGGCGTTAGACAATAAATTGCAGAGTATTTCCATGCACCACATGCGGTCGCAGGTGACCCACAGCGGCGCGCCGTCATCAGGCATCCAGCGCAGCATCACTAAACGCTGAGCGGCCACGTCAGCGAAGCGCTCCAGTGCTTCCGCCACCACCTCACGCCAGTCGCACCGGCACAATTGCAGGGACGCCTGCTCGTTGCAGGTAATCTGCTCTTCATCCAGACGCAGCCCTTCCAGCACCCGCCCGATCAGCTGATTCAGTTGTTTAACTGACTTGCGAACGCGCTGTATACGTTCGCTAACGCTCTGCACCATCTCGCCATCGTCGCGTTGCCGCAGCAGGCGTTGCGCACTGGAGTCGATCACCGCCAGCGGTGTGCGCAACTGGTGCGACATCAATGAAACGAAATCGCGATAACGCAGCTTGGTCAAACGTTCTTGCTGCAATGCATCCAACAGTTCACGAGCTTGCTCATGCTGACGGACGATTTCGGCATGGGCGCGGTTGGCGCGCCGCAAGCTGCCCATCAACTGCCAACACAGCAGCGACCCGGCCAATAACACCCCAAGCACCGCTAGCATCACTTGGAACATCAGCCGCCGGTGGGCGTCGCGGCGCTTGCCGGCGAGCTCACGGTCGGCGAGCATCACCTGATTGCTGATGCGCTGTAAGCGCTGTTGTATCCCGTCGTAACTCAGCCGCGACTGACCGAGCATGTCGATACACACCAGCAACTCGGGTAAGACCCCCACCCTCTGCATATAACGGCGCTGCGCACCGCTGGTGAGCAGAGTCAACTGGGCCATGAGCAAGTTATTGTGCAGGATTTGCGCGCTATCGCTGACTGCAGTTGGCGGCGTCGTTAACGCCGCCTGATGCAGGCGGGCGCTCTGATAAGCCGCCTGACTCAGCGCCCACACCATATTTTCGCCTACATCAGTGCGAAGTTCGTCCTGCAGGGCGGCGAGTTTGTACAGTGTATAGCCCAGCAACAAGATGAAGCAGAGCACCGCCGCCAAGGCCACCACTTGCACGCGCCGAGCATGACTGGCCGCTTGGCTCACGACGCGACTGCTGCGGCCATAGCTAAGTCCGGCAGCGCCGTACCGGCACTGAGCACCAAGGCGACCAGATCAGCCTGACGAGCGACCCCGGTCTTCGAAAACAGATTACGCAGGTGGAAAGCCACCGTACTGGCCGAAACATCCAGTTCCTGCGCCACTTCGTCGCTACGCAGGCCTTGCGCAAGAAGCAGTGCCACCCTTGCTTCAGTGGGCGTCAGGGAAAAAATCAACCGCAGTGTTTCCAACTCCGGCAGCGATCGGCTTTGTACGCAAGACACGAAAATCGCCAACAGATTGCCGGCCGACTCGGTCAGCATCTGAGAGCCCGGCGCCAGGCTTAATAGGCTGACAAACACGGCGCCGCCACTGCTGTAGCGCTCCAACGCCAACACGCGGCGCGCACCCACGGCCACGAGTAGCTCGCTGGCATACTGCCGGAAGGTTTGTAACGACGAGGGTTTGACCTCACACCAACTCAACCGACCGCGGCTGTCCTGTGTCCAGACCCCCTCTTCTTGGGCCATGCGCCGCGCTTTCGGGTTGGCATACAACAATTGGCCATCCGGGTCACACAACAGCACCGCGCCCGGCAACTGAGCAAATATGCTCTGCAGGTGTTCAAGAAAACGACCCTGATTGCTGCTCGCATGCCCGCGCAACCGTTCGATTTGCGCCAAACGCCCACTAACGGTAGCCAGCAGCATGTCGTAGTCGACCGGCTTTACTAGATAATCGTCCACGCCCACCCGCCTAGCTTCAAGCAAGGCGCTGCGCTGTCCCAGTGCCGAGAGGAAAATAAACGGCAAGTCCGCCAGGTCTGGGCGACGCTCGCGGATGTGCTGGTGGATAAAGTAGCCATCACGGGTACTGTCGTCACCGAGCATGACATCACACAGCACAAGGTCCGGGCGCTGCTGCTCCAGCTGCAACAAGGCCGAATCCACAGAGTTGGCCGCAATCACCCGGTAACCTGCGGCGCTCAATTCCTCAACCAGATCGGCCAGCAACGTGGCTTCATCTTCAATGCACAAAATACAGGCAGACATACGGACGTCCTGTCTCAGCTCAAGGACCAACAGTGATGCTGCGCAGCATCCAGGCCCAGCTATGATCGAAGCGCGAATCCTGTAACTCGACATGCTGATCGCGGGGATAAACGACCCAGAGTGGACCGTAGTCGAGCAACGTCAGTGGCGTACCATCCATACGATGAGCGAGGATCGCATCCCACTGGTAGTAATCCTCAATACCTACCGCCACCTCATAGTCATTCCATGACCGCAGCGTAGCGGTTGCCGGAGCCACCGGCACAACGGCCAGCAGCGCCAACACATCACGCACCAGCGGACCTTCGAAAACCTTGACCCCACTCGTCCAAGCCGTAGTGGTAGCAACCCGCTGCTGGGGCAGCGCCAACAGTTGCTCTTGAGTCAGCTCGAGGGTTTGCTCGCCCGCGTGGAGGGCCAACAACGGGCCAGGGATTGCGCTCTTGTCAGACGCTGCCAACAAAGGTGTTGAGGCCAATAAACACAAGATGAAGACCACGCAACATCGGCCCAAAAACAGCTCTCGCGTGAGTAACAACATGCCTAAACGCGCACCTGTATCTGCGCGCAGCTTACTCGGCCCAAGCATATTTCCTCCTTGAATTAAGACAGTAGGCCTCGCATTGGCCCAACTAATGCCGGCTTATCTTTAACCAGACAAAATATTTTATCCAACTAAAATATCTTGTCCCCGAGGCTCCGCCGTAAGCAGCGGCGGCTTTTCGAAAGATATTTGGGCTGAAAAAGAAGGGCTGATGCTAAGGCCTGAGACCGGTGAAGACCAACTCAGCCACCCGACGAACCTGTAACGCGTGAGCGGCTTCATCAGGTTCGTCCTGATGAACAAAGCGGGCGAACAGCAAGATGGCGTAGTCATTTAGAAAATCAGCGACAGTCTCAGGGTCGAAACCGGCGCTGAGCATGCCGCGCCCTTGGAGCTCGCGCAGCAAGCCGGCGATTTCGCTGACGAGGCGCTTGTCCGTTTCAACCATACCTGCGGAGGACGAGCCGTTGACGCTCAAGCTCATCAAGTCTCTCCAGATAGGAATGGGCAACGCTTCTAACTCATATCGCATAACCGCAGCCTGAAGGTTACACAGGGCATCGACGGCATTGTCGAAAGTTGCCATCCGGGATCGAATATCATGGATCGCGCTGCGATCTGCTCTATCCACCAGAGCGAAGATAATTTCCTGCTTATTGCCGAAGTAGTTGAACACCGTTGGCGGTGAAACCCCGGCAGCTGCAGCAATCTGCTCTACCGTGGTTGCACTGTAGCCATGGCTATCGAAGAGACTCATGGCGGCGACAAGGATCGCTTCCTTGCGCTGTTCTTTTTGCTTCTCGCGCAAACCTCTCATGTGCTCTCCGTTCTACGGCAGGATTCAAGCTTAAAATTTTATATGAAATCCTGAAATCTGAAATATTTCACCTCAATATAAAAATGTCGTGGCCTATAGATTTTGCATGGCAGTGAAAGCTGGCTCAACCGCTTGCGCCTGCCCATCAACCCCTATCTCGGCTTTTCAGACTGAGATGGGGGCTGCTATGCCAGCACCTCGCACGGCTTGCCTTCCAAGCTTGTTGAGTATGCGACCAATTAAACCCGTACAGCCCCCCGCCTAACCATGCCGTCGCAATCGAGCGGAGAGCTCTGAACTGCTGGTGATGATAGTGGCCCCGCTCACTGCAAAGAGGTTTGCCGTCCCTATCTAAACGAAGGGGGCGCTGCGTGTTCGGCCTGCGTTACTGTCAAAAAACGACGAGTGACTGGAACTTTCCGCAAGCCAGAAGGTACCGCATGACTCTCGGTCGTTGGTTCAAACCTGGGCGCAGCGCGTGCAGGGTTTGGCTGTATTCACTCGTTTTGTAATCAGCAAACGACTCCGCAGAGTCCAAGAGGAAATCACCATGTCGATCAAATCCCGCGCTCGCCAATTGGGCCAAGGCATGACCGAGTACATCATCATCGTCGCTCTGATCGCGATCTCCGCCATCGTGGTTTACAACCTGTTTGGTAGCACCGTGCGCGAGCAAGTCGGTGACATGGCGGCCGAATTGGGTGGTGGTGAAGCCACACAGGCAGCCGCAGGCACCGGCGCCGAGGCTCAGGGAGCTGCGGGCGCCAAGCACAACCTGGGTAGTTTCAAGCAAGACGAACGTAAGTAACGCGCGGGTATCGGCAGCATGAACAGGAAGCTCCAGCAAGGCCAGGCTATGGTCTTTGGCCTGCTGTTTATCGGCATTACCCTGATTGCCCTGATTGTGATGTTCAATCAGGGCATCCTCACCCGTGACCGGGTGCAGGTGGAAAATGCCGCCGACGCTGCTGCTTATTCGCAGGCCAAGCTGTTTGCTAGGCACCAGAATTTAATCGCCTACACCAACCGCGCCATCATCGCCAACGAGTTGTCGATCGGCCAGGTGGTGGCGCTGATGTCCTGGTCCAAGCGTTACGCGAACATCCCCCGCTGGGTTAACAGCTTCCCGGCGTACCAAATTCCCGTCGCACTGATCCCGCCAAAGCCGATGATCAGCGACATCCTGGCCGCAGTGACGCTGCCTTATCAGATCATGGGGCAGGTCGTGCGGACCGTATCGACCCCCGTGGTGTCGATCTACCCCACGGTGGCCTCCAGCTTCAACATGATCATGGGCTTTTTCCAGAAAGCCTTTGCTATCGCTACCTTCGAGGCGCAGATATCCGTGCCTCAAGAAGTGGTCACACAACATCAGGCGACACACCGCAACGACGATGAGCTGGAGGTGGCAACCCTCTCGCAACTGTTCCTAATCCAGAATTTCATCCTGACCTATCTGGCCGATTATTTACCGGTCGACGCCATGCTGGATGCGGCAACTGGGGCCGGGGCCGCACCGAATAACTCGCCGGGGCCCGGCCCGGCTCCCGGCGCGGATGGTATGGAAGAATCCGACCCGACACCGGGCAGCGTATTGAGTGATTTCCTCGGCGGCGATCTGCCCTCCTCGATGCTCGTCAATAACGCACCAGAAATGCACAACAAGAAAGCCAACAACCCAACCAGCATTGATGCCCGCAATGCCGCTCGACAATTTGCCGCGCTGCTCAACAACCAGCGCAACGACTGGCTAGACGCGCGTAACTTCAACGCCACCGTGGGCTTTGGCGTACCGGAAATCCCGATTTACCTGGGTTTCATCAATATCAAACTGGGTTTCAAGTTCGAAGTCGGCGTGTTTAACAACGGCGGCACAGCCTACGTCTACAACCCGCTGAGCGTTGCTAATGCCAGCAAGGGCATCCCAACCTATGGCTGGGCCTCAATCGACTACAGCTCCATGGGTTTCAAGCTCGACGTTAAACTGGCTGTAGAACTGTGCATGCCCCTGGTCGGCTGTGTAAGTATTTTCGATGGAAATCTGGGCTTTGGCCTTGGCCTGCCGCTGGGCGCCGGCTCTCATCAGTTGGTGACCAACCCTGGGGATCAACGCATGTTCCCCGGCCAATGGGGCAACCCGGCGCAGGGTATGCTAATTAAGAAACACCGCCCCTATGGCGACACCATGCATCCGCTGCACGCCACGACTTGGGGCTGGGGCCATGTCATACCGTCACACGGTATCAGCCCCGAGGATTACAACACTGGCTACAGCGGCTCGCCGTCCTTCTTCACCCTCGGCGCGGATCACGCCGAAAGTGGGCGCAGCAAGGAATTTACTGTGGCGGTGGCCAAGCCGCTGAGCAGTGTCCGGACCAGCGACAACCCCAACAGCCTGAACATCCGCCAAGGCAAATTCACCCTCGACACCCATGGTGTGGACGACAATCCGCTGGTGGCCCTATGGGGCGATGGTGAGCGGATGATGACCGTCTCCTCGGCGGAAACCTACTTCGCCCCGCCCTCCGGCCGCGATGAGTCGCCCAACCAGTACAGCCCCTTCTGGGATGCACGCCTACGCGAGCCGAGCACGTTCGTGCAGTTCATTGCCGCAGGCAAAATCGACCTCCAGGAAATTCTCGGCATGAACAGCCTGAACCCTTCCTATGTGGTGGGCTTCTTGATGGACCTGGCGCTGGACTACGTAATCAAACCTGGCCGCGACCGCTTGCTCGACAAACTGCCGCCGCTGATTCAGCCAGTGACCAAGCCAGCCATCGAGAAGGTCACCGACACGGTGCTCGACAAAGTCACCGACGGCATAAAAGGGGCTCTGGAATGAACGAGCGCGCCTTAACCTCACGCTGCCAGCAGGGCCAGGCCATGGCTGAGTTCGTGGTGATGACCGCCGGTTGCCTGTTGCTGCTATTCGTCTTGGTACCGGTGGTGGCCAAGCTCGCTGACATGTCCTACAAGGCCCAGGAGGCGGCCCGCTATACGGCTTGGGAACGCACCGTTTGGTACAAGAGCGCCGACACAAACGATAAGACACTGCCGACTCAGTGGGGCGAAGGTAAGACTGATGCTGGCCACCTGGCCAGCCGCAGCGACGATGACGTGCTCAATAGCGCCGAACGCCGCATCCTCAGTTTCACCCAGTCGCCGGCCGCGTTCAGCGCACAGGATATTGACCCCCAAACCACCGAAAATGCTAACCACTACTGGCGCTGGCCCCATGGTAACGGCGGCTTGGCGATGAACAATCCTGGCGCCATGGCGGCCAACTCGACCCTGGCTGACAGCAAGACCCCCTCATTCGCCTATGACGTCATCGATGTCTACAACTCGGCCATGGGCGGCATCGCCAAGGTGGTCAGTATTTTCCAACTAGGCAAAGGCGACGATGATTTCCTACAAGTTGCCCACCCAACTCACAACTTCTATACCGCGGCGGTCAACATCCCGGTGCCCATGACTGGCAGCCAACTGGGCAGCCAACCGCTACTGGGCGAGCGCTTTAATAACGGCTTGAACGTCACTGCCCGCTCGGCGGTGCTGGCCGACGGTTGGGTGGCGCAAACAGCCGACGGCGAAGATAGCCATTTAGACCAGAAGGCCAACGACTTCGTGCTCGGTAACCTGATTGCCGATAACCCGATAGTTGAAACGGTGCAAAAACTGATCGGCATCTTCGAGCCGTCGATCAAAGATCTCGATTTGGGCTATGTCAACACGGACCCAATCCCCGATGCCGGCGTGAAGTGCAACGTCACCACTGGATTCTGTTACCTCGATGAATAACTTCATGTGCGCCTCACTGGCGCTGCTGGCATCGTCCGCCAGCCTGGCCTACGCCGATTGTGACTACGACGACTTCCCGCGGATGGACGGCATGCTGGTCAGCAGCCTGGGCACAAGTGTGCAGTGGAATCACGTGCCATTGCAGGGGCGGGCATTCCGGGTCCCGGCCAGCGTGGCCAGCGTGAGAGATTTTTACGCCGAGCAATGGGCGGATGCCGTCGACTTCACCGAGTTCAACGACTGGCAGCAGGTCCTCCACCTCAACGAAGACTGCATCATGATGCTGCAGGTCAGGGCACAGAACGACCGCTACAGCTACGGCCGCATGACCATCACCAACCCAGCACAAGCAGGTGCCGGAAGCGAGCAGCTGGGTAGCGGCATGCCAGTGCCACCGGAGGCGCAGGTGGTCAGCGACATGCGCAGCGACGACACGATTCGCCAAGGCCGCCTGGTACTGCTGCTCAACGACGACAACATCCACGCCACCCGCGCCTGGTACGAGGCCGAGCTGCTCAACCAGGGCTGGAACCTCGACCACCGCAGCCTGCAGGACAACGCCACCGTGCTCACCTACAGCAAGGGCCGCGAGCTGATGACCGTGGGCTTGCTACGCCACGCCAGCAAGACCCAAGTGCTGGTCAACCGGATGGACCGCTGATGAGAAAGCAATCAGGCCAATCCATGACCGAGTACCTCGTCGTGCTCGGTGTCACCGGTGCCGGGCTGCTGGCAGCCACCTCGGATGTCAGCGCGCTATTCGCCAACGTGCAGCAGAGCTACCAAACGCAATCGAGCGAAATGAACAAGGTGCAGATCTACAACAACCCCAAGCTGCAGATCATCGAGACCGAACGCGAGGAAGGCGATGGCGACGACGGCGAAGACGTACCCAACACCCCGCCGAACAATCCAGAAGCTGACTTTCCACCGGTACTGGAAAGCGTCTATGACCAGTCAGGTAACTTCATTGGTTATGTCAAAGACGGCGTGCTGGTCGATAACAACGGCAAGGATTTGGCCACTTGCGTGCGCGACTTCAGCGGCCAGTGCACCTTCGTCGGTGCCGATGGCAAGCCCATTTATGACGGCGCGGTTACCGATGCGCAATGGGTCGATGACGACGGTAAGCCGTTGCCGCTGCTGGCCCTGAGTAGAGGCGGCGCCGTGGTGGGTTTCGCCTACTTGTACAAGGACAAGTATCACGACGCCAGCACCCGCAAGCGCCTCAGCCCGCAACCGAGCAACTTGAGCGCCGTGCAGACTCGCCGCGTCAGCAGTTACGACGCCGACGGCAAGCCCTTCTCTTCCGGCTATGAAGCCAACGGCCTGATCTACAGCGAAAGTACCGTTCTGTCGGGCAATACCCAGGATTTCAGCACCGAGAAAAAAATCGAGGGCGAGCTAGTCACCGTCGAGTTCGTCGACCCGTCACTACCTACAAATGATCCAAAAAAGTACAAACCCTGCGTGGTGGCCAAGCATAACTGGAGCACCAGCACTTCTGCCGGCAGCAACGTGCCGGGGCTTTGGGGCGACCCATTGTTCAGCAACCCCAGCAGTTATATCGACACCACCTCAGCCGGGTGCAACGGCCGCCATACGGTGAGGCTTGAAACAGACGGCAGCTGGACACTGGTCAAGTAAGCCAACCGAATGCCGCACACCGGCAGACCACTATTAAAAACTCATAACCGCGCGACTAGCGCCTTTGTGTGACGGGGAGCGACATGTCATCTGTTTCAGGAAAAAAGCTGCTGATCATTGCCATCGCCTGTGGCGTGCTCGCGGCCTTGTTGGGCTGGGCTTATCTCAAAGCCAAGGAGTCGCAATACAAGGCCGCGTATCGCCCGGTGAATCAGGTCAAAGTATCAGTGGTGGTGCCCAAAGCCGACATCGGCAAATCGCAGACGCTCAAGCGTGAGCAGGTTGCCGCACTCGATGTGCCTAGCGAGTACCTGCCCTCCAACGTGGTGATGGCCGAGGACTGGCCGCGCCTGGAGGGGCGCATGGCCATCATGCCGTTGCAGGCCGGTCGGCCGATCACCTGGGATGCGATTGAGCAGGATGGCGTATCGCGTTTCTCCGAGAACGTTGAGCTGGGCAAACGCGTCAAGACAGTCAAAGTGAACAAGATCAACTCCTTCGACGGCATGCTGCGTCCGGGCGACCGCATTGATTTGTTGGGCAGTTTTTCTGCCGGCGATGTGGGCCTGCAGCAGCAACCCAACTATGCCGACGGCGTGGTCATGACGGTACTGGAAGACATCGCCGTGCTGGCGGCCGGGCGCGAAGACGCTAATGGCCGCAAGTACGAGAACCACTACGACCGCAGCACGCCTGACGGTTTCAACATGAATTTCTCCACCCTGTCGCTGATGTTGACCCCCGCCCAAGTAGCCCGGGTCGAACTGGCGGAAAAATCGGGCGAACTGATCGCCGTGCTGCGCCACCCAAAGGACACCAGCAGCGCCAGCCTGGGGCAGACCACCGTCTCCAGCCTGCTCGACCCACCGCCGGTGGAAACTGTCGACGTCGTGCTAGACGCCGATGGCAAGCTGCTCGGGCGCATCGTTGGCGACAACATCGTCGACGCCAACGGCAAGATCATCGGCAAGATCGTTGACGGCCAGGCCATTGGCCTTGATGGCAAGGTCATGGGCCGCATCGTGCGTGGGCTGTCGCCAGACGACCCGATTTTACGCATGCATGAAAGGGCCACAGTGGTGCGTGATGCCCAGGGCAATGTGATTGGCCGGGTGGTCGATGGCAAGGTGGTCGATGCCAGTGGCAATGCCATCGGTACCGTCGTAGACGGCAAGGCGGTCGGGCTGGATGGTTCCAGCCTGGGCCGGGTGGAAAAAGACGTGGCGCTGGATGCCGAAGGCCGGGTGATCGACATGCGCGGCTCACAGGTGCAAGCACAAGCCGCCGCTCAGGGCAGCGAGCGCCTGGTGGTCCGTGACCCCAGCGGCAAGATCATCGGTTTTATCGTCGGCGATGAAGTCCATGACGCTAACGGCAAGGTCATCGGCAGCTACCGTGACGGCAAGGCCTATGGGCTCGACGGCAAGATCCTTGGCAATGTCGGTACTGCCCTGTTTGATGCCGACGGCAACCTTATCGGCGAGCTTGGCGAGGTGGTGCGCAATGCCGACGGCAAAGTCATCGGCACCATCGTCGATGGCAAGCTGGTCGATGCCGACGGCAAGGTACTCGGCACCGTTAAAGACGGCCAGGTTGTCGATGCCAGCGGCAAGGTACTGGGCCACGTCGAACAGGCCATGCTCGACGCCGACGGCAAGGTCATCGCCGATGCCGCGCGCGTGGTCCGCGATGCTGACGGCAAGGTGATTGGCAGCGTCGTCGGCAACGACATCATCGACGCCCAGGGCCGCAAGGTCGGCAGCGTTAAGGATGGCCAGGTTCGCGACCTGTCCGGGCAGGCCATCGAAGGGGCCAATGTCAGCCTGCACAAAGATGTCGCCCAAGTCGTGCGCGATGCCAACGGCAACATCATTGGCACGCTGCGAGGCAACACCGTGTACGGCAGTGACGGCAAGGCAATCGGCACCCTAGTCGACGGAAAAATCATCGACGCCAACGGCAACGTGCTCTATCGCGGTGTCACCGTGGGCTTAGAGCCGCCGCATAGCGGCACCACCGAAAAGAAAAAACGTAGCGATGCCACGCGGATGATCCAGTTCATCCCAGGGGGCACTGGCAAGGAAGGGGTTATCCCGGTGCAGACCTTGCGCCTGGAATAACTGGGCAACTCCGTGCCGGAGTCCCGGCACGGAACACCGCACATCTACGAAATTCGCTGGGGCGACAATGAACATTCGACGCGTATTGGTTTTTTTCTGTGCCATGTGCCTGAGCGCTTACGCCCAGGCCAACGAGATCCCACCCTCCATCGTGCTGTATGACGGTGATGTCAGCGTACTCAAGGCACCCGGAATCGAGCGGGTAGCTGTGGGTGATGTAGAGATCATCAGCGCCACCCTGCTGAAGAATGAAGAGGTGGTCATTACCGCGCAGAAGCCCGGCGAAACCACCGTGCAAATCTGGTTCGAGGATGAAACCCGCCAGCAAATGAGTGTGGTGGTAGCCAAAGCCAATGGTTATCGCCAAGTTAGTGAGCTCAAGGCGCTGCTCAACGATATTCCAGGTTTGAAAATTCGCACCGTAGGCCGTCAGGTGGTACTGGAAGGCCGCTTGAGCGGTGAATACCTGGCCCGCGCCAAAGAGGCGGCGAAGTTCTACGACAATGTGCTGGTATTGGCCGAGGAGCAAAGCGGTGCCGCCACCAAAGCCGACTCCGCGCAAGTACTGGCGGAAGTCCAGGCCATGCTCGGGCAGATTCCCGGCATCAAGATCAAATCGGTAGGCCGCCAGATCATCATTGATGGTGACCTGCACCAGGTCGACATGTCGCGTATCGAACTGCTCAAAGAGCGCTATCCGGATGTGCTGGTACTGGCCCAGCCGATGTCCGAATTCCTCGCACCAATGATCTACTTCGATGTACGCATCACCGAGTTTGCCAAAGACGATGTGGAAGAGCTGGGGGTTAACTGGAGCACCAGCATCAATGGCCCGACCCTGGCTTTCAACGCCGACGGCGGCACCAACAAGCTCTACCGCGGCCAGTTCCCTAGCAGCAGTGGCACCTTCGACACCTTGAACCAAGTTGTCGGAGGTGCCGGCTCACACGCTTACTGGGGTATCGCCAGTGAATTGACATCGCGCATCAACCTGCTGGAGAAAAATGGCTCGGCCCTAACTCTCGCATCGCCACGCCTCGGAGCTCGTAGCGGCGGCAAAGCCGAGCTGACGGTCGGCGGCCAGGTGCCAGTGGTCACCAGCAGCATCAACGGCCCATCGGTGGAGTACAAAGATTACGGCGTGCTGCTCAACATCGAACCACAGCTGTACGGCAACGAGCACATTGCAACCCGTGTACTCGCCGAAATCAGTCAGGTCGACAAGGCCAACCAGGTCGGCGACTACCCAGCATTCAAGACCCGGCGCACCGAGAACGAGGTGCAGCTAAAGGTCGGTGAAACCTTAGTGCTTTCTGGCTTGGTCTCCGAAGACAGCCAAGCCACGATCGAAGGCATCGTCTGGCTCAAAGATCTGCCGCTTATCGGCTCGCTGTTCCGCAATAAGAGCGCCAAGAACAACCGCACCGAACTGGTGATTTTCATCACCCCGCGCCTGATGACCAATGGCCCTGACTCGCCGACCGCGCAAGAACAAACGCGCATGAACAACATGGTCGAGCGCTATCAGAAATCCTTCGGCTCCATTGAGCTTATCGACTGAGGCGGCCATGTTCGAAATTGAAATCACTTACAAAGACGGCCAGCCGGTCGATAAGTTGACCTGCGCCAGTGCGTCTTGCGAGTTGGGCAAAGCACGCACCGGGCTGGTTCGCTTGCGCGGCTGGAAGGTCGCACCAACCCATGCGCGCATCGAACAATCGCTGGCCGGCTTGTTTGTCGAAGACGTCAGCAGGGGTTATGAGGTACGGGTCAACGACAAACCGGTGAGCCGCCATGGCCCCCTGAACCCAGAGGATATTATCGCCATCGGCGGTTATCTGCTCCGCGTGCGTTCGCTGATCCAGCCACTCAGCGAGGACACGCCGGAGGCCGTGCTGGCTCCGGACACCCCAGAGGTTAATAACGACAGTCACCTGGCTTACATGGAGTGGTCGCAGTTCATTCAAGCCGAACTATTCCGCGCCCTCGACCTGCGCCGCATGAACCTCGACAGCATGGGGCCGGAAGAGGTTCGGGGGATTCTCTCCGAGCTAATCGACGGGCTGATCGAGCAGGTACTCGCCCGCCTCCCGGCCAGCGTCAAGACCGAAGTGCTGCGCAAGATCGTACTGGATGAAGCCGTGGGCCTCGGGCCGCTGGAAGATCTGCTGGCCGACAAGAGCGTCAGCGAGATCATGGTCAACGCCCACGATGATATTTATGTCGAACGCAGCGGCCGCCTGGAGAAAACTCCGATCAACTTCAGCTCAAACGCCGCTGTGCTGTCGACCATTGAGCGGATTATTTCCCCGTTGGGTCGCCGCATCGATGAAAGCTCTCCAATGGTCGATGCGCGCCTGAAAGATGGCTCGCGGGTCAACGCCATCATCCCGCCGCTGGCGCTACGTGGACCGTGCTTAACCATTCGCAAATTCTCCGAGAAAAAACTCACCACCGACGACCTGCTCAAGTACGGCTCAATCAACGAGCCGATGGTGGAATTTTTACGCACGGCCGTTGAGCAGCGCATGAACATCGTAGTGTCTGGTGGTACTGGCTCGGGAAAGACCACGCTGCTGAACATTCTGTCCAACTTTATCCCGCTAGAGGAACGTGTGGTCACCGTCGAAGACGCCGCCGAACTGAAGCTGGTGCAACCCCACGTGGTGTCGCTGGAGGCCCGTCCGGCCAACATGGAAGGCAAAGGCCAAGTAACCATCCGTGACCTGGTGCGCAACTGCCTGCGCATGCGCCCCGACCGCATCGTGGTCGGCGAGTGTCGGGGCGGTGAAGCACTGGACATGCTGCAGGCGATGAACACCGGTCACGATGGCTCACTGACCACCGGCCACGCCAACACTCCACGCGACATGATGCGCCGTCTAGAGGTAATGGTGCTGATGGCGGGCATGGACCTCCCCGTGCAGGCCATCCGCGAGCAGATCGCTTCGGCGGTGCAGATTATCGTCCAGCAAACCCGTTTCGGTGATGGCTCGCGGCGCATCACCAGCATCACCGAAATAACCGGTATGGAACAAAGCACCATCCTGCTCAATGAGATTTTCAACTACCAGCAGCAAGGCTTCGATGAGAATGGCCGGATCAAAGGCTACTACCACGCAACGGGGCAGGTCCCCGAGTTTTACGAGGAGCTGAGCAAGCGCGGCATCGGGGTGAACATGGACATCTTCCGTTCGGTGCCGCGCAATGTCTGAATGGCTGCTGTACCTCAGCGCTGGATTGATCGCCGTGGCCGGCTTTGCCCTGGCCATGCTGCTGGCTGAAAAGGTCGGCGATAACCTGGAGTTTTATCGCAGCCAGTTTTCGCGCAATGCCGAGCTGGAAATGGCCGACATGTTTATCTTCGCCAGTGGTCGGCAGATGTTTATCGTCAATGCCATGTTGTTGGTGCTGGTGCCACTGTTTTTGCATGCGGTGTTCCAGATCACCCTGGTCACCGTGATCGGCGCACTGCTCATGCTGTTCGTGCCCAAGTTGTTGCTCAACCAGATGAGCAAAAGCCGCCTGAGGAAATTCGAAGAGCAGTTACCCGATGCCTTTATGCTGCTGTCCAGCAGCCTGCAATCCGGGGCCAGCCTGAACATGGCCTTGGAGAACGTGGTGCATCAGTCACCGCCCCCCCTGAACCAGGAGTTCGGCTTGCTGATCAAGAACATCCGCCTGGGGGTAACCCTGGAGGATGCTCTACTCAAGCTGGAAAAACGCCTGCCGCTGCCCTCGTTCATCATGGCCAGCTCGGCCATCCGCATCAGCCGCGAAGTCGGTGGCAACCTAGTGGAAACCATCAATACCATGGCCGCCATGCTTCGCCGCAAGCGCGTGATGGAAGGCAAGATCGACAGCCTCACCGCTCAGGGCAAGGCGCAAGGGGCGTTTATGGCGATGCTGCCGATATTTCTCGCCCTGATCCTCAGCGCGATCGAGCCCGAGGCCATGAGCCAGCTCTACACCACTCGCAATGGCCTACTCGTGCTGACCGTGATGATCATCATGGAAGTGCTGGGCTTTGTCTTCATCAGAAAAATCACCCGGATCGACGCCTAGACCATGAACGAAATCCTTGTTCTGCTCAGTAGCGCCAGCCTGGGCATCACCGTCACCTGCAGCCTGCTGTTGCTGATCTCACTGCTGTCACTGCTGCCGGAAGAAAACCGCGCCTACATGGATCCGGTGCCCGGTTGGATTCGGCCAATCTGGCCGCTGGTACGCCTGGTCAGCCATCACTTTTGCAGCAACCTGTCGCCACGCATCATGGACTGGCTGGATATACGCCTGCAGAAAACCGGCGCCCTTTATGTGCTCACCGCCGAAGACTTCCTGGCGCTGTGTATCACCATGAGCCTGCTGCTGCCGGCTCTGGCAATCCTGCCTATGGCCAGCGGCCAGAGCGGCATCATCTGGTCGGTAGTGCTGTTGATGGCCGCCATGGGGGGCGCCCTGCCGGTGATGTGGATCAGCGATACACACAAGCGTCGCGATCGCGACATCATCCGCAACCTGCCGGTATTCCTGGAGTACCTGACCATGTGCGTGGACGCCGGCCTGAACTTCCTCGGTGCCCTGCAGCAGGCGGTGGACAAAGGTCCGAACGGGGCGATGAAAAACGAGTTCCGCATCGTTCTGCGCGACATACGTTCCGGCCTGCCACGCGCTGAAGCCCTGACGCGCATGGAGCAGCGGGTCAACCTGAAAGACGTGTCAACCTTCGTACGCTCGGTGATCCAGGCCGAAAAAATGGGTAGCAGCCTGCGCAACACCTTGCAGATCCAGGCCCAGCAACGTCTTGAAGAGCGCTTTCAGCGTGCCGAGAAAACCGCCATGCAGGCCCCTGTGAAACTGGTTATCCCGCTGATCATGTTCATCTTCCCGCTGACCTTCGTGATCCTGCTGTTCCCTATCGTGGTCAAATTCATGGGTGAAACCTGATGCCCTGCCAACTGATCCGTACCGATGGCAGCCAACAGCCTCTCGCGCTTGAACAAGCCATCAGCCTTTGGCCGCGACTCAAGGGGCTACTCGGCCGTAATCGGCTGCCCCCCGCCCAGGGGATTTGGCTCAAGCCCTGCAACTCGGTGCATTGTTTATTTATGCGGTTCAGCATCGACGTGCTCTACCTCGACGCAGCGCAGCGCATCATCGCCATCCGCGCCGACCTCAAGCCTTGGCAACTAAGCCTGTGCTGGCCGGCCAAAAGCGTGGTCGAGCTCGCCGCAGGCGAATGTCAGCGTTTAAGCATCACTATTGGAGATCAGATTCAATGCGTGTCCTGAGTATTGCTGTATTAGCCCTATGCCTGGGCGGTTGTGCTGGCCTGCAACCAAAAAACCAAATGCTCGAGCTGCAACAGCAAGCCGATACCGCCTACGCCCAGGCGCAATATGCCCAGGCCAGCGAGCTGTATCGTCGCCTAACCGTGAAGTTGCCCACAGATGCAGGGGTGCGCTATCAGCTGGGCAACAGCCTAGCGCGCCAGGGCGATAACCTCGGAGCGATTGCCAGTTACCGTGATGCATTGGTGCGCGACCCGCAGCATGCCCGCAGCTGGCATAACCTGCTCCAGGTTCAGCTGCGTGAAGCCACGTTGACCGCTGCCGAGATGCAGCGCTATCTGAGTGCGCAGACCCCGTATGCCGAGCGGGCCCTGAAGCGTGCCGAGCAGTTGCTCGATGTGTTCCACGCGACGGAGTAACACGTATGCGCAGGCACTCTCAATCGGCCCAGGCCATGGTTGAATTTCTGATCATCATTCCGGTGCTCATCCTGCTGATTTTCGGTGCCGCGCAAGCGGCATTCATCTATTCAGCGAAGAATGGACTGAACTACGCAACCTTTCAGGCCGCGCGTATCGGGGCCATGAACCATGCCCAGTACAGCGATATTCGCCGTGGTTTGATCCGGGGCATGTACCCAATGTTCTCTCGGGTGAAGGATGAGCGCATGAAGTACACGGCCACGGAAGCAGACAACTACGTGCTCATCACCCGTGTCAGCCCTGAACAGGCGAGCTTCGATGCCTTCGCCGAAGAGGTCGACACGCTTGGCGTGCAGGCCATCCCCAATGACAACCTGATGTTTCGCTCCACCCAACAAACCCCGGTATCGATTCAGGACGCCAACCTGCTCAAGCTACGGGTGCAGTACTGCATGCGTCTGATCGTACCCATGGTCGAACACATTTTAAGCTCGGCCTCACGCTTCAACACCGATCGGGTTGCGGGCAGCTTCAATGAAGTATCAAAGAGAAACCCGGATTACGCCGACATCTGCGCAGCCCGTAATGGCTTCATCATTACCGCCGAAGCGACAGTGCGTATGCAATCGGCGGCAATTAATGACGCCGAGTACTGCGGTGCCGGCAATAAAATGCATTGCCCTTAGTCAGCCTAACGCTGAGCCTCGTTCATTCGTAGGCTTTTAGTGAGTCTTATATCCTGGCAACCACGCTCGAACCTCGGCATAGGGATAATCTTCCAACGCCGCGAAACCGCTAATCTGACGCGCCTTGAGCTTGGTAAACAGCGGCACACTAATGCCGCAGAGAAAGCGCGTCAGGCACTCGCCGCTCGGTTCGCCACCTTTCACTTCCTGATACTTGCGCACAAAGCTGTCACACAGCTCATCCAAATTTTTCTCGCTTAACGGCGGCAACGCTGGCGGCGCCGGCAGATGGGCAATCTGCCCGCGGCACACCGAACAATGCCCGCATTGCTGCGGCGCGTTGGTATCACCGAAGTAAGCAGCCAATCGCTGACTCAGGCACTGCTCGCTGGCAAACAGGGCGAGCATGGCGTGAATCCGGCGGATTTCGCTGGCCTCTTGCTGGCTGAAATAACCGTGCAATTCGGCGCTTAACGCCAGCGGGTCAAAGTCGGGGTCGAGCAGCGCATAGACCTCGGTCATCTGCTTACTTTCCAGCTCGATCCAGGCTTTTTCCTGAAAGTAATCCAAGGCCTTGATCACCCGCCCGCGCTCGGCCTGATGCTGCTGATAGAGCGCGTCGAAATCCACCGTGCACCAGGTGCGTGCGCGCTGCGAGGTGTTGATCAGCGCCTCGACAAATTGCCGGCGTTCGCCGTCGAACTTGGCCAGTAACGCCTCGGGTTCCAGCAGGTATTTGAAGCGATACTCGGCGAAATAGGCATAACGCGGGGCAATGATGCCGCGCAGCTCAAGCTGCACCAGCAGGGTTTTCAGCGGCAACTGGCGGATATTGCTCTGCTCGCTCAAGGCATTGAGCATCAGCTCCCACTCGCCGTTCTGGCTGCTACCCAATAGTTCATCGAGCACACAGCGAATGCCGTCCAGCTCCGGGGTATCGCCGTAAACGAAGTTTTCCAGCACGTTAAGGCTGTCGCGGTTGGCCAACACCAGGCAATCGGAGGGCTGTCCATCGCGCCCGGCGCGGCCTATTTCCTGACTGTAGTTCTCGATGGACTTGGGCAGATCGAAGTGCACCACATTACGAATGTCACTCTTGTCGATACCCATACCGAAGGCGATGGTGGCGACGATGCAGTTGATCTGCCCGGCCATAAACTGGCGCTGAATCGCCTCACGCGCCTCATGTGGCATGCCCGCGTGGTAAGCGCTGGCGGCAATACCACCCTGGCTCAGACGCGCGGCCACTTGTTCGGCGGTCTTCTGCTGGGTCACGTAAACAATGCTCGGCTGCCCGGCCTTGGCCCCCAGCCACTGCTCTAAGCGGCGCTGCTTGTCGGCACCGCTGACCGGTTCGACCAGCAGGTTAAGGTTGGCGCGGTAGAAACCGGTGGTGACCACATCGTCCGCCGCGATGGCGAACTTCTTCTGCATGTCGGCGATCACCGGCGGCGTGGCCGTGGCGGTCAGCAGCAACACCTGGGGAATAGCGAACTGACGCTGGTAGTCCGGCAGCTTGAGGTAGTCCGGGCGAAAGTTATGGCCCCACTCGGAGATGCAGTGGGCCTCGTCAATCACCAGCAGGGAGATCGGCACCTGAGCGATAAAGTTACGGAAGCGTTCGTTTTTCAGCCGCTCGACCGAAATCATCAGAATCTTCAGCTCACCAGACTTGGCCTTGCTCATCACCGCACTGGCGTCTTCACGGCTTTGCGCCGAATCAATACTGGCCGCGCTGATACCGCGAGCATGCAGAAATGCCAGCTGATCCTGCATCAACGCCAACAGCGGCGACACCACTAGGGTCAAATTCGGCAGATGCAGCGCCGGCAACTGGTAGCACAGCGACTTGCCCGAGCCAGTCGGAAAGATCGCCGCCGCCGATCGCCCCGCCAGCACGGCGCTGACCACGCGCTCCTGACCGGGGCGCAGTTGCTGAAAACCAAACACGCGCGCAAGGGTACTCATAGCGGTTACTCCATGGACCGCGTCTGCGGTAAACAACGATTAAGACCTACAACCTGCCGGGCTATTACTAATCCAACTAACAGCACTCGCTGCAGTGGCGTACAGTCAACTCATGCAGGCAAAGAAAGGAGACGAGTATGCAGGTATCTGGTTTAAACGGCAGCTTGCCGGTTACCCACTGAATCGTTCAGCAATGCCAAATGGCTCCGCCCGGTCACTCAGAGTAGCGACCGCAAACAGCGGGCTGATGAGTAAAGCGGTTGGTAACAGTAACGCTCGCCGTAGTGCTACAGACCAAAGGCTAACGCCGCCATACAACTCGAAAGCCCCAGCGACGCCCGCGACATATCGACACCTACCTGGCAGTAGCCAGCCATATGCACGTCGACAGCCACGGATACCGACGCCGGAAATCGCCTGAGTTGCCAACCCGTTAAACCTATTGGTCAGATCGACCACATAGCAACACCAGAGGCCGTGCTAAGCGGCCACCTAAGCAAGATGCAACGCAACGTAGACCACGTGCTCAATCTGCTAGCAGATACGCACAAAAAGCCGCCTCAGGGCGGCTTTTCCGTTTCTTGTTACATCAGCAAAGCACTGTGGCAGTGAGCGTTAACCGCGCCGATACGACAGTAACCGCCCCAGCAAAGCCCCTCCGACCGTTACCGTTTCGATTCCCGGGCATAAAAAAACCGCCGATGAAGGCGGTTTTTTCAGCGCAATGGCTACAGCTTAGAGCTGCGGACCGGCATTGCGGATGGCGTCGGACACATCGAACTTCTTGAAGTTCTCAATGAACAGACCGGCCAGGCCTTTGGCGGCTTCGTCGTAGGCGTTCTGGTCTGCCCAGGTGTTACGCGGGTTGAGCAGGTTGGTTTCAACGCCTGGCACCGACGTTGGCACGCTGAGGTTGATGATCGGCAGTTGCTCGGTTTCAGCACCGATCAGCGCGCCGCTCTGAATCGCCGCGATCACGCCGCGGGTAGTCGGAATGTTGAAACGCTTGCCAACGCCGTAGCCACCGCCAGTCCAGCCGGTGTTAACCAGATAGACCTTGGAGCCGAAGCCACGGATACGTTTGATCAGCAGCTCAGCGTATTCGCCAGCCGGACGCGGGAAGAATGGCGCGCCGAAGCAGGTGGAGAAGGTCGACTTGATGCCGCCGCCGCTGCCCATTTCGGTGGAGCCAACCAGCGCGGTGTAACCGGAGAGGAAGTGATAAGCCGCTTGCTCTTCGTTGAGGATCGACACTGGCGGCAGTACGCCGGTCAGGTCGCAGGTCAGGAAGATCACCGCATTCGGCTCGCCGCCGAGGTTCTTCTCGCTGCGCTTCTCGATCAGCTCCAGCGGATAGGCCGCGCGGCTGTTCTGGGTCAGGCTATCGTCGGCATAGTTGGGTACGCGGTTCTCGTCGAGCACGACGTTTTCCAGCACGGCACCAAACTGGATGGCTTTCCAGATAACCGGCTCGTTCTTCTCGGACAGGTCGATGCACTTGGCGTAGCAACCGCCTTCGATGTTGAACACCACGCCCACGCCCCAACCGTGCTCGTCGTCACCGATCAGGTAACGGCTCGGGTCGGCGGACAGGGTGGTCTTGCCAGTACCGGAGAGACCGAAGAACAGGGTTACGTCGCCCTCTTCACCGATGTTGGCGGCGCAGTGCATCGGCAGCACGTCGGCGTCCGGCAGCAGGAAGTTCTGCACGCTGAACATGGCCTTCTTCATCTCACCGGCGTAACGCATGCCAGCGATCAGGACTTTTTTGGCCGCGAAGTTGATGATCACGCAACCATCGGAGTTGGTGCCGTCACGCTCGGGCACGCACTCGAAGTTGGCCACGTTGAGTACTTGCCACTGGTCTTTGCCCGCCGGATTGAACTGCTCCGGGTTGATGAACAGGCAACGGCCGAACAGGTTCTGCCACGCAGTCGCGGTGGTCATCTTGACCGGCAGGTAGTGCGCATCGGCAGAACCTACATGCACGTGGGAGACAAAGCTGTCCTGGGCATCGGAGAACGCCTGCACGCGGTCCCACAGGGCATCGAACTTGTCGGCTGGGAACGGACGGTTGATCGCGCCCCAGGCGATTTTTGCCTCGGTGCTCGGTTCTTGCACGATGAAGCGGTCAGCCGGCGAACGACCAGTGCGATGACCGGTGCGAACAACCAGCGAGCCATTAGCGGCCAGCTCGCCTTCACCGCGACGAAGGGCTTCTTCGACCAGTTGAGCGGCGCTGATGTCGGTGTGCACGGCGTTGTTGGCTTGCGTCATGTGGGTCCCCGTCGGCCATGCGGCCGAGTCTTCCGAACGTTTTGTAGTAGAAAACAGAGCACTACTACAGCGAAAAAAGTGCGCCGGATTATGCCAGAAAAGCACGCTGCAGGTGCAGCCTCTGATCAGATCTTCACGGCGCTGTTTGCGGCTATTTGTCTCAGTGGCGCGTATCTGACGGCTCGTCACTGCTGCCATCGATGAACAGTTGCAGTATATCGGCCGCATCAAACAGGTAGCGCTCGTTGCAGAATTGGCAGTCGATTTCCACGCTCCCGCCATGTTCCTGCACCAGCGCCTCAGCGTCGGCCTGACCGAGGCTGATCAGCGCACGGCCGGAGCGCTCACGCGAGCAACTGCAGCGGAACTGCAGCGCGCGCGGTTCGAACAGTCGCAATGTTTCCTGGTGATACAGACGATGCAACAGCGTTTCGTTATCCAGGCCCAGCAGCTCTTCAGGCTTGACGGTGTCGGCCAGAGCCATGGTGTGCTGCCAGCTGGCTTCGCGCTCATCGGCGTCCGTCAAGCGGTCGGCGGGCAGTTGCTGCAGCAGCAGACCGCGAGCCCCCTGACCGTCTGCGCAGAGCCAGAAGCGCGTGGGCAACTGCTCGGAGGTGGCGAAGTAGTTAGTCAGGCAGTCGGCCAGGGTTTCACCCTCAAGATCGACGATACCCTGATAGCGCTGCCCGGCTTTCGGGTCGACGGTCATGGCCAGCACGCCATCGGGCATCAGCTCAGACAGGCTGGCATTGGCGGCAATCTGCTCACCGTGATAACGCGCAATACCACGCAGGTCGCCTTCGTTGGAGCACTCAACCATCAGCAATGGCACCGCGCCAGAGGAGCGCGCCTGGAGAATCAGCAGCCCCTCGAATTTTAACGTGCCGATCAGCAGGGAGGCCGCCGCAAGCAACTCACCCAGCAGCTGAGCGACCGGTTGCGGGTAGGTGTGTTTGGCCAGCACATGGCTGTAACTGTCGGTCAGGCCGACCAGTTCACCGCGGATGTCGCTGTCGTCGAACAAGAAGCGTTGGGAAAAATCAGACATGCCAACTTCACTGAATGTGACTCGGCCCGCGATTTTAGGCGCAAACGCCCGCCCGACCAAGCGCCTCTTATCTATCAGCCTGGTCGGCACACGCTATCGCTGGCTACGCGCAGCACAATCCGCGACCAGCGGCCGGGCAAATCTTTGCAATCGCCAGACAGAATCCCTAGGATTCCGCCGCCTTAATCCCTACAGATGACAAGGACGCCATTGCATGAACCACTCCTTTCTCAACGAACAATGGCGCACTCGGCCATTGCTCGCCTGCCATATTGTTGCCCTATTGCTGCTTGCCAGCTGGTTGTGGATGCCCAGCCGCGCGCTGTGGGATGAGTTCGATCTGCAATTTTTCGCCCTGCTCAATCAGCCGGTGCATGACGCCGGGCTGTGGGCGAAAACCTGGGCGATTGGCAGCATGCGCCCAGTCGACATGGGCGTTGGCCTGCTCATGCTGGCGGTGATGCTCAAGGCCGACCTGGTGTTCAGCGGCGCGCAGGTGCGCAAGGCGCTGTATGCCTTCCTGGCGACGCTATTCGTCATGTTGCTGTTTCGCGTCGGCTTCGCCGAGCTGGTCAAACTGATGGGCTGGCAGCGCCCGAGCGCATCCTTGGTGGTGGAAGGTGCGGCACGACTGACCGAGCTGTTCCCTACCTGGGAAAACCGTTGGAACATGAAGGACAGCGCCACCCGCAGCTTCCCCGGCGATCACGCCTCGGTGCTGCTGATTTGGGCGATGTTTATGAGCTTTTTCGCGCGTAACTGGCGCTTGCTGTTGGTCTGGGTAATGGCCCTGGTGTTTATGCTGCCGCGCTTGGTGGCAGGCGCGCATTGGGGCTCGGACGCCCTGGTTGGCGGCGTATTCCTGGCGCTGCTGGGCCTGGCCTGGGCCTGCTTCACCCCCTTTGCCTGCAAGGCCAGTGAGTGGCTGGAGGCGGCCACTCAACCGCTGACGCGCGTGCTCGGCAAACTGCCGCTGCTCGGCCGTTTAAGCATCATCAGCGGTCGCTAGCCTGACCTGACGGCGGTTTGCCGCGTGCAACCGCCGCCGCTTATTCCTGATTACCGTGAAACTGATGCAGTTGCCGCCGCTGCTTCTTACTCGGCCGGCCATCCGTCTGCATACCCAGCGCGCCGGCCTTGCGCTGCGCCGCCGCCTGTTCACGACGCTCGACACTGTCAGGCGTTTCGGCATACAAGGTTTGCGCTTCAGGCGCACCACGGCGCACCGCCGACAGCGCCTGCACGACCACGCTGCGCTCATCGAAACCACTGCGAATTACGTAAATATCGCCGATTTTCGGCTCTTTACCC
Organism: uncultured Pseudomonas sp.; assembly: GCF_943846705.1. NCBI lineage: Bacteria > Pseudomonadati > Pseudomonadota > Gammaproteobacteria > Pseudomonadales > Pseudomonadaceae > Pseudomonas > uncultured Pseudomonas sp. The sequence continues at coordinate 1,482,043 of NZ_OX044366.1, read as the reverse complement.
GGCTTGCAACGCTCGCCACGGTGATGCACCTTGCCGCCTTCGATAGCCGCCTTGGCCAAGGCGCGCGTCTTGAAGAAACGCGCGGCCCACAGCCATTTATCCAGGCGCACCTTATCGTCATCTTTATCGCTCATCGCATCCTCGTGGCTCACGCTGCACAGGCGGACATTTTGCCTGATGCAGTTGTCATAAGGGCCAACTAGAATGCGCGCAATTATGACGGATGGGCCCTTTGAAGACTTTTGACCAACTTGGCGTGATCGGCCTGCGCGAATGGATCAACCTGCCGCAACTGGGCATGGTCGGCCTGCGCGCGAAGATCGATACCGGTGCCAGCACGTCCTGCCTGCATGCCAGCGATATCCAGCCGTTCGACCGTGATGGCGAACCTTGGGTGCGTTTTACCGCACACATCGGCACCCTGGTACAACGTCGTCACCGCTGCGAGGCGCAACTGGTTTCAGTGAAAACCATCAAGAGCTCCAACGGCCACAGCCAGTCACGCTATGTCATCCGCACTAACCTGACCCTGGGCGAGCGCGAATGGCCGGTGGAGTTCACCCTGACGTGCCGCAAAACCATGCGCTACCGTGTGCTGCTAGGCTCCAAAGCGTTAATAGCCGGGCAGTTGCTGGTCAACCCTGCGCTGACCTACGTACAAAACAAACCCATTCTTGCTGACTCATCTGGTGCTCAATGAAGATCGCTGTGCTGTCGCGCAACCCGCGCCTGTATTCCACCCGCCGCCTGGTCGAAGCCGGCCAACAGCGCGGCCATGAGATGGTGGTGATCGACACCCTGCGCGCCTATATGAACATCGCCAGCCACAAGCCGCAGATCCACTACCGCGGCAAGCCGCTGGAAGACTTCGACGCGGTGATTCCGCGTATCGGCGCGTCGGTGACTTTCTACGGCTGTGCGGTGCTGCGTCAGTTCGAGATGATGGGCGTATTTCCACTCAACGAATCGGTGGCGATCGCCCGCTCGCGGGACAAACTGCGCTCGCTGCAACTGCTGTCACGGCGTGGCATCGGCCTGCCGGTGACCGGTTTCGCCCACTCCCCGGATGACATCGCCGACCTGATCGACATGGTCAACGGCGCTCCGCTGGTGATCAAGGTGCTGGAAGGCACCCAGGGTATCGGCGTGGTGCTGTGTGAAACGGCGACCGCGGCCGAGTCGGTGATCGAGGCCTTTATGGGCCTCAAACAGGACATCATGGTGCAGGAATACATCAAGGAAGCCGGTGGCGCGGATATCCGCTGCTTCGTGGTCGGCGACAAGGTCATCGCGGCCATGAAGCGTCAGGCCAAGCCCGGCGAGTTCCGCTCCAACCTGCACCGTGGCGGCAGCGCCAGCCTGATCAAAATCACCCCGGAAGAACGCATGACCGCGATTCGTGCGGCCAAGGTCATGGGTTTGAGCGTGGCCGGGGTGGATATCCTGCGCTCCAATCACGGCCCGCTGGTGATGGAAGTCAACTCGTCGCCCGGCATGGAAGGCATCGAAACCATCACCGGCAAGGATGTGGCCGGCATCATCATCCAGTACATCGAGAAGAACGGCGGCCCGCACCTGACCCGAACCAAGGGCAAGGGCTGAACCTCACAGCTGCAGTTGCGCTGGCGCCTGTACCTGCAACTGCGGTTCCAAGTGCTGCGCCACCCAGTGGATAAAGTCGCCCTCGGTCAACGGCCGACTGAAGTAATAGCCCTGGCCCAATGAGCAGCCATGCTCGCGCAGATAATCAAGCTGTTGCGAGCTTTCGATACCTTCAGCGATGCATTCCAGCCCCAGGTTGTGGGCAATCATCAGAATGGTTTGCACCATCATCAGGCCGCTTCCATCTTCGCCGTCCATGTCCCAAGTAAAGCTGCGGTCGATCTTCAGACGATCCAGCGGCAAGCGCTTGAGGTAGGTCAACGAAGAGTAACCGGTGCCGAAGTCATCAATCGCGAAACGAATGCCCAGCGCTTTGAGCGCCTGCATATTACTGATGCACAGCTCAACATCCTCCACCAACACCCCCTCGGTGATCTCCAGCTCCAATGCCGACGCCGGCACCTGATGGCGCTGCAGGCACTCCCTGACGCGCTTCACACAGCCGGGCTGACGCAACTCGCGCGGGCTGAGATTGACCGCCAGGACCAACTGCGGCCATTGCGGTAGCCAACGCGCCAGCGCAGCACAGGCTTGCTCCAGCACCCAGACACCGAGCTCCTCGATCAGCCCGGTCTCTTCCGCCAGTGGAATAAAGTCGTCGGGCGCAATCTCGCCGCGCTCGGGGTGCACCCAGCGCAACAACACCTCGGCGCCGGCAATGCGCGCGCTGGCCAGGCTTATCTGCGGCTGAAACACCACATGCAACTGGCCACGCTGCACAGCCTGGCGCAAGTCGTTCTGCAATTGCAGGCGCTGGTCGATGGCCGCCTGCATCTCCGGAGCGAAGAAGTGCAACGCATTACGGCCGCCCTGCTTGGCTTGATACATGGCAGTGTCCGCCTGTTTCAGCACATCGGCGGCCACCTCATTGCCAAACGGATGCAGGGCAATGCCGATACTGGCACTGATGGTTAATTCATGGCCGTCGACCCAGCAACTGCCGAGCAGACTTTTCAGCAGTTTTTCTGCCGTGATTGCCGCCGCTTTGGCCGCCAGTTGCGGGTTGCTGTCGAGCCCCTCAAGCAGCACCACAAACTCGTCGCCGCCCATCCGCGCCAGCGTGTCTTCGGCGCGCAAGCTACTGGCCAGACGCACGGACACCTCACGCAGCAGGCCGTCACCGACCAGGTGCCCCAGACTGTCGTTCACTGTTTTGAAGTGATCAAGGTCAATAAACAGCAGCGCGCCCAACGTGCGCTCACGCAGCTCACGGTCCATCGCGTGTTGCAGGCGATCGAGCAGCAAGCGTCGATTGGGCAACCCGGTGAGTTCATCGCTAAAGGCCAACCGCTCAATTTCGCGCTGATAACGCTGGCGGTCAGAGATATCGGTGATGCTGCAGCGAATCATCGCCGGCTCGCCGGGCATCAATACCAGATGCACCTCGCAGGGGATCTGCCGGCCTTTGCTGTCAATGATCAGCCAATCGAATACCGGTGCTTCGCCGGCCAGTACTTGCTCGAAGTAAATCTTGCCCAATTCGGCAGTCAACTGACCATCTACCTGCTGGCTTTGGCTCAGGTCAATTACATGCTTACTGGCGATTTCTTCGCGGCTATAGCGCAGCAGACGCAGGGCATTGTCGTTGCATTCGACCACTTTGCCTTGCAGATCAAAGAGCATGATCGCTTCGGGCGCATTCTCAACAATGGTGCGATAACGCGCCTCGGCCTGCAGGCGCTGGCTGATATCTTCAACCAGCAGCAGGAACATCAACACTCGCCCCGTGCTATGCCGCACCGCACGCAAGCTGACTCGGGTATGCACCAGGCTGCCATCGACACGCCGAAAGCGCTTCTCCAGCTCGAAGCCTTCGCGCTCGCCGTTGAGCACCTGGTCCAGCAGCGGTTGCTCGCTCAGCAAGTCCTCCTGCAGTGACAAGCTTTCCCAGCTACAGGCCATTAACTCGTCACGGCCACGCCCGAGAATACTGCACAGCTTATGGTTGACCTCCTCCCAGGCGAAGCTCTGACTGGTCAGGGCCATGCCGATCAACGGTGCCTCGAAGAACAGCCGCAGGTGCTCATCCCGCTCGCGCAGTTGCTGCTCCGCATGCTTGCGCGCACTGACATCCTGCAGCGCCCCATACACCCGCACCAGCTCAGCCCCATCGCGCTCGCTGACGCCGCGAATCCGCAACCAGCGCGCGTTACCCTTGGCCGTGAGCAAACGCACTTCAATATCGAAGTGCTCTAACCCATCAACCAGTTGTTGCAGAACCTGTTCAGCGAGCACCCGCCCACTGGCATCCAGATAGCTCAAGGTTTCTTGCAGGTCTGGGGTGCCATTTCTGGGGTCCAGCTCGTAGATGCGAAAGCAGCCAGGGCTCCAGTCCATGGTCTGTTGCGCCACATTCAACACCCAGCCACCCAGGTCGGCGATGTGCTCGGTCTGGCTGGACAGGAAGCTCTGCTTGAGCAACTCCTCGCGCTGTGCGTGCACTTGGCTTGCCAGTTGTTCGCGAGCGGTCACATCGCTCTGGATGGCGACGTAATGGCTAATGCCCAACTCATCACGCATCGGCGCGAGGGTGAGCTCACTCCAAAACGGTTCGCCGTTCTTCCGGTAGCTGCGCACGACCACATCGCAGCCCGTGCCTTCGCGCACGGCTTTGCGCAGGCGACTCAGCGCCTGCTGTTGCTGGTCAGCGCCGAGCAGAAAGCCCCAATTTTTACCCTGGATCTCCTCACGGCTGTAACCCGTGACCTGCTCGAACGCGGGGTTGCAATAGATCATCGGCAAGGTCGGCTGCCGCGCGTCGGCAATAATCACCCCCAGCGGGCTGGCCTCAAAGGCTAGATTGGCCAGGGCCAGTTGCTGCTGTATTTGTGCACTGCGCGCCAGCGCCTGACGCAGATCACTGAGGCTACGCCCCACCAACAGCGCCGCGAGCATAAACAACAGCACACTGAAGTGCAGTTCCAAGCGCGGCGGACTGATCCAGGCCGCCGTATCCATCAAACCACTCAGCAAGGGCAGAATCAGCACCAGCAACACGCTCAGCAGTGCCCCGCAGACGCCTCCGGCAACCCCCCACACCAGCGCCAGGCCAAGCGCCATGACGCCGATAAGCGGCAAGTTGAGCGTCAACGGCAAGACCCCAAGCAGCCAGGGCATCCCGGCTAACAGCAAAAGCAGCAATGGCCAAGGCGGCAGCTGACGAAGTATTACCGGCACGTGCTGAGCGCCACTCAGCGCCGAAGTGGCTAACCAGCCTCGGCGACGCAGCATGGGCGTTAGATAAGCCAACAAGGGTGTGGCGATGGCTAGAGCGGTCAGGCTGTCGGCCAGCCACAGGGTCACGCTACCGGGTAGCAGCTCCGACGTTGCGGCATGACCGAGCACCCAGAGATTACCCTGTACCCCTAACGCCACAGGCATGGTGGGCAACAGCACGCCAAGTAGGATAAAGCGCGCCATATGACTGAGGTCGGGCAAGGCCGGATCAAACGGGCGCAGCCGCAACAACGCCCAGGCCAGCGCCACACCAAGGGTTTCCGGCAGGGCATAGAGCGCCGCCCACTGCCACTCCAGCCCCCACAACGGGATCGACAACAGGGCATTGAGGTACACCGCCAGCAGCACCCGCGGGCCCCACCACAGGGTAAAAACCAGGGCTAGAGCAAACGTCGGGTACCAGAGTGCTGCCCCGTGAGTGAACTGGGTAGCCAAGGATAGCCAAGTGGCCAGATGAAGCAGTGGCAGCGGCAGCAACCACGTCCATGGTGAAAGGCGTTCTGGAGCTGCAGGCATGCTGACCTCATGTCATGGCGCCGTTGAAGCATAGTTCAGCGTTACAGGCACAGCATGCCAGAGGTTTCTACACCGCGTCGCGCGGTAACAGCAAACCCAGCGGTAGACAGACCCGCGCCTCTAGTCCGCCGCCTGAGCGGTTGCGCAATTCGACACTGCCACCATGCAATGCAGCGATGCGCTTGACGATGGCCAGCCCCAACCCCGCGCCCTGGCCGCCACGGGCGCGGTCGCCGCGAATAAAGGGGTTGATGATGCTGCCCAGCTCAGCCGGATCAATCCCCTGGCCGCGATCGAGCACACTCAGCACCACGTAGGGCGCGCTGTGATCACCCGACAGCGAAACCGCCACCTCTACGGCATTGCCACCGTAGCGCAGGGCGTTTTCAATCAAGTTGACCAGCAAGCGTTTGAGCGACACCCGGCGCAGCGGAAAGGCCGGTACAGGCTCCAGGCACAGCCGCACCATTTCCTGCTTCTGGTTGTAGGGCGCGACCACTTCGCGGATCAGCTCAAGCAGATCGAGCTGTTCCAGCGGTTCGTCACGGCCATCGCGGATAAAGGCGAGGAACTGGTCGAGGATCGCGTCCATGTCCTCGATATCGCGCACCATGTCTTCGGTCAGCTCCGAATCGGTGTGCAGAAACTCCATCGACAGGCGCAGCCGGGTCAGCGGCGTACGCAGGTCATGCGACACCCCGGCGAGCATCAGCTCACGCTCGCGGGCGGCCTGCTCGACGTCTTCGGCCATCTGATTGAAGGCGCGGTACACCTCGGCCATCTCGCTCGGCGTATCACTGATCGGCAAGCGCACGCTACGGCCCTTGCCGAGTTGCCGGGCGGCAAACACCAGGCGCTTCAGCGGCGCATTCAGCTGGCTGACGAAAATCCAGGCGGCCGCCGTCGACAGCAAACCGATGGCCAGAAACCAGCCGAGCACGCTCCAGATGCGCTGGCCACGCAGCGGATGCGGGTAGAGCGGCACTTTCAGCCAGTCATCACCCAAAGCCGGCGCATGCACCCAGAGCGCCGGCGGGCTCTTGGCGCGCACCCTAACCTCGGTTTCCGGACCCAGCTCGGTCTGCATCTGCCGCGCAAAAATCTCGCTATACGGCCAGTGCTGCTCGGTGGCCGGCACCTGCTCATGCGGCACCCGCGTCAACCCGGCGGCCTCGGCAATGGTGGCGCGGTCTTCCGGGTCTGCCGCCCAATAGGCGCGCAAGGTCAGCGCTGCGCCGTGGCTGTACTGGCGGTCAACCAGCACGTCCTCGTTCATCATCAGATAAACCAGGGTCAGCGCCTTGGAGAACAGCACGACCACCAGCACCAGCCACAAGGTGCGGGCGAAGAAGCTTTGCGGGAACCACAGCGGGGTTTTCATGGCAGGTTATCAGGCCGTTGAAAAATGTAGGCGAGGCAGCCGAGGCAAGGCAAAAACAGGCGAGGAAGCGGAGTTTACGAGCTGTAAATGAGCATTCCGAGCCTGTTTTTAACGCCGTATCGGCAACGTAGGTAGTTTTTCAGCGGCCTGTTATTTATTACCGTCCGGCACAAACACATAACCCACGCCCCAGACCGTCTGGATATAGCGCGGTTTGGACGGGTCCGGTTCGATCAGCCGGCGCAGCCGCGAGATCTGTACATCGATGGAGCGCTCCAGCGCATCCCACTCACGACCACGGGCCAGGTTCATCAGCTTGTCGCGGGTCAGCGGCTCGCGCGCGTGCTGCACCAGGGCCTTGAGCACGGCGAACTCACCGGTGGTGAGCATGTGCACCTCGTCACCCTTCTTCAGTTCGCGGGTGGCCAGGGACAATTCGTACTCACCGAAGCTCACGCTTTCATCTTCGCTGCCCGGCGCACCCGGCACCACCGGCGCCTGGCGGCGTAGCACAGCCTTGATCCGCGCCAGCAACTCGCGCGGGTTGAACGGCTTGGCCAGGTAATCGTCGGCGCCGATCTCCAAGCCCTGAATCCGGCTGGCTTCATCGCCCTTGGCGGTGAGCATGATGATCGGCACCTGATTGTTTGCTTCGCGCAGGCGGCGGCAGGCGGACATGCCATCCTCGCCCGGCAGCATCAGATCCAGCACCACCAAGTTGAACAGTTCACGCGACAGCAGGCGGTCCATCTGCTCGACGTTTTCCACAGCGCGCACGCGGTAGCCCTGCTCGTCGAAGAAGCGCTCAAGCAAGCGGCGCAGGCGGGCGTCGTCGTCGACGATAAGGATTTTTTCGCCTTCAACAGGAAGTGCAGTGCTGCTCATTCAGGGCTCCTTGACCAGGCATCCGCCGGGCGCGGACGCGCTGGCAGTGTGCAATTGCCAGCATTATGGCTCAGGAGCCGCAGCCGACGTGCAGGCCATTGTTAGCAGATTTTTCCCAGTACGGTTCCCGGTGCACTGGCGGGCAGTGTTTATAATGCGCGGCTTTCGTGTCTGGCCCGTGGTCTGCGTGGCCGGTTTTTCGTATCCGTGTGGGTAGCTTTTTATATGCTCAGCATCAACAACCGCATCGCCGAAGAACTGGGCGTACGCCCGCAACAGGTCGCCGCCGCCGTGGCGCTGCTCGATGAAGGCTCAACCGTGCCGTTTATCGCGCGCTACCGCAAAGAGGTCACCGGCAGCCTGGATGACACGCAACTGCGTAACCTCGAAGAGCGCCTGCGCTACCTGCGCGAACTCGACGACCGCCGCGCCAGCATCCTCGCCAGCATCGAGGAGCAGGGCAAACTGACCGCCGAGCTTACCCGCGAAATAAATTTGGCCGAAACCAAAACCCGCCTCGAAGACCTTTACCTGCCGTTTAAGCAGAAGCGCCGCACCAAGGGCCAGATTGCCCTGGAAGCTGGTCTGGGCGAGTTAGCCGATGCCCTGTTCAACGACCCAAGCCTGACCCCGGAAACCGAAGCCGAGCGCTTTATCGACGCGGAAAAAGGCTTTGCCGATATCAAGGCCGTGCTCGAAGGTGCCAAGTACATCCTCATGGAGCGCTTTGCCGAGGATGCCAATCTGCTCGCCAGCCTGCGCAGCTACCTGAAAGACCATGCCATCCTCAGCGCCCGCGTGATCCCCGGCAAAGAAAACGAAGGGGCCAAGTTCCGTGACTACTTTGAGCACGACGAAAAATTCAAGGGCGCACCCTCGCACCGTGCCCTGGCGATCTTCCGTGGCCGTAACGAGGGCATCCTCAGCGCCAGCCTCAAGGTCGGCGATGACACCCCCGGTGCCATGCACCCCTGCGAGGGCATGATCGGCGAGCGATTTGGCATCAGCGCGCGCGGCCGCGCTGCGGACAAATGGCTGGGCGAAGTGGTGCGCTGGACCTGGAAGGTCAAGCTTTACACCCACCTGGAAACCGACCTGTTCGGTGAGCTGCGCGAAGGCGCCGAAGCCGAGGCGATCAACGTCTTTGCCCGTAACCTGCATGACCTGCTGTTGGCCGCCCCGGCCGGGCCGCGCGCCACCCTGGCGCTCGATCCGGGCCTGCGCACCGGCTGCAAGGTGGCGGTGGTCGACGTCACCGGCAAAGTGCTGGAAACCAGCACGGTTTACCCGCACGCACCGCGCAATGACTGGGACGGCACCCTGGCGATTCTGGCCAAGCTGTGCGCCAAGCATGCCGTTGACCTGATCTCCATCGGTAACGGCACCGCCAGCCGCGAGACCGACAAGCTGGCCGCCGAGCTGATCAAGAAGCTGCCAGGGCTGAATCTGACCAAGGTCATGGTGTCTGAAGCCGGCGCCTCGGTGTACTCGGCGTCCGAGTTGGCCGCCAAAGAATTCCCGGACATGGACGTGTCGCTGCGCGGCGCGGTGTCCATCGCCCGCCGCCTGCAGGACCCGCTGGCCGAGCTGGTGAAAATCGACCCGAAATCCATCGGTGTCGGCCAGTACCAGCACGACGTGTCGCAGCTCAAGCTGGCGCGCTCGCTAGATGCGGTGGTCGAGGACTGCGTAAACGCGGTCGGCGTCGATGTGAACACCGCCTCCGCCGCCTTGCTCGCGCGTATCTCCGGGTTGAACACCACGCTGGCGCAGAACATCGTCGCCTTCCGTGACGCCAACGGCGCGTTTAACAGCCGCGCCGAGCTGCTTAAGGTGCCGCGCCTGGGTGACAAAACCTTCGAACAGGCCGCCGGCTTCCTGCGCGTGATGAACGGCAGCAACCCGCTGGATGCCTCCGCCGTGCACCCGGAGACCTACCCGCTGGTGCAGCGCATTGCCGCCGATACCGGCCGCGATATCCGCTCGCTGATCGGCGACTCGGGTTTTCTCAAGCGCCTCGACCCCAAGCAGTTCACCGATGACAAGTTCGGCCTGGTGACCATCGGCGACATTTTGAGTGAGCTGGAAAAACCCGGCCGCGACCCGCGCCCGGAGTTCAAGACCGCCGAATTCCAGGAAGGCGTAGAAACCCTTAACGACCTTAAGCTCGGCATGATGCTCGAAGGCGTGGTGACCAACGTGACCAACTTCGGTGCCTTCGTCGACATCGGCGTGCATCAGGACGGCCTGGTGCACATCAGCGCGCTGTCGGAGAAGTTCATCAAAGACCCGCACGAGGCGGTCAAGGCCGGCGACGTGGTCAAGGTCAAGGTGATGGAAGTCGACATCCCGCGCAACCGCATCGCCCTGTCCATGCGCATGGGCGACACTCCCGGCGAGAAGGTCGAAGGCCCACGCGGCGGTGCACGCGGCGGTAAGCCGGCCGGCAATGCGCCGCGCAGCGAGCGCCATTCCAGCCAAGATAAGCCCGCCCCGGCCAACGGCGGCATGGCAGCGTTGTTTGCCAATGCCAAGCAGTTGAAAAAATGAGTGACTCAAGCTCTGCCGGCACCAGCAGCGCCTTTTCCCGCCTGCTCGGCCTGAATATTCTGCAGGTCGGCGGCGGCGAGGCACGTGTGCGCCTGACCCTCACCGACGAGCTGCGCAACTTACACGGCAAGCTGCATGGCGGTGCGCTGTTCTCGCTGATTGACACCGCCATGGGTCAGGCCAGCCACAGCCTTGGGGATGGAGGCCCGAGCAGTGTCACCCTGGAGTGCAAGATCAACTACATTCGCCCGGTTGCTGAAGGTAACGTGCTGTGCCACGCCAAAGTGCTGCACGCCGGTCGCCGCACCCAGGTGGTCGAAGCCGAGGTATGGCAGGAAGACAAGCTGATCGCCAAGGCGCAAGGCACCTTCGCCTGCCTCTGAGCCGCCATGACCAGATGCATAGCTGCGGTTAGCCGCAGCTATAATCCGCAGAACGGTTATCTGGGCCGGTGGCGCATGACGCCTCTGGCCAATCCGCTCAAGGACACTGCGGGTAAACTCTCACCACTTGAAGAGTGCAGACACGCACCCCATATTGTGCAAATTGCCTCACATATTCGGCACCTGCCAGCTAGGAAACCACCTTGAGCGACCTTCTTTCCCGCCGCATGACCCTCCTGGCTGAGCCGGCCAACCTCCCCCTGCTGTCCCAGTGCCTGCACGGTATCGAGCGCGAATGCCTGCGCGTCGACAGCGACGCTCAGCTCGCCCTGACCCCGCACCCGACAACCCTCGGCTCGGCGCTGACGCACGCGCAGATCACCACCGATTATTCCGAATCGCTGCTGGAGTTCATCACCCCGGCCGTGGCTGATCCGGCAGCGACCCTGGCTGAGCTTGAGCAGATTCACCGTTTCGCCTACAGCAAGCTCGACGACGAATACCTGTGGAGCCCGTCGATGCCGTGCGCGCTGCCGGACGAAGAGACGATCCCTATCGCGCGCTACGGCAGCTCGCATATCGGCGAGCTCAAGTACGTCTACCGCAAGGGTTTGGCGCTGCGTTACGGCAAGACCATGCAATGCATCGCCGGCATCCATTACAACTTTTCCCTGCCGGAAGCGCTGTGGCAGCTGCAACAGCAGGCGGAGGGCGACACCAGCAGCGCACGCGATTACCAATCGGCGCGCTATATCGCCTTGATCCGTAACTTCCGCCGCTACAGCTGGCTCTTGATGTACCTATTCGGTGCCTCGCCGGCCCTGCATAAAAGTTTTATGCGCGGTAATCCGCATCAGCTTGAAGAACTCGACGCCGAGACGCTTTACCTGCCCTACGCTACCAGCTTGCGCATGAGCGACCTGGGCTACCAGAGCAATGCCCAGGCTGATTTGACCCCCTGCTACAACGACCTGCAGAGCTACACCGACAGCCTGCGCCTGGCCGTCGGCACGCCTTACCCGCCCTATGTCGATATCGGCGCGAAAAAAGATGGCGAATGGCTGCAGCTGAACACTCACGTTCTGCAGATCGAAAATGAGTACTACTCGAACATCCGCCCCAAGCGCGTAACCGACAGCGGTGAGCGCCCTATCCAGGCGCTGATGGCCCGTGGCGTGCAGTATGTTGAAGTGCGCTGCCTGGACATCAATCCGTTCCTGCCGGTGGGCATCGACCTGACCGAGTCGCGCTTTCTCGATGCTTTCCTGCTGTTCTGTGCCATGCAGGACAGCCCGCTGCTGGAGAGCGATGAGTGCCATACCTGCACTGATAACTTCCTCAGCGTGGTCAAGGAAGGTCGGCGTCCAGGCCTGCAACTGCAGCGCGATGCTCAGCCGGTGGCGCTGCAGACCTGGGCCAGCGAACTGCTTGAGCAGATCCTGCCGCTGGCCGAGTTGCTCGACCAGAACCAGGGCGGCAACACCCACCGCCAAGCCTTGCAGGCACAACAGGCTAAGGTCGTCGACCCCAGTCTGACGCCGTCCGCGCAAGTGCTCGCACAGTTGCAACAGGGCCTGAACTTCAGCGAGTTCGCCATGCGCCAGAGCAAACTGCACGCCGAGTACTTCCGCAGCCAACCATTAAGCGCCGAGCAACAGGCGAGCTTCGAAGCCCGCGCGGCTCAGTCACTGCAAGCCCAGGCCGAGATAGAAGCCCAAGAAGAAGGCGACTTCGACAGCTTTGCCGCAGCCTATCAGGCCAGCATCCTCGCACCGGCGGTTTAAACAGCAACAGCCTTAAGGCCCAGGCCAGTGCCGGCGTGACCCCGCCGGCACTTTGCCAACTGCATCACATAAACTGCCAGCGGTGGCAAAAGCGGGATCGGCGGCGCAGTCTCGTTCGGCCTATGCGGCTAGCATTGCACAGGTGAATTAACTGCGAGCTGCCGCTATGGCCTGCGCCAACCTCAACATGGAAGATGACCAGCACTGGAGCCTGGAAAGCCTCAACAAGGCTTACCAGCAGGGCTACATGGCCGGGCTAACCGGGCAAACCAACACTCCACGCGCGCTCGCCGCCGATGTATTGATCGCCGCCTGGGAAGCAGGCTGGGACGATGGCCACGAACAATTCGAACTGCATAATCGCCACAGCGCCTGACTCGCCTTACAGGATTAAGCGGCAGACTCCTGCTTGCTGCGGGGCAGACAGGCCACCAACGGGGTTGACGCTTTAGCGCCAACCCCGCTTGCATTTCAGCGCCGAGGCAATGGCGGCGTGCGGGGTGGTACCACACGCTTCGAACCAGTCGCCTCAAACGCCGCCGCAAAGCGCAGCAACGCCGAGTCGTCATAGGCGCGGCCGGCGAAGGTCAGACCGGCAGGCATGCCGATGTCGGCCATCACGCCCATCGGCACGGTGACGGTGGGCACGCCCAGGTGACGGATGGCCAGGTTGCCGTTGGCCACCCAGACGCCGTTGCTCCAGGCGATATCTGCCGAAGCCGGGTTCACGTCTGCATCGGCTGGGCCGACGTCGGCGACGGTGGGGAACAGCACGGCGTCGAGGCCGAGGCTGTCCATCCAGTCTTCGAGGTCGAGCTTACGCGTTTGCTCCAGCCCGCGCAGGCCGTCGGCCAAGGTTTCGATCTCGTCCCATTTTTTCAAGCCGCGCTTGGCCATCTTGACGTATTCATCCATGCCGGCGGCCAGGTCGCCCTCACGGTTGGGCAGGGTGCCGGGGTCATGCGGGAAGATCTGCGGGCCGTCAACGTCAGCCAGGCGGTTGAGCTTAGGGTCGCCGTTGGCCTGGAGGAAATCGTCGAAGGCCCAGCCTGAGAGCTCCCACAATTCGTCATGCAGAAACTCAGGGCTGACGATGCCTCGGTTGTACACGGTTGGCGCGCCGGGGCGGTCGCCTTCGCAGTTGGATACCAGCGGGAAGTCGACCTCGATGACGTCCGCTCCGGCGGCTTCCAGCGCTGTGCGGGCCTGCTCCCAGAGGGCGATCACCGTGGGCCGGGTATGAATGCGTTGGCCGGTTGGACCGCCGATGCCCGGTGCTTCGCTGCTACCCGCGAGCTCATCCTTGTTGATAAACATGCGTGGCACACCGAAGCGTTTACCGGCCAGCGCTTCAGGGCTCGCGGCCAGTTCGGCATAGGAAGCTGGGCGTACGCTGCTGACACTGGGGATGGGCACCCAAGGTTGCAGTCGCCATAGGTCGCCACGCGTGTCCGGATCTTCAGCCACCACCACGTCGAGTACAGCGAGCAGGTCGGCCATGGTGCGGGCATAGGGCACCACCACGTCCATGGTCGGCGTCAGCGGCCAGTTGCCGCGCACCGAGATCACCCCGCGTGACGGCGTGTAGGCGCACAGACCGTTGTTGGACGCCGGGCCGCGACCGCTCGACCAGGTTTCTTCGGCCAGACCAAACGCGGCAAAGCTGGCGGCGGTGGCGGTACCGGCACCGTTGGATGAGCCAGAGGCGAAGGGCGCGGTGAGGTAGTCAGCGTTATACGGGCTTTCCGCGCGGCCATAAACGCCGCGCTGCATGCCGCCGTTGGCCATCGGCGGCATATTGGTTTTGCCCAGGCAGATGGCCCCGGCAGCGCGCAGGCGTTCGATGGTGAAGGCATCGCGATGGGCGACCAACTCCTTGAAGGCCGGGCTGCCGGAAGCGGCGGTGAGGCCTTTGACCAGGTAGCTGTCCTTGGCGGTATAGGGAATACCATCGAGCGGGCCAAGGCTCTCGCCACGGGCGCGGCGCGCATCGGAGGCCTCGGCCTCCTTGAGCGCATCTGGGTTGCGCACCACCACGGCGTTAAGTGCGCTGGTTGTGTCGGCGCCGTTATAGGCGTCGATGCGCGCGTGATAGGCCTGCACCAACTCGACGGCTGTGGTTTGGCCGGCTTCGAGCGCGGCGCGCAACTCGGCAATGGAAACTTCGGTTACTTCGATCATGTGGTCACCACTGGCTGCCGGTGGGTTATGCAGTGCTTGCACTGTAGCGTGAGATCAGGGGCATTCGGTGTCACCGAGACGGCTCGCATATCGTTCCTCGTTTCACAGCGTGACCCAGCCAGAGCTGAGAGTGACCTCGGGCTAAGCCGAAGTCGTTGCCGATAGCATGCGCGCATTACAGGCATTTGCGCAGCGCTTAGCGGATTTATATTTGATATTAATCGATTAAAATTCTGAAAATAAAGTAGTTAATCCTTTAAAGACCGATTTTTATCGGATATAAATAACGCATTGATGTTGTTCTTGCATGCAGTGCTACCGTGACAGCGCAGCGCCAGCGCCAGATAAACGCCATTCGCCGCACGGTCAGGTGCCAGTCCATGCAATACCTTGCCCTCTGCCTACTAAGCCTGTTTCGTACTTTGGTGAACCTATGACAGCCCTGAATACCACACCCCGCGCCGATGGTTTCCGCATGCCTGCCGAGTGGGAACCCCACAGCCAAACGTGGATGGTCTGGCCCGAGCGCCCAGACAACTGGCGCCTGGGTGGCAAGCCGGCGCAGGCTGCCTTTAGCGCCGTGGCCAGGGCGATTGCCGAATTCGAACCGGTGACCGTGTGCGCCTCCGCCGGGCAGTACGAAAACGCCTGCGAGCGCCTGGCCCACACCAATATTCGCGTTGTCGAAATCAGCACCGATGATGCCTGGGTGCGTGACACCGGCCCAACCTTTGTCGCCAACAACAGCGGCGAAGTGCGCGGGGTGGACTGGGCGTTCAACGCCTGGGGCGGCCTGAATGGCGGCCTGTACGCCAACTGGGTGCGCGACGATCAGGTAGCACGCAAGATTCTGCAAATCGAAGGCCAGCAGCGCTACCGCACCGATGAGCTGATCCTCGAAGGCGGCTCGATCCACGTCGACGGTCAAGGCACCCTGATCACCACCGAGGAATGCCTGCTCAACCCGAATCGCAACCCGCACCTGAACCGCGAGCAAATTGAGCAGTACCTGGCCGAGCACCTGGCCATCGACACGGTGATCTGGCTGCCGGACGGCCTGTTCAATGACGAGACCGACGGCCACGTCGACAACTTCTGCTGCTACGTGCGCCCCGGCGAAGTGCTGCTGGCCTGGACCGACGACGCCAACGACCCCAACTACCCGCGCTGCCAGGCCGCCATGCGCGTGCTGGAAAACGTCCGCGATGCCAAGGGCCGTCAGTTGGTTGTGCACAAAATGCCGATTCCCGGCCCATTGCATGCCACGCAAGAAGAATGCGCGGGCGTCGACTGGGTCGCCGACAGCCAAGAGCGCGATCCTTCGATCCGCCTGGCCGGCTCTTACGTTAACTTCCTGATCGTCAACGGCGGCATCATTGCCCCCAGCTTTGACGACCCCAAGGATGCCGAAGCGCAGGAGATTCTCCAGCGCCTGTTCCCGCAGCATCGCGTGGTGATGGTGCCGGGGCGGGAGATTCTCCTGGGTGGCGGCAATATCCACTGCATCACCCAGCAGCAACCCGCACCGCAGCACGGTTAAGCGCAAACGCCCGGCCCTTGCCGGGCGTTTGCCAGCAGCCGCTCGGCACGTGACACTCGCGGCCCTGCACACGCAAATTCCTGCGCTACAGCGCGAGTGTTATTCTCACTCCCATGAAATCACCCTCGCCGCCTTCCAGCCATAACCCGCACCAGCACAGCCGCACGGACACCAACGCCATCATCCAGGCGCTGGCCAGCGGCAAGAACAAACGCGTGCGCAAACTGCTCGCGCGCATGCACCCCGGCAAGATTGCCGCGCTGCTGGAGTTGCTGGATGCCGAACAGCGTCTGAAGCTCTGGCAACAGACGGGGCTCGAGCTGGAAGAACGCATCCTGCCTCACCTGAGCCCCAGCCTGCGGACGCAGTTGGCCGGGGATTCGGCCGAAGCCAGCCTGACACCCCATGATGAGGCAGACAACGCCCCGAGCAGCCAGCTGGAAGCGGTGCGCCAGGCGCTGGCTCAGGGCAAGCTGAAACGCCTGGGCAAGGTGCTGCACCGCATGCACCCGGCCAAAGTCGCCGGGTTGTTGGAAGCCCTGCCACCTGAGGAGCGTCATCGTGCCTGGAGCATGGTGGAAACCGAGCGGGCGGGCAAAGTGCTCACCTACCTGCATGACGAAATCCGCACCGCGCTGGCCCTGGAACTCGACCCGGAAGACCTGATCGCCGCCACCGCCGAGCTTGAGCTGGATGACCGCGTCGACCTGATCCAGGCCTTGCCTGCCGAACTGGGCAACCAGTTACTGCATGCCAGCAGCACCGCGCAACGCCAGCAGCTCGAATCGATGTTGTCCTACCCAGAGGACTCGGCCGGCGGCCTGATGAACGCCGACCCGATTCAGGTGCGCGCCGACGTCACCGCCAGCGCCGTGCTGCGCTACCTGCGCCTGCTCGAGCGCCTGCCGCCGCAAACCGACCTGTTGATGGTGGTCGACCGTAAAGGTCACTACCAGGGCGCCCTGCGCCTGAGCGAGCTGGTCACCGCCGAACTCGACCAGCGGGTGAGCGAGCTGATGCATCACGACATCGCCGGCATCGCCGTGACCACCAGCGGCAACGAAGTGGCCCAACTATTCCAGGACCACGACCTGCTTTCCGCGCCGGTGATCGATGAGCACAACCGGCTGCTTGGGCGCATTACCGTGGATGATGTGATCGACCTGATCCGCGAAGACTCCGACCGCGCCCTGATGCACATGGCTGGCTTGAACGATGAAGCCGATATTTTCGCCCCCGTATTGGTCAGTTCACGCCGCCGCGCAGTGTGGCTGGGTATCAACCTGTTGACGGCCTTCAGTGCTGCCTGGGTGATTGGCCTGTTTCAAGCCACCCTTGAGCAACTGGTGGCCTTGGCCGTGCTGATGCCGATTGTCGCCAGCATGGGCGGCATCGCCGGCAGCCAGACCCTGACGCTGGTGATCCGCGGCCTGGCCCTCGGCCAAGTGCAGAAAGGTAATATCCACATCCTGCTCAACCGCGAGCTGGGCATCTCGATACTCAACGGTCTGTTGTGGTCGGTGGTCATCGCCCTGCTTGCCGTGTGGTGGTTCGGCAACTGGGGGATAGGCGCGGTACTGGGCGCGGCGATTCTGCTCAACCTGCTGTGCGCCGCCCTGGCGGGCTGGGCCATACCGCTGGTGCTGGATCGCATGGGCATCGATCCGGCACTGGCCGGCAGCGTGATTCTGACCACGGTGACCGATGTCGTCGGCTTCTTCGCCTTCCTTGGCCTGGCCACCATCCTGCTGCTCTAGACGCCGGCTACTCCGGCGTCAGTGCGCGCACGGCACACACCGGATCCAGCGTGCACAGCGCGTGGTACTGGCTGAGAAACACCTGGCCGCCAAAGCTTTCGAGGAAGTCCGAGCGCTGCAAGCGATCCATCACCGGGCCTTTGACTTCGGACAGGTGCAGTTGCACCTCGGCACTGCGCAGCTGCTCGGCAATCGCCTCCAAGGTATCCAGGGCACTGGCATCAATCTGGTTAACCCCCGAGCACATCAGTACCAGATGACGTACTTCAGGGCTCACCGCAATCAGCTCACCGATGCGCGCCTCCAGGTAACGGGCATTGGGGAAATACAGGCTTTCATCCACCCGCAACGACAGCACGCTGGGGCTCTGCACGGTTTTATAGCGCTGAATATTGCGAAAATGCTGACTACCCGGCACCTGCCCCACCACCGCCATATGCGGCCGACTGGTGCGCCACAGAAACAACACCAGCGACAGCACGACGCCAAGCATGATGCCAGCCTCAACGCCTTGCAGCAGCACACCAAAAAAAGTGGCCAGCTGCGCGCCGCCTTCAGCCTTGGAATAGCGCCAGGTGTGGCGCAAGGTCGGCACATCCACCAGACCAAGCACCGCGACCAGAATGCTCGCGGCCAATACCGCTTGCGGCAGGTGTTGTAATACCGGGGCCAAGCCAAGCACTGCAGCCAACATCAACCCCGCCGCAAAAATACCCACCAATGGCGTGGCCATATTGCTTTGCCGCGCCATCGCCGAGCGGGAAAAACTCGCCGCCACCGGCATGCCGCCGCTGCAGGCCGAGGCCACGTTGGCCGCCCCCTGACCCAACAGCTCCAGATTAGGGCTGATCAGCTGGCGCTTGCGCATGGCCAGGCTCTGGGCAATAGAAATGGACTCGACAAACCCCACCAGAGCAATCAACAACGCGGCCGGCAGCAACTCACGCAGCAGGCCCAGCTCCAGGTTCGGCAGGCCCAGCGTCGGTAACCCGACCGGCACCTGCCCCACCACCTTGACCCCATAAGCCTCCAGCTGCAGCAACGCCCCCAGGGCCATCGCCACCAACATCACCAGCAAGGCGCTCAGCTGTTTCACCCGCAACGCCCAAGCAGCCGGCACGCCTAACAGGCTCAGGTTACGCAGCAGCACCAGCAACACCAGGCTCAGTACGCCCAACAACAGCGTCGGGCGATGCACCGCCGCCAACTGCTCATATAGCGCAGGCAGCACCTGCGGCAGGGTCAGACCATCGGCTGATACGCCGAGGAGATAGCGCAGCTGGCTCACGGCAATCAGCACCGCGGCGCCACTGACAAACCCGGAGATCACCGGGTGGCTGAGGAAATTGGCAATAAAACCCAGCCGCAGCAGGCCCATGAGCAACAGCAAGACGCCCACCAGCAGGGTCAACCCTACGGCGGCGGCACTGTAAGCCGCAGTGCCGGCTGCGGCGATCGGTGCTAATGCCGCCGCAGTCATCAGCGCCAACACAGCCACCGGGCCGAATGACAAGGCCACGCCGGGGCTTGCGCCGATCAGCGCATACACCACCAACGGCAAAATACTCGCATACATCCCCGCCACGGCCGGCAGCCCGGCCAGCTGCGCGTAGGCCAACGCCTGCGGCACCAATAACAGGCAAATTAAACAGGCCGCCAAGAAATCGCGGCTCGCCTGACTGCGGTTGTAGTCGCGTACGGTGTTCAGCAGCGGCCACTTATAAGACATTCAATGGAACCTTGAGGTAGCGCACACCATTGGCTTCGGCGGGCGGTAAATGACCGGCGCGCATATTCACCTGCACCGCCGGCAACATCAGCGCCGGCATCCCCAGGGTGGCATCACGCGCCTGGCGCATGGCGACAAAATCGTCCTCAGCAACACCTTGATGCACATGCACGTTGTGCTCACGCTGCTCAGCCACAGTGGTTTGATAACGATGCTGCTCGCGCCCCGGGGCCAGATAATCGTGGCACATAAACAGCCGGATGCTGCCGGGCAGGGCAAACAATCGGTTAATCGAGCGATACAGAGTACGCGCATCACCGCCGGGGAAGTCACAACGGGCGGTGCCGTAGTCCGGCATAAACAGGGTGTCGCCGACAAACGCGGCATCGCCAATCAGGTAGGTCATGCAGGCCGGCGTATGCCCGGGGGTATGCAGCGCGCGGGCGTTTAGCGTGCCGATCTGAAAAACCTCGTCATCCTGCAACAGCTGATCGAACTGGCGACCATCGAGCGCAAACGCCGGGCCGGCATTGAACAACTGGCCGAAGGTGTTCTGCACCACGCGGATCTGCTCGCCAATCGCCAAGCGTCCGCCCAGCGCAGCCTTGAGATAGGGCGCAGCGGAAAGATGATCGGCATGCACGTGGGTTTCCAGCAGCCACTGCACGCTCAGGCCCTGCTCGCGCACGTAACTAATCAGCTTATCGGCGCTGGCATAGTTGGTGCGTCCAGCCGCCGCGTCGTAGTCGAGCACCGAGTCGATAATCGCGCACTGTGCCGTGCTCGGATCGCTGACGACATAGCTGTAGGTCGAAGTGGCCGCATCGAAAAACGCCTGAATATTCACGGCCGAGGGCCTCCATTAGGTATTGATAGCGCGCTCATTTTGCGCGTACAAACGCGGCCGAACGCTGCTCCAGCGCAGTAAACACCAACATGCCCAGCAGCATCGCCGCCATGAACAACAGCACCTGCCAACGCCCCGTCAGCAGCAGCGCCACGGCCGGCCCAGGGCAGATACCGGCAATCCCCCAGCCTATGCCAAACAGCAGGCTGCCGCCGATCAGCCGGCGATCCAATTCGCGCTTGCCGGGCAACTGCATCGGCGCGCCGAGCAGGCTGGTGCGCTGCAACCGCGCCCAACTAAACGGCAAGAACGCCACGCCGATAGCCGCGACCATCACCAGCGCCAAGGAAGGATCCCAGGCACCGCTCAGATCGAGGAAGGCCAATACTTTACCCGGATTAGCCATGCCGGCCGTCAGCAGGCCAATGCCGAAGGTTACTCCGGCGAGAAACGCCATCAATTTGCGCATATTCAGCCCCCCAACAGATGACGCAGAACAAATACCGTGGCGAAGCCGGCGGCCATAAAGCTCAAGGTAGCCGCCAGTGAACGCGGCGATAACCGCGATAAGCCGCAGACGCCGTGGCCACTGGTGCAGCCCGAGCCATAACGGGTGCCGATACCGACCAGCAAACCGGCAACAGTCAGCGTCAGCCAGCCACTGTGAATTTCAATCACGGGCAACACACTGAAAAGCTGCCAGAGCAGTGGCGCGAGCAGGATGCCGAGGAGAAACAGGGCCTTCTCGCCGCGCCCCTCACCCGCCCCCAGCAGGCTGCCGAGCAGCCCGCTAATACCGGCAATCCGGCCATTCATCACGACAAACAGGCTCGCCGCCAAGCCGATCAGCGTGCCGCCCGCCAAGGCGCTCCAGGGCGTGAAGTTGTACCAATCAATCGTCATTATTCGGTACCTGCGCAGAACAGTTGATAGAGGGTGTTGATCACCGCCAACGCCGCCGGGCTGCTGATGCAGTAGTAGATTAGCTTGCCCTCGCGCCGGGTCTCCACCAAGCCTTCACGGCGCAGCACGGCTAACTGCTGGGACAAGGTGGGCTGCTGAATACCGAGCAGCGCCTCCAGCTCGCTGACATTGCGCTCGCCCTGGGACAACTGACACAGCAACAGCAGGCGGTCTGGATTGCTCAGGGCCTTAAGCAACTGCCCTGCCGCATCGGCATTGGCGCGTAGCTGCTGGATATCGAGTGAGACTTCGTCGGCTTTCATAATAGGCAGTTCAATTAAGACAAAAACAATCTATCTTTTTATATATTGAATGGCAAGCCCTCGTCCACCCCATCAACATCCACCAGACTCTGGCCAGCAATACCTCGTCGATTGACCGCGGATAAATCGCACGCAGAAAAAACCCGGAACGCAGTCCGGGCTTGTTTTTCTGTGCTGGCTGAGCTGGATTCAACAGCTCAGCCTTACCACGCGCTAGATCACAGCAGTGGCAGGGTGTAGCTGACGATCAGGCGATTCTCGTCGATGTCGTTGGCGAAGTTCGAGCGCACAGCCGCGTTGCGCCAGCGCACGCCGAGGTTCTTCAACGCACCTTCCTGGAACACATACATCAGCTCGGTGTTGCGCTCCCACTCCTTACCTTCGGAAAGGTTACGGCCGCGGTCGACGTTGTCGCCGGTCAGGTAGCGGGTCATAAAGGTCAGGCCCGGAATACCGATGGAGGCGAAGTTGAAGTCGTAACGCGCCTGGTAGGACTTCTCGTCCTTGTTGGCAAAGTCACTGATCTGTACATAGTTGACCAGGAACGGATCGGTACCGTTGATGTAGGCAAAACCGGTGTCGCCGCTCATCTTCTGGTAACCCAGACCGAAGGCGTGGCCGCCCAGACCGTAGGTGACCATGGCGCCGATGGCGCTGTTGTCGACGTTGCTGCGGTTGCCGTCATCGGTGGAGCGCGCATAACGCAGGTCGGTCTTCAGACTCTGCTTGTCGCCCAGCGGCAGTACATGCACGGCGTTGAAAGAGTGCTGCTTGTACAACTCGTCCAGGTTGGAATAGTAGTAGCCAGCCGTCAGGTCTTTAGTGAGCTTGTAGGTACCGCCGATAAAGTCGAACGAATCGGTGGCGGCGCCACTGCTCAGGCGAATGCCACGAGCGCCTACTTTGTCGCTAGCGCCCTTAGTACCCTTAGTGAAGCTATTGGCGATAGAGATGTCTTCGTAGTCATTGGAGTTACGGTTGTTCACTTCGCGGATGTGCGCCGCTTCAAGCATCAAGCCGTCAATTTCCTGGGAAACCAGGTGTCCGGCCTCGAATACCTGTGGCAGCAAGCGACCGTCGCTGGAGGCGATGGCGGCGTTCTTGAACTGCATCTGACCAACGCGCAGGGTGCTATTGGAGATCTTCGCCTTGGCCGCGACGGCCAAATCGGAGTTGTTGTCCTGCGAGCCGCCGGAGGACTTATCCGCAACCAGCAAACCGCTACCGGCAGTACCGTCACCGGAGTCCAGCTTGAAGCCGAACATGCCAATGGCATCAGCGCCGAAGCCCACAGTGCCTTCGGTAAAGCCCGAGTTTGCGCGCAGAATAAAGCCCTGCGCCCACTCTTCCTGCTTCGACTGCTTCGGCGTCGGAGTATTGGTGTTGCCCTGACGGAAGTCACGGTTGAAATAGAAGTTACGCGCTTCCAAGGTGGCCGTGCTGTCGCCAATAAAATCGGCAAACGCCGCCTGACTCAGAGACAAGCCCAAGGTGCTGGCCGCAACGGCCAAGGCTAGGGAGGTCTTTCTCATTATGATTTCTCCAGTTGTGTGTGTGGGTGGCATATCGATGCGCTAACAGGCTTCAGCCAGTGAAGCGGCAGGCGCGCAGCGAATTCGGGGTTTACTGCAGGGCCAGGCGATTGGCAGACGAACATATCCTCCAGCCAGAGGCCGGCCGGGCAATAAACAAAATTAGGTGAGCGCGTGAAGGCAGTTAGCGCGAACTGGGGAGCCAGGGCATAACAGCGGGCAGGTACAGATCATGGTGCATGTCTCTTCATTGTTATTGTCGGCCGATGATCCCGGCCGTTATGCGCTGTCTTAGGCAGATACTGTGCCAGCTACCCCCAGCCGCTCGCCAAGCGTGGTATTACAAGGCTCTGTAGCCCCCCAGAAAAATCTAAAAAGGTCCGCAGGGGGCACAAATAAGCGGCTTCTTGCCTATGTCGAAACACAAAGGGGCGGATTCCCGCCAGACACCTCAAAGCACGACCGCCCTGAATTCCAGACCATAAAAACCCGCCGACAGGCGGGTTTTTACAAGCAGGTGCTGGATTAAGCGGCGCTAACCGGACGCAACGAATAGGTTTTCAGTTGTTCGGCGAACTCGCGCAGTGACTGAATACCACTGGCTTCGGCGTCGTTAATCCAGTGTTTGATCGCTTCGAGCATGTCGTGGCCATTGCTGCTGGTCTTGACCCAGATCTGCTGGAGGGCAAGGCGCTTTTCGTAGATCACCTTGAGTGCCTGGCTCTGCTCCAGCATGCGCTGAATGCGCGCATGGTGACCATCATCGAGCAGGCTCGGCTCACGCGACAGCAAGCGCTTGGCCCGATGAAAGTGGTGACGCACCGAGGCATCGGCCTTGGCCAGTTCCTGTTGCACCAGCGGCGCGATCACCAGCTTGCGGTACTGCGCCATGATCTGAAAGCGGTTGTTGAGGATGGCCATGGCGGTGTCCATGTCCAGGCTGCGCTTGCCTTCCACCCGGTGAGCGATCGGTGCAACGCGCTGCACGCGGGCCAGGCCAAGCAGGCTGAACAGCTTGATCCAGAACCAACCCATGTCGAACTCCCACTTCTTCACCGACAACTTAGCGCTGTTTGGGTAGGTGTGGTGGTTGTTATGCAGCTCTTCGCCGCCGATCAGAATGCCCCACGGCACGAGGTTGGTCGCGGCATCACGGCATTCAAAGTTGCGGTAACCGACCGCATGACCAAGGCCGTTGATCACCCCAGCCGCCCATACCGGGATCCACATCATCTGCACCGCCCATACGGTCATGCCGAGCACGCCGAACAGGGCGAGGTCGATCACCCCCATGATGACGATACCGCCGACCGGAAAACGCGAATAGACATTGCGCTCGACCCAGTCTTCCGGACAGTTCTTGCCGTAGATCCGCAGGGTTTCCGGGTTCTTCGCCTCTTCGGCGTACAGTTCGGCCCCCGTGCGCAGTACGGTGCCCAGGCCTTTGATCACTGGGCTGTGTGGGTCATCAACGGTTTCGCATTTGGCATGATGCTTGCGATGAATCGCAGTCCATTCGCGGGTGTTCTGCGCCGTGGTCAGCCACAGCCAGAAACGGAAGAAGTGTTTCAGCGCCGGATGCAGCTCCAGTGAGCGGTGCGCCGAGTAGCGGTGCAGATAAACCGTGACGCTGACAATGGTCACATGCGTCAGCAGCAGGGTGAGCGCGACCAGCTGCCAGACCGACAGATCAAGAAAACCGTTGTACCACATGAATCGTGTGCCTCGTGCAGAAGGAAAGACGCTGCCGTTTTTTAGCACACGCCGCCGAGCATTATCCCTGACCCAGATCAGAAAACCAGTTGGTCTTTCGCATAAGAATGCCGCCCCCGCTCCACCTCTAAACTGCCTGCCTTAGAAAAAGGACTGATTTAACGCCCATGAATGCCCCACAAAGCCCTTGGCGCCTGACCCTCACCTATGTGCTGGCCGCAGGACTTTGGGTGTTTTTCAGCGACGCTTTGCTGATCGCCCTGGGCCTGTCATTGCCCCAGCTGGAGCGTGCACAGCTGCTCAAGGGGCTGGCATTTGTAGTGTTTATGGCCGCCCTGCTGCACTCGCTCCTGCGCAGCCACCAGCAGCACCAACTGCAGGTGCATCAAGCCCTGCAGCGCAGTGAAAAGCGCTTGCACCAAGCGCTGGAGGCCGCCGATGGCGGGATTTGGGACTGGGACCTGCAAACCCAGACGGTTTACTTTTCCCCCAGCTATGCCGCCCTACTGGGTCTTCACCCCGAGGCCCTGGGCGATGATCCGCAGCACTGGAAGCAGCGCTTGCACCCCGATGACCGCGTGACGTTCGAGCGTAATATCCAGCGGCGTCTGAGTACGCTCTGCATCGCCCCCTACGATGTCAGCTATCGGCTGCTGCACCAGGACGGCAGCTACCGCTGGATTCAATTGCGCGGGCGTCTGTTGCTCAACAAACAGGGCCAGCCTGAACGCCTGCTCGGCACCGCCAGCGACGTCAGCCAGCGGCGCAAGGACGACGACAGTCTGCGCCAGGCCGCTGCGGTGTTCGACGCTACGCAAGAAGGCGTGCTGGTCACCGATGCCCAGCAGCACATCGTCCACTGCAATCCGGCGTTTACCCGCATTACGGGCTACAGCCAGGCGGAGATCCTCGGCCAGCTGCCCAGCATGCTGCAGTCCGGGCGACACGACAAAAGCTTCTACCGTGAGCTGTGGCAGGCTTTGCAAAATCGCGGGGCGTGGAGCGGCGAGGTGTGGAACCGGCGCAAGAACGGTGAGATCTACCCGCAATGGCAATGCATTCGGGTGATTCACGATGAACAGGGCGAGATCAGCCATTACGTGGCGGTGTTCTCCGACATCAGCGCGCTGAAACGCTCGCAACGCGAGCTCGACTACCTGGCGCACCATGACCCACTGAGCAACCTGCCCAACCGTTTACTGTTTACCGAACGCGTCGAGCAAGCCCTGGAGCGCACGCGCATTGACGGGCAATCTGGCGCGGTGTTGCTGATCGACCTCGACCACTTCAAGCACATCAATGAAAGCCTCGGCCACAGCATCGGTGACCTGCTGCTCAAGGACGTCGGCGAGCGTCTTAGCCAGCAACTCGGTAAACGCATGACTCTGGCGCGCCTGGGCGGCGACGAATTCGGCCTGCTCGACGAGAGCTGCCGCAGCGCCGAGCAGGCCGCAGTGATGGCGCAACGTCTACAGGCTTGTCTGACCCCGGCCTTCAAGGTCAGCCATCAGGAGTTGTTTATCACGGCCAGCATCGGCATCAGCCTCTACCCCGGCGACGCCAACGATGTCGGCCAGGTATTGCGTAATGCCGATTCGGCGCTGTTCAAGGCCAAAAACAGCGGCCGCGAGAACTATGCGTTCTACAGCCAGGAGCTGACTACCCAAGCACGCCAGCGCGTTGAGCTGGCCAGCGCCCTGCGCCATGCCCTCGACCATCAGGAGCTGCGCGTCTACTACCAACCACTGATTTGCCTGGGCAGCCGGGAACTGATCGGCGTCGAAGCGCTGGTGCGCTGGCAGCATCCACAGCGTGGCCTGGTAGCACCCGGCGAATTTATCCCGGTGGCCGAAGAAACCGGGCTGATCGGCGCAATCGATGCCTGGGTGCTAGAGCACAGTTGCCGGCAGATGGTTGCCTGGCAACGCGCAGGCACTGCGCCGAAGTTTGTCGCGGTGAACGTCTCCAGCCGTCTATTCAGCCGTGGTGAGCTGGATCAGCGGGTGGCTGAGGTGCTGCACGATAGCGGCCTCGCCCCCGCTTGCCTGGAGCTGGAAGTGACTGAAAGCGCGGTGATGGACAATCCCGATGCGGCGCTGGCCTTACTCCAACGTTTACGCACACTCGGCATACGCTTGTCCATCGATGACTTCGGCACCGGCTATAGTTCCCTGGCACGCCTCAAGCGCCTGCCGGTGCACAAGCTCAAACTCGACCAAAGCTTTGTCCGCGGTCTGCCGCATGACCCGAGCGATCTAGCCATCACCCGCGCGGTCATCGGCCTCGGCCACAGCCTGGGGCTCAAGGTACTGGCCGAGGGCATTGAACGGCCCGAGCAAGTCGAGTTGCTTCAGCAACTCGGTTGCGACCATGCGCAGGGCTATTATTTCGGGCATCCTCAACCTGCAGAGCAACTGGCCGCACCATTGGCATCACGCCCAGACACGCTAAGGACTTAGGCATAACCCATGCTCGTAATGATTCTTGAAGACGACAGTTGGATCGCCGACCTGCTCAAACAGATCGTCCTCAGTCTGCGCCCTGCTTGCCAGGTGGTATGCCTGGACAACGTCAGCGCCGCCCTGCAGGAGTGGCAGCAACGCCCGGCTGATTTGATCATCAGCGACTGGAACCTGCCGGACGGCCCCGGCACCCGCTTGCTGGAACAGGTTCGTCACGACAACAGCAGCACGCCGCTGGTAGTGATCACCGGCCGCTCCGACCGCGCCAGCGTACTGGCCGTGCGTGCCTTGAAGATCAACGCGTTTATCAGCAAGCCGTTTCAAGCCGCGCATGTTGCCGCCAGCCTGGAAACCCTGTTACCGCCAGAGACTGATGAGCCACCCGCACAGGCCAGTGCGGCCCAACACGACCTGCTCGCGCACCTGCACAGCCTGCCCAGTAGCGAGCTGCAATTACCGCTCAAGGCGCATGTTCGCGATCGCCTCATGCAAAGTTTCAAAGGCGAGCAAATCGATCTGCGCGAGTTGGCCAGTGAATGGCAACATGACCCCGCGCTCAGTGCCCGCCTGCTTAGCGTCGCCAATAGCAGCGCCTACAACCCAGTTGGCAAGCCCTGCGCCAACCTGCTCGAAGCCCTGCAAAAACTGGGCGCCAACAACAGCCTCAACCTGGCCATGGGCCTGGCACTGCGTCACTCCAGCGCACTGGAGAACCCACTGCTGAGCATGTTTGCCCAGGCGCACCTGGACAGCACCGAACAATTGATCGAGCGCAGCACCAGCCTCGCCCGCCAATGTGCCTTGGACCCGGCACCGTTTCACTGCGCCGCGTTACTGCACCGCATGGGCGAATTGTGCGTGCTGTACCAGGCGCAGGTGTGGCAAGACAGTGGCCAGAGCTTCAGCGAAGAGCAAGTCATGCAGGCCCTCGACCAGTTCAGCGGCCCCTTTGCCATCAGCATCAAGGCCCAGTGGCACTTGCCCATGCACCTGCGCGAGTTGATCGGTGCGTGCTATGGCCTGCCGAGCAGTAACGTCAAACGCGAGAATATCCTCATGCGCTTGGCCGCCTGCGAACTCAACAGCAACCCCGACGACACCGAGCAGGCACGTTTGCGCAGACTGGCGGGCCTGGCCTGAATGCGGTTATTTCGTGCACGAGTGGGCGGGGCTGATTGATGGCTAAGCAGACCAGGCTCAGCGCCATCCACTGGATTGTCGGCCTCGGCAGCCTCGGTTTGGCGATTTTTTTTAGCGGGCTTGGCGGCCTTGCCCTGAATCAGCAGCAAGCCCTGTGGAACCTGCAAATCGCCAAGCAGCATGAACTGCAAAGCCTGACCCTGCGCAACAGCCAACAGGAGCTGCAACAACAGGCACAATTGCTCGCCGAAACCATCGCCGCCGATGCCTGGCTGGTTGATCTGCTGCGCCAGGCCCATGCGTTGCAGAGCAGCGAGCCGGGCAATATACAAAGCCTTAGTTTCATTCGTAACCAGCTCTATACCCGCCTCGCCCCACGCTGGCGCAGCCTGCAAAACATCCGCCCGTTCACCCTGAGTGTGCATCTAGCCCCAGCCGCCGACGTACTGCTGCGGGTGCACAAGCCGCAGTGGTTTGGCGACCAACCGACACCGCAGCGACCCATGCTGCTCGACAGCCTGCGCCAGGCCTCAACGGCGGCCGGCCTGGTGGCGAGCGGTAAAAACCTGAGCATGCGCGCCATCGTGCCACTCCAGGTGGAAGGTCGTGAGGGGCCGGTCAGCGTCGGCGCGCTGGAGGTTAGCCTCGATGTACTGAGCAACCTGCAGCAGCTGGATCACGAGCTGGATGCTGGGGTTGCTCTGCTGCTCAAGCGTTCGCTACGTGCGCCAGGCAGCAGCAATGACGTGCAAAACGTTGCCATTACCGGGCCTGATTACTGGCATCTGGCGGGGTTTTCCCAGGTACAGGTACAGAACTGGCAAGCGCAGCACCTGCTGCCAGCTCCAGAAGCGGGCGGCACCTTTAAGCTGCTGGAGGATCAGGAGCGCACTTACCTGCTCAACCAAGTGCACTTAAGTGACTATCAATCCGCCGCGAGTAACAGCGCCAGCCCCGTACTGGCCCTGACCTGGCGCGATATCAGTTCACTCTACCAACAGCACCAACACGAGCAGCGTTGGCTGGTAGGCAAGTGGCTGCTGGCCTGGCTCGCCGCCGAAGCGCTGCTGCTATTGCTGCTGCAGGCCACCCGGCACAGCAGCCAAAGGCTGATGCGCCGGCACAACGCCGACTTACAAAAGCAAAATCAGCAAACCGAAGAATCGCGCCAACTGCTGGCGCTGATCACCGAGACGCAGGCCGCGTACATCAACGCAGACAACCAGCGCGAAGCCTTCGACACCTTGCTCACCCGCATTCTTGAAGTCAGCGCCAGCCAGTTTGGTTTTGTCGGTGAAATTCTCCAAGACCAGGCGGGGGCGCGGTACCTACGCACCTTTGCCATCAGCAATATCGCCTGGAACGCAGACACCCGCGCCTTCTATGCCAGCCATGCCGCACAGGGCCTGGAATTTCGCAACCTCGATAACCTGTTCGGCCAGGTGATCCGCAGCGGCCAGGCGCTGATCACTAACGACCCGAGCAACCACCCAAACAGCGCGGGCCTACCCCCGGGGCACCCGCCGCTATTAGCGTTTGCCGGCCTGCCGATTCACGCCAACGGCGAGCTGCTCGGCATGCTCGGCCTGGCCAACCGCGAAGGCGGCTACAGCGCCGATTTCATCACCCAGTTGCAGCCGCTCCTGGCTACCCTGGGCCAGTTGTTTGACGCGCTGCGCCGCGACCGCCAACGCGAGCTGGCCCAGCAACGTATGCAGCGACAGCAGGCGGCTCTGCGCGTGCTCAACGAAATTGCCGCACTGCCCAAGCTGGGCACTAAAGAGCAACTGCGTCAGGCTCTGCAATTGGGCGCACAGTTCTATGACATGCCAATCGGCATCATCAGCCAGATCGAGGCCCAGACGTACCGCGTGATGGTGCACGTGTCGCCGCCCGATAGCTTGCAGGACGACCAGTGCTTCACCCTGGGCGACACCTACTGCAGCATCGCCCTGCATGGTCATGACGTACTGGCCATTACGAGCATGGGCGAGAGTGAATATGCCGCGCACCCCTGCTACCCGCTATTTGCCTTGGAAAGCTATATCGGCACCAGCATCTGGGTCGCCGGTCAGCGCTTCGGCACTCTGTGTTATGCCGCCAGTGAGGCACGCAGCTCAGGCTTCGATGAAGCTGACAAAGAGTTCCTGCGCCTGTTTGCCCGCTGGGTTGGTGCCACCCTGGAACGCTTGCGCCACGAAGAACAAACCCTTGAGGCGCGGCGCTTTCTGCAAGCGGTACTCGATTCGGCCACCGGCGTGTCGATCATCACCACAGACACCCAGGGCCTGATCACCCTGTTCAACTCCGGTGCAGAACGCCTGTTGGGCTATAACAGCACCGATGTCATTGGCCAACACAGCCCAGCGCTGTTCCACCGGGCAGAAGAAATCCAGGCCCGCGGCATTCAACTCAGCAGCGCGGAAGGCCGCGAGGTCAGCGGCTTTGAAGTCCTCACCTACATACCCAGCAAGGGCGGTCCGGAAACCCGCCAGTGGACCTATGTGCGCAAGAATGGCGAAGCGTGCATCGTCAACCTCACCTTCAGTGCCATGCGCGACAATCAGGGCGCTATCAGCGGCTACTTGGGTATCGCCAGCAACATTAACGATTTGCATCAAGCCACCCGTGCCCTGCAAAAGAGCGAGAGTCGCTTCCGCGGCATGGTCTCCAATCTGCCGGGGGCGGTATACCGCTGCCGCAACGATGCCGACTGGACCATGAGCTACCTGAGTGAGGAAATTTTCAATCTCAGTGGCTACCCCGCCTCCGACTTTATCAACAACCGTGTGCGCAGCTATGCCAGCGTGGTGCACCCCGACGACCTGTCTATTACCTACAGCGCCATAACAGCCATCGAACGCCAGGAGTCCTTCGAGCTGACCTACCGGCTGCAGCATGCCGATGGCCACAGCGTCTGGGTCAGGGAAAAGGGCCGTGGCGAGTTCAACAGCCATGGCCAACTGCTGTGGATCTCCGGGTTTATCTGGGACATCAGCGACCGCAAAGCCGTAGAGGACCAACTGCAGGTGAGCCAGCAGCGCTTCAGTAACGCATTCAGCACTGCGCCTCAGGGCATGGCCTTGGTGTCTCTGCAAGGCCAGTGGATGGAAGTTAACGATCAGCTCTGCGACATGCTCGGCTATAGCCGCGAACAGCTGCTAAGCAAAGACTTCCAGCAACTCACCCACCCTGACGACCTGAATACGGACCTGCAAAACATCGAAGAGCTGCTGGCCGGTGAGGTCAATACCTATGAGATGGAGAAACGCTACCTGGACAGCCAGGGGCGAATCATCTGGGCCTTGCTCAGCGTATCGCTGGTGCGCGACAGCAACGGCCAACCCGTGCATTTCGTATCGCAGATTCAAGACTTCAGCGAACGCATCGCCACCGAAATGGCCATTCGCGAACGCGAGGACTACCTGCGCACCCTGCTCGACAACGTCCTCGACGCGATCATCACCATCGACCAGCAAGGCTATATCGAAACCTTCAACCACGCCGCCGAGCGCATCTTCGGCTACAGCCACCTGGAAGTTTCCGGGCATCGCGCCACCCTGCTGCTACCGGAACCACAACGCTCGATGCGCGCCCGCTATATCAGCCACTTCTTAAAAACCGGCATTCAACAGATGCTCGGCAAGGATATCGAGCTGACCGCCATGCGCCGCAACGGCGAATCCTTCACCGTCGAGCTGGCCGTCTCGCAGATCAGCTATCAGGGCGAACGGCGTTTTATTGCGGTAATCCGTGATATCGAAGAGCGCAAACGCATCGAGCGGATGAAGAGTGAGTTCGTCTCCACCGTCAGCCATGAGCTGCGCACACCGCTCACCGCCATCGCCGGCTCGCTGGGCCTGATTAACGGCGGCGCGCTGGGTGAAGTGCCTGCCGCCATTCAGCAGATGCTGCAAATCGCCGAAGACAATAGCCAGCGCCTCAACCTGCTGATCAACGACCTGCTCGACATGGACAAACTAGTGGCCGGCAAGATGCTCTTCGCGCTGCACGATGAAGCGCTGCAACCGCTGCTGGAGCAGGCCATCGAAGAAAACCAGCCGTATGCCAGCCACTACCAGGTGCAACTCAAGCTGCAAGGCCCGCCCACCGTCGCGCGGGTGCGGGTCGATAAGCTGCGCCTGGCTCAGGTGCTCGCCAACCTGCTGTCGAACGCCTCGAAGTTCTCTCCCCGTGGCAGCACCGTAAATATCCACGTGGATGAGCACCGCGAACGAGTCCGCGTCAGCGTGACCGACCATGGTCCCGGAGTGCCGGAGAATTTCCAGGCGCGGATGTTTAGTAAGTTCTCCCAGGCAGATGCCACCGACACCCGGCAAAAAGGCGGTACCGGCCTTGGCCTGGCGATCAGCAAGGAAATCATTGAGCGCATGGATGGTCTGATTGGTTTCGAGTCCAGCCTGGGTAAAGGCGCGACTTTCTGGTTCGAACTGACTAATCTGGCCCAAGAGGCGACGCCGGTACCCGCATCACGCCCCGAGGACAACAGACTTGCCTGACCTACAACGCATCCTGCACGTGGAAGACGATCCATCGATCCAGGCCGTGGCCAAGCTGGCCCTCGAGGCTGTAGGTGGCTTTCAGGTACTCAGCTGCGCCTGCGGCCAAGATGCCCTCGACCAATTGCAGGGCTTTGCCCCGGACTTTATCCTGCTGGATGTGATGATGCCGGACATGGACGGCCCGCAAACCTTGCTGCGCATCGCCCGACTGATCGACATCAACCGGGTGCCGGTGGCCTTTATGACCGCCAAGGTACAGCCGGCAGAGATCGCCCATTACCGCAGCCTCGGTGCCCGCGACGTGATCATCAAACCTTTTGACCCAATGCAGCTGGCCGCACAGGTGCGCAAAATCTGGAGCCAAGCGCATGAGTAAAGGCAAGCACGCCGCCGCTGAACTGCAGCAGCACCTGCAACAATTGAGCAAAGACTTTGCCCTGCGCCTGCAGGAGGAACTGCCGGCTCTGGGGCAAAACGCCGAGCAGCTTCTGCGCGCCGCTGACCCGCAGGAACAGCAGCACTATTTGCAGACCTTACGCGACCAACTGCACAAGCTCGCCGGTGCTTCCGGCACCTTCGGTTACAGCAGCCTGGGCAAACGTGCCCGCGAGCTGGAACAGGAAGCCAATCATTGGCTGCAAACCCTGCAACAAGAACAGCAAAGCTTGCAGGACTTCAGCCGCAGCCTGCAGGAACTGGCGCAGCAGGTGTTCCAGGCCGACCCCGAGCAAGCGCCAGCAGCGCAAACGGTCTCAGCGGGCAAACCAGCGCAGACTGAACAGCGCATTTACATACTCGAAGATCAGCTGGCGATTGGCGAAAACATGCGTCAGACGCTGAATAACTTCGGCTATCAGGCGGAACACTTCTCGCGCATCGCCGACCTGGATGCCGCCTTGCAGCTGCAATTGCCGGACGCGCTGATCGTCGACGTCAATCTGCCCGAGGAAAGCCTCACCGGCCTGCAATACGCAGCCGAACTGCAAGAGCGCTTGCAGGAGCCACTGCCGCTGCTGGTGATCACCACCCAGGACGACTTCGCCACCCATCTGGAGGCCGTGCGTGTCGGCGCGATGGGCTTCTTCACCAAACCGGTGGACATCCCGCAGCTGGAAAACCGCCTGGAACGCTGCTTCTCCCAGCAGCAAGGTGAA
Organism: uncultured Pseudomonas sp.; assembly: GCF_943846705.1. NCBI lineage: Bacteria > Pseudomonadati > Pseudomonadota > Gammaproteobacteria > Pseudomonadales > Pseudomonadaceae > Pseudomonas > uncultured Pseudomonas sp. The sequence goes on along the minus strand of NZ_OX044366.1, from coordinate 1,447,841 downwards.
CCTTATCGGGTGTTGATCATCGACGATGACCGCGAATTGGCCAGCCGTTTCAGCCTGATTCTGCGCGGTGCCAACATGCTGGTAGAGATGCTGCATGAGCCCGCCGAAATCTTTACCCGGATGCGCTCCTTCAACCCTGAAGTCATCTTGCTGGACGTCAACATGCCTGGCTGTACCGGCCCTGAGCTGGCGCAGATCATCCGCATGGACGACGACTGGCTGCGCGTGCCGATCATCTACCTGTCAGCGGAAACCGATATCACCCGGCAGATGGATGCCCTGATCAAGGCCGGTGATGACTTTGTCACCAAGCCGATTTCTGATAATGCCTTGGTCACCGCCGTCTTCTCCCGCGCCCAACGCGCCCGCCTGCTGAGCAACGCGCTGTCACGCGACAGCCTGACCGGCCTGCTCAAACACGCGGACATCAAGGAGCAAGCCGCCGTCGAACTGGAGCGTGCGGTGCGCAGCGGTAAACCCGCCAGCGTGGGCATGCTGGATATCGACTTCTTCAAGAAGGTCAACGACAGCTATGGCCATGCCGCCGGCGATAACGTGATCCGCGCCCTGGCTAATTTGCTGCGCCAGCGCCTGCGCCGGATCGACAGCCTGGGCCGCTATGGCGGCGAGGAATTCCTCGTGGTGCTGCCCGACTGCCCAGCCGAGCAAGCCCTGCGGGTTATCGATGAAATTCGCATGCGCTTCGCCGAGTTGAAGTTTATCGCCGGTGACAGCGAGTTCTCAGTCACCCTAAGCGCCGGCATCGCCTCGACTGAAGCCGTCTCAAGCAACGCCAGCGAACTGCTGGAGAAAGCCGACCAGGCGCTTTATGCGGCCAAACACGGTGGTCGTAACCAGGTGCGTTAAACGCCGCCAGCAGGGGCTGCGGCGCTGTGCCCACAGCGCCATGCAGGCAAGCGTCGAGCTCGGCTGAGCATGACGCCTGAGCTGCAAGCTGACGTCTGCACTTGGCTTTATGAAATTTATAGCGTAGATTTTCATGAAATTATTAAAATAAAATTTCATGAGGCGCGCCATGTTCAAACAATCCGCCCAGCACATCAGCACCTACTATGCCGGCACCTACCCGGGGCTAATCCCGTTGCGTGCGCGCCTGCAGGAGCCGTTGCAGTGCGATGTATTGATCATCGGCGGCGGTTTCAGCGGCTTGCACACGGCGCTGCGTCTGGCCCTCGCCGGCAAAAAAGTGGTGCTGCTAGAGGCCAGTCGCCTGGCGTGGGCCGCGTCCGGGCGCAACGGCGGCCAGGCGCTGCCGGGCTGGTCGTGCGACATGCCACCGTTCGAGAAAGCCCTCGGCCTGGAACGCGCCCGCCGCCTGTGGGACAGCATGACCTGGGCCGCCACGGAGATGCGCGAGCTGCCCGAGCGCCACAACTTCGATATCGATTACCGCACCGGCGCGATCTACACCGCCGTACTGCCGCGCCGCGTTAAGCAACTGCGGGAGAGCCTCGAAGAAGCCGAGCAGAAATACGGCTACACGCAGCTAAGCTGGATCGACAAAGAACAACTGCCGCAGTGGATCGCCAGCCCGCGCTACCTGGCCGCACTGCACGACGCAGGTGCCGCCCACCTCAACCCGCTGAAACTGGCCCAGGGCCTGGCAACAGCCATTGAGGCGGCCGGCGGGAAGATTTTTGAACAAACCAAGGCGCTGGAATACCGCGAAACTGCAGGTGGTTATGTCGCGCGCAGCGAGCACGGCGAAGTGCGCAGCGATGTGCTGGTGATGGCCTGCAACGCCTATATCGACAAGCTCGACCCACAACTGGCGAAGCGCCTGCTGCCGGTCGGCTCCTATCAAGTCGCCACCGCGCCACTCGATCCGCAGCTGGCCCAGTCGCTGTTCCCGCGTGGCACCTGCGCCATCGACAACCAGTTTGTGCCGGACTACTTCCGCGTCACTCCGGACAATCGCTTACTGTTCGGCGGTGGCTGCACCTACCTGGGCGGCATCCCCAAGGATGTACCCGCAGCCACCCGGCCGTATCTGGAGCGGGTATTTCCGCAACTGCGCGGGGTGCAGATCGACTACGGCTGGGGCGGGCATATCGACTGCACCATGCACCGCACGCCGGATGTCGGTCAGCAGGGGCAGAAGTACTGGCTGCAAGGTTTCTCCGGCCACGGCATCCTGCCGACGCTGACGGCGGCCCGTGCGGTCAGCGATGCGATTCTCGGCGACAGCGAGCTGCTTGAGCTGTATCAGGGCCTGAGCAACCCACGCTTCCCCGGCGGCGACCTGCTCGCTGCGCCGATCGAAGCGCTCGGCAAGGCCTGGTATCGGCTGCGCGACGTCATTTGAACAGAGGCAAAGCCATGGACATGCAGGAAGAAATCGAAGGTCTGGCAATCCTGATCCGCGATCTGCGCAAGCATAAGAACCTCACCTTGGGTGAGTTGGCCGCGCGCATTGATCGTTCGGTGGGGTTTCTCTCCCAGGTCGAGCGTGGCCTATCGCGGCCCACCGTGGCCGACCTTACCGCCATCAGCGAAACCCTGGGCGTGCCGACCACTTACTTCTACAGCCTGAGCAAGCCGCGTGAAGTGCCGTGGGTCACCCGCCCCGGTGAGCGCCGCACCCTGTATTACGCCGGCGGCATTACCGATGTATTGGCCTCGCCGACCATGGCCGGCGGCTTCTCGATGCTCGAAAGCCACCTGCATCCCGGCGCCACCAGCGGTGAAGGCCACCTGAATGACAGCTCCGAGCAAGGCGGCTTCGTCCTCGAAGGCGAACTGACGCTTTGGTACGGCGAAAACGCCGAGCCAGTCACCCTGGGCCCGAATGACAGCTTCCAACTGCCGCCGCATGCGCAGTTCCGTTACGCCAACCTCTCCGACCAACCAACGCGAGTCCTCTGGGTCTTCACCTGAAATTCGGCCAAAACCTACTGCGCTCGGCCATGCTGCGTTGAAAGCAGGCTCGGACTGCTCATTTACTACTTGTAAACTCCGCGCCCTCGCCTGCTTTCGCCTTGCCTGACCTTCGCTCGTGACGGTTTTGATCCGAATTTTCTTAGTATCTATGAGAGCAAGAGCAAAACATGAACACAGCATTTCCCGACCTAATAAGTGAAGTTCGCGCGTTCCGCGCCGCGCACCCTGAGGTGCGTTACGTCGACCTGATCAGCCTGGACATTCCTGGGCATTTCTACGGCAAGCGCTACCCCATCGACATGCTGGAAAAAGTTGCCGCTGGCGGCCCGCTGAAAATCCCGCAGAACTGTGTGCTGCTGGGTGTACAGGGTGGCCTGTACCCGATTGGTGATTACTGCTTCAACGACGGTGACCCCGACGCACCGCGCCGCCTGATCCCCGGCACGCTGAAACCGGTGCGCTGGGAAAGTCAGCCGCTGGGACAGATGCTGATCAGCTCGGACGGCACCGCAGCACCGATCGAATTCGAACCGCGCGAAGTCCTCGCCCGTGTGCTCAAGCGCCTGGCCGCGCGAGGCATTCGCCCGGTGGTGGCCTTCGAACTGGAGTTCTACCTGTTCGACCGCAAGTTGCAAGACGGCCTACCGCAGTTCCCCCGCGACCCGCTGTGCGGCGACGAAGACGACCAGCCGAATATGCACATTGAGCGCCTGTCACGCTTCGCCGACGTGCTGCACGAGATTGTCGATGCCGCCAATGAGCAGGGTGTCGACGCCAACGTGATCACCGCCGAACTCGGTCCGGGCCAGTTCGAGATCAACTTCGGCCACTGTGACGACGGCTTGCGCGCCGCCGACTGGGCCGCCCTGTTCTGCCGCAGCACCCGTGGTGTGGCGCTCAAACACGGCCAGCGCGCCAGCTTTATGAGCAAGCCCTACCTGCACGCACCGGGCAGCGGCATGCACGTGCACGTCAGCCTGTATGACGACGCCGGCAACAACCTGCTGGCCGCCGACGAGCAGCGGCCGATGCGCCATGCCGTGGCCGGCTGCCTGGAACTGCTACCGCATTGCATGCCGATCTTCGCCGCCAACCACAACGCCTTCCGCCGTTACGGCGCCATGGTCAACGCCGCCAGCCGCGCCAGCTGGGGCTTTGAAGACCGTGATGCGTGCATCCGCATTCCCGAATCGGATGGCAAGAACCTGCGCATCGAACACCGCCTGGCCGGCGCCGATGCCAACCCGTATCTGGTACTGGCCGCCATCCTGGTCGGTATGGAACATGGCCTGGATGCCGCCAAGGAACCGATTGCACCGCTCAACGACGACCGCAGCAGCGGCATCGACTTCCCCCAGGACATGCTCGGTGCCGTCAGTGCCATGCGCGACCATCCCGTGGTCAACCAAGGCCTGGGCAGCGAATTTGTCATGGTCTACTGCGAGAACAAACGCCAGGATCACCTGGCCTTTATGCAAGAAGTCAGTGCGCGGGAGTACCGCTGGTTTATGTGAGCCATACATATGCAAATTCGTAAGGTGGGTTAGCGACGCCATGCTCCACGCACCCAGGCGCAGTGGCTCTAGGTGCGTCGCGTAACCCACCCTACGGGGCGGATTTTTGTGAACCGTCATGCTTCAACGCAGCAGAAAAACCGCCAACCCGGCCAAGGCCGACACCAGCAGCACTTCCATCACCCCACGCTTAAAGCGCAACAAGGCTAGCGCCGCCGCAGCTGCGATTAGCGCCGACGGCCAATCGAAGGTGCCTGCATAGCCCTGCGGCCAAAGCACGTGGTAGGCAAAAAACAGCGCCAGATTGAGGATCACCCCGACCACGGCGGCGGTAATCGCGGTCAGCGGCGCGGTGAATTTCAGCTCGCCATGGGTCGATTCCACCAGCGGCCCGCCGGCGAGGATGAACAGAAACGACGGCAGGAAGGTGAACCAGGTAACCAGCGCCGCCGCCACTGCGCCGCTGACAAACCCCGAATCACCGCCGAACACCGGCTGCAGGTACGCGCCGACAAACGCGACAAAGGCCACCACCATAATCAGCGGCCCCGGCGTACTTTCGCCCAACGCCAAGCCATCAATCATTTGGGTCGGCGTCAGCCAGCCGTAGTAGCCGATCGCCCCCTGATAGACGTAAGGCAGCACCGCATAAGCGCCGCCAAAGGTCAGCAGCGCCGCCTTGGTAAAGAACCAGGCCATCTGCGTCAGGGTGCCATCCCAGCCATACAGCGCTGTCAGCAAGCCCATCGGCAGCAGCCAGAGCAATGCCCCGACCAACAGCAACAGCGCCAGGCGTGAAGCGCGAAAGCGCGTGTGCGCGGCGGGCGGGCTGTCGTCGTCAATCAACGCCGGGCCATAAGACGTCTCCTGCGCCGCATGCCCACCGCCCAAGCTGAACTGTTCGGGCAAAAACCTGCCACCGAGGTAGCCGAGCAGCGCGGCGCTCAAGACGATCAGCGGGAATGGCAGGTTGAAGGCGAAAATCGCCACAAAGGACGCCCCGGCAATGCCCCACAGCCAATTGTTCTGCAGCGCCCGTGAGCCGATGCGCCAGGCGGCCTGCATGACAATCGCGGTGACCGCCGGTTTAATCCCATAGAAGATCCCCGCCACCAACGGCACATCGCCAAAAGCGATATACAGCCAGGACAGGCCGATCAGGATAAACAGCGACGGCAACACAAACAGCACCCCGGCCAGCACCCCGCCCCAGGTGCGGTGCAACAACCAGCCGATATAGGTTGCCAGCTGCTGCGCCTCCGGCCCCGGTAGTAACATGCAGTAGTTCAGGGCGTGCAAAAAACGCCGCTCGGACAGCCAGCGGCGCTTCTCCACCAGTTCCTGGTGCATGATCGCGATCTGCCCAGCCGGCCCGCCGAAGCTGATCAGACCGAGCTTCAGCCAGAACCAAAAGGCCTCGCGCAGGCTGACGACTGGCGGCCTAGTGTGTGCAGATGACTCGGGCATGGGACAACTCACGGCAATAAACGCGGTCGCACTATAGCGCGCCTGGGTGACAATTTAACTCGGCCGCACGCAAGCCCAGGCGCGGATTTCCGTATACTTGGCAACGCTGCGCCCTCCCTTAACCTGCCCGTGAAGCCCTCTGTGAACATTCGCCATTCGCTCGTAAACCTGCTGCTGATTTGCAGCTGCGTTGTAGTTGCCTCGAATACCCAGGCCGCCGCCCCCAAGCAACAGGAACTGGCCGCCGGCAGCGCCCTGCTGGTCGACCTGCAAACCAATCAGGTGCTCTACGAGCGCAACGCCGACAGTGTGGTACCAATCGCCTCGGTGACCAAGCTGATGACCGCCATGGTCACCCTCGACGCCAAGCTACCGCTGGATCAGCAGCTGCCGATCATGATCCGTGACACCCAGGAAATGCGTGGGGTGTTCTCCCGCGTGCGCATAGGCAGCGAGCTGAGCCGCCGCGACATGTTGCTGCTGGCCCTGATGGCCTCGGAAAACCGTGCGGCGTCGAGCCTGGCGCACCACTATCCAGGCGGCCACGGCGCCTTTGTTGCGGCGATGAATGCCAAGGCCAAAGCCCTGGGCATGACTCATTCACGCTTCGTCGAGCCCACCGGGCTGTCCGAGCACAACGTCTCCAGCGCCCGCGATCTGGTGCTAATGCTCAAGGCCGCGAACCAATACCCGCTGATTCGCCAATTCACCACCACTTCGGAAAAGACCCAGGCGTTCCGCAAGCCCAACTACACCCTGGGCTTTCGTAACACCAACAACCTGGTGCGCAAGCCCGGCTGGAGCGTGCAGCTGAGCAAGACCGGCTACACCGGTGAAGCCGGCCGTTGCCTGGTGATGAATACCGTGATGGATAAGCGGCCCGTGGCGTTCGTGGTGCTGGACGCCTTCGGCAAATACACCCACATGGCCGACGCCAATCGCCTCAAGCGCTGGTTGGAAACCGGCATCGTCACCGCCGTGCCACCCGCCGCCATCAGCTACCGCCAGCAGAAATTAGCGCAGCGTAAGGCCCAGGCCGCGCAGTAAGCCATCAGGCAAAGGAGGCCCGGAACCGTTCCGGGCTTCGCCAGGTGCAGGCAGGTGAAACGGCGTACTAGCCGTTATTAACACCCGGCAGAGGCTGCCGCATGCCAAACACCATAAACCGCACCAACTCACTGAGCGGCAGCGCCTTGCTGATCAGGTAACCCTGCACCTGATCGCAGCCGTATTGACGCAGCAACGCCAGCTGCTCGGCGTCCTCGACGCCCTCACCGACCACCTGCAAGTTGAGGTTGTGCGCCAGATTGATCATCGCCCGCACCAGCTGACGATTCTCGGCGCGCTCACCCATGCCGCCGACAAAGCTCTTGTCGATTTTCAGCAAGGTAATCGGCAGGCTGTTCAGGTGCACAAAAGAGGAGAAACCGGTGCCAAAGTCGTCCAGCGAGAAACGTACGCCCAGACGTCCCAGCGCCAGCATGGTCTGCTGCACCTGATCACTGCGGCGCATCACCGCGGTTTCGGTCAGCTCAAACTCCAGCCACTGCGCATCCACTCCACGCTCCTCAATCAAGCGACTGAGGGTCGGCAGTAACTGGCTGTCCTGAAACTGGCGGAACGATAGGTTGATCGCCATGTGCAGCGGCGGCACCCCACGCCCGCGCAGCCATTGCATGTCACGCAAGGCGCGGGAGATCACCCAATAGCCCAACGGCACGATCAGCCCGCTTTCCTCTGCCAACGGGATGAACTCATTGGGGGCCAGCAGGCCGTGCTCGCTGTGCTGCCAGCGCACCAGCGCCTCTAGGCCGACGATACGCCCGGTCTGCAGGCACAGGCGCGGCTGGTAATGCAGCACCAGCTCATCGCGGCGCAGGGCACGACGCAGCTCGCTTTCCTGGTCGGCCTGATTGCGTGCGCTGCGGTTGATCCGCTCGTCATAGCGGTAGAAGCTGCACCCCTGCTGACTTTTGGCCTGCTGCATGGCGATGTGTGCATGCCACATCAGCGTGTCGGCACTGTTGCCGGGTCGCGAATGCGCCAGGCCCAGGCTGCACCCGACCAGTAGGCTTTCGCCGTTGATCCAGTAGGGTTCGCCGAGGGCTTCACTAAGTTTTGCCGCCAGCCGTTCAGCGCGCTGCGGATCGCGCCGGCTGTCGAGTAACAGGGCAAATTCATCGCTGCCGAGGCGCGCCAGCTGATCGCCGTCTTGCAGCTGCGCCTTGATCCGCGCCACCACCTGCAGGATCAAGCTGTCACCGCCCTGGTAGCCAAGGGCATCGTTGGCGTGACGGAAGTTGTCCAGGTCGAGATGGCCGAGGGTCAGCCCACGCCCTGCGTATTCAGCCAAACGCGCGGCCAGCAGATTGAGAAACCCCTGGCGGTTGGCAATCCCGGTCAACGTGTCCTGCTCGCCCAGACGCCGCAGGCTGTCATGCAGTTTGCCGCGCTCGCCGGCATAACGCAGGCAGCGGCGCAGCACCTCGACACTCAGCTGATCACGCACCAGCCAGTCGCTCACCCCTTCAGGCACAGCGTTGGGCTCGCTATCCAGCAGCAGGATAATCGGCAGGGAACAGCGCCCCGGGGCCGGCAGATACTGGGCGGTGGTCAGCAGCAGGGCGTTACTGGTTTTATCGAACAGCGTGCTGGCGGCTTCCCAGGACGGCGCCGTTATCAGCGCATAACCACTGCCCAAGGCACTCAGGCGCTCGCGCAGCAACTGCGCCCAGGCGGGCGTCTCCGCCAACAGGAGCAAGCGTAATGGTTCGATAAACGCAGACAAACAACTCCCCCCACAGCACAAATAAAGAGCATTGATAGCGCTCGCATGCGTCGTAATCGACGTCTAACTCACGCACATCCATGTGTCTACGGCGAGCCCTGCAGCGAGGCGAGGGGCCAGAAGTGGCACCAGAGTACTGGATTACACAAATTAGCCAAGCCTGGCGCTTAGCCATTACGTGCACTGCAACACAGTTCCAGATGGTCACGGCAGAAAGCCTCAGGCCTGTTAAAATGCGCGCCCATTTCGCCTGACGATTGATTCCATGTCCCGACTGAACCCCCGGCAGCAGGAAGCCGTGAACTATGTCGGCGGCCCTCTTTTGGTGCTCGCCGGCGCAGGCTCCGGCAAGACCAGCGTAATTACCCGCAAGATTGCCCACCTGGTGCAGAACTGCGGCATCCAGGCGCGGCATATCGTCGCCATGACCTTTACCAACAAGGCCGCGCGCGAGATGAAGGAGCGCGTCGGAAGCCTGCTCAAGGGGCCAGAAGCGCGCGGCCTGACGGTGTCGACCTTCCACAACCTGGGCATGAACATCATCCGCAAGGAATACGCCGCGCTGGGCTACAAACCAGGCTTCTCGATCTTCGATGAGGGCGATATCAAGGCGCTGCTGTCGGACATCATGCAGAAGGAATATGCCGGCGACGACGGCATCGATGAGATCAAGAACTACATCGGCAGCTGGAAGAACGATCTGGTGCTGCCCGAGCAAGCCCTTGCCGAGTCACGCAACCCCAAAGAGCAGACCGCAGCGATCGTCTACCTGCATTACCAGCGCACGCTGAAAGCGTATAACGCGGTGGACTTCGACGACCTGATCCTGATGCCGGTGAAGCTGTTCCAGGAGCGCCCGGACATTCTGGAGAAGTGGCAGAACCGCATCCGCTACCTGCTGGTCGATGAATACCAGGACACCAACGCCAGCCAGTACCTGCTGGTGAAGCTGCTGGTGGGCATGCGCAATCAGTTCACCGTGGTTGGCGACGATGACCAGTCGATCTACGCCTGGCGCGGCGCACGCCCGGAAAACCTGATGCTGCTGAAAGAGGATTACCCGTCGCTGAAGGTGGTGATGCTCGAGCAGAACTACCGTTCCACCAGCCGCATTTTGAAGTGCGCCAACATCCTTATCGCCAACAACCCGCACGCCTTCGAAAAACAGCTGTGGAGCGAAATGGGCATGGGCGACGAGATTCGCGTGATCCGCTGCCGCAACGAGGACGCCGAATGCGAGCGGGTGGCCCTGGAAATTCTCACCGAGCATTTGCGCACTGACCGCCCCTACAGCGACTACGCCATCCTCTATCGCGGCAACTACCAGGCCAAGCTGATGGAGCTGAAATTGCAGCACCATCAAATTCCTTATCGCCTGAGTGGCGGCACCAGCTTCTTTGCCCGCCAGGAGGTGAAGGACCTGATGAGTTACTTCCGCCTGCTGGTCAACCCGGATGACGACAACGCCTTCCTGCGGGTGATCAACGTGCCGCGCCGCGAGATCGGCTCGAGCACCCTGGAGAAGCTCGGCAACTACGCCACCGAACGCAAGATCAGCATGTACGCCGCCACCGGCGAAATCGGCCTGGGCGAGACACTGGATGCGCGCTTTACCGAGCGCCTGGCGCGCTTTACCCGCTGGATGGATCGGGTACGCCAGGAGTGCGCGCAGAATGACCCGATCGCCGCAATCCGCAGCATGGTCATGGACATCGACTACGAGAACTGGCTGCGACAGAACGCCTCCAACGACAAGGTCGCCGATGCGCGCATGGGCAACGTCTGGTTCCTCGTTGAAGCGCTGAAGAACACCCTGGAGCGCGATGAAGACGGCGACATGACCATCGAGGACGCCATCGGCAAGCTGGTACTGCGCGACATGCTCGAACGTCAGCAAGAGGAAGAGGACGGCGCCGAGGGCGTGCAGATGATGACCCTGCATGCCTCCAAGGGCCTGGAGTATCCCTCGGTGTATATCCTCGGGGTTGAGGAAGAAATCCTCCCGCACCGCTCCAGCATCGAGGCCGATACGGTTGAAGAGGAGCGCCGCCTGGCCTATGTCGGCATCACCCGCGCCAAACGCAACCTGACCATGACCTTTGCCGCCAAGCGCAAACAGTATGGCGAGATCATCGACTGCTCGCCGAGCCGCTTTCTCGACGAGCTGCCGCCCGAGGACCTGATCTGGGAAGGCCAGGAAGACGCCCCGGCCGAAGTCAAGGCGGCCACCGGTAACTCGGCACTGGCCAATATGCGCGCCATGCTGAAAAAATAACCTGCCGCTAGCAACGACGCAGGCAGCGAGTGTTTCGCCGCCATTTGCATCCGCGCTACGCTGCATCACTTCACCCCGGCGCAGGCCGGGCACCAGAAACAACGAGGGTAACCGCGTGGAAGCGCTGAAACAGAAGATTCGCGATGAAGGCACCGTGCTCTCGGAGCACGTACTCAAGGTCGATGCCTTTCTCAATCACCAGATTGATCCGGCACTGATGCAGCAGATCGGTCATGAGTTTGCCCAGCGCTTCGCCGGCCAAGGCATCACCAAGATTGTCACCATTGAAGCCTCAGGCATTGCCCCCGCGGTGATGGCGGGCCTGGAACTGGGCGTGCCGGTGATCTTCGCCCGCAAGTACCAATCCCTCACGCTCACCGAAAACCTGTATATCTCCAAGGTGTTTTCCTTCACCAAGCAGACCGAAAGCACCCTGGCCATCTCGTCCAAGCACCTCAACGCCGAAGATCACGTGCTGCTGATCGACGACTTCCTCGCTAACGGCCATGCTGCCCACGCCCTGATCGACCTGATCGGTCAGGCGGGCGCGAGCATCGCGGGCATTGGTGTGGTGATCGAAAAGTCTTTCCAGCGCGGCCGCGCCGAGCTGGATGAGCAGGGCTACCGGGTCGAGTCGCTGGCACGCATCGCCTCGCTGAAAGATGGCCTGGTCAGCTTTATCGACTGAACCCCTAGACTGACTGCCCGGAGCATGTTTCACCGGGCACAAAAAAGCCGCCTGAACAGGCGGCTTTTTTACAGCAGAGTCAGGCGACTTACAGGCCGGACATCTTTTGGATAGCTGCACGCAGCTCATCGTCCGAGCAATCCGCGCAGGTGCCTTTCGGCGGCATGGCGTTGATCCCGGAAATGGCCTTGGCCAGGATGCCGTCGAGGCCGCCCTGGTGGTCAGCGCGCTCTTTCCAGGCTGCAGTGTCGCCAATCTTCGGCGCACCCAGAATACCCGGGGTATGGCAGGCGCCACAGTGCTTGGCGATGATGTCATCGGCCGTACGCGCAGCACCGCCAGCGGCAACAGCGACAGCACCGACACCCTTGCACTCTTCGCCCATCACACAGACTTGGCCAACCGGCTTCAGGCGCTCGGCAATGGCATCGTCGGTCGTGGCCTGAGCAGTCACTGCCCACAGGGCCAATACGGTAGCCGGTGCTACCAGGATCTTTTTAATCAGGTTCACGGTACACCCTCTTCGTGGCTAGTCACGCTCGCGGCCACGGTTTCGCGAGCTGGGCGCAGTATAACGGCAAGCCGCTAACGCTGAAACAGCCCAGATTGCCGCAGGGTTATTTAAAAGTTGGCCGGTGTAGTCGCACTGATCAGCCGCGCAGGCTGCTCGAACGGATTACGGAAACGATGCGGCTTGCTGCTTTCGAAGTAATAACTGTCGCCCGGCTCAAGGATAAATACCTCACTGCCAACGGTCAGTTCTAATTTGCCGGAGACCAGCATGCCCGCCTCTTCACCTTCATGGGCGTACATCTCGTCACCCGTATCAGAACCCACTGGGTAGGTTTCATCGAGGAAGGAAATGGCCCTGCTCGGGTGCGCCTTACCCACCAGCTTCATGGTGATGGCACCGCTGCAGATGTCGGTAAGCTCGGCGGCCCGATAGACCACCTGGGCCTGGCTATCCTGCTCGGCATCGAGGGAGAAGAATTCCACCAGCGACATGGGAATGCCCGCCAACACCTTTTTCAACGAGCTGATCGAAGGGCTTACGCTGTTCTTCTCGATCATCGAAATGGTGCTGTTGGTGACGCCTGCCCGTTTCGCGAGTTCGCGCTGGGAAAGGCCTTTGAGTTTGCGAATGGATTGCAGTCGAACACCGACGTCCAATGCTGGAGTCCCCCTCGGGAAGATACGGAAATGTGACCGTATCATCGCATAGCGTTCGGAATTTACAACACTTGCGTTCAAACTCGTCTACAGCGCCGCGCGTTAGGGCCTATTCAAAGGCTTGCGAGCTAGAGCCATGCAAGGCGCTACGTTAGTAACAGCCTCCGGCTGGTCAAAACAGGCGAGGACGCGGAGTTTACGGGTTGTAAATGAGCAGTCCGAGCCTGTTTTTAACGCAGCAGGGCCGACGCGCAGCAGCCTTTAAACAGGTTCTCAGCCACCGAGATAAAGCAGCGGCGCCCGGCGCAGGTTACAGAACAGCTGGTAGGGGATGCTGCCCGCCTGGGTTGCCACATCGCTGGCCAGCACCTGCTTGCCCCACAGTTCGACCCGACTGCCCAGGCCGGTTTGCGGCAAATCGGTGAGATCGACCGTGAGCATGTCCATCGACACCCGGCCGATCAGCCGGGTTAGCTGACCGTCGACCGCCACCGGCGTCCCCGTAGGCGCATGTCGCGGGTAGCCATCGGCGTAACCCATGGCAACCACACCAACCCGGGTCGGCCGCTCACTGATAAACCGCGCGCCATAGCCCACCGGCTCGCCAGCTGGCAGTTCACGTACGCTGATGACCTTCGACTCCAGGGTCATCACCGGCTGCAAGCGCGCGGCCACAGGCTGAGCCTGCTCAAACGGGGTGGCGCCGTAGAGCATGATGCCGGGACGCACCCAGTCACTCGGCACGTTCGGCCAACCCAACAACGCGGGAGAATTACGCAGGCTGACCTCGGCCACAATGCCTTCGCGTGCCTGCTGGAACACTGCAAGCTGCTCGTCGCTGCGCGGGCAATCGAGCTCATCGGCGCGGGCGAAGTGGCTCATCAGTACGACCTTGGCCACCTTGCCGCTGGCCAGCAAGCGCTGATACGCCGCCTGGTATTCAGCCGGGTGCAGGCCCACCCGGTGCATGCCGCTGTCCATCTTCAGCCAGACCGTCAAGGGCGTGCTGACGTGGCTGCGCTCAATAGCTTCGAGCTGCCACCACGAATGCACCACACACCACAGCCCGTGCTGCTCGATAAACGGCAGTTCATCGGCCTCGAAAAAGCCCTCTAGCAGCAAGATCGGCCCAGCAATACCTGCCTCGCGCAGTTGCAGCGCCTCTTCGATACAGGCCACGGCAAAACCATCGGCTTGTTCCTGCAACGCCTGCGCACAGCGCACAGCGCCATGGCCATAAGCATCCGCCTTGATCACCGCCAGCGCGCGCGCGCCGCTCAACTCGCGGGCCAGTTGATAGTTATGACGCAGGGCTTGCAGATCGATCAGGGCACGAGCAGGACGCATGATGGTCTCGATTATCAGCAGTTTTCAGAGTTAAAAAGGCCACAGGCCGTTTTTAACGTTGCGCAGCAATGGCCCGCAGGGCCCATCAGCAATGGCAGGCTATAAAAAAGCCCGGCGGTACCGGGCAACAGCCTATTACGATCGTTGCGGGTCGGCTCAGAGCGCCGCCACCACGGTGATTTCTACCAACACTTCAGGCTTGTACATATTCGCCTCAACGCAGGCTCTGGCAGGCGCGGTGCCGGGGGCGACCCAGGCATCCCAGACTTGATTGAAGCCGGCGTAGTCGCGCGCCATGTCGCGCAAGAAGATGGTCACCGAGAGAATCTTTGACTTGTCGCTGCCCGCCTCGGCCAGCATGCGCTCGGTGCTGGCCAGGGTTTCGCGGGTTTGTGCCACGATGTCGCCGCTGTAATCATCGGCCAATTGCCCGGCCAGGTAGACCGTGCCGTTATGGATAACGATTTCGCTGTGACGAGTTTCAGTGAGCAGGCGCTGTACTGACATGCTTGTGAGTCTCCTTGGAACGGCTGTAACGGGAAATATCCAGGCCTTCGGCGCTGATCTGTGGACGCTTTTTCGCCATCAGATCGGCAAGCAGGCGACCGGAGCCGCAGGCCATGGTCCAGCCCAGTGTGCCGTGACCGGTGTTGAGGAATAAATTAGCAAACCGGGTGGCCCCGACTATCGGCGTGCCATCTGGCGTCGCCGGACGCAGCCCCGTCCAGAATTCAGCCTGGCTTAGATCACCCCCTTGCGGGTAGAGATCAGCGGTGATCATTTCCAGGGTTTCGCGCCGACGCGGGTTAAGGCTCAGGTCGAAACCGGCAATCTCCGCCATGCCACCCACACGGATGCGGTTGTCGAAACGGGTGATCGCTACCTTGTAGGTCTCATCGAGAATGGTCGAGGTCGGTGCCATGGCCGCATTGGTGATTGGCACGGTCAAGGAGTACCCCTTGAGCGGGTAGACCGGTGCCTTGATCCCCAACGGCTTGAGCAGTTGCGGGCTAAAGCTGCCGAGGGCCAGCACGTAGCGGTCGGCGGTTTCCAGCTTGCCGTCGATCCACACACCATTGATGCGCTCACCGGCGGCATCCAGGCGCTGGATATCCTGGCCAAAGCGGAATTCCACACCGAGCGCCTTGGCCATCTCGGCCAGCTTGCTGGTGAACATCTGGCAGTCGCCAGTCTGGTCGTTGGGTAAGCGCAGCGCCCCGGCCAGCTTCTCTTTGACGTTGGCCAGCGCCGGCTCCACACGAACGATACCGTCGCGGTCGAGCAACTCGAAGGGCACGCCAGACTGCTTGAGCACGGCGATATCTTTCGCCGCGTTATCCAATTGCGCCTGGGTGCGGAACAGCTGGGTAGTGCCCAGGCTGCGGCCTTCATAGGCAATACCGGTTTCAGCGCGCAGCTCGTCGAGGCAGTCACGGCTGTACTCGGACAGGCGCACCATGCGCTCCTTGTTCACCGCATAGCGGGCGGCGGTGCAGTTACGCAGCATCTGCGCCATCCACAGGTACTGATCGATATCGGCGGTGGCCTTGATCGCCAGCGGTGCGTGCTTCTGCAGCAACCACTTGATGGCTTTCAGCGGCACGCCTGGCGCAGCCCACGGCGAGGCATAACCAGGCGACACCTGGCCAGCGTTGGCAAAGCTGGTTTCCATGGCCGGGGCATTCTGCCGATCGACCACCACCACTTGAAAACCCTGACGCGCCAGGTAATACGCACTGACGGTACCAATCACACCGCTACCGAGAACCAGAACTCGCATGCCGCTCTCCTCATCGTGTCCGAGCACGACGGATAATTCTTAAAATCACAATAGAGCGCAGTATAGGAAGAGAAAGGCAGTGTTTTTCACTATATAAAAAGCTATATTTGGCGACAATTATTGGCAATATCGCCTTCTGCAGAGGGGTATCCACCATGCGCACCCAGCATCAAAGTCGTCGTGAACTGGACAAGATCGACCGCAACATCCTGCGCATCCTGCAGGAAGATGGGCGTATCAGCTTTACCGAATTGGGCGAGCGGGTTGGCCTGTCGACCACCCCGTGCACCGAGCGCGTACGTCGCCTGGAGCGCGAAGGCATCATCATGGGCTACCACGCGCGCCTCAACCCGCAGCAACTCAAGGCCAGCCTGCTGGTGTTTGTCGAGATCAGCCTGGACTACAAGTCTGGCGACACCTTTGAAGAATTTCGCCGCGCCGTACTCAAGCTGCCGCATGTACTGGAGTGCCACCTGGTGTCAGGCGATTTCGACTACCTGGTGAAAGCGCGGATCAACGAGATGGCCAGCTACCGCAAGCTGCTCGGCGACATCCTGCTCAAACTGCCACACGTACGCGAGTCGAAGAGTTATATCGTCATGGAGGAAGTGAAGGAGAGCCTCAGCCTGCCGATTGCCGAGTAGCACTGAGGCAGGCGCAGGTGTATCTAACGCGCTGGATACACCTGCGCGCACGCCAAGCTACACCAGCACTTGGCGCGTCGTGGCGATCAGCTTATGCACCTGTTTCGCCACCGCCGGCTCGGTCATCTGCTCCGGCCCACGGCCCTGTGGGCAGGGCAGGCTTGGCGTGGTGCCGAACAAACGGCAGATCAACGGGCGCTGGTCGTATACCGTGCAGCCCTGCGGGCCGAGGTGCACACAGTTGTACTCGGCCAGGGCAGCATCGTGCTCGGCAGCGCTTTTCACCGGCAGGCGCGACATTTCTTCGGATGAGGCCGTCACCGGGCCGCAGCAATCGTGACAGCCCGGCACACAGGCGAAACTGGGAATCTGCAAACGCAGCTGGTCGATTTTACGGCGGGTGCAACTCATGGGCAGGGTCCTGAAACAGTGGCCGGCATAGTAACCGCGCGGCAGGCAACTTCGGTGGATATGGCGCGCTTAATCGACGAAAAACCGGTTAGTTACCGATTGCCTCTTGGCGTTTGGTAAAACTCGCGCTTATGCTTCGTAAAAATTTCCAAACATAATAATCAGGATTCCACACATGAACGCCCGCGTTCACCAACCCGCTCACAGCAGCCAGCACACTCACTCCTACTACGCCGCCAGCGCCAATCGGCAACTGGCCTATCCAGCCTTGGAGGGCGAGCTGCGGGCTGATGTGTGCATTGTCGGCGGTGGCTTTTCGGGCCTGAATACGGCCATCGAACTGGCGCAGAAAGGCCTCTCGGTGGTGTTGCTGGAAGCCCATAAAATCGGCTGGGGAGCCAGCGGGCGCAACGGCGGGCAACTGATTCGCGGCGTCGGCCACGGCGTCGAACAGTTCGAATCGGTGATCGGCAGCCAAGGCGTGCGTGAACTGAAACTGATGGGCCTGGAGGCCGTGGAAATCGTCCGCCAGCGCGTCGCGCAATTCAACATCGACTGCGACCTGACTTGGGGCTACTGCGACCTGGCCAACAAACCAGCACACATGGACGACTTTGCCGAAGACAAGGCCGAGCTGGAAAGCCTCGGCTATCGCCACGAACTGCGCCTGCTGCAAGCCGAACAAATGCACCAGGTGGTCGGCTCCGACCGCTACGCCGGCGGCATGATCGATATGGGCTCTGGCCATCTGCACCCACTTAATCTGGCCCTCGGAGAAGCAGCAGCCGCTGCCAGCCTGGGCGTGCGGCTGTGCGAGCATTCGTTAGTCACCCATATCGACTACGGCAGCGAAGTGCAGGTGCATACCGCGACTGGCAAGGTGCGCGCCAAAACCCTGGTACTGGCCTGCAACGCTTACCTCAATGGCCTCAACAGCAAGCTCGGCGGCAAGGTGCTGCCCGCCGGCAGCTACGTGATTGCCACCGAGCCGCTATCCGCCGCCCAGGCGCGCAACCTGATCCCGCAGAATATGGCACTGTGCGACCAGCGCGTGACGGTCGATTACTTCCGCCTGTCCGCCGACAACCGCCTGCTATTCGGCGGTGCCTGTCACTATTCCGGTCGCGATCCAGCGCATATCGCCGGCTATATGCGGCCGAAAATGCTGCAAGTCTTCCCGCACTTGCAAGACGTGAAGATCGACTACCAGTGGGGTGGCATGATCGGCATCGGTGCCAACCGCCTGCCGCAGATCGGTCGACTCCAGGAGCACAGCAACGTGTTCTACGCCCAGGCTTACGCCGGCCACGGCGTAAACGCCACCCACCTGGCCGGCAAACTACTGGCCGAAGCCATCAGCGGCCAGCAAGGCGGCGGCTTCGAGTTATTCAACAAGGTGCCGCACATGACCTTCCCCGGCGGCAAGCACCTGCGCTCACCATTGCTGGCGCTGGGCATGCTCTGGCACCGCTTGAAAGAAGCGCTGTAACGCTCGATGCGCGGCGTCTTACCCCCGCACACGCCACTCTAGACACTAGGTTACGGTCGACCGGCGGATGTAAGGCCCAACCACCGACAAGCTATGCGCCACAGCCGAGTCTTTTTCGCCAACAGGCGCCACATAGTGAATGGCCGCCGCAGCGGCCTCATTGCCGGCCAGCTTGGTAATGATCCACGCCGCCAAGTATTGCGAGGCCATGCAACCACCGGCGGTGGCGATGTTGCCTTCGGCGAAAAACGGCTGATTCAACACCTCAACCCCCGCCTCAACCACCCACGGTTTGCTGGTTAAGTCAGTACATGCGGGCACGCCGTTCAACACCCCCAACACCGATAACAGCAAAGTGCCTGAACACTGCGCGCACACCAGTTGCCTGGCTGGGTCAAGCTTGAGCCGCTCCAGCAATCTCGCGGGTGTAGATGCCGCTGCCAATCAACACGACATCGGCCGTATTGGCAAACTCCAGGGGCTGCTGCGCCGTAATCCGCAGCCCATTCATCGAGGTTACGGAGTCCTCAGGACAGGTAATTTGCACGTTCCAGCCCTGCCCCTGCATACGCTGCAAAATACCTGCGGCGATAAATGAATCAAGTTCGTTAAAGCCTTCGAAGGTCAAAATGGCGATGTTCATGCATGACCCCTATCAGCGCTTAGCCACCTCAGAGCTTCCAGAACGGCAGGCTAGCTTCGCGCAGGGCTTCTGCGCGGGTCAGGCCGATATCCGCGAGCTGCTGTGCATTGAGCTTGAGCAGGCCACGCCGCGTGCTCAACCGGCGCAGCAGTATTGTCCAGCGTGACATCGCCGGAGCATACGCCGCGCCCACCAACAGACGCGGTGACACATCGTGCGGCTGCCCTTGCTGAGCCAAGGTCAACCGAACATCGCTTAAACCATTCATCTCCTTGCTCCTGAAATTTAATCATTGCGAGGCTTGATAATGGTCTTACGCAGAAAAGCATGACAGATTCAAAAAACACATATTAAATCCATACAGAAATCCTATCTCGGCTACTGAATTGTGAAAATCAGCCGCATCTGTACTGGTTTAACTTCAAGTGAAAACTGCATCATTTGCACGCCGGAGCCTGTATGAGCCTTTATGTCGACCTCGCCACCATGCTCAGCGCGCGTATTGAACAAGGCTTGTACCGCCCTGGTGATCGCCTACCGTCGGTGCGTGCACTGAGCGTTGAGCACGGTGTCAGCCTAAGCACCGTGCAGCAGGCTTATCGTCACCTTGAGGATCAAGGCATGGCGACGCCACGACCCAAGTCAGGCTATTTCGTACCGCCAAGCCGCAAAAAACCCGAACTGCCGATCGTCAGCCGCGCTGCACAGCGTCCGCTGGATGTCTCGCAGTGGGATCACGTACTGGAGCTGATCAGCATTCCACCCGGCAGCAACATTCTGCAGCTAGGTCGCGGCATGCCGGACATCAGCAGCGCCACCCTAAAACCCCTGCTGCGTTCGATGTCGCGCCTGAGCCGGCGGCAAAGCGTGAAAGAGCTCAGCTACGGCTGCATCAATGGCGACCCGGCCCTGCGTGAGCAAATTTCGCGACTGATGCTCGACTCGGGCTGCCAAATCCCGGCCGAAGACATCGTCACCACCACTGGCTGCCACGAGGCCCTCTCCGCCGCCATTTGCGCCACCTGCAAGCCCGGCGACGTAGTGGCGGTTGACTCGCCCAGTTTCCATGGCGTGATGCAGGCGCTTAAAGGCTTTGGCATGAAGGCCTTGGAACTGCCCACCGACCCGCTCACCGGCATCAGCCTGGAGGCGCTGGAGCTCGCACTGGAGCAGTGGCCAATCAAAGCCATCCAGCTCACCCCAACCTGTAACAATCCGCTCGGCTACATCATGCCGGACGCCAACAAGCGCGCGCTGATCGCCCTGGCCCAGCGTTTTGACGTGGCGATTATCGAAGATGATGTGTATGGCGAGCTGGCCTACAGCTACCCGCGACCGCGCACCATCAAATCCTATGACGAAGACGGTCGGGTGCTGCTGTGCAGCTCATTTTCGAAAACCCTGGCACCCGGCCTGCGGATCGGCTGGATCGCGCCCGGGCGCTACCTGCAAAAGATTCTGCACCTGAAATACATCGGCACCGGCATGGCCGCGCAACTGCCACAACTGGCCCTGGCCGAGTTCATCAGCGGCGGCCATTACGAGCCACACTTGCGCCGCATGCGCAGCCAGTACGCACGCAACCGTGACGTGATGATTGATTGGGTAAGCCGCTATTTCCCGCCAGGCACAC
The DNA here is from genome assembly GCF_943846705.1 of uncultured Pseudomonas sp. Taxonomy (NCBI): domain Bacteria; kingdom Pseudomonadati; phylum Pseudomonadota; class Gammaproteobacteria; order Pseudomonadales; family Pseudomonadaceae; genus Pseudomonas; species uncultured Pseudomonas sp. The sequence goes on along the minus strand of NZ_OX044366.1, from coordinate 1,427,091 downwards.
GCGTCAGCCAACCTGACGGTGGTTTTATGCTGTGGATTGAGTTGGACCGCCAATTCGACAGTCAGCGCCTGAACCGCGCCCTGCTGCCACACGCGATCCAAATTGCGCCGGGCAGCATCTTCTCGGCGGCAGGTAAATACCGTAATTGCTTGCGCATGAACTACTCGGCACGACCCAGCGCGGAGCTCGAAGCAGCTGTGCGCCAGGTCGGCAGTACGGTCAGCGCGCTGCTCGCCGACTGCGGTTAATCGCTACCTGCGGTGGCGACCAGTGGCTCACCGAAACCCGAGTTGCGCCAGGCGAGCACCACGAAAACCGCCGCCCCCAGCGCCATCATCATCGGCAGTGCGTGGCCGCTAACCCACTGGCTGACGGCACCGGTACTCAACGGCCCGATCAGACAGCCCAGCCCCCACAGCTGGGCGACATGGGCGTTGGCGCGCACCAGCTCGTCGTCGCGGTAACGCTCACCGATCAAAATTAACGACAAGGTGAACAGCCCGCCAGCGCTGGCGCCGAACGCCACCAGTACCGGCCAGATCAACACCGTGTGCAGCGTCAGCGGGATTGCCAAACTGGAGACCAGCAACACCACGCCACAGCCGCGGAACAGCATCTGCCGCGACACACGATCCGCCATCCAGCCAATCGGCAGCTGCAATGCGGCATCGCCGACCACCACCACGCTGACCATCAGCAGGGCGATGTCCTGAGTGAAACCCTGGCGCAGGCCATAGATCGGCAACAGGGTCAGCATCATCGCTTCGAACGCGGCAAACAGCATCACCGCCCAGGCAATCGCCGGCAACTTACGACAGAACGCCGGCAGACCACGCCCTGATGCGCTGCGTCCGTCTACCGCAGGTGCGCCTGTGCGCCCCAGCAACAGCAGCGAGCCGCCGATCAGCAGGACGACTCCGGACCAGAAGCCGCTGTCACTTTCGGTACCCAGCGCGGTCAGCAACAACGGGCCACACAGCTGGCTGAGTGCGTAGCCAGTGCCATACAGCGCCACCAGCCGGCCACGCCATTTTTCCACGGCCAGCTGGTTGATCCAGCTTTCACCGAGGATAAATACCACCGTCAGCGCCACGCCGAGAAACAGGCGCAAGCCGAGCCACACCGCATAACTCTGCACCAGCGCCAACCCGGCAACCGACAAGGCACCTAGCAATAAACACAGCTGCATCAGCCTAGCGGTGCCCAAGCGCGCCGCCAGCCGCCCGGCCAGCGATGCGCCGAGCAGAATACCCACCGCCGGCGTTGCCGCCATCACACCGATGGCAAACGAGTCGTAGCCCCACGCTTCAAGGCGCAGCGACACCAAAGGCATGGTCACCCCAAGCGCCAGGCCGATGCTGATGACCGCCGAACAGACGGCGAAATAGGTACCCCAACGCATTGCCAGACTCCTTGCTGTCGTGGCCGCTGCAAACAAAACGGCCGGGCTTCCTAAGGAAACCCGGCCGCAGGTGTGGCTACTAGAGCCGAGCCTCTGTGGGGAAGGTAGACCTTGGGCAGTGCCCCGCCTACTACCCCGAAATCACGCTGTTACAGCTTGATCCAGGTGGCTTTGATTTCAGTGTACTTGTCGAACGCATGCAGCGACTTGTCGCGGCCGTTGCCCGACTGCTTGTAACCACCAAACGGCGCGGTCATGTCCCCACCGTCGTACTGGTTGACCCACATGCTGCCAACACGCAGCGCCTTGGCCGCCAGATGGGCCTTGGACAGGTTGCTGGTCCAGATCGCCGCCGCCAGACCGTAGATGCTGTCGTTGGCGATCTGAATCGCTTCCTCAGTGCTGTCGAAGGCAATCACCGTCAATACCGGGCCGAAAATCTCTTCCTGAGCGATGCGCATGGCGTTGTGGGCGTCATCGAAGATGGTCGGCTCAACATACATGCCGCCCGTCTCTTCCAGAACGCGCTTGCCGCCGCAGAGCAGCTTGGCCTGATCCGCGTGACCCGTCTCGATATAACCGAGTACCGAGTTCAGATGGCCCGCATCGACCAGCGCGCCGACCTTGGTGTCTGGGTCCAGTGCGTGGCCGGCTTTCCAGCCCTGCATGGCTTCCACCACCATCGGCATAAACTGATCCTTGATCGAGCGCTCCACCAGCAGGCGCGAACCCGCGGTGCACATCTCGCCCTGATTAAAGCAAATCGCCGCCGCCGCCGCTTCAGCCGCTGCCTTGAGATCCGGCGCATCGGCGAAGACGATGTTGGCGCTCTTACCGCCGGCTTCCAGCCAAACGCGCTTCATGTTCGATTCGCCGGCGTAGATCATCAGCTGCTTGGCGATCTTGGTCGAACCGGTGAACACCAGGGTGTCGACATCCATATGCAGGGCCAAAGCCTTGCCCACGGTGTGACCGTAACCCGGCAGCACGTTGAGCACGCCTGCTGGAATACCCGCCTCAAGCGCCAACTGGGCCAGACGCAGTGCAGTGAGTGGCGACTTCTCCGACGGTTTGACGATTACCGAGTTACCGGTGGACAGCGCCGGGCCGAGCTTCCAGCAGGTCATGATCATCGGGAAGTTCCACGGCACGATGGCCGCGACTACGCCCACCGCCTCACGGGTCACCAGTCCCAGCTCGTCATGCGGGGTGGCGGCGACTTCGTCGTAGATCTTGTCGACGGCTTCACCGCTCCAGCGGATGGCACGCGATGCACCCGGCACATCGACACCGAGGGAGTCGCTGATCGGCTTACCCATGTCGAGGGTTTCCAGCAGGGCCAGCTCCTCGGCATGCTGATCCATCAGGTCAGCGAAACGAATCATGATGCGCTTGCGTTGCACCGGTGCCATACGCGACCAGACACCAGACTCGAAGGTGGCGCGCGCATCCGCTACGGCCAGTTCGGCGTCGGCCAGATCACAGCTGGCGACTTGACCCAGCAGGCGGCCATCGACCGGGCTGATGCACTCAAAGGTGTCACCCGAAACCGCCGCGCGGTACTCGCCATGAACAAAGGCGCGCCCTTCGATTTTCAGATTCTTGGCACGCTGCTCCCAATCGGCACGAGTCAGGTTAGTCATTCGAACATCCTCTATCGCTAGTAAAGCGCCGCAGGTCGGCCGCACGCGCTGTCAATTATTTTGCATGGGTTTAACAAACCCAATCGTGCCGGCAACACTAAACTAGCGGCCTGCGTAGTTCCAATATTTTTTACAAATAGAGGCAAAGCTGCCTTGTTATGTGCGCTTTATTAAACATAGACTGCCGAAATTACCATTCAACTGAAAACGAGCCTGACTGGACCTTCTTATGAACATTGAGCAGATCGTCGACTTCGCCCAAGCCACCACCACCCCAGAGCATTACCGCCCGGCCGCAGAAAAAGTCCTTGCAGGCGACCCCGAGCAAAGTGTGCGCAACCACTACGGCAGCCCGTGCGGTCAATTCAACGCCGGTATCTGGGAAGGCGGCATCGGCCACTGGACCATCAACTACACCGAGCACGAGTACTGCGAAATTCTCCAGGGCGTCTCGGTATTGCGCGATAAGGATGGCAACGCCAAGACCCTGCGCGCCGGCGACCGCTTTGTGATCCCCGCTGGCTTTTCCGGCACCTGGGAAGTACTGGAGCCATGCCGCAAGGTCTATGTGATCTTCGAGCAAGCCAGCAGCTGATCACTCTCCATGCACCACCCTTTTGCCCGCCTTGCGCGGGCTTTTTATCGCCTGCGATTCAGGGCAGCCACCCTCAAGGGCCGTTGCTAGGCGACGTTAAACACCACCCCAGGCAATCTCTAAATGCCTGGGGGTTTTCCAGGCCAAATCACAGGCAAGAAAAAACCCGCCATAAGGCGGGTTTTTTCGGCAAGGAGCCAGATCAATTACTTGATCTTGCCTTCCTTGTAGATCACGTGCTTACGCACAACCGGATCGAATTTTTTAATTTCGATTTTGTCCGGAGTGGTGCGCTTGTTTTTGTCGGTAGTGTAGAAGTGACCAGTACCGGCACTCGAGATCAAACGGATCAATTCACGCATGACTTTCCCCTTAAACCTTTTCGCCGCGAGCACGCAGCTCGGACAGAACGACGTCAATACCACGCTTGTCGATGCAACGCATGCCTTTGGCAGAAACGCGCAGACGGACGAAACGGTTCTCAGACTCGACCCAGAAGCGGTGATGCTGCAGGTTCGGCAGGAAACGACGACGGGTTTTGTTGTTTGCGTGGGAAATGTTATTCCCAGTTACCGGACCCTTACCGGTAACTTGACAGACTCTCGACATGCCTCAGCCCTCTAAAACCACATGCCCAACCCGGCATGGGTTGGCCGCTAATATTCAATCTTGGCGCGCAGCGCCGCGTATCTCGAGGGTCTTACCGGCCGTACCTGAAAGCGCAAGAACCGGGCCCCTACAAAAGAGCGCTGCTTTATACCAGAAAGCCCAAAGCGCAACAAGAATAAACGTACTTTTCCTACTCAAGCCCTGCCGCCATTTCCCGCCGCTAAGCCAGCTATTGGTAGGGATAACGCAGCTCGACCGCTCGTCGCCAAGATTGATTGCCCTGCTGCCAAGTAATGGCCTAGGGTAAAGCGTTCACCTACGGCCACCCTAGGAGTTTGCCATGCGCCTCGCCTTCCTACCGCTGCTGCTCGCCCCCCTATTGGCGCCTGCACTGGCCCAAGCCAGCACCCTCAGCGTCTGTACCGAAGCCAGCCCGGATGGTTTCGACGTGGTGCAGTACAACTCCCTGACCACCACCAACGCGTCAGCTGACGTATTGATGAACCGCCTAGTGGATTTCGACGCAACCAGCGGCACTCTGCAGCCAAGCCTGGCGCAAGCCTGGGACGTTAGCGCGGACGGCCTGACCTATAGCTTCACCCTGCGCCCTGATGTGAGCTTTCACCGCACTGCCTACTTCACCCCCAGCCGCACCCTGAACGCGGATGACGTGCTGTTCAGCTTTCAGCGCATGCTCGAGCCGGCCCACCCCTGGCACAAGGTCGCGGCCAGTGGCTATCCGCACGCACAATCGATGCAGCTGCCCAGCCTGATCAAACGCCTCGATAAAACCGGCGAACACAGCTTGCGCTTCACCCTTAACAACCCGGATGCGACCTTCCTGGCCACCTTGAGCATGGGTTTCGCGTCGATCTACTCCGCCGAGTACGCCGCGCAACTATTGGCTGCCGGCACTCCGGAAAAGCTCAACAGCCAGCCAATTGGCAGCGGCCCGTTTGTCTTCAAACGCTTTCAGAAAGACGCCAGCGTGCGCTACAGCGCCAACCCGGACTACTTCGCTGACAAGCCCGACGTGGACAATCTGATCTTCGCCATCACCCCAGACGCTAACGTACGCCTGCAAAAACTGCGGCGTGGCGAGTGCCATATCGCGCTGTCGCCAAAACCCCAGGATGTGACGACTATTGCTGGCGATAACAACCTACAGAGCGTGCATACCGCGGCCTTTATGACCGCCTTCGTCGGCATCAACAGCCAGCATCCGCCACTGGACCAGGCCGCGGTACGCCAGGCCATCAACCTGGCCTTCGACAAAACCAGCTACCTGCAAGCCGTGTTTGAGAACAGCGCCGAAGCAGCTAATGGCCCCTACCCGCCAAACACCTGGAGCTACGCCAGCGAACTGCCCGGGTATGCCTATGACCCAGAACAAGCCCGCCAGTTGCTGAAAGCAGCCGGGCTGGCTGACGGCTTCAGCACCACCATCTGGACTCGCCCCAGCGGCAGCGTGCTCAACCCCAACCCAAACCTCGGCGCACAGTTGCTGCAAGCCGACCTGGACAAGATCGGCATCAAGGCCGAGATTCGCGTGATCGAATGGGGCGAGCTGATTCGCCGCGCCAAAGCCGGTGAACACGACCTGCTATTCATGGGCTGGGCCGGTGATAACGGCGATCCCGACAACTTCCTCACACCGCAGTTTTCCTGCGCCTCGGTTGAATCCGGGCTGAACTTCGCGCGCTACTGCGACCCGCAACTGGACCAGCTGATCGCCGATGGCAAACGCACCAGCGATCAGGACCAGCGCAGCCAGCTGTACAAGCAAGCGCAACAGATCATCCAACAGCAAGCGCTGTGGCTACCACTGGCTCACCCGACCGCCTTCGCGCTGACGCGCAAGCAAGTCCAGGGCTATCAGGTTAATCCGTTCGGCCGGCAAGACTTCGCCAAGGTTCGCCTAGCACCCTGAAACCTAGAGCCAACCGTACTCGGCCATCGACAGCGGCTCGCCGTCGCCGACGATAAAGTGGTCGAGTACGCGCACATCCACCAACTCCAGCGCCTCTTTCAGGCGGCGCGTCAGTACGCGATCCGCCTGACTGGGTTCGGCAACCCCGGACGGGTGGTTATGGGTCAGAATCAACGCCGCAGCATTATGTGCAAGCGCACGTTTAACCACCTGGCGGGGATAAACGCTGGCACTGTCGATGGAGCCATGAAACAGCGCCTCGAACGCCAGCACACGGTGCTTGGCATCAAGAAACAGGCAGCCGAATACCTCATGGGGCTCATGGCGTAATAACGCCTTGAGGTAATCGCGCACCGCCTGCGGACTCTCCAGCGCCGAATCGCGGCGCAATTGCTCGGCAAGATGACGCCGGGCCATCTCCAGCACGGCCTGTAACTGGGCAAATTTGGCCGGCCCCAGACCCAGGCGCTGGCTGAACGAAGGTAAATCCGCCTGCAACAGCGCGCGCAAGCTGCCAAAGTCGCCGAGCAGATGGCGCGCCAGGTCCACCGCGCTTTGCCCGGCCACCCCCGTACGCAAGAAAATCGCCAGCAATTCCGCATCAGTCAGGGTGCTAGCGCCCTGGGCCAAGAGCTTCTCCCGCGGGCGCTCGGCCGCAGGCCAGTCACGAATACTCATCACACCTCCTTGTGTTATCAGACGCGGCAAACTGCCTCACCTACGTGCCGCAAAGCCAAGCCTGGCAAGCGTTTGGCAGCACTACTCGACTGCAGGCTCTGTGCTATCGTAGCCCAACTTTTGCGCAGCGCCTGGCCTGGGGAGGTGTCGGCGCGGCGTTCTAACCCTCTTTGACAAAAGCCATTTTCATATAAGGCAGGCCTATGCAGCGGCTGTATCGGAAACGCATCATTGTTGGCGTGGGCGGCGGTATTGCCGCGTATAAAAGTGCTGAGCTGATTCGCCGACTCAAGGACCAGGACGCCGATGTACGGGTGGTCATGACCAAAGGTGGTCGGGAATTCATCACCCCGCTGACCCTGCAAGCCTTGTCCGGGCATCCGGTGCACCTCGACCTGCTCGACCCTGAAGCAGAAGCGGCCATGGGCCATATCGAGCTCGCACGCTGGGCCGATCTGGTCTTGATCGCACCAGCCACCGCCGACCTGATGGCACGCCTGGCCCAGGGCGTGGCCGATGACCTGCTGACCACTCTGGTGCTGGCCACCGATGCGCCGGTGGCCCTGGCTCCGGCGATGAACCAGGGCATGTGGCGCGACCCGGCGACCCAAGCCAATGCGGCGCTGCTGAGCGCCCGCGGCCTGCACCTGTTTGGCCCCGCCGCTGGCAGCCAAGCCTGTGGCGATGTCGGCCTGGGTCGCATGCTGGAGGCCGAGCAGCTGGTGCAATGCGCCGCCGACTGCTTCCAGAATCAAGCGCTGACCGGCAAGCATGTGTTGATTACCGCCGGGCCGACCCAGGAAAACATCGACCCCGTGCGCTATATCACCAACCACAGCTCCGGCAAAATGGGTTTCGCCCTCGCCGAAGCAGCGGCCGAAGCCGGGGCTAAAGTCACCCTGATCAGCGGCCCGGTGCACCTGCCCACGCCTGAGCGCGTCACCCGCATCAACGTCACCAGCGCCCGCGACATGCTCGCCGCCTGCGAAGCCGCGATGCCCTGCGACCTGCTCATTGCCGCTGCGGCAGTGGCCGATTACCGCCCGGAAGTGGTCGCCCAGCACAAATTGAAGAAAGACCCCAGCAGTGGCGACGGGTTACTCCTGCAAATGGTGCGTAACCCGGATATTCTCGCCACTCTGGCCACGCGCGCTGATCGCCCGTTCAGCGTTGGCTTCGCCGCCGAAACCGAGAACCTGCTGGAGTACGCCTCGCGCAAACTCAAGGACAAGAACCTCGACCTGATCGTCGCCAACGACGTGGCCAACCCGAACATCGGCTTCAATAGCGAAGAAAACGCCATCACCATCATCGACCGTGAGTTACAACAGAGCAGTTTCGCCCAGACCAGCAAAAGCAAGATCGCCCGCCAACTGGTGAGCTTTATCGCCGAACGCCTGGCCCGCAGCTGACGCCCCACTCACCGACCACAGAGCCTGATATGCACGCCTTACAAGCCAAAATTCTCGACCCCCGCCTGGGCAACGAATTCCCCCTGCCGCACTACGCCACGCCTGGCTCTGCGGGCCTCGACCTGCGCGCCATGCTCAAGCAGGAGCTGGTACTCGAACCTGGGCAAACCGTGCTGATTCCCACCGGCCTGTCGATCTATATTGGCGACCCTGGCCTGGCCGCGATGATCCTGCCGCGCTCGGGCCTTGGCCATAAACATGGCATTGTGCTTGGCAACCTGGTCGGCCTGATCGACTCGGACTACCAGGGCGAGTTGATGGTGTCCTGCTGGAACCGTGGCCAGAGCGCCTTCACTATCACCATTGGTGAACGTATCGCTCAACTGATTCTGGTTCCGGTGGTGCAGGCGCACTTCGAGCTGGTCGAGCAGTTCGATGAGAGCCAACGCGGCGCCGGCGGCTTCGGCCACTCCGGTAGCCAATGATTGCCCCAAGCTAATTCCAGGATGAATGACCGAGGAGACGCGGCATGAAACTCTTCACGCGCACGGCCAAGGATGCAGGCGCGCTTAGCCCTAGCGCCCAATTAATCAGCGCGCCCGACAAACGGAAAGCCGCTGAAAAGCGCTTAAACGCCTTGCTGCCGGGCATGCTGGCGGCTTTTATCGGCATCATCCTGGCCGGCGCACTGTTGTGGTTCGGCCCGCTCAACAGCGCCTATCAACAGCAACTGCAGCAGCTCAGCCAGGCCTGGGGCGGCGGCCAGGCGACCGTGCTGCAGAAAGCCCTGCTGCAACTGAGTGCCGACACTCAGGCCGCCGCACGCAACCCACAACTGCTGCAAGCCCTGCAAAGCCAGGATATCGACCAGGTGCGCGCCGCCGAGCGCAACCTCACGTACTGGCACGGCGTGGTCGACGCTCACCTCAACGCGCGCAACCAGGCTGTGCAGGACATGGGCCGCAGCGCACCGATGAATTTTGCCGCTTTGGACATGCTGCGCCGCGTCGAAAACGGCCAAACCCCGCCACCTGAAGCCTACAAAGTGGGCCAGCGCTGGCTGGTTTACAGCGCTGCGCCGTTGCGCCTGAGCGACGGTGAGCCGCTGCATGGCACCCTGCTCCTGGCCGTAGACCTAGAGCGCTTGCTCGCCAGCCTGCCGCTGATGCCGGCAGAAATTGGCCAAATCCAACTGATTCAGCAGTTCAACAACACCGCCGCCCAAGTATTAGCGCAACGCGGCCAGGCTCAAGGTACCGCGCAGACATTCAGCACCGGCAACCCCAACTGGACGATCAGCTTCACCCCTGGCCCCTCGTTGACCAGCCCGGTATTTTCGCCAGTGCTGCTGGCCATCGCCGGACTGCTGGCCCTGGCCGGCGCGATTGTCGGGCTTTATCTGCAGCAGAGCAGCCTGCAACGCCGCCTGCGTAACGACGTAGAACAACTGAGCCAGATGCTTAAAACGCTGGCTGCGGGCAAGACCGTCAAAGCCTTCAGCCTGAGCCTGCCCGCCTTAGATATACTTGCGCAGAGCCTGGCACGCATGCCACGCCGCGCCAGCGAGCAGACTACGCCACCGGCGTCCAATACCGCTGCCGCCAACCCGGAACGCAACGCCCCCCGGCAAGCGCCGGCAAGCGCCATGCTCGACCCCCGGTTTCAGGACACTGACATTCTCGATATCGATATTCTCGACGAAGACCAGGACCTGTTCGGCCTCGATGAGCCAACACCTATGCCCATACAGACAAAAGCCCCTACGCTACCGGCGGATATCTTCCGCGCCTACGATATTCGCGGCATCGTCGGCCGCACCCTGAATGCCGAAACCGCCTACTGGATTGGCCGCGCCATCGGCTCACAGAGCATCGCTCAGGGCGAACCGAACATAGCCGTCGGGCGCGACGGGCGCCTGTCCGGCCCAGAGCTGGCGCAGCAGCTGATCCAGGGCCTGCTTGATTGCGGCTGTACCGTCAGCGATGTCGGCATGGTGCCGACGCCCGTGGTGTATTACGCCGGACATATCCTCACCGGCAAATCCGCAGTGATGCTCACCGGTAGCCATAATCCGAGCGACTACAACGGTTTCAAAATTGTCATCGCCGGCGACACCCTGGCCAATGAGCAGATTCAGGCGCTGAAAGCGCGTATCGATAACAACGACCTGATCAGCGGCGTCGGCACAGTTGAACAAATCGATGTGCTGGCGAACTACTTCAACCAGATTCGCGATGACATCGCCATGGCCAAACCCATGCGCGTGGTGGTCGACTGCGGCAACGGCGTAGCCGGGGTGATCGCTCCGCAGCTGATCGAAGCCCTGGGCTGCTCGGTGATCCCGCTGTACTGTGAAGTCGATGGCAATTTCCCCAATCACCATCCAGATCCCGGCAAACCGGAGAACCTGGTCGACCTGATCGCCAAAGTGAAAAGCGAAAACGCCGATATCGGCCTGGCCTTCGACGGCGACGGTGATCGCGTCGGCGTGGTGACCAATACCGGCACCATCGTCTACCCAGATCGCCTGTTGATGCTGTTCGCCAAGGACGTGGTGTCGCGCAACCCGGGTGCCGATATTATCTTCGACGTCAAATGCACGCGCCGCCTGACCCCGCTGATCAGCGGCTACGGCGGCCGCCCGGTGATGTGGAAAACCGGTCACTCGCTGATCAAGAAGAAAATGAAAGAAACCGGCGCGTTGCTGGCCGGCGAAATGAGTGGGCATATTTTCTTCAAGGAGCGCTGGTTCGGCTTTGACGACGGCATCTATGCCGCCGCCCGCCTGCTGGAAATCCTCAGCCAGGATCGCCGCGACGCCGAGCATGTGTTCAGCGCCTTCCCCAACGACATCTCGACCCCGGAAATCAACATCCAGGTCACCGAGCAGAGCAAGTTCAGCATCATCGAACAGCTGCAGCGCGATGGTGTATGGGGCGAAGGCAATATCACCAACCTCGATGGCGTGCGCGTCGACTACCCCAAAGGCTGGGGCCTGGTGCGCGCCTCCAATACCACGCCAGTGCTGGTATTGCGCTTTGAGGCGGAAACCGAAGAGGAACTCGAACGCATCAAGGAAGTCTTCCGTGCGCAGCTATACAGCGCCGCGCCTGACCTCGACTTGCCGTTCTGATTGATTAGTCAATTTCTACTGGAGCCCTGCATGACTCTCGAACTAGATGCCGCCACCAACGTCGCCAAAGTACTCTCCGAAGCATTGCCCTATATCCGCCGCTTCGTGGGCAAAACCCTGGTGATCAAATACGGCGGCAACGCCATGGAAAGCGAAGAGCTCAAGCAAGGCTTCGCCCGTGACATCGTGCTGATGAAGGCCGTGGGCATCAACCCGGTGGTGGTGCACGGCGGCGGCCCGCAAATTGGCGACCTGCTCAAGCGCCTGTCGATCGAGAGTCATTTCGTCGACGGCATGCGCGTGACCGACACCGCGACCATGGATGTGGTAGAAATGGTCCTCGGCGGCCAGGTCAACAAAAGCATCGTCAACCTGATCAACCAGCATGGCGGCAGCGCCATCGGCCTGACCGGTAAGGATGCCCAGCTGATCCGCGCCAAGAAGCTCAAGGTCAGCCGACAAACGCCGGAAATGACCCAACCGGAAATCATCGATATCGGCCATGTCGGTGAAGTCACCGGGATCAATACCGACCTGCTCAACATGCTGGTCAAGGGCGACTTCATTCCGGTCATCGCACCAATCGGCGTTGGCGCGAACGGCGAGTCCTACAACATCAATGCCGACTTGGTCGCCGGCAAAGTCGCCGAAGCACTGCAAGCTGAGAAACTGATGCTGCTGACCAATATCGCCGGCCTGATGGACAAGCAAGGCGATGTGCTCACCGGCCTGACCACCGCGCAGGTGGATGGCCTGATCGCCGACGGCACCATCTACGGCGGCATGCTGCCGAAAATCCGTTGCGCCTTGGAAGCGGTACAAGGCGGCGTCACCAGCGCGCACATCATCGATGGCCGTGTACCCAATGCGGTGCTGCTGGAAATCTTCACTGACAGCGGCGTGGGCACCCTCATCTGCAACCGCGAACAGCCCTAAGGCCTAGCAGAGCCAGCCATGCTCACTGATCGTGGCTGATTCACCCGCCTGATAGCTTGCTGCATCCCTTGCAGCAAGCGCTATCAACACCGAAGCTCAGCGACTAAGCACTGCCAGCCGAGGTCTACCACATGCCACCCATACCTTCCCGAGAAGCCTTCAGCTTTTTCCACACGCTGCGTGTGCGCTGGGCAGAGGTCGACCCGCAAAGCATCGTGTTCAACGGTCACTACCTGACCTATGCCGATGTCGCCATCACCGAATATTTTCGCGCGCTGGGCATGCGCTACCCAGATGACCTGGGCCGTGACGGCAATGACTTCTTCGCGATCAAGACCGTACTGGAGTACCTAGCCCCCGCACGCTTCGACGATGAGCTGCAGATCGGCATTCGCGTCTCTCGCCTGGGTCGATCGAGCTTGAGTTTTGCCATGGGCATCTGGCGTGGGGAGCAGGTGCTGACCAGCGGTGAAGTGATTTACGTCCACGCAGATAGCGCAACCCGTAGTAGCAGCCCGCTACCGGCATGGCTGAGAGAAAGGCTGCTGGCCTTCGAGCGCTACGCGCCGCAACTATCAGCGATCAATGGCGCCCCAGCAGAACCTTGAGCCGATCACGGTCGGCATTAAAGCTGCTGTCCGCCGCCTTGCGCGCAGCCTGATAGCGCAAGATGTCGCTTTTGAGGCGTTCCTGCTCGATTTTTTGACTGTCGATTTGCGCCAGTAAATGTGCTGGCACTGCACGCCCTGCGCGCTCATGGTTGGCTGCCTGGCTTTGCAGGTTGGCCTGCTGAGTGCGCACCGACTGCAAATTGCCGCGCGCCACACCAATCAGGCCATCCAGCTCGGCCAGCTTGCGCTGGCGCGCGCGCTCCACGTCTTCCGGGGTGCTGTAAAAGCGCAACAATTGCGCATCAGAGCTGGCGCGCGCCTTCTCCGCCAGGATGTGCTTCATTTCTTCAGCGGTAGGGGCCGGCGGGATTACTTTAATCACCCGGCCCTGATCGTTCAGCACCTCATAACCCTTGCCGATGTGCTCAGGCGGCACGCCCTGGCGGCTTAATACGGTGGTTCCCCGATCATCGACATAGCGGTACAACTCGGTTGCACCTGCCACAACCGGCAACAGTAGGCCAAGCAACAGCGAACAGCGGGTCAGGGCAGACTTATGCACACGCAGCACCTTATCAGCAGGTTAGATGCCGTACTCGGCACGATAGGCTTGTACAGCCGGAAGATACTGCTTGAGTTCAGCATCCTCTGCCAGATATTCCAGTACCTGTTCGAGTGACACAATACTCACTACCGGCATCGCGTAGTCACGCTCAACTTCCTGAATCGCCGAAAGCTCACCTTTACCGCGCTCCTGACGATTCAAAGCAATCAGCACGCCAGCGGCCTGCGCGCTCTGCGCCTGGATGATCTGCATCACCTCACGTATCGCGGTACCTGCAGTGATCACGTCGTCGATGATGAGTACGCGGCCAGCCAGTGGCGCGCCGACCAAGGTGCCGCCTTCGCCGTGATCCTTGGCCTCCTTGCGGTTAAAACACCAGGGCATATCGCGCTGATGATGCTCAGCCAGCGCCACTGCCGTAGTGGCCGCCAATGGAATACCTTTATAGGCTGGGCCGAACAACACATCGAAGTCGATGCCGCTGTCGACCACTGCGGCGGCATAGAAGCGCCCCAGCTGCGCCAGCGCCAAACCGCTGTCAAACAAGCCGGCATTGAAGAAATAAGGACTGATACGCCCGGATTTCAGGGTGAACTGACCAAAACGTAGAACCCCACGCTCGATGGCAAAACGGATGAAATCGCGCTGGTACGCTTGCATGAAAAAGTCCCGAACGGCACGGTTTTACTAGGAAGTTACTTATTAGAGACGAGCTCGGGTATCATACACGCACGTGATTTTTGGGGCCATTTATGCGGATCATCAGTGTGAACGTGAATGGTATTCATGCGGCAGTCGAGCGCGGTTTGCTCAGTTGGCTGCAAGCACAGAATGCCGACGTCATCTGCCTGCAGGACACCCGCGCCTCCGCCTTTGAACTGGACGACCAAGCCTTCCAACTGGATGGCTATTTCCTTTATGCCTGCGATGCAGAAGTACCAAACCAAGGTGGTGTGGCGCTGTATTCGCGGTTGCAACCCAAGGCGGTAATCAGCGGCCTCGGCTTTGAAATGGCCGACCGCTACGGGCGCTACCTGCAGGCTGATTTTGACAAAGTAAGTATTGCCACCCTGCTGATGCCTTCCGGGCAGCAGGGTGACGAGAGCTTGAATCAGAAATTCAAGTTCATGGACGATTTCACCCATTACTTGGACAAGCAGCGCCGTAAGCGCCGCGAGTACATCTATTGTGGCTCGCTCTATGTGGCGCATCAGAAGCTCGACGTGAAGAACTGGCGCGACTGTCAGCAATCACCGGGCTTCCTCGCCCCTGAACGGGCGTGGATGGATGAAGTGATTGGCAGCATGGGCTATGTCGATGCGCTGCGTGAAGTCAGCCGTGAGGGCGATCAGTTCAGCTGGTGGCCAGACAGCGAGCAGGCTGAACTGCTCAACCTGGGCTACCGTTTCGACTATCAGTTGCTCACCCCCGGCCTGCGCCGCAGTATTCGCAGCGCCCGCTTGCCGCACCAGCCGCGCTTCTCACAGCACGCGCCACTGATTGTCGATTACGACTGGATGCTCAGCGTATAGCCTGACAACAGGCAGAAAAAAGCCGACGCATGCGTCGGCTTTTTTGCATCTGGCAAACGCTTATTTGACCAAGCGCCAGGCAAAGGGATAGCGATACGCCTGGCCTTCATTGGCCTTGATTCCAGCAATAATGGTCAACACCAGCGCCGCAATGCTGACCAGCACCAGCAGCGGGAAGCCCACGACCACCACCATCAGCAAGAAACACAGCATCGCCGCCAAGGCCACGCTGATCTGAAAGTTCAGCGCCTCCTTGCCCTGGGCATCAACGAACGGATCAAGGTCCTTCTTGATCTGCCAGACGATCAACGGCCCAAGCAGATTGCCAAAGGGAATCACCAGCCCGAGAAAGGCCGCGAAGTGGCACAACATTGCCCACTGGCGGGCTTCCGGGCCGGGAACCGGCTGTGGCGCTTGAGTCTCGTCGTTCATCATGCCTCTCCTTGGGTTAGCGACTTGCAATACCGCTCAATCAGTCCGCCAACGCCGCCTGTTGCAGCGCGAACAGCTCACTCATACCTTTCTGCGCCAACGCCAGCATGGCATTCAACTCAGCCGGCTGGAACGGCGCGCCTTCGGCAGTACCCTGCACTTCGATGAAACCGCCGCTGCTGGTCATCACCACGTTGAGGTCAGTTTCAGCGGCAGAGTCTTCCAGATAATCCAAGTCCAGCACTGGCTCGCCCTGGTACATACCGACCGACACAGCGGCAATCATCTGCTTGAGCGGGTCGCCACCTTTCAGACCGCCACGTTTCTTGATCACTTTCAGCGCATCAATCACGGCCACCATAGCACCGGTAATCGATGCAGTACGGGTGCCGCCATCGGCCTGGATCACGTCGCAGTCAACATACAGGGTGTTCTCGCCCAGCTTCGACATATCCAGCGCAGCGCGCAGCGAACGACCGATCAAGCGCTGAATTTCCAGGGTGCGGCCACCCTGCTTACCACGGCTGGCTTCACGCTGGTTACGGTCACCGGTGGCACGCGGCAGCATGCCGTACTCGGCGGTCAGCCAGCCCTGCCCCTGGCCTTTCAGGAAGCGCGGAACGCCCGACTCGACACTCACCGTACAAATCACTTTGGTATCGCCAAACTCCACAAGAACCGACCCCTCGGCATGCTTGGTGTAGTTGCGGGTGATACGAATCGAGCGCAACTGATCGGCGGTGCGGCCACTGGGACGTTTCATCTAGGAATACCTACTCTGAATAAAAATCTGCCGGCCATTATAGGGCCGTAAGCCTGTGCTGGCATGCCGAATTGGGAGCGGCCGACGCACTGCGCTACAATCCCGCGCCTTTCGTTACGACTTTTCGCGAGGTTCGCCCCATGATCCATAGCATGACTGCCTTCGCCCGCGCCGAACAGGCGAGTGCCAACGGCACCCTGAGCTGGGAGCTGCGCTCGGTCAACCATCGCTACCTGGAACCTCACCTGCGCCTGCCCGAAGCCTTCCGCGACCTCGAAGGCGCAGTGCGCGAAGCCCTGCGCAATGGCTTGTCGCGCGGCAAAGTCGAATGCACCCTGCGCTTTAGCGATGACAATGCCGGCAAAGCCTTGCAGGTCGATCTAGAGCGCGCCGCGCAGCTGGTCACCGCCGCCGAAAGCGTCGCCAGCCTGATCAAACAGCCCGCCGCGCTTAACCCGCTGGAGGTATTGGGCTGGCCCGGCGTGCTGGTCGCTGATGCCGCCGACCCGCAAGCGCTCAATAAAACCGCACTGACATTGTTCACCGAAGCGCTGGACGAGCTGAAAAAAGGCCGCTTACGTGAAGGTGCCGAACTGGCCAAGCTACTCAACGAGCGCTTGGACAGCATTGCTGGCGAAGTCGTTGCGCTGCGCGAACTGGTACCGCAGATGCTGGCCGCCCAACGGCAGAAGATTCTCGACCGTTGCGCCGAAATGCAGGCCGACCTCGACCCGCAGCGCCTGGAGCAAGAGCTGGTGATGCTCGCGCAGAAAAGCGATGTCGCCGAAGAGCTCGATCGCCTGGTCACCCATGTCAGCGAAGTGCGCCGCGTGCTGAAAACCGGTGGCCAAGCGGGCCGACGCCTGGATTTCCTCATGCAGGAGCTCAACCGCGAAGCCAACACCCTCGGTTCCAAGGCCTTCGACACACGCAGCACCCAGGCCGCCGTCAACTTGAAAGTGCTGATTGAACAGATGCGCGAACAAGTGCAGAACATCGAGTAAGCCAAACCGCCACTGCTACTCTTCGAACAACGCGTCCCAGGACTGATCCATGAGCATAACCACCGGTACCCTGTACATCATTTCTGCCCCCTCCGGCGCGGGCAAGACCAGTCTGGTCAAGGCGCTGATCGACAGCGAAGCGCAGATTCGCGTGTCCGTCTCGCACACCACGCGCGCCATGCGCCCGGGTGAAGTGGACGGCGTGAACTACCACTTCGCCAGCCGCGAGCAGTTTCACGCCATGCTCGACAAAACCGAGTTCCTTGAGCACGCGGAAGTCTTCGGCAACCTCTACGGCACCTCACAGGAATGGGTTAAACAAACCCTGCGCGACGGCTTCGACCTGATCTTGGAGATCGACTGGCAAGGCGCGCAACAGGTACGCCGCTTGATGCCAGAGGCCAAATCGATCTTTATTCTGCCGCCAACCCAAGAAGCCCTGCGCCATCGCCTGACCAATCGTGGCCAGGACAGCGGCGAGATCATCGAGCAGCGCATGCGTGAAGCCGTCAGTGAGATGAGCCACTACGTCGAATATGACTACTTGCTGATCAACGATGACTTCGCCCACGCACTGAGCGACCTAAAGGCTATTTTCCGCGCCAACCGGCTGCTGCAAAGCCCGCAACAGCAACGCCACAGCGGCCTGCTGAGCGAGTTACTGGTCTGACTTATCGTGCAGCGCTAAATCAATGCTTCCCTTAATGCTGGTGATTTTTTAGACTATTCAGTCCGCTCGCCCATTTGGGCCCAGCTCTATTACGCATTTGCTACGAGGAACACCATGGCTCGCGTTACCGTCGAAGATTGCCTGGATCACGTTGATAACCGCTTCGAGCTGGTCATGCTCGCTACCAAGCGCTCACGCCAACTGGCTACCGGTGGCAAAGAGCCGATGCTG